>NZ_JBWJVL010000001.1:0-1468597 GCF_056428965.1 Flavobacterium sp. GNP008 | reverse complement strand
CTCGCGACAACCAGCTTGGAAGGCTGGAGCTCTACCAACTGAGCTACTTTCGCATAATAACAGTAAAATAATTTCAAACTAATATTTGAAATTTAGAGCGAAAGACGAGGCTCGAACTCGCGACAACCAGCTTGGAAGGCTGGAGCTCTACCAACTGAGCTACTTTCGCATTAACAACGGTGCAAATATAATTAATAAGTTTGCTTCAATGCAAGTTTTTTTCTTAAAAAGTCCAAAACTCACCCTTTGATCCTTTTTCAAAAAAGAGGATTCAAATCATAAAGAATTTAATATGAAAATATTATACCTTTATAGTACTTAAAAAACACTCTAAAAAAATAATACAAAACAGTAATTAAATTGCTAATTTGAACACATTATTGGCACGAGATCTTGTGCTCAGAGCTAAAAAATCGATAGCAAATTATCATTTTAATGGAGCCACTTTAGAAAACACCGTCCTTTTTAGATTGTATAGCACCTATAATCTCATAGAAATGGTTCCTTATTCGAAGTAAAAAATGATTTATTTACCAATGAAAAACAATTTAAAATCCGAGGAATCGTCGTTTTGAAAGAGTACAAAAAAAGGTTTCAGCGAAAAATGGAGTATAAATTTGAAAAAGTATAACATCAAACAAAACACCAATTTAATCTGGTTCAATTTTAGAAAAGAAGACCTTGGTTACACAAAAATGGGATGTGACGTTAGAGGAGTCCTTTTTGAAATAAAAAAAACGGGGAAGATGTGATTATGTTTAAAAATATAAATGATGAGAAATTTATTTCTGCTTATATTGCTCTTTACCTTCATTAATTGCAAAAAAGAAGTGCTAAAAAGCGAGGTAGTCTTGAAAAAAGAGACTCCTATACTACGTGTTCAACCTGAAGGCAAACCCACGGCTATTGACTCTACTTTATTACTTACTTTCAACAACAAAACACTCACTAATTTTTACAAATCAACTGACTTCAGGACGGTTTGGCAATCCGTAGAAAAAAGAAAAATAGTTTTGGCAGAGCTACTTAAATCAGAAGACGAAGGACTAAATCCAGAGGAGTATAAAATAAAAGCACTGCTTGATTTTGAAAAAAAAGCAACCTCCCTAGACTCTTTAGAGCTAGCAAAATATGATGTTTTACTAACTTCTAGCGTACAAAAATACATCTCTCATCTTACTAACGGAACACTCAATCCTCGTAAACTATATAAAAACTGGGATTTGAAAGAAAACTATATTGACCTAAATGCAACAGTTGCCCAATTACTGCAAAGTGATTCCCTCGCTTATAAAATGGAACAACTGAAACCCAATCATATTGTTTACAAAAAATTAAAAAAAGCACTTCAGCTAATTAACACTTTCCCAAGAGATGATTTTAAAACCATAAAATTTACAAAAATAATTACTCCTAACGATACTAATCCTTCCATTATTGACATCAAAAAAAGATTGATCTATTGGAAAGAATTACAACCGCAAGACAGTCTTACGGCAATTTATGACGAAGAAACTAAAACAGCCTTAAAGAAATTCCAAAGCCGTCATGGTTTAGCCGCTGATGCGAAAATTGGATCAGGAACAATAGCGTCACTTAATTTTTCTAAAAACCAACGAACTAAACAAATTCTCGTAAATCTGGAACGCTGGAAATGGTATCCAAAACAAATGGGGAAAGAATATATTATTATTAACATTCCTGATTACAGATTAACATTAATCAAAAATCAAGATACAATAAGAACACACAGAGTCATTGTGGGAAGAGCAAAAAGAAAAACACCAATTCTGAGTTCAACATTAATTCAAGTAGTCTTCAATCCAACATGGACTGTCCCTCCAACTATCTTGAGAGAGGATGTGATTCCCGCTATTTTAAAAGACAGAAGCTATTTGACAGAGTCAAATATTAAAGTTTATGATAATAATGGAAGTATTGTGAGTCCTTACGAATGGGAATTATCACAAGCCAAAACGTATCGATATGTACAAAGCCCGGGAACGTTTAATTCGTTAGGGATGGTAAAAATCATTTTTCCGAACCGTTTTTCTGTTTATTTACACGACACCAATCATAGAGATTATTTTGAAAAAATAGACCGATCCTTGAGTTCGGGTTGTGTCAGAGTTGACAATCCATTAGAATTAACAGAATATTTATTGGGAAATGACGTCAATTGGAATTTAGAAAAAATAACAGAAATACTACAAAGCGAAAGAACAAAATTTGTCAAAATAAAAAAGGAAGTTCGTTTCCATTTATTATATTGGACTGCTTGGAGCGAAAATGACAAATTGATTTTCAGAGATGATATCTATAGCCTAGATACTAATTTATACCTGAAATTACGAAATTGATTTCTCTCCAAATTTAGAAATTCTAGAAGGATGATAAATAAAAAAACATGATTTATCTTTTATAGCGGTGATAATCTCTTTAGATAATTCAGCAGGAACAGCAGGACAACCCTGACTTCTTCCTAATCTATGGTTGTTTTTAATAAACGAATTAGAAACATAATCCGCTGCGTGCATCACTACACCTCTTGCTCTTGCATTATCATTTACTCCTTTTTCTAAACCATCTAATCGAAGTGACATTCCGTGTTTGCCCGAATAAATTTCGCCTGTTGAGTAAAAACCCAAACTGCTTTTATAAGACTCCGAAGCATTTGAAAAATTAGAAGCAAATTCATCACCGGTATTTCTTCCATGGGCAACAAGAGAATGAAATAGGATATCTCCGGTGACCAAATTAATCACCCAAAGTCTTTTTGTATTGGAAGACAAACTAAAATCAACCAAGGTTAAAATTTCTTTCTTGACCAACCCTTTTTCTTTCAGAGAATAATACCCTTTCAAAGCTACTGCAAAGCTTTCTAATTTTGGCAATGTAAATTTGTCAGAATGCAAATTATTGTATGCCAACTCAATTTTAGTTTCATCGCTTATTTCTACAGCTTTAGCATAAACTACTGGTGCTACATTTTTTGGCTCAGGAAGGCTTGTTTTACTTGGAGAGAAGGAAGCAAGCATAAATAAAATAGTAGGAAGTATTGTATAAATCATTGATTGTCTTTAGGTTATAAGATGATTGGGGTTGCAAACGTACGGCTAAAATTAGGATTCAAATTGCATTTAACAAAAATTTAGTTTAACTATAACGAAAACTATTACGAATTATTGAGTGAATAACCATAAAAAATACAATTTCTATGTTAATTTTATTATTTTTGTTTAGATTCAATCCCAATTTATGTCAAAATTACATTCTATAACACTGTTTTCATTACTATTCTTCAGTTTTAATTTATACAGCCAAAAAAAAACACTTCAAGCAAAATCTATAACCGAAAACATAACTATTGATGGAAAAATAACTGAGGAGATTTGGGAGTCAGCCTCAATTGCTTCTGATTTTGTAATGTTTGAGCCCGATAATGGAAAACCCATTAGTACGGACAAGAAAACAGAAGTAAAAGTGCTGTATGACAACAATGCCATTTACATATCTGCATTGCTGTATGATAACGAACCCAATAAAATTCAACGAGAAATTACCAACAGAGATGTCTTTGGGGTGTCAGATCATTTCGCTGTTTATATCAATGGCTTCAATGATGGCCAACAAGACTTTAGATTTTTTGTAAGTGCCGCTGGTGTACAAATGGATTGTTTAGCCACCGAAGACTATGAAGATTTTACTTGGGATGCCATCTGGGACAGTGAAGTCACGCTCACTGAATTTGGTTGGGCTGTTGAAATGAAAATTCCGTATGCCGCTTTACGATTTTCAAAAGCTGGAAAACAAACTTGGGGTTTAAATTTCATGCGAGAAATCAAGCGTGATGTGCAAAAATATACTTGGAACAGGATTGACACTAAAATTGGGGCCGTAATTCCTCAAGCAGGTATTCTACAAGGAATTGAAAACATACAAACACCTACCCGACTCTTCTTAATCCCTTACGCATCTGCGTATTACCAACAAAGTAACATTGGCTCAGACACTACTTTAAAAGCTGGCTTGGATATAAAATACGGCATCAATGATTCCTTCACACTGGACGCTATTTTAGTACCTGATTTTGGACAAACAAAGTTTGACAATGCCATTTTGAACTTATTACCTTTCGAGCAACAATTTGCTGAAAACAGGCCTTTCTTTACTGAAGGAACAGACCTCTTTAGCAAAGGAGGATTATTTTATTCCCGAAGAATTGGGGGAAATCCTAGTACTGAACCGGATGTTATCCAAGGAGAAGAAATTATAAATTACCCCAGTACTGTTGATCTACTCAATGCAGTAAAAATATCTGGTCGTACCGAAAAAGGTTTAGGGATAGGATTCCTTAATGCAGTTACTGAAAAAACAAAGGCCACTATTTTGAACAATGACACAGGTGAAGTCAGAAAAGAAGTAATTGAGCCATTAACTAATTATAATATGTTAGTACTCGATCAGCGTTTTAGTCAGAATTCATCTGTTTCTTTTGTTAATGCAAACACCACCCGAAATGGAAGCTTCAGAGATGCGAATGCTTCCGCATTATTGTTTGATTTGAATACAAAAGAGAATACTTATAATTTATATGGTGATTTTAAATTCAGTCATGTGAACACCACAGAAGATTACAATGGATACAAAACATCATTAAATTTTGAAAAAACAAGCGGAAGGTATCGGTATTTATTCTCTGGAAAGTACATCTCCGAAAATTACGACATTAATGATTTAGGGATTATTTTCTACACGAATTATCACGCCGCATTAGCAAATGCAAGCTACCGCATATTAAACCCTACAAAAGTCTTCAACACCCTTAAAATTGAACAAGAATTAAACCTAGAAATTCATAACACAACCGGTAAAATTCAGGAAGGGTGGTACAAAACAGTGTTTAAAGGAACTTCTTTAAATAACGATTATTTCGAATTAGGCGTTATCGTAAATCCTGTTGAAACATTTGATTTTTACGAACCTCGTGAATACGGAAGGTATGTCTATATTCCTAAAAGAGTTGCTTCTTATTTTGGTTTTGAATTGAATAGAAATAATGCACTTACTTTAGACATGACACCATCTTTTACCAAATATGATGAGCAAGGAAGGCTAAATTATGGTATGTATGCAAGCCCAAAATACCGATTCAATGACAAATTTTCTTTGGCCTACGCTGTAGAATATACTAATATGAAAAACGATCGAGGATGGGTAGACTTTGATGATGCTGGAATTGTATTTACGGAACGCAATCGTGAAATATTACAGAACAACCTGACTGGAAAATATTCGATCAATAACAAAATGACTGTTAATTTAACCGCACGCTATTATTGGTCCTATTCTAAAAATCATGCATTTTTTACCTTACAAAAAAATGGTTATTTAGCGCCTAATGCTACTTACACACTAAACAAGGACCGGAACTTTAATTCCTGGAATTTTGATTTATCCTATTCCTGGTGGTTTGCTCCAGGAAGTGAAATTTCTATTTTGTATCGAAATTACGGATTAGAAAGAGCAAGTATCGTAGAAAAAGACTTGTCTAAAAATCTTAAAAACATCTTCAACAGCGACCTTACTAATGTGTTTTCCATCAGCATTCGCTATTTTATAGATTACAATGCAGTGAAAAATAAATTTTAATTTTTTCAAATTAAACTGTAACATTATCTTAGAAACCGAGTCTATTAATTCAAACTATTGAGCGAATTGGTGATTTCTACTTTGAAACTATTTTGGTTTTTTTATTTTTGCATCAATCAATCAACAATTTCATGAAAAATCATTTATTACTTTGTTTTCTATTAATGAGTGTTTTGGGTTTCAGCCAAAAAAAAGTATTACAAACAAAATTTATTTCAGAAAGCATTGCCATAGATGGAACCTTAGATGAAACAATATGGCAGTCAGCTTCAATCGCCAATGATTTCATCATGTTTGAGCCTGATAATGGCAAAAAAATTCCAGAAAACAAGAGAACAGAAGTAAAGATTTTATATGATAATGAAGCCATATATGTTGGAGCCATTATGTATGATGAAAATCCAGATAAAATTTTAAAAGAGATTACCCAACGAGATGATTTTGGGACTTCAGACATTTTTGGTATTTTTATAAATGGTTATAATGACGGGCAGCAAGATTTTCAGTTTTTTGTAAATGCCGCTGATGGCCAAGCGGATTGTATCACTACTGACACCAATGGAGAAGATTATTCCTGGGATGCAGTTTGGAAAAGCAAAGCTGTGATTACCGATAAAGGCTGGATTGTAGAAATGAGAATTCCTTACGCCGCTTTGCGATTCTCCAATGAAAACAAACAAACTTGGGGACTTAATTTTTTTAGAGAAATTAGACGGGACCGCCATAAATACACTTGGAATTTTATTGATTCAAAACTGGGAACATTTACCCAACAAACTGGAGTTTTGGAAGGAATTGAAAATATAAAACCACCAACACGACTCTTTCTTTTGCCTTATTCTTCTTTTTATGCCAATGCCAGTGCCGGGCAAAAAACATTCGGAACACTCAAAGGCGGACTGGATCTAAAATACGGCATAAACGATGCCTTTACTCTAGATATGATACTTATACCTGATTTTGGACAAACAAAATATGATGATCAAATCCTAAATTTAGGCCCATTTGAACAACAATTTAATGAAAATAGGCCTTTTTTTACAGAAGGGACCGATCTTTTTAGCAAAGGGAATTTAGTTTATTCGAGACGAATTGGAGGTAACCCAAGCAATTACCCCTCCATTGCTGCAAACGAAGAAATTATTGATAATCCAGCAAGTGTCAATCTCCTTAATGCTCTAAAAATATCTGGACGAACTAAAAACGGATTGGGTATAGGAATTCTAAATGCCGTTACCGAAAAAACTTCGGCATCAATCCGAAATACTGATACTCAAGAAGTACGAAAAGAAGTAGTAGAACCGCTCGCCAACTACAATGTTTTAGTTTTAGATCAACGCTTTCGAAAAAATTCATCTATCGCATTTGTTAACACAAATGTAACCCGTAACGGGAATTTCCGAGATGGTAATGTCACTGCATTAGTCTGGGATTTAAACACCAAAAAGAACACGTATAACCTTGCGGGTGATTTAAAGTACAGCTATATAAACAGTACCGAAGATAAAAAAGGGATTAGTTCTCAATTAAATTTTTCTGAAACGAGCGGAAAATTCCGATATGGTATTGGTGGAGACATTACAACAAAATTTTTTGACAACAACGACTTGGGAATTAATTTTGAAACTAATTATTATAGTATTTACGGCAATACCAGTTACAGAATTTTGAATCCAACTAAGTATTTCAACAGTTTTAACGCCAGGATAAATGCTTATTCCCAGTTCCAAAAACAAACTGGTAAAGTGCAATCCAGTAACATCAATTTTCAAATCAACTCGAATACCAAAAAAAATCATTATCTAGGAATTGGGATAGATGCAAATCCATTAGAAACTTTCGATTATTACGAACCCAGAACCCCTAACCGATATGTAATAAGACCCACCAAGATTGGAGGATTTATATATATCTCAACGAATTATAATAATAGTTTTGCTGTTGACTTTAACCCATCTTATGCCGCTTTCGATGAAACGGGAAGAAATTCTTATGGTTTTTCAATTGGACCACGATATCGCTTTAATGATAAATTATCGCTGAATTACAAATTCAACTTTTTTAGACAAAACAACAACAAAGGATACATTGACAGCGTTAATGATGATATGAATGCGACTACTCCTAACACTATCCTTTTTGCCAATAGAAATGTAATTACGTATTCCAACACACTTTCAGGAAAATACTCTTTAAACAGTCAAATGACATTTAATATTTCGTTGCGACAATATTGGTCCTATGCTGAAAACAAGAATGCTTTATCATTAGGAGAAAACGGAAGACTTACTGAATTCTCAGGATACACTACTAACAAGAATTCTAGTTTTTACTCCTGGAATGCTGACCTTTCTTATTCATGGTGGTTTGCCCCAGGAAGTCAGGTATCGGTTCTCTACAGGAATAATGCTGCTAGATTTGAAAGAAACATTAATAAAGAATTTGAAGACAATGTCACTAATTTATTAAATAACGATGCATTAAGCCATGTTTTTTCTATAAGTGTCCGTTATTTCATTGATTACAATCAGGTGAAGAATAAATTCTAAAATACAGTAATTTTAAAAAAGATAACGTTACACAACAAAATTATCAATTTTTGTTATTGATCACCTCTGAATGCATAATAGTGATTTCTATTCATTCGAACCTTTTTAGAAATACTATACCTTTGTTTAAAACAATCGTATAATGAACAAAAAAGTAATTCTTATGATATTAGATGGTTGGGGGAAATCTCCTGATCCTAAAGTATCTGCAATTGACAATGCCAACGTGCCATTTATCAACAGTCTTTATAAAAAGTATCCAAGCGCTCAACTAAGAACCGACGGCTTAAATGTAGGCTTGCCAGAAGGACAAATGGGAAACAGCGAAGTAGGTCATATGAATCTGGGTGCTGGCCGAATCATATACCAGGATCTAGCCAAGATTAATCTTGCTGTAGCAAACGGTACGTTAGCAAAAGAGCAAGTCTTGATAGATGCTTTCACTTACGCTAGATTAAACAATAAAAAAGTACATTTTTTAGGTTTGGTTTCAGATGGCGGTGTTCATTCCCACACTTCCCATTTACGCGGCTTGATTGACGCAACACAACAACACGGTTTACAAAAAGTTTTTGTACATGCCTTTACAGATGGTCGTGATGTAGATCCAAAATCTGGTAAACATTACATTCAGGATTTACAAAATTATATAGCGACAACTACGGTAAAACTGGCGTCAGTGGTGGGACGTTATTATGCAATGGATCGAGACAGACGCTGGGAAAGAGTAAAATTGGCCTACGATTTATTAGTAAACGGAGTAGGAACACATTCGACCAATGCAGTTGCTTCCCTAGAAGAAAGTTATGAAGTTAATGTAACCGATGAGTTTATTCATCCAACCATTATCGTAGATGAATGTGACAAACCAGTGGCCACAATTGAAGAAGATGATGTAGTTATTTTCTTTAATTTCAGAACAGACAGAGGACGCGAACTTACAGAAGTGTTGACCCAAATGGATTGCCATGAGCAAAACATGCATAAACTCAATTTATATTTTGTTACCCTTACCAATTATGACGAAACCTATCAAAATGTAAAAGTCGTTTACAACAAAGATAACATTACCGAAACGCTAGGAGAAGTTTTAGAAAAAGCACATAAAAAACAGATCCGTATTGCCGAAACAGAGAAATATCCTCACGTGACTTTCTTCTTTTCTGGCGGGAGAGAATTGCCTTTTGCAGGGGAAAGTCGCATCTTGAAAAACTCACCAAAAGTTGCCACTTATGATTTACAACCCGAAATGAGTGCCTTTGAATTGACTGACGCTTTGATTCCAGAACTTTACAAAGGCGACGTAGATTTTGTTTGTCTTAATTTTGCCAATGGCGATATGGTAGGACATACAGGAATTATGAGTGCGGCAATACAAGCCTGTGAAGCCGTTGACAAATGTGTAGAAAGAGTAATTACAGCCGCTTTAGCAAATGATTACACTACTATAGTAATTGCAGACCACGGAAACTGTGAGACCATGATTAATCCTGATGGAAGTCCTAACACTGCCCATACTACAAATCCAGTCCCTATTATTCTAGTAGACAAAGACTTAAAAACAATACACGATGGCGTTCTTGGAGATATTGCTCCAACAATATTAGCGTTAATGGGAGTCGAAAAACCTACTGTAATGACCTGCCATTCTTTACTATAAAGACACCAAACTACAATTAAAAGCTACTTCAACTAAGTAGCTTTTTTAATAAATAAAAGTTAAAATCTCAAAATTGATAGTAATACTATTATATTTGCATAAAATAATATCAATCGTGAGTACAATCTTATCCCATTTAAAAATACAAGTCAACGAAAAAATATATGTTAAAGATCCTGAAACCTCAGCTTTAGGTAAAAAAATTGTAGAACAAAGTATTCTTTTAATAGACGAAATTGGGTTTGACAATTTTACTTTTAAAAAACTAGGAGAGAAAATAGGATCAAACGAAAGCTCGGTATACCGTTACTTTGAAAACAAACATCGATTATTGGTTTATTTATCCTCCTGGTACTGGAGTTGGATGGAATACAAACTGGTTTTTGCTACTGCAAATATCTCAGATCCTAAGGAAAAACTAAAAAAAGCGATAACTATTGTAACCGAAAAAGTAAGGGATGACAATGATACAGTACATATCAATGAAGCCGTTCTCAACAAAATCATTATAGCTGAGTTCACAAAAACACTATACATTAAGGAAATTGATCAAGAAAACAACGAAGGTTTTTTCTTGATGTATAAAAGCGTTATCAATCGAATTGTAGGAATTGTAACCGAAGTAAATCCAGAATATCCGTATGCTAAATCCCTCATTTCTACAATTGTAGAAGGAAGTTTGCACCAGCATTTTCTAACCCAGCATTTAAAAACCATTACCGATTGTAATGACTCCGTAAGCACAACCAATTTTTATTTGAATCTCGCAGAAAACGTTTTGAGATAAAAATATTTTAAAAAAACATATCACTACTATTATGACTCCTCTAAAACGATTTTACAACTTACTTGAATTAGACAAAAAAGATGTCTCCCAAATAA
Source organism: Flavobacterium sp. GNP008 (assembly GCF_056428965.1). Lineage (NCBI taxonomy): Bacteria > Pseudomonadati > Bacteroidota > Flavobacteriia > Flavobacteriales > Flavobacteriaceae > Flavobacterium > Flavobacterium sp. GNP008. The sequence goes on along the minus strand of NZ_JBWJVL010000001.1, from coordinate 1,457,854 downwards.
TTTTTTACGCCATATTTGCTGGATTGATTAGTTTGTCGCTCCCGCTTGGAATTCAAGCCATCACTAACTTTATTCAATCTGGAAGAGTGAGTGCTTCGTGGATTGTATTAATTGTCTTGGTCGTTTTTGGGGTAGCCTTAGCGGGGATCCTCTCGTTAATGCAACTTCGGATTACGGAAAATCTACAGCAAAAAATATTCGTTCGCTCCTCATTTGAATTTGCCGCTCGGTTACCAAAAATAAAAACAGAAGAATTACACAACAGTTATCCACCGGAGTTAGCCAATCGCTTTTTTGACACTATGTCCATTCAAAAAGGAACTTCAAAATTATTGATTGATTTTTCGGCAGGTTTATTACAAATTGTTTTTGGAGTAATATTATTGTCCCTTTATCATCCTTATTTTATTGTATTTGGTTTTTTACTTTTTTTCCTTTTGTATTTCATCTTCCGATTTTCTTACAAATCTGGGTTAGAAACTAGTTTAAAAGAATCAAAATTCAAATACAAAGTAGCAAGCTGGCTTCAAGAAATGGCGCGCAACAGCTATAGTTTCAAAAATGAACTCAACTACGATTATGCACTTCAAAAAAATAATTCTTTAGTTGCTGATTACTTGAATTATCGGGAAAAACATTTTAATATTATCAAGAAACAATTCAGTCAGTTAATTATATTCAAAATTATAATTACTACTAGTTTGTTGTCAATAGGAGGTTTTTTAGTGTTATCACAACAAATGAATATTGGGCAATTTGTTGCTGCAGAGATTATCATTTTACTAGTAATTAATTCCTTAGAAAAAATAATTATTGGACTAGAAACTTTCTATGATGTATTAACTTCCATTGAAAAAATAGGACAAGTTACTGACCTGACATTAGAAGAAGAAACTAGTTTTAAAAGTGATATTTGCTACGCCAATATTTCATTAGAAATTGAGAATCTTACCTTCAAATTCCCCGATTATGATAAAGAAATACTGAATACTATTTCATTGAAAATAAAACAAGGGGAAAAAATAGTAATCGATGGCGAGAATGGTTCTGGAAAAACAACTTTAATTCGAATATTGTCCGGGTTGCTCCAACCCACTTCTGGTTCCTTTTATATCAATGACGATACGTTTCGAAAAATAAACATGAAACAGTATCGATCTCAAATAGGAAGCATCATTTATGGAGAAAAACCATTTGAAGGAACTCTTCAGGAAAACATTACCTTCAATGATCCATTGATAAGTTCCGAAGATTTGAAATGGGCAATTGACGGAGTGCAACTCACCTCGTTTATAAAATCATATCCTAAGGGTTTAGACCAAAGTATTTATCCGGAAGGAAAACAGTTATCCTCCTCCAATGCACAAAAAATATTGTTAGCACGAAGTATTATTCACAAACCAAAAATACTTTTTTATGAAGACCCTACAGATACTATGGATGAAAAAGTAGCCAATGAAATTATTGATTTTATCACTTCGGATAAGAACAAATGGACAATCATTGTCTCCTCTAAAAACCCGTATTGGGAAACCAAAACCAATCGAAAGATTACACTGAAAAATGGTCTTATTCAACTTGATTTAAAAAAATAATTAGCCATGCTAAACATATCCGATAATAAAACGAAATTACCGTCACTCAATCGGTATTCCACTGTCAAAAACTTATCCAACAGACCGCATTATAAAATTTTAAACAGAATTATAGCCACTGTTTCAGCAATTGGTCTTGTTGCTCTTTTCTTGCCTTGGACACAAAATATTTCTGGAACAGGAGCGGTAACTACTTTAAAACCTAGTCAAAGACCACAATCCATTCAGAGTGTAATTTCTGGTCGATTAGAAAAATGGTACGTGCAAGAGGGAGATTTTGTCAATAAAGGAGACACTATTCTTTTTATATCGGAAATTAAAGAAGATTATATGGATCCGAATTTAGTAGAGAATACTAAGAAACAAATGGATGCCAAGAAACAGTCTTTGGAATCTTATGGTTCAAAAGTAAGTACACTTTCAGGTCAAATTAAAGCTATTGAGACCGAAAAAACGTTAAAACTTGAACAAGCCCAAAATAAAATCAAACAAGCCCTTTTAAAAATAAAAAGTGACAGTATGGATTTAGTGGCGGTACGAACACAACTCCGGATTGCTGATACTCAATACAACCGTTCCGTTCAGCTGAACAAAGAAGGTTTAAAACCATTAACTGATATTGAGGAAAAAAGACTAAAATTACAAGAAGGCGAGGCTAAAATCATAACTCAGGAAAACAAGTACTTAACCAGTAAGAACGAACTTATTAATGCAAAAGTAGAAGTAAACCGAATTACAGCAGAATATGCTGAAAAAGTTTCTAAAGCCAATAGTGATAAATTTACGGCACTCAGCAGTCAATATGATACTGATGCGCAAGTCAATAAACTTGAAAACCAATATGTGAATTACAGCATCCGTAATGGCATGTACTACATCAAAGCATCCCAAAGCGGATACATCAACAGGGCTTTACAATCCGGTTTAGGCGAAACGATAAAAGAAGGAACACCAATTGCTACCATTATGCCTTCAGAGTATGATATTGCAGTAGAAACTTTTGTAAATCCTATTGACTTGCCGCTGTTGAGCAAAGGGGAAAAAGTTCGGGTGTGGTTTGATGGATGGCCAACAATCGTGTTTTCAGGATGGCCAGACATGTCCTACGGAACTTTTGGCGGAGAAATTGTAGCCATTGAAAACTTCATTAGCGAAAATGGAAAATACAGAGTTTTAATCAGCCCTGACAAAGACGAAGATAATTGGCCTAAACAACTAAGTATAGGAGCGGGCGCACAAACTATCGCTTTACTGAATACGGTGCCTGTGTGGTTCGAATTATGGAGAACATTAAATGGTTTTCCTCCTAATTATTACCAACCGGCAACAAAAACAACCAAAGAAAAAAAATAATGAAACAGCTACTTTTCGCATTTTTATTCTTTACACTTGTTGCTACAGCGCAACAGAACGCATCAAAAGAGCTTTCGTATACAGAATTCTTAGGGTATGTGAAAAAATACCATCCGTTAGTTAAAAACGCTAATTTGGAAATAAATAAAGCACAAGCTAATTTGATGATGGCTCGTGGTGGCTTTGATCCAAAAATTGAAGTCGATTTTAGCAAAAAGCAATTCAAAGATCAAGAGTATTATTCGATTTTAAATAGCAGTTTTAAAATACCAACTTGGTACGGAATTGAGATTAAAGCAGGCTTTGACAACAACGAAGGAATTTATCTGAACCCCCAAAACACCTTGCCTAATCAAGGATTGACTTCACTGGGCATCACCATTCCGCTTGGACAAGGATTATTCATAAACCAACGAATGGCTGACGTGAGAAAAGCAAAGATGCAAATACAACTAAGCCAATCTGAAAGAAAACTTCAAGCTATCGTTGTTTTGTATGATGCCTCATTAGCCTATTTTAATTGGAAGAAAAATTTTAACGAGGTTCAGTTGTACCAAGAGTACAGTAGGAATGCAGAAATTCGTTTTAAAGGAATTCAATCCTTAATCAAGCAAGGGGATAAACCGGCAATTGACAGTATTGAAGCAGGAATTATTGTAAAAAACAGACTGCTTAACTTGGAAGATTCAAATCTGAAATTGGCGAAAGCCAAACTAGAACTTTCCACTTTCCTTTGGCTGGAAAATAACATTCCCTTAGAAATTTCAGAAGAACTTATTCCTGAAACCCAATTGGAATTTACAATTCAGGAAAGTTTAAAAACCAATGATTTATTAAATCCTAATTTTTCTATCACCAATCATCCTAAAATAAATGCGCTACAAAGTAAAATTGACATACTCAATGTAGAACGAAAACTAAAAGCCAACATGCTTTTACCAAAGATTGATGTAGGATACTCTTATTTGTCCGAACCCAGTTATATTGACAATTACCAATTTCAGGATTATAAAATAGGATTGGATTTTTATTTCCCTTTGTTTCTAAGAAAAGAACGCGGCAATTTGAAATTGGCAAAATATAAAGTGCAAGAAACTGAATTTATATTAGACTTAGAAAAAGTGCAACTAAGCAATAAAATTAGTGCTCAAAAAATTGAGATAGAATCGTTGCTAAAACAAAAAGAGTTAATCAAAGCTTTGGTACAGGATAACATTCTTATGCTTAACTCCGAAGAACGATTGTTTTCTTTTGGCGAAAGTTCCCTATTTCTAATCAATACCAGAGAGAATAATTTAGTAATTGCACAACTTTCGAAAATAGCTCTAGAGAACCGTTTCTATATTTCAAATTCAGAACTTTTTAAAATAATGGCCAATCCGGATTAACTAATTTATAAAATTGTACTTTTGCAAACTGAAAATTTGAAATTATGATTATTGTAAAATCACGTGAAGAAATAGAATTAATGCGCGAAAGTGCCTTAATCGTATCCAAAACATTAGGAATGATTGCTTCAGAAATTAAAGAGGGCGTCACCACTTTATACCTGGACAAATTAGCTGAAGCATTTATTCGTGATCATGGCGCTGAACCCAGTTTTCTGGGATTGTATGGTTTTCCAAACTCCCTTTGTATGAGTCCAAACGCACAAGTAGTTCATGGAATCCCAAATAATAAACCCTTAGAAAGCGGTGATGTTATTTCAGTAGATTGTGGAGCTTATAAAAACGGATACCATGGGGATCATGCGTATTCTTTCGAAATTGGTGAAGTCGCGCCGGAAACTAAAAGATTATTACAGGTAACTAAAGAATCTTTATATGTAGGAATCCGCGAATTAAAAATAGGCAATCGCGTAGAAGATGTAGGAAATGCCATTCAAAGATATACGGAAGCCCATGGTTATGGTGTAGTCCGGGAATTAGTAGGACACGGATTAGGACAAAAAATGCACGAAGATCCTGAGATGCCTAATTATGGTAAAAAAGGAAGAGGAAAGCTTTTTGTTGAAGGAATGGTTGTTGCCATTGAGCCCATGATTAATATGGGTACCCGAAACATCAAACAGTTAAAAGACGGGTGGACAATTCTAACTGCCGATGGAAAACCAAGTGCCCATTTCGAACATGATGTAGCTATTATCGATGGTAAACCAGAGATTTTATCCACTTTTGCTTATGTTTACAAAGCTTTGGGAATTGTAAGCAATGAAGAAGATGAGTTTAGACAAAAACCTTTAGTGCTGTAATGAAAAAACTTTTTAAACTTATACTCAATACTATTCCCCGCCCGATACTCATTCGTTTGAGTTATGTGGCCCGTCCCGTTCTTGCATTTGCTTTAAAGGGAACTCAATTTACAGATCCTATTGACGGAAAAAGTTTCAAAATGTTTCTGCCTTACGGGTATGGAACTCAACGAAACAATGTGCTTTCGCCCAGTACACTTTCCTTGGAAAGACACCGTTTATTATGGTTGTATTTAAATGAAGAAACTGATTTTTTCACCTCTACAGTAAAAAAGAAAGTATTGCATTTTGCACCCGAACAAGCCTTTTACAAACTGTTTAGAAATCAAAAAAATTTAGAATATACGACAACTGATTTATTTTCGCCCTTGGCGGATGTAAAGGCTGACATTTGTAATTTGCCTTTTGAAGACAATCAATATGATGTCATTCTTTGCAATCATGTTTTAGAACACATTCCGGATGACACGAAAGCCATGCAGGAATTGTATCGGGTTTTAAAGCCAGGTGGAATGGCAATTCTACAAATTCCACAGGATTTATCCAGAGCCACCACTTTTGCTGATGACACCATTACGGATCAAAAAGAACGTGCTAAAATCTTTGGTCAATACGATCATGTTCGTATTTATGGTCGCGATTATTTTGATAAATTACGAAATATCGGTTTTAAAGTAATCGAAGAAAAATACACCACTAAAATTGCACCGGAGTTAGTAGAAAAATATTGTTTGGCCAAAGGAGAAATTATTCCGGTTTGTTTTAAATAATTTATACCAATAAAAAAACCTGCTAAATTTAACTTTAGCAGGTTTATAGTTTAAAAATGATTTCGTTTATTTTTTTTCCGGCATTAACATTCCAATTACTTTATCTTTGGTAAGATATTGTTTTGCAACATTCTGAATTTCCTTTGCGGTAACTGCATTTACAGCTTCTTCAAATTTTAACACTTCATCAGGACTATTTCCATTGACATAAGATCTTGTGAAATTAGACAACCAATATCTGTTTTCCTTACTCTCTTTTCTATAATCAGCCAGCTCCCCTTCTTTAAATTTAGCTACATCTTTTTCATCCGGTCCGTTATCAATAATATTCTGAAGCACTTTCAAAGCTGATGCGGTCAATTTCTCGGCATTATCTGGCCCACATGGGAAACCAATAGTAAAGCTAAACGACTCGTTTGGCACTTTAACCATGCTTCCTCTTGCTGACACCCCGTAAACTCCACTTTCGTTTTCGCGCAATTGCTCTATCAATTTGATTGTTAACACTTCCCCTAATGCCTGCATAGTCATCGCATTCTTAGCGGAATAGTTAGCATCCCCGTAATACATTATGGTTACATTGCTTTTAGGATCCGTACCTTTATTCACTACTTTTTTTAGATCTCCTTTTAGCATTCGATATCCTAAATCAACTGCTTTCTCTTTTTTATCGGATGCTGGTAAAGACGCTATGTATTTGATCGCATATTCTTCCAGAGTTTTATCATCTATGTTTCCAACAAAATAAAATTCAAAATCAGCAGCATTAGCAAAACGTTCTTTATATTTAGTATAGGCTAATGTATAATCCGTCTCTTCCCAAGTTGCAGCGGAAGGAATCAATCCATTGAATCTGGGATTTTCCTTATTTAAGTAGGTATAAAACTCTTGTTGAAAATAAAAATTTGGTTGTGAAGCCATATTATTAAAGAAAGCACCTTGTTTTTGTTTATACCCTTCAAAAGCAGCCATATCCATGTTTAAATCTGTGAAGTAAGCATACGTCATTTGGAATAAATATTCTAAATCTTTAGGAGTTGCACTCCCTCTTAATCCTTCGGTAGTAATCCCAATATAAGGATTTACTCTTGCTATTTTCCCCGTCATGAATTTATTGATATCATTCAATTTTAATCCCGAGAAACCAGCTTCAGTTAATGCGCCATTTGCAAATTGAACTTTTTTCATATCGGCTGTAGAATATAAATTACTCCCACCAAAACTAATTGCTTCGAATAGTACCTCATCATTCTTAAAATCAGTATTCTTGTAAGTAACTTTAGCACCATTGGATAAAACTAATGTTTTGGTGCCAATATTCACATTGCTTTCGCGCTTGACAACAGTTCCTGGCGAGACTTTATTTCGGATTAAACTGGCTACAACAGCAACATCTTTATACGGTGTGATATCACTTATATTGATTTTTAACGCCTCTAAAACTTGTTGTTCTGTAACTTTTTTCAACCCTTCTTTTTCAGGACCGGTAAGAATAATGACACGGTTGTCTTCTTTGACATAATCCTTAATCAAACTATTAACATCCTTCAAATCAATTAAAGGCATCAATTGTTTTACGGTTTGATACGTCCATTCAATTCCGGGAACAGGTTCTTTTTCTAAAAAATTAGCTTGGTATTCCCCAACAAAATTAACGGAATTGGTTTTATCTCTGTCATTAAATGCTTTTTCGATAGAAGCTAGAAAATCTGCTTTGGAACGGTCTAATTCTCCTTGAGTGAATCCAAATTTCTTCGCTCTTTCATTTTCTGTTACCAATACTTTCAAAGCACTCAACTGCTTATCTTCCTGAGACATTGCCACGGATTGATAGGCTTTTTTATTTCGGGCAAAAGTTCCGCCATAAAAGGAATATCCATAAGTAAATGGAGGTGTTGGCGAATTAGTCAATTCATCCAATCGCGTATTCAAAATCGTACTGAATAATCCCTCAACTATATAATTCTTAAAATCACCTATATTCACTACGGGCTTGGGAGTACCATAATCTTTATAAATCAATTGCACTTGTGCACTTGAAGCCTCTTTATCACTTTCGACAGCTACAAAAGTTGCCGCATGCTGAGGAACATCATAAACTTTTCTTGGTTTTTCGTTTGCTGGATTTTTATAGCTTGAGAAATGAGCTATAATTTTCTTTTCCATTGCAGCAACGTCAATATCACCTACAACAATTACACTCATCAAATTAGGTCGGTACCAATCTTTATAGAAATTAATTAATGATTGGTGTTTGAATTTTTCTAAAATTTCTTTTTGACCAATTGGCAAACGCTCTGCATAATGGGAATTATGCATCAATTTAGAAATGTAACGGCTTTGCATTCTTTTTCCTGCCCCTAACCCTAACCTGTATTCTTCCAGAACAACTCCTCTTTCTTTATCAATTTCTTCTGGAGTCAAAACAGTATTAAAAGCCCAATCCTCGATTATTTGAAATCCTTTTTCAAGTTTTTCGGGATTGTCGGATGGAATTGGCAAGAAATAGACCGTTTCATCAAAACTAGTATAGGCATTCAAATGTTGTCCAAACTTTACCCCTATACTTTGCAAATAATCCACCAATTGATTCTTTGGAAAACGCTTGGTCCCATTGAAACACATGTGTTCCATAAAATGCGCCAATCCTTGCTGATCGTCTGCTTCTAAAATAGATCCTGCATTAACCACTAGACGAAGATCTACCTTATTTTCCGGTTTGGCATTTTTCTTGATGTAATAGGTTAATCCATTTTCCAGTTTTCCAGTTTTTACGCTCGGATCAAAAGGAATGGTTTTTGAATAATCCATTTGCTGTGCAAAAACAGCTAATGGAAATAGTAAAACACTAAATACTAAATTGTTGACTTTTTTCATAAAGTTTGTTTGTTTAAAGTAAAACTAATTAGTTAACTTTAAAAATTAAAATATTTTAAGATAAAATTAACAGATATTACGCACAAAAAATGTCTTGCTAAAAATTAAGATTTACCAATACCAAAAGGGAATTGTTATATTTACAAAATATTAAGTTTTACAAAATGAAAAACCCTTTTCTCAAAACAGCTTCTTTTATTCTTATTACATTTTCTTCTTTTTTTTCTTTCTCACAAATAGAAAAAGAAGTAATTCCACCTTATAATATTAAGACTATTTCATTCGTACAAAATGACCAAAACACAATTTCAATTTTCAAATTAGGAGAAGGTTTTCAATTGCAATTTGATGATCTCTTTGGCAATGAAGTTAATTATTATTACGAAATTATTCATTGTGATTACAATTGGAGACCTACGGAAATTCCAAAAAACGAATATCTGGAAGGATTTGATAACCAAAGAATTCAGGACTATACCAATTCATTTAATACATTACAAATCTATTCGCATTACAAATTAGCAATTCCCAATCAGTTTACACAGCAATTAAAGATTAGCGGAAATTACATGGTTAAAGTTTTAAACGAAAACAAGGAGGTCGTATTTTCGAGAAAAATTATTCTATATGAAGATCTTGTTACGGTTCCCATTCAAGTAAAGCGGGCACGAACGGTTAACAACATTGAGGCAAAGCAGAATTTAGATTTTACCATTAGATCAAATACACTTATTTTCCAAACTCCGTTACGAAATGTAAAAGTGATTTTACTTCAAAATGGGGAATTGAATAGTGCGGTGAAAAATATAATTCCACAATACACTATCGGGAATGATTTGATTTACAAATACGATTCAGAAACTCAGTTTTGGGCGGGAAATGAATTTTTGTTTTTCGAAAACAAAGACATAAGAGCTGCTAACAATGCTATCGCCAGAGTAGATTTCAACACTCCGGTTTATGGTTCTTTTTTATATACTAATAGCGCTAGAGGCAACTTTCCATATTCGTTTACCCAAGATGTAAATGGCGAATTTGTAGTCAAAAATTTTAATGTTGCCAACAGCGAAATTGAGGCTGATTATGCTTGGGTCTACTTTAGTCTTTCTGCCCCCACTTTCAACAGCAACAAAAACATTTACGTTACTGGAATGTTCAATAATTACACTTTAATTCCAGAATACAAAATGGATTACAATCCCAAAAAAGGAATTTATGAGAAAGCAATTTTAATTAAACAGGGATTCACTAACTTCCAGTACAGGGTAGCCGATAATCAGGGTGTTATTGATTATGAAAACGCAATTGACGGCAATTTTTATCAAACCGAAAATGAGTATACTATTCTAGTCTATTACAGAGAAAATATTGATCGATATGACAGAGTAGTGGGAAAAGGAATGGCTAATTCATTAAATATTATCAACTAAAAAAACTTTTTGGGAATTTCACAAAATGAGGTCATTTTTTTGTAAATTTGTGAATATAAATCTACTATTCATCCATTTAATATGGTTTCTCAAATTACAAGAGGTATAAAAATTTCGGTCTTGACTAGTTTTGAAGGCACCTACTTCAAAAACTATAAAATTCATTTTGCCTTTAGTTATGTAATTACTATAGAAAATCATAGTAAGGATTCCGTTCAATTAATCACCCGCCATTGGGAGATTTCTGATTCCTTAAATGAAATCGAGATTGTAGATGGCGAAGGCGTAATTGGGAAAAAACCCGTTTTAAAACCGGGAGAGTTCCACACATATAGCTCTGGATGTTTATTATCGTCTCCCTACGGCGCAATGAAAGGATATTTCAATATGATAAATTTCACTTCAACAAAAAACTTCAAAGTTATCGTACCTACTTTTAGACTCTGTGCGCCATTTGCTTTGAATTAAATTCCAACAGTTTTATTAGAATTTTAACTCCCTATCAGATTCTCTGATTGATGAAATATTAGTACCTTTACCAATCAATTTTTGATTATAATTAAAATCTATTTAATATGCCAAAAGGAATTTACAACGTCCCAAAAGCGTTTAACGAAACCGTTAAGTCTTACGCTCCAGGAAGTCCGGAAAGAGAAGAAGTTCTAGCCACTTTCAAGAAAATGTATAATGAAACAGTTGATGTGCCTTTATACATTGGAGGAGAAGAAATCCGAACAGGAAAAACAAAATCAATCAACCCTCCTTTTGACCACAAACACACTGTGGGACAGTATCACGAGGCCAATAAAGAACATATAGAAAAAGCCATTTCAACAGCTCTAGAAGCTAAAAAGAAATGGGCAAATTTAGCTTGGGAACACAGAGCATCCATATTTTTAAAAGCAGCTGAATTACTTGCCGGACCGTATCGAGCCAAAATAAATGCGGCGACTATGATTGCTCAGGCAAAAACAGTACACCAAGCTGAAATTGATGCAGCCTGTGAGTTTATTGATTTCTTGCGCTATAATGTGCAGTTTATGACTCAAATTTATGCCGAACAACCCGCTTCATCAGAAGGCGTTTGGAATAGATTAGAACACAGACCATTAGAAGGATTTGTATATGCCATCACTCCGTTTAACTTTACAGCAATCGCCGGTAATTTACCAGCTGCTCCAGCATTAATGGGGAATGTTGTTGTTTGGAAACCAAGTGCGACACAAATTTATTCTGCAAATGTAATTGTAGAAGTATTCAAACTGGCCGGATTACCGGATGGTGTAATCAATGTAGTTTATGGAGACTCAGCCATGATTTCTGAAACGTTATTAGGAAGTCGTGATTTTGCTGGAATTCACTTTACTGGTTCAACTCGTGTCTTCAATGACATTTGGGGAAAAATTGGACAAAACATCAGTAACTACAAAACATATCCAAGAATCGTAGGAGAAACAGGAGGTAAAGATTTTGTTGTAGCGCATTCTTCCGCTATTCCTGCTCAAGTTGCTACAGCACTTTCCAGAGGAGCTTTCGAGTACCAAGGACAAAAATGTTCCGCTGCTTCAAGAGCATATATCCCACAATCATTATGGCCAGAAGTAAAAAAGTTATTAGTAGCTGATTTAGCTTCCATGAAAATGGGATCGCCGGCAGACACCACTAATTTTGTTTCTTCGGTAATTTCAGAAGGTTCATTTGACAAATTAGCTGGTTTTATTGACCAAGCTAAGAAAGATACTGATGCCGAAATTATTGCAGGAGGAAATTATGACAAATCTGTTGGATATTTTATTGAGCCAACCGTTATCGTAACTACAAATCCAAAATACACTACAATGGAAACCGAATTATTCGGACCAGTATTGACTATTTACGTTTATGAGGATGCAAAATGGGAAGAAACACTTGTATTAGTAGATTCAACTTCTGAATATGCATTGACAGGAGCGGTCTTGAGCCAAGACCGTTATGCCATTGAATATGCGATGAAAGTTTTAGAAAATGCTGCAGGTAATTTCTACATCAACGACAAACCAACTGGAGCAGTGGTAGGGCAACAACCATTTGGTGGTGCCAGAGGTTCAGGAACAAATGATAAAGCAGGTTCCGTATTGAACTTATTGCGTTGGGTTTCCCCAAGAACAATCAAAGAAACATTTGTTACTCCAGAGAATTACCGATATCCGTTTTTAGGAGAATAAGAAATGGCGAGGAAACGCTTCTTTTAGATTAAAAAACCCACAAGAAATCAAGTCATGAGTTCTTGTGGGTTTTATTTTTCACACTAAACCTACTGAAACATAATTTCCAATTGCTTTTGAATAAAAGGATTAAAAAGGCAAGTTATTAAAAATCATGACTTGAAATTGAGTTCTTCTATTTGTTGGTAAAAGTTGTGATATCACACCCATTTCAACTTTAATATTTTTACTGAAACAATATCCGACACCACCATAAATACGATCTCTATCGTAGTGATTCTTTTCTGTATTGATAAAGATTTCATTTGATAACGAAGCATAAACAGCATTTTTCTCCATTCCTTTTTTATTTATCGGGACATTCAATGAGATAAAATAACGCAAACGCATTTTAAAATCACCTTGAAGAAATCGTTCCTCAAAACGATATCTATGTAAAATATTCATGCGCCCAAACTGTTGTTTTGTAATGAATTGCTGAAAAACCCTATGTTCATCCGTTCGTGATTTCTCCTCTGTTCCTGCTATATACGGCTCAGAATGAATGTAAGCGTATCCCAGTAAAACATTATTATTATTTTCAGATAGATTATACCCTAACCCAGTCCTGATAAGCAGTTGCTCGAGATCTCCCCCAAAATTAAAGCTTCGATATTGCACTTCATTATGAAAATTCCATCTATCGTTAATTTTTTGGTTGCCTAAATAAGCAACCCAATTCCCTAGATCCGATTTTTGCGCACTACTATTGGCTGTTACCAATAGCAATAACAAAAAACAAAATGATCTTACTTTATTTGTCATTAAATTATTATTTTTAAGTACTGCATTCTTCTAGTTTACAGACACCAATTCGACACCGAAAACCAACCTTACAGGACAAACTTCAACGGCACATGCACTACTTTCTTCGTCTCAAAGAATTCATCTTCGAAAAAGTCTGATAAATTATATTCCGTCGCTTTAGGAAAATCTTTTAACTCTTCGGTTAAATCGCCTCCTTTTAAATACAAAATTCCGTTTTTCAATTCGTGTTTGTTGTTCTTTTTGATTTTGGTTTTCACCCAAGAAACAAAATCGGGCATATTAGTCACGGCACGACTCACGATAAAATCGAAATCTCCTTTTACATTCTCGGCGCGCAATTGCTCCGCTTTTACATTTTTCAATTCCAATCCTTCGGCAACGGCTTGAACCACTTTGATTTTTTTGGCAATAATGTCAATCAAATAAAAACGCGTTTCCGGAAAAAGAATCGCCAATGGAATTCCAGGAAAACCTCCGCCAGTGCCTACATCCAGAACATACGTTCCTGGCTCAAATTTTATGATTTTAGCTATTCCCAACGAATGTAAAATATGTTTGGTATACAAAGCATCAATATCTTTTCTCGATATAATATTGATTTTTTCATTCCAATCGTGGTATAAAAAATCGAGCTTTTCAAACTGCTCTTTCTGAATATCAGTTAAATTAGGAAAATACTTAAGAATCTCGTCCATCTTATAATTTTTTAACAAAAGTAATACTTTAGAGTTAAAATATTTATCTCAATTTTGTATATCCAAAAATTTATAATAATTACCTTTGAACTTTATTAAATACATATGAATAATAATGCTCCAACATTTGCTAAGCAAGATAGCCTAAAATTTTTTAGAACACTTAACTCACGGGTTAACAACTACTTCAAAGAAAACAACATCCAGAAGACAGGCAATTGGAAACTATATGTAAAAACTATAATTCTGTTTTCTATTTTTCTTGCGCCTTATTTTTTAATTCTGACACTTGGCATGCCATTTTGGGCACATCTTCTGTTAACTATCGTCATGGGAATTGGAATGGCTGGAGTAGGAATGAATGTGATGCACGATGGAAATCATGGTTCTTATTCCAATAAAACTTGGGTCAACAAATTCATGGGGGGCACTATTTATGTTCTGGCGGGAAACGTATACAACTGGCAAGTGCAACACAATGTGCTACACCACACCTACACCAATATTCCAGGCCATGATGAGGACTTAGATGCTGGACGTGTTATCCGTTTCACAAAAGAAGCAACATGGTATAATTTTCACCGTTTCCAACAATATTATTCGGTATTCTTATACGGATTGTTAACGTTCAACTGGGCTATCACAACTGATTTCAAACAGATGAAAAGTTACTTGAAAAGGAAATTATCATACGGCGAAGCAAAAAGTCCAAAAACACTTTGGACCACTTTAATTATCACTAAAGTAATCTATGTTTCGATCTGGATTGTTTTACCGATTGTGATTGGAATCACGTGGTGGAAAGTACTTATTGGCTTTTTCATCATGCATTACACCGCAGGTTTAATTCTAAGTGTAGTGTTCCAATTAGCTCATGTTGTAGAAGAAACAACCAACCCATCTCCAAATGAATTAGGAGAAATGGACAATACTTGGGCGATTCATCAATTGTTTACCACCACTAATTTTGCACCAAAAAACAAAATCGTTAATTGGTACACTGGTGGATTGAATCACCAAATTGAACACCATATTTTTCCAAATATAAGCCACGTACATTATGGTAAAATTGCTAGCATCGTAAAAGAAACAGCCCAAGAATGCAACTTACCGTATTACGAATACAAAACAATGCGAAGTGCTGTTATTGCCCATTTCAAACATTTGAAAGAATTGGGAATGAAACCGGAACTTACCTAATCATATAATACCTAGAGATGCACTGCAGTGCATCTCTACTAATAAATAAACTAACTACAACCAATAAAAAATGAATCCATTATCAGATAGAATAAACAATTTATCTACGTCTCAAACATTAGCAATGGCTGCTTTAGCCAGAGAATTAAAATCACAAGGAAAAGACATTATCAGTTTAAGTTTAGGAGAACCAGATTTCAATACCCCAGACTTCATCAAAGAAGCAGCTAAAAAAGCGATTGATGAAAACTACAGCACCTATTCTCCTGTAGAAGGATATGCGGAATTGAAAGAAGCGATCTGTAGAAAATTTAAAAGAGACAATGATTTAGAGTACAAACCCTCCCAAATTGTAGTTTCAACAGGAGCAAAACAATCGTTATACAACATTTCTCAAGTAATGCTAAACGACGGTGACGAAGTAATTTTACCCGCTCCTTACTGGGTTTCGTATTTCGAAATCGTAAAATTATCGGGTGGAGTTCCTGTAGAAGTACCCACTTCTGTAGATACTGATTTCAAAATCACACCAGAACAGTTAGAAGCAGCAATTACACCGAAAACAAAAATGATGTGGTTCAGTTCTCCTTGTAACCCAAGTGGATCGGTGTACAACAGAGAAGAATTAACGGCTCTAGCAAAAGTTTTGGAAAAATATCCAAACGTTTATGTAGTTGCTGACGAAATCTATGAGCACATCAATTTCTCAGGAACTTTTTGCAGCATCGCATCTATCCCGGGAATGTTAGAAAGAACCATTACCGTAAATGGAGTTGCTAAAGCTTTCGCTATGACAGGTTGGAGAATTGGATATATTGGAGCTCCTGAATTCATCGCTAAAGCGTGTACAAAAATTCAAGGTCAAGTGACAAGCGGCGCCAACAGTATTGCACAACGTGCGACCATTACCGCGGTAGATGCTGATCCAAGTGTTCTAAAACACATGGTTGACGCTTTCCATAGCCGTAGAGATTTAGTAGTTGGATTATTAAAAGACATTCCAGGCGTGAAAATAAACGTTCCAGAAGGTGCTTTTTATGTATTTCCAGACGTTTCGTCTTTCTTCGGAAAAACATTAAGAGGAACGTTTATAAAGGATGCCAATGATTTCTCGATGTACCTTTTGGGCGAAGCCAATGTAGCAACCGTAACCGGTGATGCTTTTGGAAACCCAGATTGCATCCGTTTTTCTTACGCAACCAGCGAAGAATTGCTAATTGAAGCCTTGCGCCGAATCAAAGAAGCAGTGGCGCTATAATCCAAAATCATAAAGTCGAAAGATGGAAAGTCAAAAATCCAACTTCCAGTATACCAACAAAGCCTCAAGATTTTCTTGGGGTTTTGTTGTATTTGAGCGTGACCACAAGGGTCGGGATTTTAGCTGCACTCCCTCACGCAGACACTGCCAGAATCTTATTTATCCTAATGTAGTATGAACAGCTCGCGAGCTGTCCATGCGTTAATCAACTACACAAAAACAATTAACATTTGTAAGAAAAAATTAATATATTTGAAAAGAAAGTAAAAAGAATAAAAAATGACATTAAAAGAAGCCGTATTAAAAAGCTTAGAAGATATCAATAACATTACCAATTACTTAGCGGTTTTAAATCATATTATTGACGAAAATTATTATGACTTTGGCGGTGCAAAAACTCCTAGCTCAACAATTTCAGCAATCCTTGGCGACTTTATTCGTAACGGTGATACCAGAGTAAAACGAATTAAGCAAAATGGAGGAACATATTCATACTATTTGACAAAAAACGAACAAAACATTGGAATTGAAATCTTAAGTGGTGATACAGAAAATCAAAGTGCAAAACCTATCAAGATAAGTAAGTCAAAAACTTATGACGAAAGAGATTTACATAAACTTTTAAGTAGTTATTTAAAAAATACAGACACTTACTCTAAGACAATTTTTCATGAACAATCAAATGGAAAAGACAACAATCAAATTTGGACACATCCTGATATGGTTGGAATCAAATTTTTAAATTTACAGACAAAAGCAAGTCAAAACTTTTTAAAATCCATAAATCGAATTGACACTTTTAAATTAAGTTCATACGAGTTAAAAAGAGAAATCAACAGTGACAGTGAACTAAAAAAAGCTTTTTTTCAAGCAGTTTCAAATTCAAGTTGGGCTAACTATGGATATTTAGTAGCATTTGAATTTAGTGACAGTCTAAACGAAGAAATGGCAAGATTAAATCAATCATTTGGAATTGGAATAATTCAGCTGAATGCAAATCCATATCAAAGTAAAGTTCTTTACCCTTCAATTTTTCGGGACTTAGACTTTAAGACTATTGACAAACTTTGCAAAATGAATAAAGAGTTTGAAAAATTCATTGAACAAACAGAAAAATTAATGACAGCAAACGAAAAATACATGACTGGCGTTGAAAAAGAGCTTGACGAATTTTGTGATCATTATTTTGCTAACGACACAGAAGTAGAAAAATATTGCATAGAAAAATACATACCAATAAACGAAGTATAAAACAAATGGCTTCAACAGTATTCTGGCTTACTTAATTATATTCAAAACAATATTAACAAGCATGATTTACTCAAACTTTCTCGTATAAGATGGGTAGCAACTCTTTCCGCGCCAATAAACAACAACAATATTTTCAAAAACAATTCCTTATTCACATTAAACCCAAAAATAATGCTCACCGCCATCAACCCAAAATTACCCATGCGCAACAAAGCAATTACACGGGATTTCTATATCAACCAATTAGGTTTTCAGGAATGGGGTAATGCCGACTTTGACGGGTATTTGATGGTGCAAAAAGACACGATTGAAATTCATTTTTTTGAATTTGCTACCCTTGATTCTGTTGAAAATTACTCAGGAGTTTACATTCGGGTTCAGGATATCGAAACCGTTTATAAAAATTTCCTAGATAACGGCGTTGCCATTCATCCCAATGGTCCTTTGGAAAGCAAACCTTGGGGACAAAAAGAATTTTCGATATTGGATCCGGATCATAATCTGCTGACTTTTGGACAAAGTTTGTAGCGAATTTGCAGTCATAAAAAAGCAATTTAGTATTTTTACATTCTAATTAAGACTTCAAAAATGAAAATACTATTGCTAGGCTCAGGCGAATTAGGAAAGGAATTTACAATCGCTGCACAACGCATCGGGCAAATTGTAATTGCTGTTGACAGTTACGAAAATGCTCCAGCAATGCAAGTTGCCCATGATTTTGAAGTCATCAATATGCTTGACGGTGACGCCTTAGACAAAATCGTTGCCAAACACAAACCAGACTTCATCGTTCCTGAAATAGAAGCCATTAGAACGGAGCGTTTTTATGATTACGAGAAACAAGGAATCACCGTAGTTCCTTCTGCGAAAGCGGCAAACTTCACCATGAACAGGAAAGCAATTCGGGATTTAGCATCCAAAGAATTAGGTTTAAAAACGGCTAATTACCGCTACGCAACCACTGCCGAGGAATTGCAAAAAGGTGTTGAAGCAGTTGGAATACCTTGCGTAGTAAAACCCTTAATGTCTTCGTCAGGAAAAGGACAATCCACCATAAAAACCGAAGCTGACATCGAAAAAGCATGGAAGTATGCCGTGGAAGGTTCCCGTGGCGATGTGGTAGAAGTG
Organism: Flavobacterium sp. GNP008; assembly: GCF_056428965.1. Taxonomy (NCBI): domain Bacteria; kingdom Pseudomonadati; phylum Bacteroidota; class Flavobacteriia; order Flavobacteriales; family Flavobacteriaceae; genus Flavobacterium; species Flavobacterium sp. GNP008. The sequence goes on along the minus strand of NZ_JBWJVL010000001.1, from coordinate 1,439,035 downwards.
ATTGTAGAAGCCTTTGTCAAATTCAATTCGGAAATCACGTTATTAACGGTGGCACAAAACAACAATCCAACTTTATTTTGCGCACCAATAGGCCATAGACAAGAACGTGGCGATTATCAGGAAAGTTGGCAACCCGCCAGAATTTCCGACAAGGATTTGTACGAAGCGCAAGATATGGCCGAAAAAGTAACCGAAGCTTTGGGTGGTGCTGGACTTTTTGGAGTAGAATTTTTCTTGACTGATGATGGTGTTTATTTCTCAGAACTTTCCCCAAGACCACATGATACGGGAATGGTAACTTTGGCCGGAACACAAAATTTTAATGAATTTGAATTGCATTTACGAGCGATTTTGAGTTTGCCTATTTCCGAAATCACATTAGAAAAAGCGGGAGCGAGTGCTGTAATTTTAGCTACGGGCAACTCCACAAACCCAACGTATTCAGGCATCGAGAAAATTGCTGCTTTGCCTAAAACTGATTTCAGGATCTTTGGCAAACCAACTTCAAGACCGTATAGACGAATGGGAGTCGCTTTAGTCAATGACAGTTTAGAAACTCCAATTGAAGAAGCGGTAGAAAAAGCGAAGAAAGCAGCAACTTTAGTAAAAGTTCACCTTTAATTTGACCTACCTTCATTGACATATAAATTGAAACAACTAGTGCTGCCAGGTCTTGAGCGGTAGATGCTCAACGGTTCGTCTCGACTGCGCTCGACTTGACAAACCATAGTAACATTGACTCCTACATTACTTTTTTAAAACACGAAAAGCTGACGGAGTCATTCCAGTATGTTTTTTGAAAAGTCTTGTAAAATACGAATAATCATCATAGCCTAATGCGGTTGCAATTTCATTAACAGAAAACTTTCTATCCATCAACATGCGTTTTGCCTCGAGAATGATTCTCTCAGTAATTACTTCCGTTGACGTTTTTTGCAGGATTTCATTGCATATCCGGTTCAAGTGCTTCAAAGTAATAGCCAGTGCTGAAGCATAGAAAGAAGCTCGTTTTTCTGTTTTAAAATTTTGTTCTAAAAGCGCTTCAAATGTTTTAATTTTCACATTATACGAATGCGCTTTGTGAAGGTATCTAGCACTGTATTTTCGGGCAATTTCAATGTGAATACTGTCTAGCATATTCATTATTTTATCACTCTTCAACATTTTGTTTGTCAAAGTTTCCGAAATTAGACTCTTAAAATAGGGGAGAATAGCTTCCGATTCAGATGCATCAAAAACCATTTCCGGCTTATTATCCACCGAAGAATAAAATGGATAATCGCTGATTGTTTTTTGTCCAAAATAAAGATTATACATTTCCCCCGAATATAAAATCACAAAACCTTCCACATCGTCGGATAAATCCCAATGGTGCATTTGTCCCGGCTGCAAGAAAAACATACTTCCCGGCTTAATACTAAACACATCAAAATCGATTTCATGTATCCCGGAGCCTTTCGTAAAAAAAACCAAAACATAGGAATTGTGCCGATGCGGTTCCTCAACAAAACTATGGTTGATTAAATGGTTTTCAAATGTATTAATGTACAAATCACTATTGACTGCACTGCAGTTAAACCGCTGAATGTCATAAATAGGATATTTTATCATATCGCTAGATGTCTTTATTGTGCTATAATACGCGAATATAGAAAACATCTATGACATGGATAATAAATACCTTTGATAAAAATAATTATGATGTCAAATTCTATTATACATATCCTCAATAATGATTGCCCGCATTGTCTTAAAGGCAAAGTCTTCAATGAAAAAAGTATATTTCTCAATTTTGGATTTCCCAAAATGAACGAATATTGTGCTCATTGTAATTATAAATTTGAGAAAGAACCTGGTTACTTTTTTGGGGCGATGTATGTAAATTATGGTTTAACAGTAGCCCAGGGAATTGCTACCTATGTTATTGCCCAATTCTTCTTTGAAGAGAATTTTGATTTAAGAATCATTCCAATTATTGCGGTGGTCATTATTGCCATGGCCTCTATTAATATTCGCCTTTCCAGATTATTGTGGATTTACATGTTTAAAAATTATTCGATGTAAAAAACCAGTATCTTAGCTGAAGTAAAAAATTGATCCTTTATGAAAAAGATATTATACTTAGCTATTTTGTTCTCGGCAACACTTGCAAGTGCTCAGGATAAAAAAGAAGAACCAAAATCTCAAATCCTTGAAGCTTCATGTGGACAATGCCAGTTTAAAATGGAAGGACACGGTTGTGAATTGGCCGTTCGCATTGACGGAAAATCTTACTTTGTTGATGGTAGCGCTATCGATTCACACGGAGATGCACACGCCAATGACGGTTTTTGTACTACAATACGAAAAGCCGAAGTGGTTGGTAAAGTTGTAGACCAGCGATTCAAAGTAACTTCCTTTAAACTACTCCCAGAAAAGAAAGAAAAATAATCCAAAAAAGCTCAATTTTAATCAAGACTGCGCTTTTACTGCTCTTTCAAATTTTATGGTACTTATCTCAAATACATTTTAAATTTATTCTTTAAGAAATTTAAAATGTGAGTCAACTTTTTATAATACCATTTTAAAACAATTTTAAGATTTCAATCCTTATTTTTGTCATCAATTCAACTTTTAAATATGAAATTACTCATAGTAGAGGACGAACCCAGTCTCTTATCCATTTTACGAAAAGGTTTTGTCGAAAAGAACAATGAGGTAAGTGTAGCTCTTGACGGGAAAACGGCTTTAGAGATGATTCATAATTATACGTTTGATGTGGTCATTTTAGATATTATGCTACCTGAAATAAATGGCATTGAAATATGCAGAAGATTGCGCGCCAGTAAAAATTTTGTTCCAATACTGTTATTAACGGCTCTAGGCACCTCTGAAAATATTGTGACGGGTCTAAATGCAGGAGCAGATGACTATCTAGTGAAACCTTTTAAATTTGGAGAATTAGACGCTAGAGTACATGCCTTGGCACGAAGAGCGAATCAGGATCTGGAAAAAATAGACACGATACTAATAGCCGATTTAGAGATCAACGGCAGGACAAAAATCGTAAAAAGAGGTGGAAAAACGATTGTCTTGACAGCCAAAGAATTTAAATTATTGTATTATCTCGCTAAGAATAAAGACAAAATTGTTTCTCGCAGCCAAATTCTGGATAACGTTTGGGATATTAATTTTGACATGAATACGAATGTAGTAGATGTCTATATTACTTATTTACGAAAAAAAATAGACAAACCATTTAATAGTAAACTCATTCAAACCATGAAAGGTTTGGGTTATGTCATTAAATCCTAAAAATGAATATTAGAAAAAAAATTACTTTCACATATGTTGCGCTTTCTACCTTTAGCACTTTGCTTTTATGTGTGGTAGTTTTTTTCTTATTTAGAAGTAACAATAAATATTATTTTTTAAAAAGATTAGAAGACAGAGCAAAAATTATTGCTTCAATTAATTTTCAAAATGATCCTGAAAAAACCAAATACTATAAGGAACTCAAGAAAAACGGACTTGAGGAACTTATTGACGAAGAAGACTTTGTGCTTAAAGTAAATAGTAAGAACTCTTTTGAATACAATACTAATATTGATCTCCCGAACCAATTTTACACAAATGTTTTAAATAAAGGCAAAGACTGGTATGAAATTGACGACAAATATTATCTAGGACAATTATTTAAAGCGAACAATCAAAAATACATTGTAATAATTTCTGCAGTTGATCGCAAAGGAAAGACGACTACCATTTATATTGTCAAAATAATGCTCTTTGGGAGCATTGGATTTCTACTTTTAGCATATTTTTTAGGGCGTTTTCTAGCTAAAAGGGTTATTAACCCAGTTGCGCGAATTACTAAAGAAGTAAACCGAATTAGTGCGTCAAACCTACACAACCGACTCCCAAAAAACAATAGTTCGGATGAAATTTCAGATCTTTCAGAAACATTCAACAATATGTTAGACAGACTTGAAACTTCGTTCGAAATACAAACTAATTTCATCAATAATGCCTCACATGAGCTAAAAACTCCAATTACAGCAATCATGGCAGAATCAGAAATTATGCTTTTTAAAGAAAGAGAAGTACCAGAATACATCAAGTCTTTAGAAAACATTTTTAATCAGGCTTCAAAGCTGGGCAACTTAACCGAGAGTTTATTAAAGCTTACTCAAACGGGCTATGATGGCAAAAAGCAAGTACTCGAGATTATCCGCATTGATGAGTTGGTCATGGATGTAAAATCAGACATTGATACCATTTATCCTGAAAACAGAGTGACCATCAGACTTGATGTAGCCCCTAAAAATTCAGAGCTGTTTTTGATTCCATGCAACCGCTCCTTACTTGAATTAGCAATCAATAACATCATTACAAATGGTGTGAAATATTCTAATAATGATGAAGTCTTTGTTACAGTAACAGCTACTGAAAATTCTATAAAAATCACAATAAACGATATTGGTATTGGTATTCCTGCTGAGGACATACCGCATTTATACGAACCTTTCTTTAGAGGAAAAAAAGCGGCCCAATACACCGGTTATGGATTAGGCTTGCCACTGGCAATGAAAATTATAAGGATGCATGATGGAGATTTACAGGTTCAGTCTGAGCAAAACAAGGGAACTATTGTCACCATTATTTTAAACAAACTCAACATTAAAAATTCTAATCTCGTTTCTTAGAAAATTCTAATGTTACTTTAATACCGCTTTAATTTTGGTACAGTTACTTTGTATGTATAAAAGAAACATTTATACAGATGAAAAATTTCCTGATACCAACCACGTTAAAACAAGATACTCTACTTGCTGTGAAAACAGCTATTAATCAAGCAAATGAAAGTGAATGTGAAATAATTTTAATGATTGTTTCTGAAATTCCAGATGCTTATTCTTCTCCGTCTTATTTTTTAAGAGAAATGAAAACAGGCATCACTACACAACAGGAAACTATTCTGGATGTTTGCAGGCAGATTGTTGATAAATCTAAAAATTGCACCCTTAAAATTCACAACCAATACGGGATTTCTTCTCCAATATTCAAACGAATTATAGATCATTTCTCCTTAAAACTGATTATTATAACGCATTCTTATAAACAAGAACAAAAAAGAATAAATCAGCATTTGGTTCAATTATTAGACAATCAAAGATGCCCTATTTTACATCTTTCGGCTACAGAACATCCGAACGACTTTAATAAAGCCCTCTATATTGAAAACACAAGCTCCAGTATTCACATGGAGGACATCCAACTGTTTATAAACGAAAATTTTTCATTTCAAATAGTGACTCAGACACCTAATCTAGAAGATAAAAATTTCGAAGAATTTGCTCCATATTTAACTGATATCATTCACAAAAATGGGATCAATTTATTGGTAAAAACACGTAAACCCCAAAAATTAAAATTTAGAAGGAGTAAGAAAGAAGATATTAATGACTTGTTGGGTCTTCCTATTTTATCGCTCTGCGAAGAGATGGTGTAAGAATATTATTCCTAAGAATTAAATTTATCATAAAACTACAAAAAAATGCTTTTAAAAAAGAAAATTCCAATGAAGTATGTTCTTGGAAAAATTAAAGTCGAACTTGCCCTCGTAATTTCTTATTCGGTATTATTCGAGGTTTTCCATCACTACTACATCAATATCTCTATTGATATTCCTTTTGCAGTACCTACTATCATAGGTACTATCATTTCGTTGTTGTTGGCCTTTAAATCGAACCAAGCGTATGATCGATGGTGGGAAGCTAGAATTATTTGGGGATCAATAGTAAACGAATCCAGAACATTAGTCCGACAAATAATAACTTTCTATAAAGATCCTGATTTTTCTGTTGAAGCCAATAATTTTAAAGAAAAATTTGCAAAAAGACAGATTGCCTGGTGTTACAGCTTAGGACAGCTTTTACGAAATAAAGATTCGCTAAAGCCTATCAAATCTTTTTTATCAGAAGATGAATTACTTTTTATAAAAAACCACCATCACATCCCTAATGCGTTATTAATTCTTCATGCCAAAGATCTTAGAGATGCTCGAAATGCAGGAAAACTAAAGACTTATCAACAAGTAGAAATTGACAATACATTAACTCGTTTATGCGATGCCATGGGTAAATGTGAGCGAATAAAAAATACAATTTTCCCAACTACATATAGTATGTACATTCGGTTTACATTGTGTTTGTTCATTTTTCTACTTCCATTTGGCTTAACAAGTTTGCTTGGCTGGTTTGCAATTCCCTTAGTAACTACAATAGGTACCGCATTTTTTCTTATAGAGAAAATGGCTATTCATTTACAAGATCCATTTGAAAATAGACCCACAGATACGCCTGTGACAACAATTTCAAATTCAATTGAAAAGAACCTAATGCAGATGATCAATGAATATCGAAATGAATTTATAAATACAGACCAACAAATTAAAGCCCCTGAAGTTGTAAAAACAGAAGAAGATGCTTACTATATATTATAACACAAACCCTCCAGAAAAACTGGAGGGTTTTTAATATTAGAGCTTTTTTAAGCTTATATTTTCAAAAGTGGACACATCAATTATCTCTTCCAGATCAATATCAAAAGAAATCTGTACACTATCCCCTACCATGGATATAGGAAGTTGGCTGGATATTTGCGAGGAACCTACAAATAGATTGGGATACTCTTTTACTTTAAAATAATAAAAACTATTTCCATTTTTCACATCATTCTGAATTCGGATTATTACAGCGTTTAGTACTTTTTTATTGGAAACACTATTTGGGTTTATTTTATTCCCCGCCATGTTATAGACACTTTTAAAAGAGGTCAGTGTTTCTCGCATCGTATTACCTACTCCTACTATAGTATAATCTGAAATGGCTACCATTGCGAACATTTTAACCAATCCGCCGTCATCTTTAAGTGTCATCACATACGTAGGAATGTTATTAATATTATAAGGTATAGGCATTGACGCTTTATATCCTTTCTCCTGTACTTTTCCTTCTGCCGAACTTTGGGCAGCAAATTCCGTTGCTCCACCTTGTTTATAAAAGGTGGTTTCTTTAGTTCTGGTATCCACTAATACAAAACCTACCGCAGATTCTTCTTTTCCCACAGAGGTCAATCCGGTATACCAGTACGATTTGTTATCTTTTCCATACACCAATGTCAAACCTTCTGTAATTTTAAGTTTATCGGCATTGGAAAAATTCCAATAGCCATGAACATATTCGCCCCAATCATTCAATTGATTTTCGATGAAATCTATAGGCTGGATTCGATCAACCCATTTAGGGGTCGCAGCAATTGAATATTCTTTTATAGATCCAGACTGAGCATCTACTATTAGAACTCCCGTAGCCTCTTTACCGGAAAATCCAATTTTTTTTGAATATTGTGTAATGATCCAAAAAGGACGCCCAACATCATCAATTTCAAAACTAAAATCAGCTAAACCCACAGTAGCATTTCCGTTTAAATAAGCATGTCTGTGAATATCGCTTTGAAAATAAGCGCCTTGTTGGTATTTAATTTTAACCGCCTTTCCTTCCACTTGCTGAACTAGTTTCACATCGCGCTCATTCGTGGCAGAAACCATAACATAACCCGCAGTTCCTTCCTGGTTATTAAACCATTTTAAAAAACCAGAATGCAACAACGGTGCTACCCAGTACAAGTCGTCATTTACCTTTTGGATACAAAAATCCCCTAATTCTACTTGACTGCCCAATGCCGGTTGAGAGCCTAATATTTTTTCGCCTAGCAAATGCGCTAAAGCCTCATCAACCACACGGATTTTATCAATAGAGATTGGAGCAATGTGATTCGTTATTTTTTTTCCATTCTTAACCTCACCTATTAGTTTTTGATACGACTCACTTCTAAACATTTTTAAGCTGGTTACAAAAGGTAGCGCAATACAATATAGTAAAAGTATTGCTGCCACTACATACACTATTTTAGGAGGTCTGGAAATAAATTTGACTTGCTTAGTTTGCTGAGAAATGGTCAAACCAACAGAAAATAATATCCCTATTACTAATAACAGTAGCAAAATAAAAGCAAAACCAGTAAATCCATAATTAATTACCGGTAAATTGATGTAAAAAAGTAAAAAACCAAAAAGAAGTAAAAAAATAATTGATATGATTTTTTTCATGATGTTTTGTCATTGTATATTTCTATGTTAGTCTTTACTATTGCTAAATGTTACAGTAAATAAGATCTGAATTTTAAAGAAAACAGGAACCTTAATTACAATACAGCAAAAAATAGTATTTTTGCCAATCGGTTGAAACTAATTTTTCAATCTTTAATCTTCAATCTTTAAATTACACACATGAAAGCATACGTATTTCCAGGTCAGGGTGCACAATTTACCGGAATGGGCAAAGACTTATATGAAAACTCCCCTCTTGCAAAAGAATTATTTGAAAAAGCCAATATAATTTTAGGTTTCCGCATCACAGACATCATGTTTGAAGGAACAGCTGAAGAACTGAAGGAAACTAAAGTAACCCAACCCGCAGTATTTTTACATTCGGTAATTCTGGCAAAAACCTTGGGTGTAGATTTCAAGCCAGAAATGGTGGCGGGACATTCATTAGGTGAATTTTCAGCCTTAGTTGCAAATGGTGCTTTGTCTTTTGAAGACGGACTCAGATTGGTTTCTCAAAGAGCTTTGGCAATGCAAAAAGCCTGTGAAATTAAACCATCCACTATGGCTGCTGTTTTAGGATTAGCTGACAATATCGTTGAAGAAGTTTGCGCTTCGATTGACGGAATCGTAGTGGCTGCTAATTATAACTGTCCAGGACAATTAGTAATTTCGGGTGAAACATCTGCTGTGGAAAAAGCCTGTGAAGCGATGAAAACGGCAGGAGCAAAACGTGCATTATTGTTGCCTGTTGGTGGTGCTTTTCACTCACCTATGATGGAACCCGCAAGAGAAGAACTGGCTGCAGCAATTGAGGCAACGACTTTCTCAACTCCTATTTGTCCGGTGTATCAGAACGTAACGGCAAATGCGGTTTCAGATCCTAATGAAATTAAAAAAAACTTAATCATCCAATTGACGGCTCCTGTAAAATGGACACAATCCGTACAACAAATGATACTAGACGGAGCAACTTTATTTACCGAAGTAGGTCCTGGAAAAGTATTAGCAGGATTGATTGGCAAAATTGATAAAGAAGCATTAACCGCAAACGCGTAATTAAGAGTCCCTAAGTATTTAGAAAATAAAAATCCCAAATTATCATCACGATAATTTGGGATTCCTATTTATATTGAATACTAAAAACGGAACACGTATTATTCTATGAACGAATCTTCTGTTCCCATTTCCAGGCACTTGCCATCGCTTCTTCAAGCGTAGATTGTGCTTTCCATCCCAAAATAGTATTCGCTTTATCCGTATTGGCGTATGCCGAAGTAATATCGCCTTCTCTACGTCCTACAATTTTGTAAGGTAATTTTTTACCGCTTACTTTTTCGAAAGTATGGATGACTTCCAAAACAGAAGTTCCGGTTCCAGTTCCCAAATTGAAGGTTTCTACTTTAGCTGTATTTTTTTTATTTAACAATCGTTGTAAAGCAATCACATGGGCTTTCGCCAAATCAACTACATGAATATAATCCCGCACTGCTGTTCCGTCAGGAGTTGGGTAGTCATCGCCGTATACTGACAATTCTTTTCGCAATCCAAAACCAGTTTGAGTAATAAATGGCACTAAATTCTGTGGAACTCCAATGGGCAATTCTCCTATTTCAGTAGAAGGATGTGCACCAATTGGATTAAAATAGCGCAATAAAATTGCATTGATATTGGTTACTTTAGTAGTATCAGTGATGATTTCCTCTCCAATTTGCTTTGTGTTTCCATAAGGGGACACAGCAGCTTGGATAGAAGCATTTTCGGTAATCGGCATGGTTTCGGCTTGACCATAAACAGTGCAAGACGAACTAAAAATAAAATTCGCTTCCGGTTTTTGCTGTAATTCCTGCAACACATACACTAATGCATTAATATTATTTTCATAATACAACAATGGATTTTCTACACTTTCCCCTACCGCTTTTGAAGCTGCAAAATGAATCACACCTGAAATATCTTGGTGTCTTTTGAAAAAATCCTGTACTTTTTCTTTTTCACGCAAGTCTAGTTTCTCGAAAGTAGGAACTTTACCCGTTATATTCTGGATTCCGTCTAAGACACTCAAAGAAGTATTTGATAAATTATCTACAACAATAACTTCAAACCCTTCGTTTTGCAATTCTACTACGGTATGAGATCCTATGAAGCCCAAACCTCCTGTTACTAGTATTTTCATATAATGTTGATTTATTAATTGGTTACACCGTAAATCGGAAAGCAATTACCCCGACAGCTATCAAAAGTGGTTATTTATTTAAAAACTCTAAAACACTATCCGTGATGAATTGAATTTGATCGTCCTCTAGTTCCGTGTGCATTGGTAACGAAAGCACTTCTTTTACCAATTGATTCGTTACCGGAAAATCTTCTTCTTTGTAACGAGAATGCGCATAAGCCTTTTGCGAATGCAACGGAATAGGATAATAAATAGCACATGGAATTCCTTTGTCCAGCAAATGTTGCATTAACCCATTACGGTCAGCATCAAGGATTCGTAACGTGTATTGATGAAAAACGTGACAATCACAAATACCACAAATACTGGGTGCAATTATATTGGCATGTCCTTCAAAAGCCGCCGTGTATTTTCTTGCTGCATCTTGTCTGGCTTTGCTGTATTCATCCAATAAAGGTAATTTAACATTCAAAACAGCTGCTTGAATACTGTCTAAACGAGAATTGACACCTACTACATCATGATGGTATCGTTCGTACATTCCATGATTTACAATACCACGAAGTGTGTGTGCCAGAGCATCATCATTAGTAAAAATAGCCCCACCATCTCCGTAACATCCCAGATTTTTTGAAGGAAAAAATGACGTCGCTCCTACATGGCCTATAGTTCCTGCTTTCTTTTTAGTCCCGTCCGAAAACTTGCAATTGGCTCCTATAGCTTGAGCATTATCTTCAATCACATATAGATTGTATTCCGCAGCAATAGCCATAATCGCTTCCATATTAGCGGCACGGCCAAACAAATGTACCGGTACAATCGCTTTTGTTTTTGAAGTAATTGCTTTTTTAATTCCTTCAATAGAAATATTCATATTATAGAGATCCACATCAACTAAGACCGGTGTCAATTGCAGTAATGCAATCACTTCAACTGTCGCTGCAAAAGTAAAATCAGCAGTGATTACTTCATCTCCAGGCTTTAAACCCAATCCCATCATCGCAATTTGTAACGCATCGGTTCCATTAGCACATGGAATTACGTGTTTTACATCTAAATACGCTTCTAATGATTTTTGAAATTGATGAACTTGAGGTCCATTAATGTAAGTATTCGTATCTAGAACTTCCTGAATAGCTATATTAACCGTATCTTTTATTGTATCATATTGACTTTTTAAGTCAACCATTTGAATTTTTTTCATCGAAATTTTTGTTTAACGTCCGAAAAGTCAGAGCTTCTAAAAACAGCAAATACTTTCTTGAAACGAAGAACAAAAATAGTTATTTAATGAGTTTAAACCAATCAAATTAATATAAAGAAACCGTATTTTAGCCACAAAATTTTAAGGATGCTTTTTCTATATACTCTAATGGTTCAAATCGCCGGTTTTCTATTAAAAATCATTGCGCTTTTCAGCCCAAAAATGAAACTTTTTGTACAGGGCCGAAAATTGGTTTTTTATCTTTTACAACAAAAAATAAAGTCTACTGACAAAACAATTTGGTTTCACGCAGCTTCCTTAGGCGAATACGAACAAGGCCTGCCGGTAATTGAAAAGATAAAAGAGCAATTTCCTTCTCACAAAATAGTAGTTACTTTTTTCTCCCCGTCCGGTTATGAAGTGCGTAAAAACAACACTGTTGCTGATGTCACTGTTTATTTGCCTTTGGACACCCATAAAAATGCAAAAACGTTTTTAAAACTCGTTCATCCCGATTTAGTATTTTTTATTAAATATGAATATTGGCCAAATTATCTAACTGAACTCAAAAAATTAAATATTAAAACCTATTTGATTTCCGGCATACTTAGAAAGAACCAATTGTTTTTCAAATGGTATGGCGGTTTTTATAGAGACGCATTAAATACTTTCACATTCTTTTTTGTACAAAATGAAACTTCAAAAAAACTACTATACCAGTTGGGCAAAACCAATGTAATTGTTTCTGGAGACACCCGTTTTGATCGAGTTGCTGCAATTTTAGAGAAGGACAATTCACTCGATTTTATGTCTCAGTTTAAAAACAACACACCCACCATTGTCGTGGGAAGTTCTTGGCCAAAAGACGAAAATCTAATAGTACCTTTTATCAATTCGAACTCATACAAAATCAAATTTATAATTGCCCCACACAATATTAAAGACGAACAAATTCAGCAGTTAAAAAACAGCATCACTAAAAAAGTCGTTTTATTCTCTGAAAAAGACGGAAAGAACCTGGCTGATTATGACGTTTTTATCATTGACACAATTGGTATTTTGACAAAAATCTACAGTTATGCCGATATTGCCTATGTGGGTGGCGGTTTTGGAAATCCCGGAGTTCATAATTTATTGGAACCGGCAACTTTTGGCGTTCCAATACTTATCGGACCTAACTATTCGCATTTTGCAGAAGCAACAGCATTAGTGAATATGGAGGGATGTATGGCTATAAATACCCAAAAAGAATTAAAGGAAGCTATTACGAACCTAATCATGAATGATGATATCCGACATGAAAAAGGACACATCTGCAGTACTTTTGTACAAATGAATAAAGGAGCTACAACTATTATTTTAAAAACTATTTTGAATGATTCAATTTAAACCTTTAGCCCTTGCTGATATTGAAATTATTGTGCAATTAATGGAGGAATTTTATGCTATTGACAACTATCCCATTGCTGTTGAAGTTTCCAAAGCTTTATTTAAGGAATTTATTTCTAATGAAGACCTAGGTAGAGCCTGGCTCATTTTAGAGGACAAGGTGGTTGTAGGATACCTCATTTTGACTTATATCTTTAGTTTTGAATACCAAGGGAAAATAGCTTTCCTAGACGAATTATACTTAACCGAAAAAGCAAGAGGCAAAGGAATTGGTAATAAAGCCATTGCATTCATCAAAATTGAAAGCCACAACGCATCCTTAAAGTTGATTTACTTAGAATTGGAACAGCATAATGAAAAAGGACGAAAATTGTATCTTGCGAATGGGTTTGAATGCCACCACAGACAATTAATGAAATACAAAATCAAATAAAATTACACTCAAAATTTAATACCATGAAAATTTTAAAATTATTCCTACTCTTATTTATCATTCAGACGCACGCGCAGCAAGGCGGTATGTGGATTCCTTCGTTATTGAAAGGGATGAATGAAACCGAAATGAAAAATCTTGGCATGAAGATGTCAGTTAAAGACATCTATGATGTGAATCAATCAAGCCTGAAAGATGCCGTTCCGCATTTTAACGGCGGCTGTACTTCTGAGGTAATTTCTCCAAAAGGATTAATCTTAACCAATCATCATTGTGGCTTTTCACAAATTCAATCCCATTCCACAGTAGATCACGATTACCTTACTGATGGATTTTGGGCATACAAAATGGAAGAAGAATTACCAAACGAAGGCTTGACCGTAACTTTCATTGTGAAAATTGAGGATGTTACCGCATCTGTTTTAGCAGGAACTATGACGCTTGCAACTGAAACCGAAAAACAAAAGAAAATCCAAGAGAACATTACTACATTAAGCAATACTTTACCTAAGGAAAACTGGCAAGAAAACAAGATCCGTACCTTCTACGAAGGCAATCAATACATGCTTTTTGTTACCGAAACCTTTAGTGATGTCCGTTTAGTCGGTGCGCCACCATCGGCTATTGGAAAATTTGGTTCGGATACTGACAATTGGGTTTGGCCTCGTCATACCGGCGATTTTTCTTTGTTTAGAATCTATGCTGACAAAAACAATCGTCCTGCTGCCTACTCGAAAGACAATGTACCGTATACTCCAAAACATTTCTTACCGATTTCACTCGATGGCGTAGCCGAAGATGATTTTACATTGGTATTTGGATATCCTGGAAAAACAAATGAGTATTTACCCGCTGTTGCTATTGAACAAATTATTAACGAACTCAATCCTGCAAAAATTGAAATCAGAGACAAAGCCTTGAAAGTCGCAGATGGTTTTATGCGAAAAGACAAAGCCGTTAAAATCCAATATGCCTCAAAGTATGCCAGTATTGCCAATTATTGGAAAAAATGGATTGGTGAAACCCAAGGATTAAAAAAATCAAATGCCGTTGCTGTAAAGAGAGAATCTGAAAAAGCGTTTCAGCTGAAAGTAACAAAAGCCGGTAAAGAAAAAGAATATGGGACACTCTTAACTGATTTTGAAAAAAACTACGCAGAAATTGCTCCTTATGCACTAGCAAAAGACTATTTTACTGAAACAGTATTACGAAACACGGAATTACTGAGTACAGGTTATAAATTGTATCAATTAGAGCAAGTGTATAAAACCAAAGGAGAACAAGCATTTACAGACCGAAAGAAGAATGTAATCACTGGACTTGCTGATTTTTATAAAAATTTCAATGCCACTGTAGATCGAAATGTTTTTGAACAACTCATTGAACTTTATGTTGCGAAATCTCCAAAGCAATTTTTACCCCAACATTTGATAAAAGTAAATGCTATAAATTTAGCTTCGGAAATATATACCCAATCCAAACTTCAAAATTACGCTAGCCTAAAAGAATTACTGTCCGGTGATGCTCAAACCGTTTTAACAAAATTAAATAATGACGCTGGTTATAAACTTGTAAAAGAATTAGCAGACAAATACACCAAAGAAGTTGCCCCAAAATATGACGAAATCAATTTAAAGATTACAGCGTTGCAAACAACGTACATGAAAGCACAATTAGAATTGAATACTGAAAGATCCCTTTTTCCAGATGCTAACAGCACCTTAAGAATCACTTACGGAAAAGTTAAAGGGTACGAACCTAAAGATGCTACTGTCTACACTCCAATAACGTATTTAGACGGGGTAATGGAAAAATACATTCCTGGCGATTACGAATTTGATGTTCCTAAAAAGTTAGTAGACTTATACAACACCAAAGATTATGGACACTATGGTGAAAATGGTAAAATGCCCGTTTGTTTTATTGGGACAAATCATACCACTGGTGGCAATTCAGGAAGCCCTGCAATTGATTCAAAAGGAAACTTAGTAGGACTCAATTTTGACAGAGCTTGGGAAGGAACGATGAGCGATATTTATTACGACGCTAGTATTTGTAGAAACATAATGGTTGATGTGCGGTATATCTTGTTTATTATAGATAAGTATGCCGGCGCTACTAACTTGATAAACGAGTTAAAACTAGTTCACCCAAAGAAAAGTAAATTGCTGAAAAAGAAAAACTTACATCGTAATTAGTCGAAAAACAGAACCGTGATGATGATATTAAACATTTATTAATTATTTACTTTAACTGGCACAATAATTGTAAATTGTTTCGACGTTGTCAAAAAATAATATTTTTTAAAAAAAAAATAAAAAAATATTTTACATATTAAAAAATTTATATCTTTGCCACGAATTAATAATTAACCTTTTATATTAAATTAAGATGAAAAAAGTATTTTTAAGTTTAGCTGCTGTTGCTGTATTAACTGTTGTATCATGTAAAAAAGCTGATGCTCCTGCTGAAGATTCTGCAACTGCTGTTGATTCTGCTGCTATGGTAGTTGATTCTGCTGCTATGGTAGTTGATTCTGCTGCTCAAGTTGTTGATTCTGCTGCTGCTGCTGCTACTGACGCTGCTGCTGTTGCAACTGAAGCTGCTACAGAAGTAAAAAAATAATTAGAACTCAAATTCTAAAAATTTTAAAGCCATCCGCTATGCGAGATGGCTTTTTTAATTTGTAGTACTTGCTCTTTCAAGAATCAAAGCTACAAAAATAAAAAAGAGAGTCGAGGCAATAGCCCAGACTCTCTTTTTTTATTTAAACTCATTGATAAATTTTAGTCACTAAATACAAAATCATTCGCTGAAAAATCCAATGTTTCCGACATTGATCCATAGCGTACAATTTCATCGATCCCTTTTTGCAAACGCAACGAAGTGGTGTATTTTCTACTTGTTGCAAAATGATTGCCTCCTGTCATTAATTTGAAATAGAATTTGCCACTGGAAGACTTAAACTTTAAAAAATCCGCGGTTTCAATTGACGCTTTAAACTTATCAATATCTTCTTCACACTCAAACTTTAGTTCATAACTCAAACTTGTAAAAACTATTTTCCCTTTTCTGGAAGTGAAAACAAATTTATACTCGTCGTTATATCTTTTACTAATTACAAAAGCCCCCATAACTTATCTTGAAATAAATTGTGTCATTAAAACCAATCACACAATGACGTTTTTAACCCCGCATCAAAAAACAACACAACTTTAAGTGATTTTAATAAGTGTCGTAAAATTTTAAATGGATTTATTATAAAATAAAAAAAGCTTCAAACATAGTTTGAAGCTTTTTTAGTACTCAGAGCGGGACTTGAACCCGCACGAACATTGCTGTTCACTGGATTTTAAGTCCAGCGTGTCTACCAATTTCACCATCCGAGCATTATGTGGTGTCGAGCGAAAAACGGGGCTCGAACCCGCGACCTCGACCTTGGCAAGGTCGCGCTCTACCAACTGAGCTATTTTCGCATTTTCAATTCTTAGAAAGAACCGCGATACTTGTTCTGTATTGCGGATGCAAATTTAAGACATTTATTGAATTACACAAGCCTTTTTTATAAAAAATTCACAGATAAAAGTTAACGTTCTGATAGCGTAAACTTTAAAATAAATAAAATCACCTTCTGGTCAACATTCTTTTAATTTCATTGAGTTTCATCAGCGCTTCCATAGGCGTAATGGTATTTATATCCAGATTTAAGATCTCTTCTTTAATTTCCTCTAGTAAAGGATCGTCTAGATTAAAGAAACTCATTTGCATTTCGTCCTTTGCAGCTTTAATTCCGTTCAGCGCATCGCTGGAATGATTCTTTTCTAATTTTTTCAAAAGCTTTTGTGCTTTCAAAATCACGATTTGAGGCATTCCGGCCATTTTTGCCACATGTATTCCAAAACTATGGGCACTGCCACCTTTTATTAATTTTCGAATAAAAAGCACGGTGTCTTTCAATTCTTTGACTGCTACATTAAAATTTTGAATTCTTGGCAAGGATTCACTCATTTCATTCAACTCATGATAATGCGTAGCGAACAAGGTTTTAGGTTGCGAGGGATGTTCGTGTAAGAACTCCGCAATAGCCCAAGCGATTGAAATCCCGTCATACGTACTTGTTCCTCTACCTATTTCGTCCAACAACACCAAACTCCTGTCCGAAATATTATTCAAGATGGAAGCCGTTTCATTCATTTCGACCATAAAGGTAGATTCCCCCATCGAAATATTATCACTGGCTCCTACTCTGGTGAATATTTTGTCCACAATTCCCATTCTCACGCTGTCTGCGGGAACAAAACTCCCCATTTGACACAAGAGCACGATTAATGCGGTTTGACGTAAAATAGCTGACTTTCCGGACATGTTGGGTCCTGTAATCATTATCAACTGCTGTGTTTCTCTATCCAAGAAAACATCATTGGCAATATAAGGCATGCCAACTGGCAATTGCTTCTCGATAACAGGATGTCTTCCGTTCTTGATTTCCAGTTCGAATGTTTCATCTAGCTCTGGACAAACGTATTTATTTTCGATAGCTAATTGCGTGAAAGAACACAAACAATCGAGTTGCGCTACTAAATTAGCATTCATTTGAACCGGCTTGATATACGTAGCAATCCAGCTCACCAATTGTTCGAATAACTCTACTTCTATTTTATGAATTTTCTCTTCGGCACCCAGGATTTTAGTTTCGTATTCTTTTAATTCCTCAGTAATGTAACGTTCTGCATTGACTAAAGTTTGCTTTCTAATCCATTCTGTAGGAACTTTGTCTTTGTGCAGGTTTCTAACTTCGATGTAATATCCAAAAACGTTATTAAAGGAAATTTTCAAAGAAGAGATTCCTGTCAACTGTGATTCTCGTTTTTCAATTCCTTCCAAAAACGCCTTTCCTGAAGTTGATATTGCCCGCAAATCATCTAACTCTGCACTGATTCCTTTAGCAATCGCATTCCCTTTGGCAATAGCCACAGGCGCATCTTGATTGAGAACCGTTTTTATTTTTTCACGCAACAATTCACAACTGTGCAAACTGTCACCGATTACTTTTACTGCTTCCTGCGGACTATCTAAAGCCAAAGTTTTTATTGGAATAATTGCATCTAAAGATTCTTTTAGATATACAACCTCCCGTGGCGATACTTTTCCGGCAGCAATTTTAGAAATTAAGCGCTCTAAATCTGATATTTGCTTGATTTGATTCTGAATATTTTTTAAAACGACTTGGTTGTCTTTTAAATACGAAACGACTTGATGACGGCTTTGTATTTTATGGCTGTCCTTCAAGGGTAATGCCAACCAGCGTTTTAATAAACGACCACCCATCGGCGAAAGCGTTTTATCAATAACCTCTAGCAGCGTCACCGCGTTAGGATTGTAACTGTGATACAACTCCAGATTTCGAATGGTAAAACGATCCATCCAAACATAAGCATCCTCGGCAATACGTTGAATAGCCGTTATATGTTGGACCCTGTTGTGCTGGGTTTCGGATAAATAATATAAAATGGCTCCCGAAGCGATAATTCCTTCTTTCAATTCCTCGATACCAAATCCTTTCAAAGAAACGGTTTGAAAATGCTTGGTTAAGGTTTCAAATGCATAGTCCTCTTTGTAAATCCAATCCTCTAAATAAAAACAATGATAGTCGTCTCCAAAAATTTCCCGGAAATCATTTTTATTATTTTTTGGAATTAAAACTTCGCTTGGATTAAAATTCTGCAACAATTTATCAATATATTCTGCATTGCCTTGTGCAGTCAAAAATTCGCCGGTAGAAACATCCAGAAAGGAAATTCCTATACCTTTATTAGTAAAATAAACGGAGGCTAGAAAATTATTAGTTTTAGACTGCAAAACCTCATCATTCATTGAAACTCCTGGAGTTACTAGTTCCGTAACACCACGTTTCACAATGGTTTTAGTCATTTTTGGATCTTCAAGCTGGTCACAAATAGCTACTCGAAGACCTGCTTTGACCAGTTTAGGCAAATACGTGTTGAGGGAGTGATGCGGAAAACCTGCCAATGCCGTTTCAGTCTCAGAACCCGCTCCACGCTTGGTTAATACAATTCCTAAAATTTTAGAAGCACGAACAGCATCTTCACCAAATGTCTCATAAAAATCACCCACCCGAAATAACAAACACGCATCAGGATACTTCCTTTTGATCTCGTTGTATTGTTTCATTAACGGTGTTTCCTTAACTACTTTATCTTTAGATACCACTTGTTCTGTGTTTGAAAAAATTAAAAATATTGGGCGAATTTATAGATTTTTAAATAAACATGGAACCACTTCAAAAAATTAAACTATTTTTTTAAGAAAAAATTAAGGTGTAAATTCTAATTTTTATATAGATTTGTGTATATTTAAAAATTAAACACACATGAAAAAAATAATTGCGCTAGCTATGCTAGTTGTTTTAGGCGTTACGACTTCTAATGCACAAGAAACATCAAAAAAATTAAAAGCAACCAATACCAGAGTCGCTGCTGCAAAAGTAAATGGCGCAGGAATGGTTTTTGTAAGTGAAACTATTGACTACGGTACCGTTGCTTATAACTCTGACGGTCGTAGAGAATTTGTATTTACTAATAATGGTAACAAGCCATTAATCATAACTAATGCTCAAGGTTCATGTGGTTGTACTGTTCCAACGTATCCAAAAGAGCCTATCGCTCCAGGAGCAAGAGGAGTAATTGGAGTAAAATACGACACTTCAAGAGCAGGTCAAGCATTTACAAAAACAGTAACTTTGACAACTAATGCTGTTGTTCCAAACAAAACACTTACGATAAAAGGAAATGTTTTAGCTGCTGATTCTTCAAAAAGCTAAATTTTAACTAAATTGACAAAAAAGCTTCCATTAATTTAGGAAGCTTTTTTTTTGAATATTTTACAACCTATGAGAAAGCTTGAAAACAGCGAATTGGAACGAAAATCCATTGAAGCTTTTAAAAAATCAGAAAAAACCCCCCTAATTTTAGTATTGGATGATATCCGAAGCTTACATAATATTGGCTCTGTTTTTAGAACTGCCGATGCCTTTTTGATTGAAAAAATATATTTATGTGGCATCACTGCAACCCCTCCTAATAAAGAAATTCACAAAACAGCATTAGGAGCTACCGAAACGGTTACATGGGAACATCATGAAAACGTACTTGCTGTCATTGAAAAATTAAAAACAGAAAATGTAATGACTCTTGCTATAGAACAAGTAGAAAGTGCCGTTTTTCTTCAAAATTTTGAAGTTGTTGAAGAAAAAAAATACGCTTTAGTTTTTGGAAACGAAGTCTATGGTGTTTCTCAGGAAGCGGTTGCACTGTGTGATGGCTGTATCGAAATTCCACAATTAGGGACCAAACATTCTTTAAATATCTCAGTGAGTGCCGGCATTGTGGTTTGGGATTTATTTCAAAAGATGAATTGGCCAAAATAGAAATTTAAAAAAAGTAGACACCGCAATACCGTAACGTATGAGAATTAGTACTTTCTTGAAAATAACAATCGTTTTTTTATCATTTATACCAAGGGCTACGCATTCCGCTATTCCTTTTTTTAACGTTAATAAAAGCAGCTTTGTCACTCCACAAGAAACATTAAAATCGTCTGTTAGAGCAATTGCTCCCAGAATTACAGCGACAGGCAATCAAATTTACTGTCCGGGAACTTCTTTAAACATAGTAACCGATGTAACCATAACTGGCTCTGATGCATCTGACATCGGTACTGAAGCTATCTACGTTCAAATTTCTTCCGGTTATGTAAATGGACAGGATATAATTCAATTAGCCAATCCAACATTCCACCCTACTATTAATTCACAATGGGATTCACTTGAAGGTAAACTTAAATTATTCAGTGTAATTCCGGGAACAAAAGTACGGTACACTGACTTTGTAAATGCTATACAAGATGTTGTTTATAGAAATTCCTCGGCAACTCCATCTGGCACCAGAAACTTTTCAATCACTCTTGGACAAGCTAATTACTTACCTAGAAACGGTCACTACTATCAGTACATTTCAAACCTTGGCATTAGCTGGAATGCGGCAAAAGTAGCAGCTGAAACGAGCACGTATTTTGGACTTCAAGGATATTTAGCAACAATCACCGCCGCTGATGAAGCGCAATTAGCAGGAGAACAAGCTGCGGGAGCGGGCTGGATTGGGGGCAGCGATGCTGAAACAGAAGGGCTATGGAAATGGGTAACGGGACCAGTTGCTGATAGAGTAACTTTTTGGAGCGGAGGCGTAAATGGCTCAAGTACTAATTTTTCCTTTTGGAATACTAACGAACCGAACAACAGTAATGGTATAGAACATTATGCACACATAACTGCACCAGGCATTGGTAGACCTGGCTCTTGGAATGATTTACAATTAAACGGCGATGCAAGCGGAAATTATCAACCCAAAGGGTATATTGTAGAATACGGTGGAATGGCTGGAGATCCAGTTCTTGAAATTTCGACCAGTACCACAATAACAATTCCTCAAATAATAGCAACAAGACCTGCATCAAGATGCGATTCAGGCACTATTACACTTCAAGCAACCGCTACTGGCGGAACCGTAAATTGGTATGATGCGGCAAGCTTTGGGAATTTATTACACACCGG
The DNA here is from genome assembly GCF_056428965.1 of Flavobacterium sp. GNP008. Lineage (NCBI taxonomy): Bacteria > Pseudomonadati > Bacteroidota > Flavobacteriia > Flavobacteriales > Flavobacteriaceae > Flavobacterium > Flavobacterium sp. GNP008. The sequence continues at coordinate 1,417,055 of NZ_JBWJVL010000001.1, read as the reverse complement.
CACTACGTACACAACCCCATTTTTAAACACAACAACAACCTATTATGTGGATGCAGGATGTACTTTAAACAGAACTGCAATTATAGCCACTATAGAAACAATCCCTAACATAACATCAACTAATACGCCAGTTTCAAGATGTGGAGCAGGAGACGTAACACTTCAGGCAACCACTAATATTGGAAATATAAACTGGTATTCGAGTCTAACCAGCAGCGCAATCATAGGAACCGGAACAAGTCTAAATGTCCCAAATATCACTCAAAATACAACGTATTACGCCGAAGCCTTAAATAACGGGTGTACTAATAGGAATCGAATGGCTGTTGACATTATAATTTACAACCCTCCGGTAGTTACTGATCAGGAATTAATACTTTGTAAGTCCGTCAGCTTAACTCTTGATGCAGAAATCTCAAATATGAATTATACCTGGTCGACGGGTGAAACTACGAAGACAATTGAGGTAATTACTCCTGGTATTTATAGCGTAAGCATAACAAATAATGCCAACTGCAGCAGTACCAAAAAAATCGCTGTACTAGAACATGATACTCCAGAAATCGACAGAATTGACGTCAATGAAACTACTGTTGTAATTTATTTAAAAAACACAAAAGACTATTTTGAATATTCTGTTGACGGGAATTCTTATCAAAGTTCAAATGTGTTTTTCAATGTATCGAGTGGTTTGCAAACCGCGTACGCAAGAGAACTAAATTCATGCGGTAGCGATAGCGAGGCATTTATAGTATTGATCGCTCCGAAGTTTTTTACACCAAACAACGACTCCTATAACGACGTCTGGGAAGTAAGAGGATTGATCAATTATCCTGAGGCAGAAGTAACCATCTTTGATCGCTACGGAAAATTAATCACAAAATTAAACGCAGCGAAGCCCTCTTGGAACGGTACCTTTAATAAGAACCTACTACCCGCTTCGGATTATTGGTATGTTTTAAAAATTGATGCTGACAGTCCTGAAAAAAGAGGACACTTTTCATTAAAAAGATAATTTGAACGACTTATAACACCAGAATTGTTGCATCCTATAACTTGATCTTCTTTTGAATTTCATCTAAAACAAAAAGATAATCTTCTTGATTTTTTACAAAATCCCTATTCGAAACATCAATGATCAAAACATTCAAATCAGTTTGTGATTTAATATAATCCAAATAACCACTGTTGATTTTATCTAAGTATTCGGCCGGAATTTTTTGCTCATAGCTTCTGCCGCGTTTCTTAATATTTTGTAGCAATCGCTCTGAATTTTGATACAAATAAATGTACAAATCCGGTTTTGGCATTTCTCTGTAAATGATATCAAAAAGATTACGGTACAATCGATACTCATCTTCGGCTAAGGTTATTTTAGCAAAAATTAAAGACTTAAAAATATGATAATCAGCTACCAAAAAATCTTTAAATAAATCAAATTGCGCCAAATCATCTGATAATTGTTGGTATCTATCTGCCAGAAATGACATCTCAAGCGGGAAAGCATAACGGTTTTGATCTTTATAAAATTTGGGCAAGAAGGGATTATCAGCAAAACGTTCCAATACCGTTTTCGCATTAAAATCTTCTGCAATTTTTGTGGCTAAAGTTGTTTTTCCTGCTCCAATATTTCCTTCAAAAGCAACATAATTGAATTGCTCCAATGGAATGTTTTGTAATGGATTGACTAAATCTTGAACTACATGACACACACTTTCATCTGGAGACAGGGCTAATAATTCAGTAATGTTTTTTTGAAAAATGGGATGCTGCCAATCTAAATTCAAATCCTGAATAGGCAACAAAACAAAATTCCTGTTCTGCATTAACGGATGTGGAATTTGGAGTTTTTCGGTAGTAATAGTTTCGGAGTCAAATGCTATTAAATCAATATCAATAGTACGTGATTGATATTCTTTTGTTTTACTGCGCAAACGACCCAAACGCTTTTCGATTTTTAAGACCTGAGCCAGAATCTTGTGAGGTGAGCTAAAAGTATGCAAAACCAAAGCACAATTATAAAATGAATCACTTTCAAAACCCCAAGCTGGCGTTTCATATAATCTGGAAACTTTGATGACCGTCCCTACTTCCTGATGTATCAATTGTAAGCAACGCTCCACATTTTCTAAACGATTTCCTTGATTGCTCCCTACCGATAAAATAACCTGATGTTGTGATTTCATAATTAGATGCAAATTAACTAAAAGAATTTTAGAATTAGCAATATATTTGTACCCTGTGTTGCTAATTAACTTGAGAATTCAAAACATTTGTTTGTAACATTTCACTGTTTTTTACGACATATTAAAAAAATATAACTATGAAATTTTTAGGGAATGTATTAGCTACCATAATAGGTATTTTTGTTTTTTTCATGTTGTCCTTTTTTGGAATTATTATTATCGGAGCCCTTTTTGGTGGCGAATCGGAGGGTGTTACGGTAAAAAACAATTCTGTAATAGAACTTGATTTAGAAGACATCCGAAATGATTACGCTGGAAAATATAAAGACCCATGGATGACTATCTTTTCAGAAAACAAAAAAATAGGGCTCTCAGATATTATCAATGCTATTGAAGAAGCAAAAACTGACAATGACATTAAAGGAATTTCGATTCTAAATACTGTTTCGTCATTAGGAATGGCACAAAGTAAAGCCTTGAGAGATGCGCTTGAAAGCTTTAAAAAATCAGGTAAATTCGTCATGGCGTATTCCAATTCGTATTCACAAAAAGAATATTATTTAAATTCTGTTGCCAGCCCAATTTACATAAATCCGGTTGGAGAAATGGATTTCAAGGGATTGTCTGCTGAAATCATGTTCTTTAAAGATTTTCAAGAAAAATCAGGATTAAAAATGGAAGTGATCCGTCATGGAAAATACAAAAGTGCTGTAGAACCTTTTCTTGAAAATAAAATGAGTGATGCCAACAGGGAACAAACCTCAGCTTTACTGAATTCTGTTTGGAACTCAATTACGGCTGACATCTCTAAAAGCAGAAACATACCTGTGGTTCACTTAAATGAAATTGCTAACGGTTTACTGGCTCGAACTCCAGAAATGGCAAAAGCACAGAAACTGATTGACGTAATTGCTTATGAAGATGTGTATCACAACGCCATCAGAAAAGCGCTTAAAGTAACCAATAATGAAGACTACAACACAGTATCTGTTTCAGATTATGCCCAGAAAGTAGCCACTACGTCGCAAAGTTTTGACAGTAATGATGAAATAGCAATTATTTATGCACAAGGTGAAATTCTTGGCGGTGAAGGTGATGTTAATATTATTGGTGAAGGATCAATGCGTCGCTCCCTGCAAGAAGCACGAAAAAACAAAAATATAAAAGCGATCGTACTTCGAATCGATAGTCCCGGCGGAAGCGCATTGACTTCAGATCTGATTTGGAGAGAGATTGAATTGACTAAAAAGTTAAAACCTGTAGTTGTTTCTATGGGAAATTATGCAGCCTCCGGCGGGTATTACATTGCCTGCAATGCCAATACAATTTTTGCAGAAGAAAATACCATCACAGGCTCCATTGGCGTTTTCGGGATATTACCCAACTTTACGCCGTTGGCTACTAAAATAGGGGTTTATACAGAGCAAGTTAAAACTCATGAGAATTCAGCAAATTATAGCCCTTTTGTGCCATTAGATGAAAAATTCAAAGCCGTTACGTTAGAAGGTGTTGAACACATTTACAAAACCTTTGTTACCCATGTAGCTCAGGGACGAAAAATGACATTTGCACAAGTTGATGCTATTGCTCAAGGACGTGTTTGGAGTGGGTCTCAAGCGTTAAAAATTGGGCTAGTCGATAAAATTGGGGGATTGGATGATGCAATTGCTAATGCTGCTTCTTTAGCAAAAATAAAAAAATACAGCACTCAAAATTATCCTGAATATGAGAAGAATTTTGATGATCTGCTTGCTAATCTGCCCTTTGCACAATCGAAAGCTGATTTTATAAAAGAAGAAATTGGTGTAGAGAATTATCGCATTATGCAAGAAATAAAGAAATTACAGTCAAGGAAAGGGATACAAGCCATCCTACCGTTCGAAATCAACATCAATTAACGTCTAGCATACTACTTATTAAATCCGTTCCAATTATAATTGGAACGGATTTTTTTTTGAAATTAAAAGGAAAATTAAAAGCCGTTATTGTTTTTTATCAAATCAATAGCAACGCTTCCCGTGTAATCCATTATTTTTGTGACAAGAGGGCATCATTTTTGCTTATTTTTAAATCTAAAGAGAATCAAATTATGCTAAAAACAATCTTAAAAATTATTGGAGCCCTGATTATCCTATTCTTGGTAGCTTTATTTACTATTCCTTACTTTTTTGAGGATCAAATAAAAGCTAAAATTACCAAAGCTATTAATGATAAGGTTGATGCCAAAGTCACTTTTTCGGATGTGGACTTAAGTTTAATCAAAAGCTTCCCTAGTGCAAATGTCAATTTAGATCAACTAGTCATTATAAACAAAGCCCCTTTTGAAGGCGACACTTTAGTGTCATTAGGCGAATTAGATTTAAAAATGTCTATCAAAGAATTATTCAAAGGCAAAGGAGAAGCAATAATTATTGACGGCATTACTTCAAAAAATGGATTGATCAATATCCTATTCAATAAAGACGGCATCGGAAATTATGATATCGCCATAAAAGGTAAAGAAAGTAAAAATAGAAGCAAAAGCGCCCCTTTATCATTAAAGGTTAAAAATTATAGTATCAAGAATTTCAAATTTCGCTATTTTGATGAAAAATCAAAAATCAAAATGACAATTGACAGTATTAGCCATAAAGGCGTGGGCGATTTTGCCGCTCAAAAACTGGATTTGGTTACTCAATCAACTGCAAAAATCACCTTGGACATGAACAAGGTCAATTACTTGAAAGATGTTGCTTTGACTCTTGACGCTGTTTTGGGAATTGATTTAGTAAAAAGTAAATATACGTTTAAAGAAAACAAAGCTTTAATCAATCAGTTGCCGCTAGAATTTGATGGGTTTATTCAAGAGGTTGAAACGGGTCAGGAATATGATTTAAAATTTAAAACACCTACCTCATCCTTCAAAAATTTCTTAGGAGTGATTCCCGCAGCCTATACTTCCAGTTTGAAAAACGTAAAAACAACTGGTGACTTTACCGTTGTAGGTTTTGCCAAAGGGCTCTATTCAGACAAAAGTGTTCCGAAATTTAACATTGAAATTGCCGCCAACAATGCCTCTTTTAAATACCCTAACTTACCAAAAACGGTTCAAAACATCATTATTGATACAAAAATTGTCAATCAAACCGGAATATTGAATGATACTTACATTAATATAGACCAGCTTTCTTTCCAAATAGATCAGGACATTTTTAATGCTAAAGCAACCATTAAAAACATCTCACAAAACGCAATAGTTGACGCCGCTTTAAAAGGAACAATTAACTTAGCCAATCTTTCTAAAGCGTATCCTATAAAGCTAGCCAAGCCTCTTGCTGGGACCTTAAGAGCCGATGTGACCACAAGATTCGATATGCAGTCAGTAGAGAAAAATCAATATGAGACTATTAATAATGCAGGAACCATGAGTTTGTCCGGTTTCAACTATATGGATGAAAACGGCAAAACAATGAACATCAGCAGTGCTTTGGTTCAATTTAATCCCAGTCAAGTCAATTTGAAAGAATTGAACGCAACTACAGGAAAAAGTGACATTAGTGTAACAGGAATTTTAGAAAATTTTTACGGATTTATATTTAGAAACCAAGAATTAAAAGGAAATTTCATCCTAAATTCTAAACAATTAGCCGTAGATGATTTTATGACCACCGTTGAAACCGCAAAAACACCACCTACTGATCGGGATAAAAAAGCAGCGGCCCTGAAGATTCCTGCTTTCTTGAATTGTACGCTTACCGCAAATGCAACTACGGTATTATATGATAATTTGACCTTGAAGAATGTATCGGGAAAACTACTTGTCAAAGATGAAAAAGTAACTTTCCAAAACGTGAAAACATCGCTTTTTGGGGGAACAATTGGCGCAAATGGTGCAGTTTCTACAAAAGGGAAAAGTCCTGTTTTTAATATGGATTTGAAATTAAATCAAGTCGATATTGCACAATCCTTTACCCAACTGGATATGCTAAAAAAAATTGCACCTCTTGCTGGAATTATTAACGGAAAGTTAAATTCAACTATCAAGTTGAACGGAAATCTTGATTCTACTGAACTGACTCCTGACTTGAAAACGCTGACCGGAGATCTATTAGGACAATTGCTGTCAACGACAGTAAATGCGAGTAATTCGACTTTACTGACTGCATTGGGCGCCAATTTAAAATTTATTGATGTTAGCAAGATCAATTTGAATGATTTGAAAGCAGCACTAACATTCAATGATGGAAAAGTAACTGTAAAACCTTTTGACATCAAGTACAAAGACATCAAAGCTACTATTGCAGGCACGCACGGTTTTGACCAAAGCATAAATTACAATTTAAAATTTGATGTTCCCGCAAAATATTTAGGCTCCGAAGCAAATGCCTTAATCGCAAAATTATCTGATGCTGATGCTACAAAAGTGCAAAGCTTTCCGATTAATGCGCTTTTAGTTGGGAATTTTACAAATCCAAAAATCACAACTGATATTAATAGCGCCGTAACTAAATTGACCACTCAACTAATAACCCAACAAAAAGACAGACTGGTAAAACAAGGAACTTCAGCTTTGACTGATTTTATTAACAAAAACAAAAAACCAGGAGATACTACAAAAACGGCAACTCCTACAACCAAAGAAGAAGTAAAAACAAAAGCAACTGATTTATTGAATGGCTTGTTTAATAAAAAGAAAAAAGCAGAAGAGCCTAAAGTACAGCAGGAATAATTTAAACTAAAATAATGGCTTAACTGAATGTGTTATAAAAACAACTTGTATTTATAATTAAGGAATTAAGAATAATTAAACATTAAATCTTAATGAAACTTAATTCCTTAATGGTTAAAAAATTACAGAAAAGCCAGCAGAATCAAAATAACAGATTTTACACATTAATCTGTACCACATAACCTTCTGAACCTCGGATATTAAAAACGGTGCCGTCTTCAAAAAGAAGGTACTGACCTTTTATTCCGGTAAGTTTTCCTTGAAAGTGAGGCGTTTTTTCCAAACTTAAACTATTCACCTTATGTGGATACTGTAGAACAGGATAATGCATCTCGTACAAATCATTTTTTTGTGCATGAAAATATTCCTGAACTTCCGTTGGGATTAAATTCTCTACTTTTAGTCGCTCCGCAACTAAGTCGATTGGTTCGATATTGTTAGTCAGCATTTTTCGCCAATTCGTTTTATCAGCATAATGGTTTTTGAGCGCCACCTCCGTAATTCCAGCCAAATAGCGATTGGGTACTTCCACAATAGAAATGGCTTGGTTAGCGCCCTGATCTATCCATCGGGTTGGCATTTGTGTTTTTCGAGTCACTCCTACTTTGACTTCGCTGGACAAAGCCAAATACACAATATGGGGTTGCAATTGCACTTTTTCTTCATAAGCCAGATTTCTATCCTGAATTCCAAGATGAGCCGTACTCAACTCCGGTTTCATAATCCAATCCCCCACTGCCGGGCTGGAATAAAAACAATCATAACAAAATCCTTGTCGGAATATTTTTTTCTTTTTTCCGCAGTTCAAACATTGATATCCAACAAAATTAATTTCGATATTTTTATTTAGCAACTGATTTACATTCAAAAAACTATTCTCAAAAACCAAATAATATTGAATTGGATTTCCAAATTCGGTTTGCATTTTTGCAAGTACACCTTCGTATGTCATTCTATTTAAAGTTTCCCGTTTAACGCATCTAGTTAAACAAATTTTGTTATTTTTGGTAAAGTTATAATTCGTAATTCATAATTCATAATTTAAAAATGCCACTAACCATAATCAATTCGTTTGCCTCGTGGGTGCTAAAACAAAGAATCCATCAGATTGAACTTTTCTTAAAATACCCAAATGAGGTTCAGGAAGAATTGCTTATGCATTTAATTCAGTCATCCAAAAACTCTGTTTTAGGCAAACAATATGAGTATGCTTCAATACATTCCTACGCTACTTTTGCAGAGAGAATCCCAATTTCAACTTACGAAGAATTACAACCGCTCATTGAACGAACCCGTAAAGGAGAGCAGAACGTTTTTTGGGAAACCCCTATAAAATGGTTTGCCAAATCAAGCGGAACGACAAACGCTAAAAGTAAATTTATTCCGGTTAGTAATGAAGCACTGGAAGACTGCCATTACAAAGGAAGTAAAGATTTACTGTGTTTGTATTTAAATAACAATGAGGATTCCGAACTTTTTCTTGGGAAAAGCCTACGTCTAGGTGGAAGCTCGCAAATCTATGAAGACAACAATACGTTCTTTGGGGATTTATCAGCCATATTAATTGAAAACATGCCTATTTGGGCGGAGTTTAGCAGCACTCCGAGCAACAAAATTTCACTAATGGGTGAATGGGAAACAAAAATCGCAGCCATTATAAACGAAACAAAAAATGAAAATGTAACTAGTTTTGCTGGAGTTCCTTCCTGGATGTTGGTTTTAATGAATAAAATGCTGGAAGAAACCGGAAAGGGAAATTTATTTGAACTTTGGCCTAACTTGGAAGTCTACTTTCACGGAGGCGTCAATTTTGAACCGTACCGAGAGCAATACAAAAAAATACTACCGAAAAAAGAGTTTAAATATTACGAAATATACAACGCCTCCGAAGGCTTTTTTGCTATTCAGGATTTAAATCATTCCAGTGATTTGTTATTGATGCTGGATTACGGCATTTTCTATGAATTTATTCCAATGGATACTTTTGGGACACCGGATCAAAAAACGATTCGATTAGCAGATGTGGAACTTTGCAAAAATTATGCTTTAGTAATTACCACCAATTCCGGCTTATGGCGTTATTTGATAGGCGATACCGTTCGTTTCACCTCATTGAATCCCTATCGGATTCGGGTTACGGGAAGAACCAAGCATCACATTAATGTTTTTGGCGAAGAATTGATGGTTGAAAATACGGATCAGGCTATTGCCAAAGCGTGTAAACTAACCCAAACAGAAGTAGTTGATTACACCGTGGCGCCTATATTTATGGAAGGCAAAGAAAAAGGTGCCCATGAATGGATGATCGAGTTCAAAAACAATCCTGCTGATGTATCGCAATTCCAGAAAGCATTGGATGAATCCATACAATCTTTAAACTCCGATTATGAAGCAAAGCGCTACAACAACATGACATTAAATCCGTTAGTAATAAATGTAGCACGAAAAAATTTGTTTTACGATTGGTTAAAATGCAAGGACAAATTGGGTGGGCAACATAAAATACCAAGATTATCCAACCAAAGGGATTATCTGGAACAACTCAAAAGCATGCAGTTTCAAACCGTATAAAAAACGAGAAGATGAAAAATACCTTCTACATCTTGACAATACTTTTTTTCTTGAGTTCCTGCGGACCGCACAGAATGCGTTGTGGCGCCAGGGGAATATGTAAATCTCCCGAAAAACAAACACAGGAAAAACCTGAAAAAGCGTTTACCGTTAAAGCATAAAAAAGGCTGTCCAAAAATCACTTTTTTGAACAGCCTCTTTTTATGATTATTACAGTCTTTTTATTCCTCCTCCATCATATCAATATGCCTGTCGTGGTACCCTAAAAGATACAAAACACCGTCAAGACCCAGACTGGAGATAGAACTTTCTGCCTTTTCTTTTACCGTAGGTTTGGCATGAAAAGCAATCCCTAAACCTGCCAAATTCAACATCGGCAAATCATTGGCACCATCACCCACTGCAATAGTTTGGTTGATGTGTATGCCTTCTTTATCGGCAATGGCTTGCAAATATTCAGCTTTCTTTTGACCATCGACAATCTCGCCTATATAGTTGCCCGTTAATTTACCGTCTTTAATTTCCAATTCATTGGCGTGAACATAATCAATTCCTAATTCCTTTTGCAGGTATTTTCCAAAAAAGGTAAAGCCTCCGGATAAAATAGCCGTTTTATAGCCATAATATTTCAAGGCCTTCATCAATCGATGTGCTCCTTTGGTTATAGGCAGATTTTCAGCAACGGTTTGTAGCACCTCTTCACTCAAACCTTCTAACAAAGCCATGCGTTGTTGGAAGCTTTCGCTGAAATCAATTTCGCCATTCATCGCTGCTTCTGTAATGGCTCTCACTTGTTCTCCCACACCAGCTAATTCAGCCAATTCATCAATTACTTCGGTTTGAATCAAGGTCGAATCCATATCAAAACACACCAAGCGTCTATTTCTTCGGTACATATTATCTTCTTGAAACGAAATATCCACATCTAACGTTCTGGAAATTTCCATAAAACTGGCCGTCATAAACGTTTTATCGACAATGGTTCCCGTAACCGATAATTGTATACAAGAACGCGGAAATTCTTCTTTTTCAATAATAGAAACCCTACCCGTTAATCTTTTGATTGCATCAATATTTAAATTTTGGTTGGACAAAATTCTAGTCACAGCCGCCAATTGAACAGCCGTTAGTGTTTCTCCCAAAACATTTATGGTATAGCGTTGTTTGCGTTGTGCTTTTACCCAAATTTCGTAGTCCGCAATCGAGATTGGAATAAACTTAACTTTAACACCTAATTCATAGGCTTTGAATAATAAATCTTTTAAAACAGGTCCAGAGGAAGAACCCGCTTTTATTTCAAATAAAATACCTAAAGAAAGGGTATCATGAATATCTGCCTGTCCAATATCTAGAATAATGGCATCATAATTCGCCAAAATGGAGGTTAAACCTGCTGTTACTCCTGGTTTGTCCTGACCCGAAACTTTTAATAAAATAACCTCAATCTCTTCTATTTGCATTTTATAATTGTTTGATTTAGCATGCGCAAAAATCGTCAATCTGAAGTTGATAAAAAAAAATAACTTTCCTTTTTGCGAACAATAACAAATTCTGTAAATTACCTATAAAAAAACCTGTCCAAATGAATAAACAGGTTTACATTTATGAGAAAAATGCAATCTACTAGCAATCCATAATTTGTTTTAAAACTACTTAATTTTCGGTTTCATCAAAATTCACCATCCAATTGATGCCAAATTTATCCATAAACATTCCAAAGTAAGCACCCCAAAAAGTTTGATTCATTGGCATGGACACATTTCCTCCAGCCGAAAGTCCATTAAACAAGGTATCGGCTTCTTTTTTACTCACAGTATTGATAGAAATCGAAACATTTTGTCCAAAAATCACTTCTCCACTCGCTAAATTACTATCACTTCCCATCAGTAAAGATGTATCACCTATGGGCAATGTTATATGCATGATCTTATCCCCGTCTTCCTCAGAAAGCGCGGGATTACCTTCTGCTGGAGGCATTTCATTGAACTTCCCGATATAGGGAAATTCTCCACCAAATACAGACTGATAAAACAGAAATGCTTCTTCGCAATTTCCATTAAAAACTAAATAAGGGTTTATTGATGCCATAATCTTAATTTTAATAATTAATAGTCTACCCCGCTTCTGAAATTTTTTTCACCATATCTAACCCTTTTGGAAATGTAGTTTTGAAATAATCTACATACTTTTCGACTGCATCCATTTTAGCTACTAAAACAGTCAATCCATTATCTTCAATCAATTGATACGTTTCCATAGAACCCGTCCATTCCCGGGTTTTAGCATCAACAGGCATTTCTACAAAATTCTTTAACTCGCTTATGTGCTTGAAAGCCATGTATTCATTTGGTATTTTCTTATAGATAATACTGTTCATTCCATCCCCATTGGGAGATAAAAAATGAATTTTACTGCCTTCTTTCCAATCACTTACAGCATACGTCCCTTCACAAAAAACGGATGTCCATTGCTTGTATGTTTCTTCCTTCCATAAAACGTCCCAAACTTTTTCTTTTGGAGCCTTTATCTCGATTTTGAATTCCAGTGTTGTCATTTTGTACTTTTTATTACGTTAAAATTCTATTTTGGTACTTTACTAAAATCCATATACAGCATATTCCAACGATGTCCATCTAAGTCTGCAAAGCCACAGCCATACATCCATCCTTGAATTTCGGCAGGTTTGGCAAAAAGGGTACCTCCAGCTTCTTCTACTTTCTTTGCGAATGCATCCACTTCTTCTTTACTTACTGCATCAATTGAAATTAATAGTTCGGAACTTGATTGGGTATCGGTACTTTTATTTTGTACAAAATCTTCAAAAACTGACGCCTCAAAAAGCATGACCGCAAAATGAGTAGCTCCAACAGACAGACATGTTGAATGCGGAGTGGCGTATTGCTCATTAAAAGAAAAACCTATTTTAGCGAAAAAAACTTTTGATTTTTCCACCTCTCTTACTGGTAAATTAAGCCATATTTGCTTTATCATTTCGTTTTTTTTAAGGGATTGAATTTTAAATATGCTTTTACGTTATCCAAAATTGCTTGTCAATCTTGTTGTTATAGTGCGTACCTTTTTTTAAAATTTACCATCATAAATTTACAAAATATTTAAAATCAATTACATACAAATAATAAAAATTATAATTTAAAAAAAATAGCTAAAAAAAATCAATAAAAAAACCTGTTCATTTGAATGAACAGGTTTAGTATTATCCTGTGTCTAAGTCTAAAACTTTGACACCGTTATTTTTCTTAAAACTTTAAGATGCTATTTCCAAACGCTTCAATAAATTCTTATTCAACGTCTCTTTTGCATAATCCACGTCAATTTCTAATGTTTTAGTATCAGAACTTGGTAATTCATACATTGCATCGGTTAAGATGGCTTCACATAAGGAACGCAATCCACGAGCTCCTAATTTATATTCTAATGCTTTATCAACAATAAAATCCAAAGCTTCATTTGTAATGGTGAATTCTACGTCATCCATTAGAAACAATTTCTCATATTGCTTGATTAACGCATTTTTAGGCTGCGTCAAAATAGCACGCAAGGTTTCTCTGTCTAAAGGATCCATGTGTGTCAATACGGGCAAACGACCAATAATCTCCGGAATCAATCCAAAATCTTTGATATCTTTTGGAATAATGTATTGCAACAAATTGTCTTTGTCGATGTTATCCACATTTTTAGAAGTAGAATAACCCACGGCTTGACGGTTCAATCGTTTCGAAATAATTCTTTCAATTCCATCAAAAGCACCACCGGCGATAAACAAAATATTTTGTGTATTGACCTCAACAAATTTTTGGTCCGGGTGTTTGCGTCCTCCTTTAGGTGGCACATTCACAACGGTTCCTTCCAATAATTTCAATAATGCTTGTTGTACCCCTTCACCCGAAACGTCACGCGTAATAGACGGATTGTCACTTTTACGTGCAATTTTATCTATCTCGTCAATGAATACAATGCCGCGTTCTGCTTTCGCAACGTCATAATCAGCGGCTTGCAAAAGACGTGTCAAAATACTTTCGACATCTTCCCCAACATAACCTGCTTCTGTAAGAACCGTCGCATCAACAATAGCCAACGGCACATCTAACATTTTTGCAATGGTTTTAGCCACTAATGTTTTTCCTGTTCCTGTTTGTCCCACCATAATGATGTTACTTTTTTCAATCTCAACCTCATCGTCCAGTTGCTGTTGCATCAAACGCTTGTAGTGATTGTAAACTGCAACTGACATCACCTTTTTAGTTTGGTCCTGTCCAATTACATATTGATCCAAGAACGCCCTGATTTCTTTTGGTTTTTTCAAAATCAAATCTCCAACCAGTTTTGAACTTCCGCCAGATTTTAATTCCTCCAAAACAATTCCGTGTGCTTGTTCGATACATTTATCACAAATATGTGCATTGATACCTGCAATCAACAAATTGGTTTCCGGTTTTTTTCTTCCACAAAACGAACACTCTAATACTACTTTTGCCATTCTTTTAGTCTAATGTCATAAAGTTAAAAGTCCTAAAGTCTCTGCTATGCTTTTGACTTACGGACTTTTGACTCTCGACTAATAATTTATCCTCTTATTAAAACTTCATCAATCATTCCGTATGCTTTTGCTTCTTCGGCAATCATCCAATAGTCACGCTCACTATCTGTATGAACCTTATCGAAAGTTTGTCCAGAATGATGCGAGATAATTTTGTATAACTCATCTTTCAGTTTCAACATTTCGCGTAAGTTGATTTCCATATCTGTAGCCACTCCTTGCGCCCCACCTGATGGTTGGTGAATCATTACTCGTGAATGTGGCAATGCCGAACGTTTTCCTGCAGCACCTGCACACAACAGCACTGCTCCCATAGAAGCTGCCATTCCGGTACAAATTGTCGCTACATCTGGTTTGATGTATTGCATCGTGTCATAAATCCCCAATCCAGCGTAAACGCTTCCTCCCGGAGAATTCAAATAAATCTGAATGTCCTTTGAAGCATCGGCACTTTCCAGGAACAACAACTGTGCTTGAACAATGTTTGCAATTTGGTCATCGATTCCTGTACCCAAGAATATAATTCGGTCCATCATCAGCCTGGAAAAAACATCTAATTGTGAAATATTCAACTGACGTTCTTCAATGATATAGGGAGTCATGTTTTTAGGAGTCATTGCACCTACGATTTTATCGTAGTACATCGAATTTACCCCGTGGTCCTTTGTAGCAAATTTTTTAAATTCTTTACCGTAGTTCATATTTTTTTGTTCTAAGTTTTACGTAATATCTTGTGTTTCCCTTTAATGCAAAGGTCATACCTATTTACAAATGATGTCAATATGTCTTATTTTTAGCCCAGATGGGAGTAAAAGCTTTTTGAATTCTGTTTTTTAGTTTTTTTATTCTTGCAAAGCGACTAAAAAAAGCGCTTACAGGAATTTAAAAAACTGAAACAGAAAAAAAACTTGTACCGTACAGCTAGATTAGCTCCCGCAACTAATTGAAACAAAAGAGCGCCAAAAAATATTTTTTCTGACGCTCAAATATACCTATTTTTTATTGTTTACTATCTGTAATCAAATCATAAAAATTTAATAATCTCTGGTGCTCTTAGGGCTTTTGACTTTCAACTTTACGACAGTACAGACACCTATTTATTCTCCGTATGAAGCAGCAATAAATTCGTCGTACGTTACTTCTTTAGTAGTAGGATTTGCTTTCTCTTTGAACAATTCTAATAATTTCTCCGCAACAACTTGGTCCGAAAGTCTTTTTACTTCGTCTTGGTTAGACAAAACTCTAGCCACAATTCCTTGAACTTCTTCGTCAGTAGGATTGGTTTGCCCGAATTGCGCCATTTGTTGACGAATATTTTTTGTAGTGAATGTTTTCAAGTCTTCAAAAGTGATTTTGATATCAGATTGAGCCATTGCTCTACCTTCGATCAATTGAAAACGCAATCCTTTTTCAGAACGTACATATTCTACTTCAGCTTCTTCAGGTGACAATTTTTTCTCTCCAACCGTTTGCAACCATTTTTTAAGGAATCCAGAAGGCAAATCAAATTTTGTGCTTTCAATTAAGAATTCTGTAACATCACCTAATAATTTTTGATCCGCTTGTTGTGCAAATTGAATTTCAGCATCTTCTTTGATTTTTGCTTTCAATTCTTCTAGTGAAGAAACCGTTCCTGCTCCAAACAATTTGTCAAACAATTCTTGGTTCAATTCCGCCAATTCAGCAGTGTTGATTGCTTCGATTGTGAAGTTTACATCAACATCTAAACCGTGAACGTCATCATGACTTACTTTCATTACGTCCATCAATTGGTGGTCGTCTCCAAATAAACCTTTAGTGTTAACCGTCACTACATCTCCTACTCTTTTACCAATGAATAAATCAAAAGTCGCTTTGTCTTTGAAAAGATCAGCAGCAATAGTGGTAGCGTTATTAATTCCTTTTTCTTCGTTAGTGAATGTTCCTGTTACATCTGAATCTGCAGCAACAACTTCTTGAGGAATTGCAGTTCCAAATTGTTTTTGAATACGTTCTACCTGACCTTCAATCATTTTATCATCCGCTGAAACCACATATTTCACGATGTCGTTTTTAGCATCTAAGTCTAAAGTGAAGTTTGGAACCAATCCAATTTCATATTCAAAAACCAATTCTTCAGCATCCCAAGAAAAATCTTCGTTTACTTTAGGAAGTGGCGTTCCAAGAAGGTTTAATCTTTCTGATTGTACGAAACGCTCTAAAGCCAAATCAACCACTTTTTGAACTTCTTCTTGTTTAATCCCTTTACCGTATTGTTTTTCAACAAGATCTTTAGGCACCGCTCCTTTTCTAAATCCCTTAACTGTTGCCAAAGGCATTTTTTCGTTTATTCTTTTTGCTACTTGTCCTTTGTAATCCATGTGAACAACAGTCATTACAATTGTTTCATTCACAGCGTCTATTGCTACTCTTTTGATATCCATCTTCTTCTTTAATTTACATAATAAAATTGGACTGCAAAATTATAAAATTTTTCCAACCCAAACAAGCTTTTTAGTGCGAACCTTCAGGATTGAATTTTAGGCAATTATTTGACAAAATCACGGGTCTGAAAAGGAAAATAATTTGGGCGTGTCCCTCCGTAAAAACTACGGGTCAGGCTGTACGTTCCCGCTTTTTATCGCCTGCCAAAAAAAGGCAGCCCCTAAAAGAGCTCCACTGCCATCCTTCACGCGGGTCGAAGTATGCAACAATAAAAACCTCTGCGTTAAATTTGTAATAATTTATTTATATATTTGAAATTGAATAAAACGACAAAAAGTAGCGACTATTTACCCAATTTTAGCAGAAATTTTTAGAAATAATAAACATTCAACATATGAATTACTTTTCAAATGAAAGTTTTGAGGAAGAAGAAAGAAGAAACATTGCTTTTCAACTGGTTAATGCACTTCGAGAAGTTGTAAGTATTTCTTCAAAACTTGATCAACCAATAACCTATGAACAAACACTTGACTTGGTTGAGGACATTAATCCCGAAATATATCAATCTGTCACCAAATTAATGGATAGAAAGAATGAAAGTGAATGGGTTAAATTTTATAAAGATTTAGCGGAAACAAAATCAACCGCGGAGCAAATATTAGATCCTGTTGATTTAATAAAAAAAGATTTAGAAGAATTAAAAAGTTTAACACTAAACAAAAATAATAAAAGGACGTTACAAAGAAGAATTAGAGATTATGAAAATGCACTTGAATATTTTCAACCTAGAAAAGTATCCGAACATAAAACACTTAATCGTGATATTTATTTAGCCGAAAGAAATGATCTTGGAGTAAAAAACAAAATTTATGAAAATGAGGAATTTATAGATTACAAATTAGACAATAATAATATTTTAAGGCTCCGATTATTGCATCCCGATAATGCTGAAAATATCATTGGAGCTGACTTAATTTACGAACATCTTGATACTAAAAGTGGGCATGTTAGGTTTTTACATATGCAATATAAAACATGGGACAATAAAAGTCTCAATTTCAAAATGGGTAGTTTAGACGCTCAAATTGAAAAACTTCATAAAAACATTTGCCAAGCTGGTTTTTGCAATAATAATGACGGAACAAGAAATTTAAAAAATTATCGTCTACCCCATTGTTGTGCATTTTTAAGACCTACAAGTAAACTACAATCTGCCGACAGCAAAATGGTAAGTACTGGTTTGCATATTCCTGTTTGCGAGGTTAAGCAAATAATGCAAACATATAAATCCTTAACTAAAGTCAATGTGAAAGGAAAAAATGTTTCTTATAAAATTTTTGATGAACTTTTTAATTCTAGAATGATTGGTTCTAGATGGCTAACTTACGAGGAGCATACAAAATTTTATGAAGAAAGAAATCTATTAGACGTGAATCATATAATAAGGCTGCATGCCCAAGAAATTATAACGTAATAAAACTTCTGCCAACAGCGAGATTGCGAATTTAAAATCCCCCCCGCTAGCGCGAGCGTCCCGCTCGTGACCGCTAACAAGAGCAAGAAGAACAAAAAATAAATCTAAAAAATAAATTCTTAAGAGACACGAGCGGGACGCTCGCGCTAGCGCAAGCGAACCAAATTTAGACATAAATCTTAAATCTCCAGCTAGCGTTAGCGTCACGCATGAGACCGCTAACAAGAGAATGGAAAACATGCAACTAAATCTAAATTTTCTACTTCTAAAAAAACTAGAAATATATATTTACTTTTAATTGACAATTAGATTAAATACAAGCAAATCTATGAGCACAAAATATAAATTTGGAGAAAGTACAGGAGCTTATTTTGTAAGCTTTGCCACAGTAAACTGGATAGATGTTTTTACAAGGGATGCATATTGTGGGAATATTATAGAATCATTGGACTTTTGCAGAAAAAATAAGGCAATGGAAATTTATGGGTATTGCATTATGCCAAGCCATGTTCATTTACTATTTCGTTCCGGAAATGGCAATCCATCAGGATTAATGCGAGATTTCAAAGGATTTACATCAAAAAAAATGCTTCAAACAATCGAAGAAAACACTCAAGAAAGCAGAAGAGAATGGATGCTTTGGATGATGGAACGAGCAGGAAAAAAGAACAGTAATGTAAAGCATAGACAATTTTGGCAACAGGATAATCATGCAACAGAAATTTGGTCGTTAAAGGTTTTTGAACAAAAACTTAATTATATACATAACAATCCCGTAGAATCTGGTTTTGTAACTGATCCAATAGATTGGAAATATAGTAGTGCCAGAAATTACGGAAATAATGATCAAACGATTATAGAAATAGATTTGAATTGATTTTGGTAGTGGGCACGAGCGGGACGCTCGCGCTAGCGGCGCTTCAACAAAAGCAGAAAAAAAATATTAATCTAAAAAATATTAAATAATGAAAAGCGATTAGTTGAACTGTGCAGCCACATATTCAATTAAACTTTCATCATCCATTTTATTAGAAGTACTTTCTTTAGTCTCAACATTTTTATATTGTGGAGTCTCATTCAAATATTTAATAAATTGTTCTTGAGCAGTACCAGTTCCTGTCACATGCAATTCATCAACATTTTGCATATGAGTAGTAATGTTTTTGAATAGTTTATGAAGTAAATCTCTTTCAGCATTGTTTGCTGCATTTTCGCTTGAATTACGACCTTGTCCGTCAGCTTTTTCATGACCTAATATTACGAACTCACCTGAATCTATATTTTCTCTTCCTACAATAGTTGCATGATGTGAATCCATCCAGACACCAAATTGTTTTTTGTTTTTTTCTGACATTATTATATGTTTTTATATTAATACTTGTTTCTCATCCTAGCATAATTCCTAATTATTTAAACTCTTTTTAAGGTTGTTCCTACTGCCAAAACAAAGAATCTAAGAAGCAAAAATAATCCAATACATTTGCAAAACGTAATATAATTTTCACTAATAATTTCATAATTCACACATTTCCAATAAACAAGATCCGCAATTGTCTCTTTGCACGCACAATAATGATCTAATAATAACGTGAAGGTAAAGTGTTAAAGACCTATTCTTTGGACAAAAAAGAAAAGTCATGCTGATTATGAATGCCATTATGAATGGAATATCAAACGGAATAAACGTGTGAGCTTATACCATTAACGGAACAACATAAAAAAGATTGACTTGATCGCAAATATGTTGCACTATTGCCGATTGCTTAGATTTACAATCCAGTCTCTTTTTATAAAAAACTAATTACAATCTAAATCAGCTATATTTACTTTATAATTAGAGGGAAACAACCCCGTTTGCCGGTTTTTAGGAAAACTGACGTTCAGTACTGGAAAATCTTACAACGGACAGAGAAAATAGTATAGAGATATGAAAAAAATAATTTTAGTAGCAGGGGCAACAGGTAATTTAGGACTAAAAATAGTAAAGGCTTTACTAAATAAAGATGCTGAAATACGTGTTATAGTTCGTTCGAACACTAACGTTGAAAAAATAAAAATACTTGAAAATTTAGGTATTAAAATCTTTACGGTAAATAGTTGGAATTTTGAAGAACTAAAAAATTCTTGTGATGGTGTTTCCTGCGTAGTTTCCGCTTTAGCCGGACTGCGTGAAGTGGTCATAGATGCCCAAAAAAAATTGTTAGATGCCGCCATAGCAGCGGGCGTCCCTCGTTTTATTCCATCAGACTATTCATTAGATTTCACCAAGTTCTCCTATGGTGAAAACAGGAACTTAGATTTAAGACGTGAATTTCACGAATACCTTGATAAAACTTCCATTACTGCAACTTCCATTTTTAACGGAGCTTTTACTGAATTGCTAATCGATGAAATGCCTATGATTCTCTTTAAGCAGAAAATGATTCTATATTGGGGCAATACTGATTACAAATTGGGCTTTACCACAATGGACAATACAGCAGAATTCACTGCAAATGTGGCTCTTGACTCAAACACTCCCCGTTACCTTAGAATTGCAGGCGACCTAATAAGTCCGCGCGAATTAAAAGTAGTAGCTAGTGAGGTAACAGGTCAAAAATTTCACTTATTTAGACCTGGTGGAAAAAAGCTTCTTGCTATACTTATAAAAATTGCTCGAAAATTAGCACCAGGAAAAAAAGAGCTTTATCCTGCTTGGCAAGGAATGCAATACATGCACAATATGATAGATGAGCGTTCAAAAATAGCAAAGCTTGATAATAACCGTTATCCTGAAGTACAGTGGACAACGGTAAAAGATTTTCTATTCAAACATAAAGTATAGACAAGTTCTTACTCCATTGCAACGTTAAGCCATTTAGCAAATAAAAAATCGATTACTGTTACAAGAAGATTTACTACAGTCCGAGTTTCGTGCTCATAATAATGAACAAATAACAACGGGAGTATAATGTATTAACAGGAAACAGTATTGGTTACAATATAAGGAGACATTATACAGGTTACTAAAATCTTGAATTGCGTATCCTGATCTCAGGGTTCTACTCTATATTTCTGGAAGCTGAAGTATTCGATTAATTCATAAAATTCTCAAAAGAACAGCCCAAACCAATGCTAAAAAAAGCCTCGAAAAATAATTTTCGAGGCTTTTTAAGATTGTTATTTAAAATTGTAGCCCGTAGCGGAATCGAACCGCTCTTACATGGATGAAAACCATGCGTCCTAACCGATAGACGAACGGGCCCCGTTTTTCTATTTCGGGTGTAAAATTAGCACTATTTTTGAAATGCACAAACCCAAAATCAAAAACCTTCCAATAAAAACAGTCGGCAATGAACTTGAAAATTATAATCAATTGATCATTAAAACCTAACAAAAATAAGTGTACTTAATTTAAAGAAAGTTTTTTTTAGAATTAACTTAATAATTCAAACTCAATCCAAAACCCATTCCCATATCACTGTCATAATGCGTAGTAATTCCAAAATTTCTTTTTACAATATAACGCAAACCTGCCATGTATTCTTTGTCCGTATTCCACATTAAATTCATGCGTAATCTTTTGGAAACCGGAATATCCATGCGTTCAAATTGCAACCTAAAATTCCCGTCGGTATAGACTTCGGCTTGTGCTTTGATGAGCATGGGCAAGGTATATTCGACTCCGGCACTAAAAACGGCACGATTGTCTTTGGTATTCGTTTGTCCAAAAAGATTTTCTTCCGTTGCTCCCATTTCCATTTTTCGATACCTCCAGTCAAAACCAATGAACGGCATCAGCCATTGCATTTTCCCAATGTAACGCCCAATGTGCGTTTCGGTTTCATATCCGTGATGATTTTTATACCCCAAACGCCATTCGGTACCAATACTCCAACGCGTGTTTTGAATCATCAGCATTCCATCGTTTCCATTGGTGGCAAAATCATTTTCGGCCATCACATGAAAAGCTCTGTCATCAGCGAATAATTTTCGTTGCGCTAATTTTGGATTTGGAATCAAAGGATTAGGCTCTTGATTTTCATAACTAAAAACCCTTCCCATTCCCGCCATCATGTGATAGAGAATGTGACAATGAAAAAACCAATCGCCTTTGACATTTGCATTAAACTCAATCGTATCAGTTTCCATCGGCATAATGTCAATTATGTTTTTCATCGGAGCAAACTCTTCCTGACCATTCAGGACTCTAAAATCATGTCCGTGTAAATGCATCGGGTGGCGCATCATGGAGCCATTGAAGAGTACAATTCGAACGTTCTCCCCTTTTTTAATTAGAATTTTATCGGCTTCCGAAACTACTTTATTGTCCAGACTCCACACGTAGCGATTCATATTTCCAGACAATTCAAACCGCAATTCTTTTACGAGTGCGTCTTTGGGCAAAGTTGTTTTAGTAGGTGATTTCAGCATGGCATAATTCAAAGTAGTAATGTCAGATAGCGCATTACTATTATAATCATCTTCCGTCATTTTCATATTATCCATCTTTGGAGCGGTTTCCGCCATTTTCATTTTTCCCATATCATGAGACGAATGATCCATCTCTACTTCTTGTTGTGCTTCTTCTTTAGAATCTATAGGCCCCGTGATTTCAGGATACATCACTACATTCATGTCCATTTGATTCAGCGACATTTTCATGCCCATATCATCTAAATCGCCATTCATTTTCATCATGCCGTTCATCATTTTCATCCCTTCAAAATATTTTAATTTTGGCAATGGCGAAATCAATTGTTTCACACCGTCCCCAACATACAACGAAGCGGATTTTGTCCGATCTTCAGAGGTGACTAAAAATTCAAAAGCGGTCTTCTCAGCAGGAATAGTCACCACAACATCATAGGTTTCGGATACGGCAACAATCAAACGATCCACTTCAACTGGTTCCACATCGTTTCCATCACTGGCCACCACGGTTATTTTTCCACCGGCATACGTCAGCCAAAAATAGGTAGAGGCGCCGCCATTGGCAATCCGCAATCGCACTTTATCACCTGCTTTAAACTGCGAAAGTTGACTTTCATTTTTACCGTTAATTAGAAATTTATTGTAATACACATCGCTTACATCCATCGCATTCATTCGTTTCCATTCGTTGGCTACTTTGGTCTTAAAATGTCCCGCTTTAATGGCTTCTGCATAGCTTTGTGTAGTTCCTTTTTGAATTGCAAACCAATCGGTTGCGTTGTGTAACATCCGATGGACATTTTTTGGATTTAAGTCCGTCCATTCACTCAAAATGATTGGCACCGTTGGTAAATCATCAATTCCTGCTCTAAAAGTTGGATCTTCGTTTCTCTTATTCATCACAAAAGAACCATACATTCCTATTTGCTCCTGCAAACCCGTATGGCTGTGGTACCAATGGGTTCCATGTTGAATAATTGGGAACGTATATTTGTGTACCGTATGGGGTAAGATTGGCATTTGAGTCAAATTGGGCACACCATCTTCTTTATTAGGCAAAAACAATCCGTGCCAGTGCAACGAAGTCTCTTCATCCAACTCATTATGTACATAAATTTCGGCAATATCGCCTTCGGTGAATGTGAGCGTTGGCATCGGAATTTGTCCGTTTACCGCTATTGCTCTTTTAGGCGTATCGCCAAAAGTGACAATGGTATCGCGAACATATAAATCATACCGAACGGTTCTAGGCGGTGCATTTTTCGCTGTTCTTTTAACGGGCTCCGCTTTCACTGTGCTGCTGTCTATAGGTGTAGCCACATGATTTTTATGCGCATCATCACTTGCCGCTTTGGTTTGATTCACGCTGGTTCGCAACGGTATTTGCTTTTTAACAATTGCTTTTGGCGCTTGTTTTTTGGCAACTGCTTTTTTTACTGGTTTTGCTTTCTCTTTAATTAAATCCATCCCGCATTTGGGACATTTTCCAGGTTTATTCGCATGAATTTCTGGGTGCATCACACAAGTGTACGTTACAGGCTGTGTTTGAAAAATGGATGCTTTTCGGGAAATGGTAATTCTATTTTTATTTTCTGCTTTTGCAAAAGGAGAAATAAGCATCAGGAATACAAGTAGTAATATAGTACTTTTCATGTTTTTTTAATTTTCTAAGAAACGCTTAGCTATTTTAATTTAAAGTTTTAACCCACGCAATCGCAACGCATTCACAATTACGGAAACCGAACTGAAACTCATGGCCAAAGCCGCAATCATTGGCGAAAGCAACACCCCAAAAAAAGGATACAAAACACCTGCGGCGATTGGAATTCCCAACACATTATAGAAAAAGGCAAAGAATAAATTTTGTTTGATATTTCGCATTACCGCATGACTTAAATTTTTGGCTTTTACTATTCCTAGCAAATCGCCTTTCACCAACGTTATTTTTGCGCTTTCAATAGCGACATCCGTTCCGGTTCCCATGGCAATACCAATTTCGGCTTGCGCCAAAGCCGGAGCATCGTTAATTCCGTCACCTGCCATAGCCACAATTTTCCCTTCGGATTGCAATCGTTTAATTTCCTTGAGCTTGTCTTCTGGCAAACAACCCGCTTTAAACGAACTTAAATGCAATTGTGTCGCCACTGCTTTTGCCGTGTTTTCATTATCTCCGGTAAGCATAATGACCTCAACGCCCTGGCGCATCAATTCTTTTATCGCTTCAACACTTGTTGCTTTTATGGCATCGGTTATCGATACAAATCCCACCGCAATTCCGTCCACTGAAATATAAGAAACCGTTTTCCCCAGTTTTTGTTCGGCTGTGATTTGATTTTCCAGTTCTGCAGAAACCGTTGCATTCACTTGCTCCATCAATTTTTTATTTCCAAGAGCTACTTTTTTATTGGTAACTGTACCAATGACTCCTTTGCCGGAAATCGCTTCAAAATCCTTTACTTCGATTAATGCAACTTCTTTCGCTTTCGCAAAATTGACTACGGCTTGCGCCAAAGGATGTTCGCTGTACTGATTTAAGGAAGCAATACTTTGCAATAAAGAATCCTCGTCATTATTTATTGCAAATACTTTTTCAACGGAAGGTTTTCCTTCGGTGATTGTTCCTGTTTTATCGGTAATCAGCACATTTACTTTGTTCATATTTTCCAGCGCTTCGGCATTTTTTATCAAAACTCCGGATTGTGCGCCTTTACCAACACCAACCATCACCGACATGGGCGTGGCCAATCCCAAAGCGCACGGACAGGCAATGATCAATACGGCAATCGCATTAATAAATCCATAAACCAATGCGGGTTCCGGTCCAAATCGTGCCCAAACAAAAAAGGTGATTACCGATACAAAAACAACAATTGGCACAAAATATTTAGCAATTTTATCCGCTAATTTTTGGATGGGTGCTTTAGACCTACTGGCAGTATTCACCATTTGTACAATTTGTGAAAGCAAGGTTTCCGAACCAACTCGTTCGGCAATCATCACAAAGGATTTGTTTCCGTTGATTGTTCCTGAACTAATGCTATCGCCTATTTTTTTATCCACAGGAATGGGTTCGCCTGTAATCATCGATTCATCAATGGTACTTTCGCCGTCGGTAATTTTCCCATCCACCGGAATTTTATCTCCCGGTTTTACCCGCAACAAATCTCCTTTTTTGATGTCGTGAATGGAGATTATTGTATCAGCTCCGTCGATAACCAAAGTGGCTTCGGTAGGTGCTAATTTCAACAATTCTTTTATGGCGCCACTGGTTCGACTGTGCGCTCTGGCTTCTAATAACTGACCTAATAAAACCAAAGTTAATATGACTGTTGTTGCTTCAAAATAGAGTGAAACCGTTCCGTTATGGTTTTTAAACTCCTCAGGGAAAATCTCAGGGAAGAACATTCCGATTAAACTAAATAAGAACGCCACTCCTGTACCAATTCCGATTAGCGTAAACATATTGAGATTCCAAGTACTGATGGATTTCCAAGCGCGCTCAAAAAACATCCAGCACGCATACAAAACTACAGGAAGCGACAAAATGAGTTGTACCCAATTCCATTTTGAAGCATCCATCATTTTCAGTAATGGATTATTAGGAATCATATCTGACATGGCAATAATGAAAATAGGAACCGTAAAAACCACTGCTATTTTCATTTTATGCACCAAGTCTTTGTACACCTTATTTTCTTCAGAATCGGTAGGTTGCATTGGCACTAAATCCATTCCACAAATAGGGCAAGAACCGGGGCCTTCTTTGATTACTTCGGGATGCATGGGACACGTGTACATTGTTTTACTATTTGCCAATGCTGCTTCTTTGACCAAATCCATTCCGCAAACGGGGCAACTTCCTGGCTTATCATAGACTTTTTCGCCCTCACAATGCATTGGGCAATAGTATTTTCCTTGCGCATTACTGGGTACAGTTATTGTCGTTTTCTCTTGAGGTTTATCCGAACTGCAACATGATTTTTCGATTGGCTTTTCAGTTGTTTCATGAGAATCAACCCCATTATTCATTGCTATTGTATAATTTCCGGAGGCTGTCAATGCCTCTTGCAATTGAGCAGTGGGAATATGTTCATCCATTGTTATCGTTGCCATTGATAGATCCAAAGTAACTGTGGCTTGAATTCCATCGATAGCATTCAATGTTTTTTCGACTTTGGAACGACAACCGTCGCAAGACATTCCGATAATTGAATACGTATGTTTCATTTAACTGTGTATAAAACCAACCTTACACTTTTTTGGAGTGTACGATTGATTCGATTAAATACGGCAAACTGTTATTTTTTTACTTCCATTACAGGAACAGGCTCCGTTAATTTCATTCCGCATTTTGAACATTTATCATTTAGACTACCTTGAACTTCAGGATGCATCGAACAAGCATAGGTTGTTGCATTATTTTTCAATTCTATTGAATCATTGCTCATCTTAGTACCATCAGAACTCTTCATTGTTGAAGTATCGTCCATCATAATAGAATCATTTGTTGAATTTTCTTTGTTCTTTTGGTTACAAGAAACCATTACTACAGCCGCCATTAGGGCTAAAAAAAATATTTTTTTCATTGTTTTAATTTATTAATTGCAGATTAATTTCTGCATTATAAAATTACAAAAAACAGTCTCCAAACCCTTGTAGTTTTGTCTATATAAATTATATAATTTACTAAGTATCAATTAAAAAAAAGTTTTTTTTGGACCTCTATGTATCCTTGCAGAAACAACAATTTCAATTTAATTGAAGAATGACCGGTTTTATAGTCATCACTTTGATGTTATACAATTCTATTTTTTTGACTTATAGTTTAAAAGTTATGCTTCTCTTACTATTCATTGTTTGAACTGCCAATCGTTTTATCAATCCAATCCACTACTTCATTTTTTTGCATAGATGATAGTTTTGCATTTTTATGAAATAACGTATACGAAACCAAAGGCATTTCGTTGGATTTTATTTGTTTTACAATTGCATCTAATTTGTTTTCCTGCTTTCGCTTGGAGTATGTGCCAAACTCATTAAAATTCAAATTTTCTTTCCCTTCCTTGATATGTTTTTCCATTAAAAAACGTGCTGGCTGAACATAAGAATAAAAAGGATAATCGGTATTATTACTATGACAATCATAACAAGATGTTCTTAATATTGTTGCCACATTATTAGGCACACCATACGCTTTTGTATAATCGACAGTCATGTCTTGCTCCGGATTCACATTTCGAACCGGTTGATACAGTTGCATCAATAAAAAAATAATTAATGCTACAAAAAATATTTTCTTGATGCTTTTTTCCATCTTACAACGCTTTTCTCATTGATCCACAAGTTAGCATCTCCGAACCATAATACGGGTTTTTTATGTCCCTGATTTCACTTATCCAAATAGCTCCTTTACCCTCATTTGCCATAGGACAAAAATCCTGATACAATTTTTGATCGGTGCCAAAAGTTTTTATTAAATCATTTACATCTTTACTCAACATTACGAAATGCTCTCTTTGGTGGTCAATTTTACCAACGTTATCACCAATATGTTTTGCATGCTCTTTTGCATCATCAGCAATATTAAGATATTCAGCCTTTAATTTTGGATCTATACTACTGGCATTTATACTATTCAAAGTAGCATATAATTCTTTTCCATCGGTGGCTGCTCCTTTCGAATCATCTTTCGCTAATGCATTTTTAATTTGTAAATAATCTTTCACTATTTCATTAATTGTAAATGAAGATTGTGTCACTGTTGAAGTTTTTGTATCTGCATTGGATTCCTTTTTAGCGGATACAGTGCTTTGCAAATCTGAATCTTGTGCCGCTTTCTGGGTGAGTTCCATTCCACATTTAGAACATTCAGCTCCTTTTACACCTGTAATCTCAGGATGCATTGAACACGCATACATTTCTGATGTAGTTTGGCTAGTCCCTGATTTAACATCTTTAATTTCTTTATTTTTCTGGTCACAAGAAACTAAAACTAATGCCAGTGTTACGATTGATACTATTATATTTTTCATTTAATAAATTTATTAACTATTTAATTATTGTGTATTTTATTGTGAAACATTAAAAAAGGTATATTCCAGTTTTAAATAAAATCCATTAGGATCCGAACGAAGCATCGAACTATACAGTTCCTTTTTATAGGCCACATCCACTCTTGCCTGACTGTTAATTATAAACTGTATGGAAGGCACCACATCAAGATAGGAGCGTCCATTGTCCGATAGCGTTTGCCCTACAAACTCCACCATTGCATTCACGTTCGTTTGTTTGAAACTGGTATATTTCTTTGGATACATCAACCTTCCAAATGAAAGCGAGTAGTTTATAGCATTACTGCTCTGAAACAACGGGAAATTGTAATCCGGTTTATTGTCTAATGCTTTCTCAAAGCTGATTGTCGAACTAATCGCTGTTTTTTTGATTAATTGAGTAAAAATCAAACCCGTTTCATAACCCGAATTATTCCCCATTGTTTCAATTTCTTCTTGGCGAATAATCGAATTATTCCGGCTGTACCTTCCAAAAACTGCCATGCGAAAATGACTCTGGATATCATCAACAGAAAAAAAGCGGTACTTAGCATACAAACTGCCGCCTTCGGCAGTAAATTGATTGCTACTGTTGCTTAAATATGCAGCTGCATGGACCATTAAATTTCTATTTACTCCCCACATTATTTCTGGCGATACTTGGTAACCATAACCGGACCGGAAATTCTCTCTCATAAATGACTGTCCTAATCGTATTCCTACAGAACCTGTTGGCATATTACTTGCCGGTTCAGTAACTACAAATAACTCTTGTGCCTGTACTTGAAAAGAGAACATGCACAGGAAAACAAAACGCAAATAGTTCATATTAGATTGTTTTCAAATGAAAGTCGTTTTCATTCCCTGCAGCATAACTGGCATATCTTGAAAATGATTTTTCTAATTTTTTGTACTCTTTTTGCGTCACATACCCTTTGTCTAAGACTTGCACTCTAGTTGTTTCATTCCCGATTTTTGATTTAGAATCAACAAAAATAAACGTTGCATTTTCTTTTTTAACGACAAGGTTATCTTCAATTTTTAAATTGTCAAACTCCATTGTCAAGACCATCGAACCTATAAAGAATCCCGCTTTTTCCACGCTATTTTTTAATACTTTTGGGCTTAATGAATTATTTTTCTTTAAAACAACGGTGAATGTATTGGTATTTAAATCCGTAGCAACGCTCTCCACTTCGGGCATGGCTTTCAATTGTTTGTTTATTGCATTGGAACACATTGAACAGGTCAATCCAGTGGCAATTATTTCGGCTTTTGCGATTTGAGAATAGGATTTTAGGCTGGTAATCAAAACGAAAAAAGCCAAAAGGATGAATTTTAAATTTATATTTTTCATGTTCTTTATTTTTTTATTTGTGCTATTATTTCTTCCTCTGTCGGATTAATGGCTACTAATTTCCCAGAGGCATCAAACAAATACGAATTAGGCAATTCTTCTACCCCAAAAAGTACTGCTGATGCAGCATCAAAACCTTTGGCATCAATCAATTGCTCATACCCCAATTTATCTTTTTGAATAGCATTCCTCCATTTTGTTGCATCAGTATCAAGTGAAATGCCAACAATTTCGAAATTTTCGCTTTTATGTGAATTATAAAAAGGAACTAACTTTTTATTAGCCAGTCTACAAGGTGCGCACCAAGAAGCCCAGAAATCAATTAAGACCGTTTTCCCCTTCATAGAAGTCAAACTTATTGTTGTCTCTTTATTATTTTTAAGCTGTAAATCTGGCAAATTAGCCCCAATTTTTAGTTGAGCAGTCGCAGTTGAAACACTAACTATTAAACTGAATAGCAAAATTGTATTTTTGATTGTATTTTTCATTAAATCTTTTTTTGAAATAATTATTGAATGGTCTCCACCGTTTTTCCACAAGTCATCATTTGAGAACCGTAATAGGGATTCTTGACTGCATTCTCTTTACTCAACCAGTTGGCACCTTTGCCTCCATTGGCCATAGGGCAAAGCTGAAGATACACCGGAGTTTCATATTTAGCCACTTTTATCAATTCATACATCGATTTTGAAAAAGGAATAAAAAACTCCCTTTGACGTTTGATATCTCCTGTCTCGGAAATATTTCTGGTATTGGCCATTACACTTTTCATTTCTTTCATCCAAACGATATGAACATCCATTGCAAGTTCCTCCATTTTCACTGCATTTAAGGCAGTCAAAACATCTTTCGCTACTGTTGAAGCAGCTTTACCATCTGTTTTTACCAATGCATCTTTCAATACAAAATAGGCATCAAAAACAACTTTTAATTTAGTATCTACTTGATCTTTTACCACTGCAACAGTAGTAGTACTCGCGTGGTTTGCATGCATTTGTGTAGCTGTACTTTCTCTTTTAATTTCTGGTGTAGCGGCTACTTTAGCTTCTCTTTCATATTGACAACATCCATGTAAAGTATCATAAACAGCATCCGGAGCAAGAAATTTTTCACTGTCGTAGCCTGCTAAAGCAATGCGTTTCAAGATTTCGTCCTGATTTGTTTTTGTGGGATCGTACGTAAGTATTGCCATTTTAGTGTCTTTATTCCAGGCTACTTTGGCACGGTTTTTAAAATTTCCAGCAGTTTCGATCGTTGTTTTACACATGTCACAGTTCCCGTATATTTTTACCGTTTCTGTAGTAGCATTTTTAATCTGCGCGCTTGCGCCTGTAACTGATAGCAATAGTACTATTGCCATCAATATTCTTTTTATTGAGTTCATTGTATCGTAATTTGGAAGTGAGTCAGTCACAAAAAACATTAAAAAAATAGCACTTTATACTATGTTTTAAATGAATGTGACTTAAAAATTAATGATTGTAAAGCATATAATGCTTTGAAGCAGACAGTTTTTTGGCTGTCACAGAAGGAATTTAGCTTATTTTAGGTGGAAGCCAAATAGAACGGAAATCAGAAGAAATAAAGATTTCTGAGTAATAATAATTTTGTTTTTCAGTAGAAAAATGAAAAAGTTGATGATTCAAGTCACTGTAGGAGAACGAAGTCAAACCCAAATATAGAATTGAACTGCAAGTAATATTTTTACAAGCGCCATTGCAACCTTCATGGGATTTCTCTTTTGAAGACTGTGCTTTTTTACAACATTCTTTTTTATCTTTTTCTGAAGAAGACTCTTTTTTACAACATGCCTTATCGATTTTTGCTCCACAGGCAAAAGCGATGCTAGGAGTCATAAAGAACCCAAGCACAACTAGTAACACTATGTAAAACTTTCTAGACATCGTATTGTTTTGTAAAGTACAAAGATATTCATCGAACGCTAATTCTAAATTAATTCAATCACAAATACGTGTTAAAATTAATAAATTATTTTCCTTCCCCTAATATCCCATTCATTATGGACTGTAATACGGACAGGATAATGCTAAAAAACAGGGCAGTCCAAAACGTATCTACGCTAAATCCACCAACAATTTTAGTACATAACAAAATCATTAACGCATTAATGACCAGTAAAAACAATCCCAAAGTAATAATTGTAACCGGCAATGTAAGTATAACTAATATTGGTTTGATAAATATATTAAGTAACCCTAGAACAATCGCTACGATTAATGCTGTGGTAAATCCTGCTACACGAACACCAGGCATAAAGTTAGCAATTAGCAATACTAAGCCCGAAGTGATAAGAATTTTGATTAGTAAATTCATGAATTTTTATTTTAAAATTTCAATAAATGTAGTAAAAATTTAAAAATATACCGTTTATTTCAAAAAAGAAGTCACTTTCTGATAAAACTCTAACGGGTTTTCGGCATGAAGCCAATGCCCCGTGTTTGGAATCGTTTCGATGCTTGAATTCGGAAAATGCTGTTTTATACTTTCGAAATCGCTGTCCAGAATATAATTTGATTTTCCGCCACGGAGGAACAACGTTGGCTTTTTAAAAATAAATTTTTGAGGCAACGGAATTCCTATCGCCTCCATTTTTTTATTGAAAACGGCCAAATTAAACCGGAAGGCCAGTTGTCCCGGTTCTTGCCAATACAAGTTTTTCATTAAGAATTGTCTGGTTCCAAAATCAGGAATAAATTCTTCTAGAATTTCTTCAACAGCACTTCGGCTTGGTTTTTTTGAAAAATCAACAGCATTCAGTCCTGCCAAAATATCTTGGTGGTGTTGTGGATAAAATTTGGGACCAATATCAGCCACAATTAATTTATCAACTAATTCCGGATGTGAAGCTGCCAAAAGCATGGCTACTTTGCCACCCATAGAATGCCCTATAATATTTATGTTTTTTAAGTTATGATCTTGACAATATTCGTAAACATCCTCAGTCATGATTTCATAACTAAACTCTTCAGAATGCAAGCTTCGCCCGTGGTTGCGTAAATCGAGAATATGAACCTGAAAATCAGCTGCAAATTGTGTTCCAAGTGTTTTCCAATTATCGGACATTCCCAAGAATCCATGCAGGATTAAAAGCGGTTGCCCTGAGCCTTCTATTTTTGAAAAAAGCATATGATTTTAGATTATAACGTTATCCTTTTAATTATAAACCATTAAGAAATTAAGGATAGTAAGCTTTAGACTTAATCCATCTTAATTTGTTAATGGTTTAAAAAAACTATTTTAATTTTTGCAAATACATATTGACCACATTGTCTAATC
This sequence comes from Flavobacterium sp. GNP008, assembly GCF_056428965.1. NCBI lineage: Bacteria > Pseudomonadati > Bacteroidota > Flavobacteriia > Flavobacteriales > Flavobacteriaceae > Flavobacterium > Flavobacterium sp. GNP008. The sequence continues at coordinate 1,384,017 of NZ_JBWJVL010000001.1, read as the reverse complement.
CCAGATAAATAGCTTCGGAAATCAAGGCGTGACCGATGGAAACTTCGAGTAGTCCTGGAATATTTTGTTTAAAAAACTGAATGTTATCCAAGCTCAAATCGTGACCTGCGTTGATCCCCAACCCTAATTCATTGGCTAAAACAGCTGACTCAGTATACGGTTTTATTCCATTTAAATTTCCTAAACTGTATTGATGTGCAAATGCTTCTGTATACAATTCGATTCTTTCAGTTCCAATTTTTTTCGCACCTTCAATCATTTCGAGAACAGGATCTACAAAAATGGAAGTTCGGATTCCGTTGCGTTGAAATTCCTGAACGATTTCAGTCAAATAAGATGCATGCTTTAGGGTATCCCAACCCGCATTTGAGGTTATTGCATCAATAGCATCCGGAACCAATGTGACTTGTGTTGGTTTTATTTCCAGAACCAGATCGATAAAGGTTTTCTCTGGATTACCTTCTATATTGTATTCGGTATAAACGATTGACTTTAAATCTCGGGCATCTTGATAGCGAATGTGGCGTTCGTCGGGACGTGGGTGTATCGTGATTCCTTCGGCACCAAACTTCTGGATATCAGTAGCCACTTTTAATAAATTGGGGACATTTCCTCCACGAGCATTACGTAAAGTAGCGATTTTATTGATGTTTACACTTAACTTTGTCATTAGAACACTTTTTGATTTTGATACTTGTATTTTCTTTGAGCAAAAATACAAAGTAAAATCTAGGAGTTTTTGCTTATTTTTGATTATTTTGCATCGAATATTGAGGACTGATTTATGACAGAAATTACAGAGTATATTACCACCGATTTTAAAGCAATTGACAGCCATGATTCTATTGCGGCAGTTCAAGACTTTTTTAGTGAACTACACTTTTCCCATTTTCCCGTTCTGGAAGAGGGAATATATATTGGTAGTATTGCATCCGAAGATATCGAAACTTTCGACAGTGCTAAAAAAGTAGCCGATTACAGGTTCACTCTGGAAGGTTTTTTTACCAGAACCAATACCATTTGGCTGGATGTTTTGGAAGTATTTGCAAAAAATCACACCAACTTGGTTCCTGTTTTAGATGAAAATAATAAATACGTGGGGTATTATGAAATTGAAGATATCATGAAATTTTTTCATGAAACTCCATTTTTAAAAGAACCGGGCGGAATAATTGTTGTTAAAAAACCAATTTTAGATTATTCAATGAGCCAAATCACTCAAATTGTAGAAAGTAATAATGGTAAGCTTTTGGGTTTGTTCATTTCTGAAGCAGATGTAGAAAGCGTAGAAATAACGATGAAAATAACGTTGGGTGCAATGAACGAAATCATCCAGACATTCAGAAGATACAATTATGATATCCTATCAGAACATCAGGAAGACAACTACATCAATAATCTAAAGGAACGTTCCGAATACTTAGACAAATACCTTAATATCTAAACAAAAATGAGGAAATTTGTTGATTCAGTTATCCGCAACAACATTTTTAAAGGACTAAGCAATCAAATTAAAGATTAAACAATAAAATGAAAGTAGCTATTTACGGCCAATATTATCAAAATAGTACGGAGCCTATTATAAACGACATCTTTGTGTTTTTCAACAAGAACAATGTGGAGATGATTATTGAGTCTCAATTCCTGTTGATGCTTAATGAACGTAAAATTGTTGAAAAAAAATATCAAACTTTCACTTCACATACTGAGCTTGATTCTAGTTTTGACATGCTCATCAGCATTGGTGGTGACGGAACCATCTTGAGAGCAGCTACGTTGGTCCGTGATTCTGGAGTTCCTATTTTAGGAATAAATGCAGGAAGACTCGGTTTTTTAGCAACCGTTCAAAAAGAGAATATTGCAGAATTTATGCAATTTGTCATTGAAAAAAAATATACTATTTCTAAAAGAGCCTTATTAAGCTTGACTTGCTCACCGCCAAATGAATCTATTGAAGAAATTAATTTTGCGATGAACGAAATTACGGTTAGCCGTAAAGACACGACTTCGATGATTACTATAGACACCTACTTAAATGATGAATTTTTGAATTCCTATTGGGCAGATGGTCTAATTATCTCCACACCTACTGGATCTACTGGATATTCCTTGAGTTGCGGCGGTCCTATTTTGACCCCAGATGTAAAAAGTTTGGTTATCACCCCTATTGCTCCTCATAACCTTACGGCCAGACCACTTGTGGTTCCCGATGAAACCGAAATTCGGCTGAAAGTTTCGGGAAGAGAAGAAAATTATTTGGTTTCACTCGATTCCAGAGTTACGTCAGTAATAAACGATTCTATTCTAATTTTAAAGAAAACACCTTTTCAAATCAACATGGTCGAAATTCCAGAAGAAACCTTTTTGAAAACACTTCGCAGCAAATTACTTTGGGGAGAAGACAAGAGAAATTAAATCATTTTCTCGAAAGACTATACGATTTCATCAGATTTTGCCGTTTTAGTAACACTAATAGCCATTTAGTGTTGCTTAATGTACTAATTATTAAAAAAACACACATTTAACTGAATGGGTATTGAATCGTATTGATAATTCTTATATTTGCACGCAATTTTTGATTTAATGAACAAACTTCTTTATTTATTTTTCTGCTTATTCCTTACAATAGGTGCACAAGCTCAGATCCATGAGGTTGGTGTTTTTTTAGGCGGAAGCAATTACATTGGTGATGTAGGCCCAACGACCTATATAGCGCCCAACGAACCTGCCTTTGGTTTGTTGTACAAATGGAATAAAAGCCCAAGACATTCCTATCGTTTTTCATACACTCAGTCTAAAATCACATCCAATGATTTAGATTCAAAAGAAGCTAGCAGAAACCAAAGAGGCTATCATTTTGAAAACAATTTAAAAGAACTATCTTTAGGCCTTGAATTCAATTTTTTTGATTTTAACCTCCATGAATCGAGTACTAAAATTACTCCTTATGTCTTTTCTGGTATAAATTATTTTCTGAGTAAGTATACCATAACAGATACTCAAACAGGAATATCTGTAGAGGGAAGAGCAGAAAGAAAAAAATCAATAGCAATACCTATGATTGTAGGAATCAAATCAAATATATCCCCTAATTTGATATTGGCATTAGAAACGGGAGCACGATATACTTTGACGGATAATTTAGATGGAAGTAATAATCAAAATTTTGGAAATATAAATAATAATGATTGGTATGTATTTTCAGGAGTTACACTCACGTACACTTTTGGAAACAAGCCCTGTTATTGTGCAGAATAAAAAAATGAATTTACTAGAGAATATAGACGCGACAAGATTACCCAAGCACTTAGCCATCATTATGGATGGAAATGGGCGTTGGGCAAAACAGCAGGGACTTTTACGAGCTTTGGGACATGAAAGCGGAACAAAATCAGTTAAAGTAATTATTGAATCTAGTGCCAAACTGGGTATTGAATTCCTAACCTTATATGCTTTCTCCACTGAAAATTGGAACAGACCAAGACTTGAAGTGGAAACTTTAATGAAAGTGCTGATCAATTCCTTGAAAAAAGAACTCACTACACTACAAAAAAATAACATCAAGCTTAATGCTATTGGTAATTTAGAGAAATTACCAAAATCAGCTCAAAAAGAACTCCTTGATGTAATTGACAAGACAAAAAATAACACACAAATGACACTGACACTGGCCTTAAGCTATGGTTCTAGAGAAGAACTTGTCAGTGCAATCAAAAACATTTGTAGTAAAGTTAAAAATAATATAATTTCAATAGACACTATTGACGATTCCATTATTAATGAGCATCTTTACACGCAAAATTTACCCGATGTAGATTTATTAATACGAACAAGTGGAGAACATAGGATAAGTAACTTTTTGTTGTGGCAAATTGCCTATGCAGAACTGTATTTTACTGATATATTGTGGCCAGACTTTAAAGAACAAGATTTATATGAGGCTATTATTAGTTATCAAAAAAGAGAACGTAGATTTGGAAAAACAAGTGAACAAATTAAATAATTTTTTAGTGTTAAATAAAAGCATAAAAATAGTCCTTACCGTTTTGATTTTTGGAAGTTTTACACAAGTAAAAGCTCAGGAAAGAGTTCCATTTGATCAAGGAAAAAAATACATTCTGGCCGATGTAGCAATAGTCGGGGACATCAGTTTCAATTCACAAACCGTTGTTACTTTTTCTGGTTTACAAAAAGGACAACAAATTACTATTCCTGGGGAAGAAATTAGTAGTGCAATAAAAAAACTGGGTAAATTAGGACTCTTTGATGAAATCTCTTTTTACGTAAACAGAATACAAAATGATAGTATTTATCTTGATTTAAATATTGTTGAATTACCCAAACTGAATCAGGTAAAATTTGTAGGAGTTAAAAAAACTAAAACGGAAGGTTTAATTAAAGACAACAGCCTTAATAAAGGAAAAGTTGTTAATGAAAACCTGATTACAACCACTAAAAACTACATCGAAAACAAATACAAAAAAGACGGTTACTACAATACCAAAGTCAATATTAATACCGTCAAAGATACCGCTACAATAAATCAAGTTAATATGCTTGTTACTATTGACAAGGGTCAAAAAGTAAAAATTCAAAAAATTGATTTTGTAGGAAACACAAAAATATCTGACAAAATCTTGCGTAAGGCAATGAAAGATACGAAGCAAAAAAACATTATTCGAATTTTAAAAGCCTCTAAATTTGTTAAAGACAAATACAAAACTGATTTAGAAAAAGTAATTGCAACCTATAAAGAAAAAGGATATAGAGATGCCAGAATACTCTCAGATTCTGTCGCCTACGACAAGAATAAAAATGCCTTAAATATTAAAATTAATGTAGAAGAGGGAAATAAATATTATTTTGGAGAGATCAAATTTTTAGGCAACACCGTATATACAGATCAAGGATTGAGTAGCATCTTAGGCGTTAAAAAAGGAGACACTTATAATGGTGTTCTTCTTGAAAAGAGAATTGCAGATAAGTCAAAACCAGATGCTGAAGACATTACTAATTTATACCAAAACAACGGTTATTTATTTTCTAACATCAATGCAGTTGAAGTAAAAACAGCTAACGATACCATTGATTTTGAAATACGAATCACAGAGGGACCAATCGCTTATTTCAATAAAATTACTGTTGTAGGAAATGACAAAACAAATGACCGCGTTATTTATCGTGAGTTACGGACAAAACCAGGCGAAAAATACAGCAAGGATGAATTAGTGAGAACGATTCGTGAAATTGGACAATTAGGGTTTTTTGATCCCGAAGCAATTGACCCAAAATTCAAGAATGTTGATTCCGGTGCAGGAACTGTAGATATTGAATATAATCTTGTGGAAAAAGGATCAAGCCAAATTGAACTACAAGGTGGTTATGGTGGAGGTGGTTTTATTGGTACGCTAGGCCTATCATTCAACAACTTTTCGGCAAGAAATATGTTCAATAAAGAAGCATACAAACCGCTTCCTATGGGTGATGGTCAAAAAGTATCGCTCCGTCTACAGGCCAGTACTTTCTTTCAAACGTACAGTGTATCCTTTTCAGAACCATGGTTTGGAGGTAAAAAACCAGTGCAGTTTAGCAGTTCATTGTCCTATAGTAAACAGTTTTTGAATAATTTTATAACACAAAGAGCAGACAAAACCAAAAGTTTTGACATCGTGACCCTATCTGTAGGATTAGCCAAAAGACTTACTGTTCCAGATGATTACTTTGTATTGTCACAGTCTTTAAGCTACCAACATTATGCCTTAAACAATTACAATACCGGATTATTTACTTTTGGAAATGGAACTTCAAGAAACTTAGCATACACTATTGGACTTACAAGAAGTAGCAAAGGATTGAATCCAATATTTCCAACGTATGGTTCTGAATTCAGTTTGTCGGCAAAACTTACACCTCCTTATTCCTTGTTGAATGGAGTTGATTATGCAACATTAGGAAATCAGGAAGAGTACAAATTAAGGAATACCGTTGACAGACAAAATGTACCTGATGCAAATGGAAATATCGTTAATATTGGAGATTACATAGATACCAACGGAAACAAGGTTACCGATTTTAATCTAGCTGCTACTGATGTTAGTAAAGTAGATCAAAAGAGATTTAATTGGCTAGAGTACTATAAAATAAAATTCAAAGCAGATTGGTATACCAAAATTTATGGTAAATTAGTGCTTAGAACACTAGCTGAATTTGGTTTCCTAGGAGCTTACGATCAGCAAAGAGGCGTTGTTCCATTCGAAAGATTTTATTTAGGCGGTGATGGATTGGCTAATTTTTCTATGGATGGTAGAGAGACTATTCAGTTAAGGGGATATCCTAATAATTCATTGACACCCGTAAAAGAAGGCACAACAGAACAGATCGGAGCAACAGTATTTAACAAATTCTCAATGGAATTACGCTATCCAATAACCTTAAAATCATCTGCCTCTATTTACGCATTGGCCTTCATGGAAGCAGGTTCGTCGTTTGGTGATTTCAAAACCTACAATCCTTTTGCTTTAAGCCGTTCCGCTGGAGTTGGGTTACGTGTATTCATGCCGGCATTTGGTTTATTAGGAATTGATTTCGGACATGGATTTGATGCATTACCAGGGCAAGCAAAAGCAAATGGCTGGGAAACACACTTTATCATTGGACAACAATTCTAAAAATTGGAATACGATTTTCTAATAGAGCCGCATTATGAGAAAACAATTTTTATATCTATTTATAGTAGTCTTTAGTGCAATCCAAACAATAAATGCACAAACCAGAGGGAATAAACTGGGGTACATTGATATGGAATACATTTTACAAAATGTACCTGATTATACCGAAGCAAAGATAGAATTAGAACAAAAAGCTCAAAAATGGAAATTAGAAATTGATGCTAAAAAAATTATAATTACTACGTTAAAAGAAGCCTTGAGAGCAGAAAAAGCGTTACTAACTAAAGAATTAATAGCCGAAAGAGAGACAGAAATTAGCTTTCTTGAAAATGAAAACTTAGAATACCAACAGAAAAGATTTGGTGCTAACGGAGATTTGATCCTTCAAAAATCGATTTTGGTTAAACCAATTCAAGATCAAGTTTTTACTGCAGTCCAAGATATTGCAGAAAGACTTAAATACGACTTTATATTTGATAAAACTTCTGACTTAACCATGCTATTCGCAGCAAAACGATTTGACATCAGTGAGCAGGTTTTACGAATACTAAATCGTACTGAGAAAAGGGAACAGCTGACCAAAAAACAATTAAAAGAGGCTGAGGCTAGAGAAAATAAAGAAGATGCGCTAGATGATAATCCCGCACTTGCAGACAGAAAAAAACTTTTAGACGATAAAAAAGTAGCCCGAGATAAAATATTAGCGGACAGAAAATTACTCCAAGAGCAAAAAAAGCAAGAGTTTGATGATCGAAGAAAACAAATTATTGCCGATAGAGAGGCTAAGAAAACTGGCACGGTTTCTGCAAATATTAAAAAAGAGGATACGACAACAACTGTAATTAATACCGATTCAGCTAAAGACAGTATAAAAGCCGCCGCTGAACAGGCCAAACAAAAACAAGCGGATGCCAAAGCAAAAACAGTAGAAGACCGTAAAAAGGTTTTAGAAGATCGCAAAAAAATCTTAGAAGAAAGAAGAAAAAAAATACTGGAAGACCGGGAAGCTATTAAAAAAGCCAAAGAAGAAAAATTAAAAGAAAATACAAACAATAATTAATTACTTAATATTTTAAAAACGATGAAACAAATCAAAACTCTACTAATTGCTGCCATTTTAATGTTAGGAGCAAATCAAACAATTAATGCACAAGCAAAAACAGCTCATGTTGATGTAAGTGAAATTATGACAAAAATGCCAGCTATGTTAGATGCTCAAAAACAATTAGATAAATTGAGTACTACTTACGATGCTGATTACAAAAAAATGGTAGAAGAATACCAAGCAAAATTAAAGAAATATGAAACTGAAGCGGCTACAGTTACGGAAGCTGTAAATGGAGAGCGTTCTAAAGAAGTACAGGACATGCAAAAAAGAATCGTTGACTTTAGAGACAATGCTCAAAAAGAATTGCAACAAAAAGAATCTGATATCGTGAAGCCACTTATGGAAAAAGTAAGAGCATCAATCCAAAAAGTTGGAAAAGCAAAAGGATACCAATATGTTCTTGATGGGTCTTCTCTTTTACTTGCTGATGGTCCAAACTTGACTATGGATGTAAAAAAAGATTTAGGTTTCTAAGAAAAAATTGAAATCATAAAAAAAACTGCTCTCCTATATTTAGGATTGAGCAGTTTTTTTGTTTGTACTAAATCATAGGAATTTTAAATCGTAGCACGTAACTTTGTTTGTATGAATAGTAATAATCAAGCTATAGGAATTTTTGACTCCGGAATTGGAGGTACTTCAATTTGGTCAGCAATCCATCAATTATTGCCCAATGAAAAAACCATCTATTTGGCTGATAGTAAAAATGCCCCTTATGGACAAAAATCCAAAGAAGATATTGTAGCACTAAGTATAAAAAACACCGAATTTCTACTTGAAATGAATTGCAAATTAATTGTTGTGGCTTGCAATACTGCCACCACAAATGCAATTCAAGAGTTAAGAGACAAGTATACTATTCCAATCATTGGTATAGAACCTGCCATAAAACCAGCGGTTACACATTCTAAAACCCAAATTATAGGGATTCTGGCAACACAAGGTACGCTCAATAGTGCACTTTTCAATAAAACTACTGAGAAGTACCAAGACACAAAAATAATTGAACAAGTGGGACACGGATTAGTACAACTTATCGAAAATGGCAATATCAATTCACCAGAGATGACTAAACTGCTTCATTCCTACCTGACTCCAATGATCGAAGCTAATATTGATTATTTAGTATTAGGATGCAGCCACTATCCCTATTTGATCCCGCAAATCAAAAAAATACTTCCAGCACACATTCAAATTATAGATTCCGGACAGGCAGTAGCAAAACAAACCCAAAACATTTTACGAGAAAAAGTAGGCTTTACATCAGAAGAAAACGGTGATTCCGTTTTTTTTACCAATACAAATCCAAAAGTCTTAAAGGAAATTTTAGGAAATAAATATGCCGTTGAGGAAAAAAGTTTTTAAAATTACACTATTCTACTTCTTTGAACCAACTCGAGTACATTACATAATTATTTGAGATACGCTCAATCTCTCCAGCGAAGTTAGACTGGTCAAGATCCTTTACTTTCTTTGCAGGAACACCAGCCCAAATTGTTCCTTGTCCTACAATCGTATTTTGAGTGACAACAGCTCCCGCAGCAATAATCGAATTGCTTTCTATAGTACAATTGTCCATTACTATAGCTCCCATTCCTATCAATACATTGTCATGTATGGTACAACCATGTACAATTGCATTATGGCCAATAGAAACATTATTCCCTATAATGGTTGGATGTTTTTTATAGGTACAGTGAATCACTGCCCCATCTTGTATGTTTACTTTATTTCCAATTTTAATAAAATTCACATCTCCACGAATTACAGCATTAAACCAAACACTACAATTTGTGCCAAAGGTGACGTCTCCTACTATAGTTGCATTTTCGGCTACATAACAATCCTCCGGAATAGAAGGTGATTTACCATTAACAGTTTTAATTAGCATATTGTAATAAATTAATTTATCGCAGGGCATTTACAATCATATTTTACGGCTCTACAAAACAAATCGATTCCTAAAGTAATTTGGTGATAGCCACCATTATCAAATTTTACAGCTCCTGATAGTTGGGAATAAGTATATGCAAACATAAATTTATCAAAATTAATTCCTACAATTGGCGTAATATATTGCAGTTTTTGTTTTGAGATAGTATTTCCGTCTCTGTATTCAGCACCATCAAAACTTCTTCGATAAGACAATCCTGCCCAAACTCTACCAAAATCTAAGTTTTTGTAGGCTTTAATATTTATATCAATGGATTTTTCTTTTGTTTGATCCACCATTTGAAATAAAAGTGACGGTTCCCATAATATTTTCTCACTGTCTCCAAAGATATATCCTGCGCTCAATAAAAATTTCCTAAGATTATCACTTTCATATTCTGTATAAATCGTTCTTCTAGTCTCAATCGCATTCTTCACTGTAGCATGTGCATAAAAATCTAAATAATTATAGGATGCGCCAATGTCAACATTGAAATAAGAATCTTTTTGCACCACCGTACCATTAATGATTGGATCAAAATCACCAGATTGCCTGAACTCCGTTTCGTCTAGTTGACTTTGAATTAAGCCTGCACTCATTCCGAAAGACAATTGGTTTAAATCAATTTCATCTCTGGAAAACATTAAATGATAAGCATATGTAAACTTAATACCCTTCTGGGAATGATAACCGTTCTTATCATTAAACAAAATAATACCAGCTCCCGCTTTTTCTCCTACTCTCCCGTTAAAACTAAGTGTTTGCAATTCCGGAGCATCTTGCTGATCAAACCACTGCTTTCGGCCAGTGAGCCTAATTTTAGCACAGTTTGCTGCACCAGCCATTGAAGGATGTATTAAATAATAATTGTCCGATAAATAATCTGAATATACAGGAATTCCTTCCTGTGAAAAAGAATAATGTGATATAAAAAGTAATACAGATAAAATTTTAATTCGATAATACATTGAAATACTTTTTAATGAATTAAATAATTCAAGAGCATACTTAAAGGTAAAGAAAACGGTCAAATTTTTAATCTAAAAATTAAAATAAAGTTAATTTATTCATTAAAAATTCAAATATAGTTATTCATAGAAAATAACTTTAGTAAATTTGTAAAAATTTCCAAAGACATGAACAAAGTTACCATAAAAGAGACACAAAACCCAACTATACTAAAGTTTGAATTTCAAGATTTTATAACACAAAACCAAAGTTTTGAATTTAAAAATATTGACGAAGCAAAAACATCTCCACTTGCACAACAATTATTTTATTTGCCTTTTGTAAAAACAGTTTACATTTCCGGGAATTTCATAGCAATCGAAAAATACAATATTGTAGAATGGGAAGATGTAAAGGAGGCCGTAGCAGAGCAAATCGAGAAATTTGTTACCAATGGCGGAACGATCATTACTGTTGACGAAAATAAAACGAAAAAACAGCCCGTTACGGTTTATGGCGAATCAACACCAAATCCAGCTGCATTAAAATTTGTAGTGAGTAGAATGCTAACTAAAAACGCTATAGAATTCAAAAACATAGATCAAACTGCTGCTTCACCATTAGCAAAAGAACTTTTCAAATTTCCGTATGTAAAAGAAATATTTATTGATGAAAACTATATTTCAGTAATCAAGTATGAAATCAATGAATGGCAAGAAATAACCTTAGAATTAAGAAGTTTTATAAAAGAATATATTGAAAACGGCGGAACTGTTTTGGATGAAAATTATGTGGCCACAGTCACAGCAGAAGAAAGTACAAAATCAAAAGATTTTGACAATCTGGATACCACGTCACAACAAATTATCAACATATTAGAAGAATATGTAAAACCAGCAGTACAGGCTGATGGTGGAAATATAGCTTTTGACTCTTACAATGAAAATGATAAGATCGTAAAAGTGATCTTACAAGGTGCTTGTAGTGGTTGTCCTTCGTCAACTTTTACTTTAAAAAGCGGTATCGAAAACATGTTAAAAAGTATGCTGAATGATGAAAGCATTAAAGTTGAAGCTATCAATGCTTAAATAAAAAATCATATCTTACTGATATTCTAACTGTTACGTTAAAATTTTATCATTTTTAAATTGAAAATTTAAAAAAAATTGGTAAATTTATGTTTAACTTAACAAATAGAAATCATGTCAATATTAAAAGTAATTGAAATCCTTTCAAACTCAGAAATAAGTTGGGAGGATGCTGCTCGAAAAGGAGTTACTAAGGCTGCAAAATCAATAAAACACATTCGTTCTATCTATGTTCACGAGCAAAGTGCAACAATCAATGAGGGGGTCATTACAGAATTTAGAGTGAATCTAAAATTGACTTTCGAACTAGAATAAGCCAATTAAAAACAAAAATAAAGCGTTTCACTTGAGACGCTTTATTTTTGTTTAAAAATCACTTCTCGTGTTTCGTTCAAATCATTACCGTCACGGAAAAATATTATAGATACAACAAGAGATAAAATATTTATGCTAAACAAGTTAAAATAAAACTTACTTATTTATTACCTGCTTAAAAATGCAATAAATTAGAAAGCTATAAATCCTTAATAAATAATAAAACAAGAGTTGTTTCAGTCAACACCGTGTGTAAGCAAGGCGTTAGCATATTGTAAAAAAGTCAGTACAGTATTAATATAGTTTTACAAGAGCGCAAAAACTCACACTATCCTTTCTAAATTCCAGACAACCAAACTAAGAAAACTGTTACATCCTGTACTAATGATTATCTGGATCGTGCCAAATGCTGATTATCAGCAAATTATTAATGATTTAATAAAGCAATCACAGGAAAAATTGATTACTATTGTAAGACTAATCAAATAAAAACACCATGGGACTATCTTCTTTTTTAAAAAAATTATTTGGCACTGCCAAAGAAACTGCCACTGAATTAGTGGACAAAGCAGAAACAACTTTCGAACAAGCAAAACAAACGGCATCTCCTTATCTAGAAAAAGTAGAGACTTTCGCAGAAGAAACATTTGAAAAAGCGAAAGAGACTGCAATACCTTATCTTGAAAAGGCAGAAGTTATTGCCGAAGACACTTTTGAAAAAATAAAAGAAACTGCTGCGCCACTTTTAGAGAAAGTAGAAAAATTTACGGGCCATACTAAAGAAGCAATAACCGAACATTCAGAGAAACCAAAAAATGCTCTTGATAATATAGTAGATAATGTAAAAGAAAAAGCCGATACAACTGCTGACAAAGTAGAAAATTTAGCCAGTGAAGCCAAAACTGGCATTTCAAATACTGCAAAGACTATTAAAGAAAAAGCCGACACAACTACTGAAAAAGTAGAAAATCTAGCCAATGAAGCTAAAACTGGCATTTCAGATACTATAGAAACCGTAAAACAAAAAGCCGATACAACTACTGAAAAAGTAGAAAATTTAGTCCCTGAAGCTAAAACTGGCATTTCAGATACTATTGAAAACGTAAGAGAAAAAACTGATACAGCTGCTGACAAAATGGAAAATTTAGTCCATGAAACGAAAACTACTACTTCCGATACTATTGAAAACGTAAAAGAAAAAACTGATTTAGATGAAAATGATGAAGAAACCAAAAAAAACACTAAAGAAATTATAAATAAAATAGAAGAAGACGCTGATTAATTAATTGAAAAAAAATTTATTCGTATTTTTGTCTTTCAAACTTAACCTTCTCCAATGAGAAGGTTTTTTAGTATGCAAAAAATGAATTTAAATCCCGATCAACTTACTACTTACGCCAACACTTTTCTAAAAGTATTAATTGACTATTCCCCAAAATTGATTTCTGCCTTTATTATTCTATTTGCTGGTCTTTATATTATTAGACTCATCAATAGATTCATTAGAAGAATAATGGTGAAAAAAAATTTAGACCCCACACTGACGCGCTTTCTAGCTGACATTCTACTGTGGGTATTAAGAGTCATCTTATTTGTATCTTTTATTTCCAAACTAGGAATCGAAACCTCTTCATTTGTAGCCATACTTGGTGCTATGGGACTTGCTGTAGGTTTATCACTACAGGGATCCCTATCTAATTTTGCAGGAGGAATGCTAATTATTCTTTTCAAACCCTTTAGAGTCAATGATACAATCGAAGCCCAAGGAGTAAGTGGGACGGTTAGCGAAATACAAATATTTGTGACCAAATTAATCACAGCTAACAATCAAACCATTTTTGTTCCTAATGGCTCTTTATCAAATGGAAACATTATCAATTATTCACTACAAAAAATCAGAAGAGCTGATTTGACCATTGCTATTTCCTATGATACAGACATCAAAAAAGTGAAAGATATTATCACTGGCGTTTTAAAAAACAATCCAAAAGTGTTGCAAATACCTGCTGCCGAGGTTTCCGTAAAAAATCTGACCGATAGTGCTATTCAATTGGCAGTAAGGCCATGGGCAACAAATGAAGATTTTTGGGGCGTTTATGCGGATACACTGGAAAATTGCAAACAAGCTTTTGACGTAGCGGGAATTGTTATTCAGCCTTTTGTAAAAGAGTTGTCTAAAACTACTGATCCGCTACTGTAAAAATTGATTTATTCCAAAATATAATTTATTTCTTTGGAGCAGTAATCATAAAATCTTTCAGGTAATACGGTTCAAAATAAGCGACATCAACCGTGTCGTTTATTTTGAATTTTTCATAACTCAATGAACTCATTTCTTTAGCGGAGGGATAGATAATATCCTCTAAGAAAACATAATTATCTTTATTCAACACGGATTTACATTTTTGTGCACAATCCCCAACAAAATAAACTGTTTCGTGTAAATCTTCAAATGAATTTTCAGTGATAATTTCAGCAAGAACTTCTCGTTTTCGGTCTAAATTAGGTGTGAAAATTGAACTATAGACTTCCATTCTTCTCGCATCAATCATAGGAATGATTAATCCGCTGGAGACAGTAACTTGTGAAGCCAATGCCTGTAAGGTGTCTACTGCAATCAATGGTATATCCAATGCAAAACAAAGCCCCTTAGCTGCTGAAACTCCGATTCGCAATCCTGTGTAGGACCCCGGGCCTTGACTTACAGCGATGGCTGACAAATCGTTGAGGGTAATTCCAGCTTCTTTTATAATTTCTTCAATAAAAACATGAAGCCGTTCTGCATGAGAATATCCTTCTTCAGCAATTTCTTTATAAACTATTGTTTTCCCTTCTTTTGCTAAAGCTACAGAACAGTTTTTAGTGGCCGTTTCAATATTTAATATGTATTTCAATTTCAGATTTTATTTTAACATGAAAATCACAATTCTAAAAGTAAAGTTTAGAATTGTCATTCTCAAAATGTTATTAATACTGGCTATTTCTTGCTTACTCCTTTTTCTTTATCCGTTAGCAATGCTACTTTGTCTCCTGAATTCAGATCCTTAGTTACTGTGGAATATGGGCCCGTAATGACCACATCTCCTTTTTTAAGACCAGTTAAAACCTCAATATTTGTGTCGTCTTGAATCCCCGTTTTAATGATTCTAATTTTAGCTTTATCTCCCACTTTTACAAATACACATTCGAATTTTTTATCACTTTTTGGAGCAGATCCTTTTTGCTCTTCATTGGGATCTACTACTACAATTTCTTTTACAGCTGCGGTATCTGATTTTACTACTACCGAACTAATTGGCACAGATAGTACATTGCTTTTTGTTTCCGTAATAATATCCACTGTTGCAGTCATTCCAGGTCTGAACGGGGAATAAGTATCAGGTTTGCCTTCTAATAAATCTTCGTAGGATTCTTTAAGGATTCTGATTTTAACTTTAAAATTAGTTACCTGATCTGCTGTCAATGCAGAACTTGCCGAATTAGAGATACTGGTTACAATCCCCTTGAATTGTTTTTTTAAATAAGCGTCAACTTCTACATTGGCTTCATCCCCCACTTTAATTTTTACAATATCATTCTCATTAACATCTACTTCAACTTCCATATTATTCAAGTTGGCCACTCTTAGAATCTCTGTTCCTGTCATTTGTTGGGTTCCTAAAACGCGCTCCCCTAATTCTACGTTTAACATTGAAATAGTTCCATCTGCAGGAGCATAAATGGTAGTACGCCCTAAATTATCTTTGGCTTCACTTACAGTTGCAGAAGCACTTTGAACATTAAAATACGCGGTTTGCTTAGCTGCTTTTGCAACCTCATAAGAAGCCAATGCTTTGTCCCAATCTGCTTTTGAAATAATTCCCTTATCAAATAAGGTTTTGTTTCTATCGTAATTAGATTTAGATTCTTTAAAAGAAGCATCTGCTTGACTTAAGTTTGCTCTAGTTCCAGATAAATTGGACACCGAACGATTGTAACCCGAAGTGTATAAATCTGGATTTATCTTAACTAATAAATCTCCTTTTTTTACTACTTGTCCTTCTTTTACATTCAAAGAAATAATCTCTCCAGACACTTCTGATGAAATTTTCACTTCTATTTCTGGTTGAATTTTTCCTGTCGCCGAAACAGTTTCAACAATAGTTGTAGGTATAACTTGAGCTATTTCTATTTCTGTTCCTTTATCTTTGTTACCAATAACACCCGATTTTGAAAGTATTACAAGGCCTGCAATGACTACTATTGCTCCGCCTATTAAAATATAAATTGTTTTCTTAGACATAATAAATTAGTTTTTGATAAGAGGAATTCCAAAATAGAATTCTAATATTTTGATTTTGAAAATATAATCGTACTTGGTTCTAATAACTTCTGATTGGGCATTGGTCAATAAGGTTTGGGATTGGTTAAAATCAAATGAATTCATCAAGCCCACATCGTATCTTTCTTTCGCATAATTGTACGCCCCCAGCCTTGCATCTAGTGCAACAACTGATGATTCATAAGCATTAAGTGCTCCTTTTGCATCAGTAAACGCAGTAAAAACATTTCTTTGCAAATCTAAGTCTTGTTGCTCAACAGCTATTTTTGAACGTTCCAGACTTACCTTAGCACGCTCCACATTGTTGCGCACTGAAAATCCATTAAAAATTGGGACTGATAATTGTGCTCCAAAAGACTGCCCTTTATTGTCTCCAAACTGATTGAAAAATGGCGCTGAATTTCTTGTACCAATTATATTTCCCATAGTATCAAATACTAGAACATCGGCATAAGAGACCCGACTATTAAAACTATAAAAACCTTGTAAAGTAGGCTGAAAAGCTCCTTTTGCGATTTCTACGTCTTTTTGGGCAATCTCTAAGTTAGCTCTCGCAATTTTTAATTCTGTTCTATTTTCTACCGCTTTGTTGTAAATAGCAGCTGGAGTTTGAACCATGATATTATTTTCATCCCGGATATTTGTATCATCAATTACATCAAAATTTTCAAAATCTTTTAACTGTAACAATTGAGCCAAACTTAATTTAGAAATCAACAATGCATTTTCCGCATTAATAACGTTTTGATTATTAGAGGCCACGGTAGCGCGAATATCTAATAAATCCCCTCTAGGAATTGATCCAGCTTTAACCAATTCTTCTGAACGGGCATATTGCTTTTCATTGATCCCTAATTGTTCTTTTTGTACTTTTAAATTTTCTTTGTTAAAAAGTATTTGCAAAAAAGCATTGGCAACATTTAAGGCAATATCTTCTTGCATTTTCAACAATTGGTATTTAGCAGCTATTATAGAAAGATTGGCTCTACGAAGTGTATTTTGATTTTGTAGCCCTTTGTAGATATCTACCCCTACATTAGCACCCGCTGAAGTAAACTGAGTAGTTTGATTGCGCAAAAGCCCTGTAGTAATATCTTGATTTAAACCGATATTCCAAGAATGAGAAGCACTTGCATTAAGAGAAGGAAGAAAATTTCCGATGGCTCCTTTTTTATCGATTAGTGCTGTCTTTGAATCCAATTCGGATTGTTTAATCGAAATATTATTTTGCAAAGCATATTTAACACATTCGTCTAAAGTCCACATTTTCGTTTGTGCCTGCAATGTTACGGAACAAATTAAAATGATAAATAAACTAAAAAAACTTCTTTTTTTCATATATTTTTGAATAAAAGTGCAGCAAAACTGCAAAACAAATTTAACTTTTTCTATTAAAGATTTATGAAATAATAGGAACTATTTTATCTACAAATCAGCTATAAAACAATTAGACATTAGAAGTTCGCATTTGTTACAAAAATTCATAAAAAAAGAATTGTTTCCCTAATTTTGCCTGACTTAATTAAAACAAAATGTATAAATTCTCATCTTCTCTATTTATAATTCTTACTACCGTAGTACTAACCAGTTGCGCTACATCCAACAAAATTGAGGCTTTAAAACCTGAGCCGGATGATGCTACACCTTTAGTGTATGATAACCTTGCATCCTTTATTAACATGCCCATTAGTATCAAACTAAAAGATATTGAAAATCAAACCAACTCAATCCTTACTGGGCTCATATATGAGGACAGCAATATTGAAGACGACAATATTGAAATAAAAGTTTGGAAACTGGCGCCCATTACAATAAAAAATGATGCTAGTACAAAAAGCGAAAAAATAAGAACCGTTTTACCGCTAAAAGCAACCATTAAATATAGAATTGGCACAAAAAAAATGGGTGTCGAAATGTATGATACTAGAGAATTCAACCTCAATGGTGTTGTTACTTTAGTAAGCGATGTGGCTTTGATAAATTGGAAATTAGATACTAAAACAGAACTAAAATCATTAAACTGGAACGAAAGCCCTACCATGGCAGTTTTTGGAAAAAATGTTCCAGTTACCTATTTAATTAATCCTGGCATAAAACTTTTTAAATCGAAAATTGAAAAGAAAATTGATGATGCTATTGCAAAAGCTATGGATTTTAAACCTACAGTTTTGACAGCTTTAGAAAAAATTTGCGTTCCTTTTCTCATGAATGACACTTATGAAAGCTGGTTTCGAATTGTACCAATTGAAATTTACTCAACCAGTGCCAAACTTAAAAATGATACTTTCGTAATAGAAATGGGAATGAAGTGTAACATGGAAACGTTCATCGGCAAACAACCAGAATCCAAATTCAACCCATCCAAAATTGTCTTAAAACCCGTGGCTAAAATTCCCGAAGAAATTACCGCAAATATTATCGCTGTTTCGAGCTATCATGAAGCCTCAAAAATCATGAGCAAGAATTTTGTCGGACAGGAATTTGGGTCTGGCTCTAAGAAAGTGAAAGTACAAAATGTGGCAATCTGGCACAAAAAAGGAAAAATGATAATTGCTTTAGACGTATTAGGATCTGTAAACGGAACACTATATTTGACCGGTTTTCCACAATATAACGACAAAACTAAAGAAGTATTTTTTGACCAATTGGATTATGTTTTGGACACAAAAAATAAATTGATACGAACGGCAAATTGGCTTGTACAAGGTTTAGTACTCAAAAAAATACAACAAAACTGTCGCTACTCTATAAAACCAAACCTCGAAGAAGGCCAAAAAAATATAATGGGGTATTTGAAAAATTATTCGCCCATGCAGGGTGTTTTTATAAATGGAAAAATGGGAGAGATTCAATTCCAAAAAATCCAATTAACAAATCAAGCAATTCTAGCTTTTATAAAAGTAAAAGGCATTGTGAATATATCCGTAAATGGATTACAATAGATTTTTCTACATTCAAAGATTATTAACTTGATTTATTCTTTTTCATTCTATAAATAGCATAACCGATTCCCGCAACAAGAATATATGGAATGACCATTAGATAAACAATTCCATCATTGACAGCAGCAGCTGTTACTGTATTGTCTTTACTTGTTAATGCGGCGCGACACATGGCACATTGTGCTTTTGCGGTCATTGAAAACAAGCTAAAAAACAATACAGAAAAGTAAATAAACACGGTTCTCATTGTTTTTACTCTTGATTCTAAACAATTGATTCTAATATACATAATAAGGTGAAATCATTAAATAAACTACCACTCCGGTCACAGCAACATACAACCAAATAGGAAAAGTGATTCTGGCAATTTTTTTATGCCTATCAAAATTTTGTGCCAATGCTCTAACATATGTTATCAAGACCATAGGAATAATGGCAATAGATAAAATAATATGGGTAATTAAAATCAGTAAATAAACGATTCTTAAGGATCCGATACTTAATTTCTCTGAGTCCTCCAATATAAGATTATGATTTGAATCTCCAAACACAGCTGAAACTGAAGTCATATGGTAAGCAACATACATTACAAGAAAAGCAATTGATAGCGCGATAGCACTTGTCATCAACCTTTCATGAAGTGCTCTTTTACCATTCTTAATCGCAATTACCGCCCCAATTAACAAAACTGCAGTAATCCCATTGGTTGTTGCATAAATAGGAGGCAAAAAAGAAAGAGGTTCCACATCATATCCAAGGTCTTTTAACTTTACGCCAAATAGAATAGCAACAGCTACCGGTATTATTACGGATACCGCAATTATTAACTTGCTGAATTTTTGTTCTAAAGAAATGTTTTCCATTTTATTCTTTTAATAAAATATTAATGTCTTGCTGGATGTTTCTCACCCCTTTTTTATCTAACCCATCATAGTATAAAATTGGATTTCCATATTCATCATTTCTACAACGAATATTTCCATTTTTATCAATCAAGGCAAACAAACCTGAATGTTCAAACCCTCCTGCCACTTTTTTATTTTCTCCTGCATATAAATTAAACCCTTTGTTGGCTAGATTAAAAATATAGGCTTTATCACCTGTAAGAAAATTCCAATTTGATGATTTTACGCCTAATACCTTTGCATGCTCTTTTAATACTTGTGACGTGTCATGCTCTGGATCTATCGTTATAGAAACAATTCCAAAATTAGGATTGCCAAAAAAAGTTTTTTCAAGAACCAACAGACTTTCATTCATTTTTGGGCATATTGTAGGACAAGTTGCAAAGAAAAACTCTAAGACGTACACTTTACCTTTATAAGTTTCATTATTAATTTTCTTATTATCTTGATTTAATAATTCAAATTTAGGTGCTGGACCTATCTTAACTAACAAATCATCTTCTGCAGTTTTTGGATTGACTCTGTCGAGCCGCTCTCCTTGAACTACTTTGTCGTTTTTAATCCTATCTACTATTTTTGGAACTGCATAAATACCAAAGATCAAAATGATAAAAGAAATTCCTATGTATGATTTATTTTTAAACATATAATATAAAAATTAAATTTGTCTTGTAGCATTATTATTTTTTTTGAGAGCTGCACGGTATTCATAAAGAATTACTTTAAAATCATCTAACATTTCATTACTCAATTCTGCTGGATGAAATGTATTATAGCCCTCTTTGGTATTCTTTACTAACTTTCTTCCTCGAAGATTTCGTTTTTTATCAATAATATAGACCTTAGGAGTTCCCAACTTTTCATCTAAGTTCTCAACCAATTTTAATTGAGCATAATAAGTATTAATCTCTTGAGGAGAGGCGAAGATAAAACGCCATTGGGCAACATCCGTAAAAGCAGACAAAGCATCAACTACTTTTTTAGCATCTTTTTCAGTTCCGGTTGGGCAAATTACCACAAACTGAACATCTTTGAATTCATGATACCTTTGGTAAATTTTTTGATTTAAATTGAAAAGATTTCCTCGGTTTTTTAAAAGCTCCGTTCCAGAAAATCCCAGAATGGTTACTTTACCATTCAAACTAACTTTTTTACCGTCTAAAGAGTGCCAATTTCCAAAATCTGCAGTGTTAGGTGTGACCGTTGGCAATTTAGTAAATCCATTTACCCCAGAAGCGAAAAAAAGATAGGCTACGATAGGTAAAATAAAAAGAACGAAAAGAACAATATTTTTTTTCATTGTAATGCTACTATTTAAAGTACAAAAATAAAAAAAGGTACGCAATGCGTACCCTTTTATTGAATTAATATCTTGTTAAAAATTCCATTTAATGGTAGAATTCTTAAAAACCTCATAAATATAATCCCCTTCTGTCAAAAGAATAAAGAGTAAATATAAAATCAGAAAAATTACTGGAAAAACAACTGCACTTCTTAAAGTACTTTTTTCACCTTCCATGTGCATAAATGCCCATACAATGTAATATGCTTTAAAAATAGTAAGAGCATAAAATATCCAATTAAGTAAATTCATACTTAAAAAATCATTCATGAAAAGAAAATCCGGTTTCAATATCCCTAAATAAACTTCTACTACTGTAACGGCAGATAATATTCCGAAAACTTTCCAGATTCTACCTATGTTAGATACGTGTTCGTGTGACATGATAATTGCTTTTTGAAATTAAACTAGATAGAAAACTGTGAATACAAATACCCAAACTAAATCGACAAAGTGCCAATAAAGCCCTACTTTTTCTACCATTTCATAACTCTTTCTTTTTTCATACGTTCCAATTAATACATTGAAAAATATAATAATATTAATTATGACTCCTGAAAAAACGTGAAATCCGTGAAATCCGGTGATAAAGAAAAAGAAGTCAGCAAATAATTTACTTCCATATTCGTTTCTTTGCAAATTAGCCCCTTCAACAACATAATGTGCCTGACTCAATCGTGCTTCAGATTCTACTCTTGAAAGAATTGTTTTTCTCTTTTCTTTGGTTATTACCTCGGTTCTGATCAAAAGTTCTGGATGTGCTTTAAAACCCGCTTGCACTTCAGCTACAGAGTACGATGGTAAAACAGGTTCACTCATGAACCATTTCCCTTTATTTCGTGTCAATTGTTCTCTTTCTTCCGGTAGAGTTGCAGCAAAATCAGCCAAAGCTACTCGATGTCCTTCTTTATCCACAAATTGAAGCAAACTACCTCCTTTTGTTTCAATAGCGCCATATTCGCCTTTGATGAAATTTTTCCATTCCCAAGCTTGAGATCCTACGAAAATCAAACCTCCGATAATGGTTAAAAACATGTAAAGAACTACCTTGTTCTTTTTCATTTGATGCCCTGCATCAACGGCCAAAACCATTGTTACAGATGAAAAAATCAAAATAAAAGTCATTAATGCCACATAATACATCGGAGCAGATACTCCGTGCATGAATGGGAAATGTGTAAACACTTCATCCGCTAACGGCCATGTTTCAATAAATTTAAATCGTGAAAAACCATACGCCGCTAGAAATCCAGAGAACGTTAAAGCATCTGATACGATAAAAAACCACATCATTAATTTGCCATAACTTGCTCCCATTGGCTCATTGCCGCCTCCCCAAGTTTTTTCTTCACTATTTGCAGTAGTAACTGTCGCTTCCATAAAAGTTATTCGTTAAAAAGTTCCCAAATTTACGTTTTTTTCTTATTTAAAGAAATATAAAAACAAAAACAAATAAACCCACAATATGTCCAGAAAGTGCCAGTACATTGCACCTAGTTCAATTCCAAGGGTTTGAGATGAATTGTATTTTTGTTTAAAATGATTATAAATTATAATCAGAAGTGAAATCACGCCACCAGCTAGGTGAAACAAGTGCACAACGGTTACAACATATAAAAAAGTAGTGGTGATTGAGCTTCCACTTCCGGTGAAATAATAACCATTATCTACTATTTGACCAAAACCTACAAACTGTAAAATTACAAAAATTATTCCCAATGCTAAGGTAGCTAAAAGAAGCTTTGTAGTACCAGTTTGATTGTTTTTTTGAATCGCTTTTTTTGCCAAATGAAAAGTGATACTGCATCCTATAATTGCAATTGTACTGTAATAAAATGCTGTTGGCAATTGAAAGTCCTTCAACCAATCTGCTCTGGATTTACTTACCACAAAAGCACTTGTAAGTCCCGCGAACATCATGGTCATACTTACCATGGCGAACAATAAAATCAATTTGTAGGACCTTGCCGTTCTCGATTTTTGTTCAGCTGCTGTCATTATCATCTCCATAACTATCTTAAAAATTTATCAACTATATAAACTAACTGTAATAATGTAATATAAGAAACACTGACTAACATTAAAGTCCTTGCTGCTTTTGCCGTTCTTAATTTGTACAAGCGAATGGAATAAAACAACATCCATAGTCCAAGTAAAAATACAACAATTGCGGCAATTGGCGTTATATACAACCGTCCTGTGTATCCTAAAACAGGTAAAAGCGATGCTAAAATAAGCCAAACTGTATATAAAATAATCTGCAAAGCCGTGCCTTTGTCTTTCTTACCTGTGGGCAACATAAAGAAACCCGCTTTCTCATAGTCTTCATACAAAAACCAACCAATCGCCCAAAAATGAGGGAATTGCCAAAAAAACTGTATTAGAAATAAGGTTCCCGCTTCTATCCCAAACTCACCTGTCGCCGCAACCCAACCCAACATAAAAGGAATAGCTCCTGGAAAAGCACCCACAAAAACAGATAATGAAGTCATCGTTTTTAATGGGGTATAGACACTTGTATATAAAAATATTGAAATAGCGCCAAACATAGCGGTTTTAGGATTGATCGTATAAAGTAATGCAAGTCCTATCAATGTTAAAAGGCTCGCTATAATTAACGCTGTCATTCTAGACATCCTCCCTGCCGGAACGGGACGATTTTTCGTTCGATCCATTAAGGCATCTAAATCTTTTTCGATAACCTGATTAAAAGCATTGGAAGCACCCACCATACAATATCCCCCAATAGCCAACTTTAACAACACCATCCAATCCAGAGAATGGAAGTCATAAATTCCAAGCATAAATCCTGCAATAGAAGAAAACACGACACTAATAGCAAGTCGAGCTTTAGTGATTTCTCTGAAATCAATGTAAACAGATTTTAATGAAACAGTACTTTGTGTTGCGTTCAATGCTAAAGATTATTTGCTTTGTAAAAACTTTTGCAAAAGTAGGGTATCAAAAGGGATTTGACAAAAAACAATTCATAAAAAAAAATACAAAACAAAAATAAAAATTAATAATCAAAATACCAATTAAAGATATCTGCCCTTAACCCCAAAGTAAACCAATTCGTACTTTCTCTAAAAGTAGTTGCCGTATTTTTGGTTGGGTCAAAACTTCTATAAATAAAACTACCAAAAAGTTTTAAATTTGTTGTTGGATTTATCAGATATCCCCCTTGTAAATCAGCAATAAAAACTGCCGTTTTATTTCCCTGACCCACTTTTACACCACTATCAAAAGGTCTGTTTTCATCATAATCTTTATAAATATTTCCTCCATAATTGAAATTATCTTGTGTTGTATCAAAATCCAATCCTCGAGTTCCTGTAGTCAATTTTACATCAGCAAAATACCGCCCTTTATGATAACGGGCTATGGCGATTAATTCCTTAAAATTTCCTCCCCATTGATGTCCTATACTTTGATTGTTGTGCCCATAATTAGTGATCGGCATACTATGAGAATAGACATAGGGACGGACATGATTGTACTCTAATTGCACTAGTAAATTATCCACCTTGAAAGCATTGAAATACTTGACGCCTAGCTGATAGCCATACTTGTTTTTCCAACTATTGTCTCTTTTCTTGACATCACCAAGAGAAAATTCATCTAGAATAAATTGTCCGTAAAAATTAATTTGATTGCTCCATTTGTATTTATACGTCAACCCTAAAATCGCATTTCCACTTCTCGCGGAAGATGCAAACTCAACAGAGCGATAAAAAACAATTGGATTCACAAAACTTACATCAAAACCTCTGTCATTAGTATTCGTCCAAATCACCGACTCAAAAAAGCCAAGATTCAATCTATTCGAAACATTCCAACTCAAATAGTGATTTGCCATAAACTTAGTAGCGTAGGTTCGTTCCAATGTTACTTCGGGACGAACATCTTTGAGCCACATATAAGTATTGGTATATTTAATTTTCCAGAAATTCGTATTCAATTTAAAGTACGGATAGGGACTGGCGCCATCACTTTCTAACAAAGAACGGTAACCATCGCCTATAAAATTCCTCCCATAACCCAGCTGTAAATCAATATATTTACTAGGAGCAAACGTCAAATTGGCTTCTGCCAAAGGGAAATCATAGGCATCCGTTTTAAAATCTTTTGCAATTCCAATACCAGGGATAATTGCAGGATTTCCCCCCGCAGGCCTAATGGATTCGGCATAACGATTGTAGTAGTCCGCAAAACGGCCTTGACTTTCAAAAACAGTTGTGGTAAAATTCAGCGTTTTTCCTAAACCGCCGCGAAAATTAATGCCCCGTGTATTCACATAGGTATAGGAGGCTTCACTTTTTGATGCTTTCCCAATTTGTACATCAAAAATAGGATTCAGTGTAAACCAGTAGCCTTCCCCTTGAATTTCTACAGTATTTTTATTCCATAACTTTCTCGTCCACCAACTTGAGGCCTTCTTTTTTAACTTTTCATTAACTCCTTTCATGTCATAATACTTTGATACCTCAGCATACGTGTAGGGTTTAGAAGCTGTATGATTGTTGCTTCCCATCTGATTTAATGAAGCATCAAATTGCGCATAATAGCTATGCGAGAAAGGAACATTTAAATGACTTTCTAATTCAGGACTATTGAATTTCTTATAAACAATACTATCCAACTCTGTTAGCTTTTTAGTATTGTTTGGTATGATTTCGGCTTGCGCCAATGTTTCAGCAACTACTTCCGCTCTGCTTTTCAATGGAATCGAAATTGCCATTGTAAATCTCGCATAGGTTGGTTTTCCGTTATACGTAGAAGGTTGTATTTTGGGAAATTCACTAAAAACTCTTTTCGTTTCTTCTATCAATTTCTCCTCAATGGCATCCACATAAATCACTTTAAAAAAACCCTCGCCGTTTACCTCAAAAAGTACTTTTACATTACCCTGGAAACCATTTTCTTTTAAATGCTCTGCAACTTCAAAATTTGCAAAAACAAAATCCTGTACTTGATCGTAAAAGCAATTCTCCAATACTTTAGACTGCACGTTCACACAATTGGGAAAAACAGGAAAACGTTCTGCAGAATTACCGGATTGTACCGTTACACTTGTTATTTCCTGAGCAGAAATAAAAAAGGAATACAACAGCAAAAGCAATGTGAACAATCCTTTTTTCATGCTTAATTTCTTTTTCAAATTAATATTCATTATCTAAATTTTGACCATCAGCAATCCTTTTTGCCCCGGAGGTTCCTATTCGTTTTACACCCAACTGAATCATCGCAACAGCTTCTTCATACGTTCTGACTCCCCCTGCAGCTTTCACCGGAAGAGGGCACGCATTTTCAAGCATCATCATAATAGCTGAAATAGTAGCTCCATTTGGTAAATTATCCTCCGTTCTATAAAATCCTGTCGAGGATTTTACAAAAACCTGAGGAAAAAACTCTTGTTCAAAATTAGAAACAATTACATTTTTTATCAGACTTGATAATTGAATAATTTCTTTATCATTAAGTGCCGCTACTTCAATAATCCACTTTACTACTTTATTATTAGACAACCCTAATTGGGTACATTTTAAGATTTCTTCTTTTATTATATCAGTTTCACCATTTTTGAAAGCTTCATAATTACAAACAAAATCCAAATCATCGGCACCATCTTGAATCGCATTAAGGGCTTCTTTAAGTTTATCTTCAACTGAAGATTTGCCTTCGGGAAAATCAATCACAGTTCCAATCTGTACAATCGAATTAGCTTTTGTTATCATATTTTTGGCAATTGAAACCATTTCAGGACGAATCATAATCAGTTTAAAATGCTGCTCAATTGCTTCCTGAATAAATCCCTGAGCAACAAGACTATTTTGCGTTTCATTCATACCCGCTTGCTCCGCAGTTTTTAAATAGGTGGAATCTAAATATTGCCTGATATTCATAGTGTTTTTTTGATTTCTTAATTTTACCAAATTATAACACAAAAATACATTTTATCCGAACACAACTTTCATATAAAACTCCTCTATTTGATTTATTTAGATCTATAACAAATATTTTACTTAGTTTATAAAAAATACATATTAAACAACAGTCTTACGCACATAAACATTGCCTTTGTAAAATACCCAAAAACAAAAAATCCCACCGAAGTGGGACTCTATTATTTTTTGAGATTTATCTTTGCTTAGTATTCAGACCAAATAAAATAACAACTCCTGCAGCTAAAGTTGCTCCAGACAAATTTGCTAAAACATCAAAAATATCTGCATGCCTGGTTTTGGTTAACATCTCCTGCGCAATTTCAATTCCAATGCCGAAAATAACAGAAAACAGAAATGAAACCATTAAGGATTTTAAACCATTTATTGTATCCGACCGACTTTTTAAGACCAAGAAACAAAGCATTGTCAATACAAAATGAAAAAAAGCATGTACAAATTTGTCTAAATTTGCAACATTTCCCAAAGGGACATTATTCAATTGTACCAAACAAAAAAAAGCAATTGTTCCGGCCCATAGTAAAGCAGCCCAAAAATAGAATTGTTTAAGCACCTATTAATTCTTTATACGAATCACTGGAAAGTAACCCATCAACTTCATCCAAATTTGCTATTTTAATTTTGATCATCCATCCAGCACCATATGGATCTGAATTCACACTTTCAGGAGTACTCTCTAAAGTATCATTGAAAGCAATAATTTCACCTGCAATAGGAAGAAATAAATCTGAAACTGTCTTAACGGCCTCTACTGTTCCAAAAACTTCATCTTTCTCTAATGTTTGGTCTAACGTTTCTACCTCAACATATACAATATCCCCTAATTCTTTTTGTGCAAAATCAGTGATCCCTACTGTTGCGATATCGCCGTCAATACTAATCCATTCGTGATCTTTAGTGTACTTTAAATTTGCTGGTATGTTCATCTAAATTGTAATTGATAATTATTAATTGAAATTCTCTGTGACAAATGTAACAATCTTCTGTTCAAATCTGGTTTAGATTTTGAAAAATTAATTTCCAAAATTATACCTTAGCGTAAATCCAGATCGAACATTCGTCAACGGAAAAGAAGTCGAAATTACTGCTTTCGAAAAAGAATGATCGTAATAAAAAATAGCCGTCAGATTTTTACTGAAAGCATAATCAGCCGTTAATTTTACAGACCATATATTTTGTCCACCTGCCAGTTGATTGTTATCATAATCTAAATACCGAACAATAGTTTGATTGTTACGATAGGACACATCTCCTTTCAAATTGATATCACTTTTTATTATTCCTGTTGGATTATCCGCGAGTCGTGAAGAGAAAATTACATCTTTAAATCGATACCCCATTCCCACTATATATTCAATTCCTTTTACTTCTGTCAATAAATTATTGTCAAAACTCATGGACAAAGCCCTGTCTTTTTTAATTTCGGTGAGTACTTTTAAAGAGCTTTTTAATTCAAAATCCATTCTTAACAACGGACTAAATTGTTCTACTAAGTTAATATTTGACATAATCGTCTGATTGTAAAAATTACCGTTTGCATCTACTCCATCTGGTGCATTATCATATTCAAAATTCGATCTAAAGGCGTTTATAGTATATGATGCTCGATAATTGTGTTGCAAGGAGAAGCGTTTAAAATTCTTTTTGAAAACACCATAACGCATCAATCCATTGTATTTTATCGCCCAGTTCGGTATTGGAAAACTTCTAAAAATCCCCAAGGAAACATTGGATGCATCACCTCCTGAATAGGCTGCTAAAAAGGCCGGTAACAATACGGCTTGATTATTTTTGCCGTATCCCAATGGAAAGCCTTCGGCATCTCGATTGTTAAGATTGTTTATGTCGATTCCTCTTTCAGTTGCCAAGCGATTTGCCACGGTAAGTCGGTTCATTCTAAAATCATCAAAAGCTGCTGAGCTATTTTCATCACTCACGGAGAAAGACGTTTTAATCAAAACTGCCGAAATAGAGAAAATACCGGTATTGTAGGGCGATCGGGCATTGTAAACTCCATTTGAAACATCGTATTGTTCTGAAAAATTTTCAGAAAAAGCCCTGTCTAATGTCAGATCAATTTTTAGATCTGGAAACAAATCAACATTAGCTGTAGCTTTAAATAATTTATTGGTTACCTGAGAGAAGTTTTGATTGAAGTCCGGATAATTCGTTAACCATCCATTTTTAGCTGCTTCGTAACGCACATCATCTTGACTTCCAAATATAAACCCTAATGACGGTCTTGAAGAACCCAAGAATCCAACACCGGGAGTATATCCTGGTAAAATCGTACCGCTGTTGTGGGTATAATTCATTTGAATATTCTTAACACTGGTCAAAATTCCAATTAAACCATCAAAAAAAGGATTGTTCTTTGGAATTTGAGTCGCGTTATTATTCACTATTTTTTCACCTGGTTTTGGGGCTGCTACTTTTGGTTTCGGAACCGTTTTATTGGTGTTTTTTGTTACTCCTAAATACTTATACAACAGTTCCATATTGAATGCTGCACTCAGATTGTTGGAACTTGCATTTTGAATGGTATTCCCCAAATTATAATCATTCCCATCAATTTGTATTTGAGACAGTGCATTAGAGGTACGTTGCCAGCTGTAGTCCCCTGTATACGAATAATTTGCTTTTACGAAACTGAATAAAGGAATTTTATTAATTGGAATTTCATAATTTAAAACCAATTGTTGCATGTGCTGGTTTGGATCACCAATATCCCAATAACTGTCCCAAATGGTAAAGCTATCAATAGGCTCATTATCTGCATTCAAATAATTTTTTACAATATTACTCGAGGAAGCTGTATAATTTAATTTTATTGATTTAGTCAAATTATAATTGAAGCCGTATTGATAATTAAAAGCGAAATTTCTGCGGTATAAAGGATCCAGACCTATCCCTTCAACTTCAACTTGTCTAAATTGTTGGCGGTTGTATTGTCTGATAATGGTACTGTTAAATGAAATATTTGACGGCAAATAGTTGAAATTTAAATCACTTAAAAGCTTCCAATAATTGCTTTTTTTCATGAATTTCGATTTCTTGAACGGCTCCACTGCTTTAGGTTTAAAAGTGTATGCATAATCCACCGATGAATTCACTTGCTGATCTACATAATCTTCAATTTCAAAATCATGTCGTTCTACTTCATTGAAAGACTGCGAGAATGTGAAATTTTCCGGGTCGTAAACACGTTGTTTCTGTTCTGGTTGACGTTCTTTTCGTACACCAATAAAGTTTATACTCTTGCGCTTTGTGTAATCAACGGCTCTACTGGTAATATTGTCCTTTTGATTTTGATCCGCAGTATTCTCAAGTAATAGTTTTAATTTAATATCTTGATTGAAAGGGTCGTATTCTGGAGTTATGGTTTCTTCGCCAATAGCGTAATTAAATGGCAAATTAACCCCCCATTTTTGAGGCAATAATTTTCCAAGGTTTACATTCGTTACAATACTGTATTGTTCCGTATCCTCCCGACTTCTTTCGTTTGGTCCTTGTTCTAGCGATCCAAAACCAATAGTGCTTTTTCTGCCAGAAGCTGAAACAGTCGCAAAATCAGCTAAATTTGAATCCACATTTAAAACCGCCGCCATTCCGCCTTGGTTGTCCATATCCGCCAAGCGAAGCTCATTAAACCAAACCTCCCCTTTTATATCGTTGCGAAGGTCACTGTTTTTCAAACCTACCATTAGTGTTCTCACTAAGCCAAAGTTAGGATTTCCTTTTATCCCTAACTTTAAAGTAGTACTGCCGTCTCCATCTGGCATACTGGGATCAGTGTCTGGATAATAAATACCGTCTAATGGCAATGTACTTTGATCTACACTCATTGCTAAAATCTTCAATTTAGTCAATAATGCCAAAGACAAATCAATTTCATTCTCTTCTGGCCAAACTGCTTCAGCACTCAAAGGAGAACAATCAGCATTGGATCCAGACGAAGGAATAGTTACTTTTAAAGGAATCTCAATTTGATAGAAATTTTGGGTAAAATCATTTCCAAAGCGAATAAAACCTACCATTTGATTGTCTTGAAGTGCGATTTCGCCCGTTAAAGATTCCGCGTGTAAAAACATTTTCAATTTCTTGAATTGCCGCATATCAATACTTACATTTTTAAAAACAGCTCTGGAATCTTCTGGTTCTAATCCGTCTCCGGAAACTCTTAATGCCAGGGATTGCTCATTCTGATTGATAACCGTATTATTATTGTATAATTGCTCTCTCTGTACACCTGGCGGAGTAATATAATTCACAGGACATCTTTCGTTATTTTCCTGAACGTTCACGGCCAAAACATCTAAATTAGTGTTGTCATCCGCACTATTTGTATCATTAAAATCAAGGGTATTGGTATACCTTCTCCATTCTCCACGCACTAAATCCAAGGCTCCAAAACGAACCGTCACTTCGTCATTAAAACCTGTCATGAACATTCTCATAAAACGGATGGATCTAAAATCAGAAATGTTTCCAATAACATTTTCTGGCTGAGAAACCGGAATTTTAAACTGTAACCATCTGGCTTCAGTGGTAGAACCATCTGGCAGGGACACCTGCGTGTTTCTTATATCAGTAATATAATTTTGTCCAATACTCATTCCGGGTTGTACATCAATACTATATTCATAGTAAGCATTGATAGTATTCATCGTATTGTCCCTGTTTATATCTTCCACATCAGGAACTGTTGATGATCCTCTGTTAGGATCATTAATATCCACGGCGGAGTTACCATCGGTACCATTATACATTTTATAACGGTCTAAGATACCTCCTGATGCATTCAAATAAAAAGTATAATCATCTGCTGCAGGATCTAGTTCTGATGCGAAATTAGTATACACGGATCCTTCATTTGCATTAGCCAAACCATCCAACCCAATATCTTGATTCCTTCTATTCTCAGCATTGGTGTCAAAAGCATAAATCAATGATTGAGAAGCAGGAACATCACCCCACAGCGGTCTTGGATTTACTAATATCTGGTCAGGACCAAGTCCATTCTCATATTGTTTTCTTCCATCTTTTAAGACATCCTCCGCTATTTCCCCTAAATTGAAATATATTTTTCCAGTATTTGATTGAGGAGCCTGACCATTTCCAACGTACGGGTCTAACACCCAAAACTGAATGTATTCCACATTTCCTTGTTCAAAATTTGTAGAATTTAACGAACGCATAATCCCTCCAAAATTTTCTGCTGGGTTTAAAGCTCCATTTGGATTATTGTTATAGGGTCCCCGATCAGATGGGTAATAACTCAGATCTAACGTATTTATAATTTGCGATTGACCTTGTGCAATATCCGTCAAAGGATACAATTCCTCACTAAAAATTCTTCGGGTTTTATTGAAAGACAAATCTTCATTAGAGATTCCAACGGGCTTTTGCGTATAAAAAACAGGGTCAATAGAATACCATGCTAATCTGGCTCTTTTGAATCCATAGCTCAAATCATTAGCGCTAGCATTAAAATCATATGTACTTGTAGCGTTTCTATCGGGTGTTGATGCCAGACTCCAAGAATAAGGAGAACGCATATCGATGGTAGATTGGGAACCTTCAAAATCATCTACATAAATGGTAGATTCTCCCTGAAACTGATCTGCTTTTGGTGAATCTGGTTTCAAAAAGGCTATTTCCCCTCGTACCGAAAGATTCGAAGGCACATCAGTATCAATATTTGGTAATTTATTTACCAAACGGGTTAGGAAAGGAACTTCGGTAGAGAAATTAGTATTGAATCCAAAAATGGTATTGTTTACGGATTCCTGCCCAAAGCTTGATTTTTGTGTAAACGGTCGTTCAGACATTTTTAAGAATGTACCCCCAACCACAAAGTTTTCGGAAATTTTATGCTCTACATTTAACCCCATAAATCTTCTGGTTTGTTGACCAAAAACAGAATTGTTTTCTAATGACACTTCAATAGGTGTATTTGATGCTTGCAATGAGGGGTCCAAAATTTGAACGCGGCCTAACTGATAATTGACGCTGTAATCAATTCCTTCCACTAAAACTCTTCCAGCCGCAGTAACTACTACTGATCCTTGAGGAACATTGAATGCGCCAATTGGAATTCCGTCGCTACCAGTCGATTTGTATTTTCCTCTCAATAGAAATTTATTTTTATCGCTGTCCTGCAAAGCGCCAGATTGGGTATTACGGTACATGTTACGAAACACGTATTTCTTCTGATTTTCATTATAAGTACTAACATTGTTATAATTTTCTGCTGAACCCGTATTAGACAATTTAGAAAATAATAGTTCCCCAAAAGGTTCTTTAGTGGTGAATATTATTCTTCCGTTTTGCGCATCTATTGTCAAACCCGGTAGGAAATCAAAAAAACCATCTCCACCGGTTTGCGGATCATTATTATAATTTAATTTATCTAAATTAAATACTTTCAACAAAGGGGTTTCGGCAACTTCATTTTCTTTGGCAGGATTTGCTGGAAAAGGAATTCCTGCAACTTCCGTAATGTAATTTAATGGTGAAGGATCTGTATAAAGAATGTTAAACCTAAAATCTTCTTGTTTCAATTGATAGCCACCTTGAATCTGATAAATATTTTTCATCATCAGGTTCCAGACTGGATTTTTTACGTTGGTCAAATTGCTTTTCAACATTTTCAAGACTAAACTTTGTGAAATAATTGCTTGGTTTGAGGGAGTATTTCCTGTTACCACGGTTGCATCTACGCCATCGTTACCAAATTCTCCCACCTGATACACTTTGTCTCCTATCGTATATTGATAGGCAACTGCTAAAACCTCATCGTTAGCCAATCGTTGTTGCAATGAAATATACCCTAATTGCGAATTGAAAGTATATTCATTCGGATTCAATTTTCTGGCGTTTTCTAATTTAGAATAATCCTGCCCCTCACTGACAGTGACGTTAAACCCCGAATTTGCAGTTACTATTTCACGAATATTACGATTCAGCAAACCTGCTCCCGTAAGTATTTGAGAGGGATCATAATCATTATTAGAGTTGTCCGTAGGAGAATCTAAAGGATTGTTAAAAATTCCTGATGAAGGGTCTAAAACTACCACTTCATTATCAGGTAATCCAGACAATTGCCCTTCCCCTAAATCCTGAAGCGCAATAATATTTCTTAAATTATTATTGGTCGTTGTAACGCGGTTTTGTTTGTTGGTTACCCAAATTTCGATTCTCGAGATTTGAACCCTACTATCAACAAAGGGATAATTTACCAGTGATTTATCGTACCTACTTCTAAAATATTGGGAAAGGAAAAAATGCCTGTCACTATCATAATCTAGAGCAAACATCTCGAAATCCTCTATTGTTCCACCGCCTTGAGCAATTAAACTTTTAGTTTGTGATTTTTGTTCCGAAAAAACGCCAGTTATAGTTGTTTTCCCAAATTGTAGTTGCGTTTTTACACCAAATAAACTTTGAGCTCCTCTTATTAGAGAACTATTTAGTGGCATACTCACATTTCCTACTTCAATTTTTTGAATAATATCATCTTCTGAAGGAGCGTAATCTAATTTAATTAAATTTTGAAAAGCAAATGTAGACTGGGTGTCGTAATTTGCATTAACATTAAGTCGTGTACCCACTTTCCCCATCAGACTCATACTGATCCTTTGATCAAAATCGAAAGATAGCGTAGACCTATTTCTTGGCGAAAAGGATGGATTATCTTGTTTTGTGTACCGCATTCCCAAATCCATTTCTACGGATCCTGTAGGCTTCACATCAATAGTATTACTTCCAAAAATAGATTCAAAAAGACCCGATTTTACATAATATCTGGGCAACAAATCCCTTTTAGCCAGTTCGCTACCTTCTTTTTTTCCATCAATAGCATCTACTTTTTTCTTGAAGTAATCTCGCATGGATTCTTTCAAAACAAGATTTTCGTATTCTTTTGGAGTTAAAATTATAGGATAATTAATAGAAAACCCATCTACGGAATTCGTATAAACATAACGATCCGTAACAGGATCATACGTGTAAGCCGAAAGAATACTTTGAGGGTTTTTTAGTTGAAGTTTCCCAATAGAAAAACCAGTTTTAACGGTATCCTGAGCTGCCTCTTTTACTTGTGCCTGCGACACTAATCCACAAAATAAAACAAGCAAAAAAATACAAATTTTATGCATACAACTCGTTTTCTTAAATACCTTTTAGAGGTTCTTTAACGCTTTTTTGATAATTGATTCTACAGAAGCATCTGGATCTTCTTGGACTATTTTTTCAATAAGTTTTTCGGAAGTTTTTCGTACAAACCCAAGGACTTCCAGAGCAGATAACGCTTCATCTCGATTTGTATTGCTCTGTGACATAGAAACTTCATCTAAATCATATAATTTTAATACTTTTTCCTTTAAATCAAGTATTACTCTTTGAGCTGTTTTACTGCCTATTCCTTTTATAGATTGAATAGTAATTACATCTGCAGATGCAATTGCATTAGTAATTTGTTTTGGATCTAATGAGGAAAGCATGGTTCTAGCTATACTCGCTCCTATCCCAGAAACAGATAATAAGAGCCTGAAAATTTCTCTTTCTGACTTTTCCATAAAACCAAAAAGTGTATGCGCATCTTCTTTTATCTGAAGATGCGTATACACTTTTATTAAATCTGTGTCTGGTAGTAAGGAATACGTATGTAAAGAAATATTCACATGGTAGCCAACGCCTCCACAATCAATAATTATTTGCGTGGGTGATTTCTCTACTAATTTACCTTGTAAATGTGCTATCATGAAGTGTTAATATATTTCCAAATATAACAAAATTAGCATACGGTTAAATTAAATTCATAATTTTAACTACGCTTCTTGCCTACAGACTATTAAATTAAATTTGTTTTGCTTTTTTCATTTCTTTTTCCTGAGCATCAATCACCGCAATAGCAGCCATATTCACCATTTCCTCAACGCTTGCGCCCAATTGAAATATGTGGACAGGTTTACCCATTCCTAGCATGATAGGGCCTATTGAATCAACTTTATTCAATTCTTTCAAAAGCTTATACGTAATGTTTGCTGATTCTAAATTTGGAAAAATTAAAGTGTTTACTTTTTTACCTGCTAATTTTGAAAAAGGAAATTTTGCTTTCAACATTTCTGGGTTCAACGCAAAATCTGCTTGAAGCTCTCCATCAATAATCATCTCCGGATGATTTTTATGTAAATAAGCCACCGCTTCTCTTACTTTGGCTGCACTTTCACTTGTAGACGATCCAAAATTAGAAAATGATATCATTGCAATCACTGGTTCTACCCCAAACATTTTGGCTGTTTTAGCCGTCATGATGGCAATCTTAGCTAAATCATCTGCTGATGGGTTGATGTTTATAGCGGTATCTGACAAAAACATGGGCCCACGAGCCGTCATCATCATGTTAGTAGTAGCTATAATAGAAGCTCCTGGCGCTTTTTCGATGAGTTGCAACATGGGTTTAACAACAGATGGATAACTTCTTGAGTGTCCTGTTACCAGTGCATCTGCTTCCCCTTCATTAACCATCATTGCCGCAAAATAGTTTCTTTCTCGCATTAATTTTTGCGCATCTAAAAAAGAAATCCCACGTCTTTGTCTGGAAGACCAATACGTTGTAGCAAACTTATTTCTTCTCCCTTCTTCCTCTTTTATTTTAGGATCAATAATTTGAACATCCGCATCAAAACCAATTTCTTCTTTTAGTTCCAATATAATTTCTTTATTCCCTAATAAAATTGGAAAACCAATTCCCTCTTCCTGTACAATTTGAGCCGCTTTAAGCACATCTAAATGGTCTGCTTCAGCAAAAACAATTTTCTTAGGATCCATCTTTGCTCGGTTTGTAATCAAACGAACCATTTTATTATCATTCCCTAGACGATCCAAGAGTTCTTCTTCGTATTTTTTCCAATCCGTAATAGGGTTCAATGCTACACCCGAATCCATTGCTGCTTTAGCTACAGCCGGAGCCACAATAGTAATTAACCTTGGGTCAAAAGGTTTTGGGATAATATACTCCCTACCGAAATTTAATTTTGTAGCACCGTAAGCCACATTTACTTGCTCCGGAACTGATTCTTTAGTCAACAAAGCCAGCGCTTTGACAGCGGCCATTTTCATGGCTTCGTTTATTTTGGTTGCACGAACATCAAGTGCCCCTCTAAAAATATAAGGAAATCCAAGAACATTATTCACCTGATTGGGAAAATCCGACCGACCCGTTGCCATAATCACATCTTTACGGGTTGCAATAGCAAGGTTATAATCAATTTCTGGATCTGGATTAGCCATTGCAAAAACAATGGGATTATCAGCCATTCCAAGTAACATTTGTGGAGACATAATATCTCCTGTAGACAAGCCTAAAAAAACATCTGCATCAACCAAGGCTTCTTGCAAGGTCATTGCCGGAATATCTTTGGCATATTTTTGTTGCAGTTCAGATAGTTTAGGATTGTCTCTTGTCAATAATCCTTTGCTATTAAACATGAAAATATTTTCAATTTTAACCCCTAATAAAACATACAAATCAGAACAAGCCAGTGCTGCTGAACCTGCTCCTGAAACTACTAATTTTACATCCTCAGCTTTTTTATTCGCCAATTCTAATGCATTCAATAATGCAGCCGAAGATATGATAGCCGTACCGTGCTGATCATCATGCATTACTGGAATATTCAACTCTTCTACTAGCCGTCTTTCAATTTCAAAAGATTCAGGTGCTTTTATATCTTCTAAATTAATTCCACCAAAAGTAGGTGCTATGTTTTTTACAGTCTGAATAAATTCTTCAATATCCTTAGTGCCAATTTCAATATCAAATACATCTATATCAGCAAAAATTTTAAACAACAACCCTTTACCTTCCATTACTGGTTTAGAAGCTTCTGGACCAATATCACCCAATCCTAAAACGGCAGTGCCGTTTGTAATCACAGCAACTAAATTTCCTTTTGCAGTATATTTATAAACGTTGTTTACGTCTTTTGCAATTTCTAAACAGGGTTCAGCGACACCAGGGGAATAGGCCAAAGATAAATCTCTTTGCGTTGCATATTTCTTTGTAGGAACTACTTGAATTTTACCAGGAGTTGGCTTTGCGTGGTATAATAATGCTTCTCTTCTTTTGCTATTTTTGTCCATTGTTTTTAGATTTTATTCTAGTTGACAAAGATATAAGACTTGCTTTAAAAAGGAAGCTTTTATACTATTCTTTTATAAAAATAGACATGTATTGACAAACAAAAACAGCTACAAAAAATTTGTAGCTGTTTTAATTCTTAAGGCATTCCGCTTTTATTGTGTTATGTAGGAGTTTAAATGTTCAATTGTGTCTTTTTGTAAATCAATTATTGCTTTGACTACATCACTAATGGAGATGATTCCAATTACAATACTATTCTCTAAAACGGGCAAATGCCGAACTCGTTTTGTACTCATTAACTCCATACAGTAGTCTAAATTATCTGAGGGACTTACTGTCACGACATCTGTTTCCATGATTTCATGTACAAAGGCCTTCTTTGAACTCTTGGCCTTTAGAACAATTTTTCTAGCATAATCCCTTTCCGATAAAACTCCTTTCAGGACAGTATCTTCAATGATAAGAATAGCTCCGATATTTTTTTCGCTCATCACTGTCAGTGCTTCATATACAGTGTCAGTGGAAAGTATGGAATATACTTCCTTTCCTTTGGTGCTTAAAATTTGATTAACAGTCATAATAGGTTCATTTAGTGAATTATAAAGTTAAAAAAAATATGCATTCAAACCACAAAAAAATATTTTTTCAGCATTAAAATAAATCATCTGGTGAAATTAACGCTTCCAATTTAGCTTTTAATTTCGCATCCAAAATCTGCAAACCATATTGGTAGGAGGCATTTACCCAACCAAACCCTTCCTTAGCGATGTAATCAAATTTAGTCCCCACATTACCATATTCGGCAAAAACTTTATGAGAGCTTATTTCCAGATCAAATTTTTCAGGAATCGTACCGTTGTAGTCCACTGCATTTTTAGTGATCAACCACAACCACCTGTACACCATTTCCTGTGCCTTATCTAAATAATTGTACTTTATCAATCCTTCCCACAACAACATTTGGTGTGGCGCCCAACCAAACGGATAATCCCATTGCCGTTGTGGTGCATCTTTAGATACATGCATCACACTCGCCTTAGTACTTCCTGTAATACCTCCCTTTTTTATAAATTGAGGCAAAACTATTTCCACTAATTTTTTAGCCTGGTATTCATTACACAACCCAGCCCATAAAGGGAAAAATGTTGAGGCAGCTTCAAATGGCAACTGTTTTTCGTGTACAAAATCATAATCAAAATACATACTTGACTGCTCATTCCAACACAATTCGTCGATTTTATTTTTTCTGAAAAGTGCTTTTTGTTGCCATTCTTCCGAAGTATGCATTACAGCTCCCACTTGGAAAGCATTATTGAAATACTCTTTTATCAAATAAGCAATATCGTTTTCATATTTATAAAGAAAACTATTGACGTCTACCGAGTTTAAATTGGCACACGTATTTATAAGCCTATCGGTGGTGTCATGCCCACTTTCTCTCAAACTTCGATCATGAACGAAATACATATCTAGAGTAGCATCAACTAAAGTTCTGTTTAAATATTGCTTTTCAAATTCTCGAATTGGCAAGTTGTATTTTCTAGCATACGGCTCTAAAACATCATCAAAATGACCCGGCTCCACCTCAAATGGCATCCCCACCCCATCTGCTTTATATCGATTTAAACCCGTTAGGGTTAATCGTTTTCCTTGTACCATCCAAACCGTATTGTATTCTAAAATAATGGTTTCTAAATGACTTCTCAACCACTCTAAATCTGGAACTTTCTTTTTTACAATTTCAATTATCAACGAAGAATACAATGGGGGTTGCGTTCTAGTTAAGTAATAACTTCTATTTGCATTTAGAATTTTACCGTAATGTATGATTTGATATTTAAAATTTTCAGCAATGGCCATAGCTTTCTCCAATTGATTGTCAATTATCAAAGCAACACCAATAAAATAACTATCCCATCCATACATTTCGTTGAATCTCCCGCCAGGAACCACAAAAGGAACACCTTGTAAACTATATCTTTTTTGCTCCAATGCCAAAGCAAGTATTCCGGGTTTTTGATTTAAAGTTTCCACATATTCCATCGAATAATTTTCAGGCAGAATTTCAACTTTAAAATTTGGCAATTCTTTTTCTAATTCCTGAAAATAAGATACTCCCTGCTTATCTTTTGCAGAAACATAAAGTGTTGCCACATCACTGGATGTCTTTTCATCCGCAAGGATCTGGGTCAATCCTTTTTTATCAATGGTCCGTGTCAGTTCGTCCCAGTAATCATCTCTGATTTTTCTTGAAATCCGCTGTACTGGATTTTCTTGAATTCGATCAAGATCAACCTCTCCCAATACTTGATTTGTTTCCTTAAGTTGAGCTAATTCCTGTAATAAATTTGATAAGTAGTAGGTCCCAACAATAATTTCTTCTTGCTTAGTAGTTTCGTCAACTAACACAAATCTTTTAGGTCCGTTATCGTCTTTAGTAATCTTTTTGTCATGATCCGTATCTTCCTGAAGCAATAGTTCATGGAACACTTTGTCTATATTAAGTAAGAATTTCATTTTTTAGAGGTTAGATTTTTTAGAATAAAGAAAGAAATAAACAACAATGACATTGGAATTAATGTGTAGTAAAACGCATTTTCCGGCCCTTCATTTTTAAACAAATAGCCAATCACTCTAGAACCCAAAGTCCCGCCAAGCGCAGAGAAAACTACAATTAAACCGGTCATTGAACTGTGCATCTTTTTTGGCAAAGCACTTAAAACCACTGAATTTAGCAGCGGATAAATAGGCGCTATAAAAAGTCCGACTAACGGAAATGCAAATCCTATTAGTGGAATATCGTTCAGCGAATTGATTTCTTTTACCTCTAATCCTACGGTTTTAGGAAGTACAAAAATCACAATAAGCATTGCCGCGACAGTACAAAAACTGAGCACCCAAATCCAATTGACTTTTTTAGTAATAGCTCCGGCTAAAAGCCTTCCTGCTGCCAATGAGATTGCAAGAATACTAGCCATCATAATGCTGATATTCTCTGGAAGGTGCAATACTTTACTATTAAAAGTCGGCAACCACGACATAATACCCTGCTCAATCATTACAAACAAGAACGCACTGATTACAAAGACGATAGTTAGCAACTTAGCGAATAATTTAAACATTTGTTTAAAGTCATCTGCTAAATCAACTCCTAGAATTTCGGTTTTGTTTTCGAATTTAGTAAAAAATAAAAAAACAAAAGACACTAATGAAATTCCCGCCAATAACCAATACACGTTTAACCATGAATCCGGATTTGTTTCGGAGTTGAAAGCTGGAAATAAAAAATACGCCAATGCAATCCCTATCATAAACACCCCTTCGATACTGCTCATTAAGCTATTGTGCTCCTGCTGATTCTCTGTTATGGTTCCAATAAGTGAATACACCGATACTTTTATTAACGCAAATGAAACGCCAACGGTAGCAAAAAGTAATTTTGCCGTTCCAAAAGAATTCCCAAAATACATACTAACGCACGCTACTGAAACCAAAGCCAGACCAATAAGCATGGCGCGCTTGTAGCCTATTCTGGGTAAAAAAGAAGCGATTAAAAAAGAAACTATGGCAATAGGCAAATCTTTGAAAGCTTCCAAAACACTGGCTTGCAGTTCATCTACTCCATAATTTTTTTGTGCCTTAAGGATCACAATTCCTACGCT
Source organism: Flavobacterium sp. GNP008 (assembly GCF_056428965.1). Classification (NCBI taxonomy): domain Bacteria; kingdom Pseudomonadati; phylum Bacteroidota; class Flavobacteriia; order Flavobacteriales; family Flavobacteriaceae; genus Flavobacterium; species Flavobacterium sp. GNP008. The sequence continues at coordinate 1,341,670 of NZ_JBWJVL010000001.1, read as the reverse complement.
GTTCAGCAGTATGGCAAATACAAAGTAATTGAGATACATGGCAATTTTAACCGTACTTTTTTTCATGTTATATTTCTTAATTAATTGTCTAATTATTATTTACAATCCCTTTAGGTAGGACACGCTTAATTTTGATGTTCTGATACTCCCTTATTTTATGAATCAGATCTAAAAAATAATAGTGCTTTTCAGACCGTTTTCAGTATGATCAATAGTAAACCCATTGGTTTGAAGGTTTGCTTTTAGGTGCGCAACTGTAGCGCCATTTACCCATTTGACATCTATAATATCTTCTTCAGTGTCATTGATTTCTACTTGACCTGAAAATGCTTTCGAAGTATTTCTTAACCGAATTAGGTCTAGCTGTTTACTAACAACTCCTGTTTTCAATCCCTGCTCAATATCCAACATGGTCAATGTGGTGCGATTAATTTCTTTATGTCCGGCACTACCGCCATTATCTGCGGCTTCATAATTATTTTTACCAGCAAAAATATCCAAATACCAAACCTGCGGTATCCCTGGCATAAACATTTGAATGGCTCTTGCAAGAAGTAGCTTTTGTTCGTCTTCCCCTAAAGCACTAAAAAAGGTAGCATTTATTTGATAATAAGAAATTTTATTCCCGGATGGATCGTAAAGATTCTTTACACGACCCCCCCGTTCCATGATTTTATTCATGATACCTTCAATCTCAGTATCTTCTAACAAACCTTTATTATAAACACCATTTACGGCCTTGCCTTTCAAGTCCAAAACAGGTATGCCATCATGGCAACCAAGCATGTTTACAGTTTTATATCCTTTAGTAATAATTTCCTTAGCCCAACTCAATAAGGCTTTATTGGTTTTATTTTCGATGGTATGAATCGTTAAACCCGGTAAGAAAAAGTCATAGATATAATACCCTTCATTAGCTACCTCATCATGTAAATGCAAACCATATTCTGCATGGATCTCAGGCAGTAACATTAAATTATTTTGCGCTGCTATTTTCCTAATACGCTCTAAATAATCCCAAGTCCCTGGTTTATTAAAAAAATTAGATTCCCCTACTTGTTTATGCAAATAGGAAAAAGCGTCTAATCGAAGAATATTACAACCGTAACCGTTTAATTTTTTTAGAGTCTCTTCATAAAAATCCCATACTAAAGGCGAAGCACCATTGACATCCATTTGTCCTAAATAGGAACGCTTTTGTTGTATAATTTGTAAAATTTCTGATTTCCAAGGAGTGCATTCTTTAAAATCAACGGTCTCTAAATCTTGATCATCCTTTATTGCGGCATTAATTAAGGCAACAATAAATAGACTTTGCTCTTCTGTTAGTCCTTGTAAATTTTGCAAATCACCTACAGCAATTGGATTATAGGTTATTTGTTGATAAAAGGTATTCCAATACGGCTGTTCCGTACCATCCGGAAAACGTACTTTCAAGATAGGCAAACCTAACTTTCGCATAAACAATTTATGGAGAAACTCTGGTTTTGGTATTACAATTCCATCTTCATTCAGTACCCCGTTTCCGTCCCAGAATTCGTTCCAATTTATAAAAAAATCTTTAAATTTAGATTCATTACCGTATTGTAACATGTCTTTAAACTGAGGAGAAGCTACAGAAAGATGATTTAATACGATATCAAATTTTAATTTTATATTGAGCTCTTTTAAATCGAGCAAATCTTTTGGGTCTACTAAATCTTTATTTATATCATAATCAATAATAGAAAAACCTCTATCTAAATCACTATTAAAAAAAGTGGGCAAAACATACAACAAAGAAAAAATATCTTTGAATTCAGCCATTTTAAGCATGCTTACAGTATCCGTTAATTTTTCTCCAATACTATCCGGATAAATATTGAGCATAACACCATTACTGATCTTTTTATTATTTTCTTGCATCGTATTTTATAAAAGTTTAGAAAGGATATTGATGTTATCCGGCAGTCGTCCTACATTTTGCAATTTCAAAGCCGCCAATTTTAAAGCGATGTCCAAACATTCATCAATTGATTTTTCTTTAATATAAGCGAATAAAAAACCGGACCAGAAAGCATCCCCTGCTCCAGTGGAGTCCATAACTTTATCAATTTTTATGGCTGGCATTTGTATAATATCTTTTCCTCTTTGAGATAGTTTCACCCCTTTGCTCCCTAATGTTAAGCAAACGGTGTCTACTCCCTGATCGTGAAAAAACTCAAATATCTCTTCATGTGGAAGGGCTTTCTCAAAAAGACGCAACATATCATCCTCGCTAATTTTTATCAATGGATTGAACTTACAATACGCATTGATCACTTTAAAAGCCTTCTTTCTACTTTTCCATAGCTTTCTTGCATAGTTGACATCAATACTTAGCTTACATCCTAAATCGTAAGCTTCTTGTGCTTTCTTTAAGATCGTTTTTTGTGCAGGATTTTTACTTAATGCAAAACAAGTAGTATGAAATATCTTAGTATTGGATAGTATTTCCGTTGAAATTTGTTCCTCATCAATACAGCAATCCGCGGAACGGTACGGAATGAAATCTGGGGTTCCCTGAGACCTTGAAACAAAAATCACACTTGTTGATTTATTATCCAGGACTTTAAGGTGGTTTGTATTCACTCCAACACTCGCTAAACGTTCCGAAATATAGGATCCAAAACCATCGTTCCCAACAGTTGCAACCATTATAGTATTCAATCCTAATCGTGTTGAATTCATAGCAACATTAGTAGGTGAGCCTCCTAAATACCTATGATAATCTCTAGTATCATTAATAAGAACATCTTCTTGATGCCCAATAAAATCTACCAGTACTTCACCAACACAAAGGATATCGATTGTATCGCTATTATTATTTATTGTATTATACACTTTACTTGGTTTTTTTTATTTTTATTAATAATGTGCACATCGCAGCAATAAGTAATAATACACCCGCAAAACTAATCGCTTGACGAGGATCGTTATCTAAAAAATTCTTTAAAACATAACCAAAAGATAGGTTTTGGATAATCATTGGAATAACAATCATCATATTAATAATCCCCATATAAACACCATAACGCTCTTTTGGAATAACTGCAACAACCATTAGATAGGGAATCCCCATCATACTTGCCCAAGCAATACCGTAGCCAATAATCACCGCAAAAAATACATATTGGTTTTGTACCATTGGAAAAAACAATAAAGAAATTGCGCCTAATAAAAGGCAAACAAAATGAATCATTTTTGCACCGTGTTTTTTAGCTAATATCGCTAAATAAAAAGCTATTGAAAACGTAACTATAAATCCAAAAGCGCCAATTAAACCATTCCATTCTACCGCTTTTTCATAGCCAACTGGATTCTTGGGGGTAACATTCCATACTGACAATGCAATACTTTTTGAATTATTTTGCCAATAACACATCATGGCATACCACTGAAACAAATAAACCAAAAATAGCTGCCACATCACCATTGGCATTTCTAAAACTGCTTTATAGATATCGATAAAAGGGGAAAAAAACTTTAATGGTTCTGATTTTAAAATTGCTATTTCTTCTGCTGTTGGTGGGATTTCTTTAGTTTTGTTCATACTCCACCAAATGGACGTTATCGACAGTATTGCTCCGAGAAAAAAAGATGCATAAATCCACGTTGGCAACGCTCCTGTATAACCCACAAAAACAAGTGGAAATAGAAATAGTGAAATATAGGATAGAAACTGTCCGAAACCAGTAAAAAAACTCTGAGCCTGAAAACCTATAGGCTGTTGTTCTTCGTCTAATGTGTCAGCAATAAAAGCGCGATACGGCTCCATGGCAGTATTGTTACCAACATCTAGAATCCACAACAAACCGGCAGCCATCCATAAGGAACTGCTGAAAGGGAACAAAAATAAAGCGATACTACAGACTATGGCGCCAATAAAAAAATACGGTTTCCGTCTTCCCCATCGTGGATGCCAAGTCTTGTCACTCATTGCTCCAATTATGGGTTGTATCAATAAGCCCGTTAACGGACCTGCAAGATTGAGTATCGGAATTTGATCCGGACTGGCGTGCAGAAAATCATATATAGGGTTTACGGCACTTTGTTGCAAACCAAAACTGTATTGTATCCCAAAAAAACCAACATTCATATTGATTATCTGCCAAAAACTCAATTTTACTTTTAAATTCATTCTAGGTAGTTAATTTGTTAATTATTTCTAAAATTAATTTTAATATTGCCAAATGAATACAGAATACAAACAAAAACGTTTTCGGAAGACCCGAAAACGTTTTCGATATATTTAAATTCCCTAAAACAACGCGACGTTATTCCGAAGCAAAAGGAATGATTATCTTGGTTTCCCATTGCAATTCTTCGCCTCCACTAAAAGGATTTGACAAGAAATGTTCCAAAACTTTGTTTTCTAATTTAAGATTGTGCTTTTTTGCATAATCCATCAAGGCAAACCAGCCCCTATCTGAGGTCCTGAAATTCCCGTAATAAGTAGCTTTTAATCCTTTGACTGCTGGTAAGGTTTTGAATTTCACACTATCATCTGTAACAATTTTAGTGTTTTTATCAATTGGGAAGCAATAATTAAAATCGATTGTTTCTTTATCTAGGTTCCAATTTGTAATCTCCAAATATGGTTTGCCTCTTATTACAATTTTGTTATGCAATAAAAAGCCAGTAATGTCCGCATCATTGGCAATCATATTTTGTGCTTTCTCCTGTAGAACACTTTTCAGGCTGACATAAGCAACAAATGTTTCTTCTGAGGAACCTTCTCCATCAATTCTGACTTTAAAATTTTTCAAATGCTCGCTTAACCCTTTCTTAAAATCAGTTATTTTTCTGATTTGTTCTTGTTTAAATTCAGTACTAAAAAAGGGAGCAGTTAGTTTATTAAACCAACTATGATTTGCATCTTTAATGCCAACACTCACTTTTGTCACGGAGTCATTAATAGAAGTTATGTTCCAGGTATATTCCATTTGAACTTTCCCTTTTTTCATTTCTTGCTTGATAAAGTCAAAGTTCCTTTTTTCTATCAGGGTGTAATTTTCTTTTTCTTTCATCAACTGAAGGTTAGACCATTCCTGAACCCCTTGAAAAACAGTTCCGGTAGCTGCTTTTACTTTAAACGTAATACAATAATCTGTCTCTTTTATTAAAAGATACCAAATTAAAAATAATGAGAACAAAACACTTAATGCTATTGTAATTTTTTTCCTAACTCTCATTTCTATTTACTCATCTTTAATTTTCCAACAATAAAATCTCCTATAGTCTTTCCGTGATCAATGCCGTTTACAATTGCTGATTTATAATGAATCCCGCCATAAAGTCGACTCATCGCCGCTTCCTTAGCAGCGGCATCAAAGGATACGAATTTTCTTTTTGGCAATCCAAATTGCAATTCAGTATCATCTGTATATGCAAAATTTTCTCCAAAAACAGATGTCAAAATAGAAGAAGAGCACATTGAAATTACCGAATGTCCGCTTGTGTATTCTGGAAATGGTGGCGTTTGCAGCAAAGGCTTCCAATTCTCATCAATATTTTGATTAATTACTGTTTCGGGACGTACTGCATTACTTTTAAATTTTTCATTCCAACAGCTAATGAATCCGTCAAAAATTCCGATTGAGGTTTTTGTATAAGCAAGAACCGTTTTAGCAAAATCCGCATTCGATTTTTTGCATGAAATTTTCACAATACCCATCCAATGGCCTCCGGGTGTAATCTTCTTTTTAGCGAACATCATGTGACCTTGGCTAACCGAAACATACGGATTACAATCCCAAAATTGAGCAATTTTAATTTCCTCTGAATTGTCTCCTTTTTTGGTCATTTCTTTACTGATGTCATAGACTTCCTGTACTTCCTTAAAAAAAGAGGATTTTTTATCCAATGAAAATGCAAAAGCCGGAATTGGTTTAAATTGAGAGGCTGAATCAAGAACCAGAGTTCTAATTTCGCCCCAATGCGGTTCAACAGCATCCATATAGGCCGGTGGAGTAGGCTGCCATCTCCCGGGCTGATTGGCATAAACAGAAAACTTAGACATAGTTCTGGTTTGTTTGTAATTATCCTTTCCCATCCATACCTTGATACGTTCTGCAACTTTTAGTCCGTAGGCTTTCGAAACTTCGAATTCGTCTTCGTTTTCATCACTCCATTTTTGGTACAAACTATCCCTGAACTTCTCTATAATTTCTTCTGAAAAAACTAATTGTTTACTCAACTCCATGTGCGCAACGAGTGCTGCTACTGGCTGGTTTACGCCACTTTTAGGATCCAGCTTTGGTATAGAATCTAAACCATTCAATTGATTTTGAAGACTGGAATAAGCTTTATTATTTTGAGCCATCACTTCATAAGCCGCAACATTTGGATATACAAAAATCCTACTGGCAACAGGTGGCGAAAAAATATCATGAATCATAATCTGAGTCACGTTATCCATTGCTGCATGATAATCATCTGTACTAACTGCGATAGACTTATTCTTATTACACGAAATAAAAAGAAGGCTAAATACCGCAATACTCATAACTTTGGTTTTCATTTTATTTAAATTTTGTAAGTTGTTTATACTCTCTTATTCCTTTACTGAAGGCATTTCATACAATTCCGCTTTGTTATTATTTATAGTAACTAATAAATATTTTTTGCCTTTGAAATTAATAATATTCAAATGTTTAACTGCCTTTTGGGCTAAATTGATCCCAATTTGATTTCCTAAAAATATTGTTTTTTCACTTTTAATTAAAGCACCAGAAAACCCGTCAAATCTACTGTGATAAGGAGAAACACCAAAATAATTTCCTGCTGCAAAAACTTCTTCTTTTGAGTCTGAATCAAAATTAGCCTTTACAAAACTCATAATTGGCGCCACTTGCATTTTATTGGCAAAAGCCACAAAAGTAAATTTTCCGTTGTCATTTCTCATATACCCGGATTTCAAATTATGCACTTCAAACAATTGCCCTTTTTCAAGCATTTTTGGATCAAATACTTCTTCCAGTGTTTTTCCGGCAAATGATTTGTAACTATTGAATTTCTTTTTTAACATGCCGCTAAATTGCTCTGCCAATTCGTCTAGGCCTAATGTAGTGTAATATTTGCCGTTTTTTTCTATTGCGACAATCGTTTCAAAGGTTTCATTTTTGTCAAAATCATCATAATACATTTTCATAGGAAACTCTTGTGATGCTTTAAATTTAGAATTCTTACCCCAGTTCCCTATTAAATAATCCATATCGCCATCATGATCGATATCAAAAGCAATTATTGATTGCCACAATCCATTATTTTTTTCTGGAAAAACGGTTTCCGTTACACCAGTGAATTTTCCGTTTTTATTAGCAAAAAAAGTAGGCTTCATCCATTCTCCTATCACAATTAAATCTGTTTTTCCGTCGTTGTTAAAATCCGTAAAAACGGCATCTGTAACCATTCCTATTTTTGAAAAAACGTTACTATCCACTATTGTGAACACCCCTTTGTTATTGTTTAACATATAACAATCCGGCATGCTCCCAAATCTATTGTTTATTGAATTATTCCCTACAAAAATATCGAGATCCCCATCTTTATCATAATCAAATGCTTTCACCACTGATGCATTTTGGGCCAGCTTAGTTAAAGTGGTTTTTATAAGTTGATTGCCTTTAGTTACATACAATCGGCTTTGTAAATTAGACGCATTTTCACCACCACCCGAGGCAACATACAAATCATTTACTTTGTCATTATTAAAATCCCCTATTACAGCGGAAGCATCTTCAAAAACCGAATCCTGTTCGATTTCAGCAACTCTTTTTTTAGCAAAACCATTTGAATTTTGAATATAAATTGCTGCTTTTTTATCCTTAGAACCACCAAAAAAAATATCGTCTTTTCCATCTCCATTTAAATCCCCTACTGCAGTAGCCGGGCCGCGATCAGAACGTTGATACGGAATTAATTTTTGAGCTAAGAAATCAATATAATCATTTTCCTGATGTGTGAAATCAATGCCCAATCCCGTTTCTAGCTTTTTAAAAATGGGCAATACCGCTGGATGTAATTTTCTATAATCAAAAACCTTTCTGTCCTGATTTGGCTTTATGGTAAGGGTTTGGTTTACCTTAACATTTTTTAAAGTCTGAAATGTTTTATCCGGCCATATCACTACGAGAGAATCTATCTTGCTTGTTCTACCGTATCCAAAATGAAGTATTGGCTCTGATGAGGATTGAAATCCTCGGGTAGTTTGCAATTCCTTAAATTGTTTTTTTCCTTTAGAATAAGAAATCACTTTTGCTCCAATTCCGAATGTGTTTTTACCTGTAAAAAGCAATTTTAATTTTAAGTAGTTTGCCTTTTTATTAGTGGTATTTATATAAATAGAAGCAATCGCATTTGTATTATTGGTAATTACATCCAGATCGCCATCATTATCAATATCCGCATATCCGCTTCCGTTAGATATTATTGAATCATTTTCTATCCAATCTTTTGATCGGTTTTTAAATTGCAATTCGGCCGCCCCCTGAAAAACATAATTGGTTACATTTCCCTTTGGCATTCTCTTTAAAGCTTCTTTATCTAATAATTTTGTAGTATTAATTTTACTTTTAATTTGGTCATTTGAATAGTATTTTACGTAATCCAAATCGTTAGGCCGTTTTGGAATTCCGTTTGATACGAATATATCCTGTTCGCCATCTTGATCATAATCGCTAAATAAAACACTCCAGCTCCAATCCGTAGCTGCTACCCCACTTAATAAAGCAGTGTCTGTAAAATGATTACCTCCTTGATTCAACTGCAGCATATTCCTGCTGTATTGGTAATGATAACCTAGTTTTTCGGTTCTCATTTTTAACATTTGAGAATTATCATCCCCTAACGAAGATTTTAACACTTTTTCATCTTCCGGAAGCATGTCTAAAGTAAGGATATCTGGAAAACCATCATGATTAACATCTGCCACATCCACACCCATCGAGAACCTGCTAGTATGCCCAAAATAGTGTTTCAAGCTTTCAGTAAAAGTTCCATCTCCATTATTCAAATAATAATAATCATCTTCATGAAAATCATTCCCTACGTAAATATCCGGATACCCATCCAAATTAAAATCGGAAACTGCCAATCCTAAACCGTACCCATTGGCACCTCCAAAAATTCCTGCCTGTTCACTTACATCTACAAATTTTCCATTATCGTTCCGAAATAATTTATCGCCGCACTCGTAACTTCTTTTATTTCTGGTATCAGCGTTGCCAAAAGACAATTCAGAGTGAACGGCATGATTCAATAAATACATGTCTAAATCCCCATCTAAATCATAATCAAAGAAAGCGGCTGAAGAACTGTAGTTGTCCAAATCTAATCCATATTCAGCAGCACTTTCGGTAAATGTATTGTCCTTATTATTTATAAACAATTCATTTTGACCTTCAAAACCATTGATCCCTACAACAGCACAAACATAAATATCCAAATACCCATCTCCATTCACATCGGCCATTACGGTTCCCGTATTCCAATCGCTCTGGCTTTCCACCCCTGCTTTTACAGAAATATCTTCAAATTTATTGTTCCCTTTGTTTAAGTATAATTTATTTTTTCCTTGATTTGACGTAAAATAAATATCTACTAAGCCATCATTGTTAATGTCTCCCAGCGATACGCCTCCTCCATTGTAATAATAGAGATAATCTAAAATAGAGATATTCTTGGACTCTAATAATTGGTTGTTGAAGGTAATATTACTTTTCTCAGAAGACAATTTTTCAAATAATTGCACTTCTTTTTTGGAGCAACTAATAAATAGTAATGATACCAGTCCTATTCTAAAAAAATTATTCATTGTGTCTAAATATTTTGGGAACATTATCATTTACAACTGCTATAATTGAAACCTTTTTATTTTTATCTTTTATCATTTTGAGTTGCTTAACCTCCCCTTTAATAAAGAAACCAGATTGGTTATACGGTACCCAAGAAAAACTACCTTTTTTATTGCCTAGCAATACACTACCATAATTAGCGTCTAATCTGGAAAACTGGGGTTTAAACTCATATTGATTTCCTGCTAAAATCAAATCCATTATTCCATCGTTATTTACATCCATGGTACAAATTGTATTAACAGAGGATAGTTGAACTTCTTTTGGAAGTATTTTTATTTCGAACTTACCGTTGCCTTTATTTATTGCAATGATACTTTCTTGAAGAGTAACCGTTTTTTGTATTGAATTGCCAACTATTTCTTTAGAAAATAATTCCTGAAATGTCTTCTTCGAATAATCCGCATAGCTCAAATTTTTCTTTTTAATAGATGGAATTTGCCGGGCTACTTCTTGTTTTAAATTGATCGGTAGATCCTTACCGTTTATTGATCGCGTGGCAATCTGCTCGATGGTTCCATTATTATCAAAATCATTAGTGAATAATTTTAATGGATTTCCATTGGTTGGTTTATAAGGCGTATTTGTTCCTCTGTTTCCAAGAATCAAATCTTTTTTTCCGTCATTATTTAAGTCTACACAACTTACCGTATTCCAAAAACCTTTATATCCGGTAAGATTTGACTTGTATTCTGCCAATCGACGCCCTGTATTTTTAAAAATTATTGGTGCTGTCCAATCGCCCACTAAAATCAACTCTTTTTTAGAATCGTTATCAATATCTTCCCAGATTGCATCGGTAATCATTCCAAACGAGTTAATCTTGAACCCTTTTTTATCAATAACATTCGAAAAATTCCCTTTTCCGTCATTTTCTAACAATAAATGCTTCGGATCAATTCCATAAACACCTGGAACGCTTCGGCTTCCGATGAACACATCTATATCACCATCATTATCAAAGTCATGTGGGGCAATTACAGAAACGTTGTTGTTTGTAGTTGGAATATTGGTTTTGCTTTTAATAAAAACACCTTTCCCATTATTCAAATACAATCTGTTTTTATAATTGGCCTGATCAGCTTTCTCGTTGCCACCGGATCCAACTAACAGATCCATATCACCATCATTATCCGCATCAAAAAAACTAGCTGCAGTATCTTCGAAAGTAGCATCCGCCTCTAAATCTTTTTGAATAGTAACAGCATACTTTCCATTACCATTATTCAAATATATCGTACCCGCTTGTCCTTTAGCACCTCCTACAAAAACATCTTCATTACCATCACCATTCAAATCGCCCACAGCCAGTGCCGGTCCTTCTTGCGAAAGCATTTTTGAGATCAAACCTTCGTGATCAAAATCAACAAAATCATTTTCTTTATGGGTTGTAAATTGACTTTTACTTTCCGTAAAAAAGGGTTTAAATTTAACAACATTAGGAGTATAGTTTAATTTAGCATTGGCAATATCTAAATGTATTGTTGAATTATTGGTAATTTTTTTAACCGATTCGAATTTATCATTCGGCCAAATTACGTGTAGTGAATCTATTTTTTTGGTCCCAATTCCAAAAGTCATTACATAATCAACCGAAGACTGAAAACCTCTAGAAGGAATCAACTCTTGTCTGAGAATTTCGGTGCCGGAATAGAGCTGTACAACACTTCCTACTGCAAATTTATTTTGTTTTTCTCCTTTTAGTTTGACCTTTACATAATGATTATTCTTATTTTTCTCCGAATTATTTCGATAAACAAATGCTTCCATGTTAACATTGTTGACAACTAGATCTAAATCTCCATCATTATCTAAATCTGCATACGCTGCTCCATTAGAAAAACTAGGAGTATCCAGTCCCCACTTTTTAGCTTCATTAGTAAACGTTATATTTTTATTGTTGTGAAAAGCATAATTAGGTATTGGCGTACTTGGCATTTTGCTAATAATGGTTTCAATTTCGTCTTTCTTGCCGGTAACCACCATTTTTTGCATAAATTCATTGGCAAAGAAATCTACAAAATCCTGATTGGTTAAATCATTATAGATTCCGTTGCATACATAAATATCTTTATACCCGTCATTATCCATGTCAAATAAAAGAGCACCCCAACTCCAATCTGTTTTTGCAACGCCAGCATAATTTGCTACTTCAAGAAACTGATTATTTCCATTATTGATTTGCAATGTGTTTTGCATATATTGATAATAGAAATCCAAATTTACTTTTCGAGTAAATAAATCATAATTTTCAAAATTAGTGGTTGTTTTGAGACGTTCGTCAGACTCAGGTAACATGTCCGTAACAAAAATATCTGCTTTCCCATCGTTGTTCACATCGGCCATATCAGCCCCCATGGAAGATTGACTAATGTGCGATGTCCATCCCTTAATTTGTTCCGTAAAAGTGCCGTTTTTATTATTTAAATATAAATAATCTCTTTCATAAAAATCATTGGAAATGTAAATATCAGGATATAAATCTCCGTTTACATCTCCTACTGTAACCCCTAGTCCAAAACCGATTAAACTTCCATAAATACCGGATTCTTCACTTACATCTACAAATTTCCCGTTATCGTTGCGCATTAATTTGTCACCTCCACCTTTTAATATTTCGGATACATCCCAATCTTTATCCCTTAAATCCCTTTTATTGGAGTAATTAAGGCTGCTTACAGGAATAAAACTGTTGTTTAAAATATAAACGTCTAAATCGCCATCTTTATCATAATCGAAAAATGCAGCATGTGTTGTAATTCCAGTATCTGCAAGATTGTATTGTTCGGCTTTATCTGTAAATGTCAAGTTGCCGTTATTAATAAAAAGTTGGCTTTTTCGTATCGAGTTAATATTATTACCAGCGTTACAAACATATATATCCAGTAATCCATCTCCATTAAGATCAACCATAACCACGCCTGTCGACCATGATTTATTTCCTTCGACACCTGCTTTTTTAGAAATATCTTCGAATTTGAAATTTCCTTTGTTTAAATAAAGTTTGTTAGCTCCTAGATTTGAAGTAAAATATACATCCGGAAGACCGTCATTATTAATATCCCCAATAGCGACACCGCCGCCATTATAAAAGTTCCTGTACTTGAATATATTCATATCCGCGCCATTCTTAACTTCATTAATGAAATTAATTCCGGTTTGGGAAGCTTCTAGTTTAGAGAATAAGGCATTTTTATTTTCTAAATTTTCTTTGGAACAATTGGAAAAAAAGAGAATAATAAAGGGTAATAATACAAAACGATTGGACATATTATATTGCAGCATTTTAGTTAGGTAATTGCGTTGGTAAGAATTGCCTAATTTATATAATATTGATAGAAAAAAGAAAAAAAATAGGTATAAAATAAAGAGGGTAATAAATACCCTCTTTATGACTAACTCAAAAATAATTAATAGTAAACAATTTTTAGTACCCTGGGTTTTGCTTCAAGTTAGCATTAAACAAAGCATCCGCTGGGATTGGGAATAAAACATATCTTGAATCTGACACGTAAGGTTTCAATTCTCTTGCCGCCAAGAATTTACCGAAACGAATCATATCATTTCTTCTCCATCCTTCATACCATAATTCTTTACCTCTTTCTACGTAGATAGCATCTAAAGTTGTTGGAATTGTTCCTGCAACATTAGTTCTAGAAATCAATAAGGCAAATTTAGTTAAATCATTAGTTCCAGTACCTCCTCTTAGAATTGCTTCAGCTTTCATTAACAAAGCATCAGAATAACGCATGAATTCATAATCGTTTTCTGGAGTACCTAAGTTAGCAGCATCCGGAACGTATTTTTGACTTCTAATACCTGCAGTTTCTAAAGTAGCGCCGCTTGTAATTAAAGTTAAAGCTGGAGTAAAAAATAAAGGATTTCCATTTCTATCTTTCAATGCGGTAGTCCCACCTGGTTTATACATTTGACCAACTTGAAATCCAACATTGTTACCAAAAGATGCAATAATCGCTGGATCTGCATTTTTTATACGTCTGTCATTCGGATTAAATTTATTATAATATTCCGCCACAGTAGCAAAACCATTCCATCCATCAGGAGTTTGATTGTAATGCATACTCATCCTCCATCTTGACTGAATACCTCCACCCTGTCCACCTCTTAAATTCTTAGAGGAAAACAATATTTCAGGAGAGGTATTGTTATCCGGTTTAAAATTATCCCAATAATCTGTTGCCAAAGAACTATTTATTGCATTAACATAAGTTACTACTTTAGTCATATCAGCAGCATCAAAAACATAAGGACCTGCTGGACTAGCCGCATTAAATACTCCTTTGTTCAAATACATTTTTGCCAATAAGAAATTAGCGGCATCTTTATTTGCGATACTTGCATCACCAGCTACACGCACTGGTAAAGCACCAACAATAGCCTCTAACTCGGTTATAATAAAAGTAGTTGCTTCTTGTCTAGTCCATACTTTTGGATCAGCTTCTAATGAAGAACCCGCTTCACGATATGGCGCCTGACCAAACAAATCAACCACATTATAATAGTAAAATGCTCTTAAAAAACGCGCTTGGACAACCTGTGACGCCGTACCGTTTTCTACAACTAAATTACAGTTATAAACATTTGATAATAAAGAGTTCCACGCACCTCTAACTTCATTGTGATCTGGTGCCCATGTATGCGTATGGATTTGTCTCCATGTCGCATTATCATCCCAGTCACCTCCACGCGTAGGACCTACTAATGCATCTGTAGACATTTCGTCTAAAGCGAACATTTGTCCTTGCCCTTGAAATTCTCTTAAACCTTCATAAGCTTTAGTTAACAGAGATGCACTGTTTACTGTTCCCCCTGCTGAATTACCAATAACCACACCATCTAATACTTCCTCATCTAGATTGGTACAACTTACTCCTAGCACGATTGTACTGGCGAATAAGATGCTTTTTATAATATTATTTCTTTTCATTGTTTTTTAATTAAAATGTTACGTTAAGTCCAACAGCTACACTTTTCTCTCTAGGATAAGATAAATATTCCATACCCGCAGATGGCACACCATTTAATGATTTATCAGTATCAACCTCAGGATCTGACCCTGTATAATTTGTAATTACAAATAAATTAGAACCATTTACATAAAAACGAGCTGATTTAATTTTAAATCTCTCTAAAATAGCTCCTTTTACTGTATAACCAAAAGTTAGATTCCCCATTCTTAAAAAATCACCTTTTTCAAGGTATTTAGTAGATGGTGAATTTGGATCACCTTGCGCTTGAGCAGAAGTTGCAGCTTCTTTAGTTACGTTTCTACCTCCAAGGAAAGCACCTTTAAAGAAATATGCGTTTGTTGTATTGTTGTAAATATAATGACCGAAAGCACCATAGAAAGAAGCACTAGCATCAAAACCTTTAAAAGTAAGATTAGTTGAGAAACCAACATTAATCTTTGGTAATGGTTGTTTGTCTAATATTGACTTAGCTGCAGTACCTAAACCAGTATCATTCCCTGATGCATCTGCATAGATAGAATTTCCAGTAGAGTCATACCCTCTCCACTCATACATATAGTAAGAGTAAATTGGCTTATCATTGGTAATTACCTGTGCATAAGCACCAGACAATCCTTGACCATTCAAACCTCCAGTAGATATAAACCCTGCAAAATTTGTCATTTTATTTTCCAAGAAAGAGGCATTCCCTGAGACATCCCAAGTTAAATCTTCGGTATCAATCACTTTATAGTTTAAAGAAACCTCAACACCTTTATTAATCAAGTTACCAGGTAAGTTTTTGAAACGTGGAGAAGGTGGACCAGGTTGCGTAGCAGCTGCAGGTACCGGGAAAATTAAATCTTTTGTATCTCTTTGAAAATAGTCCAAAGATCCAGTCAATTTATTATTCAACAGCTCAAAATCTGTTCCAACACCATATGACTTAGTAGTTTCCCATTTTAAATCAGCATTAGCATTACTATCAACTCCTAAAGTTCCATTATTACCATAAGATGCTCTAGCAATCGCAGAGTTTGGCGAAAATTCTTGATTTCCAGTAATACCGTAATTTCCTCTAATTTTGAAACTATTCACTAAACCTTCTCTTTCATCAACTACTTTGTAAGCGACACCTACAGAAGGAAAATAATCGTACTTGTTGTTTACTCCTAATTTAGTAGATCCATCAGAACGTAACGTTCCTGTAAGAATTAATCTTTTGTACAAAGTAGCATTTACTCTTCCAAAATAAGATTGTAATTCTACTCTGTTTCTATAAGAAGAAACTCTAAACTCATTTTGAAGACCACCTTCGATATTGTCAATTAGATTAGTTTGAGCATTATCATATCCCTTTCCTCTCGCACCACTTCCATCAGCAGTGTAATCATAATAAGAGTATCCAACTAACGCATCTAAGTTAAAATTATCACTAAAATCATTATTATAATTCAAAGTATGCTCGAAAGTTTTGTTAAACTTATTTTGGCTAGCGATGTTAGCTTGACCATATTTTACATCTGTAGACCCTGGAACAGCAGCAGTTGCTACGTCCAAAATACGCATTGTTGGTAATAACTGACTTTTTCTAGTCGAAGTAGAACTTTCTATACCAAATAAGAATTGGTATTTCAATTTACTATTGATTTTCCAAGTCGTATTAATACTCCCTAGCAATTTATTAGTGTTTGTATAATCTTTATACGAATTTAATAATTCTACCGGATTTAAATAAGTATTACTTATTGTATTATAAGAACCATTAGCTTTATAAATAGGCAATGTAGGGTTCCAATATAGAGCAGTCCCAATTATATTTCCAATAAAACCTGCGTCATTAGATAAAATAGTGGTTTCATCTTTTAATGAAGCATAAATAACTCTTGACTCCACTTTTAAAGCGCCACCAAAGAAATCGTTAGAATTGTAAAAAGAGGCCGAATATTTATCTAACCCTGTATTTTTTACAATACCATCAGTATTAGAAGCTCCAAAAGAGACTCTTGTATTTGAATTTTCAGTTGTTTTACTAAAAGACAAATCATGGTTCATTGAAAATCCATTACGCAAAACTGCATCTTTCCAATTGTAAGATCTTGAACCCTTATCATCTCCACCCGCTGCTACAAATTCATCCGCGCTCATTACGCCAAATTTACCTGACATTTTACTGAATTGAACTGATGAACTGTATGATAATTGAGGTTCTTTGGATTTTCCTTTTTTGGTTGTGATTACAATAACTCCATTTGCACCACGAGAACCATAGATAGCTGTAGAAGATGCATCTTTCAATACACTAATACTTTCAATATCATTTTGGTTTACAAAGTTTAATGGATTCTTTGCAGAAGAAGCACCTAGCAAGTTATCCCCACCAGCAGAAACATTTCCTCCATCTAAAGGAACACCATCAATTACAATTAAAGGGCCGTTCCCAGAACGAATAGAAGAATTTCCACGAACTCTAATAGCAACACCAGCTCCTGGCTCACCACTGGATTGTGTAACCTGAACACCAGCAACCTTTCCTCTTAATAATTGAGCAGGTGATGGTGAAGCCACATTATCAAAATCTTTTGCGCCAATTTGATCAACTGCCCCAGTTGCGTCTTTCTTTCTTACAGAACCGTAACCAATAACAACTACTTCTTTCAATTCAGCCGAATCTTCTTTTAATTCTACATTAATTGTACTTTTTCCAGCCACATTTATCTCTTGAGATTTAAGACCAATGTAACTAAAAACTAAAACTGCGTTTGAGCCAACATTCTTGATAGTAAATTTTCCATCGAAATCAGTTTGCGCTCCATTTGTTGTTCCTTTTACTATGATAGAAGCCCCTGGAAGCGGACCACTAGCATCAGATACTGTACCGGACACATCTTGCGAATATGTCAAACTTGTACAAAGCATCGTTAGAAACACCATTAAGCCTTTAATTAGACTATTTTTCATACGTAATAAATAAGTTGGTTAATAATTTGTTTAAATGGTTTGTTTAAATATTAACATCAAACATAATTATAATTTTATGATAATATTAAGATATTAACAAACTATAACGTTTTCGTTGCGTCGAAAACGTTTTCGATTTTAAAATTAATACTTTAAAAAATTAATAGTAAAATTATATTAAACACAAAAAAAATGGAATAAATATCACATTCTTATGGTTTCACAGCTTTTAAACCACAAAATCAATTGCATATTAATCAATAAAAAAGCTTATTGTAATATAAGATTGCGAATTATTCATTGTAATAAAGCTTTTTACTAAAAATCAACAATCCAGACTTCACCCATTGAAATAGTAATCAATACATTTCAAGTTATTTTTTATCAATCTTTTAAACGTAATACTATTGCGCTAACATAACGTGCAATTAAGAAAATTTAACGCTTCTTAAAATAAAAATTTGGAAGAAATAATTTACAATTTATAAAATGATTTAATACAATTATTTTTTACTACTACTAATAGTATTTAATTTGTCTTTTGGGGAAAGAATAAATAATATAATGTTTGAAAGTCATCCCAATATTGTAGTCGAAATGACAAAACACTTAAATTACATTTTAAAAAAGCTTGACGCAAGTAGTGGAAAGAGTTCTTGTTTTTATTATATTAAAAAAACATAAAATATAAAAATGGAGTTAGAAGATTCCTAACTAATGTTTACAACTGTTTTTGGGCAAAAAATTCCAGATAAAGTAATCAAGATGATTATTAAAGAAGCATAGGAACCTGAATCAGGCTAAAAGTGAAATAAAAAGCCCCGAATACAAATGAAAATCTTTAGAAATAAATTGTCATTTGTATTCGGGGCAAAAAAATTAAGCTATTACTTTATTAGTATCGTTTTATTATCCGTTCCAAGTCCAATAATTTTCAGCGACTTCCATTGTTTTGGCAATAGTCCTTTGTTATATTTTAACCCCAAATCGGTTTGTTCCACACCGCCAAAACCATAAATTACAGCTTGAAGCATTGCACCAGCACCTGTAGCAAAATAGGGATTATTACTATTCGACGATTCTGAAAATACGCCAAAAGGAGGACGACTGTTTGGTAAGTAGGATTTAACAAAATAACTATAGGCTTTATCGCTATCACCCAATCTAGCATACAGTACTGACAAAACTCCCGAAGCCATGGCTGGACCATCTTTTTTATCAATTTTTTCGGCATAGTATTCTAAATCTCTTTTAATTTGCTCCTTTTCGGTGATCACATGTAAAGGATACGCTAATAAGTTAACATCCGCTTGTTTAATAATTTGCCCTTGATACCCTTTATAATTTTGAGTTATACCGTTCAGGGTATGAATTACTAATTTTTCTGAAACCTCTTTCCAGTTTGGATTGATTGGTTCGTTCAAGATTGTTGCTGCTTTAATTGTGTTTTTCAAGGATTCAATTGCTGAAGCATTAGTAAAAGCATTGTCATCTATATGTTGTGCATACTCATCGGCTCCAACTACATTTAAAATTGAATAACTCCCATCTTGATTTTTCACTACGCGACTTATCCAGAAATCAGCCGTTTCTTTCAACACAGCCCATTCTTTTCTTAACCAAGATTTATCCTGCGTATACGCGTAATAATTCCAAAAAGCTATCGAAACATCAGCCGTTATGTGTTGTTCAAAAATACCTGTTAATGCCCAGGTAGGCGTGGCTTCTTCGCCTGTATCATCTGATTCCCAAGGATACATTGCTCCTTTGTAGCCATAAATAAATGCTTTTTGTTTTGCTTTTTGCAAGCGGTCAGAACGGTAATCCAAACACGACTTTGCCATATCGGGTTGCAACGCTAAAAGTGTCGGATACATCCAAAGTTCCGTATCCCAAAAAATATGTCCGTTATATCCTTGCGAAGACAAGCCCATTGGTGCAATACTCTGTCTGGTATCAGGACGGATGTACGAGTATAAATTATACAAAGCAAAACGCACGCGCTGTTGCGCATCGAGGTCGCCCTCTATTTGAATGTCCCCCGTTTTCCATAATTCAGCCCAAGCTTGTTTATGTCGGCTCAATAATTTATCGATTCCTTCCTGTAATGCGTAAATGGGTTGTCGTTCGGATTCATTTAAAGGATCCGTAACATCTTTTGAAGTACAAATTCCTCCTGCTACAGCAAATCGATATTTTTTACCTTTTAGCAACTTTTTAGTAAAACCAACTTCTTGACCACTTTGTTTTAAAGTTTCACTTTCCCCATCAAAAAGAAAAGTTGTTGAAGCAGCTACTGTATATTTTCCAGTCAATGTTTTAGCCGTTGTTCCAAAGACGGGCATTAAATACTGATTGTCTTTTAAAACACGATACTGACTTTTAGCCTCTTTCAATTCATCCGGAACCGACATGTAATTATTAGCTATAATTTCTATGTCTTTAGTAGGAGTAATTTCTACAATTGCCATTGCTGAAAAAGGCACAGCTCTATTCGCCAAAATCGTGTAATTGATCGTAGCTAAATCCTTAAATGAAAATGAGGTCGTGCTTGTCCCCTCTTTCATCGAGACTACTTGGCTCCAATTATCAATATTATCGGATTTGATTTCCTGATTGTTAATATTTAAATGCAGGTTTAAAAATTCTATACCCCGGACAATTCTACTGATTCCATTTTCAGGACTTCCGTCATAAACTCCATTCAAAATAATTTCTTTAGTCTTAAGAGGGGTATCATCCGTAACAATCCCTATTTGACCATTTGCCATAGCTACACCAAAATAATTTTCTCTAGAATTTGCGAATAAATGCCATTCATCTGATTTGGCTTGACCCATAACAATTGGACCTGCCAAAAGCATGAAAAACAAACTTTTAAATGTTGAAATCATAATTGTATTTTTTTAAAATATTTTCAAACATATATAATTTATTTGTTAAAATATTAAATAGTTCCATATTGTAGCCCGAATAGAAATCGAAAACGTTTTCGGCTTATCGAAAACGTTTTTGATACTTGGAAGTGTGAAAATTACAAAATAGTATTCTATTTTTATGAAGATACTATAATAATAAACTCTTTTTTAAATGAAGTTCACAAACAAAATAGTACTGACTTTTCTTTTTCTAGGAACTGTGTTAATGGTGTTTTCTTGCAAAAAAGAGCAAGAACATAAACACATCACTATCAACACCTCTGAAAAAATAGTGCCTGATTCCTCAAAAAAATACAAAGAACCTTTTCGCCCGCAATTTCATTTCTCACCTGAAAAAAAATGGATGAATGATCCTAATGGAATGGTTTTTTACAAAGGAGTCTATCATTTGTTTTACCAATATTTTCCAAATGATATTGTATGGGGACCTATGCATTGGGGACATGCCACAAGCACTGATCTCATACATTGGACCAATAAAAAAATTGCCTTGTACCCCGATAAATTAGGGATGATATTTTCAGGAAGTGCCATTGTAGATCTACACAACACTTCGGGTCTGGGGACAAAAGAGAATCCGCCAATGATTGCTATTTTTACTTATCACGATATGGAAGGTGAAAAAACTGGGAAAAAAAATTACCAAACTCAAGGATTAGCATATAGTTTGGATGCTGGAGAAACTTGGTTAAAATACACCGGAAATCCAATCATTGGAAATATTGACACAAAAGATTTTAGAGATCCTAAAGTGTTTTGGAATCCCGAAACTAATCTTTGGAATCTGGTTTTAGTCGCAGGGGATCATGCCCAATTTTTTACTTCAACAAATTTAATTAACTGGAAATTTGAAAGTGATTTTGGCAAAAACATCGGTGCTCATGGCGGCGTTTGGGAATGTCCCGATATTTTTAAATTAAAAGTTACCGATTCCAATGAGGAAAAGTGGGTTTTATTAATAAGTATTAATCCAGGCGCACCCAATGGCGGTTCCGGAACACAATATTTTGTTGGGGATTTTGATGGGAAAAGTTTCAAAACGTCTCAAAAAGAGATTAAATGGATTGATTACGGAACTGATAATTACGCTGGCGTTACCTATAACAATATGCCTAATGGGGAGCGAATTTTTATAGGATGGATGAGTAACTGGATGTATGCCAGGAACACCCCAACAAAAAACTGGAGAAGCGCCATGACATTACCCAGAGAACTTTCTCTTTCGAAAATAAATAAACATTACGTACTAAGAAATACGCCTATAAAACAATTTAAAAAACAAGTAGTCGCAGCATATTCCAAAGATTTAATTGCTATTGAAGCCAATCAAAAAATTACTTTTAATTACAACTCACTCAATCAATCTGAAATACAATTTAAAGCTACTACAAGTAATTTAAAACTGGTTTTTTTCAACGATGTCAAGGATTCCTTAGTACTGGATTATGACTCCATAACAAACATATTTTCTATTGACAGACGCCATTCGGGAATAGTAAATTTTGAAAAAAGTTTTGGGAAAGAAATTCATAAAAGGGCATTGTCAAATAGTAACTCGGAAACTATGGATTACCAAATTATTTTGGATTGGTCATCTATTGAAATTTTTCTGAACGGAGGACAGTATAGCTTCACCGAACAAATTTTTCCTAAAAAGCCCTACACGCATTTAAAGATTCAATCCGATTCGAAACAAGATCTTACAAATTTTAGAATAAGCAAAATAAAAGGAATTTGGAGAGATTAATCCTATTTCTCATTTTAAAAACTAACCAAAAATAACCAAAAACATGAATAACGTCCGAAATTGGTCTCTTACCGTTGCAGTAGCGGGATTTTTATTTGGCTTTGATACCGTAGTTATATCCGGAGCTAATCTACCCATCAAAGAATTATGGCATACCACACCCTTATTTCATGGAATCTTCATTATGTCAATGGCCTTATGGGGAACTGTTTTAGGCGCATTATTTGGCGGAATCCCCTGTGATACACTAGGCCGAAAAAAGACTCTTTTTTGGATTGGGATCTTATTTTTAGTCTCCGCCTTAGGTTCAGCACTTGCGCCTGACCCTTACACATTTTCCTTCTTTCGGTTTATTGGAGGGATTGGCGTGGGTGCCTCATCCGTAGCTGCTCCAATATATATATCGGAAATATCAAGTGCTAAAAACAGAGGAAAACTAGTAGCTCTTTTTCAATTTAATATTGTATTTGGAATCTTAATTGCGTTTTTTTCTAATTATTTATTCGAAGGTGTTGGTGGTATAAATGATTGGCGCTGGATGATTGGAATTGTTGCCTTACCAGCGTTGATTTACAGCATTATAGTATTGCAAATTCCAGACAGTCCGCGTTGGCTAATCTTAAAAAAGAGAGATGATGCTGCGGGGTTAAAAGTTTTAGAAATGATTTACGACAAACAAGAAGCGCTTCAGAATTTCAATGAAATAAAAAAAGATGTTGTTGATGCTACAGTGAAAGCTACTATCTTTTCAAATAAATACAAATGGCCCGTAATTCTGGCTTTTCTATTGGCTTTTTTTAATCAATTATCAGGCATCAATTTTATCTTATATTATGCTCCCGAAATACTAGAAATGGCAGGATTGGCCTCAAAAGAATCTTTATTGAATTCTATTCTGATTGGTGCAACAAACTTAATATTTACTATTCTTGGTATGCGATTAATTGACGTTCTGGGAAGAAAACAGCTGATGCTAATAGGTTCTATTGGATACATTGCGAGTTTAGGAATGGTTGCTTTAGCATTTTATAATAATTTAGGCGCTATTATTTTAATGCTATCCATCTTATTATTTATTGCTTCTCATGCCATTGGACAAGGTGCTGTAATTTGGGTTTTCATCTCTGAAATATTCCCAAATAATGTTCGTGCCAATGGCCAATCTTTTGGGACAGGAATCCACTGGATTTTCGCCGCTTTAATTACGTTAGCGGGGCCAGTAGTTATAGATTTATTCAAAGCTAATCCTTGGCCAATATTTGCCTTCTTTGCCTTTATGATGGTGCTACAATTGGTATTTGTACTATTTATGATGCCCGAAACTAAAGGATTATCCCTAGAAGAATTAGAACATAAAATGCTTAACCATGAATAATATCAAAAAACTCAATATTGTTTGTTTTGGAGAAGTATTGTTTGATGTTTTTCCAACCTATAAAAAAATTGGCGGAGCCCCCTTGAATGTGGCACTCCGATTAGCTTCGTTGGGAGTAGACGCTCAAATTATAAGTCGGATTGGCTCTGATGAAATTGGTTCTGAATTATTGCACTTTATCAAAAAAAACGGAATCCCTACCAACACCATTCAAATTGACCCCGTTTATTCTACAGGTGAAGTTATCGTAGCATTAAATGAAAAAGGGTCGGCATCCTATACCATAAACGCTCCTGTGGCTTGGGATAAAATAGCCTGCAATCCGGAAATCGAAAATATAGTGAAAAAAGCAGACGCTTTCGTTTACGGAAGCCTTGTGTGCAGGGATTTAATTTCATTTAACACTTTATTAGAATTAATCCATTACGCAAAATATAAAATATTTGACGTCAATTTACGTGCGCCTTTTTATTCCAAAGACATCCTGATGCGATTAATGTTACAATCGGATTTTATTAAATTTAATGATGATGAATTGTATGAGATAAGTGCTTTTCTTAACTCACCATACCATTCGTTAGAACAAAATATACTTTTTATAGCGGAACACACTAACACAAAACACATTTGTGTAACCAAAGGAAGTCATGGGGCGGTGTTGTATTACAATGAAAAAATGTATTACAACAGTGGTTACAAAATTGATGTGATAGATACTGTAGGGTCCGGAGATTCTTTTTTAGCAGGACTACTAAGTAAATTATTAAATAATGAGGACCCGCAAAACGCAATTGAATTCGCATGTGCATTAGGTGCACTTGTAGCAAAAAACGAAGGAGCCAACCCCAGAATAACAAATAAAATCATTCTTGAATTTATGAATCCAATAAAAAAACTATCATTCCAATAATTTAAATTCATGACACTGAAATTTACAAAAATTACTACACTGGTACTACTACATCTTTTGGGTTATTTATCCTGTAATTCCTTCATGGCACAAAAAACAACTTTTGCAATAGAAAAAAAATGGTAGAAAGAAGCCGTTGCGTATCAAATATATCCTAGGAGTTTTAAAGACAGTGACGGCAATGGAGTTGGAGATTTAAAAGGGATCATTTCTAAACTGGACTATGTGAAAAGCTTAGGGATTGATGCAGTTTGGTTGAATCCTATTTATACATCCCCAAACGATGATAACGGCTATGACATTAGCAATTATAGGGAGATTCTGAAGGATTTCGGCACAATGGAAGATTTAGATCTTTTATTAAAAGAGATGCACAAACGAAACCTTAAACTCATCATCGATTTAGTAGTTAATTACAGTAGCGATGAGCACGAATGGTTCAAACAATCCAGAAGCTCCAGAAACAATAAATACCGCGATTATTACCATTGGTGGCCTGCCAAAAGGGAAAACCACCTTATAGATGGAGCTTTTTTGATGTAAACAGTGACGCTTGGAAATATGATGCCCAAACGAATTCCTATTATCTTCATTATTTTTCTCAGAAACAACCAGATTTAAATTGGGAAAATCTAAACGTTAGAAATGAAGTCTATGACATTATGAAATTTTGGTTGGACAAAGGGATTGACGGCTTTAGAATGGACGCTTTTCAGTTTGCTTCCAAAGATACCACTTGGCCAGAATTACCAAAAGGATATGAAAAAAATATTATAAAATACTATGGAGTTGGTCCCAACTTGCACAACTATTTACAAGAAATGAATACAGAAGTTTTTAGCAAATATGATATTATGACAGTTGCTGAAGGCGCAGGAAGTTCTCCAGAAGATGCTCTACTTTTTGTAGATCCCGATCTTAAAGAATTGAATATGGTTTATCATTTTGAAAGTGTTGATATTGGTAACCATTTAAATGATTTTGGCCTTGCAAAGTACAAAGCTATCTTCTCGTGATATGATCACGCCTTTAAGGACAAAGGATGGCTCTCTATTTTTCTTGGCAACCACGATCAACCCAGAATGGTAAGCAAGTTTGGTAATGACAATTCTGAATTTCGAGAAATATCTTCCAAAATGCTTTCTACTTTTATAATGACCATGCGAGGAACTCCCTATTACTATTATGGTGATGAGTTAGGAATGACAAACATCCGATTCGACTCCATAAAAGATTACACTGATGTGGACACTCGGAACAAATATATTAGTTTAAAAAACAAAGGTGGCGATTTACAAAGTTTTTTACAAGGACAGAAGCAAACATCAAGAGAAAACGGAAGAACCCCAATGCAATGGGATAGAAATAAAAATGCAAGATTTACCACCGGAATACCCTGGTTAAAAGTAAATCAAAATTACAATACCATTTCTGTTAATACTCAAGAAAAAGATCCAAATTCAGTCTTGAATTATTTTAGAAAACTAGTACAATTACGCAAACAAAATCCAACACTTGTGTATGGAAAATATACATTATTAGACAAAGAGAATCCTAATATATTTGCCTATATGAGAGAACTGGACGGGAAAAAATTATTAGTTTTATTAAATTTCACGGACAAAATCAGTACGTACAACATTGGGTTTTCTATGGCACGATCTAAAATAAT
Source organism: Flavobacterium sp. GNP008 (assembly GCF_056428965.1). Lineage (NCBI taxonomy): Bacteria > Pseudomonadati > Bacteroidota > Flavobacteriia > Flavobacteriales > Flavobacteriaceae > Flavobacterium > Flavobacterium sp. GNP008. Next base: position 1,315,221 of record NZ_JBWJVL010000001.1, on the reverse strand, counting down.
TTTAGACAACTATACTGGAATTAAAAAATTAAAAAACAATGTTTTACGCCCTTACGAGGCCATTATTACAGCGCTATAATTCTAATAAAAAACAAAAAATTATATACAATTAGCTAATTTATAATTAAACTGTTTCTTGAAAATTGATTTGCAATAAATAAATTGTAAATTCGTTTTTAAGAAACAGTTTTTTGCTATTGCCAACCGTGTACTCAACCATGAATAACCCCACTCTAAAAGAAATTGCATCGCAGCTCGGAATCTCAATAACTACCGTTTCAAAAGCATTGAAAGGATATTCAGATGTCAGTCAAAAAACAAAGAATGCCGTTATTGATTTAGCCAATAAGTTGAATTATACCCCTAACAGTTTTGCGGTAAATTTAAGAACAAAAGAGTCTAAGACTATCGGACTAATCATTCCCACTGTTGTGCACCATTTTTTCTCAAATGTTATTGAAGGAATACTAGAAGAAGCAGAGAAAAGAAATTACATGGTTATTATTTTACAATCCAACGAAAAACTTGATCTGGAAAAGAAACAAATTAATCTTTTGTTGAATAAACGAGTCGATGGTATTTTAATCTCTTTATCTAATGAAACTGGAGAGTTTGATCATTTAAAAGCGATTCTATCAAACGATACTGCGTTAGTACTTTTTGACAAAATCGCAAAAATCGTTAACTGTTCTAAAGTCAGCATTAATGATAAAAAGGCAGCTTATGACGCTGTGTGTTATTTAATAAAAAAAGGATATAAAAAAATCGCACATTTTAGAGGTTCCTATTTACCTCAAAACGCTATAGACCGCTTTCTTGGATATAAAAAAGCATTAGAAGACAATGACATTCCTTATAATCCATCTTTAGTTTTTGTATGTGAAAATAATATGGATTTTGAGGATGGATATGAAAACGCAAAAAAAGTAGTTGCGGAACATCCCGAAATCGATGCTATTTTTGCTGTGACAGACTTAGTTGCCATCGGTGTTATAAAATACCTAAATGAAGTAGGCATTGCTATTCCTGGGCAAATTGCCGTTTTTGGTTTTAGCAATTGGTTTATGTCAAGTGTAATAAGTCCACAACTATCAACTGTAGACCAGCCTGGATTTGAAATTGGAAGAAAATCAGCAGAAATTCTATTTGATGAGATTAATTTAAAAAGACAAAATAAGCCCATTGCTTTTAAATCCATACAATTAGAAACCAATATTATAGAAAGAGCGTCTACTTAGCAATTTCTTATGCACCATTTACCACTAATTGTTTTATAGCTATTTCGCTTTTATGTTTTTTTTAAATAAATTCAAATGAAGCGTATTTATAACTAAAAAATATTAATTCGTTTATTTTAATAATTACAAAAAAATATTAGATAAAATTCAATATCTTGGTAAAAATTATCGTATCGTTTTATTCTTTTTAAAACTAATTTTATTAAAACACTAGCTTTTAAATAAAATAGTGGAATTAAAATTACGTTTTAGTTTATCTAAACAAGTACACATTCAATTCATGAAAGACATTACTCTTAAAGAAATTGCAATCAAATTAGGCATTTCTATAACAACAGTATCTAAGGCTTTAAAAAATTATCCCGATGTAAGTGAGAAAACAAAAAATGCAGTGATTGAACTTGCTCAAAAACTACATTACACACCCAATAGCTTTGCTGTAAATTTAAGAACTAAAGAGTCTAAAACAATCGGTTTGATTATTCCAGAAGTAGTCCATCACTTTTTTTCTAATGTAGTAAATGCTATAATTGATGAAGCTGAAAAAAATGGTTATTTGGTTATCATCTTACAGTCAAATGAAACTTTGGCTTTAGAAAAAAAACAAGTTGAATTACTGATTAATAAAAGAGTTGATGGTATCATTATGTCACTATCTAATGAGTCAAACAATGATGATCATATTAAGGAAATAGTAAATAGAAAAATTCCTTTCGTGATGTTTGACAAAATTGCAAAACTCACTAAATGTTCAAAAGTTATTATAGATGATCAAAGAGCGGCCTTTAATGCTGTTCAGCATTTAATCGACAATGGATGCAAGAAAATCGCGCATATTCGCGGCCCTTTAAACCCTCAGAATGCAATCGATCGTTATATTGGTTACAAAAAAGCATTAGAAAAAAACAGCATTCCCTTCGATACAAAATTGGTTTATACATGTGAAAACGTAACTTTTGAAGAAGGAAGATTTTTTGCAAAACAAATCATAAAAGAGCATCCGGACGTAGATGGCATCTTTGCTATAACAGATTTAGTTGCTGTTGGAGTTTTGTCATATTGTAACGACAACCAAATAAAAGTACCACATCAAGTAGCAGTAATTGGCTTCAGTAATTGGTTTATGTCAAAAGTTCTCACACCAAAATTAAGCACTGTAGACCAACCAAGCCATGAAATGGGAATTGAAGCTTTCAAGTTATTATTGGAAGAAATGAATTGTCATAAAGAAGGAATCCCTTTTATTCCAAGAACAATAGAATTAGAAACTAATGTAATCATTAGAGAATCTTCTTTAAGAAATAATTCTTTTTCTAAAAACCTGTTTTAACTGTAACGTTATTTAAGAAAATTAATGTTTCTTTTTATTCCTTGAAACTTAGCTCTTTTCAAAGGCGAATTTTTAAATATTACTTTAAATGTTTCTTCCGTAATTTCGTTCCATTCCTTTTTTGACATGGAAAGTAAAGCGGGATTAGGGTTAAATAAAGGTTCATTGTTTACTTTGGAAAATTTATTCCAAGGGCATACATCTTGACAAACATCACAGCCAAAGGCCCATTCATCAAATTTACCTTTCATCTCTAGAGGAATATTATCTTTTAATTCAATTGTAAAATAGGAAATACATTTGCTGCCGTCAACTACATAAGGAGCTACGATTGCCTGTGTTGGACAAGCATCAATACAAGCAGTACAAGTACCGCAATGATCCGTTGTAGGATTGTCATATTCCAATTCTAAATCGATGATTAATTCCGCAATAAAATAAAACGAACCTACTTTTTGAGTCAACAAATTACTGTTTTTCCCTATCCAGCCCAACCCACTCTTGGCAGCCCAAGCTTTATCCAAAACTGGTGCAGAATCAACAAAAGCACGTCCTGAAACCTCTCCAATTGTGGTTTTAATTACACCTAATAATTCGTTTAATTTTTCTTTAATCACAAAATGGTAATCCTGACCGAAGGCATATTTTGAAATTTTATAAGAATCAGAATTTTGAACTTCCTGCGGATAATAATTTAGCAAAAGCGACACAACACTTTTCGCATCATCAACCAATAACGTTGGATTAAGGCGTTTATCAAAATGATTTTCCATATACGCCATTTGACCGTTTCTGTTGTTACTCAACCAATTTTCTAACCGTGGAGCTTCTTGTTCCAAAAACCCAGCCTTGGATATACCACAAGATAAGAAACCAAGACGTTTCGCTTCGGATTTGATAAATTGTGTATATTTTATTTTATTGTTTATAATTAGAAATAGAATTTATAATGAAGTATTCTTAGTAATTATGTCAGATTTAATCCAAATTATTGATACAATACAGAACGAACTCAATACCTAACTTTACTTAAAATAAACCTCCTTGAATATTGGTGTTTATTTTCCCCAAGTGCTTATACGCTTTATCAGTAACTTCTCTGCCTCGTGGTGTTCGCATTATAAATCCTTCTTGAATAAGGAACGGTTCATAGACCTCCTCAATAGTTTCGCTGCTTTCGGATACAGCTGTCGCTAAAGTAGATAAACCAACTGGCCCGCCCTTAAATTTATCAATAATCGTGTTAAGTATTTTATTATCCATTTCATCCAGACCATGAGCGTCTACATTGAGTGCTTTTAGAGCATAACGCGCAATTTCTATATCTATGGTACCATTTCCTTTAATTTGAGCAAAATCGCGCACACGACGCAATAAAGCGTTAGCAATACGTGGGGTACCTCTACTTCTACCCGCAATTTCTACAGCAGCTTCCAATGATATTGGCATTTTAAAAATTGCAGCGCTTCTTTCTACGATTGAAGTCAACAACTCTGTTGTATAATATTGTAAACGGGAAGATATTCCAAAACGAGCTCTCATAGGAGCCGTTAACAAACCGGAACGTGTAGTGGCGCCAATTAAAGTGAACGGATTGAGGTTAATTTGAACCGTCCTTGCATTTGGTCCGGATTCAATCATGATATCAATTTTAAAATCCTCCATGGCAGAGTATAAATATTCTTCAACAATAGGACTCAAGCGATGAATTTCGTCGATAAACAAAACATCTCTTTCTTCAAGATTAGTCAACAAACCTGCTAAATCCCCAGGCTTATCTAAAACTGGACCGGAAGTAATTTTGATGCCAACTTGTAATTCATTTGCAAGAATATTAGCCAAAGTAGTTTTTCCAAGTCCTGGAGGACCATGAAAAAGAGTGTGGTCAAGTGCTTCGTTACGTTGATTTGCCGCTTGAACAAAAACTTTAAGGTTTTCTAATATTTGATCTTGACCGGCAAAATCATCAAAAGAAAGCGGTCTTAATTTTTTTTCAAGATCAAGTTCTTCGGAATTGTAGCCATGGGATGTTGGGTCTAAATTTTCATTCATCCAACAAAGATAGCAAAGCAATTTTGAATATTAAATACTCGAAATATTAAAAAACACAAAAGAATCAAACTGTGATAATCAAACAAAAAAAGCCTCTGCTTTCGCAGAGGCTTTTGTATATGTTAGTGGTGTAAAACTTCTTCACCCTCTTTCATCGGTACATTTTGAGGTACAAAATCCACATCATGTGCTGGATTACTGTAATCATAAGGCCAACGGTGTACATGAGGAATCTCACCTGGCCAGTTACCATGTATGTGTTCAACTGGTGCTGTCCATTCTAAAGTGTTAGATTTCCAAGGATTCATGACCGATTTTTTACCGTAAAAAATACTAGTGAAAAAATTATACAAGAAAACCAATTGAAATACTCCACCAATTAATGCAAATGTAGTAATCAAAACATTCACGTTTTGTAAATCATCAAATAATGGGAAGTTTGTATTAGTATAATAACGTCTTGGCAAACCTGCTAAACCAATGAAATGCATTGGAAAGAAAACTCCATAAGCACAAATTGCTGTTACCCAAAAGTGAACATATCCAAGATTTTTATTAAGCATTCTTCCAAACATTCTTGGGAACCAGTGGTAAATACCAGCAAACATACCGTAAAGAGCAGAAATACCCATTACTAAGTGAAAGTGAGCTACTACAAAGTAAGTATCATGTACATTAATATCTAAGGTACTGTCTCCAAGAATAATTCCAGTTAAACCACCTGTAATAAAAGTAGAAACTAAACCAATTGAAAACAACATAGCTGGATTCAATTGTAAATTTCCTTTCCAAAGTGTTGTAATATAATTAAACGCTTTTACGGCTGATGGGATAGCAATCAATAATGTCGTAAAGGTAAATACAGATCCTAAGAATGGGTTCATCCCCGAGATGAACATATGGTGCCCCCAAACAATAGTAGATAAAAATGCAATTGCAATAATTGACATGATCATCGCTCTGTAACCAAAAATTGGTTTACGAGAGTTTGTAGCAATCACTTCTGATGTAATACCTAAAGCCGGTAATAGTACAATATAAACTTCAGGATGACCTAAAAACCAAAATAAATGCTCAAACAATACTGGTGAACCACCTTGATAATGCAAAACTTCACCTGCAATATAAATGTCAGACAAGAAGAATGATGTACCAAAACTCCTATCAAAAATCAACAATAAAGCGGCAGATAAAAGAACAGGAAAGGATACAATACCAATAATTGCTGTAACAAAGAAAGCCCAAATTGTCAATGGTAATCTTGTCATAGACATCCCTTTTGTTCTTAAATTAATAACTGTAACTACATAATTTAGAGATCCCATTAAAGAAGATGCAATAAATATAGCCATAGAAACTAACCATAATGTCATTCCCATACCTGATCCGGGAATAGCTTGTGGTAAAGCACTCAAGGGAGGATAAATAGTCCACCCAGATGACGCAGGACCTGCTTCAACGAAAAGGGAACCAATCATGATTATACTTGACAAAAAGAACAACCAATATGATATCATATTCATAAAACCGGATGCCATATCCCTAGCACCAATTTGAAGCGGTATTAATAAGTTACTAAACGTACCACTCAAAGCGGCAGTTAACACGAAAAATACCATAATGGTTCCGTGAATGGTAACTAATGCAAGGTAAATATCATTTGCCATCACTCCATTAGGAGCAAATTTATCACCTAATAAAATATTAAATATTCGGAATGATTCTTCTGGCCATGCTAATTGCATTCTAAATAGCATAGACATCCCAACTCCTATAATTCCCATAAAAATACCTGTAATAAGATACTGTTTGGCAATCATTTTGTGATCAATACTAAAGATATATTTAGTAATAAAAGTGTCTTTATGGTGATGTTCGTGTTCGTGATCCATTGCGTGATCGTGACCTTCTGCTGACATATATGTATACTTTAAATTTTCTTAATAATTATTTCATCGCCATTACAGCAACTCCTGCAGTATCTTTTACTTTTGTTGAGTCTGTAACTGTTGCACCATCTGTTGCAGCTGGCGCAGCCATAGCAGCTTTTACTTCATTTACAATAGTAGACTTATCCTTTAACCAGGCCTTGTAATCCTCAGGTGTATCAACAATGATTTTCATTTGCATGTTATAATGTGATGCTCCACAAATTTTATTACAAAGCAACAAATAATCAAAAGTATACGGATCTAAAGCAGTTTCTCCTTTGGCAACAAGATCAATACTTTTCTTTGCTCTAAGAGCATTGATATTAGCTACTTTTTCAACCATAAAAGGCAACTCTCTATATTCTGCAGTGGTATAAATAGGCTCAAAAGCAAATTGAGTAACCATCCCGGGAACACAATTCATTTGTGCTCTAAAATGTGGCATGTAAGCCGAATGTAAAACATCCTGAGAACGCATTTTAAAAAGAATTTTTTTTCCTTTAGGTATGTGCAATTCAGTCACAACAATATCATCTTGCGCATAAGGATCTGATAAATCAACACCAACTGCGTTAGCCCCTTCAATATAGCGCACATTAGCTTTCCCTAAAACATTATCGTCACCTGAATATCTTGCTTTCCAGTTAAACTGTTGTGCATACAATTCGATAACTACAGTATCTTCATCTTCATCAACAAACATAATGTTTGTCCAAGCATAAAGACCATACAAAATTAATCCTGCCAAAACAACTGCAGGAATAACACTCCAAATAGCCTCTAGCTTATTATTATCAGCAAAATAAAGTGCTTTTTGATCTTTTTTTCCTCTGTATTTGAAAGCAAAATAATGCAATAAAACTTGCGTGATAGCCTGAACTATAAAAATCAAAACCCAAGTAATATTCATCAAATTATCAACTTCAGCACCATGAGCCGAAGCTGGGGTATGAAGAACAAGAGGACCCCATTTAAACAATCCGTAAATTGAAAAAATATAAATAAAAGCTAAAAAACCAAACATTAAATAACCTTGAACGTTATTGTCATTATCTGTAGCTATTTCTGTACTATCTGAATTAGATCCAACTTGCGTCAGATCAAATATTTTAGTCAATTGCCATAAAGCAACAGCTAATAAAACTAAAACTATGATTACCAACAAACTTGTCATCTGTTTTTTTCTTTAAATATTAATAATGAAAATGTTTACTTTCTTCTATGAAAGGATTTCTTTTTGCTAACAAAGGAACTTTTGTCAATGCTGTAAATACAACATAAATAAATAATCCAAGAAAGAAAAGAACAGAAGCTATTTCTGATATCCCAATAAACCATCTGTCACCAACGGTTCCAGGCATAATCATATTAAAAAAGTCAATATAATGTCCTGCTAGTATTACAACTCCAGCCATAACTAGTACCCAAGTAATTCTTTTGAAATCCGTATTAATCAATATTAATAGTGGAAATACAAAATTCATAACTACTGCACCAAAAAATGGAAGATTATACAATTCTATTCTTGTAATAAAGTAAGTTACTTCTTCGGGAATATTAGCATACCAGATCAACATGTATTGTGAGAACCATAAATAGGTCCAAAAAACACTAAACCCGAACATAAACTTAGCTAAATCATGAATATGACTAGTATTTACATACTCTAAAACCCCTTTTGACTTCAAATACAAAGTAACTAAAGCAATCGTAGTTATAGCACTTACAAAGAAGCTTGCAAAAACATACCATCCAAATAAAGTACTAAACCAGTGCGGATCGATAGACATGATCCAGTCCCATGACATAATAGATTCAGACACTATAAAAAACACAAGAAACATTGCCGAAAGCTTAAAGTTCTTTTTGTAATTTAAATTATCATTTGCTTCATCTTGAGCCAAACAATTTTTTCTAGAGTAATAACGGTATAGATTCCATCCAATTAAAAATATAGCAGCTCTAATTATCCAAAAAGGAAAATTTAAGTACCCTGCTTTGTTGGCTATCAATTTATCTGCAGCAACTACTTCAGGATCTAACCATATAAAAAGGTGATTCAAATGAAATCCACACAATAATAATACAATAAAAAAGATAATTGATCCAACCGGTAAATAAGCCGTTATTCCTTGCATTACTCTAAATAAAACTGGAGACCATCCTGCCTGTGCAACTTGCTGAATAGCATAAAAAACTAAAACACCAAGAGAAACTAACATGAAGAAAATACAAGCAACATACAAAGCAGACCAAGGCTTATTTTGTAATTGATGTAGCACATGTGTTAAATGTTCGGTATGTTCTGCCTCTTCACTAACAACATGACCTTCTTTTTGAATATCAGCTTCAGCATGTGCTGGTTCAACTACAACCGCCGTTGCAATTTTAGTGGTATCATCTGTAGCCACCTCCACTTTTGTATCTTCACTAGCTTCTTTGTGATTACTCGTCGCCTCATGCGAACCCACAGAAGGCTCGGATGCTTCGTGTTTAGCTTCACCATGGGCACCATGACTTTCGGCAGCAAGAAGCTTTTCAACATCTTGAATATCTTTAGGTGCAGTTAAAAAACCATATCCAATTCCTAATATACCCACGGCCATTAAGATGAAAGAAAGAGTTTTTAATTTACTTGAAAATGTATACATATCTATTACGATCAGTTTGTTCAACAATTATAATTCGCTTTTTAGTTTCAGAACATAGTCAGTTACTAACCAACGTTCTTGGGCACTCAACTGGTTTGCATGTGAACCCATTGAATTCAAACCATAAGTTATAACATAAAAAATACTGCCTTCAGTAATAACTCTATCTTTATAACTAGGAACACCTAGAAATTTTTCTCTTTCTACTAACTTCCCTTTACCGTTTCCAGAAGCACCATGACAACTGATACAATAAATTTCAAAAAGCTCCTTACCTTTCTCTGGATTTCTATTTAAAGAATCCAAAGGAGATTTAAGATTAGCTTTCGCCGCCTCATATCCTGCAGTAGAATTTTCATATTCAAAAGGCTCAAAGCCTCTATTAACTGACCCCTCAGCAGGAAGTTGACCTTCTTTGCCGTTTTTAAATGCATTCGACTCAGCATAGGTTTCATACCCTACTGACTCATACATATTTGGAAAATACTGATAGTTTGGTGCCGCATTATTATGGCATGATGAAACTAAAATAGTGATACCAAATAAAAGTGTTATTTTATATACGCTTTTCATATCTATAATTAATGCTTATCGATTACTTTAACTTCTACAGCTCCCGTGCTTTGGAAAAAAGAAATTAATTCTTCTTCATTGTCATTTACAGCAACTTCCATTAAAAAGTGGTCATCTGTAGTTCTTACATCAGGATTTTCTGCTTCTTTAAATGGCCATAACTTACTTCTCATATAAAAAGTAATAACCATCAAATGCGCAGCAAAAAATACCGTAAGTTCAAACATGATAGGAACAAACGCTGGCATGTTTTCAATATAACTAAAACTTGGTTTTCCACCAATATCTTGGGGCCAATCCTGAATCATAATATAATTCATCATCGCTGTCGCTACCGAAATACCTACACAACCATAAAGGAAAGCACAAATTGCTAATCTTGTAGGTGCAATTCCCATAGCTTTATCCAATCCGTGTACTGGGAATGGAGTAAAAACTTCTTCAATATGATGATGAGCTGCTCTGGTTTTTTTAACCGCATCCATCAAAATATCATCGTCATTATAAATGGCGTATATTACTTTATTACTCATGATGTGAATCTTTATTTGCTTCTCTTTCTCGTTTGTAATTATCTCCTGTTCCTTTTAATATTGTTTTTACCTCTGCTTGTGCTATAACAGGGAATGTTCTTGAATACAATAAGAATAATACAAAGAAGAAACCTATTGTTCCAATGAAAATTCCAATATCAACAAATGTAGGGGAAAACATTGTCCAAGATGACGGTAAATAATCTCTATGTAAAGAAGTAACAATAATTACAAATCTCTCAAACCACATTCCAATATTTACAACAATCGAAATTATAAACGAGAACATGATACTTGTTCTTAATTTTTTAAACCACATGAACTGTGGAGAAAAAACATTACAGGTCATCATCGACCAATATGCCCACCAATAAGGTCCAGTAGCCCTGTTAAGGAATGCATATTGTTCATATTCGACACCTGAATACCAGGCAACAAATAATTCAGTTATGTAAGCCACACCTACGATAGAGCCTGTAATCATAATAACGATATTCATCAACTCAATGTGTTGAACTGTTATGTAAGCTTCCAGATTAGATACTTTTCTCATAATAATCAACAACGTATTAACCATTGCAAAACCTGAGAAAACCGCACCAGCAACAAAGTATGGAGGAAAAATTGTAGTATGCCATCCAGGAATAACAGAGGTTGCAAAGTCCATTGATACAATCGTATGTACCGAAAGTACCAGTGGTGTAGCTAATCCTGCAAGAACCAAAGATACTTCTTCAAAACGCTGCCAGTCTTTTGCTCTACCGCTCCATCCAAAACTCAATATAGAATATACTCGTTTGTTGAAAGGAGTAATTGCTCTGTCTCTCAACATCGCAAAATCAGGAAGCAAACCAGTCCACCAGAAAACCAATGAAACAGAAAGATACGTTGATATTGCAAATACATCCCAAAGCAATGGCGAGTTAAAGTTTACCCAAAGAGAACCAAATTGATTCGGAATTGGTAAAACCCAATACGCTAACCATGGACGACCCATGTGAATGATTGGAAATAAACCTGCTTGAATAACAGAGAAAATTGTCATTGCTTCAGCAGAACGGTTAATAGCCATTCTCCAACGCTGACGAAAAAGTAACAATACAGCAGAAATAAGAGTTCCTGCATGACCAATACCTACCCACCAAACAAAGTTGGTAATATCCCAAGCCCATCCAACAGTTTTATTTAAACCCCATGTTCCAATACCTGTAGATACAGTGTAAATGATACAACCCAATCCCCAAAGGAAGGCTATTAATGCAATTGAAAATACAATCCACCAATGTTTATTTGCTTTACCTTCAACAGGGGCAGCTACATCTACAGTTACATCGTGATAAGATTTATCACCTATAACTAAGGGTTTTCTAATGGTTGCTTCGTAGTGAGACGACATAATCCTTTATATTGATTCTTAATTAATTATTTTTGTACTAGGTATTTCTAATTTTAACGTGGTATATCACATTTGGTTTTGTTCCAACATGCTCCAATAAATGGTACATTCTTTCGTCAGCAGCTAATTTAGTCACTTCCGCTTCTTTATCATTTACATCTCCAAAAATCATTGCTCCTGTAGAACAAGCATTAGAACATGCAGTTTGGAATTCACCATCAACGATCGCTCTTCCTTCTCTTTTCGCTTTTAAAATTGTAGCTTGTGTCATTTGAATACACATAGAACATTTTTCCATAACACCACGAGAACGAACATTCACGTCTGGATTCAACACCATACGCCCTAAATCATCGTTCATGTTGTAATCGAATTCACTGTTTTTGTTATACAAGAACCAGTTAAAACGACGTACTTTATACGGACAGTTGTTAGCACAGTAACGCGTACCCACACATCTGTTATAAGCCATGTGATTTTGACCTTGACGAGAATGTGAAGTTGCAGCAACTGGACAAACCGTTTCACAAGGTGCATGATTACAATGCTGACACATTACCGGTTGAAAAGAAACCTGTGGGTTGTCACCCGCTTTTTCCATTTCGTTGAATGTAGATAATGAACTTGATAAACCTGCGATATTTTCTTTTCTTTCGTTATCACCTTCAAAAGTACTTTCAGAAGAATAATACCTATCAATACGCAACCAGTGCATATCACGGCTTCTTCTTACTTCAGATTTCCCTACAACAGGAACGTTGTTTTCTGCATGACATGCAATTACACAAGCACCACAACCCGTACAAGCATTCAAATCGATAGAAAGATTAAAATGATGTCCTACTGAACGATCAAAAGAACTCCATAAATCTACTTTTGTTGCCTCCACTTCTTTATGATCCAATGAAACCATTGGTTGTTCATTCCAAATGTGAGCCTCTTTTGTATTGAAAATTTCTAAAGAAGTTTCTTTAATAATATCTCCTCTACCCATCAACGTTTTCTGACCTTGAACACAAGCAAACTCATGTTCCCCTACAGCTTTTACCAATGTTACAGATTGCACATTATTGAAACCTTTATATAAAGAGTAAGCATTTAAACCTACCATCATTTCTTCTTTCAAAGCCGCTTTACGACCATAACCCAATGCTAAACCTACAGTTCCAACCGCTTGACCAGGTTGAACGATTACTGGAACATTTTCTAATTTAACGCCATCAGCAGTTGTAATAGTAGCATAACTACCGTTTAAACCACCATTAGCAACAATTTCATTAGAAAGTTCATATTTCTTTGCATCAGCATTCGAAACTGTAACATAATTATCCCAAGATACTCTTGTAATTGGATCCGGAAACTCTTGCAACCAAGGGTTGTTAGCCTGCTGACCATCACCCATACCTGTTTTAGTATACAATACAAGCTCCAATCCTTCAGTTACTTTTGCATTTGCCAAAGCATTTGCAGCAGCACTATAATCAGCACCACCTGAAGTGGCAGCTGGAATAACTCCAACATAAACACCATCATGCAGCACTTTACTCCATGAAGAACCTGATATTATTGTTGCAGAAGTAGCTTTAACATAATCGTAGAATGTCCCTGAAAGTCCATTTAAAGACAATAAAACATCTTGAAATTGTTTGGTATCAAAAAGAGGACGAATTGTAGGCTGTGTTATACCATAAGTACCTTTTGTAATACTTACATCATTCCATGATTCTAAATAATGAGGAACAGCAGCTGCAATAGTACTTACTAAAGCAGTTTCATCTTCTTTTAAAGAAAATGCCACTGATGTTTTTACTTTTTTAAGTCCTTCAACAAAAGAAGCACTATCCGCTAGAGTATAAACCGGATTAACACCACTCATCATCAAAGTATGAACGCTTCCAGCTTTCATATCATTAATTAATTGAGCAACTTTTGCATTGGAACCTTTTCTAATTTGTCTAACTCCTGAAGTACTGAAAGCTTCACTTGCCAACACTTGGTTGATAGCCAAAACTAACAACTGAGCATTTTTATCTTGAATACCCGATACCAATACTCCTTTTGAACCAGCAGCTTTCAATTGTTGAGCTGCTTTTGTAACTTCAGCTTTAAATTTATTTTCTAAACGTACAGCAACAGAAGAACCCGTTACAATATTATATATATGAACTAATGCTTGTTTTTGATTAGCCGTAGACATTGGCACACGTTTATCAGCAGCAGCACCGGACAAAGTCATGTTTGCTTCTAATTGAAAATGGCGCGACATCATTCCTGCTTTTGGAATTCTTCCTTTAGCATAACCGGAATCAAATCCTCCACCTTGCCAGTCTCCAAGAAAATCAGCTCCAACAGAAACAATAAGAGATGCTTTAGAAAAATCGTAATCTACCAAAGCTCTTTCTCCATAAACTGCCTCAAAAGCATCTAATGCTTCAGATTCAGATACCGCATCATAAACAACGTGTTTAGCATTTGGATTTTTACCGATAAACTCAGCAATCAATTTTTCTGTAGACGGACTAGCCAATGTGTTTGTAAGAAGTACCACTTGTCCGCCTTTTGCGGCAGCATCAACAATACTTGATTTAATTTTAGAATCAACAGCCGACCATGTTGAATTTTTACCTTCCATTTTTGGCTGCTTCAAACGCATGCTATCATATAAAGATAAAATAGACGCATGAATTCTCGCATTCGCACTAAACTTAGCCCCCTGAATAGTATTATTATCTATTTTAATAGGACGCCCTTCGCGGGTTTTTACCAATAAATTAGCAAAATCAAATCCATCAAAAACAGAAGTAGCGTAATAATCCGCAACTCCAGGAATGATTTGTTCTGGCTGAAGTACATAAGGTATTGACTTGTTCACAGGACCTTCGCAAGCAGCAAGCGTAGCTGCAGCTGTACTAAAACCTACGTACTTTAAAAAATCACGACGTGATGTTGACGAAGATGACAATGCGTCATTATTTCCTAAGAATTCATCCGTAGGAATCTCTTCAACAAATTCGTTATTTTTAAGCGCCTCAACAATAGAACTATTTTTGTCTAGTTCTTCAACACTTTTCCAGTATTTTTTGTTTGATGACATATATAAATATTAAAATCTTAATAATTTGATTAATAATGGCATTTACCACATTCTAAACCTCCCATTTGCGCAGCAGTCAATTTGTCTACTCCGTATTTCTTAGAAAGCTCATCATGAATTTTAGTATAGTATTCATTGCCTTCCATTTTAACTTCTGTTTTTCTATGGCAATCTATACACCAACCCATTGTTAATGGAGCGAATTGCTTTTGAATTTCATATTCCTGAACTGGTCCGTGACAGGTTTGACATTCAATACCCGCAACAGTTACGTGTTGCGAATGATTAAAGTATACAAAATCAGGTAAGTTATGTATGCGAACCCATTTCACAGGTTGCGTTTTACCAGTATAACTTTGCGTTGTTTTATCCCAACCAACTGCAGTATATAATTTCTGTATTTGCTCATCATAGAACGCCTTACTGTATTCTGGAGTAGCAGTAGTTTCAGCCACTTCAGCAATGTTTTTATGACAGTTCATACAAACATTCAAAGAAGGAATACCAGCATTTTTACTAACTCTCGCAGCAGAGTGACAATACTTACAGTTAATCTCATTATCTCCAGCATGGATTCTGTGCGAATAATGAATTGGCTGTATTGGCTCGTAATTTTGATCTACGCCAATTTGCATTAAAAACCCATAAACAAAATAGGCACTTGCTAAAAGCAAAAACACCGCAGTCACCAATACTAAAAATTGATTTCTCACAAACGCCTTCCAAATAGGAGTCGTAGGAGTTTTTGGAGCTATTTCAATACCATTCGCTTTCGCAACTTTAGTTAAAACATTATTTACCAAAAACAACATTACAACCAGAACAACCATGACAAGTGCCAAAGCACCTAATATGATATTATTAGACATCCCGCTATCCGCAGGTGCAGTTCCAGGAACCGCAGTAGTTCCTGCAGCAGCTACAGGAGCCTCCGCTTTAGGCTCTGATGTATAAGCAATGATATTGTCTATATCGCCATCCGTAAGTTGCGGAAAAGCAGACATCACTGCCTTATTATTTTCCTCAAATACTTTAACCGCCTGAGCGTCTCCAGATTTAATTAATTCCGAACTGTTACGAACCCATTTATGAAGCCATGAAGCATCATATTTAGCAGCAATACCCCTAAGAGCAGGACCTGTTGCTTTCGCATCAAGTTTGTGACATGCCGCACAGTTTGCATTAAAAAGCTCCTTACCCTTTACTGGGTCCGCACTTTGTGTAGTAGCGGAAGCATCCGGAGCAGCATCTGTAGCTGCAGGAGTAGCTTCTTGAGCAAATGAAGTAAAGGAAAAAGATAGCATTAAAGCTATGCTAAAAAATAATTTCCTTGAGATCGAATTATGGTTACCCACCTTTTTCATATAGTATAATGATTATCTACTAAAAATTGGCACAGTTTTTTCTAATTGACTTATAAAAACTGATCCTTTATTTTAAAACTTCGACAAAAATACGACTTAAGAACTATTCTCAAAACCTTAAAATAGTCTTAATTTCAATTTATATCTATTCTAAATAACATTTGCTATTTGCTATCAATCATTAAATATTACTTTTGCATAAAAACAATCACATTATGAGAATTTTAGCCCTTCGTAAAGCATTTTATATCTCTATTACAATCTGTTTTTCCTTCTTCAAGGCGAGTGGACAAGATGGGAAAATTACAGTAAAACAAGACAAAAAATTTGAACAATTATTAACTGAAAAGAGAAAAACAAATCTTTCAAATGCTGTTAATGACGGATATAAAATTCAAATTTTCAGTGGAGAAAGCGAAAAAGCAAAAAATACACTGAATGAATTCAGACAAGAATTTAACAGCATTGATGGCACCATTATATTCAACACACCCAATTATAAAGTTTGGGTTGGAAATTTCAATACACGAATTGAAGCGGAACGAAACTTAATAGAAATTAAAAAAAGGTATCCTAATGTACATTTGATAAGACCAAGTAAATAAAGATGAATGAACAACAAATAAAAAAGCAACTCAAATAGAGTTGCTTTTTTATTTTTAAACATCATTGAAAAACCAGAAGTTTTAGAGGCATGTTTAAAATTCCTTATAGAAACTTAGCAAAACTAAGACTACACCATTTCATTAAAAATTAATTTTGTGTCTACATATCAATTTTTAATTAACCAATCAATAACCAATATTAAAAACACCCCGTACCGTGATAACATATTGAATTACTCACTTTATATTCAAACAGCTACCATCAAAGACCTTTTACCCGCTAATACATACTATTTATACACCCTAAAGCTAAATTTCAATTTCAAAAAATAGACAAATTAAGGCCGAGTTTATCTAGAAAATTTTCCAATTGTTCATATAGTTTACTACCAGCTAAAATAAAAAAATCCCGACGAATCGGGATTTTAATTATAACATTTTGAAATTCTATTTCAATTTCTTTTTTACCGCAACCTCATGGTATGATTCAATAACATCTCTTTCTTCGATGTCGTTGTAACCTTTTACTTGAATACCACAATCGTATCCTTTAGCAACTTCTCTTACATCGTCTTTGAAACGTTTCAGTGCTAAAAGCTCTCCTGTAAAGACAACCACTCCTTCTCTAATGATTCTCATTTTGGCATTCTTAACAATTTTACCATCCATAACCATACTTCCCGCAATAGAACCAACTTTAGAAATTTTGAATATCTCTCTGATCTCTGCAGTACCAAGAATTTCTTCTTTCATTTCCGGAGCTAACATGCCTTCCATTGCATCTTTCAAGTCATCAATTGCAGCATAGATAATAGAGTAATAACGAATATCAATTTCTTCTTTGTCCGCTAATTGTCTTGCATTTCCAGCAGGGCGAACATTAAATCCGATAATAATCGCATCTGAAGCAGAAGCCAACATAACATCAGTTTCTGTAATTGCTCCAACACCTTTATGTATGATATTAATTTGAATTTCTTCCGTAGATAATTTAGAAAATGAATCTGATAACGCTTCAACAGAACCATCCACATCCCCTTTAAGGATAATGTTCAATTCTTTAAATTGACCCAATGCAATTCTACGTCCAATTTCATCCAATGTGATATGTCGTTGCGTACGTACGGATTGTTCACGCATCAATTGAGAACGTTTAGAAGCAATTTGTTTAGCCTCTTTTTCGTCTTCAAAAATATTGAATTTATCACCCGCTGTTGCTGCTCCATCAAGACCTAGAACTGAAACTGGAGTCGAAGGACCCGCAACAGTTACTATATTTCCTCTTTCATCATGCATGGCTTTAATTTTACCATGATGCTTCCCAGCCAACATATAATCTCCAATTTTTAAAGTTCCATTTTGAACTAAAATAGTAGAA
Organism: Flavobacterium sp. GNP008; assembly: GCF_056428965.1. Taxonomy (NCBI): domain Bacteria; kingdom Pseudomonadati; phylum Bacteroidota; class Flavobacteriia; order Flavobacteriales; family Flavobacteriaceae; genus Flavobacterium; species Flavobacterium sp. GNP008. The sequence continues at coordinate 1,297,076 of NZ_JBWJVL010000001.1, read as the reverse complement.
ACATATCCTTTTCCTTTATCAAGGAACGCCTCGACAACAGTTCCAGAGGCCGCTTTATTTGGATTGGATTTCAAATCTAAAAGTTCTGCTTCTAACAATACTTTTTCTAATAATTCTTTAACACCTGTTCCTACTTTCGCAGAAATATCATGTGATTGAATTTTCCCACCCCAATCTTCAACAAGTAAATTCATACTTGCTAATCTTTCTTTTACTTTTTCAGGATTAGCATTTGGCTTATCAATTTTATTGATCGCAAATATAATAGGAACTCCAGCTGCTTGCGCATGGCTAATCGCTTCTTTGGTTTGCGGCATGATGTCATCATCAGCAGCAATCACAATAATAGCAATATCCGTAACTTGAGCACCACGCGCACGCATCGCCGTAAAGGCCTCGTGACCTGGTGTGTCTAAAAATGCAATTTTTTGCCCGTTATCCAATGTTACTCCATAGGCACCAATGTGCTGTGTTATTCCTCCAGACTCTCCTGCAATTACGTTTTCTTTACGAATGTAATCTAGTAACGATGTTTTACCGTGATCGACGTGACCCATTACCGTTACAATTGGCGCTCTGAAAACTAAATCTTCTTCTCTGTCTTCAACTACCTGAATTGCTTCTTCAATGTCTACAGTGATAAATTCAACTTCATAACCAAATTCATCAGCAACAATAGTCAAGGTTTCCGCGTCAAGACGTTGGTTCATGGTAACCATGATCCCAAGAGACATACAAGTTCCAATCACTTTTGTAATCGGCACATCCATCATGATCGCAATTTCACCTACCGTAACAAATTCAGTAACCTTAATAGTTTTACTTCCTTCATCAATAGCTCTTTGCTCTTCATCCGATTTCTGACGGTGTGTATCTCTTTTATCTCTTCTGTATTTAGCCGCTTTAGATTTCCCACCTTTACCTTGTAGTTTTTCTAAAGTCTCTCTAATTTGATTTTTAACTTCCTCTTCTGTAGGCTCCACTTTTGCAACAATCGCAGGTCTGTTTCCTTTTACAAAACCAGGTCTTGCACTTCTGTTTGCATTGAATCCTCCTCCACCTACATTAGGTGTAATTTTATTAGGATTTGGCGCACCAGGAACTCCCGGCACTGCAGGCGGTCTAGGAGCACCTGGCTTTGGAGCAATCCTTTTACGCTTGTTTTTATTTGCATTGGCTGCCGCCGATCCTGGAGCACCCGGTTTATTCGGAGTGATTTTCGGCTCTTCTTTTTTCTTTTTTGGTTTGTTGAATTGAGATAAATCTATTATCTGACCTGTCAAAGTAGTACCCGATAGCTTTTGATATTGCGTAGTGATGGTCTCATCAACAGGCGCTTCATCAGCTTTAACTGCTTCGGTTTTTGCGACCTCTTTTGGCTCTGCAACAACTTCTTTTACAATCTCTGGCTTGATTTCTTTAATCCCTACAACAGGTTTCGGTACATTTTTGTCTGAAACAGGTTTTTCAGTTAACGGCTTTTCCATTAGTGGCTTCTCCGCTGAAACTTCTTTTGAAACAGCTTCTACTTCGGGTGCTTTAGCAACTGGAGCTTCCACTTTTTCTGCTACTTTTATTGGCGTAATAATTGAAGGTTTCTTAGGGTTAAGATCAATCTTACCTACCTGAACAGGACCTGCTATAACCGCTCGCGCTTTTATAACCTCTTGTTGCTTAAGTCGCTCTTCTTCGATTTTACGTTTGTCTTCGATTTCTTTCTCTCGTTCTAAACGCAAAGCCTCTTTCTCTTTTCTCTTCTCTTCACCAACTTCTTTAGAAGCTTCTTTATTCCCTTTGTCACCTGCAAATTGACCGCACAAGACATTGTATACATCATCAGAAATTTTTGTGTTTGGATTTGCTTCAATAGCAATCCCTTTATCTTTTAGATAATCCACAGCTCTTTCCAAAGAAATATTCAATTCCCTTAAAACTTTGTTTATTCTAATAATTCTCTCTTCAGACATAAAACCTTTTTATTATTACCTTTTTTGTTATTCCTCACTTTACTCCCAACTCGATACCTACCGAGCAAGAATTAATTGTAAAGTGGCATGTTTATCGTTGAAGACACATTGACTAACTGTCAAATTCTTCTTTCAATATTCTCATTACATCCAGAATAGTTTCCTCTTCCAGGTCTGTTCTTCTTACTAAATCTTCTACATCTTGTTTTAAAATACTTTTCGCAGTATCCAACCCAATTTTTGCAAATTCTTCAATAACCCAGTCTTCGATTTCATCCGAAAACTCAGTTAATTCAACATCATCCTCATCAGCGGTTGCACCAGCAACATCACCTTCACGAATAACATCTAATTCATAGCCCGTCAATAAACCAGCTAATTTAATATTGTGTCCACCACGACCAATTGCCTTTGAAACTTCTTCAAGCTTCAAGAAAACCTCTGCTCTTTTAGTATCTTCATTGATTTTAATCGAAGAAACTTTAGCAGGACTTAATGCTCTTGTGATAAACAACTGTATGTTACTGGTATAATTAATAACATCTATATTTTCATTTCCTAATTCACGAACAATTCCATGTATCCTTGAGCCTTTCATACCTACACAAGCTCCAACGGGATCAATTCGATCGTCATAAGAATCTACGGCTACTTTTGCTTTTTCACCTGGAATTCTCACGACTTTTTTAACCATGATCAAACCGTCGAACACTTCCGGAATTTCTTGTTCAAATAATTTTTCTAAAAACTTATCAGAAGTTCTAGACATAATAATTTGAGGTTTATTTCCTTTCAATTCAACACTTTCAATTATTCCCCTTACATTATCTCCCTTTCGGAAAAAGTCAGAAGGTATTTGTTTTTCTTTTGGCAAAATAATTTCATTCCCTTCATCGTCCACTAAAATAACAACTCTTGGACGCACATGATGCACTTCAGCTGTGTAAATATCGCCAATTAAATCTTTAAATTGCTTGTAAAGATTTGTGTTGTCATGTTCATGAATTTTTGAAATTAAGTTTTGACGCAACGCTAGAATCGCTCTTCTACCTAAATCAATTAATTTCACTTCTTCGGAAACCTCTTCACCAATTTCGAAGTCAGGCTCTATTTTTCTGGCTTCAGTCAATGTAATCTCAAGGTGATCAAAATCCAAATCTTCATCAGCAACGATCACTCTTCTTTGCCATATCTCCATATCTCCTTTGTCAGGATTTATAATGATATCAAAATTATCATCTGAACCGTATTTTTTCTTCAATGCATTTCTAAATACATCTTCTAAAATTGCCATAAGCGTTACACGATCAATAAGTTTATCATCTTTAAACTCTGAGAATGAATCGATTAATGCTAAATTTTCCATGCGAATTCTTTAATTAAAATGTTACTGTAACAATTGCTTCTTTTATATCCACGTAAGGCAACTTAAGTTCTTTTTGAACTGTTTCCTTTCCTTTTCCAATTTTTTTAGGCTCTCTTGCTTTCCAAGACAAAATTACAAAATCATCATTAGCTTCCACTAATTCAGCTTCAATTATTTCTGTTCCAGTTTTCACAATCAAAGTTCGCCCCACATTTTTCTTGTACTGCCTTACTAATTTTAATGCTGAGCCTACACCTACTGAGGCTACTTCTAAAGAGTAATCTTGTTCCTCACGATCCAAGCTATTGTCTATAAAACGACTCACATCAATACAATCTTGAAGCGCCACTCCATTATCACCATCCAAAGCCACAATAACCTTGAAAGCATCAGTGACAGTAAGGTCTATCAAAAAGACTGATGGCTTTTCTAAAAGGCATTCTGCCAATAACGAGTTTACTTTTTCTTTAAATGTCATATTTTTATAAAAAGAGGGGACATTTAGTCCCCTCATTATCTAGATTTTAATAAATAACGGTGCAAATATAGTGTTTTTTTTTATAAATTAAAATAATCGATTGCTGTAAAATAATTTCTTATCTTTATTATAGCATTAAAATAACAGTTTTCATATAATTTAACACTTTCTAACGATGAAACGCATTTTAGTCCCCACCGATTTTTCTGAACACGCTGAAAACGCACTAAAAACAGCCGCCATAATTGCAAAAAAAAATAAAGGCGAAATTTTTCTATTGCATTTATTAGAACTTCCAAACCAGATGAACGACGCGATAGTAAATGGCAGTAGCATTCCTGAAGTAATGCTTTTCATCAAAAAAGCAAACGAAACACTTCAAAAAATCAAAGAACAACCCTATTTAGACGGAATTTCCGTAATCGCATCTGTACAATTTGAAAGAGCGTTTAATGGCATCCTAGCTTTTAATAAAAAAAATAAAATTGACTTAATAGTTATGGGATCTCACGGCACTTCAGGTATTGAAGAAATTCTTATTGGCTCTAATACCGAAAAAGTGGTGCGACTATCCGATGTCCCTGTTTTAGTAATAAAAAACGATGTAAAAGAATTAAAATTTAAAAATTTTGTATTTGCCTCCGATTTTTCAAAAGAAATAGAAAAGCCATTTAAAAAAATGATAGAGTTTGTTACCATTTTTGACGCCAATCTTTTTTTAGTAATGATTTGCACGCCCAATAGCTTTAAGACCACTCTTGCTGCTGAAAAAACAATGAGTAAATTTATCGCTCAGCAAACTATTGAAAACTACTCTTTACACATATTTAATGATGCCAATATTGAAAACGGAATCACCAATTTTGCAAAAACAATCGATGCCGATTTAATTGGACTTTGCACACATGGTAGAACCGGATTAGCTCATTTTTTTAATGGAAGTGTTAGTGAAGACCTAGCCAATCACATTCCTCGACCTGTCATTACATTCAAAATTTAACTTATCTCCAGAGTCAATACAACAGAGAAAACCTGCGCTCCTTAGACCTTAAAACCTCACCTAACTCCAAAAAAATATTGCATAAAAAAAGCCCTCAAAAATTGAGGGCTTTAAGTTGGTCTACAAGGACTCGAACCTTGAACGACTGCACCAAAAACAGTTGTGTTACCATTACACCATAGACCAGCATTGCTGCTAAGCGAGTGCAAATTTAAAATAAATTTTAGTTTGCGCAAACTTTTTTTGCCTTTTTATGAAAAAAAAAATTGTCTAAATCAAATTTAATTTCAAAAACAAAATAAAACCCTTTACAATCAGCGCGTTACTGAAGTGTAATACTTTTCCAGAAAATAATGTTAATGGTAGGACGGTTAAACAAAAAAACATTTTCTTTGTAACTTACAATTCAATTAAATTTTAGTACATGGAGAAAGTAGCATTCAATTTCAATAAATGGAATACAATTATTGGTTGGCTTACATTTGGAATCGCATTATTAACCTACACTTTGACTGTTGAGCCCACCATGAGTTTTTGGGATTGTGGTGAATACATTGCCACCGCTGCTAAATTAGAAGTAGGACACCCACCGGGCGCTCCATTGTATCAGATGATTGGAGCTTTTTTTGCGATGTTTGCTTTTGATGAAACAAAAATTGCTTTAATGGTCAATATGATGTCCGTATTTTCGAGTGCATTTGCCATTTTGTTTTTGTTTTGGTCTTCATCGATGCTTTTAAAAAAATTGGTTTCTCGATTTTCAGAAATAAATAAGAACAATGAAATTGTAATATTAGGAAGTTCATTTGTAGGCGCTTTGGCTTACACATTCTCGGATAGTTTCTGGTACAACGCCGTAGAAGCCGAAGTTTATGCCATGGCTTCATTATTGATCGCTTTATTATTTTGGCTGGGATTACGCTGGGAGCAAGAAATGAATGCTCCAAGAGGAAATAAATGGTTATTAATCATTTCTCTTGTTGTAGGACTTTCATTTGGCGTACACTTCATGGCTTTACTAACAATTCCAGCAATAGGTTTTCTGTATTTTTTTAAAAACTATAAAGTGGTTACTATCAAGAATTTTCTAATTGCAAATCTTGTAGTAATTGCTATTTTACTTTTTATCTTCAAATTACTTCTTCCTATGACTATGGGATTTTTTGGTAAAACAGAGGTTTTCATGGTAAATAGTTTGGGATTACCATTTGATTCTGGGACAATATTTGTCGGACTACTGCTAATAGCTTTCTTTTATTTTGGATTAAAATACACCAAACAAAAAGGGCTGGTACTTTACAATACTATCATACTTTGTATTTTATTTATTCTAATTGGTTTCTCCACATGGATGATGCTCCCTATCAGAGCAAATGCAAATACGGTAATTAACGAAAACAAACCCTCTGATGCTAGGGAGGTCCTGGCCTATTACAACAGAGAACAATATGGTGTAAATCCATTATTTTATGGCCCACAATATACTGAAGGCTTTGCCGGTTTAGATGAAAAAACACCTTATATGGATAAGGCGCCCAATTATGAAAGAGACTACAAAACTGGTACATATGTTATTGTAAATAATTTCAAAAATGCGGATCAAAATACAGACGACAATCACAAAACTATTTTACCAAGAATGTGGAGTGGCGATCATATTGAAAACTATATGAATTTCACGAATCCTCCTGAATTCAGATTAAACCCTAATTATCCATACGAAGATGATTTAGCCAAATATGGGATAGATCCAAGCCAATTAAGTGAGGAAGATTACAATAAAGCGATTGCTCAATTGAAAAATGAAACCGAAAAAACGGTTAATGAATTCAGACAAGCCTACGCTCAGAAACAAATTGACAATGAAGGTTATATAAAATTTCTTAAGAGCTATGGTGATTACTTAATAGTTGACAAACCAACAACAGCTGACAATCTTGGCTTTATGACTGAATACCAGTTTGGCTACATGTATTGGAGATATCTAATGTGGAATTTTGTGGGGCGTCAAAATGATGTTCAAGGCAGGTATGATTATTTAGATGGTAACTGGCTTAGCGGAATATCATTTATAGACGAACTGCATTTAGGAAGTCAAGAAAATCTGCCATCGGATGTGTTAAACAATAAAGGTCGAAATGTATATTTCTTCTTGCCCTTTATTCTTGGACTTATCGGCTTAATGTACCATGCGAATAAGGACTTAAAAAGCTTCTATGTACTACTCGCTTTATTCCTTTTTACAGGAATAGCGTTGAAAATCTACTTGAACGAAAGACCTTTTGAACCGAGAGAAAGGGATTATGCCCTAGTAGGTTCCTTTTATGTATTTGCCATTTGGATAGGCTTTGGTGTTTATGCATTGTACGAAAGTGCCACAAAATATTTAGCTCCAAAAATTGCAGGTCCAATAATAATTGCAGCAAGTTTGTTAGCTGCACCGGTACTTATGGCAGCTCAAAACTGGGATGATCATGATCGTTCTGGGAAATATACTGCCGTAGCTATGGCAAAAGCGTATCTTACTTCATGTGATCCTGATGCCATATTATTTACAATTGGTGACAACGATACCTTCCCGCTTTGGTATGCGCAGGAAATTGAAAAAGTGAGAACAGATGTCAAAATTGTGAACACTAGTTTATTCATGACGGACTGGTATATCGACCAAATGAAGACTAAAACCTACGAATCAGATCCTTTGCCTATTTCGTTTACACACGATCAATATGTGGGAGATAAGCTGGACTATGTAGCGCACATTCCTAAAGTTGAAACCCGTTGGGATATAAAGGATTTTATAGATTTTATAAAAAACCCAAAATCAACTGTAGAAATGCAAAACGGACAAACCATTCATTTTTACCCTACCAATAAAATTAGAATTCCAGTAGACAAAAATATTATTATTAAAAACAAAGTGGTCTCTGCTAAATACAATGATTCCATAGTTCCCTATATTGACATAGATATAAAAGGCAATGCGTTGTATAAAAACAGATTAATGATGCTGGATATCGTTGCCAATAACAATTGGAAACGCCCTATTTATTTCAGTGGAGGCGCTTTTGACAACGAAGATTATATCTGGATGAAAGAATACCTTCAACTCGAAGGAATGGTATACAAATTAGTACCTGTAAGAACAATAATCCCTAAAGATGGAGGTCCGCTTGAAATGGGACAAATAGACTCTGACAAAATGTTTGCCAAGGTTATGAAATGGGATTGGGGAAATAGTGAAAGCAGTACAATATATCACGATCCGGAGACCCGAAGAAATAGTATAAATTATCGTTCTTACCTTTCCAGATTAATGAATCAATTAATTATTGAAGGTAAAATAGACAAAGCAAAAATTATAATCGATTTGGCTATGACAAAAATGCCTTTGGACTACTTCGGTTATTACTCGTTAGTTGAGCCTTTTGCAGGAGGATATTATAAGATTAATGAGAAAGCAAAAGCACATCGACTGCTAGAAAAACTAATAGGTAAATATCAGGAAAACCTCAATTATTATGGCAATCTTAAATCTTCAGAACAAAGCAGTATTGCAACGCCTATCATAATAGATCTTGAGCGTTACAGAAGTCTGCTGCAAGTCATGAAAGAAAATGGCGATATCGATTTTTACAACAAGAATAAAACAACATTCAATACGTACATCAAAATGTTTGAACGTTTTGGACGTGAAAAAGAGTAATTTTAAATACCAATTAGAAAAGATAGCGATTTTGAAAAAATGTCGCTGTCTTTTTTTATTTTAAAAAGGAAAAATGAAATTCTACTGGATAAAGACGCATTGGATCATCAAAAAAATATTCTCTAATTATACCTGGGATGTTTCCAAAGGCCAAAATACGGTATATCTCACATTTGATGACGGCCCTATTCCAGAAGTTACTACATGGGTGTTAGACGAATTAAAAAAATACGACTTAAAAGCTACTTTTTTTTGTATTGGAGAAAACATTAAAAAAAACCCCGATTTATTCAAAAAAATAATCTGCGAAGGCCATACTATAGGCAACCATACCTTCAATCATCTAAATGGTTGGAAAACGCCAACTGGAGCTTATATTGAAAATACACAACTGTGCAAAGAAGTAATAGAACAAACTGTCAATTCTAATCTAAAAACTAAAATTTTTCGTCCACCTTACGGCAAATTAAAAACCGCACAATCCATAGCATTGCGGAAATTAGGATACCAAATAATTATGTGGGATGTGCTTAGCGCTGATTTTGACACAACTATTCCAAAAGAACAATGCTTGCAGAATGTGATAACAAATGTAAAGCCAGGAAGTATTATCGTTTTTCACGATAGTCTAAAAGCATTCAAAAATCTGGAATACGTACTGCCAAAAACTCTTGAATTTTTAAAAGAAAAAAATTATACTTGTGCCGTTTTGTAACCTGCAGAGCCAATTTTACAATTGTTCCTGAACAATTCCAATTAAAGTATTGGCATCTAACTCCCCAGACTGCCTCCAGATCATTTGACCTTGTTTGTAAATCATCAAAGTAGGCAAACCTTTGATTCGTAAAGCATCTGCTAATTCTTGATTTTTATCCACATCAATTTTAATAACTTTTGCTTTATCACCAAGAGCAGCTGCTACATCTCTGATAACAGGATGCATTGAAACGGAAGATTCATTCCATTCTGTGTAGAAATCAATTAACACAGGTACTTGAGTATTTATAAGTTCTCCAAATTTTGACATAAACCAAAAATTTAATTTTTTAAATTCACTAAAAAGAGATATTTATTTTACAAATGTAGCATTTTAAACGTATTCAGCCACATTAACACCTTTTTTTAGTTCAATGACTGTTATTTCCGGCATAATACCTACTCTGCCTGGATATGCATGAAATCCAAATCCTCTATTTACATAAACGTATCTTCCGAGGTTTTCATATAATCCAGCCCATTGTTTGTAAACATATTGCGCTAAACTCCATTTGAAATAACCTGGAATTTCAATACCAAATTGCATTCCATGTGTATGACCGGAAAGTGTGAGGTGATAATGTTTATCGTCATGTTGCACTACATGCTCCCAATGTGAGGGATCATGACTCATCAAAATCTTGAAATCTTCTTTCTTTAACTGCCCTGAAGCTTTAGTTAAATCTCCTGCCTGTTTGAAGTTATGCCCCCAGTTTTCGACGCCTACCAATGCAATTTTAGCGTCTCCCTTTTCAATAAATGTATGTTCATTCAATAATAAATTAAAGCCTATTTCCCCATACAAATTTTTTATAGCTTTAAAATTGGCCTCTTTTGCTGCTTCTGTTGGCCATGTAATATATTCACCATAATCGTGATTCCCCAGTACGGAATATTTACCATATTGGTGTTTTTTAATCCTATTGAATGTCTCTATCCACGGGTGCATTTCCTTCGCGTCAGTGTTCACAATATCACCCGTAAATAAGATAAGATCAGAATTTTGCTCATTAACTAAATCAATCGCATAATTAATTTTATCCGGATTATCAAAACTTCCGCTGTGAACATCTGATATTTGAGTAATAGTAAAACCATCGAAAGCATCCGGTAAATCAGGAAAAAAAATCTGTTGCTTGATTACTTTATAATTGTATTTTCCTATAGTCACTCCGTAAATTAAAGATAAAAAGGGAACTGCCGCTAATCCCAACCCTATTTGACTAACAAATTTTCTTCTGGAATTCAAAAAATCTGAACCTTTGTCATAATTAACAAAGAATTTAACGGTTCCAGTTGCTAACCTAAAAATATCTTCTCCTATTAATACAAGAGTTAAAATTAATTTTGGAACATAAACTATCAATAACAGCCCCATAACAACCATCATTTCTTTGGTCTGACCCTTACTTCGGTCAAACTGCATCAAAGAATAAACAATGTATATTAAAACGAGTAGGCTTGCTAGCTGAATTGAAAATAATACTGGTCTTGATTTTATCAAAGTTTTCAGTACTTGAAAAGTATATAGCTCAACAATAAGAAGGATTAAAGAAAGAAATACGATACGGAAGATCATTTTAAAAAAATTTTACACAAAATAACAAAACAATTAATTAAAACAGATTCTAATTAATTAAAATTTAACTCTTGACCGTCCTATTACAAACCCACATCCTCTTTTAAATAATATAAATTAAATAGTGTAATGGTAAATTATCATTCAAAAAACAGCATTAATTAGTGTGATAATTAATGCTGTTTTTTGAATCATTATTATTACTATTTTATAACCAATGTCATGTTAGGAGTTATCATATTATCTGTAAGCATCGTAGAGGAATAACGTTGCGCATATACTTCTACATAATCATTGGTATTCAACTCTACTAAAGCATTTAATGGCAATACCACTATATCACTGGCAACAGTACCACGCCCATAAATCTTGTATTGAGTAACAACAGCTGTGTTTTTGGCTATATAAATAATATACGTGCCTGGATTTGTAACTTGAAAAGAAATAGAACCCGTTACTTGAAAAAATCGTTTCTTTTTTCCTAAATATGTAAGTCGATTGTTTAAGCCTGAGGTAGAAAATCTAAATAAATTTGTTGAAGCCGAAACCCCTTGTACTTTTATAATATTACTTGGATTAACCATATTAAAATTTGTTCCTGCACCAGAACCAACTGGATAATCGACAGAAAACTCTCCCACTGCGGTAGCATCTGTCTCGTTAGGTATACCGGCACTACGGACATTCCAGCTATTGTTAAAATTATACCCCGAATAACTCCCGGTAGTATAGCCGTTTACATACTTACCAGACGTTACTGTGCCTGTAAATACTACTGTCTCCATAACTGCATCCCCAGTTATAGTTGGATTAGATGAAACGTCAAATCCAATAGATGTTCCCGTCACCTCACTGAAACCACCTTGTTTTTGTACTAACCCAAAGGTTCCTTGTAATTTTTCATAAGTCCCTGAATTATTACTAAACCAAGCTACATTACTTATCAATAATTTACTAATACTATCATACGTAATTCCTGAAGCGTTCCCTACAAATTGAACAATACTTACAAATACCAATCCAAATCCAGTTACTGTACCTACGTTAGAACACCCTCCCACTATAGCATCTCTAAGAATCAGATTTTGTGCTGCCGTACCACTTAAATTAAAGGCTTTTCCTCCTCCTGTAACTTGAATTGTTACATTTCTAATACTTCCTCCTGAGGCTCCATCAAAAAGATTTCCTGAAGTTCTGATCAACTTATCTTCATTTGCATCCAAACCAGAAACATAGGAGTTATTTAAGTCTATTGGTAAATCTAGTGTTATAGCTCCATTTATTTCATAATACGTACTCACATCCAAAAGATATTTAGTATTTCCTCCAGCTGCTTTCTCTGCTGCTAAAACGGTAGCTAAAACATCCGTAGATTTTATACGTTTAAATTTTAATCGGTCACTTGTACCACTATTTAAAACATTCCATAGGGATAAGGTTGAATTGAAGTGATAAAAAGACTTTAAAGTGGTATCATACACCATTAAGCCATCTGCTGGAGAAACAATAGCAATTCTTTCTGCTGTGTTCATCCTTGGTGTCAACATCCCTTGGGTTGTGGAGGACACATCCAATATTGAACTAGCATGAGGCGCAGTCGTACCAATCCCTACTTGCCCAAACATATTTGACGTTATTGTCATACAAAATAACAAACAGGCTTGAACTACCCTTTTAGCAAAGTAATGTTTTTTCATAACAAATAAATTAAATGATTGGAGACAAATACTGGTATTAGCAACAGTACTAAAATTCAAAATTAAGCCTTTTATCGGCTAAATATGTTTTTAGTCGATAAAAACGGCTATTTTTAGATTAATATGTTTATAATCTTACAGTTTTAAACATCCTAAAAATATATCCGTTTTCATTTGTAATTATTTTCCTGTTTATAAAATTAGAGAGATGGATTGCTTAAAGTCGTTTACATTAAGTGTAGCCCCTTTTTTCTCTTAATTTGGTTAAAAAAACCTTCAAAAGAAATATTTGATTCCTTCACTCCTTTATCTGGCAAGTTTTGTACTTTTGAAAACTTTACCAAAATCCCAATTTATGTCACAACAAAAACGCCTCTTTCTTCTAGATGCCTATGCGTTAATCTTTCGAGGATATTACGCTTTCATAAAAAATCCAAGAATCAATTCTAAAGGAATGGACACATCCGCCATTATGGGATTTATGAATTCTTTAATGGATGTTATTAAAAGAGAGAAACCAGATCATTTAGCTGTTGCTTTTGACAATGGCGGAAGCCAACTTAGAAATGAAATATTTCCTGAATACAAAGCCCACCGTGATGCCACACCTGAAGCTATAAAAATTGCCATTCCTTATATCCAAGATTTACTTAAAGCCATGCATATTCCTATAATTGAAGTCAAGGGCTATGAAGCAGACGACTTAATTGGGACTATTGCAAAACAAGCCGAAAAAGAAAATTACAAGGTTTTTATGGTTACACCTGATAAAGATTTTGCACAACTGGTTTCCGAAAATATTTTCATGTACAAACCTGCTCGAATGGGTAATGGAATAGAAATCTGGGGAATTCCGGAAGTTCTAGCCAAATTTGATATTGAAAGACCAGATCAAGTAATCGACTTTTTAGGAATGATGGGTGATGCTGCCGATAATATCCCAGGGCTACCTGGTGTAGGCGAAGTAACCGCTAAGAAACTTTTGAAAGAATTTGGAACCATGGAAAATCTTTTAGCCAATACGGATAAGCTAAAAGGAAAAATGAGAGAAAATATTGAAGCCAATAAAGACAAAGGGTTGTTGTCTAAAACTCTGGCTACAATTTTACTGGATTGTCCCGTTATTTTTGATGAGAAAGATTATGAATTATCAACTCCTGATGTCGATAAAACGGATGCCCTTTTCAACGAATTGGAATTTCGAAGAATGGCGGAACAATTTGATGCCATATTTAAAAAAGGGATTACCCCAGCAGGCAGTACTACCATCGACGAAACAAAATTACACAAAAAAACTGCCCCTAAAAACGAAGAACAGTTTGACCTTTTTGGAAGTGCCATTCAGGACGATTCATCTGATGAAGCGCGCCATCAATTTTATAATAATTTAGAAAACACTGCTCATTCATACCAGATAATCCAAGGTGATTTAGGGTTAAAATTACTATTGCAAAACTTACAAAACCAATCATCGGTATGTTTTGATACCGAAACAACTGGACTAGATGCTTTACATGCTGAATTGGTAGGAATCTCTTTTTCGTATGAAAAAGGAAAAGGATTTTACATTCCTTTTCCCGAAAACCAACAAGAAGCACAAACTTTAATCGAGAAATTCATTCCTTTCTTCGAAAATGAAAATATTGAAAAAATAGGACAAAATTTAAAATATGATTTGAAAATTCTGACCAATTACAATGTTACCGTAAAAGGAAAATTATTCGATACCATGATTGCCCATTATCTGATCAATCCAGATATGCGTCATAATATGGATATTTTATCGGAAACGTATTTAAAATATTCGCCCCAATCCATTGAAACTTTAATTGGTAAAAAAGGAAAAAACCAGAAATCAATGCGTGATGTTGAACTAGAAGAAATTAAAGAGTATGCCGTTGAAGATGCTGATGTAACCTTACAACTCAGGGAAATTTTTACTTTAGAATTAGACAAAACTGGAACTAAAAAACTTTTTGAGGAAATCGAAATCCCACTGGTAAACGTTTTGGCAGATATGGAAAAAGAAGGCATTCGCGTGGATGTTGATTTCTTAAAATCACTGTCGAAAACATTAGATGATGATATCAAAATTCTAGAAGCAAACATATTTGAAACTGCTGGCGAGAAATTCAATTTAGCCTCCCCAAAACAATTGGGTGCTGTTTTATTTGACAAATTAAAAATTGGCGGGGCTAAACAAAAGAAAACCAAAACAGGACAATATGCTACTGGAGAAGAAATCTTGAGTTATTTAGCTACTGATAATCCTATAGTAAAAGACATTCTGGATTGGCGACAATTGATTAAGTTACAAAACACGTATGTTGACGCACTACCCAATCAAGTAGATAAAATTACCCAGCGCATTCACACTGATTACATGCAAACCGTGGCAGCAACTGGACGCCTGAGTTCGAACAATCCCAACTTGCAGAATATTCCGATCCGTACTGAAAGAGGAAGACAGATCCGGAAAGCATTTGTAGCCCGAGATGAAAATCACACTATTGTTTCTGCCGATTATTCTCAGATAGAATTGCGAATTATTGCTGCTCTAAGCGGGGAAGAAAACATGATTGCCGCCTTCCAAAATCATGAAGACATTCACAAATCTACTGCTTCAAAAGTATTTAATGTTCCATTAGAAGAAGTGACCCGCGAGCAACGAAGTCATGCCAAAACGGTAAATTTCGGAATTATATATGGGGTTTCGGCTTTTGGATTGAGCAATCAAACGAACTTATCTCGCAAAGAGAGCGCTGATTTAATTGAGGCGTATTATCAAACCTATCCAAGATTAAAATCTTACATTCAGGAACAAATAGATTTTGCAAGAGAGAACGGATATGTGCAAACAATCCTTGGGCGTCGCCGCTATTTAAAAGATATCAACTCACAAAACGCCATTGTTCGTGGCGGTGCAGAACGAAACGCGGTCAACGCCCCGATACAAGGAAGCGCTGCTGATATCATCAAAATTGCGATGATTAACATTCATCAAAAACTCACATCTGAAAGCTGGAAAAGTAAAATGCTGTTGCAGGTTCACGATGAGCTTGTTTTCGATGTACACAATTCGGAACTCGAAAAAATCAAACCAATGATTAAACACGAAATGGAACATGCCTTCACACTTGCAGTTCCGTTAGACGTTG
The DNA here is from genome assembly GCF_056428965.1 of Flavobacterium sp. GNP008. Lineage (NCBI taxonomy): Bacteria > Pseudomonadati > Bacteroidota > Flavobacteriia > Flavobacteriales > Flavobacteriaceae > Flavobacterium > Flavobacterium sp. GNP008. Next base: position 1,281,369 of record NZ_JBWJVL010000001.1, on the reverse strand, counting down.
ATTTAGGAGCAGGAAAAGACTGGCTGGAAGCGCATTAAAATTATCTTTTATTCTATCCAAAAAAAAATCTCTAATCGTTCAAAAACGATTAGAGATTTTTTTTGTAGTTATAGAAAATGAGTTGCTACAATTTTCTTGTTGACTCTCTTTCTTTCAATTTAGTTTTAATGACAACGGTTTCATAAGGAACATGCTCTTCTTTAGATTCTAACCTGTCGATAAGCAATTTAGCGGCTACTTCTCCTATTTCGATTCCGTGCTGACTTACCGTCGTTAAACTGGGAGACAATCTACGGGAAGCGAGAATCCCATCGGCAAAACCAATAATTGAAATATCCTCAGGCACTTTATATCCTTTTTTAAGTGCAATACGCAAAGCGGCAACAGAATCATTTTCTTCCAAAGCAAAAATGCCATCTATTTTATTTTCAAAAACTTTTTCGATTTTATCTTTTAAATCCTCTTCGGAGTCCGTTCTTAAAATAATATCATTATTAACTGAAATATTATTATTATTTAATGCTTTTAGATAGCCCTCGACTCTTAGTTTTCCAACACTTAGATTATCAATAGAGGATAACAAGGCAATATTTTTACACCCTAAATCAATTAAATGTTGGGTAGAATTTAATGCTGAATCAAAATCATTAACAATTACTTTGTCACAATCGACACCATCGGCAATTCGATCAAACATAACAATTGGGGTTCCATCATTAATGATTGCCGAAAAATGGTCGTAATCGTGATTTTTTTGGGCTTCTTCAGAAACAGAAACAATAAATCCATCAATCGTTCCGTTACTCAGCATTTCCAGCGTATGCGCCTCTTTCTCTGACGATTCGTTAGAGATACACATTATAACATTGTATCCTTTTTCATCTGCTACTTTTTCGATACCACTAAATACTTTAGCAAAAAAAGAGTTTAGAATATTTGGTATAATAACTCCTATAGTTTTTGTTTTTCTGTTTTTAAGATTCAGACCAATAACGTTGGGTTTGTAGTTTTTGAGTTTTGCGTATTCTTTAATTTTAACTTTAGTTAACTCACTAATCTCCGGACTATCGTTAAGTGCTTTCGAAACTGTTGAGACCGAAACATTAAGTTCTTTTGCTATTTGTTTTAATGTAGCTTTAGCTTTCATAAATTTAAAATATTAACGAGGGGAAGAGGAGACTATATGGTAATTATACAAACTATTTCAACAATTCTATAATAATAACCATTAAAATTAAACCAACTTTACATTTCAATTAATTGAAAATCAATACCTAAGACGTGGTTTTTTATTATTATATTTGTAATCCTAATTCATCAATCGCAAATATACATATTAAATCATTAATCAGAAAGAATACAACTATTAACCTTTTAAATGTTTAGATTATGAAAAATGTAGTTTCGATTCAAGAAGTAAAACCATCTTTCACAAACAGAAGGAGCTTCCTGAAAATTAGTGGCCTCACACTTGTGGGCACAAGTTTATTGTTAGCGGGCTGTAATGATGACGATTATGAGAATGATCCAGTAAATCAGTTTCCCGGAGTAAGAAATGGAGTTTTTGATTTAGGCGGTGGAGATTTTGGTGTCCTAACCTATGCTTATGCACTAGAACAGCTAGAAGCCGATTTTTATACTAAAGTAGTAAACGCTTCTGGATTCACAACGAATTTCACAGCACAAGATCAAGCAGTTCTTACTGATTTGTATCGTCATGAGGTCATTCACAGAGAGTTTTTCAAGACTGCCTTAACAGGGGCTTTACCGGATCCAAACACTCAATTACTACCCACCTTAGCTTTTGATTATGGAACCTTAAATTTCAGCAACCGCACACAAGTTTTAGCTACGGCAAAAGCCTTGGAAGATACCGGAGTCGCTGCATATAACGGTGCTGGAAAATTAATCAAAAGTCCTGATTACCTCCTATTAGCAGGAAAAATAGTTTCTGTTGAAGCAAGGCACGCCTCGGCGATCAGAAGTTTAATCAATCCGAATTCAAAAGATTTTGCCGGAGATGATGTTATAAATGTCACTACAGGACTAGACGTAGCCAGTAACCCATCACAAGTAATTCCTGTAGCTGGTGGATTTATCACAACAAATTTTACTGCACAGTATTTACCTTAAACTTTTAAATTTAGAAATTATGAACATATTAAAATTTATAGAATCTCTTGCAGATGAAAATATATTGCAAACGAAAGGCTCCAGAAGAGAAAGTTTAGGACAATTCAGTACATTAGGGAAAAACTTAGCATTAGCAGCCATTCCATTCGGATTAGCATCAGTATCAACTTCAGCATATGCGGCCGATATCTCGCCAACTCCTAGTACACCCATTGGGGCTTTGCAGCTTGCTTTAACACTAGAATATCTTGAAAAGGAATTTTATCAGATGGCGTTAGATTCCGGTGTAATCCCTTTACTTGAAAATTTAGGGCGTGATAGAAAAGTTTTTGAACAAATTTCTAAACATGAAAACAGCCATGTTACGTTTCTAATTAACGGCCTGGGTGGCACTGCAAGTGCAAATTTCGTACCTAAACCTACTTTTGATTTTACCGTTGGTGGCGCTTTCAAACCCTTTACAGATTACCCAACTTTTCTTGCCTTGGCCCAAGCTTTTGAAGACACAGGCGTAAGAGCTTATAAAGGACAGGCAGGAAATCTAATTTCAACCCCAGATTTACTTACGGCTGCATTACAGATTCACTCTGTTGAAGCCAGACATGCCTCAGAAGTAAGAAGACTCAGAGGATTAAAAGGATGGATTTCAGGAAATCAAAGAGGAGCAGGTATGCCCGCTGCAACACAAGCAGTATATGATGGTGAAGAAGTTACAGTTCAAGCCGGATATAATACAGCTGCTTTATTTGGTGCTGATGCAGGTTCTGAATCTTATGATGAACCTTTGACAACAGCTCAAGCGGTAGCAATAGCAAATATATTTATTGTATAAAATTGAATTCCCTTACTATCAAAACCATTTGAATCCTAAATTCAGATGGTTTTTTTTGTGTAAGACTTTATTTATCATCGTTTTAATTAAAATTAATCTGGCATTTTCATCCAAAAATAAATCTATAGATATATAGTTAAAATTATCTTTTACAGGTGTTTGTATTTAAAATAAATAATTGTACTTTTGCAACCCCTTTATTGGGGATGGAATGTTTAATTAAAAATATATTATGGACGCATTAAGCTACAAGACACAATCAGCAAGCAAAGCCACTGTTACAAAAGAGTGGATTGTTGTAGATGCTGATGGTCATAACTTAGGTCGTCTTGCTTCAAAAGTCGCTATGATTTTGAGAGGTAAGTACAAACCAAGTTACACACCACACGTGGACTGCGGAGATAACGTTATCGTTATCAACTCAGAAAAAATCAACCTTACAGGTAACAAAATGGATGAAAAAACTTACATCCGTCACACTGGTTACCCAGGAGGTCAAAGAACTTTAACTGCTAAAGTATTGCAAGCAAAAAACCCTGCATTACTAGTAGAAAAAGCAATAAAAGGGATGTTACCAAAAAACAAAATTGGTGCGGAACTTTTTAGAAATTTAAATGTTGTTGTAGGATCAGAGCACAAACAAGGCGCACAAAAACCTAGAACAGTTAACCTTAACGATCTTAAGTAATGGGAGTTATTCACAAAATCGGTAGAAGAAAAACCGCTGTTGCACGTGTTTATGTTTCGGAAGGAACAGGAGTAATCGTTGTAAACAAAAAACCATTCGAAACTTATTTCCCAACAGCAACTTTACAGTACAAAGTGTTACAACCGATGTCTATGACAGAAAATGTAAGCAACTTTGACGTAAAAGTGAACGTTTACGGAGGTGGTTCAACTGGTCAAGCAGAAGCTGTAAGAATGGCATTGGCACGCGTTATGTGTGAAGTAAATGCTGAAAACAGAGCTATCTTGAAACCAGAAGGTTTATTGACAAGAGATCCAAGAATGGTTGAACGTAAGAAATTCGGTCAGAAGAAAGCTCGTAAGAGATTCCAATTCTCTAAACGTTAATAGTACCTGTCTTGTTCAAATAGGACAAGACATTGTCAATTATTTATTGAAATTAAAAAAAACAGTTGTTGTTGCTCTCCTACCGAGGTAGGAAATAGTTTAGCATCTAAATGTATAAAGCCGAGAAATCGCCATTTATGCATTGCTAATCAACAGAACGTAAACTAGAACAAAATGGCAAACAAAGTAGAAGTAAAAGAATTACTAGAAGCAGGCGTTCATTTCGGACACATGACTAGAAAATGGGATCCAAACATGGCTCCTTACATTTATATGGAGCGTAATGGTATTCACATTATCAATCTATATAAAACTGCAGCAAAAATTGAAGAAGCTAATGAAGCTTTGAAAAAAATCGCTGCATCAGGTAGAAAAATATTATTCGTTGCTACCAAAAAGCAAGCAAAAGACATCGTTGCTGAAAAAGCAAAAGCTGCAAACATGCCTTATATCACTGAAAGATGGCCTGGTGGAATGCTAACTAACTTCGTAACTATCCGTAAAGCTGTTAAAAAAATGGCTACTATTGATAAAATGAAGAAAGATGGTACATTCATGACCCTTTCTAAAAAAGAGCGTTTACAAGTTGATCGTCTTCGTGCTAAATTAGAGAAAAACTTAGGTTCAATCGCTGACATGTCTAGACTACCAGCTGCATTGTTCGTAGTTGATATCAAAGCAGAACACATTGCAATAAAAGAAGCTCAAAAATTAAACATTCCAGTTTTCGCAATGGTGGATACCAATTCTGACCCAAGAGAGGTTGAATTTGTAATCCCATCTAACGATGATGCTTCTAAATCAATTGATAAAATTTTATCTTTAGTTACGGCTGCAATTGTTGAAGGACTTTCTGATAGAGGTTCTGACAAAGAAGGTGAAGCTACTGCTGAAGTTGTTGCTCCTGCTGCTGAAGCTGTAGAAGTAGCTCCTGCTGTAGAAGCTGCTGCTCCAACTGCAACTGAAGAATAAATTAACATTTAATTCCAAGTTTTAAATTCCTCTCCATAAAAAATTAGAAACCTAAAGTTGATAATTTAATAAAATTGGAAATTGGATTTAACACTTGGAATTTTTTACTTTTAACCTTAAAAAATAATACATATGGCAACAATTACTGCTGCAGACGTAAATAAATTAAGAACAATCACTGGTGCAGGAATGATGGACTGCAAAAAAGCTTTGGTTGAAGCAGACGGAGATTTCGATTTAGCTATCGAAAACTTACGTAAAAAAGGACAAAAAGTAGCTGCTAATCGTTCAGATAGAGAATCTACTGAAGGTGCTGCAATTGCTGTTGTAAATGCTGACAAAACTGCTGGAGTTGTTATCACATTAAATTGTGAAACCGACTTCGTAGGGATGAATGAAAACTTTGTAAAAATGGCTACTGAAATGGCTAATTTAGCATTGAATTTTGACACTAAAGAAGCATTTTTAGCAGCTGATTTCAACGGAATTACTGTTGCTGATAAATTAATCGAGCAAACTGGAGTTATCGGTGAAAAACTAGAGATAAGAACTTTCGAAAAATTAGAAGGTGCTTTCATCGGGTCTTACATTCACTCTGGAAACAAAATTGCTACTTTAGTTAGTCTATCTGCAAAAATTGAAGGTGCTGATGAAGTATCAAGAAACATTGCTATGCAAGCTGCAGCTATGTCACCTATCGCATTAGACGAAACTGGTGTTGACGCTGACACTATAGCAAAAGAAATAGAAATTGCTAAAGATATCCTACGTCAAGAAGGAAAACCTGAAGCAATGTTAGACAATATTGCTAAAGGTAAATTGGCTCGTTTCTTTAAAGATAATACTTTAGTAAACCAAGATTATATTAAAGACAATAAAATGAGCGTTGCTGCTTATGCTAAATCTTTAGATAAAGATCTTATCGTTACCGGTTTCAAAAGAGCTGCGTTAGGATAATTTATTCTGAACTTGTTTCAGAATCGCTTAATTTATTTAAGTTTTCTAAACTCAAATATAAAATCCCATTTTGTTGTAAAAACAAGATGGGATTTTTTTATTATCTAAAAAATAAATTAAAACACTAAATTTGAGTACTAATTATTTTTTATGTTCAAAACCAAAAAAGAACTTGTATTCGTTATCCTAGCCGGAATCTTTATCACTAATGCTGTTGTCGCCGAATTGATAGGTGGAAAATTGATACAAATAGGCCCTTTCGTTATGAGTATTGGGATTTTACCTTGGCCAATCGTTTTTCTCACTACCGATTTAATCAATGAATATTTTGGAGAAAAAGGAGTAAAAAAACTATCTTATATTACGGCTTGTTTAATAGGCTATGCTTTTATCATATTACTTTTAGCCATAATTGTTCCCGCGGCAAAAGGGATTAGTCCTGTAAATGATTCTCAGTTTTATGCCGTATTTGGTCAAAGTATGTGGATTATTGCCGGTAGTATTATTGCATTTTTAGTTTCCCAATTGATTGATGTAAGCGTTTTTTGGTTTTTCAAAAACAGAACAGGGGAACGGAAAATATGGCTCAGAACAACCGGATCCACAGTTGTTTCCCAATTATTTGATTCCTTTATAGTGTTAGGAATTGCATTTTGGCTACCCGGGAAAATCAACTTTGATACCTTTTTAAGTTCGGCACTGATTGGCTATACATTCAAACTAGGAATCGCTATTTTACTGACTCCATTAATATATTTAGGTCACCATTTAATTAAAAAATATTTATCAGAAGAAACTCAATAATTATGGATGACAAATCAAGATGTAAATGGTGCGCTGGTGTTGCTATTTACGAAAAATACCATGATGAAGAATGGGGAGTTCCCGTTTATGAGGATCAAAAATTATTTGAGTTTTTAATCCTCGAAACCTTTCAGGCGGGATTGAGTTGGATAACCATCTTAAAAAAGAGAGAAAACTTCAAAGTAGCTTTTGATGATTTTGACTATAAAAAAGTAGCCCTTTATACCGAAGATAAAATCGAGGAATTGTTGCAAAACGCTGGAATCATTCGCAATCAATTAAAAATCAGATCGGCAGTTTCAAATGCAGTTGCCTTTATGAAAGTACAAGAAGAATTTGGTAGTTTCAGTAAATACATTTGGGAATTCACCGGTGGAAAACCAATAAATAACAATCGACAATCGCTAAAAGAAGTTCCTGCCACTACTCCACTTTCGGACGCAATCAGTAAAGATTTGAAAAAACGCGGGTTTAAATTTGTGGGGTCTACGGTAGTTTATGCGCATATGCAAGCCACTGGAATGGTCGACGATCACGTAGCAGATTGCTGGAAAAAACAGTAACTTTTTAAAGATCAATAACAAAACAAGTTTGAAAAGTTTTATTTTTTTTTCAAATTTAAGAATTACCTATTAAATAATATCCTATTTTTGCTCCACACTTTAGGGGTGTCTACAACATTGTAGGCTGAGAATTACCCTCTGAACCTGATCTAGTTCATACTAGCGTAGGGAAAAGTAAGATGACTTCCTAGTACATTTATGTACCCTTGTAGCCATTCCTAAAGTATAACTGTATACTAAATTCAAAAGGAATGGAGCTTAAAATCAACAATCAAACGAAACAATTTACAACTGACAGTCTAACTGTTCAGGCACTTCTTGACTTGGAAATTCCCATCAAACAAAAAGGAATCGCCGTAGCCATTAACAATACCGTAATTCCAAAATCCAACTGGAATTCCCATCCCATACAAGAAACCGACGACATTCTCATCATCTCTGCAACTCAGGGAGGTTAATTGGGCAGCTCGGGCGGGCTATCCATTTCAAGCCCGCAGTTGCAATCCTATAAAACATAGTCTTAGTCAAAGCTTCCTTACGGTCGCTTCACTCATCCTTGTTTTATTTGGCTTTCCACTTTACGGGCTTTCCATTACTATCCCTAGCAGAAGGCGAACACTCCTAAAATATAAAATTCAAACAAATGAATAACGAAGAAAAAATCTCAAGAACTCCCTTCCCAAACTCTACAAAAATTTACGTAGACGGAATCCTTCATCCCATAAAAGTAGCGATGCGTGAAATCGCATTGGCAGACACTAAAATGTCAAATGGCAGAATAGAAAAAAATCCACCGGTAACCGTTTACGATACTTCAGGTCCCTTCACCGACCCAAATATCGAAATTGACATTCGAAAAGGATTGCCCCGCATTCGAGAACAATGGATTCTGGACCGTAATGACGTAGAAGAATTGACTGAAATCTCTTCTGAATATGGTAAAAAACGTCTCAATGACGAAAAACTAAACGAATTGCGTTTTGAATATTTGCACAAACCCATGCGGGCCAAAAAAGGAGCTAATGTATCTCAATTGTATTATGCAAAACAGGGAATTATCACGCCCGAAATGGAATACATCGCCATTCGTGAAAACCAACGCTTGGAGTTGATAAACGAACAAACCAAGGCGATGCAATGCCAACATGACGGAAACAGTTTTGGAGCTAATACGCCAAAATCCAAGATCACACCTGAATTTGTCCGCAGTGAAGTAGCCAGAGGTCGTGCCATTATCCCAAACAACATCAACCACCCAGAAAGCGAACCGATGATTGTGGGACGCAACTTCTTGGTAAAAATTAATGCGAACATTGGGAACAGCGCCGTAACCTCCACGATCGAAGAAGAAGTGGAAAAAGCAGTTTGGGCATGCCGTTGGGGGGCTGACACGATTATGGATTTATCGACAGGAAAAAATATTCACGAAACCAGAGAATGGATTATCCGAAATTCTCCAGTGCCAATTGGAACGGTGCCTATTTACCAAGCTTTAGAAAAAGTAAATGGTGTTGCCGAAGATTTAACTTGGGAAGTATTCCGTGATACGTTAATAGAACAAGCGGAACAAGGAGTTTCTTATTTCACCATTCACGCCGGCGTTTTATTGCGTTACATCCATTTAACTGCTGACCGTGTTACCGGAATTGTTTCCCGTGGTGGTTCTATCATGGCAAAATGGTGTTTATTTCACCATAAAGAAAACTTCCTTTACACCCATTTCGAAGAAATTTGCGAAATCATGAAACAGTATGACGTAGCCTTTTCATTAGGAGATGGTTTACGCCCAGGTTCTATTGCCGATGCGAATGATGCCGCTCAATTTGCCGAATTGGAAACACTTGGTGAGCTGACAAAAATTGCTTGGAAACACGATGTTCAGGTATTTATTGAAGGTCCCGGTCATGTACCGATGCACCTAATTAAAGAAAATATGGACAAGCAACTGGAACACTGTGACGAAGCTCCTTTTTATACTTTAGGCCCATTGACAACGGATATTGCCCCGGGCTATGACCACATCACTTCCGCCATTGGCGCGGCAATGATTGGCTGGTATGGCTGTGCCATGTTGTGCTATGTTACACCAAAAGAACACCTTGGTTTACCCAATAAAAAGGACGTTAAAGACGGTGTTATCACGTATAAGATTTCGGCTCATGCCGCTGATTTGGCCAAAGGGCATCCTGGATCACAATACCGTGACAATGCCTTGAGCAAAGCACGTTTTGAATTCCGTTGGGAAGACCAGTTTAACTTGTCATTAGATCCCGATACAGCTCGTGAATTTCATGATGAAACCTTGCCAGCAGATGGTGCCAAAGTGGCTCATTTTTGTTCGATGTGTGGACCCAAATTCTGCTCAATGAAAATCTCGCAGGAAATCCGTGATGTCGCTGAAGCGGAGAAAGGAATGCAAGAGAAGTCGCAAGAATTTGTAAAAAGTGGAAAGGAAATTTATATCTAAAAAATAGAGGAAAGAAGAAAGAGAAAAGACTATGATCGTAATCACAAATCCAATTCCTATTCCTAATGAAATCGATACCCTCCATTTGCTTTTCGAAAATGGTTTGGAGTTGCTTCACATTCGAAAACCCGGTTTTTCAGAAGCAGAAATGAAAGCTTACATATCGGAAATAAAAACGGATTATAGACAAAGTTTGGTTTTACAAAGTCATCATCAACTGGCTTCGGCATCTGGAATACAACGCATTCATTTTACAGAAAAAATGAGAATCGAAACATCTGAGGAATGTTTAAAAAAATGGAAGAAAAATAGATTTTCACTCTCCACTTCAGTCCATAACATGGCTGATTTTGAACAATTATTTACTGTTTTTGATTATGCTTTTTTTGGGCCGGTTTTCGAAAGTATTTCTAAACCCAATTATGCTTCGGATATAGATTTTAAAAAAGAATTGGGACAAAGAAAGAATAACACAACTGCATTGATTGCAGTAGGTGGAATTACATCTGAGAGAATCAAAACCGCATTAGCATATGGTTTTGATGATGTTGCACTTTTAGGTACCATTTGGAACAGTAAACATCCAGTCAAAAATTTTAAATTATGTCAGAAAACAGACCTTACGTATTAACAATTGCAGGCTTTGATCCGTCTGGAGGTGCAGGGGTTTTGGCAGACATCAAAACATTCGAGCAGCATCACGTCTATGGTTTTGCATTGAATACAGGCAACACCATTCAAACCGAAAAGGAGTTCTTCGAAATGCACTGGACTGACCAAGCTTTTGTATTGAGATCACTAGACAAATTGTTTAAAAACTATACTATCAAAGCAGTAAAAATTGGAATTGTTCCTTCACTCGACTACTTAAAAGAAATTGTTTTTACGATAAAAAAGCTTTCGCCAAAAACAAAAATTGTTTGGGATACCGTTTTAAAATCGACTACTGAATTCCATTTTATCACTATTAAAAATCAAACTGTTTTGATTGAGATATTGAAAGCAATTGATTTGATAACACCCAATTACAATGAAATTGTGCAACTGTCTTCTGAAGAAATTAATGCAGAAAGAATTGCGATAACACTTTCAAAACACTGCGCCGTGTTACTAAAAGGCGGTCATAATCCTGCAGCAATAGGCATTGATTATTTATATACCGGTAAGGAAATCTTTAGGCTTAAGCCAAATAATACTTTGGTTTTCGAAAAACATGGTTCCGGTTGCGTACTATCATCAGCCATTGTCGCAAATATAGCTCTGGAGCAAGACCTGAAAACAGCTTGTATTAATGCCAAAAAATATATAGAAACGTACTTAGAATCCAACCCAACTAAATTAGGATACCATCATGCATAATAGGTTACACTACATTTCGCAGGGAAATACAGTTAAAGAACAATTGTATAACATTCACAAAGCATTGGACAATGGTTGCGATTGGATACAAATGCGGTTCAAAAAAAACTATTCAGATGATGCTTTCACTTTGGCGGAAGCCATAAAAATGGTATGCAAAGAATATTTAGCCACTTTTATCATCAATGACAACGTTCATTTAGCGCAACAATTGGATGCGGATGGAGTTCATTTGGGTTTGAGTGACATGAAGGTGGAAGAAGCCCGAGTCCTTTTAGGAAAAACAAAAATCATTGGAGGCACTGCAAACACTTTTGATGACGTGCTCCAAAGAACAGCCGAAAAATGTGATTATATTGGTCTGGGTCCATTTCAATTTACCACTACCAAACAAAATTTAAGTCCAATTTTAGGATTGGAAGGCTATCGTTCGATTATTAAACAAATGAAAATAAAAAACATCCAAATTCCCATTTATGCCATTGGAGGGATCACATTAGAAAACGTGGAAAGCTTAATGGAAACCGGAATTTATGGTATTGCTGTTTCTCGTTTGATTACACAAACCCAAAATCCATCCCAACTTATCAATCAACTTAACGACAACTTATATGGTACCATTTAAAATAGGAGACAAAACCTTTCAATCCCGCTTGTTTTTAGGCACTGGGAAATTTGGTTCCAATCAACAGATGGAAGAAGCCATTTTAGCCTCTGGAAGCGAGTTAGTAACCGTAGCATTAAAACGTGTGGATTTAGAAACCGAAACCGATGCTCTTTTATCACATTTGAAACATCCGCTGATTAATTTGTTACCCAATACCTCTGGCGCTCGAAATGCTAAAGAAGCCATTTTTGCAGCACAATTAGCTCGGGAGGCATTAGAAACCAATTGGCTTAAACTGGAAATTCATCCCGATCCAAAATATTTGATGCCCGATGCGATCGAAACCTTAAAAGCTACCGAGACATTAGCCAAATTAGGATTTATCGTTTTGCCTTACATCCATGCGGATCCCGTTTTATGTAAACGACTAGAAGACGCCGGAACTTCGGCGGTGATGCCTTTGGGTTCACCAATTGGCAGTAACAAAGGATTAAAAACTATCGATTTTTTGGAAATTATTATCGAACAGAGCAAAGTCCCCGTGATTATAGACGCCGGAATTGGCGCACCATCCGATGCTGCAAAAGCGATGGAACTTGGAGCAGATGCCGTTTTGGTAAACACAGCCATTGCCGTTGCCGGAAACCCTATATTAATGGCCGAAGCTTTTAGAGAAGCCGTTATTGCAGGTCGAAAAGCCTTCGAAGCGCAATTAGCGCAAAAAGCAAATCGTGCAATGGCCTCAAGTCCTTTGACAGCGTTTTTGTATGAGTAATCCTCTCCCCAACCCTCTCCAAAGGAGAGGAAGCCGAAACTGAACACCAAAAATGATGATCACTAAATAACCAACATAAACAATGAAAACATTTAAAGCGGTTTTTGACAATTACGATTGGGATACTATTAAATCTAAAATATACAGTACTACTTCCTTAGAAGTCGAACAGGCTTTGGCCAAAAGCAAACGCAATCTAGATGATTTTTTGGCATTGATTTCACCGGCTGCCCTCCCTCATTTAGAGCAAATGGCACAGCTGGCACAGAAATTAACCCAAAAAAGATTTGGCAAAACAATTCAGATGTATGCTCCTTTGTATTTAAGCAACGAATGCCAAAACATTTGTACCTATTGTGGTTTTAGTTTAGACAATAAAATCAAGCGAAAAACACTTACCGAAAATGAAATCACGCAAGAAATCGAGGTCTTGAAAAAAGCGGGATTTGATCATGTTTTATTGGTTACTGGAGAAGCAAATCATACTGTAAACATTCATTATTTTCTAAAGGCAATTGCACAAATAAAAAATGATTTTTCGATCATTTCAGCCGAAGTGCAACCCTTGTCAACAGTTGAATATTTGCAGCTTCATGACGCTGGTGTTTATTCAATTTTAGTATACCAAGAAACCTACCATCGAGATGTTTATAAACAATATCATACCAAAGGAAAAAAATCCAATTTTGATTTTCGTCTAGAAACTCCCGATAGAATAGGAACTGCGGGTATTCATAAAATAGGATTGGGTGTTTTATTAGGATTGGAAGACTGGCGCACGGACAGTTTTTTTAACGCCTTGCATTTGGATTATTTACAGAGAACCTATTGGCAAACTAAATATGCGGTTTCTTTCCCGAGATTACGACCGGCGGAAGGAGTTATTGCGCCTAATTTCATCATGGAGGATGCCGATTTGACCCAACTCATTTGTGCCTATCGCTTGTGGAATGAAGATTTAGAAATCTCTATGTCTACCCGAGAGAACGAAAAATTTCGGGATAATAGTATTGCAATTGGTATCACCAGTATGAGTGCCGGTTCTAAAACTAATCCTGGCGGTTATGCAGTTGATCCACAATCATTGGAGCAATTTGAAATCAGTGATGAACGATCTGCTGGCGAGATTGCAAAAGTTATTTCCAGCAAAGGATACGAACCCGTTTGGAAAGATTGGGATAAAATATACAATCAAATCTCATAAAGTCTTAATGTCAAAAGAACTCAACTTACTTTTTATCTTCTTTTGACTTTCAACTTTATGACTTTCAACTTTAAGACTAAAAAAATGAGTATCATTCAAGATTTTTTACGCTACAACCGCCAGATGATGTTGCAGGAAATAGGCAATTCGGGACAGGAAAAACTCAAGAAAGCCAAAGTTTTAGTACTTGGCGCAGGCGGATTGGGTTGTCCAATTTTACACTATATGGCAACCGCTGGAGTGGGAACCATAGGAATTGTGGATTTTGACACCATAGAATTGCACAACTTGCACCGCCAAATTTTATATATGGAGCAGCACGTTGGGAAATCAAAAGCACTTACAGCCAAATGTGTTTTAGAAACCTTAAATCCATTGATTCATATTGTTGCTTTTGAAGAAAAATTAACCGTTGAAAACGCCAAAGAAATCATCATGGATTTTGATGTAATTGTTGATGGCTGTGATAATTTTGAAACCCGTTATCTGGTAAATGACACCTGCGTAAAACTAGGAAAATCATTGATCTATGGGAGCATTTTGAAATTTGAGGGACAAATGGCCCTTTTCAACCATAATGGAACTAAAAATCTACGTGATTTATTCCCAGAACCACCAAATCCAAAAGACGTTCCCAATTGTAATTCGAATGGTGTATTGGGTACGCTTCCAGGAATTATCGGAACTATGATGGCGCATGAAACGTTGAAACTGATTCTGGAATTACCTACTTTAGAAAATGAATTGGTGCTTTACAATACTTTAGATTGGAGTTTTACTAAACTGAAGTTTTAAAACGGTTGTCTTTTTAATATTTCCATAAAATCACCTCTTTCAATTTCTCTACAACCCAGACTTTCGAGATGGGGATTATACACCTGACAATCTAATAATTGATAATTGGCTTTCATTAATTCGTTTACCAAAGCGATGAAAGCTACTTTTGAAGCATTGGAAACTGTAGAAAACATACTTTCTCCACAGAAAACATGACCTAAATCGATACCATAAAGTCCGCCTACTAATTTTTCGTTTTGCCAAACCTCTACTGATTTAGCACTACCTAATTCGTGTAGTTTACAATAAGCTTCAATCATATTATTGGTAATCCAAGTCCCGTTTTGACCCTCGCGTTTTATGTTTTGACAATTCGAAATGACATCTCTAAAATTCTGGTTGAAAGTAACTTTAAAAATAGGGCGATTAAGAATAGTACGCATACTTTTTGAAACAATCAATTCATCCAGAAACAAAACCATTCTGGGATTTGGTGACCACCATGTAATGGGTTCTCCATCTTCAAACCATGGAAAAATTCCACTTTTGTAAGCAAGTTGCAAACGTTCAGCAGACAAATCTCCCCCAAGAGCGAGAATACCCGCAGCATTAGTCTGAGAAACTGGAGGAAAGAATAGTGCTGCAGTTAAATAATACATTCTTTATTAAAAAATAAACCCGACAGCTATTATAACTGTCGGGGTGTTAACTATTATGAATAAAAATCAAATGATTAAAATGGCAAATCGTCTGCTTCTTCTTCGTTTAAATTTGTAGCTGGAGCAAATGCTTCGGCAGCTGGCATTGGAGGCATTTGCGCATTAGGTGCATCAGCCGCAACTCTTTCTACTCTCCATCCTTGAATTGCATTGAAATATTTAGTCACACCTTGTGGATCTACCCATTCGCGGCCTCTTAAATTGATAGAAACTTTTACCGCTTCACCTACTTTAAAACTATTCAATAAATCACATTTATCTTGTACAAATTCCACTAAAATGTGTTGCGGATATTGTTCTTCTGTTGTTACTACAAGCTCTCTTTTTAAGAAACTACCGTTTCCTACATTTTTAGCATCCCCAAGCATTTTAATTTTTCCTGTAACTTCCATCTTCGTTATTTTTTATTGTTATTTATGTTATTTTTTTGCTAAAAGCACTTTCCAAGCAGACAAAACATCATTGTCATCCAGATATTTTTTAGCCTCTAAGTGCACTTTTTCTGGGTCATCAGAACTTAAAACTCCTTTTACAGCAAAATTCTGGTGTACAAATATACTAACTTCTTCCATTGTAGGCAAGGCTTCTATATTCCCTAACCTACCTAAATCATTCCCATTAAAAATCGGACTTTCTTTTATAAAACTGGGTATCGCATCAACCCCAATTCCTAATGTCGATAGAGGTTTTGGGACTTCAAAAAGTCCTTGATTTGATCTGGAATACCAGTTACCGCCTAATCTGGAAACCAAATCTATTTTATACTGGTCAATTGCTCCGTTTTCGTCTAAAACCGCTTCATCAATATGAATTCTCACCACTTCACAAAGTATTAAATTTCCCGCTCCTCCTTCACTTCCCAAAGGAATAATCTGGGTGACTTTACATTCAAATTGCACTGGAGATTCTTTTACCCTGAAGGGCTTTACCACATCAGAAGCAATGGGCGTCAAACCTGATTTTACAAACTCATTTACACCAGCGGCGTACTCTGTACTTGCAAGAGATGTTTGTTGTACCATATCATAATTCACCACATTAATGACCACTTCACGTGTTGCTTCGGCATTGATCAAAGTGTGTTTAATTGAATTATCACGAACACGTCTGGCCGGTGAAAATATTAAAATTGGAGGATTGGCGCTGAACACATTAAAGAAACTAAAAGGCGATACATTTGGATTTCCTTGCGCATCCATAGTACTGGCAAAAGCAATAGGTCTCGGCCCTACTGAACTTTGCAGATACCCCTGCAATTGTGCCGTTTCAATACTTTTAGGATCTATTGTAATCATATATTTTTGATTTATTACTATAAGACACAAAAGTAGACAAATCAATTAAGTTTTAGAAGTAGTAGACGAAATTAGAATACAATTTTAGGTGGATTTATTCTAAAAAAAAATCTTTGATTAAAACTAAAATACTACAGCCTTTATTTCGTTATATTTATAATTCAAATTTTCATTTATGCAGTTTTCTGAAAGAAGAAATACAACCCGTTGGATTATAATTTTTGCCTCTTTTTTAATAATTTCATTAATTCTTTGGAATACTTATACTTTTTTTCAAATCTTCAAAAACGAAGAACGATTAAAAATGAATCTTTGGGCACAAGCCCAAAAAACACTTATTAACGCTGACGAAAACACTGATGTTGAACTTCCGCTCCAAATTTTTAGTGATAACACCTCGATTCCTATTATCCTTACAGAAAATGACCGCATTATAAACACCGTCAATATTGATGAGGTTATTGTGAAAAACAAACAAAAAGCTATTGCTTTTTTATCCGATTTAAAAAATGAAAATGAGCCCATTGTTATTGAATATGTTTCGGGAAAATTTCAAAAATTATACTATGGAAACTCCGCTTTACTCAATAAATTAAAGTACTACCCTATTGCTTTAGTGCTTATCATTGTACTTTTTGGGGGGTTAGTTTACAATTTTTATCGAAGTACCAAAATGGCCACCCAAAACAAACTTTGGGCAGGAATGGCCAAAGAAACCGCACACCAGATTGGAACGCCGCTCTCTTCATTGATTGGCTGGGTTGAACTCCTGAAATCCGAAGATGTAGCTGAAAGCACTACTTTTGAAATCGAAAAAGACATTGAACGCTTGCAAACCATAACCGATCGTTTTTCGAAAATAGGTTCCGAACCAAAATTAGAAAACAGAGATATCATTCAAGAGACCCTTCAGTCTTACGACTATTTGCAATCCCGGTTTTCCAAACAAATTGAGTTCTCATTCCATGCACCAAAATCACCTATTATGGTATTACTCAATCCTACTTTACACAGTTGGACTATTGAAAATTTAGTAAAAAACGCTATTGATGCGATGAAAGGAAAAGGGAAATTAGCGCTAAGAATTGAACCTGTAGGTGATTATGTAAACATAAATGTTTCTGATTCAGGAGCCGGGATTCAGAAAAAACAATTCAAAACCATCTTTGAACCCGGTTTCACCACTAAAAAAAGGGGCTGGGGATTGGGTCTTTCATTGACTCAACGAATCGTAAAGGAGTACCACAAAGGAACCATCAAGGTACTGGATTCCGAAATTGGAAAAGGAACAACGATGCAAGTGAGTTTTAAAAAAAGTAATTTAGTTTAAAAAAATCACAACCAAGTTACGCTAGAAAACATCGTTTTCCGAACCATTTTAGACTTACTTAAATAGTTTTGCACAAACAACGCATGTTCTTCAGCTTGCGCCAAAGCTTTACTTATCGATTTTTTTATCGATGCCACACTTGCTGCATTTTCTGTACCAACTGAACCAATGCTATAAATTTCGTTTTGACATTTAGCCAGTTTATCCACTGGTATTTCAATCATACTACTAATTTCAGTATCCGAAAAAACAGGGTTAAACTTATTGTTTCTGTAGTGAATAAAATCATTCAATAACACAACGGCATCATTCATTTCATTTACAATAGAATTTAACTTTTCTATATTGGTGTTTTTTCGCAAATGCATAAACTGTCTCTTTTTACCCTCATACCGTTCTACAATCATCGTGTTTTTCAATCCGTTTTTTTCAATTCTATCCGCTGCGGCCAACAATTGATCAACTTCTGAAAAGGCGTTGTATTTGGTAATTTCTTTTTCAAAATCAAAATATTTCTTGCTTTTATTCATTTGGATTTTTCCCTCATAAAACTCCTGATTGGTAACAGGGTAATTCAAAAATTGCCAGACATAGTCAAATGGGATATGAGAGGCAATTATTGTAGTAGGTTCTGCTTTGAAATACAGATTATTCAGTTTTTTTGAAAACTGACCATTGTTTACATAACCCGATCCCCAAGTGGGATCAAAAACATACCATTTTTCATCAATTTTTGCAGCAGTCCAAGCATGAGCCAAATTTCCCACCTTGCCGTTTTGCTTCGTATACCCTTGAATTATATAGGACTGAATTCCGATTTTTTCAGAAAGTGCATTCAAAACTTCAGCATAATGTATACAGACGCCTCTTTTGGTTTTTAAAGTCCTTGCGATTTTCTCTTGTGTTGATTCCTGAAAATTTACTGCATACATATTGGCAACATTATAGCTAATATTGGATGACGTCCAATAAAAAGCAGCTCTGATTTTATCCGTATCGGTTTTAAAATTTAGAGTAATGTATGTAGCGATTGCATCTATAGAATTAGTTGAATTAGCAGGAATAGCAGCCATTTTTGCATCGACCGCAGCATAAGCAGGACTAACTTGACCATAACTAAATAAAGAGAAAAAGAGAAAAAGGAGTACGCAACTATTTTTCATAGTATCGGTTTAGAATCCATAAATTAGAAAAGGGAATAGGTTTTCACCTATTCCCTTTTCTAAACGAAAACCATACCAATTTATTTTATTTGCGTACTTATCACAAATTGGCTTTGATCCGTTCTGCCAAAGCTTCAAATTCATCTTTAGTTAACGATACTTTATTTTGAAAACGCATTTCGTCCATTTCATTCAAGGGAATCAAATGAATGTGAGCATGAGGGACTTCAAGACCTATAACTGCCATCCCGATTCGTTTACACGGAATAGTTTTTTCAAGAGCTACAGCTATTTTTTTTGAAAACTGCATCAACCCAAGGTATAACTCATCTTCTATCTCAAAAAACTTACCAATTTCTTTTTTTGGAATACACAGTGTGTGCCCTTTTGCATTTGGATTTACATCCAAAAAAGCCAAAAAATTATCATCCTCGGCAATTTTATAACACGGAATTTCTCCGTTTATGATTTTTGAAAATACACTACTCATGAGTCTGGTTTTTAGATAATCACTTTTAAAATAATATATAAAGAAACAGCAGATCCTGACCCCTACTTTTAGAGACCAAATACAAATGCCAAATAGTACCTTTAATCTCTTGTAATTTCTAAAATCTCAAATTTTAAAACACCATTAGGAACTGTGATTTCGGCAAATTCACCTACAGATTTCCCTAACAACCCTTTCCCTATTGGGGAAGTTACTGAGATTTTTCCCGTTTTTAGATCCGCTTCACTTTCGGCTACTAATGTGTATTTCATTTCCATTCCATTGGTTTGGTTTTTGATTTTCACATTGGACAATACTAATACTTTAGAAACATCCAGATGCGTTTCATCAATCAACCTGGCGTTAGAATGTACTTCTTCCAATTTCGCAATACGCATTTCCAGCATGCCTTGTGCTTCCTTAGCCGCATCATATTCGGCATTCTCAGAAAGATCGCCTTTATCTCTTGCTTCAGCTATATCCGCGGATGCTTTTGGACGCATTACGCTCTTTAAATAATCCAATTCTTCTCTTAATTTTTTCAATCCTTCTGCGGTGTAATACGATACTGCGCTCATAATTTCTTCCTTTATATAAATAGAAAAAATCCCATCAGGACGGGATTTCTTTCCACAAAGATACTATTATTATTTTTTCGTCTATAAATATATGTTAATCATATATAATTCAAAGTTAAATAAATTAAATTTGTTTCACTAATACTTTGACACTATTTTAAAATGAAAAAATGTGCCCTGCTTTTCTTTATCATTCCTTACTTTTTTTCGTGTAGTGATTCCGGTTTTGACAACACCAATCCGTTTGTGCCTAATTACAGCTTTACTACAGACGTTAATATGAATTTGCCGGCATATTCAAATCTTAAATTTGTTAGTAATGCGGTTTATATTTCTGGAATAGGTGCTCGGGGTGTTATTATTTTCAATACTGGAAGCGGATACAATGCTTTTGATGCCGCTTGTCCTAATCAGGCTATAAGTGCCTGTTCTACTATGACCATAAATGGGATAAATGCCATTTGCGGATGTGACAGCAAGGAATACAGTTTATTTACTGGCCAAGGCGATTTACAATATCCTATGAAGCAATATCGGGTTCAAGTCAATGGAAATGTGCTTCGAGTTTATAATTAAAAGGAGGGCCTATAACACAAAAAAACAGTAGTAAAACGGAACTTACTACTGGGTAAAAAAGCACTTTTATTTTTCTTAATCCTGTATTGTTTTTTCTAGGACCAGACATTGTTGCTACAATAACATCCTAAAACTTCAATGTCAATCCAGCAAGGAAATTAATTCCCGCTTGCGGATAATAATACGGATACACATCATACATATAACCATTGGAAATGTATTTTTTGTCTAAGAAGTTATTCACTAAGCCCGTCAACACAATTTCTTTGAAGATCGTTTTA
This sequence comes from Flavobacterium sp. GNP008, assembly GCF_056428965.1. Taxonomy (NCBI): domain Bacteria; kingdom Pseudomonadati; phylum Bacteroidota; class Flavobacteriia; order Flavobacteriales; family Flavobacteriaceae; genus Flavobacterium; species Flavobacterium sp. GNP008. The sequence goes on along the minus strand of NZ_JBWJVL010000001.1, from coordinate 1,260,413 downwards.
GGGGTAAAAGAGTAGGCAATATTTAAATCATTAACAAAATAATCCGCCAACTTTGCTGCCGGCAATTCAATATTATTCATGTACTGTTCCCCGACGAATTTTTGCAACCATGAAATATGAAGATGCTCCACTGGCGTATAGACCAAAATATTTCCTGCAATAATCGATGGTGAATATGCGATATCCGTTGTCCCATAATTTTGCCATTCTACTGCTAAATTCGTATTTTTATTAGCACTCAAAGTAAAATTAGGACGAATAATCAATTGATTTGTCAACGCTATTGTAGCATCTACTTCCAGTCCTAAACGGTAACTTTTTTCACTATTGGAACGTATTGGAGCGCCTACATCATCTAAACTTCCTGTCAAAATCAATTGATCTTTATAGGCCATATAATACACATTCGAGTTGAAATGTACTTTCTCTGCAACATATCGCCACCCCAGTTCAAAGTCATTCAATTTTTCCGGCTTTACGTTTCCGCCTTCATAATCACTCCTATTTGGTTCACGGTTGGCTCTGGCATAAGACAAATACACCGAATTTCCAGAATTGATCGTATAGGTTAATCCCGCTTTAGGGTTAAAGAAATTAAAAGTATCATCCACAAGTGTTGGTTGAACGCCATTGGCTTTGTAATTGACTGATCTATATTGCAAATCTCCAAACAAACTTAGCTGTTCCGTGATTTGGTAATTGGCTTTTGCAAAAATATTTTCGTCCGTTTTAGTGGCATAATCATCGTAATACCGATCTCCTAACTCACTCTGCGAAGCTAATCGTGCCCAAATCACTTTACCAAAGTGACTGCCTTCATACTTATTCCATCCGCCACCAAAAATCACATCCAGTTGATCACTCTTATAATTAGCCGAAAATGTCGTTCCGTAAAAATCGTTATCCAACCATTTTTGACGAATCAAGTCCGTTGTTGTTTCTGCGCCTACGGGCTGCAATCCATAATCAGCAAAATCAGCGTCTTCCTTATAATTTTCAAAGAAACCCTGCCCTTTGGTGTAATGCAAAGCAAAATTAGTACTCCAGTTTTCAGATATTTTTTCGTTCCAATGCAACTGAGCGTGATCTTGCTGGTAATTATCGGTTTCATTGTCATAAAAACGAGCCTTTCCTTGTTCATCCGTAAAAGCTCCTGCTGAATTAAACGTCCTATCATTATTCAGCATTTCTCCATCAATTCCGTTCCATGATTGATACGTTTTCTCTTTTCCTCCAAAAACCAAGGCTTTTATCAAAGTAGTTTTCCCTACATAAGTTCCTTGCAGAAAATAAGATTTCAAATCAGACGCTCCACGATCCACATATCCATCTGAATTTAAAGCAGACAACCTTCCCGCGATTTCGAAATGATCATTCATTAGACCTGTACTGAATTTTATAGTATGTTTTCTGGTATTAAAGCTTCCATACGAGTTTGAGATTTCCCCAGAACTTTCTTTGGAAAAATTATCAGTTAGCATATTTAAACTCGCCCCGAAAGCGCCTGCTCCATTAGTCGAAGTTCCTACGCCGCGTTGTAATTGCAAACTCTCCAACGAGGAGGCAAAATCTGGCATATTTACCCAATACGTTCCATGGCTTTCCGAGTCATTATACGGAATTCCGTTGATGGTAACGTTTACACGGGTGGCATCGCTACCCCGAACTCGGATTCCGGTGTACCCCACACCATTTCCAGCATCTGAAGTGGTGACTACAGAAGGTAGGTAATTCATCAGAATTGGAATATCTTGTCCTAAATTTCGGAATTTGATATCCTTTTTGTCCAAATTACTGAAACTAACTGGTGTTTTTGTAGTAACCCGTACTGCCGAAACTAAGACTTCATCGAGTTGGTTTAACTTGGTTGTGTCTTTGACTTGCGAAAATGTAAAAAGTGAAAAGTGAAAAATAAAAAGTATAAAAAGTACTCGAATTGATCTTTCTTGGCTCTTGGCTCTTAGCTCTTGGCTCTTTTTCTTAAATAAAATATTCATCCGTAAAAAAATTACGAATAAAAGGGGGAATTATTCTTTTGTTAAATTAAAAAATGGTTGCTTTCTATGAAAAATAAAGTAGTTACATCCTATTTATTTATCATTTTTTCCCTTGACAACATTACTTGTCCAGGTTCTTTGGGTATAATCTCAGCTCGTTATTTAGAGCACCCCTTTGAGACAACGCAAAAGTAGTTTTTTTTGTTTAAAGTTTAAAATTTAAAAAAATAAAAGTAAAAAGGACTTACTCTACATTTGGTCTCTTCCTGTTTTTCTTAACCTCAGACACATTTTTTTTGTCCTTTATTCGCTTTCTAATAACAGACTTAGGAATTCTCGTGGGTTTTCTTTCTTTGGGAATTACCAATGCATTTTTGAGGAGTTCTAAAAAACGTTTGATTACAATTTCTTTATTTCTAAACTGACTGCGATCTTCGTCACAATTTAAGATTAAAACAGAATCAACTGTCAATCTAGAATACAATTTGGTTTCCATCAAGCGTTTTTCCTCTTCCGTTAAAGCCTGAGAATGATGCAAATCAAAACTCAACACCACTTTCGAGGAAACTTTATTTACGTTCTGACCACCAGCTCCACTGCTGCGAACGGCTTTAAAACTTAATTCAGTTATGATTTTTTCAATTTCCATTGATGTTGCTTTTTTTGTAAAATTATTTAGATTGATGTGCGGGTTTTAATAAATCATTCACCGTTTTTACCGGATTAAAAGTAATTAAAGGCACCTCAACAAATATTGTGAGCCACTTTGCCATGGCACCGTTCCACAAACCAGGTAATTCATAAGCTTTACTATTTTTTCCTAATGTACTTTTCTCCACAATAAAACCACTATTATGATCCACAAATTGTGATAAATCAAACTTCTCCTTTTTATAATTTTTGATACCACAAACTAGATCAACCGGATTGAAATGTGTGGCAGCATGGAGAATCCTCTTTTGATTGTCATTAGACAAATCAACTTGAAAACTTTCTACAATTTGTAATGATACGAGACCATGACTATCTCTGACCCAAAAAGGACCACCACCTGGTTCACCCTCGTTTTTCACCATACCGCAAACCCGAATTGGCTTGTTTAAAATTGATTTTACCTCAGAGACCTTACTCTCAAAACTATAGTTATAAAAACCATCAGAAACTTTGATATTCAATTTTTCTTCTATAAAAAGAATTATTTCATCTATCCACTCTTGCTCTATCGACAAGGTATCTAAACTATGTAAATAATTAAAGACCTGTTGTTGTATTTCTATTAAAGTCCCCGCCAAAGCCTTTTTGTACAAAGCTATTTTTTTGCTATTATTTTGAATTACATTGTCAATATTTTTAATAAATACAATATCCGCATCCAAATCATTTAGATTTTCGATCAAAGCCCCATGCCCTCCTGGTCTAAAAACCAACTCTCCCTTTTCGTTCCTAAACGGTTTATTTTTAAGATCTACTGTAAGTGTATCCGTTTTTTTATTCTGGTACGAATAACTAACAGCGATTGCGGTTTCAGATTGAACTTCAATTTTAGATTTAATATTTTTAATAATATTTTCAAAATGCTTTTGATGCGATTCTGAAACCGTAAAATGCAAATGAGAACTGTTATTCGAACTCGAATAATGAGCACATTCGTGTAAATGTTCCTCAATGGGAGTTGCTATATGAGTTTTGTATTTATGAAAAGGAAGAATTCCCTTTGGTTTGTTGGCAAAATCAAAATAATCGGATGACAACAGCAATTTTATGAAATAATAATTTTTTAAACTAGGATCCATAACATCAAAATCAGCAAAATCGGTTCTCAATTGCAGGTCTATTGCTTCATAAAAAGGGAATTTTTCCATTCCTACAATGAAAACAGAAAGTTTGTTTGCCTGTTTTCGGTTGATGTAAGCATTTATGGTTTCATTCTCTACATCAAAATCTACCAGAAATTCAATTAGAAATTTAAACATTCTACTGGCAGCTCCTGATGCTGGAACGAATTTTTTTAATTTCAAATTTAACTTTTGAAGGTCAAAAAAAAGTGCTTTTTCTTGAAAATCCTTCTCAGAAAATTTTAAAATTCCATTAAATAACTTTGCTGGACTCACTAAATCTGTTTTAGGCATTCCGTGTTCAAAAAAATACAATTGTTTTTGAATATTTTTTAATGGAATTCCATGATCATTGATCTGTACAAAATCAACTGAAGAAAACCCACAATCTTTTGCAAGGGATAACTCCTCAATAATAGAAATTGCTTTTTTAAGTCTCAAATCCTTGTCGCCAGAAAGCGTAATAAAGGGTTTGTTATTATCAATTAAAGATTGTTTAAAGACCGCAAAAACAGATTCTCTCCCTTCTGCTTTATCTCTTAAATCATCTTTTTTCCAAGGCACATCGATATCTGTCAGAAAAAATAAATCATATTCATGATCGCAAGCGGCAATCTCTAATAAAGGATCACAATAATTATAATATACCTCCGAAAAAACTTTAGTAACCATGAGATTAGTATCACAAAAAAGAAATTTATTAGCGGTCAGTGCGCGTTCATTTTCCAATTTGGTCTGGCCATAAGCTATAGATAACATGTCACCTATAACACATACCTGCTCAGCTGTATCCCATTTCTCTTGCAAATATTCTCGTGCAAATTCCGGAACCCATTCAGTTTTATAATACTCAGCAAGTTGCCTGGCTAATGTTGTTTTTCCGGTACTTTCGGGACCAAATAATACTATTTTGATTATTTTTTTAGTTCCGTTACTGTGCTGTCTGAGATTTTCTTCCATTCTAAATAGCCAAAAATGGCAACTACTGTAAATACTAGATACTGAAAACTGGTAAAAGTATAGCCTTTTGCAAAATATAATGGAATGGAAATTACATCCCCAATAATCCAAAATACCCAATTTTCGACTTTCCTTTTAGCCATGAGCCACATTCCTACGAAGAAAATTCCCGTAATAAAGGTATCAACATAGGCATACCAAGTAGTAAATTTCCCAAAATAATGATAAACCGAAACTACAAAGGCAACCGTAAATATAAAAAGAATTATGGCAATTCGTTTTTCTGATCTTGAAATTTTTGAAATTGGAAATTCATCATTCTCCCCTTTTTTTCGCGACCAATGGTACCAACCATATATACTCATCACAAAATAATACCCATTGATCATCATATCACCCCATAGTGTCCATTTCCAAAGCAAGTAAACAAAAATTAAGGTACTGACTAATCCTGTTGGAAAAACTAAAATATTATCTTTTTTAGCAAACCATACACTCAATAAACCAAAAATTACAGCTACAATTTCCAGAACGATATCTAATGTAGGGTAAGTTGCATATTGAGAAAAAAAGTATTCTATCATTATTATGTATTAAAAAAATTATTGTTGCTTTCAAATGCAGTCCCTATTACAACCAAATCAGCTCCTGCATTATGAGCCTTCTGAATTCCTTGCAAATCTACAATACCGCCTCCAACAACTAACGGGATTTTAATATTTTGAGCTACTTGTTTAATCATTTCGAAAGGGACTGCTTGTTTTGCTCCGCTTCCCGCCTCAAGATAAATCAACTTATTCCCAAGCATTTCTCCTGCTTGGGCGGTTTGAATGACATAATCAATATCATTACGATCCAATGGTTTGGTTTTGCTAATGCGTACAACTGCCGGTTCATTCCCGCTTTCGATTAAAATATAGCCCGTTGAAATTACTTCTAAATCTGTTTTTTTCAAAATCGGAACCGCATTTACCTGATGTTCTATTAAATAGTCGGGGTTTCTTCCTGATATTAAAGACAGGAATAAAATCGCATCGGCTCTATCTGAAATCTGTGATGGATTCCCCGGAAAAAGAACGATTGGCAAATCACAACTTTGTTTAATTTGTACAATTAATTCATCTAAAATAGTAGTGGTAACCAAGCTTCCGCCAATGAAAATATGCGTTGCTGGCGAATAATTGATTTTTGAAATTAAAACGGTTAAATTCTCCCAAACAATTTTATCAGGATCAAGAAGTATGGCCAATAGTTTTTGGCTTTCGACTTTTGATTGGATGATTTCATTATAAATATTTGTCATTTTTGGTACGCAGATGAGGCTAATTTTACAGATTATTAATTTTCAAATGCATAAACCAATATAAAATTTTCTATTTCTTCAAAATAAATTTCAAAATTTTTAATAAAACCATTAAAGTCTAGTTCCGCTTTGGTTATCAAATCATTTGTTTTAAAGGTTTTAACCTTAATATGATCCTTAAAACTAATTCCTTGCTCATTTCTAATTTTAAAGACCGCTTCTTTGGCACCCCAAATAACCGTCAATTTCTTAATGAAATCTTGATTTTCTTCAGGTTTTAAATACGAAAATTCTGAGTCTACAAATTTATTGGCAATTCGAATGATTTTCTCTCGCTGCAGTTCGATATCGATTCCTACCGTTCGAGCACTTACAATAATTGCTGAAAAATTATGGGAATGCGTAATCGAGATGTGCTTACCATCATGTAGGTGGGGTTTACCAAACGTGTCATAATACAAATCATGATCCGTATAACTGGCTTGTTGCAATAACTTCCGGACACTAAGAAAAGCGCGTTGGTGCATATGGGATTTCATTCCATCAAGTCGGATCCGATTACTATCATTTAGCACAACTTGCCCAAATAATTCTTCGAATGTTTCGGTGATTTTCCAAATTAGAATTTGGGTAGATGGATTGAAGTATATGGTTTTAAAAAGCGGCATCGTATACTGGTTTCGTTTTTTAGCCCCGGTAGCAGCGCCATCCTTTTTTAAGCATTTTTGCGTAAAAAAAAGATATAGCAAATAACGGGAATAGCTCCTGAAACTGAAACAAGTTCAGTTTTGAAAAATTATTTACTTAATGTTCAAAAGATTAGCGTATTAAACAATTCACAATTATTTTAGAATCTCGTTAAATTATAAAGTTAATGCGTAAATTTGCAAAAAATATACAATTACAAATATACAATAAATGAGTACAGCAACTATGCCTTATGTGGCTTTCAAAGTAAAAGACATTTCTCTAGCGGCCTGGGGAAGAAAAGAAATTGAATTAGCAGAAGCTGAAATGCCTGGTTTAATGGCGCTTCGTGCGGAATACAAAAACGAACAACCACTTGCTGGTGCTCGTATAGCAGGATGTTTACACATGACGATTCAGACTGCGGTTTTGATTGAAACTTTAATCGCTCTTGGTGCTGAGGTGACTTGGAGCTCTTGTAACATTTTCTCTACACAAGATCAAGCTGCCGCTGCAATAGCTGCTGCAGGAATTCAGGTGTATGCTTGGAAAGGGTTAAACGAACCTGATTTTGATTGGTGTATTGAACAAACATTATTCTTTGGCGAGGACAGAAAACCATTGAACATGATTCTTGATGATGGAGGCGATTTGACAAACATGGTGATTGATCGTTACCCGGAATTAGTTGCCGGAATCAAAGGATTGTCTGAAGAGACTACAACTGGAGTTCACAGATTGTATGAAAGAGTAAAAGCAGGAACGTTACCAATGCCTGCTATTAATGTAAATGACTCGGTTACTAAATCGAAATTTGATAACAAATACGGTTGTAAAGAATCTGCAGTTGATGCCGTTCGTCGTGCAACTGATATTATGCTTGCTGCAAAAAGAGTAATCGTTTGCGGGTACGGTGACGTAGGTAAAGGTACTGCTGCTTCTTTTAGAGGTGCCGGTTCTATTGTTACTGTGACTGAAATTGACCCAATTTGTGCGCTTCAAGCTGCAATGGATGGTTTTGAAGTAAAAAAATTAGATACCGTTATTGCTACTGCTGATATCATCATTACCACTACTGGAAATAAAGATATCGTTTTGGGTTCTCATTTCGAAAAAATGAAAGACAAAACTATCGTTTGTAACATCGGACATTTTGACAACGAAATTGATATGGCTTGGTTAAATACAAACCATGGTGCATCAAAAATTGAAATCAAACCACAAGTAGACAAATATACGATTGCCGGAAAAGACATTCTTATCCTTGCCGAAGGTCGTTTAGTGAATCTAGGTTGTGCTACAGGTCACCCAAGTTTTGTAATGAGTAACTCATTCACAAACCAAACGCTAGCTCAAATCGAATTGTGGAAAAACAGCGCGGCATACAACAACGAAGTGTACATGTTACCAAAACATTTAGATGAGAAAGTAGCCATGTTACACCTTGCTAAATTAGGTGTTGAATTAGAAACCTTACGCGTGGATCAAGCAGATTATATTGGAGTTCCAGTTGAAGGGCCATTCAAACCGGAATATTACAGATACTAGATTACTGATTTTAAATTAGCGATTTATGCTTTCATATTTAAGAACCCTTGCAAAAATGCAAGGGTTCTTTGTTTTAATACACTACCTCACCTAACCTTTTTTTAGTAGTAAGAAACCCAATCTAAAAGATTTATCTGTAGTTTAACAATGCCCAACCTCATCTAATTTTTAAATTATTACCTACAAACAAAGATTCGATTGGCGTCATAATGAAAACACCTTTATTATTTACTAATAAACCAACAAAGAAATCATTATAATGTAAGTTTATGGTATATTTGAGAGAATTATTTTTTTTTTAGTAAATTAAACTTACTAAAAAGTCACATTTACAAAACCACAAAAAGAAACAATCTTAACCATAAAATTATGAATACGTATACTATTATTGCCCAACTTGTAATCGCATTGTCTGTAGGTTATGTTTGGATTTTTAGGTTTGACAACATCGTTAAGGAATTCAAACAATACGGTTTATCGGATTTGACAAGAAACGCAGTGGGTGCGACAAAAATAGCCTTATCAACCTTGTTAATAACAGGGATTTGGTTCCCTGAATTAGTTTTTATACCAGCACTTATAATGGCTTTGCTGATGGTAAGCGCACAATTTTTTCATTTCAAAGCAAAGAACCCTTGGTCTAAACATTTCCCCTCTTTATTCCTTTTGGCATTATCCCTTTTTGTTGCACTATACGCTTCCAAATAATCAAAATATGAATTTTTTAAATGCACTCATTTTCTTTTCAGCAATCTCTTTTCTCATCTATGGAATCGCTTATTTCACCTCTACCAGTATGAAAAATGAATTCAAACGTTTTGGTCTTGAAAAGTTTGGAACATTAACTGCTATTTTAGAATTAACGGGTGCTTTAGGCTTATTTATAGGTGTCGAGAATCAAACAATTTTGATTCTTGCTTCTGGAGGGCTAGCTTTACTGATGTTGCTTGGTGTATGCGTAAGAATAAAGATGAAAGACTCTCTATTGGTTTCCTTGCCTGCCTTTTTCTACTTTGTGTTGAATCTCTATATTTTATACAGAACCTTAGAATAAATTAATACTAGGCTTCTCTTACTAATTACTGACGAGTTTTACAATACACTGATAATAAACATCACTCTACTTTATTTCAATTAAGATATCAAACCATTTCAATACTACAACAATCTACAGCTATACTGTAAATCACAATATGAATTTTAAAAACAAAAAACCCGTTTCTTTCGAAACGGGTTTTTTAATAATTGAGAAAATCAATTATGCTTCAACTTCAAATGGAAGGATTGAAACGTATGATTTATTATCTCTTTTCTTTTGGAAGAAAACAACTCCGTCTACTCTTGCGTGTAGGGTGTGATCTTTACTAATGTAAACATTTGCACCTGGATTATGTTTTGAACCTCTTTGTCTTACGATGATGTTCCCAGCAATAGCAGCTTGACCACCAAAAATCTTAACACCTAAACGTTTTGATTCTGATTCTCTACCATTCTTAGAACTACCGACACCTTTCTTGTGAGCCATGACGTATTAGTTTTATTTTGTTATTATTCTTGTGTATCTTCTTTTTTCGCTTTAGCTACTTTTTTCTTAGGAGCTTCAACTTCTTCTGTAGTTGCTTCAACTGCTGCCTTTTTAGGAGCTGCTTTTTTAGCACCAACACCAGTAATACCTTCAATTACAATTTGAGTAAGATATTGTCTATGACCGTTTCTCTTTTTGTATCCTTTTCTTCTTTTCTTTTTGAAAACGATAACTTTATCTCCTTTTAAGTGTTGTAACACTTTAGCTTCTACTGAAGCACCTTCTATAGCTGGGGCGCCTAAAGTGATAGTTCCGTTATCATCTAATAAAAGAACTTTGTCAAAAGTAACTTTTGAACCTTCCTCATTAGTCAAACGGTGAACATAAACCTTTAAGTCTTTGCTTACTTTGAATTGTTGCCCTGCTATCTCTACGATTGCATACATACTGAATTGTTTTAATAATTTTTAAGGTTGCAAATATACAATTAAATATTTAACCTGCAATTTGTAGACCGAAAAATATTTTTAACTACTAAACACTTGATTTTCTTCGCTTTTGCAAACCATAAATAAAAAACCAGACTGAACGGTTGTTAAAGTTTCATTCTGTTGTATTTTTGATGTAACAAAAAAATGACAAATACTACTTACATTTATATCAACAAAATTATTAACCTTATGAAAAATTCATTAATGGCTTTAGGTGCTTTGTTTATGCTAGGTGGAGTCGCTTCAGCGCAGAAAGTAGCTTTTGAGGAATACAAATTAGAAAATGGCTTGCATGTGATTTTACACAACGATCCATCTGCTCCTACTGTTATTACCTCCGTAATGTACCATGTGGGTGCTAAAGACGAAAATCCGGAAAGAACTGGTTTCGCTCACTTTTTTGAACATTTGCTATTCGAAGGAACAGAAAACATCAAACGTGGCGAATGGTTTAAGATTGTAACTGGAAATGGCGGTGTAAACAATGCCAATACTACTGACGATAGAACGTATTACTATGAAGTCTTCCCTTCTAATAACCTGGAATTAGGGTTGTGGATGGAAGCAGAAAGAATGCTTCACCCAGTTATCAATCAAATTGGAGTGGATACTCAAAATGAAGTAGTAAAAGAAGAGAAAAGACTGCGTGTAGACAATCAGCCTTATGGAAACTTTTTAGCAGAAGTAAAAAAGAATATTTTTACAAAGCACCCGTATCGTTGGGCAACTATTGGTTCTATGAGCCATTTAGACGCTGCTACTTTAGAGGAATTTCAGGCTTTCAATAAGAAATTTTACATTCCCAATAATGCGGTTTTAATTGTTGCCGGTGACTTCAAAAAAGAACAAGCCAAAGAATGGATTCAAAAATATTTTGGCCCAATCAAAAAAGGAGCTGCTATTCAAAGAGAAACATTTGTTGAAGAACCGATTACTCAAACGATAAAAGCTAAATTTGAAGATGCTAACATCCAAATACCTGCGATCGTTGCTGCCTACAGAACTCCATCGATGAAAACGAGGGATGCTAGAGTTCTGGACATGATTTCTTCTATTCTAAGTGATGGAAAAAGCTCCAGATTATACAAAAAAATAGTAGACGACAAGAAAATGGCCTTACAAATTGGTGCTTTTAGCAACAATCAAGAAGATTATGGCAGTTATATCATTTACGGTTTGCCTCAAGCTCCAAACACTACTGAAAATATTCTTGCCGAAATTGACTCTGAAATTGTGAAACTACAAACAGAATTGATTTCCGAAAAAGACTTACAAAAATTACAGAATAAATTTGAAAATCAATATGTAAACAGCAATTCTACTATTGACGGTATTGCAGACAACTTGGCTTCCTACCATTTATTATACGGTGATGTAAACTTAATCAACACCGAAATTGAAATGTATCATTCTATCACTCGGGAAGAAATCAGAGATATTGCTAAGAAATATTTAAATCCAAACCAACGATTAGTTTTGGATTACGTGCCATCTAAAGACAAAGCTCAAAACTAAGATATATCATTATGAAAAAATCAATATTAATTTTATCAAGCTTGTTCTTAACAATAAGTATGCAAGGACAAATCATCCCTCAGCCAAAACCAGGAGTCGCTCCGTCTATAAAAATCGGAAAGCCAGTAACCTTTGAATTAAAAAATGGTTTAAAAGTTATGGTTGTTGAAAACCATAAATTACCAAGAGTTTCCTTCAGCCTTACACTAGACAATGATCCGTACGCAGAAGGTGACAAGAAAGGGGTTGCAGATATGACGAGTACCTTAATTGGCAGTGGGACCACTAAAATTTCTAAAACGGCTTTCAATGAAGAAGTCGATTTCTTAGGTGCAACTATCAATTTTAGTTCGAATGGCGCTTCAGCAAGTGCCTTGTCTAAATACTCTGGAAGGGTTTTAGAATTACTCGCTGATGGAGCATTAAATCCAAACTTTACTCAAGAAGAATTTGATAAAGAAAAAACAAAACTTATTGAAGGCTTAAAAGCCAATGAAAAAAGTGTTTCAGCGGTAGCCGCCAGAGTTGTTGATGTTTTGACCTTTGGGAAAAATCATCCTTCCGGTGAATACTTAAGCGAAGCCACCTTGAAAAACGTAACTCTTGCTGATGTAAAATCGAATTACAACACTTATTTTGTTCCAAGTAACGCTTACCTGATTATTGTAGGTGATGTTAAATTTAATGAAACAAAAAAAATGGTAGAGAAATTCTTTGGATCATGGAAAAAAGCAACTGCTCCTTCTATCTCGTATAACGATCCAAAAGATGTTTCCGCTTCACAAATCAACTTTATTGATATGCCAAACGCAGTTCAATCAGAAGTTGCTGCAGTGAACCTTGTAAACTTAAAAATGACTGATCCTGATTATTTTGCGGTTTTGATCGCAAACCAAATTCTTGGCGGCGACTTCAACAGTTACATCAATATGAATTTAAGAGAAGCTCACGGATGGACCTACGGCGCAAGAACAAGCATCTATGGAGACAAACGTATTTCTACTTTTAATGCTTCAACACAAGTTCGTAATGCCGTAACAGACAGTACCGTTGTTGAAATTCTGAAAGAATTTAAAAAAATCAGAACGGAAAAAGTGACAGATGAAATGCTAGCCAGTGTAAAAGCAGGCTATATTGGTCGATTTGTAATGCAAATTGAGAAACCACAAACGGTAGCGGGATACGCCTTGAGAATTCAAACACAAAGCTTACCTAGTGATTTCTATGAAAATTACATTAAAAACATCAGTGCGGTAACCGCAGAAGATGTTTTAAGAGTCTCTAACAAATATTTCTTAGCGGATAACAGCAGAATTGTAATTGTTGGAAAAGCGGCTGATGTAGCGCCTAGTTTAGAAAAATTAAAACTACCTGTTTTATATTTTGACAAATACGGAAATCCAACTGCGAAACCTGAGTTAAAAAAATCGGTTCCAGCGGGTGTAACTGCAAAAAGCGTGATTGACAATTACCTCAAAGCCATTGGTGGAGAAAAAGCTGCTTTAGGAGTAAAAACAATTGTAATGAACGGAACTACTACTATTCCTCAAGCACCATCTCCATTAAATTTTACTTCAAAAATTGATGCTAAAGGAAAACTTATGGTTGAATTGGCCATGGGAACCATGAGCTTAATGAAACAAGTGGTCAATGAAAAAGAGGCTTATGTAATGCAACAAGGACAACGCCAAAACATAGAAGGAACGATGCTTACTGATATGAAAGCTAGCGCAACGACTTTCGAAGAATTATCGCTTTCTAAAAAACAAGGATTAACTTTAGAAACTATTGAGTCTGTAAATGGAAAAGACGCTTATGTTGTTAAAAACGGAAAAACTACTTTATATTATGACGTAACTTCTGGTTTAAAACTGGCCGAATCTAAAGTTGTAGAACAAGGAGGCAAAAGCATCACACAAACTATTAACTACGGCGATTACAAAGAAGTGAAAGGAGTTAAAGTTCCTTTTAATATCATCCAAAACGTAGGTTTTGAATTAGATATAAAAATGTCTGATGTAAAAATAAACGAAGGCGTTACGGATGCTGATTTCCAATAATAAAAATTAGAATTCTTGAATAAGGGCTGTCTTTTTAGGCAGCCCTTATTGTTTTTAGACAATAGTAAACATATTAAATTCCCGTATCCAAAACCTATTTTTTGGCCGATAGATATACTCCAATCAAAATTATAAAAGCACCAAAGAACTGAACTGGTGTAAGCATTTCATTGTCTAACAATCCCCAGCAAAAAGCAACAACAGGAATCAAATACGTAACCGATGTCGCAAAAACAGGTGAAGACATTTGGATGAGTTTAAAAAAAAGAATATTGGCAATTCCAGTTCCTACAACGCCCAGAACCATTATAAACAAAACCGATTCCTGCACATTTACATCCTGTACCACTTCAAAGAAACCAGAAAAAAACAAGATTAGGGAGGCCGGAAAAAACAATACCATAAAATTACCTGTAGTAATACTTAGCGGACTTAGATCATGTAGGTATTTCTTGATTAAATTCACATTGACAGCATAGCATATCGAAGCTATTAAAACCAAAATGGCGTAGTAATAATTTTGTTCCGGGTGATGAATAGCTCCATTCAAAATTAACAAAGCGCTTCCTATAAGACCGATTAGAATTCCAAAAATTTGATTTTTTTTGAATTGCAATCCAAAAACCAAAGCTCCTAAAATTAGTGTATTCAAAGGAGTCAAAGAATTCAATATAGAACTCACAGAACTATCAATTTCAGTTTGAGCAATTGCAAACAAGTAAGCTGGTACAAATGTGCCAAACAAAGAGGTTAAGGCTATGTATTTCCACTTAAACCTCGGGATTTTAGTTAAACTTTTAAATCCTATCACTATTAAAAAAACAGCCGCAAAAATAATTCGTAAGGACCCCAGTTGCAAAGCCGTTAAACCTATCAAACCTTTTTTTATTAAAATAAATGAGCTTCCCCAAACTAAGGCAAGAACCATCAAGTACACCCATTTTAATTGCTTCGATTCCATGAAAATAATTTTACCTCAAAATTGTAATTATTTTATGAATTAGAACTCCTTTTTTTAATTAATTTTGTAAAACATTAAGAACCTATAATCTTAAAAACCCACATTATAATGAATTTCAAAAAATCAATACTAACTTTAAGTCTTATAAGTGTTTTATTTGTAGGCTGTAAAGAAAAAACAACAGATACGGTTTCAAAAGAAACAGCTGAATCAACAGTTCCAAAAATTAAAAAAGATATCGCAAAAGCCAATCTACAAACCGCTAGTTTCACCGTTGAAGGAATGACTTGTGCCATTGGTTGTGCTAAAACCATTCAGGAAGATTTGACAACATTGGAAGGTGTTCAAAAAGCAACAGTAGATTTTGATACAAAATTAGCTACCGTCACTTTTGACAAAACAGTTCAAACTCCAGAAAAACTGACTACTGTTGTCGAAGCTGCTGCAGATGGCAAGACGTACAAAGTATCAAAAATGAAGTCCTAATTCAAACTTTTATATTTTCATAAAAAAGCATTTGCGTAAACCGAATGCTTTTTTTTATGAAATATTATTTCCACTTTAGGGTTTCCATAAGCCGCTGCATGTCATTTTTGATATAACTTGCTGCCGGCATAATAGAATCATAATTGGGTTTTGCATAAAAATAAACGGAGCCTGTCACAAAGTGTTTGGTACTATCCGTAACATAAAATTGTGAACTTGTTGCCGCATTTCCCTCAACTTGATAAAACATTCCGTAGACTTTTTTGTCAGGATTCAAATACGGTTGCTCCAGAATATCATCGGCTTTTATCACGTGCTCATATGTCAGTTTTTGCGCATCACGCAAAAGTGCATTAATGTTTTCCGTCACCGGTTTATAAGTGAGATAAATAGTCGCTTTCATTTTTGGATACGTAATGGTAAAACCACAATCTTTTTCTTTTTTAATAACAGCATCCGAGTTCATTTCGAAAGCGAAAGGACATTCGTTTGCGAAATTTACATATTTGGCCTCTGGATAATCCAATCGCAAATAGCTTGAGGGCTTTGGTAACACATCATCTTTACAACTAAAGATCAAAAACGACGTTATTACTATTACCAAAAAAGTGATTATTTTTTTAAACATTTGCATTCTAAATTTATTTAATCTTTTATTTTTTATAAGAAACACATTCCACACTGAATCCCCAAGTTTCGGTGGAGTTAGAGGTGAATTATTCAATCGTTACTTTTATTTGCTTCACTCTTTTCTGATCAACTTCTTCTACTGTAAAAAGACAATTTTCGAAAACAATTTTTTGATTTTTTTTAGGGAAATTTCCCAAAATTTCAAGTATAAAACCTGCCAGCGTTTCGGCTTCTCCTTTTTTGATTTCGAATAATTCTTCATCGACATCAATAATTCTATAAAAATCCTTAAGGTTTATTTTTCCTTCAAAAAGATAGTTTCTATCATCAATTTGAGAAAAATTAATATTCTCGTCGTCAAATTCATCACTGATGTCACCTACAATTTCTTCAATCACATCTTCAAGCGAAACCAATCCTGACGTCCCTCCATATTCATCAACTACAATCGCGAGGTGGCTTTTCATGCCCTGAAAATCTTTCAGCAGATTATCTAATTTTTTATTTTCAGGTACAAAGAAAGGTTCTCTCAACAATGATTTCCAGTCAAAATCATTCGTGTTAATATGTGGCAGCAAATCTTTTACAAATAAAACACCCTCAATCTGATCTATATTGTCCCGATATACCGGAATTCTTGAATATCCTTTTTCTATAATTTTAGGACAAATAACGGCAAACGATTCGTCTATTTCTAAAGCAAAAATATCGATTCGAGGGCTCATCACTTGTCTCGTATCTGTATTACCAAAACTTACAATTCCTTCTAATATTTTTTGTTCTTCGGTGGACGTTTCATCAGAAGCGGTTAGTTCTAAGGCTTGAGATAATTGATCGACGGAGAAATTTGTTTTTTGTTTACCTAATTTGTTATGCAAATAAATAGTGGCGACCCGCATGGGTAAACTTATTGGAGACAATATTTTATCCAGAAAAGCAATTGGATAGACCACTAATTTGGCGAATTTTACATTATTTCTACTGGCATACACTTTGGGCAGAACCTCTCCAAATAACAAAATCAAAAATGTCACTACTAATACCTCTACAATAAATTTTAAAAAAGGCGACACTATAACTGAAAAAACATTTTCTCCCAAAAAAGAAAACAATAATATTATAGAAATATTCATAAAATTATTTGCCACAAGGAGCGTTGCCAATAGTTTTTTGGGCTTTCCCAATAGTTCCGAAATAATTTTCCCTTTGGAGTTATTTTCTTGTACCGTTTCATCGATGTCTTTTTGTGACAACGAAAACAAGGCTACCTCAGCTCCTGATATTAGTGCGGAACAAAACAGTAAAACGGCAATTCCTGTAAAGCCTAATACTACATTAGTATCAATAGCATACGCAAAAAATAAACTGGGCTCTGGGTCCAAATTAGTTAAGATTAATTAAACAATCAAAATGGCAAGTCATTAATAGGCAAGACATTATTTTCCGGATCAAAATTAGTGTTTTTCGGAATATCAGCTGCAGGAATTTGTTTGTTGTTTTCACTATCTTTTTTGGTTGTAAGAAAAGTGAATTCGGTTACCTGAATTTCGGTAGTATGTTTCGTACTGCCATCCTCTGATTGCCATTGACGGGATTTAATGCGTCCTTCCACATATATTTTATCTCCTTTAGAAAGGTATTTTTCACAAAGTTCCGCCGCTTTATTGCGTACTACCAGATTATGCCACTCTGTGGAAGTGATTTTTTCATTAGTAGTTTTGTTGATGTACACTTCGTTTGTTGCCAACTGAAATCTTCCAATACAATTGCCTCCATCAAAATAATGCATTTTGACTTCGTCGCCTAGAAAACCGATTAGCATAACTTTATTTAATGTTCCGTTCATTGTTAGGATTTGGTATTTATATCAAAGATACATTTTTTTGTAAACGCTATAAATCCTTTTCTATAAAATTATGAATCACAATTGGGAAAGGAAAAGTTCTCAAAGTTCCAGCATCAATTCCGTTTTCAATTGTACCTTGTACCTTTACTTTCCAAAACTTGATGTGTAAATGCTGGTGTGATAATTTATGTACGATACTTTTTTCGTTGAATTCTAGCATACTTACCAAAGTATTATTTTTAAAATAATCCCTTTGAACGGATTCACTAACAAATTCAAAATCTTCTTCCTTTTCGGTTTCGATCAAAGGGAATTCATAGAGATTGTGCCAAATCCCCTTACCTGTTCTTTTCTGTATAATTGTATTCCCCATTTCATCGGCAACAACTAAATAATTAAAGTATCGGTTTCTCACTTTAAGTTTTTTGGACTTTACAGGCAACTGATCAACTTTGTTTTTTTGCAAAGCGGCACAACTTTCGTTGAAAACACAAATGTCGCAATTCGGACTTTTAGGAACGCATTGCAAAGCGCCAAATTCCATAATGGCCTGATTGAAAGTAGCCGGATTATATTCGCTCCATTTGGATCCGCCTCGGGTGTCTTTTGGCATCAGTTCGAAAGCCAAAGCAAAGAATTCTTTTTTGGCGGAAGCCTGAGCAATATCAGTTTCAATATCGAAATAACGTGATAAAACTCGAAATACGTTTCCATCCACCACGGGGACGGCTTCATTATAGGAGAAAGAAGCAATGGCGGCTGCAGTATATTCTCCTACTCCTTTTAATTGCAACAAGTCACTATATGTCCCTGGGAAAATTCCTGATAAATTAAAAGCAATATGTTGTGCGGTTTTATGTAAGTTTCGGGCTCTGGAATAATACCCTAATCCTTGCCAAAGTTTTAAAACTTGTTCTTCATTGGCTTTGGCCAAATCAAAAACGGTAGGAAAGGCGGTTGTAAAAGATAAAAAATAAGGCATACCTTGTGCAACCCGCGTCTGTTGCAACATAATTTCAGAGAGCCAAATAGGGTATGGATTGGTCGTGTTTCGCCAAGGTAAATCACGTTTATTTTGTAAATACCATTGTATTAGTGTATTAGAGAAAATCATATTTTAATTATTTGTTAGCAAAAGTAAAAGTTTATGTAATTAAAATTTAATGAATTAGCTTGAATAATTGTTTTTTAAATTCCTATATTTGCAAACTCAAAAAAATAGTACAACATTATAAATAGGAAAGAAAATGACGAAAGCAGATATCGTAGCAAAAATTTCAGAAAAGTTAGGTCTTGAAAAAGGAGATGTACAGGCAACTGTAGAGACTTTTATGAATGAAGTAAAAAATTCATTAGAAACTGGAGACAATGTTTATTTAAGAGGTTTTGGAAGTTTCATAGTAAAAACTAGAGCGGAGAAAACAGGAAGAAATATTTCCAAAAATACTACAATAAAAATCCCTGCACACAACATTCCTGCATTCAAACCTGCAAAAGTTTTTGTAGAAGGAGTGAAAATAAATAACGAAGCAAAATAAAAATATTAATTAATCATAAAATCGACAAGATATGCCAAGTGGTAAAAAAAGAAAGAGACATAAGGTAGCAACGCACAAACGCAAGAAAAGAGCGAGAGCTAACCGTCACAAAAAGAAAAAGTAGTTTTAAACTACTTTTTTCTTTTTAAACGTTCATTGAAATTGAGAAAAAGAAAACTAGAACAAAGAAGAAAGAATTAAGACTTATAAATCTTGCTTCTTGTCTCTTTAATTTCTATGTCTTTTCCTCCCCGGGTTCAATACCTGTTAAAATATTGTTTAATCCATTTGTTCGCTTTAGCGAATAGATAAAAAATTTACAGTGTGAATAAAGAATTAATCATTAGATCTAGTTCTGAAGCCGTAGATTTTGCCTTATTAAAAGATGGAAAACTAATTGAATTACACAAAGAAGAAGAAAAAAGCAACTTCCAAGTTGGTGATATTTTTATTGCTAAAATCAGGAAACCAGTTGCTGGATTAAATGCTGCTTTTGTAAATGTAGGCTTCGAGAAAGATGCCTTTTTACATTATCATGATTTAGGTCCAAATTTAGCTTCCCAACTGAAATTCATAAAACTTGTAAGCACAGGTAAATTAAAAGATTTCTCCCTAAAAACCTTTCAGTTTGAAAAAGAAATAGACAAAGATGGTACCATAACTGATGTTTTGAGTGCCAATCAATCTGTTTTAGTACAAGTCGTCAAAGAACCTATATCTACCAAAGGACCAAGAATAAGCGCTGAGCTTTCTCTTGCCGGAAGATTTATAGTTTTAGTTCCGTTTTCTGACCGTGTTTCTATTTCACAAAAAATAGAAGACAAAAAAGAAAAAGAACGCTTGAAACGATTAGTACAATCCATCAAACCAAAAGGATTTGGTGTTATTGTTCGCACAGTAGCCGAAGGCAAAAATACAGCCGAATTAGAAAAAGATTTGCAGAACCTGCTTAGCAGATGGACTGCAATGTGTAAAAAATTACCAACTGCTCATCATCCATCAAAAGTATTGGGAGAACTCAACAGAGCCTCTTCGATATTAAGAGATGTATTTAATGATACCTTTAGCGGTATTCAAATTGATGATGAAGAGTTGTACAACCAAACAAAGGATTATTTGCAAGAAATTGCACCATCTAAACAATCAATCGTTAAGTTTTATCAATCAAAAGACACACCTATTTTTGAGAAATACAACATAGAGAGACAAATCAAAACTTCTTTTGGAAAAACAGTATCCATGAGTAAAGGGGCGTATCTTATTATCGAACATACTGAAGCTTTGCACGTCATCGATGTAAACAGCGGAAATCGTTCTAATAAAGCCACCAACCAGGAAGATACCGCCATGGAAGTGAATATGATTGCAGCTGCCGAAATCGCAAGACAATTACGTCTTCGTGATATGGGCGGAATCATCGTAGTCGATTTTATCGATATGTCAAATCCTGAAAATCGTAAAGTCCTGTTCGATTTCTTAAAAGAAGAAATGAGCGACGATAAAGCGAAACATAAGATCTTGCCTCCTAGTAAATTTGGGTTAGTTCAAATTACAAGACAAAGAGTACGACCAGAAGTAAATATTAAAACTAGAGAAGAAGATCCAAACAATGAAAGTGGCGAAATTGAAGCGCCAATTCAAATCATTGATAAAATCGCTTTTGATCTAGAAAGAGTATTAAAAAATCATAAAGATGTTGTACTTAATGTACATCCCTTTGTGGCCGCATACCTTACCAAAGGTTTTCCATCATTACGTTCAAAATGGTTTCTTGAACATAAAAAATGGGTGAAAATTATACCTCGTGATGCTTACACGTATTTAGAATATCATTTCTATGACAAAAAAGAAAATGCTGTCATAGAATAAATTACAAACTCCTCAAGAAATTGAGGAGTTTTTTTTTGCCTTTTTTTAGAATTTTAAGGAGCTAATCCAGCTATCCGTTACAATCTTTTTAGTCCTGAACTTGTTTCAGGATCCTGAAACAAGTTCAGGACTAAAAAGGATTTCTTATGCTATCTGGGCTAGGCATTTACGTAAACCGAATTACTTCCTTCTCTCCACAAAAAATCGCTTCATCAACTCCGAAGCTTCATTAGCCAAAACACCTTTCACAACAGTGGTTTTAGGATGCAGTTGCGTTCCCATTTTTACAAAACCGCGATTTTCATCGGTTGCCCCAAAAACAATTTTCGAAATCTGGCTCCAATACAAAGCACCGGCACACATCTGGCAAGGTTCCAGTGTCACATAAAGCGTACAACCTATTAAATATTTCCCACCGAGATAATTCGCAGCAGCAGTAATGGATTGCATTTCGGCGTGGGCCGTAACGTCATGGAGTAATTCGGTAAGGTTATGTCCTCGAGCAATGACCTTATTATCGATAACAATTAGAGCACCAACAGGAATTTCGCCCTTTTCAAAAGCAATTTCGGCTTCCTGCAGCGCCTTTTTCATGAAATATTCGTCGGTGAAAGGATTTATCATAGTATGGACCGCAAATTCGCAAATTTAAATTTTTTGTGAATCTTCTCTTTATTTTGTGACTCTTTGTGAAACAACTTTTTTTATCGAATGCAAAAATACAATTTCAAATCGTACCTTTGCTTCATGTCAGATAATTTACTTTCAAACATCAACAACCCAACCGATTTACGCCTGCTTGATGAAACCCAACTTCCTCAAGTCGCTCAAGAATTACGGGATTTCATTATCGAAATTGTGGCGGTAAAAGAAGGCCATCTTGGCGCAAGCCTAGGCGTTATCGAATTGACTATTGCATTACATTACGTTTTTGACACACCAAACGATTTATTAATTTGGGATGTAGGACATCAAGCCTACGGACATAAAATACTAACGGGAAGAAGAGAAAGCTTTCATACCAATAGGCGACTCGGCGGTATTTCCGGTTTCCCAAAAAGAAGTGAAAGTATTTACGATGCATTTGGTGTAGGCCACTCCTCTACTTCCATTTCGGCAGCTTTGGGAATGGCAATTGCTTCTAATTTAAAAGGCAATTTCAACAAACAACACATTGCTGTAATTGGCGACGCTTCCATAGCCTCAGGAATGGCTTTTGAAGGCTTAAATCACGCCGGAGTTACAGATGCAAACTTATTGGTGATTCTCAACGATAACGCCATCGGAATTGATCCAAGCGTAGGTGCTTTGAAACAATACCTCACTGCCGTAAAAGAAGGAAAAAATCCGAGGCAAAACAACATGATTAAATCCTTAAATTTTAACTATTCAGGTCCAATAGACGGTCATAATATTTTTGACGTTGTTAAAGAATTAAAACGTTTACAAAAAATAAAAGGACCAAAATTTCTTCATATCATTACCACCAAAGGAAAAGGACTGCTACAAGCCGAAGAAGACCAGGTAAAATACCATGCTCCCGGAAAATTTGACGCTGTAACTGGAGAAATTCACATTAAATCAGAAGAAAATTTACCTCCAAAATATCAGGATGTTTTTGGCTTGACCGTATTGGACTTGGCTAGAAAAAACGAAAAAATAATCGGGATTACACCTGCAATGCCCTCCGGAAGTTCGTTGAAATTCATGATGGATGCGTTTCCTAATCGTGCTTTTGACGTGGGAATCGCCGAGCAACATGCTGTTACATTGGCAGCTGGAATGGCAACTCAAGGAATGGTTGTTTTTTGTAACATTTACTCCACTTTTTTACAAAGAGGGTACGATCAGATCATACACGATGTCGCTTTACAAAATCTTTCGGTAATTTTTTGTCTGGACAGAGCCGGTTTAGTGGGAGAAGATGGCGCAACGCATCACGGTGTTTTCGATTTAGCTTATTTGCGCTGCATTCCTAACATGATAGTCTATGCTCCAATAAATGAGATAGCCTTACAAAACATTCTATACACTGCACAGTTGGGCTTAAACCAACCTATTGCAATTCGTTATCCTAGAGGCCGCGGCATCATTGTAGATTGGCAAAATAAGCACCTAGGCAACTATAAAAAAATAGAAATTGGCAAAGCACATTGTGTGAAAGAAGGTGCGACAGTGGCCGTTTTATCAAATGGTACAATTGGCAACAATGTTACTTTGGCAATAGCTAAAACAAACCATCCAGAAACTATTGCGCATTATGACTTCCCTTTTGTCAAACCTTTAGATAAAAACATGTTATGTGAAATTTTAAAAAAATTTAAAAACATAATTACCATAGAAGACGGCGTTGTAAAAGGTGGTTTCGGAAGTGCAGTTCTCGAGTTTGCCGCTGAAAACAATTATACCACAAGAATAATCGCTCTTGGCATTCCTGATGAATTCATTGAACATGGATCTGTAGCTGAATTACAACAATACTGTAAAATTGACGTTAAAAGTCTTGAAATACTTTTTTCAAGCTATTAAATAATTATCTAGAATGCTTAAATATAACTACACCAAAATGAAATTATTAACCTACACAACACTAGTATTCATAATCTCTTTTTATTGTTCATCCCAAGAAACAGCACCAACACCTTTAACCGTAACACTTAATCCTGTTACATCAATCTCACCCGAAAACAAACCATTAAGGGTAGCCCTAAAAATACTAACCAGACCAGCGTTTATTCCATTATCTCATTGGACTAAAAAAAATAGCTTGGCCTTTGACATTTCAGAAGTTGCTTTTGTCAACTGGAGCGCTGGGGGAACAAGTTCCATTTCTGGATTATTTAAAGGTAAATTTCATAGAGTCTACAACCGAAGCAATTATATTTGGGCAAATGAGCTTTTAATACGATATGGCTTAAACAAACAAGAGCGCACCGAAGTAAGAAAAACCGATGATGCCATACAACTAAACTCTACATTTGGTTACCGTCAAGACACTTTATCCAATTGGTACCATTCTGCAAAATTTAATTTCAACACCCAGTTTACCAATGGATATGCCTATCCAAACACCGAAAAAGCGATATCTAAGCCTTTTGCACCTGCTTATATTTTTATGGGAATTGGTGCCGAAAATGTAAACAAAGAAAAGAAAAGAACATTTTATATATCCCCTTTCACTTTTAAAACTACCTTGGTTTTAGATCAAACATTAGCCAATCAAGGTGCATTTGGAGTTCCTAAAGCTACCTATGATCTGGATGGAAATTTGCTTATTGAAGGAGAAAAATCAAAAATGGAATTGGGTATATTAGCTACCGGTCATATTAAAAAAGAAATTTTTAAGAATATCCATTTAGAAAATCGCTTAAGCTTGTATTCCGATTATGTAAATCGTTTTGGTAATATTGATGTGGATTATGATCTTCAAGTTGAGCTCGTGGTTAATCAATATGTAAAAGCTAATATTGGAGCACATGTTATTTATGATGATGATATCAAATCAAAAAGAGAAATTGCAGGCATACAAGTAACCGAAGGTCCAAAAATGCAAGTACGACAGGCTATTGGTGTTGGAATTGAATATGTTTTTTAAAAACAAAAAGGCCTGAAAAATCCCAGGCCTTTATAATATACTCTTTTTTTAATTTATAATTATTTTCTCCGTGTAATTTAAACCTTCTCCAGTAATTTCAAGTATATAAATTCCTGAATTCAGTTGGCTTAAATTAAAAGTCTTTTCATTATTAAACTCCTGTTTAAAAGCTTTATAGACGAGCCTTCCATTACTATCTACCACTTTAACATCTACATTTCCTGTAAAGTTATTAATTCGCACCGTAATATCTCCCTTAGATGGATTTGGAAAAACTTTCATTACATTGTCATTATCAAAATCAGCAACAGCTAGAGAACAATTAGCCCCATTAGCCGGCCTAGTGTAATCTTCTACTTGATCATTTCCTTTATTTCGATCTCCTGCAGATGCATTGACGCCTAAACCTCTTGAAGCAAATACTTCCCAAATCATGCAAAAATCCTTTCCGCCAGTAATGGCCTGATCCGCTGCTATAATCGCATCTCTTGCATCTATAAAAGAAGGACTGCAAGGTTGTAACTTAATCCCATCCAATACAATTTGCATTAACTTATTATTTCCTCCCAAACCGGAGTATTTATTGTTATCAAATCCATACTTATTGATATAAGCCCATGATAAATCCCATAACATTGTAGCCCAAACTGATCCTACTCCATGAACCGAAGTTTGTTCAACATTATCGCTGTCTAAAAATTGATAATTATTGGTAAAATTATAAGTCATCGGATTAATAGCTCTATCGGTTGAATATGGATAGTCTCTGATCCCTTTACCATCTGTAGGTTCCGATGAAACAAAGGTTCCAATTCCTCTTTTGGCTCCACTGAAATCACCTGGTTTTATTTGCATCATTAATGCAAACCAATCAGACCATCCTTCTCCCATCTGATCTGTATTATTCAAACAACTAGAGTTATTAGGTCCTCCAGCTAAACGAATTGAAATTCCATGGCCATACTCATGCGCAATAATACCGTTGTCAAAATCCCCGTCGGTATTTATAAACGGAGAAGATTCTGTTTGTATTTTTACATTTACAGCCTGCGTTCGCATTTGATTCAAAATATTTTCTCCAATGGAACTGCTGATACTAATTGCAGGGATTATAATTGTTGCATCAGCACCGGACATAGTTAAGTCACCATCTACGTTATTTACAACAATAACAGCTATAGCACCTGCATTTTGAGCTGCTTTTACTTTGATCGCAAAACTACAGTTCCCTCTTCTTAAAATTACTATTTTTCCATTCATCTCAGCTCCATTAGAAGGAGTGACGCACGCCTCTGATGTAGTGCCAGAACTATCAAGGTACAGTACCAAATCTGATTGTAAAAAATCTGGTGCAACCGGCAAAGCAACACGTCCAGGATTAAAAGAATTTTGCCTTGCTACATAGCTTCCTGCCAGACTTGTGGGTGAAGTAATAATTAATGGCTTAATTACAGGTCCTCTATTCCACAAAAACATTTGCATCCTCCCTCTATTACCATCTATTGGAGCTGAAAAATTAGCATTATTCAAACTCATTGGTACAGCCAATGATCCGTCTTGTGCTTCAGCATTTACATAATCCCCTGCTTTTCCACCACGCTCATAATTGTTGTCTTGAAAATTTCCATTTGCTTCATTAAAACCATATTGATACCAAACATCATGCATCACATTATTCATATAAAATAAATTCGTATTTGCCGCATCTATGTAGGTAGACGCATCAACATTGGTACCTTTATAAGGAAAGTCAAACAGTAGCGATTGTCCTCCATCAGGACTGGATCCATTATTTAAGTTATCCCCAGCAAAATCATCTTTAGCCCACACATTATTCCCCCGTGTTATGGTATATTCTGCACCAGCTGCTCCGTTAATATCATGCCATCCAAAAGGAGACGCTTTACTATCCGAAGGGTTGGAAACAAGTTGAAAAGGGCCATGTATCGGGCTTTCAAAATTAAATGGAATGACACGGTATGAACCTCCAGTAGCAACAGAGGAAGATCCTGAATAAATTTGCTTATACGTATTCCCCAAATATTTAGTTGTTGAATTATCTGCTTTGGTAGTGTAAGCCTTATTCTTATCAAAACTACAAGAAATTACAAAATCATTTTTCTCTAACATTTTTCCAGTCAGCGCATCTATCCTCACACTCCAAATATGATCATGGGTACGGGTATGGATTGTGAAATCCCAAGCTAAAATCAATTTATTATCTTTTGCTTGATGGTAAACTAAATTTGCAGTAACAGGCTCTTCTGTTCCCCAACCATTACTTAATTTAAATCTATTCCGTTCTGAATTTTCTAAAACAGTAAATGGATTAATTGCCTTAATTCCTAAATGAAAATACGCATTAGCTAAAGCATCTGAAACTGATAGCGACGGTTTTTTTGCATTAACTTTATTTGAAACATCCTCAACTATCCTTTTCTTAACATCTATTACTTTACTACTCTTTACAGAAAAATTTGAAACCGCTCTGAATATTTCAATTCCCTCATAACGTTGAATTACATAACAGTTTTCTATTCCAGAACTGGTAGATCCACCTTCGCTTTGAATAATCCAATCGTTGAAATCACGATTTGATATACTACTTTTAGCCTGAGGTGTACTTAAATAATTTTGAATTATTTCTTTGTTAGATTGAGAAAAAACCAATAATGGTAGTACAATAAGTATAGAAAGTAATATTTTTTTCATAAATTTTAATCATTTAGCAATATCCTTAGTTAAAAGAACAAACTTAATTATTTTTATTTAATATTACAATTGAATCTAAAAACCTTTAATTTTTAACAGCGGTAATTGTTTTATAGAACAATAAAGCATTCCCATCAGTCAGCAAAGAGATAAAATGACAAATATGAAGTAATCTTCCGTAAAGGTCTTCTTTCTCCAAGTGATGCTTCTCCGGTAACATTTTAAGAATTAAGGCATCATAATTAGATGCATTGCCGTTGAATTTGTTGTTAAATGCTGTTATAAATTTATCCAACAAGGTTTGAATAATTTGATACCCCACAATCTCTTTCTCTATAACTTCGCGGCTTTGATAAATATTATTAACACTAATCTTTATTATATCATCCATTTGAGCTTTGTACTTGCTTTTGTCCATTATAGCGAATGGAAACTTTCCGTTAAGAATTAATACTTCATTTTCGATAAAAACTTTAACGGCATCATTAATTAAACTCCCAATCGCCAAAGCCCGCAAATAACTTATTCGGTCTTCCTTGGTTTCTAAAGTCTTGTATTTAGATGTATCAATACTGTCTTTCACCAATTTAATTAAATACTCCAAAGCAAAATCTTCGGAAACCAATCCTAAATTGATCCCGTCTTCAAAATCGATAATGGTATAACAAATATCATCGGCTGCTTCGACTAAATAAGCCAAAGGATGTCTTTCAAAACCAATGTTGTCTCCCGATTTATTTGGAATCAAACCCATATCAGATGCAACATCTTGAAAAAAGGCTTTATCAGTTTGAAAGAAACCGTATTTCTTATCCGCAATAGCTGCGGTAGGCTTTTTCGGCAGACTTTCTTTTGGATATTTCATAAAAGCACCAAGAGTCGCATAGGAAATTCTAAGTCCGCCGTCAATTCCGGGACGACTAGCCGTCAAAACCGAAAAGCCATTGGCATTCCCTTCAAAATCAATTAAATCCTGCCACTCTTTGGCTGTAAGTTGATCTTTATATTTTAGCCCGTTTCCAATGGAAAAATATTCCCCGATTGCTTTTTCACCAGAATGTCCAAAAGGAGGATTGCCAATATCATGCGCCAAGGATGCTGCTGCTACTATAGCTCCAAAATCATTCATGTGATAGCCATGAACTTCTTTCAAGTATGGGTATTTTTCAATTATTTTTTTACCAACCAATCGTCCCAAAGAACGCCCCACAACTGAAACTTCTAAACTATGCGTCAATCTGGTATGCACAAAATCAGTTTTTGATAACGGGATAACTTGTGTTTTATCCTGTAAACTTCTAAAAGCGGACGAGAAGATGATACGATCATAATCAACCTCAAACCCCAAACGGGTATCGTCTTGTTCTACACGCAATCTTTTGCCTTTGTCGCCCTGTCGTTTTAATGATAAAAGTTGTTCCCAGTTCATTATGATTTATAATTTCAGATTAATGAATTTTGATTTCCGATTTAAAAGAACCAAAAATACATTTTATTTTAAGATTTTACACAGCAATTAAAATTCTCTTAAACCAAAAATCCCAATGAATTTACGCATTATCAAATAGCCAGTGCTGTACTGTGCTTGATTTCTCCCATCACAAAAACGCTTTGCGTATTCCCGATATTTTCGATAGTAGACAGTTTATTCATCACAAAATCTTGATAACTGGACATATCTTCGACCAGAATTTTCAACATAAAATCATAATCGCCTGCAATGTTGTAGCATTCGATAATTTCCGGAAGGGCTACGATATCTTTCACAAAATTACTACCCACATTTTTGGCGTGTTCTTTGAGCCGAACATTACAAAATACGGTCATTCCAAGATTCAATTTTTTCTTGTCCAATAAGGCAACATATTTCATTATATAGCCATCCCGTTCCAGTCTTTTTATCCTTTCATAGACTGGTGTCACCGTCAGAAATAGTTTACTGGCCAACTCCTTTGTATTGATATTTGAGTTTTCCTGCAGGTGTTTTAAAATTTGTAAATCAATGTTATCGATATTTTCCATAGTATTTTTTACTGTTAAAAATCATTTTTAAAGTTTCATTCAGAACTAAAACCTGCGTTACATCTATATAACACTTTTATTCACTGAAATAATGTGCTAATTTAAGTTTAAATATCCAATACAATAACTTTGCCTAGTAAAAAATACTGTAAATAATGAAAACAAATAACCTAGGTTATCCAAGAATTGGCAGCAACAGAGAATTAAAAAAAGCCTGTGAATCCTATTGGGCAGGGAAAATTTCCGTAACAGAACTTTTAGCTGTAGGCACAACAATCCGTAAGGAAAACTGGCAATTACAAGCCGAGGCCGGAATCGATTTAATTCCTTCCAATGACTTTTCGTTTTACGACCAAGTATTGGATTTATCCCTTACATTGGGTGTTATTCCAAAACGGTATCAAGAGTTAGCCAAAACAAACTCCACTATCGATTTGTATTTTGCCATGGCCAGAGGCTCTCAAAAAGAAGGACAGGATGTAGTGGCAATGGAAATGACAAAATGGTTTGACACCAATTACCATTATATCGTACCGGAATTTACCAAAGACCAAGAATTTAAATTATTCTCCGAAAAAATAATCGACGAATTCAAAGAAGCCAGCGCTTTAGGAATCAAAACAAAGCCGGTACTTATAGGTCCTGTAACGTATCTACTCCTTGGAAAAGAAAAAGAACAAGGTTTCCATAGAATGGACCTTATCGATAAATTACTTCCAGTATATTTTGAAATTTTACAAAAATTAGAAGATCAAAATGTAGAATGGATTCAATTTGACGAACCTTTTTTGGCTTTGAATCTAACGGATAAAGAAAGAAGCGCTATCACTTATGTGTATACCGAAATCAACAAACACTTCCCTAAAATCAAATTAATTCTGGCGAACTATTTTGATTGTTTTGGAGAAAATCTTAAAACCGTTCTTGCATTACCTGTGCACACTTTACATTTGGATTTGGTGCGTTGTCATTCGCAATTGGATGACATTTTAGAATCAGGACAATTGTCTAATACTGTAAGTCTTTCGCTTGGTGTTGTCGATGGTCGAAATATTTGGAAAAATGATTTCAAAAAATCGGTAGCCCTTATCAAGAAAGCGACTGATGCACTTGGCGAAAACAGAATCCTAATTGCGCCATCGTGCTCGCTGATTCACTCGCCCTGTGATTTAGATTTAGAAACCAATAAAACTACGCTGACTCCCGAAATCAAACAATGGCTGGCTTTCGCCAAACAAAAAATTGAAGAAGTCGTTCTGCTCCAAAATTTCGCTTCAGGTGAGATAACCCTTGGTGATTCTGTTCTATTTCAAGAAAACACGATCGCCAACGAAAACCGAAAAATATCAAAGTTAATCCATAATGATGCGGTTAAAAATCGTGTCGCCAGCATTACAACTGGTGATGATCAAAGAGAAAATCCATTTTCAGTCCGTAGAAAAAAGCAAATCGACGTATTGAATCTTCCGTTATTCCCAACTACAACTATTGGTTCATTTCCGCAAACTACCGAAGTCCGAAGCTGGAGAGCGAAGTTCAAAAAAGGCGAATTAAACCAACAGCAATATGATGAATTGCTTCAGAAAGAAACCGAAGAAACGATTCGCTTTCAGGAAGAAACAGGCATTGACGTATTGGTTCACGGAGAATTTGAACGCAATGACATGGTAGAATATTTTGGAGAGCAACTAGACGGATTTACGTTTACCAAAAACGGCTGGGTACAAAGTTATGGCAGCCGTTGCGTGAAGCCTCCCGTTATTTATGGTGATGTATCGCGTCCAAATCCAATGACGGTGAAATGGTCGGCCTTTGCACAATCGCTGACGCCAAAATGGGTTAAAGGAATGCTAACTGGTCCCGTGACGATTTTACAATGGTCCTTTGTCCGCAACGATCAACCGCGCTCAGAAACCTGTACCCAAATTGCACTGGCGATTAGAGATGAAGTAGTCGATTTAGAAAATGCAGGAATTAAGATTATTCAAATTGACGAACCCGCCATTCGAGAAGGATTGCCTTTACGCAAAGAAGAATGGGCAACCTATTTGGATTGGGCTGTAAAAGCCTTTAGAATTTCGGCCAGTGGCGTAAAAGATGACACTCAGATTCATACGCACATGTGTTACAGCGAATTCAACGACATTATTCAAAATATTGCCGATATGGATGCCGATGTAATCACCATAGAATGTTCGCGTTCCCAAATGGAACTACTGGATGCTTTTGCCGATTTCAATTATCCAAACGAGATAGGACCCGGGGTGTATGACATTCACTCTCCCCGTGTTCCTTCTAGTTCCGAAATGGTGCAGTTATTAGAAAAAGCGTCGGCAGTAATTCCTGTAGATCAGCTTTGGGTAAATCCAGACTGTGGCTTAAAAACCCGTCATTGGGACGAAACTAAAAAAGCACTAATCGAAATGGTAGCTGCAGCTCAAGAAATGAGAATTGCTGTTGCAAACATTGCAATCGATTAACAACCTGAATTCGGCTAAGCACTAAATTAAAACCCTAGTAAATTCTCGATTTATTAGGGTTTATTTTAAAAAACAATCGGGTTCTATTTAAACAAATTATCCAAAAGCGAAAACATCAGTCAATTATTTTCTTTTATAAATGTAGTATTACTTACAATCTCATCATAGGTTTGAACATACGTGTCTTTTACTAATTCTGATCTTTCATAAAAAGCCATTTTTTTCATAGCCTCATTCGTTACTTCTAAATGGAATTGAAGTCCTAATACTTGATCATTATATAAAAAAGCTTGATTTGCACAGGCTTCTGATTCCATTAAACGAATGGCATTTTTAGGAATCGAAAACGTTTCTCCGTGCCAGTGAAAAACAGAAAATGATTTTGGATAAGCCTTCAGAATCGCAACATTTGAATCTAAAATTGAAACAGGAAACCAACCAATTTCTTTTTGCTCATTATCCGTAATATTTCCTCCCAACACATTTGAAATTAATTGCGCTCCCAGACAGATTCCAATTATTTTTTTTCGCCGGTCAATTGCGGACTTGACGAATACTTTTTCGTCTTTTAGCCAAGGGAATATGGCTTCGTCATGAATACTCATGGGACCGCCCAAGATAATCAGAGCGTCTATCGTATCAAGATCCGGAAATTTAGGATTGTGGTATAATGTGGTATACGAAAGGGAATGCCCGTGCTCTTGAATCCAATTCTCTATACAACCCAGACCTTCAAAAGGAACGTGCTGTAAGCAATGGATATTTAATTTTTTACTCATACTGTCTTGTTCCGGTTCTCCACAAAAATAATGAATCATTACTTTTAGAACTAGTATTATACTCCAATTTCATCCGATGACGCAAACAATTTCATTTTCTCGACAAACTCGTGCTTTTTCACCACATACGTTGCGGATAAAGTATCGTGTAAACCTCTTTCTGCTTTACCCAGAAATGAAAAAGGGTCCATAGGATTGAGGCGGGATACCGTTCGTATCATAAAGTTTTTGGTAGCGGGTTTAGAACCATCAATTCGTACTACAATAGTTTTGGTGAAATACTTAGCGAAGGTTCTGGAGAAATACATTTCCGTAAATGCATAATAAAAAAACAGGATTACAAGCCCAAAAAAGACCTTTTCAATTAAACTCAATGATGTAACCCAATTTGAGGCCTCATAACTATGGGTCAAATCTCCAATGATAATTACTGTGGTGCCAATGCTAATTCCAATAATATAAACAATCAATACATCGATAATAAAATTCAGGAAACGCTGGCTTTTGGAAGCTAATAAATCATCTGTAACAGTAAATTTTTTATTTTCCATTTTTTATCGTTTTTGATTGATACAAAAAAGTTTAAAGAAATAATAACACTCTCAAATATAATGAATTATTTATAATTTCAATATTACCACTTCATAATTTAGCCCCGATTACTTCACTCAACTTTTATTTTATTTGGATTTCAGTGAACTTTGTTTAAAGTGAAAATCTTTTTTATCTTTTCCTTTAAAATAAAAAGATTCCAACGAAAAGAGGGACACGAGCAAAGCGAACTGACTAAATAAATAGCTACAAAAAAAAAGCAGTCATCATTACAATAACTGCTTGAAATTTCTCCTTCGCCAAAATGACTACAGGTTTATTTATTACTGATTTTCGATCAAAAATCAAAAATCGTTAATCATCATTCTTAAATCTTTAAGACCCGCACATCTCACAATCCTCAGGACCAGCGTTTTTAGCTAGTTCGATCATAGACCTGTATTCCTCAGCACTCATTTCTACCGCCGCAACTACAGGAACGGCAATCGGTTGCGATTGAATTTCAATAGGTTCCGCTTTTTTATCGTTGTTCAATGTGAATTTAATCGCATCTACCGCAGCTTTTGTTCTTAAATAATACATTCCAGTTTTCAATCCGGATTGCCAAGCATAGAAATGCATCGATGTCAATTTAGAATAATTGGCATTTTGCATAAACAAGTTCAACGATTGGGATTGATCCACAAAGTACCCACGCTGACGGGACATGTCTATAATGTCTTTCATCGACATTTCCCAAACGGTTTTGTACAATTCTTTCAAGTCTTGCGGAATATTCAGATCTTGAACCGAACCGTTATTTCGCATTAATTCTTGTTTCAATGTTTCGTTCCACAAACCACGCTCCACTAAATCATGCAACAAGTGTTTGTTTACCACAATGAATTCTCCCGAAAGGACTCTTCTAGTGTAAATATTAGAAGTATAAGGTTCGAATGCTTCGTTGTTCCCCAAAATTTGTGATGTAGAAGCCGTTGGCATTGGCGCGACTAACAACGAGTTTCTCACCCCGTGCTCCATCACCTCTTTTCGCAAAGAAGCCCAATCCCAACGACCAGATAATTCCTCATCTTTCATTCCCCACAAATTGTATTGGAATTCTCCTTGAGAAATTGGCGAACCTTCAAAAGTGGAATAAGGACCTTCTTCTTTGGCCATTTCCATTGAAGCGGTTACCGCAGCAAAGTATAATGTTTCAAAAATTTCCTGATTTAGTTTTTTAGCCTCATCACTTGTAAATGGCAAACGCAACATAATGAAAGCATCGGCTAGTCCTTGTACTCCAAGACCAATTGGCCTGTGGCGTTTATTAGAATTCTCTCCCTCGATTACCGGATAATAATTCCTATCGATTACTTTATTCAAGTTTCTAGTTACCCGTTTTGTAACGGTATACATCAATTCATGGTCAAACTTTCCATTAGAAACAAACATCGGCAAGGAAAGAGACGCTAGATTACAAACTGCAATTTCATCTTTGGATGTAAATTCCATAATCTCGGTACACAAGTTCGAAGAACGAATGGTCCCTAAATTTTTCTGGTTTGATTTTCTATTGACGGCATCTTTATACAACATGTAAGGGGTTCCAGTTTCGATTTGCGATTCTAGAATTTTCTCCCAAAGTTCATGCGCTTTAATGGTTTTTCTACCTTTTCCACGTTTCTCATAATCTATGTAC
Organism: Flavobacterium sp. GNP008; assembly: GCF_056428965.1. Classification (NCBI taxonomy): domain Bacteria; kingdom Pseudomonadati; phylum Bacteroidota; class Flavobacteriia; order Flavobacteriales; family Flavobacteriaceae; genus Flavobacterium; species Flavobacterium sp. GNP008. The sequence goes on along the minus strand of NZ_JBWJVL010000001.1, from coordinate 1,225,341 downwards.
ATCGCCTCAAATTCTTCGCCATACACATCATACAATCCCGGACATTCGTTAGGACACATCAACGTCCAATAACTGTCTTCTTGAACTCGTTTCATAAATAAATCAGACGTCCACATGGCGAAGAATAAATCTCTGGCGCGCATTTCTTCTTTTCCTGTATTCTTTTTCAAATCTAAGAATTCGAAAATATCCGCATGCCAAGTTTCGATGTATATTGCAAAACTTCCTTTGCGTTTTCCACCACCTTGATCTACGTAACGTGCCGTATCATTAAAAACACGTAACATCGGTACAATTCCGTTTGACGTTCCATTAGTCCCACGAATATAAGAACCTGTTGCTCTTACATTGTGAATAGAAAGTCCCACGCCACCTGCTGACTGCGAGATTTTGGCCGTTTGTTTCAACGTATCATAAATCCCGTCAATACTATCATCTTGCATCGCCAGAAGGAAACAGGAAGACATTTGTGGTTTTGGAGTACCTGCATTGAATAATGTAGGCGTTGCATGCGTAAAGAATTTTTTCGACATTAAGTCATACGTCTCAATCACTGAATCTAGATCATCTAAGTGAATCCCAACCGAAACACGCATCAACATGTGTTGCGGACGCTCTACTATTTTGCCGTTTATTTTCAGCAAATAGGATCTTTCCAAGGTTTTAAAACCAAAATAATCATAATTAAAATCTCTGTTATATATCACATGTGAATCCAAAAATTCAGCATTTTTCATAATCACTTGGTGCACTTCTTCAGATAACAAAGGTGCATCTTGTCCATTTCTCGGGTTTACATAATGAAACATATCGTTCATTGTTTCCGAAAATGATTTTTTAGTATTGGAATGCAAATTCGAAATTGCAATTCGCGCCGCCAATTGTGCATAATCAGGATGCGCAATAGTCATTGACGCTGCTGTTTCGGCTGCTAAATTATCTAATTCTGACGTAGAAACTCCATCATAAAGCCCTTCAATTACTCGCATTGCGACTTTCACGGCATCAACCAAATCATTCAAACCGTAACATAGTTTTTTAATTCTATCTGTGATTTTGTCGAACATTACAGGCTCTTTACGGCCGTCTCTTTTTACTACGTACATACTTTTGTTTGTTTTCAAAACAGAAAATCCCTTTGCTGTTTTTCGTTATTTGTATTATTTTTTTGGAGCTATTTCTAGCTATCCATTGCAATCTTTCTAGTCCTGAACTTGTTTCAGGATCCTGAAACAAGTTCAGGACTAGAAAGGATATTCATTACTATCTGGGCTATTAGAACAGAAGCACGAAGAAATCTAAGGATTCAGGACTCAAATTTTAAAAATCGGCGTCAAAGGATATTTTTTGAGCATCCCCATCCGTATTCATCACACCCGCTTTTTGATATTCAGCCACTTTCTTTTCAAAAAAATTGGTTTTCCCTTGAAGCGAAATCATATCCATAAAGTCAAAAGGATTCGAAGTATTATACTCTCTTTCGCAACCTAATTCGACCAACAATCTATCAGCAACAAATTCTAAATACTGTGTCATTAACACCGCATTCATACCTATCAAACTCACAGGAAGCGATTCAGTAATAAACTCTCTCTCTATATTTAAAGCATCAACAATAATACTTCTAATTCTTTCTTTTGGCACTTTATTTACCAAGTGGTGGTTGTGCAAATGCACGGCAAAATCACAGTGAACCCCTTCATCACGAGAAATCAATTCGTTAGAGAAGGTCAATCCTGGCATTAATCCACGTTTTTTTAACCAATAAATAGAACAAAATGCTCCCGAAAAGAAAATTCCTTCTACCGCTGCAAAAGCGATTAAACGCTCCGCAAATGAATCGGATTCAATCCATTGCAAAGCCCAATCTGCTTTTTTCTTAATTGCTGGGAAAACTTCTAAAGCATTGAATAAATCATCTTTCTCTGCTTCATCCTTTACATAAGTATCAATCAATAACGAATAGGTTTCGCTGTGGATGTTTTCCATCATGATTTGAAAACCATAGAAGAATTTTGCTTCAGCATATTGTACTTCATTCACAAAATTTTCAGCTAAATTTTCATTTACAATTCCATCAGAGGCTGCAAAAAAAGCAAGAATGTGCTTGATGAAATATTTCTCATCACTATTCAGTTTATTATTCCAGTCATGTAAATCCTGTGACAAATCGATTTCTTCAGCAGTCCAGAAACTGGCTTCCATACTTTTATAAAATTCCCAAATATCATGGTGTTTGATAGGAAAAATCACGAAACGATTCTTGTTTTCTTGTAAAATTGGTTCAACTTGCGTCATTGGGTGGGTATATTTTTTTTGAGATTTTAACGAAATTTTGTGCTTTTTGAGAGATACAAAGATTGTGAAATATTGCCGAAGTTAAAAGCCAAACTTATTCACAATCCCCTCTAGTTTTTAACAAATAGAAAATATAGTGTGCTTTTTATAAAAATATCAAAAACATTAAAAATCAATGCTTTGAAAATTAAAAACGAATGAAAAACACCGTAAAATATAGGCATTTTATAATATAAAACTAATGAATATTTAATTTTATGTAAATTATTTTTTCATGTCTTGGGCAACTTTTTCAAGCTCTGCATACCAGTCTTCGCCAAACCTTCTAACCAAGGCCTCTTTGACAAACTTGTAAACCGGAACTTCAAGTTCTTGACCTAAAGAACAAGCCGGATCACAAATATCCCATTTGTCATAATTGACAGCAGCAAACTCGGTAAAATCTTTTATCCGAACCGGATACAAATGACAAGAAACCGGTTTTTTCCAGTCAATTATTCCTTGATTGTATGCTTGTTCAATTCCACACAAGGCTGTTTTACCATCAAAAATAACATACGCGCAATCTTTATTGTCAATTAGCGGTGTTTCAAGATCACCATCGGTTCCTGTTACCCACGTTCCTTGAGCTTCAATAGCAGCAATTCCCTGCTTTCGTAAAAAAGGCTTGACTTTTGGGTAAATAGATTCAAGAATTAAAGTTTCCTCAAGACTCAATGGTGCGCCTGCGTCGCCGTCTACGCAGCAAGCGCCTTTACATGCAGTCAAATTGCAAACAAAATCTTTTTCGAGTAAGTCTTCTGAGACGATGGTTTTTCCTAGTTGAAACATTCTGCAAAGGTATTCAAAGAAATTCAAAAAGCACCTCAGCAAATCATAAATTCTAAAACAAAAAGGAGGAAATTAAAAACTAAACCGTATAAATTTTCAATCTGATTTCACAAATACCTGTACCTTTTTCTCTAAATTTAAACAGGCCACTCAGATACTATTTCCTTTACATATTAGGTCTTATATCTGCACATATTTAACACTAATCACCCTAACCATTTTAAAACCAAAACACCTCCCATTAGGTTCCAGATAACAATCCATAAACAGCTCTTTTATAAGGCCATCTATTTTAAATCATATCCAAATCCATTAATTGACCGCCATGTAGTTGTGCTTTTTTTACAAGAAAAAAGAATCAAATTATTACTTAAAAACTGAGTGAATCTGAACAACAAATACGATTGTAAATTAAAAACCAACGTAGTCGATAACCAAACAAATTTCAATACTTTTGCAATTAATAAACACCAAAATTATGGAATTCGACATTAGAGAAATAATCACAGTAGGAATGGTGCTTTTTGCAGTAATTGATATTGTGGGATCGATCCCGATAATTGTTGATTTAAGAACTAAACATGGGCATATTGAATCTGAAAAAGCTTCTATTGTTGCTGGTATCATTATGATTGTTTTCCTTTTTGCAGGTGAAGAACTTTTAAAATTAATTGGTATTGATGTGAATTCTTTTGCCGTGGCCGGCTCCTTCGTTTTATTTTTTCTAGCGTTGGAAATGATTTTGGGAATTCGGATTTATCGTGACGAGGAAGCAAGTTCCGCCTCTATTGTTCCCTTGGCGTTTCCTTTGATCGCCGGAGCAGGAACCATGACAACTTTACTCTCTTTACGGTCTCAGTTTTACACCATAAACATAGTTATTGCGATTGTATTAAATATTATTCTGGTATACATTGTCTTAAAATCATCCTCTAAAATCGAAAAAATGCTAGGTGAGAACGGACTTGGAGTAATTAGAAAGACTTTTGGGGTTGTACTGCTTGCTATTGCTGTTAAATTATTCGCTGCGAATGTTAAAGGTTTGTTTGTCTAAAATAAATTTTCATAAATTTACCCCTAATTTTATGTAATAAAAACAATTAGATTCTTTGGGGTTACCACTTTAATATAAAAAACACCTCAACTATCTGCTACTCTCAAAACAAAAACAATAACGAATTATGAAAATTTTCACTAACATATTGGTATTTTTAGCAATCGCTTTAATCCTCTTTAATGTTACTTTGCTAGATTTTAGAAATCCATTCCAAGGAGAAAGTGTCGTTGCTTTTATTGGAATTGCAGCTTCCTTTTGTGCTGTAATGATTCTTTTAATCTTTAAAATTTCAAAAAGAATTGAAGAAAAAACCAACGAAAAGTAGTTGTTGTCTTTGAAAAATTTATTTTAAGCAATGGCACTGCAGGAATATCATGTTCCATTATTTTGTATTCGTCTAAAATATATTTTTAAGTGATGAAAATTTGCTTTTTAACAGTATAAACAGCCTTACTCCATTTAGCAGTACTCAACAATACTTACGCGATTTCTCCAAAAACAATATACTCTTTTTTATAAAAGAAAAATATCAAACAACTTTTAGAAAGTTATCCTGAAATTCCTCAAATTCCAGATTAAAAAATTCTGAAAACTGAAGGGCACCATGTGCAATTCTCAGCTATCACAAACAAGAATTCCTATCGCATAAATAATCTTCATAAGCAATAGATAAATTGATACCGTATTCTGAACCAAGTCAAAAAACCCTTCCTGAGAAACAAACCACTCAATTGAAAAATAGTACCACAAAGTTATATAAGGAATATATGTGACCGGAACTTTAGCTGGCTGGAGAGACCATCTCATTATTGCTGCCGGAAAATATCCCTGCGGTTGTAACAAAACTTCTTAAATCGTGGACTAACGGTATGCTAACTCGTCCAGACAACAGTTAAAAGTAAATAGAATTTCATTCTTAAAAATTTCTAAAAAAATAGTGTTAGGTTTACATTTTCAATACACTTTTTTATGTTATCATTTTTATTGGGCTTAACAAGACTCATCGTTTTTATTGTATTTATTTCCTTTTTCTCGGTTCTTTTCTATTTAATGAGTTTCTTTTGTAGCGAGGAAGCGAATACTAAAAGGGCACTTGGCCTGCGTGATTTTTTAATCCGAGTGTCTAATTCCATTTTAGGCATTCGCACCATAATTTACGGAGAAAAACCTAACATACAAGGACTTATCGTAGCCAATCATCGTTCTTATTTTGACCCAATCGTTATCGTAAATGAAATACATGCTTTTCCTGTAGGAAAGAAAGAAGTCGCCTCATAGCCTGTTATTGGGTATATCTGTAAAATATCTGGTGTTGTATTTGTCAATAGAGCGTGCTCAAAAAGCAGACAAGAAACTGCCGAAAATATTAGAGAAGTTCTTGCTAAGGGATATTCCATTATTAATTTTCCGGAAGGCACAACAGCTGTTTTGCCTACGACTGTTGATTTTAATTACGGTTCCTTTGTGATGGCCACTAAGATTAAATCTGCGGTTATTCCTATTTCCATTGATTATAAAGAAAAAACGGATGCTTTTGTGGGAGACGATACTTTTATTCCGCATTTTATTAAATGCTTCGGAAAATGGACTACCGAAATTAAAATAACTTTCTTCCCACCTATTTATTCTGAAGATGCAACCTATTTATTAACTACGTCTAAGAAAATGATAGACGAAGAACTGATTCGGTATAGAAAAGAGTGGGACAATGAAAATTAGGTGCTTTAAACGAATGTCTTCCTGCACTGTTACTTCTTATTAATAGCCTTAATCATCGCATCGTCTTTCAATACAATCTCATAGTAATAGCTTTCTCCATACAATTGTCTTGCAAATTCAGCCGCCAAATATCGTTTTACCAATGATTTGCTTCTTCCAAAATTTAAATCCAAACCATTCCCAAAAATAAATTTTTGAAACAAATTAAAATACAAATCCGTTTGATTCATTTTAATTTTGAATTGATCAAAAGACAATCCTTTAAAAGTGCTTCTGTTTTTATCTAATTGTTCGAAAACAAAATTACCCACGATTCCCGATTGCAATAAATAAGCGGTACTTTCATTTCCATGCTCTACTTCAAGCGGCACAAAAACATCAGGAACAATTCCGCCGCCGCCGTATACAACTTTACCCTTTTTAGTCCTGAATTTTATAGTATCCGAAACTTTTATACTGTCTTTTTCATACAATTCTCCATTCCCAAAACGTGCTTCTGATTCTTTAAAATACGCTTCGTTTCCTTTAGAATAGGGCTTTTGAATCGAGCGACCTGTTGGCGTGTAATACCTCGCTATTGTCAATCGAACGGCTGATCCGTCTGCAAAACCCATTTCTCGTTGTACCAATCCTTTTCCAAAAGAACGACGTCCTACAATAGTTCCCCGATCATTATCCTGAATGGCGCCCGCAAGGATTTCGCTGGCAGAAGCGCTATTTTCATTAATTAATACAAATACATTTCCGTTTTCAAAACTGCCTTTCTGGGTTGCAAATGTTTTGTCTGTGTTCCCATTTTTATTTTTGGTAAAAACAATCAACTGCTTATCCATCAAAAATTCATCGGCAATAGCAATAGCCTCTTCCATATAGCCACCGCCATTATCCCGAACATCAATTACCAGCGATTTGGCACCTTGTTGCTTGAGTTTAGTTAAACCCTCCATAAACTCCCTGTAGGTAGTTTCGGCAAATCTATTTATTTTTATATAACCTGTGGTACCACTCAGAAGCAAAGCGACATCAACACTTTTTAAAGGAATGACATCCCGTATTATTTGTATTTTTAATTTTTTCCTTTCCGATTTTCTGTAAATGATAAGCTCAATATTAGAACCCACCGCTCCTTTTAATTTAGAATACAAACTGTCATTTGGTAATTTTCGTCCAAATAATTTAGTTTTATCAGCATACAAAATGCGATCCCCTGCCTTTATCCCTGCTTTTGCCGAAGGGCCGTCAGCAACTGGTTTTATTACCGCAACAGAATCCTTGTACATGTAAAAATTCACACCAATTCCAACAAAATTTCCTTTCATACTTTCAATAACTTCAAGCTGTTCGCTTGGTGGTATGTAAACAGAATGTGGGTCTAATTTTGCCAAAATATTATCAACGGTGAGATTTACAATAGAATCGGTATTGACATTATCTACGTATTCATTATCAATAAAATCAATCAGTTTATTGAGTTTACTTTTCGAATTATTTTTGACTAAATAATCCGCGGTATTGGGAAAATTCAACATTCCACCCAAGACAACACCCAAAGCAAGTGTTGAGAAAATAAGAATGGGCAAATATTTAGTATTAACGTTCATTTATTCTTCTAAAATTGAAATATGCTCCACTTCTATTCCGGCTTTTATCAAGAACTGAATTCCTGAATCATCCCGATATCCATTATGATACACCACTCTTTTTATTCCGGATTGATGAATCAATTTACTGCACTCTTTACAAGGTGAAAGCGTAATATACAATGTTGCTCCCTCACAGGATTGTGTGGATCGAGCTACTTTTAGAATCGCATTTGCTTCAGCGTGTAAAACATCCCAACGCGTTAATCCTTCTTCATCTTCACAACAATTTTCAAAACCAGATGGTGTTCCGTTATATCCGTCAGAGATTATCATTCTATCTCGCACAATAATTGCGCCAACTTGTTTGCGTTTGCAATACGACAGTAAACTCCATTCTTTTGCAATTCTAAGGTACGCTTTATCGTATTTATTTAATTTTTTTTCGCTCATTTTATCTAATCCAAATTTCACTTTCAACTATCAATGGTATTACAACTCCTATTATAAATGCTGACATTACTAAAGTCCAATCTCGTTTTGAGAATCTAAAAACCGTCTGAACAATATAGGACAAAATTAAAACCACAAAAACCACTACAATCTGTGCCGCTTCTATCCCTAATGCAAATTCTGACAGCGGCAATACTTTAGAGGTTGCATCACCACCAAGAATCGATTTAAAATAGTTTGAAAAACCCAATCCATGGATTATTCCAAAAAAAAGGGTGATAAAAAACACCACATTTATACTTTCTTTCTTGTTTGATTTTCCCGCTGTAAAAATATTAAACAACGCTGTTATTAAAATCGTTATTGGAATTAACAATTCAATCACATTTACTTTTACTGCAATTATTCCATAAACGGAAAGCAACAAAGCCATCGTGTGCCCTATGGTAAAAAGTGTCACCAAAAGTACTATTCGCTTCCAATCCTTAAAAGAGAAAGGAATCGCTAATGCTATTAAAAATAAAACATGGTCGTACGCATGAATATCTAAAACGTGTTTTAATCCTATTTGAAAGTAAATCCAAAATTCTGACATCAGTACTGTATTAAGTTGTTATTGGGGTTGTAAACTTACGATTAATTTTGAAAATGATTGATTTGATTCTTTAATAAATGCAATTCAGCAGCGTTCTAATGGCCCGAAAAAATATAAAAAAATTAAAATCATTAATTTAAAAATAGATTTATCTTTGTAAGATAAAAAACCAATAATTATGTCATTTTCAGATTTATTTGATAGCGAATTCAAACAAAGAAATAAAGGTCATTTTTCAGCAATTGTTCGTGTAGCACTTGCTGACGATAAGTTTGCTCCAGAAGAAAAACTATTTTTAGACAAACTGGCTGTTCGATTAGAAATTTCTAGTGCAGAGTACGAAGAGATTTTAGAAAACCCATTAAAGTATCCTATAAACCCTCCTTATTTACATGAACAAAGACTAGAACGTTTGTTTGATTTAGCAAGAATGGTTCATGTTGATCATCAATTAGGGGACACACAAGAATTATTATTACGGAAAATTGGGGTTGCACTTGGCTTTAATGCTGAAAATGTAGATTACATCATACACAAAGCACTTAAATTAGTAGATAGAAAAGTAGATTTAGATACTTTCCTTTTCGAAATGCAAAACATGAACAAGTAATTATAAAGTATAAAAAAAGCTCTCAGACTTCTGAGAGCTTTTTTATTAAATTTGAATTTTAGTATTTGCTTAATTTAGCGTTATGCATAAATTCTTCTGCTTTTTCCACCATGTTGTAGCTTCCACAAAAGAACGGCACCCGTTCATGCAATTCGGCTGGTTCAATTTCCATGATTCTATTAAATCCGTCAGAAGCTTTTCCTCCGGCTTGTTCTGCAATAAAAGCTAATGGATTGCATTCATACAATAATCGCAATTTCCCTTTTGGTGCTTTTGAACTCGTAGGATATAAATAAATTCCCCCTTTAATCATATTTCTATGGATATCAGAAACCAGACTACCTATGTATCTTGAAGTATAAGGCCTATCTCCTTCTTCTAATTGACAATATTTTATATAATCCTTAACTCCTTGAGGAAAGTGAACATAATTGCCTTCATTGATAGAATAAATATGACCGTCAGTTGGAAATTTCATTTTTGGGTGCGATAAATAAAAAGTACCAATGGCTGGATTCAACGTAAATCCGTTCACTCCGTGCCCAGTTGTATAAACCAGCATCGTCGAGGTTCCGTAAATCACATATCCTGCCGCAACCTGATTGATTCCTGGCTGCAAAAAATCCTCGATTGTAACAGGAGTACCTATGGGAGTGATTCTTCTGTAAACCGAAAATATTGTTCCTACCGAAACATTCACATCAATATTTGAGGAACCGTCAAGCGGATCCATTAGCACGACGTACTTATTATTATGGCTGTTGTCGCTTCCTTCTACGGTGATGAAATCATCATTTTCTTCAGAGGCAATACCACAAACTATTTCGCGATTGATCAATGTTTGTATAAAAACTTCATTTGCATAAACATCGAGTTTTTGCTGATCTTCTCCTTGAATGTTTTGTTCTCCAGCAGCCCCAACAATATCCACTAATCCTGCCTTGTTTACTTTATAATTGACCACTTTAGCAGCGAGTCGGATAGAGTTAATGATACGGGATAATTCGCCTGACGAATATTGAAAAGCGTTTTGATTTTCAATGATAAATTCTCCTAGTGTTTTGTTGCGTTCTTCCATTACGAAATCGATGTAGTTATTTTGAAGTCACAAATATCGTTTTTTTTGTGAAAATGATTTGAATAAAATTTACTTAGTTTATCAGTATTGTATATTTGCTGATTAAAGCTCTGAATTACTACGTAAAAATGCTGTTTTATCGTATTTTAGAATCATTAAAATAAAAATTTATGAAATGAGCATTCCAGAAGGTTGATAGAAACCCTGAAAAATATGCTAATTTCCTAATCAAACAAAAAAATAAAACTACATATGAATATTAGAAGAGGTAATGCCAATGATATGAAAGCTGTTCTGGGACTTATCCAAGAATTAGCCCTGTTTGAAAAAGAACCAGATGCGGTCCTTGTCACTGTAGATGATTTAATTCGAGATGGTTTTGGCGCTACTCCCCTATTTTATGTTTTTGTAGCTGAAGTGGAAGAGGAGATTGTAGGTATTGCATTGTATTATTACCGCTTTTCGACTTGGAAAGGAAAAACAATCCATTTAGAAGATTTAGTGGTAAAAGACAAAATGCGTGGAACCGGATTGGGATATGCTTTATATTCAGAAATTATAAAACAAGGCAAAAAAGATCAGGTGCGAAGAGTAGAATGGAATGTATTGGACTGGAATACTCCAGCAATTGAATTTTATGAAAAATCTGGCGCTAAAGTGCTTCGAGACTGGTATGTTGTGCAAATGGATGAAATAGGAATCAACCATTTTGTGGAGAATAAATTAAAATAACGGATTAAAGAATGATTTTTGTTTAAAACTATGAGAGTATTCAAATTTGGAGGAGCTTCTGTAAAAGATGCCGCAGGAATTAAAAACGTGTATGACGTTTTGCAAAAAGTGGGCTATGAAGATGTATTGTTAGTAGTTTCTGCTATGGGGAAAACGACAAATGCACTGGAAGTAGTCATAAAAAACTATTTCGATAAATCAGCGGAATTAAATTCATCTGTACAGGAAGTAAAAAAATACCACAATCAAATTTTAATGGATTTGTTTGAGGATGAAAAAAACGAAGTTTTTACAGCCGTAAACACTCAATTTACAGATTTAGAATATTTCTTGACACATAATAAATCCCCTAATTATAATTTTGTTTACGACCAGATAGTAAGTTATGGTGAATTAATTTCGACAACTATTCTCAGTCATTTTATGAATTTCATGGGAATAAAAACACAATGGCTGGATGTTCGCAACTTTGTAAAAACAGATGCTAATTACAGAGATGCCGAAGTTGACTGGGAATTGACACAGAAAAACATTGCCAAAAACGTAAAACGCAAAACATTAAATATTACGCAAGGTTTTTTAGGTTCTGATGAAAATAATTTTACTACCACTTTGGGCCGAGAAGGATCTGATTATACTGCTGCTATTTTTGCCTATTGCCTGAATGCCGAAAGTGTAACCATCTGGAAAGATGTACCCGGAGTAATGAATGCCGATCCGCGCTATTTTGAAAATGCCAGTTTATTGAATCAAATTTCGTATCGTGAAGCCATTGAATTAGCTTTTTATGGCGCTACAGTTATCCACCCAAAAACATTGCAGCCATTACAAAAAAAGGAAATTCCTCTCTATGTAAAATCATTTATAAATCCATTATTGAAAGGAACAAGTGTCTCTAAAGGTGTTGATTTAGAACCATATTTACCCTGTTTTATCGTCAAAAGAAACCAGCTTTTGATTTCGCTTTCTTCAATAGATTTCTCTTTTATTATGGAAGAAAACATCAGTGAAATTTTTGCGTTATTTCATCAATTCAAAATAAAAGTAAACTTAATTCAGAATTCAGCGATTAGTTTTTCGGTGTGTGTAGAGGATAAATTTAACCATTTCAAAGCGTTGAACGCTATTTTGTCTAAAAAATTCAAAGTTGAATTTGACGAAAATGTGACTTTGTATACCATTCGACATTTCAATGATACCGCTACTCAAACTGTAGAAGAAAACAAAGTCGTTTTATTGAAGCAAGTCAGTCGTGAAACCATGCAAGTGATCACTAAAGAAGTGTAAGCGCTGTTTATAACACCCTAAAATGGGAATCAATACAATTTGATTCCCATTTTTTATAGTTTTAAAAGACAAAATCTAGAGCTCTAAACTAGAATATCGTAATTTCCTTTTTAACGGATTTTCTGATTGATGGATTTGGTAATTATCAAATTATAAATACTACTTTTGACACTTTCGAGTTATAGTATTTATGTTGAAACCATTCCTTTTTTGGATTCTAATAAGCAGCTTTTCTGGGCTCCACGCACAGGAAATTAATTCGTTATACAAAACCAAAAAAATCCTTCCTTCCCGGGATACTATTTATATTGAAAAAGAAAGTATTAACCCCAGTTTTTTCAAATTGCTGGATACCAATGGCAAACTTATTGACACCACTTTATTTAAAATAAATTTCGAGAAAGGAACTTTAATTTTAAAGGAAAACAGCACTTCAAATGCTGATTCGCTTACGATACAGTATTTGAAATTTCCGGAGATGCTGACCAAAGAATACCGCATTTATGATCCAAGTCGAGTAGTTAGTAATGAGGCTGGATCTGAAAAATTATACACAATTGAAGATAAAAATTTAAAGAAAAACATTCCTTTTGACGGATTGAATACTTCGGGTAGTATTACTCGGGGTGTGACTATCGGAAACAATCAAAATGCCGTTTTGAACTCCAATTTAGACTTGCAAATCACAGGGAAAATTTCTGAAAAAGTGAGCTTAAGGGCCTCCATTCAGGACAGCAATATTCCGTTACAAGATGGAGGGTATTCCCAAAAACTAGATCAGTTTGACAATATTTTCATGGAATTATTCAGCAACGATTGGAACATTCGAGCGGGTGATATTTTTCTGGAAAACAATAAAACTCAGTTTTTGACTTTTAATAAAAAAGTACAAGGATTAGCCACTTCCTTCAACTTTGGTACAGACCAAAACAAAACGAATGTGTTTGCCTCAGCAGCATTAGTTCGAGGACAATATGCAAAAACTGATATTGCAGGACAAGAAGGCAATCAGGGTCCTTATAAATTAAAGGGCCAAAATGGAGAACTGTACGTTCTTGTTATTTCAGGTTCAGAACGAGTTTATGTAAATGGTATTTTACTGAAACGGGGTGAAAATAACGACTACACTATTGATTACAATGCTGGTGAAATTATTTTCACTCCTCTTTTTACGATTACTTCCGAAATGCGTATTGCCATAGAATACCAATATTCAGATCGAAATTACACCCGCTTTGTAACCTATGCTGGTGCAACACATGAAAATAATAAGTGGCGTTTTGGTGGGTATTTATATTCAGAAAACGACTTGAAAAACCAACCCCTTCAACAAAATTTATCTCAAGAGCAAGCCCAAATATTAATCAGTTCAGGAGATAATCCAGATTTAATGGTTGCTCCATCAGCTTACCTTGATACCTACTCTGAGAACAAAGTCCTGTATCGAAAAACATTTTTAAATTCCGTTGAAATTTATGAATATTCTAATGACGCGCAACAAGAATTATTCAATGTAAGATTTACTTTAGTAGGAAACAATAATGGAAATTATATTTTAAAAAATTCGGCGACTCTCACTCGAGTATATGAATACATAGCCGCTATAAATGGAACTTCTCAGGGTAATTACGAACCCATAATACAACTTGTTGCACCTACGAAAGTACAAGTGGCTACTTTTTTGGGGAAATACAGTCCTTCTGAGAAAACAGCTGTCGATTTTGAAATTGGCATCAGTAATAACGATAGCAATTTATTTTCACCCATTGATGATGCCAATAATAAAGGTCTGGCTGGAAAAATCAACGCAAAGCAACGGCTTTTTTCAAAAAAATGGCAAATGGATGCTTTCACAAATTATCAATTTATTCAGGAAAATTTCAGATCAGTGGAGCGGCTTTACAATATTGAATTTGATAGGGACTGGAATTTAGGAACTGCTGGTATTGGAAACCAAAGTCTATTGGTTTCTGGGCTACAACTGGATTTAAATCCAAAACCCAACACTAGAAATAAAGGGCTATTATTGTATCAATTTGAAAAACTGGATTTCTCTGAGAATTTTTCGGGAAACCGACATGTTTTAAATGGTTTATTTCGAATAAAAAATTGGACCTTTCAAAATCAAGGGAGTTATCTAAAAAGCAGCAGTACTTTTCTATGGTCAAATTTTTTAAGAAACCACTCTCAAATACGGTATCATTTTAATAAAAACTGGATTGGTTCCAGCTTAAGATTAGAAGACAACCGAGAGAAAAATAAAACGACAAATCAGTTTTCGGCTTTGAGCCAAAAATTCACGGAATTTGGGTTTTTTACCGGACGCGGGGACAGCACCAACGTTTTTATAGAATTGGGATATCTTCGACGAACCAACGACAGTTTGCAAAATGGTATGATCCAACGGGTAAATTCCTCTCAAACGTTCACCGTTAAATCTAAATTGATTCAGAACAATAAAAGTGATTTATCCGTTTATGCTAACTACCGTATATTGGATTTTGTGAATACTACCCGAAAAAGGGAGTCTACCTTAAATTCCAGAATAGTTTACACGGATCGTTTTTTTAATCAATTGATTCAAAGCTCCACAGTTTATGAAACCAATTCCGGTAGCATTCCACAGCAGGAGTTCACCTATTTGGAAGTTCCCATTGGGCAAGGTGTTTATACTTGGAATGACTACAATAGCAATGGCATTCAGGAATTACAGGAGTTTGAAGTAGCTCCATTTATCGATCAGGCAAAATTCATCAGAGTATTTTTGCCAAATCGGATTTACATCAAAACACATCAGAATAAGTTTTCGCAATCTGTGACATTAAACCCCAATCAATGGCAAAATGAAAAAGGATTAAAGAAAATACTCTCGTACTTCTATAATCAAACTGCTTTTATAATAGACCGAAAAAACAGGAGTGATGATAATAATTTTGAATTGAATCCGTTTAGTGGATCCAATGAGAATGTATTAGGATTAAATTCCAGTTTAAGGAATAGTTTGTTTTATAATCGAGGGAAACAAAATCATTCCACAACCTATTCTTACTTAGAAAATAAAACAAAAAACCTACTATCAATAGGTTCTCAAGAAGCTACCAACAATTCACATCAAGTACAGTATAACCATTTGTTCCAAAAAAATTGGTTGTTTGGATTTTTCGCGAAAACAATCCAGACGGCTATTCAATCCGAGAATTTTCCAGAAAAGAATTACGCCATCAACGGTTATCAAGTGGCACCAAAAATCAGTTATCTTTTTTCCAAGAACACTAGTTGGGACCTCTTTTATGAACTGCAAAACAAAGAAAATCAAATTGGAATTTCAGAAATGCTACAACAAAACCGCCTTGGAACAGCCTTTTCTTATGCAAATATTAAAAAATTCACTATGAACGGAGAGCTTTCTTTTTATCAAAATAAATTTATAGGAAATGAATTTTCTTCGGTTGGATTTCAGATGTTGGAGGGATTGCAAACAGGTCAAAACTTAACCTGGAGATTACTTTTGCAAAAAAACATCACGCAGTTTTTAGACATAAACTTAAATTATCAAGGTAGAAAAAGCGAATCGACCTCTGCTATTCATACTGGAAACATACAAGTGAGAGCTTACTTTTAACTACATAATTTAATAGTTTGGTAATACCCTCGCAATATGAGAAACGGGTACATTGTCTAACTTTAATGTTAAAATAACGAACTTAATTACCGCGCATGGATTTTAAATCGACCCAAAAGACAATATTAATTACACCTTTAAATTGGGGCTTAGGTCACGCTACACGATGCATTCCCATAATTAAGGCTTTAGTAGAAAATAATTTCACTCCCATAATTGCATCTGATGGTATTGCTTTGACCTTACTACAAAAAGAATTTCCTAATGTACAAACGTTAGAACTTCCCTCTTACCAAATAGAATATGCTAAGAAAGGAAAAAATTTCAAATGGAAATTATTAAAAAACGGTGCGAAAACAATTAAAGCAATTTGGCAAGAAAAGAAAATAGTTGAAAACTGGGTTGAAAAATATGCTATTGACGGGATTATTTCAGACAATAGATTGGGCGTTATTAGCAAGAAGGTCCCCTCCGTTTTCATGACACACCAATTGAATGTGATGACAGGAAACACCACCTGGTTGACCAGTAAATTACACCAGCATATTATAAAAAAATATGCCGAATGCTGGGTTCCAGATCTTGCGGGTTCAATAAATTTAACAGGGAAATTGGGGCACACAGATGATCCAAACATAAACATTAAATACCTTGGCCCATTGAGCCGTCTGGAAAAAAAATTAGTCCCAAAAAAATATGATCTGCTCATTATTCTTTCCGGACCTGAACCGCAACGTGGGATCTTGGAAAATCATTTAAAAAACGAAATAACTCAATTCAAAGGGAGTGTGATTTTTATAGAAGGCAATATAGAATGTGAGCAAAAAACTACAGTGAAAGAAAATGTAACCTATTATAACTTCATGAACTCAACTGAGCTAGAACAAGCTTTTAACGAAAGTGAAATGGTACTTTGTCGTTCTGGCTACACTACAATCATGGATTTAGCACAATTGAGAAAAAAAGCTTTTTTCATACCGACTCCAGGTCAATATGAACAAGAATATTTAGCTAAAAAATTGAAAAAAGAAGGTCTGGTCCCTTATGCAAACCAAAATGATTTTAAAATGGAGAATATTCAAGAAATTCAGGATTATAAAGGTCTTCCTCGATTAGACTTTAAAATTGACTGGAGTGATTTGTTCCGAGTTTTTGAAAAAAAACAGCATTTTGTTTAAAAAAATAAAAAAACCGATTCGAATGAATCGGTTTTTTTATAATACCATTTTTACTATTAGATAATTTTCTGTATCGGCTTTACTTTTTCAAGGGTAAAAGAAAATTCAGAACCAACACCAAATGTACTGTCTACATAAATTTTCTCGTCATGTGCTTCAATAATGTGTTTCACTATAGATAATCCCAAGCCAGAACCACCTTCTGTTCTCGCGCCACTTTTATCCACTCTATAAAAACGCTCAAAAAGTCTTGGGATATTCTTTTTCTCGATTCCTTCTCCATTATCAGTTACTCTAACAATGACTTTTTCATCAGTCAAATCCTCTATACTTACCTCAGTTGATCCCTTAAATTTACCATATTTAATTGAATTTACAATCAAGTTCATCACAACTTGTTGGATTTTTTCCTGATCTCCAACTACCCTAATGGGCTTGTAATATTTCATATCAAACATTAACAAGATATCTTTCTTAGAGGCCTTCATTTCTAGTAAATCAAACACATTTTGAACGAGTTTAACAATGTCAAATTCAGCTATCTCTAAATTCAAATCCCCTATTTCGAGTTTAGTAATCATATCTAAATCCTGCACAATGTATATGAGTCTTTCTACTCCTTTTTCAGCTCGCTCCAGATATTTTTTTCGTATTATTTTATCGTTCATAGCTCCATCAATAAGCGTTGATAAATATCCCTGAACCATAAAAAGCGGTGTTTTGAGTTCGTGAGAAACATTCCCTAGAAATTCTCTTCTATACTCTTCACGCACTTTTAAGGTTTCTATCTCAAGTTTTTTGTCTGTTGCAAACTTCTTAACTTCACGAGTAAGGGTTGCCATATCAGTTGTTATGGGCTGGTTTCTAAAGGTACTGGATTCCAACAAAGAAACGTCATCGTATATTTTTTTTACTTTTTTGTAAATAAAACGCTCCACACGATATTGTATTACAATAAATGAAAAAGATGCGATTGAAATAGCAAAAATCAAGCAAAATTGATAGGAAAAAGAGAAAAACAAATAGGTCAGATAACCAACTAATCCTGTAGAAAAAAGAGTAATATAAAGTGCTGATTTAACAGCAAACCGATATGTTTTTTTAAAATTTATTGTCATTTATACCTCAAACTTATACCCTACACCCTTTATTGTTTTGAATAATTCTTCTCCTATTTTTTCTCGTAATTTTCGGATATGAACATCGATGGTTCTTCCGCCTACTACTACTTCATTACCCCAAACTTTATCTAGAATTTCATCACGTTTAAATACTTTCCCTGGTTTTGAAGCAAGCAGATAGAATAATTCAAATTCTTTTCTTGGTAATGCAATCTCAATATTATCTTTTACTATTTTATATTCTTCTCTATTTATTTCGATTCCGCCTACATTAAGAGTTTCACTATTTTGCTCTTTCTCTTTCAATCGACGCAACAAGGCTTTTACTTTGCTGACTAATAATTTAGGTTTAATTGGTTTAGTAATGTAATCATCAGCTCCTGCATCAAAACCCGCAACTTGAGAGTAGTCTTCGCTTCTGGCGGTCAAGAATGTTATCAACACATTACTGAGTTCCGGAATTTTACGAATACTCTCACAAGCCTCCATCCCATCCATTTCTGGCATCATAACATCCATTATAATAAGGTCTGGAATTTCTTTTTTAGCTTTGGCTATAGCCTCTTTCCCGTTGGCCGCTGTAAAGATTTGATATCCTTCCTGAGAGAGGTTGTATCCTACAATTTCTAAGATATCCGGTTCGTCGTCTACTAATAGAATCTTCGTGTGTTTTTTCTTCATAAAGCGCCAAAATTGTTTTTGAATTGTAAATGTAATAATAAAAGAGCCATCGAAAAGGCCTTAACAGTAATTTAATATTGAGCCTATTATACAGTCCAAAACAAAACACAAACGTAACAAGTCAGTAACTTACATTTTACATTTCAAGCGTTACTTTGCAAAAAAATTTAAACCAAATGAAATTCAAATTATTGTTTTTAACGTTATTTATAACTGCTATTTCTTTTTCACAGAATAAAGGAACAATAGCTGGAATCTTGACAGACAAAAATGCTAACAATCAATCATTGCCATTTGCAAATGTTCTTATTAAAGGAACGACTAATGGAACCAATACAGATATTGATGGAAAATACTCCATTACAGCAGCACCTGGAAATTACACCATCCAATTTAGTTTCGTAGGATATGAATCTGTTGAAGTTTCCGTAACGGTAGTAGCGAATCAAACAGTAACCTTAAATCAAGCACTAGGTTCTGCAGGATATAAGTTAGAAGACGTAGTAGTAAGAGCTACTGTAAGCAGAGAAAAAGAAACAGCCTTACTACTTGACCAAAAAAATGCGGTTGAGATAAAACAAACTATTGGAGCACAAGAACTTTCTAGAAAAGGGGTTAACGACGTTGCAACAGCAGTAACTAAAACTACAGGAATAACTAAACAAGAAGGTTCTGGGAATATATTTGTTAGAGGTCTAGGAGATCGCTACAACTCTACTACTATGAATGGTTTACCAATTCCATCAAATGACCCTGAAAAGAAAAATATTAATTTAGAAATTTTCTCTACTGATATTTTAGAATACGTTTCCATAGACAAGGTGTACAATAGTAAATTATATGGTGATTTCGCAGGAGGAAATGTAGACATCGTTTCTAAAGATTACAGAGGAAAAGGATTTGTAAAAGTTGATATTGGGACAAAAGTAAACACTAACTCTATTAACGAAAATAACTTTTCTCTACAAAAAGGACCTAATTTTTCGGGATTTAGCAATGCATCTATACCCGCGAATCCTTTAACTCAATATAATTTTGGGACCTTGCAATTAGACAAAAAGGCTCCTTTTGGAAGTTCTGTTGGAATCTCTGGAGGAAAATCATTCAATGTAGGCTCAGAAAGCAAACTTAATGTTTTTGCAAATGTATCCTTTGGTAACGATTATACTTCTAGAAGTGATGGTTCAGCAAAAGGAAATGTAAACGGGAGTGGTGTGGTTAATAAAAACTTTGAAGACTATACTCTAATTAGTTACAATACCAATTTTACCAGCATGGCTAATATTGGATATAAAATAAACAACAATAATAAGATCAACTTTAATTCAGT
Organism: Flavobacterium sp. GNP008; assembly: GCF_056428965.1. Classification (NCBI taxonomy): domain Bacteria; kingdom Pseudomonadati; phylum Bacteroidota; class Flavobacteriia; order Flavobacteriales; family Flavobacteriaceae; genus Flavobacterium; species Flavobacterium sp. GNP008. Next base: position 1,205,169 of record NZ_JBWJVL010000001.1, on the reverse strand, counting down.
TTTTATCAATACCTCTTCACTAAGTAGAGAGGAATACACTGGATATATCGTTGATATTGCCAACAATGGTAACGGTTTAATCCGTCGTAATAAATATGAAAAAAACAGTTTATTTATCAATCAACTATTAGGGGAACATAAAATAGGAGAACGTTCAAAATTAAACTGGGGAGCTTCTTACAATATGATCAAAGGTGACATGCCGGATAGATCTCAAAACATCTTTAGAAAAGAACCAAATGGATATGTTTTATCTAGTATTTCTGCTCCAGACAATCACAGATATTTCCAAAAACTAACAGAAAATGAAGCTGCTGTAAACCTTTCATTTGATTATAAATTTAACAAAACAGATGACGACGCTTACAAAGGTAAATTTACTTTTGGCTACAACGGTAGATTTAAAACTAGGAACTTTGAAGCTTCACAATTTAATTTTAAAGCAAATCAAAACTTCAGTAGCACAATTGTTGATCCAAACAATTTAGATTTATTTTACAACCAAGCAAATTTCAGCAATGGCTATTTTGACATCACAACATTTAGAGGTGGCTTTCAAGTTGCAAATGCCCTGGATCCACAAACATACAATGGTAATCAATATATTAATGGCGGTTTCTTAAACACCGAATATAAATTTAAAAGACTAACCACTGTTGTAGGTTTGAGAGGAGAATATATATTTCAAAAAGTAGACTGGAACACTCAATTAGATCCGGATGGTGGATTTAATGAATTAGATAAAATTGCTTTTTTACCAAGCGTAACAATGAAATATGAGCTAAATGAAAAACAAAATTTACGTTTTGGATTTAGTAAAACCTATACGTTACCACAATTTAAAGAAAGAGCACTATTTGTATACGAAGATGTTACAGAGGTTAAGGTAGGAAATCCAAACTTGTATGCATCTGATGATTATAATTTTGACTTAAAATGGGAAATGTTTCCAAAAAGTGAAGAATTAATATCAGTAACTGCTTTTGGTAAATATATTCTTAACCCTATGAATGAAGTAACAATTGCTTCGTCAACAAATGATATTTCATTTATTAATACTGGAGATTTTGGTTATGTTGCCGGTGGAGAGGTGGAATACCGAAAATTACTTTTTAATTTTGATGAAAATAATGCCAAAAAATTATCAGCAGGAATCAATGCTTCGTATTTATACAGCAATCAAGATTTGAACACTGAAAAGGTAATTAAAGAAACTGATTATAATGTAGTGTTTACTAATGCAAAAAGTGAATTTACTGGTGCATCAGACTTATTATTAAATGCAGATATCTCTTTATTGAACGAATGGAATGATAAAGAAGGTAGTCTCAACACAACCTTAGCCTACACGTACTTCTCAGATAGAGTTTATGCAATTGGAACTAACGATAAAGGTGATCTAGTAGACAAATCATTTGGCTCATTAGACTTTATAGCCAAATCTAAATTAAATAAAAAATTAGGAATAGATTTTATAGTAAAAAACCTTTTGGATCCTACCATAGATAGAGTCCAAGAAAACAGATCCGGCGATGTAAACGTTTTATCTTACAAAAAAGGCCTCCTTTTTAGTGTGAATTTAAATTACCAATTCTAATATTCAAGAGCAGCTAACACTGCTCTTTTTTTATGGAAAACTATCTTAACAAAAGAAACATTAAATTAACAATAAGGTCAAGTTAATTTAAACAAACAATTACAGTTGCTTAACCTTCGCAAAGCAAACTTACAAGACCTTTGACAAATCTAAACAAACACAAATTTTATTACAATCATGAAAAAATCAATTTTACAATTATTAGGAATTTTAACTTTATCGGCAACTCTTGCAACAGGTTGTTCAACAGATAATAATAGTACTGATAATCCTTCGTCAACATTTGTAGTTAATCCTAGTGATTTTAAAGGAACAATTACTGATGGCGAAGTTGTATTAGTATCGGGAACAACATACAAATTGACAGGAAAAATTCAAGTGAGTAGTGGTGCTACATTAACTATTCCTGCAGGAACAAAAATTGAAGGTATCGGTGGAACAGCATCTTACATCGCAGTAGCTCAAGGCGGAAAATTAAACGTAAACGGTACTGCTAGTAATCCTGTTGTAATGACAAGTGGTTTAGCTACTAAAAAAGCTGGAGACTGGGGAGGTTTGGTTATATGTGGTAAAGCACCTATCAACCGTGTAAGTGGTGGAACTAGTACTGCTCAATCAGAAGTTGCAGATTTAACTTATGGTGGTACTATAGCAAATGACAATTCTGGATCTATCAGATATTTAAGAATAGAATATGCTGGAGCTGCTTTTAACAGCGAAAAAGAATTTAACGGAGCATCTTTATTTGGAGTAGGTTCAGGAACGACTTTCGAGTATGTTGAAGCTTACCAAGGTGCTGACGATGGTTTCGAATTTTTTGGAGGAACAGTAAATACATCTAACTTAATTTCTTTTGGTAATGAAGATGACCAATTTGACTGGACTGAAGGTTGGAATGGAACAAACACAAACTGGTACGGAAAAATATCATTTGGAAAAGGAAATAGAGGAATTGAAGCAGATAATTTTGAATTAGGTTTTGCTAATACTCCAATTTCTAATCCAACAATTACTAACATTACTTTAGTTGGTCCTGGAAGTACAGCTTCAAGTGCCACTTATACTGAAAATCAAGGTATAAAATTGAGAAGAGGAACAAAAGCAATTTTCTCAAACGTAGTTTTAAGCTCATGGGCTACAGGAGTTGATGTAGAAAACGATGAAACATTAAGTGCTATTGGTACTGGTCTTAAAATAACTGGAATAAACTTTGTAGCGGATGTGACTACTAAAACAAAAGGAAAAAAGACAGCTGTAGCACCTGCTACAAGTGGAGTTAGTGCAGATGCATCATTAATTATTGTTTCTGAATTAAGCACGTCAAATGGAGCAGGAAATGGCGTAAATGCTCCTTCTTGGTCTACAGGATGGTCAATAGGACTATAGTTTTCACACCATTTCATATTAAACATCCTGAGCAATCAGGATGTTTTTTTTTGGTATGCTTTTTGAAATATATTTTGTATATTTACTATACAAACTAATCTGATGGCAAAAAACTACTTTTATATTATTACAGTATTGGTTATTTTATTTTCTCTAAGCCTTAGTGCTCAGGAACCGAAGCAACAACCAAGAACACAAGAAACCGCCACAATTGAAGGTTTAAGCTTGTACCCGAACCCCGTGAATAATGGGAAAGTCTACATTTCTACAAAAAATGACTTAGATAAAGAAATAATTATCTTTGATGTTTTAGGAAAGAAAGTACTTCAAACAATGTTAAGCTCAAAAGAACTTAATGTTTCTAATTTATCTTCTGGTGTTTACATCATAAAAATCAATGAAAAGGAAGCATCGGCTACGCGGAAATTAATCATACGATGATATTCTAAAGATACAACACATAAGCTTCAATTTTAATTGGGGCTTTTTTTATGTCTTTAACTTACTAAATCAATACCTACATTAAAGCATATACAATCCTGCTATTGGTTTGCCTATAAAATTTTGTTTACTTTTGCAAAAAAAATCTTGATAACATCTTTAGATATATTTGCTCTTTCCAGTCAAAAACAGTTTGAGAAAATTGCCTTAAAAGTGTTTCGTTTCCAGTATGAAAAGAACTTAGTCTATCAAGAATTTTGTAATTTATTAAAAACAGATCCTCATAAGGTAAAATCTTTACAGCAGATTCCATTTTTACCGATTCAGTTCTTTAAGAGTCATCAAGTGATTTCCAATAGCAATCCCATTCAAGAAATTTTCACCAGCAGTGGCACAACCGGAATGATTACCAGCAAACACATCGTCACTGATGTTTCCTTGTATGAAGAGAGCTACCGCAAAGGATTTTCCCAATTTTATGGCAACATTGAAGATTATGTTGTTTTAGCCTTGCTTCCATCCTATCTGGAAAGAGAAGGTTCTTCCTTAATTTACATGGTCAAGGATTTAATTGCATTATCCAATCATTCTGAAAGTGGTTTTTACCTGCACAACCATGACGAACTGATTGCCAAGCTTATCACTTTAGACCAAGCGGGACAAAATGTGATTCTTATTGGAGTTACATTTGCCTTATTAGACTTAATTGAAAAACATCAGTTTCAATTGTTGCATACTATTATTATGGAAACTGGAGGTATGAAAGGGAAACGTAAAGAAATGATTCGAGAAGAATTGCACGAACAGTTGTGTAAAGGATTTGGCGTCTCAGCCATACATTCTGAATATGGAATGACCGAATTGCTTTCACAAGCCTATTCTTTAGGAAACGGCGTATTTGAATGCCCTTCTTGGATACAAATCCTGGTTCGTGACACTGAAGATGCTTTGACCTATATTCAAGACGGAAAAACAGGCGGAATCAACGTGATTGATTTGGCTAATATCAATTCTTGTTCGTTCATTGCCACGCAAGATTTGGGCAAAAAAAATCCCAACAACTCTTTCGAGGTATTGGGACGTTTTGATAATTCTGATATTCGAGGTTGCAACTTGATGGTTTTGTAAACGTTGATATGGTAATTTGTTTATTTGGTCAACCAAATTAAACCACTCTTACCACAAAATAATTTTTCTTTCCACTTTGCAACAATACAAACTGATTGTTGATAAAATCTTTTGTCGAAAGCACAAAATTTTCCGCCACTTTTTCTTTATTTACTGAAATAGAATTAGCTGTCAAAGCGCGTCTTGCTTCACCATTCGATTTTAGAAATCCTGTTTTTTCGTTTAGAACGACAACAATATTGATTCCCGATTCAATTTCATTTCTACTAATTTCCGCTTGAGGAACACCATCAAAAACATCCAAGAAAGTTGCTTCGTCCAATTGTTTCAAATCATCTGAAGTAGAATTGCCGAACAAAATATTCGATGCTTTTATCGCATTTTCTAAATCCTCTTTTGAATGAACAAAAACTGTAAGCTCTTCAGCCAATCTTTTTTGTAAAACTCTTAAATGTGGAGCCGTTTTATGCTCTTCAATTAATGCAGCTATTGTTGCAGCATCTAAGAAAGTAAAAATCTTAATGTATTTTTCTGCATCAACATCTGTCGTATTCAACCAAAACTGGTAGAATTTATAAACCGAAGTTTTATCTGCGGTTAACCAAACATTTCCGCCTTCGGATTTTCCAAATTTTGTCCCATCCGCTTTTGTGATCAAAGGACAAGTCATTGCGTATGCTTTAGCCTCTTCACCTACATTCATACGACGGACTAATTCAGTTCCTGTGGTGATATTTCCCCACTGGTCGCTTCCACCCATTTGCAACAAACAATTGTATTCTTTATGTAGATGGTAAAAATCATACCCTTGAATTAATTGGTACGTGAACTCCGTAAAAGACATTCCTTCGCCTTCACCGGACAATCTTTTCTTTACAGAATCTTTAGCCATCATATAGTTCACAGTGATTCGTTTACCTACATCACGAGCGAAATTAATGAATGACAAATTCTTCATCCAATCATAATTATTTACCAGAACTGGCGCATTTATTTGATTCGAATCAAAATCTAAAAAACGAGATAAAACACTTTTTATTCCCTCTACATTATGATTCAAAGTCGCTTCATCCAAGAGATTTCTCTCATCTGATTTCCCAGATGGATCACCAATCATTCCTGTAGCTCCACCAACCAATGCAATAGGTTTATGTCCGAAATTTTTCAAGTGAACCAAAAGAATTATAGGCACTAAGCTTCCAATATGTAAGGAGTCGGATGTTGGGTCAAATCCTATGTAAGCCGTTGTCATTTCTTTTAGAAGTTGCTCTTCGGTTCCAGGCATGATGTCGTGAACTAAGCCGCGCCATTGTAATTCGGAAATAATATTTTTCATTTTATAAAAATCAATTTTCACAAAGATAGCTTTAATTGCATAATTTGAAAATCTATCGGTCTAAAAATCGAACAATCTAATTATCTTTACCAAATGATTTTAGTCACAGGAGGAACCGGTTTAGTAGGCGCACATCTATTGCTTCATTTAATTGAAAATGGAGAAAAAGTACGCGCTATTTATCGAAGCATTGCTTCAATCGAGAAAACCAAATCCCTATTCGCTACCTATAAAAAAGAACTGCTATTTGATCAAATTGAATGGGTTCCCGCAGATATTACCGAAGTTCCTTCGTTAGAAATTGCGTTTCAAAATATTGACACCGTGTACCATTGCGCCGCTTTGATCTCTTTTGACCCAAAAGACGAAGATATATTGCGAAAAACAAACATTGAAGGCACAGCGAATATTGTGAATTTCTGTGTTTCCTATAAAATAAAAAAATTGTGTTTTGTAAGTTCTATAGCCACTTTGGGCGATTTACTACCTCACGAAAAATTCATTACCGAAGAAACCGAATGGAATCCGGAAAAGCCACATAGTGATTACGCCATTTCTAAATATGGTGCCGAAATGGAAATCTGGCGTGGACAACAAGAAGGTTTAGATGTAATCATTGTAAATCCAGGCGTTATTCTCGGACCCGGTTATAGAGAACAAGGAAGTGGACAACTTTTTACAAAAGTAAAAAACGGATTGAAATTTTATACGTTGGGTTCAACGGGATTTGTTGCCGTTACTGATGTTGTTCGAATCGCACATCAATTAATGCAAAGTGAAATTAAGAATGAACGCTTTACCCTGATTGCAGAAAATAGTATTTTCCGTGATATTCTCAATACTATGGCCGATTCATTAAATGTGAAAAGACCTGAAATTCATGCAAAGCCCTTTTTTACGGAAATACTTTGGAGATTGGATTGGTTTTCGTCTATTATTTCACAAAGAAAGACAGGATTATTCCAAGCCACTGCTAAAGCTTCGTATTCAAAAAATACCTATTCCAACCATAAGATTAAAGAAACGCTAAAAATAGATTTTACAGACATCCACCAGTATATAAAAGAAATTTCACACCTTTGATCTGATTTATCCTATTTCAATTTTGTGGTATCTCTGACCATTATAACTGGTTTTTTCTTTTTTTGAACAGCCGGCTTCTTTTTCTTTTTTTCCAAAACAATTAAAGAATCCAATCCTTTTTTTCTAGTATCCAATCTTTTTGTAATTTGATCAAACATCAATTTGTATTCCTCAAAATCGGCCGCGTAATACACATTACTTTTGGCAAACTGAAGGCTGTCTATTTTATATTTTTTATAAATAAAATCTCTTGGATTAATTTTAAAAGTATCTAATGAGGCGGGATTTTGATACTTTATAGCCTCCAAAATTGATAAATCATACATAATATCAACCATAACATCCTTCTCGATAAGACGTACCGGTTTTTGGACTACTTTGTCCTTGCAGCTTATTAAAAGAGTCAGTAACGCTAAAAATGTTATAACTTTTCTCATTGGTCAAATTTTTATCGGTCGAACAACAAACGTTTCCCAGCACGAATATCCTTCACTTTAAAAGCAGTGTAGACTAATTGTCCGTTTACAAAAGTATGCGTAATCCTAGATTTAAAAGTAAAACCTTCAAATGGAGACCAACCACATTTAGCCAAAATATTTTCTTTTTTCACGCTCCACGGCAAACCCGAATTTACAATCACCAAATCCGCATAATATCCTTCTTTAATAAAACCACGCTTTTCTATTTTAAAAATTTTGGCTGGATTGTGACACATTTTTTCTACAATCTTTTCAATACTTATTTTTCCTTGATGATACGCTTCAAACATAGCAACCACAGCATGTTGTACTAATGGACCGCCTGAAGGCGCCTTCAAATACGATTGTTTTTTTTCTTCTAATGTATGTGGCGCATGATCTGTTGCAATTACATCAATTCTATCATCCAGTAAAGCTTCCCAAAGTATTTTTCTATCATTTACTGTTTTTACAGCGGGGTTCCATTTAATTAAATTCCCTTTAGTGGCATAATCGTCGTTAGTAAACCACAAATGATGTACACAAACTTCAGCAGTAATTTTCTTGTCCTCTAATGGAATTTTGTTTGTAAACAAATCCATTTCTTTGGCAGTCGAAAGATGAAAAATATGCAAACGAGCTCCTGTTTTTTTAGCCAACGCCACCGCTTTAGAAGAGGAAATATAACAAGCTTCCTCGCTTCGGATCAGGTGGTGAACAGTAACTGGGACATCCTCTCCAAATTCAGCTTTGTATTTTTCTAAATTACTCTTGACAGTCGCTTCGTCTTCACAATGCACCGCAATAAGCATCGGTGTACTTGAAAATATTTTTTCTAGAGTAGCTTCATTATCAACTAACATATTGCCTGTTGAGGAGCCTAAAAATATTTTTATTCCGGCAACATTCTTGGGATTTGTTTTTAGAACTTCCTCTAAATTATCATTGGTAGCTCCCATCATAAAGGAATAATTAGCATAGGACTTTTGTGCTGCCAATACGTATTTTTCTTCCAGTATTTCCTGCGTAACCGCATTTGGAATCGTGTTGGGCTGTTCAATGTAGGACGTAATTCCTCCTGCAACTGCCGCTTTAGATTCTGATTCAATATCCCCTTTATAGGTAAGTCCTGGTTCTCTAAAATGTACTTGATCATCAATTGCACCCGGCATCAAATAATTACCCTCGGCGTCAATGATTATACATTCAGAAGATTTAGCACTGATACTTTCTGAAATTTCAACAATTAAGTCATTCTCAATTAATACGTCACCTTCAAAAATCACACCCTCATTTACTATTTTGGCATTCTTAATTAAAACCCTGTTCATCCTATCTTTTTCTTATAATGTGTTGAATATTCTTTTTAATCTAAGTGCAATAACACCAAAAACAGCTTCAATAATTATCGAATTGCTCATCTTGGATTGCCCTTTAGTTCTGTCGGTAAAAATAATTGGGACTTCCGAAATTTGAAATTTTTTACAATACGTCCTGTATTTCATTTCTATTTGAAAGGCATAACCTACAAATTTTATATCTTTTAACTTTATATCTTCTAAAACTTTTCTTTTGTAACAAACAAAACCAGCGGTAGCATCATGAATTTTCATTCCAGTAACCATGCGCACGTATACTGATGCAAAATAGGACATTAACACGCGGCTTAATGGCCAGTTTACCACATTTACTCCAGTAACGTATCGAGACCCAATTGCTAGGTCAGCATCCCCAAAATGACAAGCGCTATATAATTTTTCTAAATCGTTTGGATTGTGAGAAAAATCGGCATCCATTTCGAAAATATATTCATATTTATGCTTCAATGCCCACCTAAAGCCGTGTACATAAGCCGTTCCCAGACCTGATTTTTTGTTTCTTTTTTCCAAAAATAATCTGCCCTCAAATTCTGACTGAAGCAAAACTACCTTGTCAGCGGTGCGATCCGGAGAATTATCATCAATAATTAGAACATGAAAAGGTTTATGTTGCGAAAGCACTGATCGAATAATGCTTTCAATATTTTCTATTTCGTTATAGGTAGGAATTATAACAATACAATCATTCATGTTTTCAACTAATTTCCCAGCAAAAGTAAACTTTTTATGCCATTTCATCCTTATTAAAATTATAATAAAAAGAATGATATAAAAAATTAGTAATTTTGCACCGTTATGATCGAAACTATACTTCATCCAAGAATAACAGAGAGCAAAGACTGGGCTACTGCCCTTTTTGTTTTATCATTTGCTATTATTGCAATTACTAAATCTGTTTTCGAAAATAGATTTGGGGATTTTGCAAATCTGTTTTTTTCTAATAAATATACCAATGTTTATAGAGATAGCAGCCATTTAAAAAGTACGTTTACGGTATCTTTATTTTTTGTTCAAGTTATTTCACTTGCTTTCTTCATTCAAATTTCGCTAAGCTATTTTGGTTATGCCTCAAAAACGGATTGGCTCCTGTACATTCAGATATTTACCTTTCTGGTTTTCTTCATTTTATCTAAATATTTGGTAGAAAAAATAATTGCCACATCCTTTAATATTGAAGAGTTTATGGAGCATTTTAACCTCCAAAAGGTAACTTACAGAACCTATATTGGGTTATTGATACTGCCTTTCAATATAATTTTGTTTTATTACGACTCAATTTCAAGAAATATTCCCTTAATTATCATATCTATAATTCTTATAATCAATACATTAACTTATTTTATTTTAATAAAAAATTATAGAAATTTAATATTCGGTAAGTTGTTTTATTTTATTTTATATCTTTGCGCTCTCGAAATAGCTCCCTATTATTTTATGTATTACTGGTTTACGAAAGGGAGTGCTTAGAAAAAGTTAAAATATGAAAGTGAAAACAATTTTGGTGTCACAACCCGAGCCTAAGGTGGAAAATTCACCTTACTTTGAACTTCAACAAAAGCATAAAGTAAAAATTGATTTCAGGCCTTTTATTCACGTTGAAGGAGTTAATGCAAAAGAGATTAGACTTCAAAAGATTGATCTCAACCATTACACTGCCATTATCTTAACGAGTAAAAATGCTGTTGACCACTTTTTCAGAGTAGCCGATGAAATGCGTTTTAAAGTTCCGGAAGGATTAAAATATTTCTGTCAATCAGAAGCAATCGCTTTTTACCTGCAAAAATATGTAGTCTACAGAAAACGTAAAATTTACGTTGGACCTAAAGATTTTGCAGATTTATCTCCATTGATAAAAAAATACAAAGACGAAAAGTTCTTGTTACCTGCTTCAGACCAATTAAATGCTGATGCTCCAATAACATTGAATGCATTAAAAGTAGACTGGACACCTGCCATTTTTTACAAAACGGTAATGAGTGATCTATCGGATCTAGCTGATGTATATTATGACGTTTTGGCTTTCTTTAGCCCAACTGGAATAAAATCACTATTTATGAACTTCCCAGACTTCGAACAAAACAACACTCGAATTGCAGTTTTTGGAAGCACAACTCAAAAAGAAGCATTGGATCATGGCTTGAGAGTAGATATTCTTGCTCCAACACCTGCAACACCTTCCATGACAATGGCTTTAGAAAAATACATTACTGAAGCGAATAAAGGAAAATAAAAAAAACTTTTTGATACAATTACCATAGCCATTCACAACCTGAATGGCTTTTTTATGGCCCTAAATATAAAATTGCGTGTTTCTTTATCGGGTATTAATGATCCGTATAAATTCTATTATCAGTTCAAGCGCAGTCGATAATTTTTTTAGTATCTAGACTGCGCTTGATGTAACAAAAAACACACTAAATAATGGATTAAATCATTTTTTAATTAAATTTGATTTACAATGTAAATAAATTTTCTTATTTTAGTTTAAAACAACAACTTATGAAAATCAATTCGCTAGTAGTAGAAATAGACGGTATCGATAAAGAAATCTTACGCGACTTGATGGAAGATGCCCGAAAGCCAATTCTTCAGATCGCCAACAAAATAGGGATTTCAGGAGCTGCGATTCACCAGCGTTTGCGAAAACTAGAACAGTCTGGCGTTATTTCGGGATCAAAATTTACGGTAAACAATAAAATTCTAGGCTACAACACCATGGCTTTCGTTGGAATTTATCTGGACAAAGCAGCTCGAAATCCAGAAGCAGTACGTGATTTAAAAAAAATTCCGGAAGTATTAGAGTGCCATTATACCACTGGAAACTGGTCAATATTAATCAAGATTATTTGTAGAGATAATGAACATTTAATGCATTTGCTCAACACCAAGATTCAAGCGATAGAAGGCGTTTCCAGAACAGAAACTTTTATTTCTTTAGACCAACAAATTGAAAGACAAATTCAACTGTAGGTTTTTGGTTGAATCAGTTAATCGTCGATATGCTAATTACCAAAAAATCCGTCTTGTTTTTTACACGAGACGGATTTGTATTTTCAAGCGAATATCTAATTTCTTCTTCCACCCATATAAATCGAAACATAATACAAGAGTGTGGCAATAGATCCTAAAGCGGCCACTACATAAGTTCTGGCAGCCCACTTCAAGGAATCTTTAGCTCCAGCATGTTCTTGTGGCGTCAGCATTCTTTTGTTTTCTAACCACGCCAAAGCCCGATTACTAGCATCATATTCGACCGGCAAAGTGACTATAGAAAACAAAGTAGTTGCTGCAAAAATGAGAATCCCCACCAGTAGTAATTGTGGAAAAGTCTTCATCATCAAGATTCCTCCTAGCAAAATCCACTGCATGTACGTAGAGGCTACATTTACCACAGGCACTAATTTAGAGCGCATGGTTAGCCACTGATACCCGACGGCATGTTGCACGGCATGTCCACATTCATGCGCCGCAACAGCTGCCGCAGCCGCATTTCTTTGATTATAGACCGCTTCACTTAAATTCACTGTTTTGTCTGCTGGATTGTAATGATCCGTTAAACGTCCTGGCGTAGAGATTACTCGTACATCACGAATACCGTTATCGGCAAGCATTTTCTCGGCGATTTCTGCGCCAGACATTCCGTTTTGCAATTGTAATTTAGAATAATGTTCAAATTTACTTTTTAGTCTTGAACTAACTAACCAGCTGAAAAGCATAATTGCTCCGGCAAGAATCAAATAACCCATTCCCATATTTTTGTTTTTTAATTGTATTGTTTAAAGTTATAAAAGAAACATCAAAATCTGAACCAATTTTTTACAATGTCAATTTGGCATTCCTGAAATAGAACGCGAATAACACAGTTGAAACAAATTTTATGGATTGAAATAAAAAAATCCAAATTCTAAATATAGAATTTGGATTTTTTTATATTATATAGAGACGCACCGTAGAGATGCACTGCAGTGCGTCTCTACAACAGACGTTATCCCACCAAATTAATAATTTTTCCCGGAACAATAATCACCTTGTTTGGCGTTTTTCCTTCTAATTGTTTGATGGTTCTTTCGTCTTTCATTACGATTTGCTCGATTTGTTCCTTGGTTAAATCCAAAGGCAAAACCATTGTGAAACGCATTTTTCCGTTGAAAGAAACGGGATATTCTTTACTGCTTTCCACTAAATGTGCTGGTTCAAATATTGGAAAATCAACTGTCGCAATAGAACCTGTATTTCCTAACAACGACCATAATTCCTCAGCAATATGCGGTGCATAAGGCGAAATCACAATTGCTAATGGTTCCAGAATTGTACGTGAATGACAGCTTTGAGTGGACAATTCATTCACACAAATCATAAACTGAGAAACCGAAGTATTGAAAGAGAAACTCTCAATATCTTCCGCTACTTTTTTGATGGTTTTGTGCAATGATTTTAAGTTGTCTTTGGTTGGCGCATCATTGGTCACAATCAAACCATTTTCATCAAAATACAAACGACACAGTTTTTTCAAGAAACCAAAAACTCCCGAAATCCCGGCTGTGTTCCAAGGTTTTGCTTGTTCCAATGGCCCTAAGAACATTTCGTACAAACGCAACGTGTCTGCTCCGTATTCATTGCAAATATCATCTGGCGTTACGACATTGTATTTGGATTTCGACATTTTTTCGATTTCACGACCGACAATAAATTTACCGCTATCGTCTGTGATAAACTGAGCATTGGAATAATATTCTCTCCAATTTTTAAACGCTTTAGTGTCTAATTCATCCGAAGAATTTATCATAGAAACATCTGCGTGAATTGGCGAAAAACTCATCCCAATCTTAATCAATTCTGGCAAATCTTCATTTATACTTTTATAAAATCCTTCTATTTTATCTTTCGTATGTTTTTCACCTTTATTGATAATTTCTTTTGAAACAAAAATAGTCAACTCATCAGTACACATTAATTGATAAGCAAACGCGCTCATCCCCAAAATCATTCCCTGATTAATTAGTTTTTTGAATGGCTCTTCGGTGGGTGCAAAACCTTTGTCTTTTAGGAATTTGTTCCAAAAACGAGAATACAATAAATGTCCGGTGGCGTGCTCGCTTCCGCCAATGTATAAATCTACGCTTTCCCAGTATGCCAAAGCGTCTTTACTGGCAAATTCGTTTTCATTGTGTGCATCCATATACCGCATCCAATACCAAGAACTTCCCGCCCAACCTGGCATCGTGTTCAATTCAAGAGGATGAATTGTTTTATTGTCGATTAAATCCGTACTAACTACTGAATTCGTGTCTGTATTCCAAGCCCAAACCAAAGCGTTACCTAAAGGCGGCAAACCTTCTTCGGTTGGCAAGTATTTCTCTACTTCCGGAAGGATAATTGGCAAATGTTTCGCATCAATCATTTGCGGCAAGCCATTCACATAATAAACCGGAAACGGCTCTCCCCAATACCGCTGGCGAGAGAAAACAGCATCACGCAAACGGTAATTCGTTTTTCCTTTTCCTTGGTTTAGTTTTTCTAATTCTTCTATCGATTTTTTAGTGGCTTCTTTGTACGTCAATCCGTTTAGGAAATCCGAATTAGCAATAATCACATTGTCTTTCGAACCGTATGCCACCTCAGAAATATCCACATTTGCAAAAATGTTTTTGATTTCCTGCATTCCGTTTTGACCTTTGAAGAAATTCGCAAAAGCATAATCTCTTTCGTCGCCACAAGGAACCGCCATAACCGCGCCTGTTCCATAACCTGCCAAAACATAATCCCCAATCCAAACCGGAATTGGCTCTTTGGTAAAAGGATGTTCCGCATACGCTCCGGTGAATACTCCTGAAATGGTCTTTACATCAGCCATACGTTCTCTTTCGGATCGTTTTGACGTTTTTTCTACATACGCTTCTACTGCTGCTTTTTGTTCCGGAGTGGTGATTTGTGCTACCAATTCGTGTTCCGGAGCCAAAGTCATGAACGTAACTCCAAAAATCGTATCAGGACGGGTTGTAAACACATCGATATATTGTTGCTCACTTTCGCCTTTCGACTTTTGACTTTCGACTTTAAAAGAAACTGTCGCCCCAACGGATTTTCCAATCCAGTTTCTTTGGCTTTCTTTGATGCTTTCGCTCCAATCGATATCGTTCAAACCTAGCAACAAACGTTCCGCATAAGCTGAAATTCGCATGCTCCATTGGGTCATTTTCTTGCGAACAACCGTAAAACCGCCACGTTCTGAAACACCATTTACAATTTCGTCATTCGCCAACACCGTTCCTAATCCAGGACACCAGTTGACCTCAGTCTCGGCTAAATAAGTCAATCTGTATTGCAATAAAATCCGCTCTTGTTGTTCCTTTACGAAAGAACACCAGTCTTCTGCTGAAAAAGCTTCAATAGTATCATCGCAAACCGCATTAACAGTTGTGTTTCCTTCCGTTGAAAAAATGGAAACCAAAGTCGAAATATCTTCGGCTTTGTCGCTGTTTTTATTGTACCAAGAATTGAATAATTGGATAAAAATCCATTGGGTGTGTTTGTAATAATCCGGATTTGACGTGCGCACTTCTCTACTCCAATCGAAAGAGAATCCAATTTTGTCTAGTTGCTTTCTGTATCCCGCAATTTTATTTCCTTCCTTATCGGTTCCTCCATCAATATTTACTGAAGTAGTATCCTCAGGACGTTGCCCCGTTTGTATGGCATATTGTTCCGCTGGCAATCCAAAACTGTCGTAGCCCATGGGATGCAACACATTAAAACCCTGATGTCTTTTGTATCTGGAATACACATCTGAGGCAATATATCCCAATGGATGTCCTACGTGCAATCCCGCTCCAGATGGATACGGAAACATATCAAGTACGTAATATTTAGGCTTTTCTGAGTTATTTTCGGCTTTAAACGTTTCGTTTTCTAACCAATATTGCTGCCATTTGGCCTCTATTTCGTTCGGATTGTATTTCATTCTACTTTCTTAATTGTTTTTTAATGGAGTCATGCTTTGACACACTCAAGTCTTTTAGCTATTTATTTTTACTCATTCAGGGTTTGGAACGCTGAATGGGTTGTGAAATTTCAGGTCGCAAATTTACGTTTATTGTACTAAAGTTGAAACTTTGAGCGTTATTAACTTTAAATAAAGAAATTCTTTGTTATTTTTACCCAATAATTTCAGTAAACTATGAGTTCTTCTTTTGATAATTTCCAAAAACGTCGCTTAATTTCCTCTTATTTTTCAGTAGTGCTAAGTGTATTCTTAGTTTTATTTCTATTGGGAATGTTGGGTCTTTTCATTATAAATTCTAAAAAATTGGCGAATGATTTCAAGGAAAATATTGCCATGACTGTTTTTTTCAAAAACGAAGCCAATGACAGTATTGTAAAAAGTTTTGGAACTGAATTAAAATCAAGTCCTTTTGTTAAATCTTCTAATTACGTGACCAAAGAAGCTGCCGCCAAAGAACATACCGACATTATTGGTGAAGATTTTATGGAGTTTTTAGGTGAAAATCCTTTGCAAAATTCTTATGATATTCATTTAAAAGGGGACTATGTGGTTAAAGACAGTATCACAAAAATTGAAACGGGCTTACGCAAAAACACCATGATATCAGATATTGTTTATGACAAACAATTAGTAAACTTAGTGAATGACAATATCAAAAAAGTGAGTATGTGGATTTTAATAATCAGCGGATTCTTAGCTGTCATAGCCGTGTTACTGATTAATAGCTCTTTGCGTTTATCAATTCACTCCAATCGATTTATCATAAAAACCATGCAAATGGTAGGTGCAACAAAGTCATTTATCAGAAAACCTTTTGTAATGCGAAGTATAAAATTAGGAATGATTGGCGCAGCTCTGGCTGTTATAGCGCTAATTGGCGTATTAATTTATGTGGAAACCAGTTTCCCGAATCTTGGAATTTTAGAAGACAAAACTTTAATCGGTTTGGTCCTATTAGCAGTTTTAGGAATTGGAGTACTGATCACTTGGTTGAGTACGTATTTTGCAACACAACGCTTCTTGAATTTAAGAACTGACGATTTATACTAATTTTTATTCGTTGATTTCGTTCTTTGATTAACACAAATTCTCATCATTCCGCTTTTTAAATCAATCTCATAAAATGAATAATAACGAACAAAACCCAGAATTTCTTTTTGACAAAATAAATTATAAAATTCTATTAATCGGAATTGGAGTAATTGCATTAGGCTTTATTCTAATGTCTGGCGGAGGGAGTGATGATCCAACCATATTTAGTGAGGATATCTTTAATTTCAGACGCATTCGATTGGCTCCTACTACTGTACTAATCGGTTTTGGCATTACTGTTTATGCGATTCTTAAAAATCCAAAAAAAGCATAAATGAATACATTACAGGCTTTTTTAATTGCTGTTCTAGAGGGATTAACAGAATATCTTCCTGTTTCCTCGACGGCTCACATGGTTTTTTTAAGTTCTTATTTTGGAATTCAAACGGATGATTTTGTAAAACTTTTTCAAGTTTCCATTCAATTTGGAGCCATCCTAGCGGTTGTGGCGTTGTATTGGAAGAAATTTTTCGATTTCTCGAAGTTCAACTTTTATATTAAACTCATTTGTGCTGTAATTCCTGCTTTGGTTTTAGGGAAATTATTTGATGATAAGATTGAAGCAGTTCTGGGAGATCCAATTCCTATAGCGGTTGTGTTAATTTTAGGTGGTATAATTCTGCTTTTTATTGACAGTCGCTTTCAAAGCCCTACTGTTATTCAAGAAGAAGATATCACTATAAAAAAAGCCGTGATTATTGGTTTCTGGCAATGTTTAGCGATGATGCCCGGAACAAGTCGGTCTGCTGCGTCCATAATTGGCGGTATGCAACAAGGGTTAACGCGTCATGCAGCTGCAGAATTCTCTTTTTTCTTGGCAGTCCCAACAATGATGGCAGTAACATGCTACTCCGTATTCTTAAAGACATACGAAACTTCACAAATGAAAGGCTATGAATTAATTTTAAAGTCAAACGAAAACATACAATTATTCCTGATTGGTAATGTCGTTGCTTTTATCGTTGCCATTATAGCTATTAAATTCTTTATTGAAATCATTAAAAAATACGGATTCAAACCTTGGGGATGGTACCGCATAATAGTAGGTGTATTTCTATTGATTTACTTTTCATATTTTAAATAAATTCCTTTGAAGACAGCTGAAGATTTCCAAAACGGACAAATTTTACTAATTGATAAACCTTTAAATTGGACTTCTTTTCAGGCAGTTAATAAATTGAAATGGGCTTTGATTAGCAAACTCAATCTCCCAAAAAAGTTTAAGATTGGCCATGCAGGAACTCTAGATCCACTAGCGACAGGTTTGCTATTAGTTTGTACAGGTAAATTCACTAAAAGAATTACAGAACTTCAGGGTCAAGCCAAAGAATATACCGGGACATTTTATATTGGAGCCACTACACCGTCTTATGATTTAGAAACCGAAATTGATCAAACATTTCCAACGGAGCATATTGATACGGCTTTAATTCATAAAACAGTTGAACAGTTTTTAGGCGAAATTGATCAAAAACCACCCATTTACTCTGCTATAAAAAAAGATGGTGTACGTCTTTACGAGCATGCCAGAGCAGGAGAAACTGTGGAGATAGCGAGCCGAAAAACAACAATACATGAATTTGAAATTACCAGAATCGCAGTACCGGAAGTCGACTTTAGAGTAGTTTGCAGCAAAGGAACTTACATTCGTTCTCTGGCTTTTGATTTTGGACACGCCATGAACTCCGGCTCTCATTTAACCGCTTTGCGTAGAACTAAAATTGGAGATTACAATGTGACTGCAGCAATTGACTTAACTGTATTCGAAGAAAATTTGGTTCCCCATTTGTAATCACAAAACAAAAACACATGACAAATAAATACTAATTTGAATTTGCAATGTGTTTTTTCTAAAATTAAAGTAGTTTTGAACCATACTCTCTTTCTTAACGGTATTGGATTAATAATGCGATATGCTTTCTCCTCCAAATAGCAAATACGATAAGTAATCATACACTCTTTCAAATAGCTTTTTCATAACGATGTTTTTTTAATTGTTAAACAATATTTAAACACCATAATAAAAGTAAATCAAATGGCAAATCTGGCTGGCGATTACTAATTTAATACTTTTTTTTGACATACAAATAAAAAAAAACAAAAAACACATATACAATACTTTGACAAACAGAAGATTACTTATTTAGATAATGCGTTTTGGTATGATTAACATTTTGGTAAAACAACAATAACTTAAAGTTAAAATCAATTTAATAATCGTTTCTAGCATCAATAACGCATCCATGTGAACGAATTAAATTTTATATGATATACATTCCAACACTTAATTGAAGACGTTACTTAGAGTACAAAAAATGGCTTTTGTATTTTATCCGCTAGCAAACATTTTAAAATTCTATTCTTCCAAACTAACCATAAGACTGAGCAATTCATTCTGCGTGCTTAGTCCTTTATCTTGTAAATACCATAATTGCAAGTTCGTTTTAGCCGTTTCATCGATACTGCCAAATTCTTTTTTATAGGTATTAATTAGATCGGTAGCTCCGCTGGGCCTTGGTCCCCACTTACCAAGAACACTTCCTGTTTCTTTATCAACCACTATTACTATCGGGATTGACTTCTTTTTATTAGTCAAAAACAATTTCATCAATTCCTCATTTTCATCGCGCAGTACAATTTTAAGATCTATTTTACCAGAATCAACCGCCATTTTATTCATAATTGGCAAAAGCTGCGCCGCATCTCCACACCACCCTTCAGAAATAACTAACCAAATGTATTCTCTTTTTAAGTTTTGCAATTGCCTTACATTGTCCTCCGTAATTTTCATCGTTTTATCTAACCGATTCATTCGGGTTTCATTTAATGCACTGTACTGTTGTAAATCTTCTGATTGTTCATTACCTGTTGACTTTCCTTCAAGCAGTAAATCTGAAATTAATTTTCGATACTCTAAATAGGAATAACTGTTAAACAACGCTTTAGCTATTGGGACTTTCATAATTAATTATTTGTTTTCACAAAGTTACCATAAAATTGGAGCATAAATAAGACATATATCACTTTCAATTGAGCAAAAAGAGTAATTTTATACCAAATAGGTAAGATGGATTTAAAAACAAAATCGATTGGACTGGTCCTTTCCGGTGGAGGCTCTAAAGGTCTAGCACATGCCGGAGTCATAAAATTTTTAGAAGAACAAAACATTCACCCTTCTCAAATGGCGGGAACAAGTGCTGGCTCAATCGTAGGAGCCTTGTATGCTTGGGGGAAAACACCCGAAGAAATTTTAGAGTTTTTTAAATCAATCTATCTGTTTCACTGGAAACACCTAACGTTTAAAAAAGCAGGTTTAATTGATTCCGAATCCTTCCGGAGTTATTTTCATAGTTTTTTTAATGATGCCGTTTTAGGTGATTTGAAAATTCCCATTCAGATTACGGCAACCGATATGGTTCGCGGAAAACTAAAGATATTTGGTCCAAAAACAAAAATAGTTGATGCGATCTTAGCTTCATCAGCATTTCCAGGAATTTTATCTCCTTATGCGATAGAAGGAAGTGTATACAGTGACGGTGGCATATTAAACCACTTTCCCACGGATATTTTACAAGGCCAATGCGATACTGTAATTGGGGTTTATGTAAGTCCGATACAAAAAATTGAAGCAAAAGATTTGAATTCAATCAAAGCGGTGACTACCCGAGCTTTTGATATTCTTTCAGCAAATTCTAATATACATAAATTCAATATCTGTGATTGGGTGATAGAACCAAAAGATTTATGTCTCTACAGCACCTTTGAAACCAGCAAAGTTAAGATGGATGCCGTTTTCAACATTGGCTATGAAGCCGCAAAAAAATCGTTCGAAAAACTTACTTTATAAACTTTAAGCAAGGTTATTGTAAAAAAAAAGAATATTCTATATTTGCACCAATCAACTCAACACACACATGAAATACAAAAGAATTCTTCTGAAACTAAGTGGCGAAGCTTTAATGGGCGACTTGCAATACGGAATTGACCCAAAAAGACTCGCTGAGTATGCTGACGAAATCAAGCAAATTCATGAAAAAGGAGTAGAAATAGCCATTGTAATTGGTGGTGGAAATATTTTTAGAGGAGTTGCAGGAGCCAGCGCAGGAATGGATAGAGTGCAAGGGGATTACATGGGCATGTTGGCCACTGTGATCAACGGAATGGCGTTACAAGGGGCGCTTGAAGAAAAAGGAATGAAAACCCGTTTACAAACAGCGCTAAAAATGGAATCTATCGCGGAACCATACATCAAAAGAAGAGCGGATCGCCATCTCGAAAAAGGAAGAATCGTAATCTTTGGGGCTGGAACTGGAAATCCTTATTTCACTACAGATACTGCAGCCGTTTTACGAGGTATAGAAATTAATGCTAATGTGATCCTAAAAGGAACTCGTGTGGATGGCATTTATGATTCGGATCCTGAGAAAAATGAATCTGCGGTGAAATTTGACCACATTACCTTTGACGATGTTCTTAAAAAAGGATTGAATGTGATGGATACCACTGCATTTACGCTAAGCCAGGAAAATAAATTACCAATCGTGGTTTTCGATATGAATACAGTAGGCAACCTACTGAAAATATGTGAAGGAGAAAATATAGGAACCGTAGTAAATATATAGTTAATGGTTCTTGGTTTTAGCTGTTGGATTTCTCCAAATTTCTAAAACCCAAAACCCAAAACCTAAAAAAATGACTGAAGAAATAGAATTTATATTAGATAGCACCAAGGAATCCATGACCGGTTCTATTGCGCATTTAGAGAAAGAATTTTTGAATATACGCGCCGGAAAGGCATCTCCAGCTATGCTAGGAAGTGTTTTTGTTGATTATTATGGCTCTGCAACACCGCTGTCACAAGTGTCAAAAATCAGTGTTCCTGATGCCAGAACAATTACCTTACAGCCTTTTGAAAAAAATATGCTACACGTAATTGAAAAAGCAATTATGGTGGCTAACATTGGTTTTAATCCAATGAATAACGGTGATGTAATTATCATCAGTGTTCCCGCACTGACGGAAGAGAGAAGACGCGATCTTGCCAAACAAGCCAAAGTAGAAGCTGAAGATGCTAAAGTGGGTATTAGAAATGCAAGAAAAGATGCTAATACTGATATTAAAAAACTAGAAAAAGAAGGGACCTCCGAAGACATTTGCAAAAGTGCCGAAGAAGAAGTTCAAAACTTAACCAATAGTTACATCCGGAAAATAGATGAACTTTTAGTGGTGAAAGAAGCCGAAATCATGAAGGTGTAATCGACTTTCTCATTTTATTAAATCCGTCTCGTTTATTAAACAAGACGGATTTTTATTATTAAATTGAAAATTTCCTTTTAATGACTTGAAACAAATTTGAGTCCGATAATAGAACTGATCAAAGTGGTGATAAAGAAAATCCTCCAGAAATCAGCCGGTTCTTTAAAAACAAATATTCCAACTAGTACGGTTCCTACTGCTCCAATTCCGGTCCAAACCGCATACGCTGTCCCTATTGGCAAAGTGAGTGTTGCTTTGTAAAGCAATCCCATGCTAATAGCCAAACAAATTAAAAATCCGCCCAGCCAAAATGTGGCAGTTATCCCAGAACTTTCTTTGGCTTTGCCCAAACAAGTAGCAAAACCCACTTCAAAAAGACCACCGATAATCAATAAAATCCAGTTCATATTAATGTTTTAAAATTAATACTGAAGGAACACCACTCAACCAACTGCTTCTGGAATCTACCAGTTGTTTCCAACTTTCCAAGCTTATTAGCATTAAATCCTGATGGTCCAAAAATTCTATTTTAATAGCTTCATCAGTAATTAAACCTATGTTATTAGGGTATTTTTGTTCTAAAGAATCAATAGCACTTTTCATCACAAAATTAGTTTCTACATCACCATTTACGTCCAAAATAATAATTTTAGAATTGTTATTGTAAATCAATTTTTGCACATAATCAATCAAAAAGGAATCTTCAGGACTGAAAATTGGAATAAAAACATGGTTTACATGCTGTAAATCTTTGTCTATCAAAATTCCTATTGGCATCTTGGTTTTAGAAATAATCTGTCTGGTTCTTTCGTCAAAAGGGGAGTTTTCAAACAACCCTTCTTTTCCGGTAAACTTATCAATCAATCGATCCGGATTGATAATTCTAGTTGTAAAACCAATTACTTTTCCAAGAATGGTACCTTCAAATATTGATTTCCCCAGGCCTATAAGCAATAAATCGTAATCCCCTTGGTTGGCAACTTCTGCAATTTCAGTCTCAATATCAAGTGTAGCTTTGAAAATGGTCGTAATGTCCTGATTCAACAGTTGTGATTCTTCTACAATTGGATAAAAACTATTTTTTTCTTTATCTTCCATATTAAAAGTATGCACCTCATCACTTAAAGATAAATGCATCACCGTAATACTGGATTGGCCTTTTTGTTTCTTTATAAAACTGTTCGCTAACCGCAATAAGGATTTCCCCTTTTCATTGTTGCCAAACGAAATTAGAATTCGGTATTTATTGTGGTTTGTTGGCTCTACAATTTCAATACCATCTTTTGTTTTAAAGATATAATTGATTAAATCTAAAGCGGGTCCCGTCATAAAAGTAGTGACCAAAGCCATGATGACCATCATGGTAAACACTTCAGGAGTCAAAACTTTGAGTTCTAAGCCTATATTTAAAACGATCAATTCCATCAGTCCTCGAGTATTCATCAAGGCGCCAATCGTCAAACTGTCACGCCAACTCTGGCCTACAAATTTTGCTGCTAATGCACTTCCTAAAAATTTTCCGACTACCGCCACTAAAATAATAAAACCGGTAACTTTCCACAAATACGGATCATTAAGAAGACCAATTTCAGTTTTTAAACCCGTGAATACAAAAAACAAAGGGAGTAACAGAATCAAGGCAACATCTTCTACTTTTTCAATGAATATTGTTCTTAATTTAGGGACATCCGGCATAATTGCACCTGCCATAAACGCACCAAACAACGCGTGAATACCGATAACCTCCGTTGCATAGGATGACAAAATCAATACCAGAAAAAAGATTGCCACAACCGGTTTTACAATACTGTCTTTAGAACCATATAAATCGCCAATTCGTTTCAAAAATGGTTTCACAATAAAAATCATGGCAACAACATAAAGTACTGCCAGCATAATAATATACAACGAACTCACAAAAGTCCCTGCTTTTACAATTGCAATTACTACCGCCAAAATACACCAAGCAGTAATATCATCGGCAGCAGCACACGTAATCACTATAGAACCTAATTTAGTTTTATGAATTCCTCTTTCCTGAACGATTCTGGCTAATACCGGAAAAGCAGTAATACTTAACGCAATTCCCATAAACAAACTAAAAGCTAAAAACGTAACTCCCTCAGGGGCAAACCGATTGTAAACAAAATAAGCCAGACCAATCCCGAGTGCAAAAGGGATTACTATACTGGCGTGACTAATTACTACCGCTTCATTGGCTTTGTTTTTCAGCACTTTCAAATCGAGTTCCATGCCGATAACAAACATAAAAAGAATCAATCCTATCTGACTTAAAAATTTTAAATTTCCTAACGATTCAACAGGAAATAAAGCGCTGGAGAATTCCGGAAAATACAATCCCAGTAAAGAGGGTCCAAGCACAATACCCGCAATAATTTCGCCTATTACGGATGGCTGTCCAATTTTTTTGAAAACCCATCCAAAAAAACGGGCAACAAGAATTATTGTAATTATTTGTGCTAAAAGTATAGCCAACGGATCCTGAAAATTATGTTGCATAGAAGCTAAAAAATCATTCCAAGAACCATTGCCGCTCTCTGGCGAAACTATTGTTTCTGTTGCTTCTAAGTTTTTCCCTTTGGTTATAATCCAGTACATTAATGCAATAAAACCGCCAGTAACACTCAAATAAAATATTGTGTTTTTATAATTCTTCATATTAGTTTTTATATTGACTTTCCCTTCTTTCAAGAAACAAAGATGAGAAAATCAAATGTATAATTTATATACCACAAAATTATTTTATTGTAAAATATAATATAGTAGAAATTGCCTCATCAACTTAACAAAAAGTTTAACTCAAAACAAATGATTTCTAGCGGTTTTGACTACCTTTGCGGCTGTTAAATATGAAATATGATCAAGTGGTTCAGTTTGGGATTTTGGGAATTAATTGCTCGAATTGTCCTTAGAAATAGAGTTTTAATGTTATCCATAATTATAGCGATAACAGCTATTTTAGCACTGCAGTGGAAAAACATTCACTTCGCGTTTACCGAAGCCAATTTATTACCAGATGACAATATTGTAAATATTGAGTACAACGCCTTTTTAAATAAATTTGGGGAAGAAGGAAATCTAGTCATCATCGGGGTAAAAGATAATGCCATATTTACTCCAAAAGCATATGCTTCGTGGAGTAAACTGATGAACACCCTCAAGGATGACAAGGCGGTAGATTTAGTTATTTCGTTAAATGACTTAAAGAAATTACAAAAAAACGATTCGCTGGAAACCTTCGAATTAGTGCCTTTTGTTGACCAAAGTAAAACCGTTGACCAAGCCTATCTTCAAAAGATTAAAAAGGAACTCTTCAATGATTTGCCTTTTTATGAAGGATTGCTTTTCAATAAAAGATCCGGATGCATTCGCTCTGCTGTTTACATGGATAAAAAAATTGTAAACACGGCAGCCCGAAAAGATTTTATCCTAGATAAATTAGTTCCCGCAGTCGAAACATTCGAAAAAGAAACCGGAATCGACCTACGTGTTTCCGGAATGCCTTATATACGGACGCTAAATGCAAAAACCGTCACTGATGAAATAAGCATCTTCATTGGAGCCTCATTATTAATCACCTCATTGCTTTTCTTTTTCTTTTTTAGAAGTTTCAGGGCGACATTAATATCAATGATTATTGTCATTATTGGGGTAATGTGGTCTTTCGGGTTTTTAGGATTATTGAACTACGAAATCACGGTTTTAACCGCTTTAGTTCCATCTTTAATCATCGTTATTGGAATCCCGAATTGCATTTTCTTGACCAATAAATACCATCAGGAATATAAAATTCACCACAATAAAGCCAAAGCATTACAGCGTGTCACCACCAAAGTAGGAATGGCCACCTTGATGACGAATCTTACCACGGCTATAGGTTTTGCTACGTTTGTGGCTTCTAACAACCAATTATTATTAGAGTTTGGGGTCGTGACTTCCATCAATATTATGGCACTTTTCTTTTTGTGTATCATTGTCATCCCTATTTTTCACAGTTACATTCCGGCTCCAAAAGAGCGCCACATTGAGCACCTCGACCGCAATTACGTTACCGTTTTCATGGATTGGATTCTGAGAAACGTAAAACACAATCGCTTTTCCATTTATGTCGTTTCGGTTATTCTTTTAGTGATTAGTATCGTAGGCATCTATGAAATGCGCATTTCAGGTAGTTTGATAGAAGACATGCCTAAAAAAGAAGCCTTTTTTGAAGACATTGTTTTCTTCGAAAAAGAATTTGACGGGGTGATGCCGCTGGAAATAATGATTGACACCAAACGCAAAAAAGGAGTCATGAAATTGTCTACGCTAAGGCGAATGGATGAACTGGAGGAAACTATTGATGAAATCCCTGAATTATCAAAACCCATTTCGATTGTCAATTTAGTTAAATATTCCAAGCAAGCCTATTATAACGGAAATCCGGACTATTATGAATTGCCTACTTCGCAAGAACAGTCCTTTATTTTGTCGTATGCTAAAAATGCCACAAAAAACTCAAAAGATAATCTGATGAAAAGCTACGTGGATTCGACTGGACAATTTGCTCGAATCACGACTTTTATGCGCGATGAAAACGGGGATAATATTGCCAAAATTGAAGCTGAAATTCGTAAAAAAGCCGATAAAATTTTCCCGCCCGATCAGTACAAAGTGATCATCACCGGAAAAGCACTCGTTTTCCAGAAAGGAACTGGTTACCTACTGGACAATTTGCTTTCGTCCCTGGCTTTCGCCTTTTTTCTGACTGCGCTTTTGATTGGTTTTATGTTCCGTTCGTTCAAAATGGTATTGGTTTCTATCATTCCAAATTTACTACCTTTAATGCTAACTGCAGGAATCATGGGCTTTCTGGACATCCCACTGAAACCCTCGACGATATTGGTTTTTGGGATTGCATTTGGACTTTCGGTAGATGATACCGTACGATTCCTGTCTCAATACCGTGAAGAATTAAAGAAAAATAACTGGAAAATTCGCAAATCGGTTTACGCCACATTTACGGATGCCGGCTTGAGCATGTTTTATACTTCTATCGTGTTGTTCTTTGGATTTTCGGTGTTTATGTTGTCCAGTTTTGGAGGAACGATTGCACTTGGTGGTCTGATTTCACTGACATTATTATTCGGGATGCTGTCTAATTTGATGTTACTGCCGGCTTTGGTATTGACCTTAAACAAAACACTGGCCAACGAACAGGATTTCATCGAACCCAAAATTGACATCATTGAACCTAGTGATGCTGAAATTGATGAGTTAGAGAAAAATAAGTAGCAGTATTTGGAGCTTTTTCGCGCTATTCGTTACAATCTTCCTGTTTTTTAAAGAAAAAAACAGGAAGGATTTCCACTCCTATCGGGGCTAGGGAATTGTGGAAACTAGAAACTTTTTTTTCAAAACTTACCCGACAACTTGTCATTTCGGCAATAGAGAAAACTTACATATAGGAGCTGAACCTAGCGCGATTTTTCCTTCGTAGAAATGACAAAAAAGAAATAGAATAACAAAACGATGCAGGAAATTCACCCTAATATTTCTGAAAAATTCTAAATATTGCCATTCGTTTAGCCCCGATAGTAGCGGCATCCTTTTGCTTTTTCCTTTAAAAAGCAAAAGATATAGCGAATAGCGGGAAATAGCTCCTGAATACCCTATTTCTCACAATGACAATTACAAACAAATCCTTTATATTTGCAGTTCGATAAGAAGACACTATTTAATATCAATTATACACATAAAATGAGACATACAAAAGTTAAAGACTTACTAAACAGCACAACAACGCTTCATGAAGTGAATGCAAAAGGATGGGTGAGAACTTTTAGAAACAATCAATTTATTGCCTTAAACGATGGCTCGACCATTGATAATATACAGTGTGTGGTCGATTTTGAGAACACGCCAGATGAAACCTTGAAGCGAATTACGACTGGAGCAGCCATCTCAGTAACGGGAACTTTGGTGGAAAGTAAAGGTGCTGGACAAAAATTTGAAATTCAGGTAGCTCAACTGGAAATCCTTGGAGATTCAGATGCAGAGAAATTCCCGATACAACCTAAAAATAAACCGAGCTTGGATTTCTTGCGTGAAAATGCGCATTTAAGAGTGCGTACCAATATGTTTGGAGCGATTATGAGAGTACGTTCAGTATTGTCATTTGCCGTTCACAGTTATTTTCAAGAGAAAGGTTTTGTATATGTAAATACGCCTATCATTACTGGATCAGATGCCGAGGGTGCCGGGGAAATGTTTAAAGTGACCGCTTTGCCATTTGACGGAACGCCAAGAACTGAGGACGGAAAAGTAAATTATAAAGAAGATTTCTTCGGAAAGGAAACAAACCTTACGGTTTCGGGACAATTGGAAGGAGAAACTTTTGCCATGGCTTTAGGTCAGATTTATACTTTTGGACCAACCTTCAGAGCCGAAAACTCCAATACTTCACGACACCTTGCGGAATTTTGGATGATTGAGCCAGAAGTGGCGTTCAATGATTTAAATGACAACATGGATCTAGCCGAAGATTTTATTCAATATGTAATCAAATATACATTGGACAAATGTCCAGAAGATTTGAAATTCCTGGAAACACGATTGTTAGATGAAGAGAAATCGAAACCAGTTGCGGAGAGAAGCGAAATGGCTTTACTTGACAAATTAAACTTTGTTTTGGAAAACAATTTCAAACGTGTTTCATACACGGAAGCAATTGATATTTTAAGAGATTGCACACCAAATAAAAAGAAAAAATTCAACTATATCATCAACGAATGGGGTGCTGATTTACAATCAGAGCACGAGCGTTACTTGGTGGAAAAACACTTTAAATGTCCGGTAATCTTGTTTGATTACCCAGCAAATATCAAAGCATTTTACATGCGTTTGAACGAAGACGGAAAAACGGTTCGCGCAATGGATATCCTTTTCCCGGGAATTGGAGAAATCGTTGGCGGTTCACAAAGAGAAGAGCGTTTTGATGTTTTGGTCGAAAAAATGAAAGCCTTAGGAATTGATGAAGAAGAATTGTGGTGGTATCTTGATACCCGAAGATTCGGTTCAGCGGTTCACTCTGGTTTTGGACTTGGATTCGAAAGATTGGTCTTGTTTGTAACCGGAATGACAAACATTCGTGACGTAATTCCTTTTCCAAGAACGCCAATGAATGCCGAGTTTTAAAAACTTGTTTCAGGCTTAACGTTTAATTTTGTAGAAAGTTCTGCAACGGTAAACTTTAAACCTTACACTTTTAAACAATAAAAATGCTAAAGCAATTTCTAAATTTAAAATTATCTCAGAAATTATCTCCTCAACAAATTCAGTTGATGAAGTTAATTCAATTGCCTACGCAAGCTTTCGAACAACGTTTATTAGAAGAAATGAACGAAAATCCAGCGTTGGAAACCGGAAAAGAAGAAGAGGATTATGAAAAAGACGAATTCGAAAACGAAGATTATGACGATTATGATGATTCAGAATCGGATAGAATTGAAGCCGAAGACATCAACATTGACGAATATTTAAGCAACGACGAAACTCCGGATTATAAAACACAGGCCAACAATTATAGTGATGACGATGAAGATCGCGAAACACCTTTTGCCGCACCAGTAAGTTTTCATCAAGATTTAATCAATCAATTGAATACCTTTATCCTCAATGATGAAGAACGCGAAATCGCTGAGTTTTTAGTGGGAAGTATTGATGACATGGGGTACATACGTCGCAGTGTTCCTGATATGGTAGACGACATGGCATTTACCCAAGGAGTCTATACCGATGAAAAAATGGTAGAAAAAATGCTGCAGGTCATCCATGAACTGGAACCATCAGGCGTTGGCGCACGAGATCTACAGGAATGTTTGTTGTTGCAATTAAAACATAAAACACCAACCGAATCTGTGGAATTAGCGACAGATATTATCGAAAACCAGTTTGATGCGTTTACCAAAAAACATTACGATAAGCTGCTACAAAAATACAATGTTTCCAATGAGCAACTAAAAAAAGCCATTCATGAAATAGAAAAACTGAATCCAAAACCAGGTGGTTCTTTTACCGGAAATAACAAAGTGACGGAAAATGTAGTGCCTGATTTTGCCATCCGTATTGTAGATGGCGAGCTGGAACTGACCTTAAACGGACGAAATGCTCCTTCGCTGCACGTTTCCAAAGAGTACCAGGAAATGATGCAAACCTACAAGGATTCCCGTGATAAATCTACACAGCAGAAAGATGCGGTACAGTTTATCAAACAAAAACTGGATTCGGCCAAATGGTTTATCGATGCGATACGCCAACGTCAGGAAACGCTTTTTGTAACCATGAATGCAATTATGCATTATCAGGAAGAATTTTTCCTGGATGGAGATGAAACCAAGTTAAAACCAATGATCTTAAAAGATATTGCCGATATGGTAGGTCTTGATATTTCGACGATTTCACGCGTGGCCAACAGCAAATATGTGGAAACGCCTTATGGCACGAAACTAATTAAAGAATTCTTCTCGGAAGCGATGAAAAATGACCAAGGGGAAGATGTTTCTACACTGGAAATCAAGAAAATCCTTCAGAATACGATTGAGGAAGAAGACAAGAAAAAACCACTTCCAGACGATCAATTAGCCGAAATCCTAAAAGAAAAAGGCTATCCAATAGCGAGAAGAACAATTGCGAAATATAGAGAGCAGCTGGACATTCCGGTGGCGAGAATGAGGAAGAAGATGTAATCTGGAATTTAAAATACTAAAAGGGGAAATTTGTTTTGAAACAAATTTCCCCTTTTTTTATGGAGCAAAATTGCTGATTTACAGGGTGTTAAATATCACTAAATGTGGGTATTGTGTAGGGAATTGAAAATATAGATATTGCAAATTACGGTTTAAGAATAACTACAATACTAATATTCAATAGTGCTCAACTAAAAAATCAAAAAAAGCATGAAAATAATAAAAAAGAGAGTTAGAAATATCGAAAATTACTTATCAACAGTTAGAGATAAAGAAGAATTCCATATTGCGTTTTTAGATTTTGACAATAATATTAATAAATTAAATCAAATCGGATTCACTAACAAGTTAAATATTGGAGAACAAGTTTTACCCATAATTTCAGGTCCAATTTCAAGGTTTAACTCTAATGGAAAACAAAATATTAGGCGAGATTTACCTAAAGAGGAAATTTTTATTGAGAGATATTGGAATAGACGAGATTACCAAGGCAATGAACATCCTGAATATTACTATATTAGAAGAGAAAGATATCCAAGAGAATTAGTTCCACCACCTTGTGAAGAATTATTAATACATTCTTATAATGATACCAAAATAATTGTTTCAAAATCATTTATTAAAAATGAGGCGAATTTGTCAGACATAAAACATACTTTAAATCTTTTTCTTGAAATTTTTGGAGAATGCAACTTGCTAAGAGAAAACTACGCACCTTTTTTATATGAAAATGTAACAAGATTAAACTGGAAAATTTTTCCAAGAGGAGAATATCCTTGGAAAACAGTGAGAGAAATTGTAACCGAAAGAATAGAAAGACAACCAAGAGGAAATAGACCCGTAATAAGTAATAGGTTAGAAAAAATAACATCTCACATTCCAAATTTTGTTGCAGTTGGTCAGGGTGGTTTCTATGATTATGTTGTATTCGGTTTCCCTGTAAAAAATATATTTATTTTAGAAAGCATCAAAAATGGTAATGCAACATATGTTTTCGACAAAAATTGGGAACAATTATCACAAATGACAAAAGCAGATATTTTAAACAATCAATTACAAATCGAAAGAATATTTCATAGACCTGGATGGGAAACAAGAGTAAATGAAATTTTGAATTAAAAATTATCTTTGAATCTATAGCAAACTAGTCAAAGAAAGTCCGGTGAATTCCAAAAATCAGCCGGACTTTTACTTTTATAATAAATTCTACTTCTCCTGATCTTTCCGCATCGCATGATAATAAGCGGCACGACTCAACGGCTCGTACTCTTCGGTTTCGCCTAACATAACCAGTTTATCATTATCGGTTTTACGGAAACTGTAATTTGCCAGATTTCCGGTGCGTGTACATACGGCGTGCACTTTAGTCACATACTCGGCTGTAGCCATTAATGCGGGCATGGGACCAAAAGGATTTCCTTTGAAATCCATATCCAATCCGGCCACAATGACACGAATTCCCTGATTAGCTAAATCGTTACAAATTTTAACAATTTCGTCATCAAAAAATTGTGCCTCATCAATGCCTACCACATCGCAACCTTGCGCCAAAATAGCAATATTTGCGGCAGCAGGAACTGGCGTAGAACGAATTTCATTAGCATCGTGTGACACTACCATATCATCATGATAGCGTGTGTCAATTTCTGGTTTGAAAATCTCTACTTTTTGCTTGGCAAATTGCGCTCTTTTTAGACGACGGATCAATTCCTCGGTTTTACCCGAAAACATAGAGCCACAAATGACTTCGATCCAACCAAATTGCTCTTTATGATTTACTGTATTTTCGAGAAACATTTTGTATTTTTCTGGCTTAAAAAATGAATAGTTTTTATTACTTTGTAATAGACAAACCGACTTAAAAATTGTATACTTTTACGTCGTTCCAAAAGTATAAAATATATATCAAATCGGAGATTTGCGAGCACTTATTTAAAAAAATAAAAAACGCGTTCACAAAGATTCCCATTTCTGGAGGTGATATAAAAAGAAATACAAAAACGCACTAAAAAGACCTGCCTAACCCCCTATAATTTCAACAGTTATGAAAAAAAAATTGGAAGCCGATTTAATCAGCATTGCACACAGAATTTTACAGCTAAAAAATAAATCTGATATCAATCAATTATATCTGGAAACACAGAAATTATACGAAAAACTTTCTGTCTTGCGATTTGTAGAGGACCATTTCAGTGAAGCAAAACCAACAATTGGCATTCAGGAAATTAGCAGCCAAATTGAAACTATTTTTAACAAAACAGAATCGGTTGAACCGGAAGCAGAAAAAGCAATCGAAGCAACTGTTACCAAAGAAATCGTTGGAGCTCCCTTGGAACAAACGAAAGAAACGACTCCTTCAACAGAACAAGAACCAGTTGCTAAGGAAGAAGAAATAGAAACTGAGGAAATTCCTTTAGAAGAAATAATTACCGAGGAAACTATTGAAACGCCTTTGAAGCAAACTGAAGCAATACTTTTGGAGAGCGATAAAGAAGAAGAAACAGCAGTCGAGAAACAAATAGTTCCTACTACGGAAATGAAAGTGGAAGACAAAACATCAGAACCTGAAACTCCTTTTGAACCTGCTTTTGAATTATCCCAAGAAAAGGAAGTACAGACGGAGTTAGAAGTCCCAAAGAAAACGGAAGCTGTTCAAATCTCTTTTGAAGATTTATTAGGAGGGAATTATCATGACACTTTTTTTGTAAAAAAACAACAGGTAGACAATATCCCGACGGCCATTGTAATTGAAACTCCAAAAGAAGTCATACAACCGCAAGAACAAAACCCGGAAACTGCACAAACGGTACCAACCGAAAAAGCAGAACCAAAAATAGTTTCGCTAAATGAAAAATTAGCCAAAGGAATCAACATCGATTTAAACGATCGCCTTGCTTTTATAAAACATCTTTTTGGCAACAGTAGCGAGGATTACAACCGTGTGTTGAATCAGCTCATCACATTTGACACATTTTATGAAACAAGAGATTTCATTCAGGAAATGGTCAAACCAGATTACAACAACTGGGAAGGGAAACAAGAATATGAGGAACGCTTTATGGATATTATAGAGAAAAAATTCTTGTAAATTTCTTTGAACTTTTCTAAATATGCCTTTCAACGAATACAAATTTAACCTGAAATTTGTATTTAATTATTTATCTATGTCAAAATTATACATTGTTCCTACGCCCATCGGCAATCTCGAAGACATGACTTTTCGAGCCATTCGGATTCTTAAAGAAGTCGATTTGATTCTTGCAGAAGACACCCGTACGAGCGGAAAATTGTTGAAGCATTTTGAGATCGGCACGCACATGTACAGCCATCACATGCACAACGAACACAAAACCATTGAGAATTTAATTTCGAGGTTGAAAGCCGGAGAAAATATCGCTTTGATATCAGATGCGGGAACTCCTGCGATTTCTGATCCTGGCTTTTTATTGACTCGCGCTTGTGTTGAAAACGGAATCGATGTGGAATGTTTGCCAGGCGCCACGGCGTTTGTTCCAGCATTAGTCAACAGCGGTTTACCCAATGACAAATTTGTTTTCGAAGGTTTTTTGCCTGACAAAAAAGGACGCCAAACCCGATACTTAGCATTAGCGGAAGAAACAAGAACGATGATTTTATATGTTTCTCCCCATAAATTAGTAAAAACTTTAGCAGAATTCATTACCTATTTTGGCGAAGACCGTCAAATATCCGTTTCTCGAGAATTATCCAAATTGCACGAAGAGAATATTCGCGGGACCGTGAAAGAAGTGGTCGCTCATTTTGATAAAATAGCGCCAAGAGGGGAAATAGTCGTTGTGATCAGTGGAAAAATAATCACTAAAGAACCTAAAAAAAGTAAATTTTCAGAAGAAGAATAACCCATAAAAATACCATGAATTTAGAATCCTTTTTAGAAAAATTAAAGCAGACACCAGAATCTATCACTTTTATAGAAACCATCGCAACAATTGAAGAAAACTACGACTTTACTCCAACGGCGTTTGAAAACGGTTTGCAACACAATGCGGCTGGAGAAAATTCAGGATCTTGCAAGTTGTTTGCTTTCGCTGAAATTCAAAACCTACCAGAAGCAGCGACATTAGCCTGTTTTGGAGCCTATTATCACGAAGATGTTTTAAAAAATCCAAACGGAACAGATCATCAAAACATTCGCAATTTCATGAAAACCGGATGGGATGGAATTGCATTTTACGGAAGTGCTTTAGTATTGAAATAAAATAGCTAAACCGCTCATTCGCCAATGAATTTGACAGACTTAATTAGCCAATGAACGGTTATTGTTTTTTAGAGTTACTAAAATCCTATTTTCAAAATCGAAAATCCTAAATTAATATGCGTTGGACCCTAAAACCAAAACCTTCTGAAGATACCGTTCAACATTTAGCGAAAGCATTAAATGTAGAAGATTTTGTGGCCACTTTATTAGTACAACGCGGCATTGAAACTTTTGAAGATGCCAAACGGTTTTTTCGTCCGAGCTTAGATGATTTACATGATCCATATCTAATGAAAGATATGGAAAAAGCAGTTTCTAGAATCGAAAAAGCAATTGAAAATGAGGAAAATATTCTTGTTTTTGGCGATTATGATGTCGATGGAACCACTGCAGTTTCACTCGTCTCTTCCTATTTAAAAACCTATTACCCAAACGTGGCGACCTACATTCCGGATCGTTATGATGAAGGTTATGGGATTTCATTTAAGGGAATTGACTTTGCTGATGACAATGGATTTTCACTCATCATTGCTTTGGATTGCGGTATAAAATCCATAGATCATGTGGCTTACGCCAAAGCGCGACATATTGATTTTATCATCTGCGACCACCACAGACCGGGAGATTTTTTACCCGAAGCCGTTGCCGTTCTCGACCCGAAACGTGACGATTGTAACTATCCTTATGATGAATTGTGTGGTTGTGGAATAGGTTTCAAATTGATTCAAGCTTTGGCCATCAATCGAAACCAGACCATCGAGGATTTGATTCCGTATCTGGATTTAGTTTCGGCTGCCATTGCTGCTGATATCGTTCCGATGACCGGAGAAAATCGGGTGCTGGCTTATTTTGGATTGCAAGTCATCAACACCGACCCAAGACCGGGAATCAAAGCAATAATTCACCAAATCAAAAAACAAACTTTAGACATTACCGATGTTGTTTTCATCATCGCACCCAGAATAAACGCTGCCGGACGCATCAAACACGGGAATCATGCGGTAGAATTATTAACCGAATTTGATTTTGAGCAAGCCCAACAATTTGCTTCCGAAATTGAAGCGTATAATTCAGAACGAAAGGATTTAGACAAATTAATCACCAAAGAAGCCTTACAACAAATTGAAACCAATCAAGAGAAAGAACGGTTTACTTCGGTAGTTTTTCAGGAAGATTGGCACAAAGGTGTTATTGGAATTGTCGCTTCCCGATTGATTGAAACGTATTATCGACCAACCCTTGTTTTTACAAAAAGTGGCGATAAATACGCGGCTTCGGCACGTTCTGTAAAAGGATTTGATGTGTATAATGCACTCGAAGCCTGTACGGAATATTTGGAGCAATTTGGTGGACACATGTATGCAGCCGGAATGACTTTAGCGGCAGAAAATTATCAGATCTTCAAAAACGCTTTCGAAAAAGAAGTCGAAAGAACCATTCATCCGGATATGTTGACACCAGAAATTGCGGTTGATGCCGAAATTGATTTTGCTGATATTACGCCCAAATTAATTCGAATCTTGAAACAATTTGAACCGTACGGACCACAAAATATGACTCCCATTTTCCTGACCAAAAACATCAAAGACACCGGTTATGGGAAGCCTCTTGGACAAGACGACGAACATTTAAAACTTTTTGTCAAACAAAACAACTCCGAAGGCATCGCAGCAATTGGTTTTAATTTGGGGAGTAAAATCGAATTGACTGCCCATCAAAAACCTTTTGAAGCCGTGTACTGCATCGATGAAAATGAATGGAAAGGGAAATTAAGTGTACAACTGCGATTAAGAGATCTTAAATAATAGATTACGATTATATGAAAAAGAAGGATCCGTATTCTGCACTGCGTTTTAAAGAATTTAATATTTTTTTGTTATTGCGTTTTGCCATGGTATTTGGCTGGTCCATGCAGTTTATCGTCATTGAATGGGAAGTCTACAGTTTGACCAAAAATCCATTATCGCTAGGAATCATTGGGTTAATGGAAGTCATTCCGGCAATATCGATGGCACTATTTGCTGGGCATATTGTCGATCAAAAAGAGAAAAAAGGATTGCTTTTCAAATGCATTTTAGGGTTTTCAGTCATCAGTTTAGGTTTGTTTTTATTTACGTGGCCTCCTTTTATAAAAGATTTTGCTACCCAAACTATTTTATATTCCATTTACTTTTTCGTGTTTTTAGGAGGGTTGGTGCGTGCTTTTCTTGGCCCGACGATATTTTCTCTTTTGGCACTGATTGTCCCTAAAAAAGAATATCCTAATGCTGCTACGTGGAGCAGTTCGGTTTGGCAAATAAGTTCGGTTTTAGGCCCTGCAGTAGCTGGTTTCTCGATCAATTGGATTGGCGTTCATTGGTCAATGTCCATCGTTTTGGGTTGTTCGCTACTTGCGTTAACCGCTTTAACCCAGATTGCAACGAAACCAATTTTAAATCCAAAGATTGGGGAACCCATTATGGAAAGTTTAAAGGAAGGTGTAAAGTTTGTTTTCAATAATAAAACGATTTTAGGCGCCTTATCACTGGATATGATTGCCGTCCTTTTTGGAGGAGCTGTAGCGTTGTTACCCATTTTCGCACAAGACATTTTGAAAGTAGGGCCACAGGGATTTGGTGTTTTGAGAGCCGCTCCGGCAGTTGGTGCTTTTTTGATGCTAATAATCTCCGCTTATATTCCTTTTACCAAAAATGCCGGTATGAAACTGCTGTCGGCAGTTTTTGCGTTTGGTATTTGTATTATCGTTTTTGGACTTTCGTCTATTTTTTGGTTATCCGTTGCAGCTTTGTTTTTAAGCGGTGTTTTCGATGGGATTTCGGTGGTGATACGCCAAACTATTTTGCAATTGAAGACTCCCGATCACATGCGAGGACGTGTTGCCGCAGTCAATTCTATTTTTGTAGGTTCTTCTAATGAATTGGGTGCTTTTGAAAGCGGATTAACCGCAAAACTGATGGGAACTGTTAGCGCAGTGGTCTTTGGTGGAAGCATGACACTGATCACCGTATTACTTACCGGAGCCGTTTCGCCTACTTTTAGAAAACTGGACTTGCAAAAAGATGTCGAGGAACATGAAAAGAGCGAATAATAAAT
This sequence comes from Flavobacterium sp. GNP008, assembly GCF_056428965.1. NCBI lineage: Bacteria > Pseudomonadati > Bacteroidota > Flavobacteriia > Flavobacteriales > Flavobacteriaceae > Flavobacterium > Flavobacterium sp. GNP008. The sequence goes on along the minus strand of NZ_JBWJVL010000001.1, from coordinate 1,166,933 downwards.
AGTTTTTTTTAGAAAAAAACACTTCCTATAGCCCGTCGGTAAAATAATCTCAAGATTACTTACCGACTTTTTTATATCTTTTTTATGTTTTATTATTTAGAATAAATATAAATAATACGTATTTTTGTTTCAAACTGATGACAGATGCAAGAAATAAAACAAATATATCATAACAATTTAGGCACAGCTTTCTACTGGAGAAAGGATAATGATGTGGTACTAGACAAAGTCCAACTAGTTTTTAGAGAAACGGGTTTTTATTTTACCCAACAGGAATTACAACTATTTAAGCGCTGTATTGAGGACAGTTATATCCAAAATAAATATTGCGACGATTGTGAACTAAAAAATAAATGCCATAAATTTTTACTAAAAACACCTTGCTCCCAAATTGATTTGGCCGTTTCGATGGAAGAATTAGACGCCGTAAAAGACTTGGTGGAAGGGACTTTGTTTAAAATAAATCTGGATGATTATTTGTACGGAGAGGGAATGAATTAGGGTTTAATACTTTTTGATTTCGAAATTCTCGCCATCAAAAACGCCATAAGTAAAATACGTAATCCAGTCACCTAGATTGACATACTCGGCATTTTCTGCTACGGTTACTTTCATAGGCAAATGACGGTGGCCAAAAATAAGGTAATTATAATGTTTGGTTTCCAGTTTTCTTTTGGAATAGAGAATCAGCCATTCGTTGTCTTCGCCAAGAAAGGTCACATCTTCATCGCCAGAAATCAGTTTGTTTTTTACGGAAAGGTATTGCGCCAGTTTCACGCCAATATCCGGATGAAGCCATCTAAAAAGCCATTTGAAAAACGGATTTGTAAATATTTTTTTCATGCGTTTGTATCCTAAATCACCCGGGCCTTTTCCGTCACCATGGCCAATAAGGAATGTTTTATCTCCAAAAGTATATTCTTGATTGTCATGAAACACAGGAATATTCAATTCTTTCTGGAAATAATCGGTCATCCATAAATCATGGTTCCCTACGAAGAAATAAATAGGGATCCCTGAATCTCGGATTTCGGCCAATTTGCCTAAAATACGGACAAAGCCTTTTGGTACTACCGTTTTGTATTCGAACCAAAAATCAAATAAATCGCCCAATAGAAAAATAGCTTCAGCATCACCTTTTACCTCATCAAGCCAAGCCACAAATTTTTGTTCTCTCGGAAAACTCAATTCGGGTGTTGGTGCGCCAAAATGTTGATCGGAGGCGAAATATACTTTTTTGTTATTGAGTAATTGCATGGAGTTACAGTATAGATTTCATATTATCACTGGCAAACCATTCGGCGAAAGAAGATTCGGTTTCTTGTAATTTCAAAGAGAAAAGAGTGATTCCTTCCGGTAATCGGCTACTTATTCTTTGTGAAAAATCAACAACCATGTTTTCGCTAGTGGGTTGGTAGTCTACCAAAATAACGTGGTGTCCGCGACTTATTAATTCGTTTGCCAATTCGACATGCGGTGTTGTACCGTTGAAAACAGTCGCATGATCAAATTGATCTACTATTTCTTCTGTTACAATTTTTTTTAAATCTGTGAAGTCTATAACCATTCCAAATTTTACATTAGAGCGATCTGCAATTGGAGTTCCGATTACCGTTACTGACAATTTATAACTATGCCCGTGAACATTTTTACATTTCCCGTCATAGCCATATAAGGCGTGTCCGGTTTCGAAACTAAATTGTTTTGTAATTCTGATATTGCTCATCGGAGTATAATTTTGGTGCAAATTTAGCAAATTGATATGAGAAATAGGACGTAAATCTTTCCCTCCCCAAAGTGGAGGGAGATAGGATGAAATTATTTTGTTTGTAATCCGAATTTGATAGTTCCAAATACTCTAGCCCTGATGGAAACGGCATCCTTTTTATAAGGTGATTTTTCTTCACCTTATAAAAAGATATAGTGAACAGCAGGAAATAGCTACTGAAATAAATTCAGAATAAATCCTGAAAAATTACTTTTTGAATTGGGCCAATGCTTTTCTGGTAAAATCAGACAATACCAATTTACCCGAAATTGCGGCGCGTTCCAGCAACAATGCGTCCCATTGTTGTGTTCCTTGCCAGAAAACCTTTTTCATTTCCAGTAAAGCTTCGGGATTGTAACCGGATAATTTCCTGCTGAAATCAGCTATCGCGGCATCAAGTTCTACAATGGTTTCAAAGGTATTGGCGTATAATCCTTTAGCTGCCGCCCAATCAGCGGTTTTCCATTCGTGAGCTGCGAGCGTCATTTCGGCCATTGCCGTCATTCCAATTTTCTTAGAAACGACCGGTTCAATGACAAATGGACCAATGCCGATTGCCAATTCTGATAGTTTTATTGAAGCATTTTTTGTGGCCAGTGCGTAATCACAGGCAGAAGCAATTCCTACTCCGCCACCTACTGCTTTACCGTGAATGCGACCCACAATAAGTTTGGAACACGAACGCATCGCATTGATTAAATGTGCAAATCCAGAAAAAAATTGTGTTCCTGCTGCTTCATCCGAAACAGCCAAAAGTTCCTCAAACGATGCTCCTGCACAAAAAGCCCCTGAGCCTTCGCTTTGTATAACTATAACCGAAACGGCTGGGTTCGTACTCAAAGCATTGAACTCACTGGTTAAACGATTTAACAATTCTCTTGGAAAAGAATTGCTCGCAGGATGGCCAAATGTAACGGTTGCGATTTTATTTTCGATTGTTGTGAAGAGCGAACCTGCTGGGTTTTCTGATACCATAGTGGAGATTTTGATGTAAAGTTAAAGAAAGTAAAGGAGGTTTTAACTTTTTTTCAAATAGAATGGATTTGTAATTTGAAATTTGCTTTTTGGAAAATTTAAATGTTATATTTGCGCTCTAGTTTGGGGGATTAGCTCATTTGGCTAGAGTGCTTGCCTGGCAGGCAAGAGGTGACCGGTTCGAATCCGGTATTCTCCACAAAACAAAACCGTAAAATCTTTTAAGTAAGAGTTTACGGTTTTTTATTTTAAAAAATTGTTTGGTGCAGTTATGAGACTGCGACAAACTATTTTGGATATTCAATTTTCCCTACTTGACGCATCACGCGTACAATTTTAGCTTTTCGCCTGTTAATGTACGTGGAAGAACTTGTCGCCGAATATTTTCTTGGATTGGGTAAAATCGCAGCTATTCCTGCAGCCTGTATTGGCGTAAGACTAGAAGCATCCTTCCTATACCAATGCTCAGTGGCAGCTTGTGCTCCATAGACCCCATTCCCCATTTCGATACTATTCAAATAGACTTCCATGATGCGTTCTTTTCCCCAAATGATTTCAATTAAAACAGTGAAATAGGCTTCTAATCCTTTTCTCAAATAACTTCGGCCTTGCCAAAGAAATACGTTTTTGGCCGTCTGTTGCGATATTGTGCTTCCGCCCTTTATTCTTCGGCCTCGTTCATTGCTTTTATACGCTTTTTGCATGGCTACAAAATCAAACCCGTTGTGTTTCAGAAAAGTTCCATCTTCACTGGCAATCACGGCTTTTTGAAGATTCATTGAGATATTTTCAATTGGTTCCCAGTCGTGGCTAAAGAAAACTTCTTTTCCAGTTACCTTATTTTCAATTGCACGAATTGCCATTAATGGGGTAAACGGAACGGGTATAAATTTAAAAAACACCACAAAAAACAAAGAGAGTCCGAGGAACCACAAGAAAATTTTGAATAAAAAACGAGTTAGTCTGCTCATAAAAGAGGTTGGTTCTTTTTTAATGGGTTGTTTTGATTTCCTGGGTGCTATTTTCGTTGCCATTATACTAAATCTGCTAATTCTGTTCCAATTAAACTTCCTATCGCCACTCCCATTCCACCCAATCGTACGCCACAATAGACATTATCCGACAATTGTGAAACAATTGGATTTTTGCTGTTACCAATACCCATGATGCCGCTCCAACGGTGTGCAATTTGAAAATCCTGATTCGGCAAAATTACTTCTTTTAATAATTGTTCCAATTTTTTTTGGACGATTTCTGTTTGCCCAAATTCAGTTGTGTTCTCCGTCTCAAAATCGAGGTTTCTGCCTCCGCCCAGTAATATTCTATCGCCAATATTCCTGAAATAATAGTATCCTTTGTCTAGGTGAAAAGTCCCTTTTATATCTAAATTTTTAATAGGCTCTGTTATTAAAACTTGAGCTCTTGCTGGTTTAACGGCTCCATTAGTCAAACCGTTTGCAAAACCGTTCGTCGCAAACAGTATTTTTTGGCTACTAAAACTAAAATCCCCAAGTGCCACTTCCACTCCACTTCCTTTGTCTATATAAGAGGTAACAGTTTGTTGGTTTAGGATCAAAATATTTTTAGAAACCGCTTCTTTCAACAACGCCTGCATCATATTACCGGTATCTATTTGTGCTTCAAAAGGATTGAAAACTAAATATTCCTGTATTCCGCTAAACCCAAAACGATCTATTTCCTTGGCAAAAACATCGGCTCTAAATAGTGGTTTTAAAATTTCATTGATGAAAGGTAATTTCCCTATACAATCCCCGTAACAACTATCATCGTATTTTAAAAACAACTCATATCCGCCATATGGCTTGAAATCTATTGTGTCGTCCCCCAATCTTTTTCGCAGTAATTGCAGTCCTTTCCATCGTTTTTGAACGAGTTGCATCACTTCTTCTTCAGAATGGGATTTTAAATCATCGATAATTTCTGAAAGGCTTCCAAAACAAGCAAAACCAGCATTTTTAGTACTTGCGCCTTGCGGCAACATTCCTTTTTCTAACACCAATATTTTGCTCTCCGGGAATCTCTCGCGCAAGCGTATTGCCGCATGTAAGCCTACAATACCACTTCCAACGATCGTATAATCTACCTCGGAAAACCAATTTTTCAACTCCCAATAGCTCAAATCCATTTCCAAATATTTTTATAAAAATAATAATTTTTTAGTTTTATTTTGAATTTATTTCAGAAGCTTCTCCTCCTATCCTTTGCGCTCATTAATTTTTAAAGGAAAAAATAAAAAGGATTTTAACTGTACCTAAAATTCACTGCTCTTCAGTAAAATAAAAATACCGAGATGTAGTCAGGGCTAAAAGCAAGTGTTAAAAACGAAAAATCATCAGATTAAATTGGCTAATTTTAGCAATCGAAAACATCAATTTTTACAATGAAAAAAATATTATTTATACCCTTATTAATGATGAGTTTAACTGCAATGGCACAAAATGTAATGACTCCAGAACTGCTTTGGAAATTAGGAAGAGTAACCCCTTTAGGCATTTCCAAAGATGGAAAAAATATAGTATATAAAGTAACGACTCCCTCTGTTCAAGAAAACAATTCGGATACAAAATACTACACGTTACCTGTAAATGGCGGAAATCCAACCGAAGTAAAAGATACCGCAGCCCTATTAAAAGACAAAAACAGTTCTCCGGACGGGAAACATATTGTTTACAATCAAGAAGTAAAAATGGAGAACGTTCACGGAAAAGATTTTTATCCAGAACTGGAAAAATCAGATGTTCAAATCTACAATGGCTTGAACTACCGTCATTGGGATACTTGGAACGAAGGCAAGTACAACCATGTTTTTTATAGAGAGGACAAAGAAGGTGCCGTGGGAATTGACATCCTAAAAGGAGAAAATTTTGACAGTCCTCAAAAACCTTTCGGTGGCGATGAAGATTACATCTGGTCACCAGACAGCAAAAGCATCCTTTATGTAAGCAAGAAAAAAGCAGGAACTGAATATGCTGTTTCTACCAACTCGAATATCTTCGAATACAATCTGGAAACTGGAAAAACCATCAATAGAACCGAAGAAAATTTAGGATATGATTCTGCTCCACAATTTTCTCCGACAGGAAACCTAACTTGGTTGCAAATGAAACGAGACGGGTATGAAGCCGATAAAAACGACCTGATGGTGAGTTTTAAAGGAATAAAAACTAACCTCACAGCAAACTGGGACGGAACGGTAGACAATTTTATTTGGAGTAGTGACGGAAAAAAAATATTTTTTGTTGCTGCGGTAGACGGAACCAAACAATTGTTTGAAGTTAATTTTCCGGGTCTGACTAAAATAGCAATTAACATTCATCAGATTACTACTGGAGAATTTGATGTCAATGATCTAGTTGGTTTTTCGGGCGACAACATTATTGTAACGAGAACTGATATGAATCATGCTGCGGAAATTTTTTCTTTTAATTTAAAGAAAAACACGTGGAAACAATTGTCTAATGTCAATACAACAATCTATAATTCTTTGGTGTTAAGCAAAACAGAAAAAAGGTATGTAACCACTACGGATGGCAAAAAAATGTTAGTTTGGGTGGTTCTCCCTCCTAATTTTGATGCTTCAAAAAAATACCCAACCCTATTATACTGTCAAGGCGGACCACAATCTCCATTGACACAATTTTATTCGTATCGATGGAATTTACAGTTGATAACTGCTAATGGCTATATTGTTGTTGCTCCGAACCGTCGTGGTATGCAAGGCCATGGTGTAGCATGGAATGAGCAAATTAGCAAAGACTGGGGCGGACAAGTTATGAATGATTATCTGTCAGCGATTGATGATGTGGCTAAGGAAAAATATGTCGATGCAACTCGTTTAGGATGCGTTGGTGCGAGTTATGGAGGATATTCGGTTTTTTACCTGGCTGGAATTCACAACAACCGATTCAAAACGTTCATTGCCCATGATGGTGTTTATAATACCCAAAGCATGTTTGGGACTACCGAAGAAGTTTTCTTTAGCAATTGGGATTTTGGTGGTGCGTACTGGGAAAAAGACAATGCAGTTGCTCAAAAAACCTATACGACGTTCAACCCAATGACCTTGGTAGAAAAATGGACTAAACCTATCTTAATTATTCAAGGTGGAAAAGATTTTCGTGTTCCAATAGGACAAGGTCAAGAAGCTTTTCAAGCAGCACAATTACGCGGAATAAAAAGCAGATTTCTGTATTTTCCAGAAGAAAATCACTGGGTACTAAAACCGCAAAATGCTCAGGTTTGGCAAAGTGAATTTTTCAAATGGTTGAAAGAAACCTTGTAAAGTACTTTTTAGACAAAATTGCAAACCTCACTTTTCAGTGGGGTTTTTTGTTAGCATTAAAATATTTTGAATAACTTAACTTTAAACACTTTTGTAATTTTTATCTTTGGAAAATGGAAAGCAAAAAAAGTTATATTCCGATAAAAATTTTCATAAGTTACCTGATATTGGCACTTCTTTTCGTGAGTGTCAGCTGGTTTTTATATACTGAAAACAAAAGCTTTTCTAAAACTGAAAAGAGGTTTACAGAGAAAAGTAGTTCAATATTGAAAGTTAGTAATTTATTATCTGACTTATACAAAACGGAGAGTTTAGCCCGCATTGCGGTTCAATCTGAATCAGCAAAAGATTTTAAAAATTACGTTTTTAAAACCGCTTCTTTGAAAATGAATATTGATTCTTTGAAAACATTAGTGTCTACTCCATATCAAAGCCAGTTACTCGATAGTGTTAAATATTTATTGTCCGAAAAAACTAAAAATATTAAACAACTAAAAGCTATAAAAAACAAAACAGAAGATGAGCTTGCAGTCAGTAATGCAATTAGTGATCTCACAAAGATGGAGGCTTCAATGAGAAAACTTCAATTAGAAGATTTTGTAAAAAACCCTTCATCAATGGGAGTATATGAACGCAACGTACTCAAGAAATATGTAGCCTACTTGAATCAAAACATTCCTGATGACAGTACCAATACATTAAGTAAAAAAGCATCCGATTCAATACTATCAGTTTCAAAGATGCTATTGAATGAGGTACAAAAAGAAACAGCAAAAAAGAAACAATTATTAAATCAGGAGGAAAACAAATTATTAGAAAACGAACTTTCGATATCTGATCAATTAAGAAAAATACTTAGTACTATAGAACGGGAAATCATTCTAAACACAACCGTAAACTATCTCGAAAGAGAAGAATCCTTAAAAAAGACAAATCAAATCGTTACCACTGCAGCAATAATTGGATTACTGCTAACTTTATTTTTTTTAATTATAATCTTGAATGACTATTCAAAAACACAATCGTATAAAAAACAATTGGAGGTGGCCAATTCAAAAACTAAAAAACTACTAACCAGCAGAGAGCAACTTATTGCTACAGTAAGTCACGATTTAAAAACACCGTTGAGCACCATTGTTGGTTATACGGAATTATTAGGCAATTCTGATTTGACTAACAAGCAATTGTATTATACTAAAAACATCAAAGAATCCTCAGATTATATTGCACAATTAGTTCAGGATTTATTAGATTTTACTCAAATAGAAGCGGGGAAAATCACCATTGAAAAAATTCCGTTTTCCCTTTACAAAATCCTTAATGAGGTTGGGAATAACATCCAATCGGTTTACAGACAAAAACCTATTCAGCTGCATATCGAAATTGATCCAAACCTTAAACAAAGAATCGTTGGAGATCCGTTTCGATTGAGACAAATTCTCTCTAATATCATTGGAAATGCTTTCAAGTTCACCGAGAATGGATTCATAAAAATTCAAGCCAAAATAGATCATGAGACCAATACAATAGCGGTACTTATTGAAGATTCCGGAATTGGAATTGAAGAAAAAAATCAGCAATTAATTTTTGAAGAATTTACACAAGCAGATGAAAACATTGAAAAAAAATATGGCGGAACTGGTTTAGGACTTACTATTTCTAAAAAAATGACTGCTATATTAGGTGGTCAATTGCATTTAAAAAGCGAATTGGGAAAAGGAAGTGTTTTTGAAATACTGATTCCCTTACAATTTGACGATACGCTGATTCAAAAAAAATCAAACAACCATCCAGCTGAAAAAGAATTAACCGCTGTTATCATTGATGATGATGAAAGTTTATTAAAGTTGACAACAGAAATTTTAAGGCAGCATCAGTATCTTGTTTACCCTTTTAACAATGCAAATGAAGCATTGGATTGGATTAAAACCTCTGTTTTTGACTTCATTGTTACTGATATTCAAATGCCCGTTATAGACGGATTTTTATTCTTAGAAACCCTGAAAAACATGTCTGAGTACAATTATGAAAATCAACCTGTGATTGCAGTAACGGGAAGAAATGATTTGGATTTAGAACATTACAAAAAAGCGGGGTTCACAACTGTTGTCCACAAACCTTACTCGCCAAAAGCGCTATTAAAAACCATAAAAGCAGTTTTAAATAAAAGTGAAATTCCTATTGAATCGCCTGTACCAATTAATATCACAGACGCAACAAAACCGTATTCATTAAAAGCCCTAAAATCATTCTTATCGAATGACAATGTTGCTTTGAAAGAAGTATTAATATCTTTTATGACCAGTACAAAGGAGAATTTAGAATTTTTAGAGCAAGCAGCATTAGCTATTAATTATGCCGAAATTAAAAATATCGCTCATAAAATGAATCCTATGTTTAAGCAGATAAAAGCCTCTGCTATTATTCCAATTTTAGACAAATTAGAATTAAAAGACTGTACCGTAATAGAAATAAGTACTGATATTACTGATTTAAAAAATAAAATTTCAGCCCTTTTTGTGTTACTAGAAAACGAAATAAACTAATTGATACCGTACAATTTCAATTTGTTATACAAGGTTTTCCTATTGATTTTGAGCAATTTTGCAGCCTCTGTTTTATTGTTGTTCGTTTTATTCAACGCTTCTTGAATAGTTTCTTTTTCGTTTTTTGACAAAGAAAATTCGGTTGTTATTTTCTCTTCATTTTGAAAAAACTCTAACGGTAGTGTTGTTTTTTCTATAAAATCGCCTTGTGATAATAACGTAGCCCTTTTAATGCAATTTTGAAGTTCCCTAAGATTTCCAGGCCATTTGTACTTTTGAAAAATAGTCATTACTTCCGAAGAAAACCCAATAACATTTTTATTTAATTCTAGGTTTGATTTTTCAAGAAAAAAATCTGAAAAAAGCATTAAATCTTCATTCCTTTCGACTAGCGAAGGTGAATGAATCGAAAACTCATTAATTCTATGGTATAAATCCTCTCGAAAATCGCCTTTTTTAACAGCTTCACGCAAATCTTCATTTGTGGCAGTAATAATCCTAATATCCACCTCTATTTCTTTAGTACTCCCAACGGGTTTAATTTTCCGTTCCTGCAAAGCACGTAAAAGCTGAATTTGGTTTTCATAAGAAAGATTCCCTATTTCATCCAGAAAAATAGTTCCTCCATTTGCCGCTTCAAAAAACCCAATTTTATCCTGTATTGCACCCGTAAAAGATCCTTTTATATGACCAAAAAACTCACTCGCGGCTAATTCTTTTGGAATTGAACCACAGTCAACGGCAATAAAACTAGTATTTTTTCTGGAACTGTTTTGATGAATACTCTTTGCAATCACTTCCTTGCCTGTTCCGCTTTCGCCGATAATTAAAACCGAAATATTTGTCGGACTCACCAATTGAATATATTCAGCAAGCTTTTGGGAAGCTTGAGAAATACCCTGAATAAATTTAGTACTAACATCGTTTGCAATCAACTTTGTATTTTTGAGACTGGAGATCCTTTTTTCGGGTTCTTTGTGATGCGCAATTTGCAAAGCATTTGTGATAACCAGCAACACTTCTTCCGGATTAAAAGGTTTAGAAATATAATCCGCCGCACCATTTTTGATTGCTTTCACAGCTGTACTCACATCAGAATACCCTGTCATTAATAGAACCGGAACATTAGGATGAGCTAATTTGATTTCAGACATTAGTGTGATTCCATCATAATCAGGGAGCCTTAAATCCGTTATGATGAGATCAAATTCAGTACTTTTTATTTTTAATTTTGCTTCTTCAGCAGAAAATGCTGTTGTTACTTGAAAAGATTTTTTTATAAGAAATTTTTCTAATAATTTACAAAAGGCAACATCGTCCTCAATCAATAAAATCTTAGCCATTAGTTTTTTAACTTTAATGCTAAAATAAAGTTATTAAATTTGTATAGTCATAATTTTTTGCAAAAAAAAAGAGACTGTTAAAAACAATCTCTCTCCTTAAAAAAAACTCAACTAAATTATTTATTTATCATGTTCCCACTGGCATCTGCATAAACAGTAGCTTTCTGGTCTCCAACTGTAACTTCTAGCTTGTGCTCTTTTTTTGCATTTACATACGCCTTACCGATAATGGCTCCAGGATGTGCTGTTTCTAATGCTTTTTTTACTGCTGCCGGAACTGCTTCTACCTTTACTTCAGTATACTCCTCTTGAATCAATGAGGATTGAGTTACGGGATTTTGAACTGGAAGTGTTGTTGCATAAATTGATAAACTTCCTAATACGATTGCTGCTGATACCATTAATTTTTTCATAATATTTATTTTTAGATTATATTTTTATTTTTGAACTTTTATTTTATTTTTGAATCCAGTTTCCGGTAGCATCTGCAAAAAGGTTTCCTTTTTTACCCGCAATAGTTACATCTAATTTGTATTCTTTCTTTGCGCTTACATAAGCTTTGTCAAGAATTGCACTTGGATATGCCTTTTTAAAAGCCTCTGTTATTGTTACTGGAACTTCTTCAAGTTTCACGTCAGTATATTCCTCTTGAATTGTTAATATTTTCTCCACTCCATTTGCTACGGGAGCCGTAGTTGCGTATGCTGATAAACTTCCTAAAACGATTGCTGCTGATACCATTAACTTTTTCATACTGTTCTTTTTAAATTATTCATTTGTTATTGTTGTTTAGTATAAAGGAATAATCATACCGTTTTTCAAACACCACCATCAATAGCGTTAAAACCTTTATATACAACGTTTTGAAAATATAAAATGATTACTTAAATTGGGAAAAGTGTGTATATTTGTGTGTGATATGTGTAATTTTTACCCGGCTTTATTACCCATCTGAAACCATTTCAAACAAAAAAACCTTGCATCACTGCAAGGTTCTATAACTTAGGCTATTATTTTTATTCTGGATCGTTCATTTTAAAAGTATCCATAAATGCTGTTGTATACTCTCCAGCAATATAACGAGGATCATCCATTAACTGTCTGTGAAAAGGAATAGTAGTCTTTATTCCTTCGATTACAAATTCATCTAAAGCTCTTCTCATTTTACTAATGGCTTCTTCTCTAGATTGTGCAGTTGTAATCAACTTTGCAATCATAGAATCATAATTAGGAGGTATTGTATATCCTGAATAAACATGAGTATCTAAACGAACTCCGTGTCCTCCTGGCATATGTAACGTAGTGATCTTCCCTGGAGATGGACGAAAATCATTATAAGGATCCTCCGCATTGATACGGCATTCTATAGCATGTAATTGTGGCAAATAATTTTTTCCTGAAATAGAAACACCAGCCGCTACGAGAATTTGTTCCCGAATCAAATCGTAATCTATAACCTGCTCTGTAATAGGGTGTTCTACCTGAATACGAGTATTCATTTCCATAAAGTAGAAATTACGGTGTTTATCTACCAAAAATTCTACCGTTCCAGCACCTTCATACTTAATATATTCTGCCGCTTTTACTGCTGCTTCCCCCATTTTCTGACGCAATTCATCAGTCATAAATGGAGATGGTGTCTCTTCTGTCAATTTTTGATGACGCCTTTGTACAGAACAATCTCTTTCAGAAAGATGACAAGCTTTTCCATAAGCATCTCCTACAACTTGAATTTCGATATGACGAGGTTCTTCGATTAATTTCTCCAAATACATTCCGTCATTTCCGAAAGCTGCCGCAGATTCCTGACGTGCATCTTCCCAAGCTTTCAATAAATCTTCTTCTTTCCAAACTGCTCTCATCCCTTTTCCACCACCACCAGCAGTTGCTTTAAGCATTACAGGGTAACCAAAGTCTCTCGATAATTGCAAGGCTTGATCATACGATTCTAAAATTCCTACTGAACCCGGAACACAAGGAACACCCGCTTCAATCATAGTCGCCTTAGCTGAAGCTTTGTCTCCCATCCTATCAATCATCTCAGGCGATGCTCCAATGAATTTGATACCATGTTCTTGACAAATTTTAGAAAATTTAGAATTCTCAGAAAGAAATCCATATCCTGGATGTATTGCATCTGCATTGGTAATTTCGGCAGCCGCAATTATATTCGACATCTTCAAATAGGATAAGTTGCTTGGAGGTGGCCCAATGCAAACTGCTTCATCAGCAAACTTAACATGTAGACTTTCGGCATCAGCAGTAGAATAAACAGCTACTGTTTTGATCCCCATTTCCTTGCAAGTTCTAATTACGCGTAACGCAATCTCTCCTCTATTTGCAATTAATATTTTTTTAAACATCTTATTTTATATTTTAAATTTAAAATTCCAATAGTCAAAATTCAATTTACAATTGGAATTTTGGCTATTGGAATCTCAAAAATATTATGATGGATCTACTAAGAATAAAGGTTGGTCAAATTCAACTGGTGACATATCGTCAACCAATATTTTTACAATTTTACCAGAAACTTCGGATTCAATTTCGTTAAATAATTTCATAGCTTCAATTACACAAAGAACATCCCCTTTAGAAATTGTTTTACCTACTTCAACAAACATGGGTTTATCCGGAGATGGTTTTCTATAAAAAGTTCCAATGATTGGTGATTTTATAGTGATGTAATGAGAATTTTCTACTACTGGAGCTTCAGGTGCAACTGCTACTGGAGCAATTTGCTGTGGCGCTACTGCTTGTTGAAGCGCGCCTTGAGCAGGCATTTGTTGAACATACGTGGTTTCTGTTACATTTCCTTCTAAAGTAGTTCTGATAGTGATTTTTACATCATCCATCTCTAACTTAACTTCTGCAACTCCTGAATTTGCTACAAACTTGATTAGATTTTGAATTTCTTTTAAATCCATAATTATTTGTTTTTAGTTTAAATTTATTTTTTGTCGTATGCCCATTTTAGATAAATAGATCCCCAAGTGAATCCTCCTCCAAAAGCAGCTAAAATTATAGTGTCTCCTTTTTTGAATAAATGTTCAAAGTCACTTAGTACTAATGGCAAAGTAGCCGAAGTTGTGTTTCCGTATTTTTCGATATTCATTAACACTTTTGAATCTTCTAAATTCATTCTGTTAGCCGTTGCATCAATGATACGTTTATTCGCTTGATGAGGAACCAACCAATTTACATCTTCATTCGTCAAATTATTTCTTTTCAAAATTAATTCACTTGAATCTGCCATATTGGTTACCGCATATTTAAATACAGTTTTTCCGTCTTGGATAATATTGTGTTTATTGTCTTTTACGGTTTCAAAAGAAGTTGGGTTAAGCGAACCACCTGCGTCGATTTTCAAAAAATCTCTACCAATTCCGTCACTTCGCAAGTATTCGTCTTGCATCCCTAAACCTTCATAATTAGGCTCGAACAAAACTGCACCAGCCCCATCGCCAAAAATAATACAGGTTGATCTGTCCGTATAATCAACAATCGAAGACATTTTATCTGCACCAATAAGGAGTACCTTTTTATATCTTCCGGATTCTATATAGGCTGCAGCTGTAGACATTCCGAATAAGAAACTTGAACATGCAGCCTGCAAGTCATAAGCGAAAGCATTTATAGCTCCAATTTGAGTTGCCACATACACACCTGTAGAAGCTACTGGCATATCCGGTGTTGCAGTTGCCATTATCAACAAATCTATTTCTAATGGATTTATATTAGCTTTAGCCAATAAATCTTGAGCAGCTTTTATGGCCAAAAAAGAAGTTCCCTTATCTTCGTCTTTTAGGATTCTTCTTTCTTTTATTCCTGTGCGAGAGGTTATCCACTCATCATTGGTATCAACCATGGCTTCAAGAGCTTTGTTCGTTAGTACAAAGTCTGGAACATAGGCTCCAACAGCGGTTATTGCGGCTGTAATTGTATTCATCGTATGCGTTGATTTCTAGTCAAATGTTTCCATTTGAAAATTTTTTAAAAGACTTGAAAATTACAAAAAAAATTCTATTCTCTTTGATTTGGAACTTCTTATTTAATTAAATTATAGACAACAAAAAAACTCTCACGATGTGAGAGTTCGAATATCATTTACAAAAATGTATTAAGCAACAGCTACAGATTTATCTATAACAACTTGCCCTCTATAGTACATTTTACCTTCATGCCAATACGCTCTGTGGTATAAATGCGCTTCTCCTGTGATAGGACAAGTAGCGATTTGTGCTACAGTAGCTTTGTAATGTGTTCTTCTTTTATCTCTTCTTGTTTTGGAGATTTTTCTCTTAGGATGCGCCATTTTACTATATTATTTATCCGTTAATAGTTGCTTTAATTTGTCCCATCGCGGGTCAATATTTTCTTCTTCTTTATTTTCTTTTTTTTCTTCCTTTACTGTAAGTTCATTGAGCTTAGTCAAGGCTTCAGTCTTTAAACTTCCGTCTTTTATACCTGGATGAACACGCCTTAGCGGGACTGACAACACAATCATTTCATAAAGATATTGCGCTACATCTATTTCAAACTCCCCATGAGGTAAAATTAATAATTCCTCATTGTCATTATTATACTCTTCATCAAAACGAACGATTAATTTCATCTTCCCTTTAATAGGCAGATCAAAATCCTCACTTGTCAGATCACACGGCACATTTACAACACCTTTATGCTTAAAACTCAACTCTAACAGCGTACTTTTTTTCTCTAAAACTACATTTACTTTGATATTTGAATCTTGATATTCATTATAATCAAAGATTTCAAAGAACGCATTACTGATTTGATACTCAAAATGATGTTTCCCTAGCTTTAATCCTATAAAAGGAATTAAATATTCTTTTGTGTTCTTCATTTCAACAACAATTTGCCCCTAAACTTCGGGAGTGCAAAGATATAAAATTATTGCAAATCTAATAATGTTATTCACTTTTTTTTGTTCACAACTGCTTTTCTTTTGTTTTCAATGGTTTCGCACTGATTTCGGCATGTTGATTTCTCGAATGATAAATATCGATTGCCAGATACACTGCCTCTTTAAATGAATTGAAATCTGCTATTCCCTTCCCTGCTATATCGTAAGCCGTACCATGGTCAGGCGAGGTTCTTATTTTATTTAATCCCGCAGTATAATTCACTCCTTTACCAAAAGACAATGTTTTAAAAGGAATCAATCCCTGATCGTGATAGGTTGCTATAACCGCATCATATTTCTCGTATTGATTACTACCAAAAAAACCATCCGCAGCAAACGGTCCAAAAACTAATGTTCCTTTATCAAATATTTTTTTTAAGGCTGGTTTCAATATCAGATCATCCTCTGTTCCAATAACTCCTCCATCGCCACAATGCGGGTTTAACCCCAGCACAGCTATTTTAGGCTTATTAATACTAAAATCTTGAATCAACGATTGCTTAATTGTTTCAATTTTTTTCTTGATTAACTCCTCTGTAAGATGCGAAGCCACTTCGCTTAAAGGGATGTGATCCGTCAATAACCCCACTCTTAAATTATCCTGAACCATCAACATAAGAGCATTGCCCTCTAATTCCTGATCCAGATAATCAGTATGACCCGGAAATTTAAATTCCTCAGATTGTATGTTGTATTTATTTATTGGCGCTGTTACCAGCACATCAACAAGCCCCTCTTTTAAAGCTTTAGTAGCAGCAACAAATGATTTTATTGCATATTCTCCAGCTTTCGAATCATTTACTCCTAGATTCAAATCCACACCTTCTCTCCAAAGATTCAAAACATTAATCTTGCCAGGGACAATTTGATCCAGCTTATCAATGCCATGCAATAAGGAAGTCGATTGAAAACCTTTTTTCACAAAGGACAATAACTTAACATTCGCAAAAATAACAGGAGTACACAACTCTAACATACGCATATCCTCGAATGTTTTTAAAACAACCTCGCTTCCAATACCGTTTAAATCTCCAATAGAAATTCCTACGATTATATTTTCTGCTTTTTTCATCATGACGTAACGTTATTTATTGCTAATTTTGAAGTGCAAATTTAGTAAAATAAAACAAGAAATGTTTACAGGAATTATAGAAACCCTTGGCACCGTCCAAGAAATAAAAAAAGAGAAGACCAACGTACACATAACGATGAATTCATCAATTGCCAGCGAACTTCGAATAGACCAAAGTGTCGCCCATAACGGAATATGTCTTACAGTAGTTGCCATAAAAGATACTTTCTACACGGTAACCGCGATAGACGAAACCATAAAAAAAACAAACTTATCAGACTGGAAGCTCGGCGACAGTGTCAATCTGGAAAGAGCAATGAAATTAGGCGACCGACTTGACGGCCATATTGTTCAGGGCCACGTGGACCAAACCGGCATCTGTATCGCTACAGAACAAACAGAAGGTAGCTGGTATTACACTTTTGAATACGACGAAAATCTCAACAACATCACCATCGAAAAAGGATCAATTACTGTAAACGGAGTAAGCCTAACAGTAGTGAACTCAAAGAAAAATCAATTCAGTGTCGCTATCATTCCCTATACCCACGAACACACCAATTTCAAACACTTCAAAGTAGGCACAAAAACAAACCTTGAATTTGATGTCATCGGAAAATATGTTTCTCGATTGTATATCAACAAATAACAACCCTATTCTTAAAGCAAAAAACTCCAATTTAGATTGGAGTTTTTTGCTTTAATTTGAAATTATAAATACTATAAATTCCAAATAAAAGAGCAACTATCATAAATGTGATAATATGCTCATCAATAGGCAATACCTCTCCTGGCGGCGGCGGCGGTACGGCCGAAGCCCTTCCCGCTGGCGGCGGTGGTGCAGGTTGCGCTACTATGGCATTAAAAATACCCAGCAAAAAAACCATTGCAATAAAAAATTTGTTTTTTAAAAACTTCATAAAATTTAGAAAAAATAAAAGATACAATTAATCTTATAAAATATTTTTAAAGAGATGTATTTCCTTGTAAAATAACCACATAGTTTTAACAAAAACAACAGAACTTATAATAAATGGGTGTTTTAGTGTAAAAAAACACTATAAATTTAATATAAACAAAAAAAATCTTTCAAAAAATTGAAAGATTTTTCTATAGTGGTCCCACCTGGGCTCGAACCAGGGACCACCTGATTATGAGTCAGGTGCTCTAACCAGCTGAGCTATAGGACCGGTTAAGAGTGTGCAATATTACCACTATTTTTCATTTGCTCCAAATATTTTTGACTTAGATTTTAATATAGTTTAATTATTAATTTATTTTAAACAGAAACCAACTGAATATTAGAATACTACCCATTTACCTGTACTTAAATTATTTTATTTCCTGACATAATTCAATCAGAACGCCATTCGTGCTCTTAGGATGCAAAAAAGCGACTAACTTATTATCAGCACCAATTTTAGGAATTTCATTCAAAACTATAAATCCTTCGTTTTTTAAACGCGTAATTTCGGATACAATATCTTCTACGTCAAAAGCGATATGATGAATCCCTTCTCCCTTTTTTTCTATGAACTTAGCGATAGGACTTTCTGGATTGGTAGCAGCAAGGAGTTCAATTTTATTGGGTCCATTCCTAAAAAAAGAGGTGGACACTCCTTCAGTTTCTACATCTTCAAATTTATAAGCTGGAGATCCTAAGAGTTTCTCGAAAATTAAATTTGACACTTCTAAGTCTTTAACAGCAATACCTATATGTTCTATTTTTCTCATCATCTATACTATCAGTTCAACGTTTATTGTAAGTTTAATCAGCAAGCTTCAGCAATAAAATTTACTTGACGTAAAATTAAACATTAAAACCAAAAAAAGGCAGCCATTCTAAAAAGTTAGCAAAATTTAATCAGTCATAATAATTCATTAAAAAATTTCGATTGCAAGAATTATAATTGTTATTTTGTACATTCTAATTATGATTTGATATGTTGAAAAACAATTTAAAATACACCTTCTTTTTATTGCTTTTAATTCTTGTTGGATGCGCTAAAAGAGGCACTATAACAGGTGGTTTAAAAGATACTATTGCACCGGTTTTGAAAATGAGTTTCCCAGAAAACTTCAGCACCAACTTTAAGGGAAGTGAAATTAAATTAGTGTTTGATGAAAATATTAAACTTAAAAACCTGAATAAACAATTAATCATTTCTCCTCCAATGAAAAATGAACCGTTGATTTTACCTACAACGGCAAGCAAAACGATATCAATAAAAATAAAAGACACACTACAACCAAATACCACTTACAGCTTTAATTTTGGCCAAAGCATCGCTGACAACAACGAAGGAAACCCCTTCAATCAATTCAAATATGTATTTTCCACTGGCGATTATATCGACTCTTTAAGCCTTGGAGGAACTGTAAAAAGCGCTTATGATAAAGAAGTAGAGCCATTCGTATCGGTAATGCTATACGAAGTCAATGAAAGCTTTAAGGACTCCATTATTTATACTCAAAATCCAAGATACATAACAAATACCTTAGACAGTCTAAAAACATTTCGCCTAGAGAATTTAAAAGCCGGGAAGTATCTCCTTGTAGCTATGAAAGACTACAACAGCAACAACAAATACAACCCAAAAACAGATAAAATTGGATTCCGCAAAGAATTTGTTACTATTCCTAACGACACCATTTATGAGTTGGAATTATTTAAGGAAACACTTCCATTTAAAGCTTTCAAACCAAGCCAAACGTCCGGAAATAAATTATTAATGGGATATGAAGGTAAAATAAATCATGCTAATGACCTACCGAAAATAACCTTGAAAAATAACAATGATATCTTGTCAAATGTCATTACTAAATTTCCGAAGAAGGATTCTCTTCAAATCTGGCACAAACCCATTAAGGTCGATTCATTAAATATAGTTGTTGCCAAAGACAAATACCAAACCAATTTCACCTTTAAAGTAAAAGATCAGAAAAAGGACACCTTAAGTATCTCTGCTATACAAACCAGTTCCTTAAACTTCAGGGAGCGCTTTACAATAGAGAGCTCCACTCCATTAATTCGTATTGAGAATTCTAAAATAAATTTGATCAACAATGCCAAAACCATAGTGCCTTTTACCACTGAATATGACGAATTTAATCAAAAACTATATTTTGACTTTAAAAAAGAACCTTCAGAAAATTACACTTTTGAAATTTTGCCTGGAGCGTTAACCGATTTTTTTGAAAAGTCAAACGATACTTTGACCTATAAACTAAATACAAAAAGCTATTCTGAAACGGCAAATCTAAGGGTGCTATTACAAAACGTAAAACAATTTCCCATCATCGTGGAACTCGCTAACTCCAAAGGTGATATTTTAGCCTCTGAATATTCGGAAAATGGCACTACAGTCGATTTCAACTTACTGGAACCTTCTGTATTTTCGCTTCGGGTAATTTATGACACCAATAAAAATAAGGAATGGGATTCCGGTAATTATTTAGAAAAGCGTCAGGCTGAGGAAGTAATCTATTCTTCTAAAGAAATAAATCTACATGCTAATTTTGACTGGGAAGAGATATTTGACTTGAGCTTACCCTATAGCCCGGAACCTAAAAAGAAAACAGAAAAGATAAACTAGTGCTGTATCTTTTTTATTTCAAAAGAATCTCTGTCGTTTAAAAAGCCTAATTTTTGTCGGGTTTCTAACATTTTTTCTTTGTCTAATACTACTGTAAAAACACCTTCAGACTCTTGCGGTTCTAAAACATAATTTCCGAGAAAATCGATCGCTTGTGAGTGTCCTATGTATTCATAACCATTGGCATCGTTTCCTATTCTATTAACACCAATTGCATAACTCATATTTTCTATTGCCCGTGCTTTCAATAAAGCATCCCAAGCATTCGTTCTTATTTTTGGCCAACTTGCAACATAAATCACCAAGTCATAATCTTCAGAATTTCTGGAAAATACAGGAAACCTCAAATCGTAACATATTTGAAGGCAAATTTTCCAGTCTAAATAATCAACAATCGTTTTTTGGGTACCACTAGTATAAACTTTATCTTCGCCCGCCAATGTAAACAAGTGTTTTTTATCATAGTACTGAATTGCCCCAGAAGGAAAAACAAATACCATTCTGTTGTAAAAAGTATTATTTTCCTCTATAACTAAGCTTCCTGTAATGGCACTGTTTCTAGCTTGCGCCAAAGCCTTTAACAACACAATCGTTTCACCTTCCATTGTTTCTGCTACAATCGATGGATCCATCGTAAAACCGCTGGTAAACATTTCTGGAAGAACGATTAAATCAACCTTCTCAGTAATCGCATTTATTCTAGCCTCAAAATAATCACGATTTAACTTTGGAGTTTCCCAAACTAAAGGAGCTTGAATCAGGATAATTTTCATTTTACTTTATTTTTTATAAAAATAAGAAATATCACAATACCATAAGTTCATTATATTAGCAAAAAATAATTTTATGAAAAAGACATTCGTCATATACTCCCTACTATTTTCAATTTTTATTTTTGGACAGGAAAAATCAGGAGCAAAAGAATTTTGGGAAAATCTACAAAACCAATGTGGCAAATCATTTGAAGGAGAAATACTAGCAGGCGCAACCAATGATACTTTTAGAGATAAAAAATTAGTGATGCACATTCGCAATTGTGATACAAACTCAATTCGAATTCCATTTTTTGTAGGTGAAGACAAATCTAGAACTTGGGTATTGACATACCAAAACGACCGTATTCAATTGAAACACGACCACCGCCACGAAGATGGATCCGAAGACAAGGTTACACAATATGGTGGAACAGCATCTAATTCTGGTTCCCCTACACTCCAATTTTTTCCAGCTGATCAAGAAACAGGTACTTTAATTCCAAGTGCTTCTACTAATGTTTGGTGGATTACTTTAGATGAAACTTCTTTTACCTATAACCTAAGACGCATTGGTTCAGACCGATTATTTACTGTAAAATTTGATTTAACAAAAACAGTCCCAACACCTTCTGCACCTTGGGGATGGAAAAACTAAACATTCATAAATTAACTATTTATTTATAAAAAAACGCATTCAACTTTGACATTGAATGCGTTTTAAATTATTTTTTAATCTTTAGAATCTAAAGTCTAAAGAAACGTATTATCCTTTCAAACTTGCTGATAAATATTCTCTATTCATACGGGCAATATTCTCAAGAGATATTCCTTTTGGACATTCCACTTCACAAGCTCCAGTATTAGTACAGTTACCAAAACCTTCCGCATCCATTTGGCTTACCATGTTCAAAACACGATCAGTAGCTTCAATTCTTCCTTGTGGTAACAACGCATATTGAGATACTTTTGCAGCAACAAATAACATTGCAGAGGAGTTTTTACAACTCGCAACACAAGCCCCGCAACCAATACAAGAAGCCGCATCAAAAGCATCATCAGCATCTTTCTTATTGATAGGAATCGTATTAGCATCGATGGTATTTCCGGATGTGTTTACAGATATAAATCCTCCAGCATGTTGAATCCTGTCAAAAGAACTTCTGTCAACCACTAAATCTCTTATTACAGGAAAAGCTTTTGCTCTGAATGGCTCAATAAAAATAGTATCACCATCCTTGAACATTCTCATGTGTAATTGACAAGTAGTAACGCCTCTGTCTGGTCCATGAGCTTCACCATTGATGTACAAAGAACACATTCCGCAAATTCCTTCACGACAGTCATGATCAAATGCAACAGGCTCATCTCCTTTCATGATTAATTCATCATTCAAAATGTCAAGCATTTCAAGGAATGACATATCAGGCTCAATATGATCTATAGGGTATTCAACTATTTTACCTTCTGCAGCGGCATTTTTCTGGCGCCATATTTTTAATGTAAGTTTCATATTTTTAGTTTGAAAGTCATAAAGTCGAAAGTCGAAAGTCGATTGACATGGAGCCACTAGACCTTGGGACGTTAGACATTAGACTAAATTATTTATAACTTCTTTGAACTAATTTCACGTTATCAAATACCAGCGGCTCTTTATGCAAAATCGCTTCGCTTGGTTTTCCAGTATATTCCCATGCTGCTACGTAAGCAAAATTCTCATCGTCACGTTGCGCTTCACCTTCTTCGGTTTGGTATTCTTCACGGAAATGTCCTCCACAAGATTCATTACGATGTAAAGCATCTTTAGCAAATAATTCTCCTAATTCAAGGAAATCTGCAACACGAGTCGCTTTTTCCAATTCTTGATTCAAACCATTCGCATCACCAGGAACTTTAACTTCTTTGTAGAACTCATCTCGCAAAGCAGCAATTTCTACAATTGCTTCGTTTAATCCTTTTATGTTACGAGCCATACCCACTTTGTCCCACATAATTTTTCCTAATTTCTTATGGAAATAATCAACAGAATGTGTTCCTTTATTGTTCATGAATCTTTCGATCTGATCTTTTACTGCTTTTTCAGCAGCAACAAATTCTGGCAAATCTGTAGATATTGTTCCCATTTTAATATCCGGTGATAAGTAATCTCCAATAGTGTATGGCAATACAAAATACCCATCTGCTAAACCTTGCATTAATGCAGAAGCGCCAAGTCTGTTTGCTCCATGATCAGAGAAATTTGATTCTCCAATTGAGAAACAACCAGGAATAGTTGTTTGCAAGTTATAATCAACCCAAGTTCCTCCCATAGTGTAATGTACCGCTGGGTAAATCATCATTGGAGTTGCGTATGGGTTTTCATCTACGATTTTCTCATACATCTGAAACAAGTTACCATATTTATTGGCAACCACTTCTGTTCCTAATTTAATAACTAGTGCAATGTCTTTCTCGTCTAAATGCTTGATTCTAGCTTGATCAACTCCATATCTTTGAATAGCTGCAGCGAAATCTAAATAAACAGCTTCTCCTGTTTTATTTACTCCAAAACCAGCATCACATCTTTCTTTAGCAGCACGAGAAGCAATATCTCTAGGTACTAAATTTCCAAAAGCTGGGTATCTTCTCTCTAAGTAATAATCTCTTTCTGCTTCAGATAAATCCGTTGGTTTCTTTTTCCCTTCACGAATTGCTTTAGCATCTTCTAGTTTTGCAGGAACCCAAATACGACCGTCATTACGCAATGATTCTGACATTAATGTCAATTTCGATTGGTGGTCTCCAGAAACTGGAATACAAGTTGGGTGAATTTGTGTGTAACAAGGATTTGCGAAGAACGCCCCTTTTTTGTGTATTTTCCAAGCTGCTGTAGCGTTGCTCCCCATCGCATTTGTAGAAAGGAAAAAAACATTTCCATACCCGCCAGAAGCAATAACAACAGCATGAGCTGAATGTCTTTCGATTTCTCCAGTAACTAAGTTACGAGCAATTATTCCTCTTGCTTTTCCGTTTACGATCACTAAATCCAGCATTTCGTGACGGTGGTGCATTTTTATTTTTCCACGACCTATCTGGCGATTCATTGCTGAATACGCTCCTAATAAAAGTTGTTGCCCTGTTTGCCCTTTTGCGTAAAAAGTTCTAGAAACCAATGTACCTCCAAAAGAACGGTTATCTAACAATCCCCCATATTCACGGGCCAATGGAACACCTTGTGCCACACACTGGTCAATAATATTAGTAGAAACTTCAGCTAAACGGTGCACGTTTGCCTCACGAGCACGATAATCGCCTCCTTTTACTGTATCATAAAATAAACGGAAAGTTGAATCTCCATCTCCTTGATAATTCTTAGCAGCATTGATTCCTCCTTGTGCAGCAATTGAGTGCGCACGACGTGGTGAATCTTGAAAACAAAATGCTTTTACGTTATATCCTAATTCTGCTAATGTTGCTGCAGCAGAACCTCCAGCAAGACCTGTACCAACTATAATTACATCTAAATTACGTTTGTTAGCAGGGTTTACTAAATTAATATGATCTTTATAATTTGTCCATTTGTCCGAAATTGGACCTGTAGGAATTTTTGAATCTAATGCCATTATAATTTAATATTAATGATTAAAATGATGAAATAATGCAATGAAAATGAAACCAAAAGGAACTACAATTGCAAAAGCATATCCTAATGTATGCAAAGATTTTGAATATTTGTTATTAAAACCTACAGACTGAAAGGAAGAATTGAAACCATGCCATAGGTGCAAAGACAACAATAAAAAAGACAAACTGTACAATCCTGTTCTAACGGGGCTTTCAAATTTTTCTGCTAATTCATGAAAATATCTAGTTTCATTCAATGGATTAAATTCTACATATTTATATACCATTTCAGGAACCCAAAAATCGTAAAAATGCAGGGCTAAAAATGCTAAAACAACTGACCCGGAAACAATCATATTTCTTGAAGCCCAAGAAGAATTTGCCGCCCCATTGTTCTTTGCATATGCAATTGGTCTGGCACTTCGGTTTTTAAAATCCAAAACAAAACCCATAATAAAGTGAAAAACAACCCCCACAATAAGAATTGGCTGAATTACAAACTGAACTAATGGATTATTTCCCATAAAATGAGAAATCGAGTTGAAAGTGTTTTCACTAAACACTGATGTCATATTGATAAAAAAATGCTGTGCTAGAAACAACATCAAAAAAAGTCCTGAAAGTGCCATAGCTACTTTTTTTGCTATTGACGATTTCAATAATGCAGATTTTGCCATAAGATTTATATAATTTGTTTTAAAAAATTATACAAAAATAGAGCAATTTGACAGTAACTACAACCTTTGCGCTGTTATTTATAATGATTTTAAAGTGTTTTACGCAAATCGTCACACAATCCCTAAATATCAAACACAAATCTAGAAACGATGTAAAATTAGTGAAACAAAAAAATAAAAAAAGCTTAAATAAAAAAATAAAATAAACTAAAATCAGCCTTACTATTCAAAAGCAAAAATAGTATTTAAGCACTCTGTATTAATAATTTATAAATCAATCTCCACATCTTTAATTACTCTCGCGCGACATTAAAACGTTTAAAATATAATAAAAAGCACTTTCCAGACTAAAATTTCTTTTACCAAAACAGAACTCTATATTAACTGAATTTGGTCATATATTGCTGCACCATTAAATCTGTATTTTCGTTACGCAATTTTTGCTCTAACTGAATTGGAGGAGAAGCTCTTTCTAAACAATTCTTAACTGCACAGGTTTCACAAGTAACCCCGACAATCTGTTTTTTAATAGAGTCATTTTCCATAAACTTGAATTTTTTCTTTACCGCCGGAGTGATTAATATCCCTACCGAAATACTACGAATACAATCTACCTTAAACGGATCGGGTGTTGCGGATGAAAAAACAAGATATTCATTTTTACTGTTTTCATACTTGGAGATCTGCGCATCAAAAAAGTGGTTTTTCTTTTGTTTCAAAGATTCCTCGATCGTACGTATCGAAACCCATCTTCGACAGTAATGCTCATTCATTTCATTCGCGTGCGGTTCCTGCTGATTGGTAATGTGTAATTCCTTTTTTATTTGATAGGTATCCGTACCTATCTGATGGGACAATCGTAGGAAAAAGAGGTTTTTCAGCTGAAAATCTTTTGGCAAAATATTAGTCAGCCTTTGGTAGAACGATTCTGGCGAAACATTAAACCCGCTCATCAAAGCAACCATCTCCTGGGGTTTTGGGTCTGTTTTGGACAAAAATAAATTCAGTTCATCTATCAGTTTTTGCCTTGGAATAAGTAATGCGCCGGCAAAATACGAAGCGTAAAAATTATTCAGAACCTGATCAAAATTATCAAATTTAATCCAACTGAACGTGTATAGCCTTTCGGTAATTTCAAGATAATTATAGGCAATTTCTTTTGCCAAGATAAATGCTTTCTGAGGTTCGTCAATATCTAATGAAAGCAGTAACGTTTTACTTTTTGGCACAAATATCGATCTCAAGTCGCCCAATTGTTCTTGTTCCGAAAAAACAAGTTCTTTGATAGTATACCCATATTCCTCCATTAAGATTGCGGTTAATTCTTCGATAGAAATTTTGGTATCAACATTTACATGAAACGCTTTAGAAAACTGCAACACCTTCTGTTCTAAATCTTCAAAATAGTTGGTATGTGCTTCTTGGTACGAACGTAACGAAGCCAAAAAGAAACTCTCTCTTGTCAAATTATAATGCTGCGCAATTTCAATAATCGTACTGATAAACGCATTTACTTTTGCAGGAGCATTCGCAATAATATCGATAAGATCATTCTCCTGAATCCCAAAAATCTCCAGAGGAATCTCTTTCAAAATACCGGATTTCAGGATTTCCCCAATGGGTGCCAGATTATTATCCAGTTTCAATGAAACCATATTGTCATAAGAAACATCCAGTTTTTCAGACAGCAGAATGATTTTATCCGTTTTGGGATACTTTTTTCCTTTTTCAATTTCGTTCAAATACGATTTTGAAAGGTCTGTGATTTTTGCCAAACCAAATAGTGACAGATTCTTATTGGTGCGAGCCTGCTTCAGTTTTAATCCAAAAATCAACTTGATATAATCCTTTTCTATATTCATATCTCAAAGATATGCTAAAAAAATATTTTCGCCAAAAAAAATATTTTTCATTTTTAGCGTACGTTCGCTTGTTTTGTAAAAAACTTTTTGTAACATTGTCATGTAAAATATTTTAACCATGAAAGATAGTATTGAAAAAGCCAAAAAATCGTTACAGTTTTCCAATGAAACTAAAGAGTATTATCCAGCAATTTTGACGGATGCCGCTACTGATTTAATAACGGAATTGCACCACAGATTCAATGATAAAAGACTTTTTCTATTAGACGAAAGAAAAAATCAACAGCAATTATTTGATGCAGGCGCGTTACCAACTTTTCCTTCTGAAACAAAAAGCATCCGAGAAAGTAATTGGGAGGCAACGACAACGCCAGAAAATTTATTAGATCGAAGAGTCGAAATAACGGGGCCAGTCGATCGAAAAATGGTGATTAACGCATTAAACTCCGGAGCAAAAACGTTCATGGCTGATTTTGAAGACAGCACTTCTCCTACTTGGAGCAACTTAATGACGGGTCAACAAAATTTGAAAGACGCCGTGAATAAAACTATCACTGTTGAAGACACCGTAAAAAATAAAAAATACAGCCTAAATGACCAAACTGCCGTACTGATAGTTCGTCCAAGAGGATTGCATTTACAAGAGAAAAATATTTTGATTGACGGAGAACAAACTTCGGGATCGCTAATTGACTTTGGGTTGTATGCTTTTCACAATTACAAGCAACTTATTGAAGACGGATCAGCTCCCTATTTTTACATTCCAAAACTGGAACATTATCTGGAAGCGAGATGGTGGAATGAAGTTTTCGAATTCACACAGGAATATTTAGGCGTAAAAAATGGGACATTCAAAGCCACGGTTTTAATCGAAACCATAACTGCCAGTTTTCAATTGGATGAAATCATTTTTGAATTAAAAGATCATATTGTAGGTCTTAATTGTGGACGATGGGATTACATCTTCTCGTACATCAAAAAACTAAGAAAAAATCCCGCTTATATTGTTCCAAACAGAGATCAAGTGACGATGACTGCGCCATTTATGAGTGCGTATTCCCAATTGGTGATTCAACGATGCCACAAACGCAACATACACGCAATTGGGGGAATGGCAGCACAAATTCCGATAAAAAACAACGAAGAAGCCAACAAAATAGCTTTCGACAAAGTAATAGCCGATAAGGAACGGGAAGTTAAAAATGGTCATGATGGCACTTGGGTTGCGCATCCGGATTTAGTTTCGCTTGCCATGACAGTATTCGATAAAAACATGCCGACTAAAAATCAGATTCATGTAAAAAGAGAAGACGTACACGTTACTGAAAGCGATTTACTCGAAACTCCAAAAGGTACTATTACTGAAGAAGGCGTTCGGAAAAACATCAGCATTACCGTTTTATATATCGCTTCATGGCTCAACGGACAAGGCGCAGCAGCATTACATAATTTAATGGAAGATGCCGCTACTGCAGAGATTTCGAGATCTCAATTGTGGCAATGGTTACAAAACGAAGTGATTTTAGACAATCAAAAAGTGTTGAATGAAAAGTACTATCACCGACTGGCGATGGAAGAATTTGAGAAAATCAGAAAGCTTGTTGGAAACGAAAATCATGAAAAAAATAAATACAGACTGGCGGAGCAATTATTAGACATTCTGGTCGTAAACGACAATTTTATCGAGTTTTTGACCATTCCCGGTTACAAATACATTTAAAAAAAATTGCAATATCTATTAACAAACAACCAAAAAAAAATGAAAACTACAGAAACAAGAATTCAAGAATTAGTTACTGACTGGATTACGAACCCAAGATGGAATGGCATTGAGCGACCTTACACTGCTGAAGAAGTGGTGAAATTGCAAGGTTCTTATCAAATAGAACATAGTGTTGCCAGAATTGG
Organism: Flavobacterium sp. GNP008; assembly: GCF_056428965.1. Classification (NCBI taxonomy): domain Bacteria; kingdom Pseudomonadati; phylum Bacteroidota; class Flavobacteriia; order Flavobacteriales; family Flavobacteriaceae; genus Flavobacterium; species Flavobacterium sp. GNP008. Next base: position 1,137,601 of record NZ_JBWJVL010000001.1, on the reverse strand, counting down.
AGCCAATACTTTATGGAATAAACTAAATGCTCAGGATTTTGTAGCCGGACTTGGCGCGCTAACCGGAAATCAAGCCATTCAAGAAGTAGAAGCAGGATTAGATGCGATTTATTTGAGCGGTTGGCAGGTAGCTGCTGACGCAAATGTAGCCGGCGAAATGTATCCTGACCAATCTTTATATCCTGCTAACAGCGTACCTTTAGTAGTAAAACGCATCAACAATGCGCTATTGAGAGCAGACCAAATACAAGTGGTTAACGGAACCGCTGACAAAAAAGAATATCTGGTTCCTATCGTTGCAGATGCCGAAGCCGGTTTTGGAGGAAACCTGAATGCTTTCGAATTAATGAAAGCGATGATTGAAGCGGGGGCTGCCGGAGTTCACTTTGAAGATCAATTGAGTTCTGCCAAAAAATGCGGTCACTTAGGTGGAAAAGTTTTGGTTCCTACACAAGAAGCCATCAATAAATTAATTGCAGCACGCTTAGCAGCTGATGTAATGGGAACACCAACACTTATTGTTGCTCGCACCGATGCAGATGCGGCCAACTTGCTAACTAGCGATATTGACCCAAGAGATGCAAAATTCATCACGGGTGAAAAAACAGGTGAAGGCTTTTTCTATGTAAATTGTGGTGTAGAACAAGGAATTGACAGAGGATTGAGTTATGCGCCTTATGCTGATTTAATTTGGATGGAAACCAGCAATCCGGATCTTGATTACGCAAGAAAATTTGCCGAAGGAATTCATGCAAAATTCCCAGGAAAAATGTTGGCGTACAACTGTTCACCTTCTTTCAACTGGGCTGCCAAATTATCCGTTGCCGAAATGGAAACATTCCGAGAGGATCTCGCTGCAATGGGATACAAATTCCAATTCATCACTTTAGCCGGATTCCACGCATTGAACACCAGCATGTTCGAATTGTCTAAAGCCTACAAAGAAAGAGGAATGGCTGGCTATTCTGAATTACAGGAAAGAGAATTTGCTTTGCAAAAGCACGGTTTCAAAGCCGTAAAACACCAAGGCTTCGTAGGGACTTCTTATTTTGATGCGGTACAAAACACGGTAACCATTGGAAAATCTTCTACCACTGCAATGAAAGATTCTACAGAAGTAGCGCAGTTTTAAACAAAATAGCCACCATAAAAAAACACGATTTCAGATGGAATCGTGTTTTTATTTTAAAAGTAAGAATGAGTCTTTATTTTGATTCTATAATTTCAAGATCCGTAACGACTTTCTGTTTTCCTTTTTGAATACTGATTGTATTGACTGAAACCGGAAGGTAAAATTTACCATTTTTAGCTGGTTCTAATTTTAATTTTTTATCTTTCTTTTTCCAATTATCCGCTGTTGCTTTCGTTATCGAAAGATCATAAACCTGCTTATTCAATCCTTTTACGGCTTTCACTTTCTGAGAATAAACGACTTCTTTGAAGCTGTTTTCAATTTGTAAAAGCACCTCCGATTCCTCATTCGAATAATACCAAATCTCTGCTTTTGGTTCTGAAGCCTTAGCCCAAGAACTCCAGCTGTTGCCCCATTCTCTTGATTTTTTTATCTTTTTAAGTTCAAAAACATGAAGATTTTCTGCTATAATTTTATCATTCAATTGTTGCAGTTGATCCAAATTGACTTTATAAATAGAACGACCATGAGTTCCCACCACTAAATCTTTTGCTTTCTTTTGAATCACAGCATCGTGAACGGCCACATTTGGAATTCCGCTAGAAAAATCATCCCAGCTCGTTCCTTTATTTAACGAAACATACAATCCGTTATCCGTTCCCAGATACAAAACATTCTCGTTGACATTATCTTCCACAATTACATTTACTGGACTTGCTGGCACATTATTGGCTATATTTTTCCAGGTTTGACCAAAATCATCTGACACGTACACATAACTGGTGAAATCATCATTTCGATAGCCGTTTAAAGTCGCATACACTCTTTCTTTCTTGTGTGCCGAAGCTACAACTCTGGAAATCCATCGGTTTTGAGGTAAATTTCCGGAAATTTTGTTCCAAGTCGCACCGCCATCTTTCGAAACATGAATTAATCCATCATCACTTCCGGTATAAAGCAAACCAAACTGCAATGGGCTTTCACTAACAACAGCAAGTGTTCCAAAAGCGACATTGCCTTCTTTCACTCCTTGCGTCAAATCAGGCGAAATAGTAGTCCACGTTTGTCCTTGATTCATCGATCTATGCAAGAAATTAGATCCCATGTATAAAATATCTTGGTTGTGCGAAGACAACAAAATAGGCGTTTGCCAATTGAATCGAAATGGTTTTTCGTCCTTTTTTGGCTTTGGCGAAACATACTCCCGTTTGTTATTGGCGCGATCAATTCGGTAATAATTTCCAAATTGAAACCCTGTAAAAACAATATTAGAATTCCTTTTGTCGATTTGAGTTTGCATTCCGTCTCCTCCCATCAAATTTTCGTACGGATATTTTCCGGTTTGATACCATTCTGAAGAGTATTTATAATCACTTGGTCCAACCCAAACCCCGTTATCTTGCATCCCGCCATAGATATTATACGGTTCCTGCTCATCGACATTCACCGCATAAAACTGACTTACTGAATGTGAATTACTTTTTACCCAATGCACTCCATCATCATACGAAATATTCAATCCGCCGTCATTTCCATTAATTAAATGCCCGGATTTATTTGGGTTCACCCAAACTACGTGATGATCTGCGTGAACATTCTCTTCGCTTATGGAGGTGAATGTTTTTCCGCCATCATTTGATTTTATAATGGGCACACCCGATAAATAAATTTTATTGACATCGTTTGGATCAACAGAAATAACACTGAAATAATACCCGTATGAATAAAAGAAATCATCAATAAAATCTTGATGGGTCTTCGTCCAGTTTTTTCCTCCGTTACTTGATTTGTATACTTCAGCTCCAATAACTTCTGTTTCCGCTAAACTATTTATTGCATCCAAAACTACTTTGGCAGCTTCATTCGGTTGCAAATATCCGTTTTGAACCCAGTGTTTGATATTTTCGGCTCTATATTTTTCGGTTAATCCATAATTCTTTAAAATAGAATTCAAACTTTTATTGGGTAATTTCAAGAATTCATCTCCCGGCACAGAAAATGCAGCCGGTAACGAATTACTTTTTTGGGTTCCTAACGGTCTTTTAAATTGGTTATCCAAAATAGCGTACACGTGATTATCATCATACACCGCTAAACCAATTCTCCCAACACCTTCGCCAACAGGAAATCCGCTTTCGGCAGTCGAAAAAAGTTTCCATGTCAATCCCGCATCTTCACTTTTATAAATCCCCGAAGTAGCGCCGCTCCCTATAAAATCCCACGCTTTCCTGTCTTTACTCCAAGAAGCCGCAAATTGAACCTTGAAGTTTTTTGGCGAAACAGCCACATCTATAATTCCGGTTTCATCGTCTATATAAAGGGTTTTATTCCACGTTTTTCCGCCATTTGTCGTTTTGTAAATTCCTCGTTCTTCATTTTTAGAATACAAATGACCCACTGCGCCCACTACAACCTCCTCAGTATTTGATGGATTTATCAGAATTCTGCTGATGTGATGGCTGTCGTGCAATCCCATATTTTGCCAAGTCTTTCCTTTGTCATCTGATTTCAAAACTCCAATTCCGGCGTAAGAAGATCGAGACGAATTTACTTCCCCAGTTCCTACCCAAATCGTTCCTCGTTTCCAGTCTATCGCGATATCACCTACATTTTGCGTAGGCGCCGCATCCATAACCGGCGAAAAACTCATTCCGTTATTATTCGTGTACCAAAGTCCGCCCGAAGCATAACCCACATAAAACTCAGTAGGATTTTCCGGATTTACATCTACATCCACCACTCTGCCACTCATCACCGTTGGTCCCACATTTTCGAAAGCAACATGCTGAAAAAGAGATTGTTTCTCCATTGTTTTTTTGACTTCCAAGGCTTGCTGAATTGCTTCAGTAGAAACTTGTCCCCAAGAGATGCTTTGTAGAATAAGGGCCGAAAAGAGTACTATTTTTTTCATGTAAATTGATTTGAATTGGAAAATTAATCATAAAAATAGTTATCTGAAAATTTTATAGTGTAATTAACATCCGTTTCTCTCAAAGTTACTATTTTTGAATATTCAATATAACAACCGAATTGTTATCAAATGAGCGTAGCGAGAAACGATTTCAAAACCAACACTAGCGCTCTGCGAATAACACTTGACCCATAAAAATCAACACATGAAATACCATCAAATTGACCGAGATTTATTTATAAAAAACAGAGCAAAGTTTATGGCTCAGATGAAGCCAAACAGCGTTGCCATTTTCAATTCTAATGATATTTATCCCGTTTCTGCAGATAGTACCTTGCCATTTGCACAACACCGTGACATCTTTTATTTGAGCGGAGTCGATCAGGAAGAAAGCATTTTATTGCTTTTCCCGGATGCGCCATACGAGCACCAAAGAGAAATGGTTTTCTTGAAAGAAACCAGCGAACACATTGCCATTTGGGAAGGTGAAAAACTAACTAAAGAGCGTGCTTTTGAAGTAACAGGTATCAGAACTGTGTATTGGCTACAGGAATTTGAAAAAGTTTTATTCGAAATGATGACGCATGCGGATACCATTTACATCAATACCAACGAGCATTATCGCGCTACTGTAGAAACTGAAACGCGTGAAGCCCGTTTTGTAAAATGGTGGAAAGAGAAATATCCGGCACATGCTGTTGCAAAAAGTAATCCAATATTACAACGCCTTCGTTCTGTAAAAGAAACTGAAGAATTGGATTTAATCCAAAAAGCCTGTACTATTACGGAACTTGGTTTTAGAAGATTATTACCTTTTGTGAAACCAAACGTAACCGAATACGAAATCGAAGCCGAGTTGATTCACGAATTTGTTCGGAACCGTTCCAGAGGTTTTGCCTACACGCCAATTATCGCTTCCGGGAACAATGCCAATGTGTTGCACTACATCGAAAACAACCAACAATGCAAAGCCGGTGATTTAATTTTACTGGATGTAGCAGCCGAATATGCCAACTATTCCAGTGACATGACCCGAACAATTCCAGTTTCAGGAACGTATACCAAAAGACAAAAAGAAGTGTACAATGCCGTTTTACGTGTAAAAAATGAAGCAACCAAAATGCTGACAACAGGAACACTTTGGAAACAATACCATATCGAAGTGGGGAAATTAATGACTTCAGAATTACTAGGTTTGGGTCTTATTGACAAAGCCGACGTACAAAATGAAAAGCCAGAATGGCCTGCATATAAAAAATATTTCATGCACGGAACATCGCACCACATGGGATTAGACACGCACGATTACGGAATCCTGACCGAGCCCATGCAAGCCAAAATGGTGTTCACCGTAGAGCCTGGAATTTACATCCCTGCTGAAGGTTTCGGAATCCGTCTGGAGGACAACATTATCGTTCAAGAAAGCGGCGAACCATTCAACATGATGCGCAACATCCCAATTGAAGTGGACGAAATCGAAGAATTAATGAACAGTTAGTTCCATAAAACATACAACCAAATCGGTTTACAGCAATGTGAACCGATTTTTTTTTGGGCGCAACCCAGCGTCCGTAAACTCCGGCTGCGTCGGGCTATTCGCTGCAAGTCCTCGTCTCGTCAAAAAGACAAGACTGTGGGCTTTCCACTATTATCCCTTGCGCGCTACAACGAGAAAATCTGTAATTCCAAAACACGAATTCCAAAATTCATGGTAAAGCTGTAACTTTATAATCACCCTTCCGACTTATTTAAAACAACAACTATTTTTTAAAACATATACAATATGTAATTTGAATCAAAAAAAAATTAAGAAAATTAAGCTCAGATTCTTAATAAAACTTAATTCCTTAATGTAAAAATTTTTAAATAAAAACTTAAAACACAGAAATCATGCAAGCACACGAAATAGACTACCACATTTACGGCGAGGAAATGCAATATGTGGAAATAGAATTAGACCCACAGGAAATTGTAATTGCCGAGGCAGGAAGTTTTATGATGATGGACAATAATATCCAAATGGAAACCATTTTTGGAGACGGTTCCGGGCAGGAAAACGGATTGTTCGGTAAACTTTTAAGCGCCGGAAAAAGAGTATTGACAGGCGAAAGTCTTTTTATGACGGCGTTCATCAATCAGAATAATACCAAAAGCAAAGTTTCATTCGCATCGCCTTATCCTGGGAAAATAATCCCAATTGACTTGACGCAATTTGACGGAAAATTCATTTGTCAGAAAGACGCCTTTCTCTGCGCTGCCAAAGGCGTTTCTGTGGGGATTGAATTCTCAAAAAAACTCGGTCGCGGATTGTTTGGCGGTGAAGGTTTCATCATGCAGAAAATTGAAGGCGACGGTCTGGCCTTTGTGCATACCGGCGGAACATTAGCCAAAAAAGAATTAGCCGCAGGTCAAATCCTAAAAGTCGACACCGGTTGCATCGTAGGTTTTACCAAAGATGTCGATTATGATATTGAGTTTATTGGCGGCATCAAGAATTCTATTTTTGGTGGCGAAGGATTATTTTACGCCACACTTCGCGGTCCAGGAACGGTTTATGTACAATCCTTGCCTTTCAGCCGACTTGCGGACAGAATCATAGCATCTTCACCAAGAGCTGGCGGAAACAGCCGCGACGAAGGCAGTTTATTAGGCGGATTAGGAAGTTTACTTGATGGAGATAGACGATTTTAAATAATTAAAATGGCTTTCAGAAATGGAAGCCGTTTTTTATTTTAAAGGAAGCTGAATTTGTGGTAAAGGTTGACAAAGTGTTTTGTTTACAATTTTTTCTCTCATTAATTTCTTCTTGTTAAAGTGCCTTGAAATATTTTGAGTAATTTCTGTATAATTATCCTTGACAATTTTACCATGTTCATCTTTTGTTTCATGATAAAAAATTTTTATGGAGCGACAGTTATTATGTTCAAAAACAGTATTCAATAATGTTCTATCCGATAACCCACAAGAATGTCCCATAATGTATACTTGATAAATATCGCTATCAATTAAATCCAAAAGTCTTTTATAATTTGACGTATGTAAGTATTGAAAAGATTTAATATTTTTTAAATATTCATTATCATCTTTCTCTTCAATTTCTTGATACTGTTTATCCATTTCATCTCCAAAACCAAAGTTAATTGGATTACTTTTATCATCTAATCTTCCATGAATTTCATTAAGTGAATCAAGATCCAAACCCAATAATTTTGAGTAATTAAAAACCGTAGTTGTATAATTAAAACATAGAAAGTAGGTCTCTAAACTTAGTTCATCTTTAAAAAGTCCTTGTTTCGGAATATCTCCAGGCGAAAGAAATTCTTTTTCAAATTTATCAAATCTATCTTTGATAACTTGAACATCTTTATTGGACAATTCCGTTAAGAATTTTTCAAGCTCATATTTTTCATAATAACATTTGTTGAAAATCTCAACAAATTCTTCAACTGAATCTTTTGAAAAATCATATTTATCTTCTACATTTTTAAGTAAATACTTTTCTAGTAGACCTTTAACTTGTTCAAATTCTTTATTTAATTTAATTATTTTAGAATTATTATTTTGTTTGACACACTCTTTTAAAAGTTTATAATATTCATTTTCTATATCAACCCAATTTTGAATTGAATCTTCGGAAATTTTTTTAAAAAATAAATTTTTAAATTCCATACCAAATTCACCAGAATTATTTTGTGTATTTCTTCCTATAAAATTCTTTAATTCTTCATAAGATTTTAAGTCATCAATAGCGTTATATTCAGATGAATTATACGAGTATCCAAACTTGCATATAATCGTAACAAACTCATCGTTCTTGTTTATTATAGTTTTAGTTCCTTTAGTGTCACATACATTCTTCCAATAATCATTAATAAAATCTTTATAAGAAGTCGGCAATCCATGCGCTAAATCAAATCCGTTTCCAATAATAACTAGTCTGTTCATAATTATAAATGCTTTTCTCAAATATACTATTTTTAATAAAATTGTTTACAGGAATTGCTTACAGGAACTTATATTTCTTAAATAGTTAAAAAAATAAAATGCTACTTTTGTAGACTAAATTTCCATTTTGAAACAAATTCTCTTTAAAAACACTAACATCTCCTATTCCGATACCGGGAAAGGAACCGCTATTGTCTTGCTTCATGGTTTCTTGGAAAACAAAGGCATGTGGGATTATTATATTCCGGAGTTTGCTAAAAAAAATCGCGTCATTACTATTGATTTATTGGGACATGGCGAAACGGAATGTTTGAGTTACGTGCAAACGATGGAAGATAATGCCGATGCCGTTCACGCAGTTTTATCGGAATTGCGCATCCGGAAAGCCATTTTTGTCGGGCATTCTATGGGCGGCTATGTTGCTTTGGCTTTCGCCGAATTGTATCCTGACACCATAAAAGGATTGGTTTTATTAAACTCAACGGCTAGAGCCGACAGCGCCGAAAGAAAAGTAAATCGGGACAGAGCCATTAAAGCGGTAAAACAATCTTTTATGAATTTTGTTTCACTTTCTATCGCTAATTTATTCAGCGAATCTAACAGAGAACGACTTTCATCAGAAATTGAAAGCGTAAAAAAAGAAGCTTTAAAAACACCGCTGCAAGGAATCGTTGCGTCACTGGAAGGAATGAAAATAAGACACGATCGGGAAGTGTTGTTGCACCTTACACCCTATCCAAAATTATTAATTCTGGGCGAAAAAGATCCTGTTTTAAATTACGAAGAAACCAAAGAACAGATAGAAAACACTGCAGTAAAACTGGTGACTTTTCCGGACGGACACATGAGTCATATTGAAAACCAGGACCAATTATTGATTGTATTGTTGGCTTTTTTTAAAAGCATCTAAATTATTTTCTCTTCAAAAGGCATATTCTCGTCTAAAATTTCGCTTAATAAAAGAACCATTTGTTCTAAATAATTACTCAAAATTTCTTCATTTATAATTGCATTTATTTCTTTCTCTTCTTTAAAATTAAACGGAAGAAAACCTGCTTTTAAATTCTTAAAAGAAATAATTCCCGCTTCAATTGGCTTACCTTTAGCTTCATGCTCATACATGTAAGCATACGCTAGTACCTGGATAATTTTATCGCTTTTAATATCTTCAGTCAGTCCTTTCCAAGATTTCAACGTGACACTTGCTTTCTCTACTTTACCCGTTTTGTAATCGATAATTCGAATGATTCCGTTACGCTCTTCAATTCGGTCTACATTTCCTCTTATCAGTACCGGAAAAGGTAAATTAGGATGATTTAAAGTACGTTCAAATGTTTGTTCCAAAGCTAGAATTTTTATCGCATCGCCGCTCTTAATACTTTCCAGTTCGACTTTCAAGAAATTCGAAACATTACGTTTGGCGACTTCAAACGCCAATAAATTTCTTCCTTTTTTGATTTCGCCTTCTTTGTACACCAATTTGAATTGCTTCAAAACCTCAGCGTCAATTTGTTTGAAACACTTTAAAATAGCACTTTCCGAAATAAATTTATCAATAAATGGTTCGTATAAAACCTTCAACGTTTCGTGAATAATCGTTCCCAGCGTATTCAAGGCAATATTTTCTTCGACTTCTTCGACTTCACTGATGCGCAAAATCTTCTGGAAATAAAACTGAATCGGATTTCGGATATAACTCGTCAATGCCGATGGCGAAAAACCTTTTTCAGCAATCTCTTTCAATCGTACCATCACACTTTCGGATTTTGGAATTACCATCGGTCGATACGCCGTTTCTGGTAAAACTGCATTGTAGATTTCGTGCGTTAGTGTATGATTTTTTTGCTTTTCGACTTCCAATTGGGTTATGAATCGGCTTTTTTCTCCCGCGTCTAAACCTTCACTTTCGGTATTATAAAGCAAGTAGATGTTTTTGGCGCGTTGTAATAAATGATAGAAATGATAGGTATAAATAGCGTCTTTTTCTTTGAAAGTCGGCAATCCTAATTCGCGTTTCACATCATATGGAATAAAGGAATTTTGTGATTTCCCCGCCGGGATTTTCCCTTCATTCATTGAAGTGACAATAACGGTATCAAAATCCAAAACACGACTTTCTAACACGCCCATAATCTGCAAACCATTCAACGGTTCGCCTTCAAAAGAAACTTCTGCCAAATCAATTACTTGTTTGTAAATCGCATAAAGTGTTTCTATTTTATCAATGTGTTCATGCTTCGAATAATAATTAATTAGTTTATTAATTACTTTAAAAATGGCAAAAACAAAAGACTTCGTAACTTTTTCTTCTTCGTTATCGTTGCTTAAATTTTTTTTTATCGTTTGCAATAATGTAGAAATCGTTTCTAATACCGGAATAGAACCATTTTCCCATTTTTGAAATAGCAACAGAAACAACTCGCTTGGAATTGCATTCAATTCCATCAATTTATGATGGGTGATAAATGTGTAATTATTTTGATTAATGATTTTAACTAATACATTCGTACTTGCATACGGCTCCACCAAAGGATGCGTCAAAATATCCAAAACATCTTTGTAATACAACACATAGCTTTTGGCATTTCTAGACAATGCATTCGTATGCATTTTGAATAATTTAGCAATCAAAATCTGTGCTGGATTGTTCTTGCTCGAATACCCCATCGTTATATTCAAAGCCCCAACAGTTGACGGCAATGAATACAAAAGCGGAACCAAAAGATTTTCTTCACCAAGAACAATCGCCACTTTATCAAGTTTCCCTTCCGGATTTGTATTGATGACATTTTCAATGATACTTCCTGCTATTTTGGCCTGACCAATTGTTTTGGGTGTACCAATTACCTGAATGTTTTTAGTCTGTGAAAAATCATCTACAATCCACTCAAACGGATGCTGTTTGTAATGCTTCCAGGTTTCTTTGAAACGGCGTACAAACAGTCCTGCATCGTGATACGGATCGTTTAGAAAGGTTTGGTCTACATCCCAATATATTTTGGCCTGATCAGAAGCGATAAGATGCTGGATTATTTTTTCTTCGGCAGCATTCAACGCATTAAAACCGGCAAAGACAAATTGTTTGTCTTTGACAGAATCTATAAAATGATCCATATTTTTTACGGCTTCCCGATAAATAAGCCCTTGATATCCGATTCCTTTGTTCAGTAAATGAGTATAAAGGGATTGATAATAATTAGGAAGTAACTTCCAAAAATCAATATATTTCTCTAACAAAGCAGTTTTATTTTCGACTTCAATTCCCCATTTTTTGATATCTTCAATATCCTTCAAATACGAAAGAACATGAAGTGGTTCTAATAAATAGCGGTCTATTTCATTGAAGTCCTGTAATAGTGTTTTGGCCCAATTGGCAAACAATTCAAAGGATTGTTGGTTTGCTTTATCAGTAATAGACAAATAAACATCGTAGAATTCAAATAATAATTCTATAGGATCTATAGCTCGGATACCAGCTATGTTTTGAACAAAATCTTCAATACTTATAATTTCTGGAGAAAGAATATTAGTGCTAACTTGATTTCTCAACGCTTCAATCAGAAATATTTTGGCTCGTTTATTTGGTAAAACTACAATGGTATTCGAAAGATTCTCTAAATAATTTTCAATTAAAACCGAAGCTATTTTATCTAAAAAAGAAATATTTGTCATTTTATAAAAATAAAAAAAACGCCCCGATAAATCGAGGCGTTTTCTAAAAAAATTTTGAAGAAAATTATTTTTGCAAAATAACTTCTGTTCTTCTATTTTTTGCTTTACCAGCAGCAGTTTTGTTTGTTTCAACCGGAGTTCCTTCACCAAAACCAATAGCGTTTAAATTCTCAGCTTTAATACCTCTTTCTAACAAAGCATCTCTAACAACGTTAGCTCTATCTTCAGAAAGTTTTTGATTGAAAGCATCTGAACCATCACTATCTGTATGTCCTTCTACACTGAATTTAGCATTAGGATAATTTTTAAGGATGTTTGCCATTGCATCTAATCTAGCTGGAACATCTCCAACTTTGAAAGTAGCTTTACCTGAATTAAAATAGATTGCTCTAGCTTGAATTTTAAGATTGTCTAAAGCTTCAGTAGTTACTTCAGGACATCCTCTGTTGCTAGCTGGACCAGCTACAGTAGGACAATCGTCATCTTTATCTAAAACACCATCTCCATCAGTATCTGGCCATGGACATCCGCCATTTTCTTTAGGACCTGCAACTGTAGGACATTTGTCATCTTTATCAGCGATTCCATCTCCGTCAGCATCTGGACAACCATTTAATGCAGCAAGACCAAAAACAGTAGGACAAGCATCATTTTTATCAGCTACTCCATCTCCATCTGTATCAGGACATCCGTTTAATGCAGCTAATCCAAAATCATTTGGACATTCGTCAGCACTATCTTGAATTCCATCTCCATCAGTATCAGGACAACCATTGAATTCTTTTAAACCTGCAACTTCAGGACAAGCATCATCTTTATCATAAATTCCGTCGCCATCAGTATCTTTTCCACCAAATTTGAAGATAAGACCTGCTGAATGTTGAAAATGTGATGGTGCATCTGGAACACCAGCTGCATCTTCTCTATCTCCAAAAGATTTTTTATATCTTGTAGAAAGTTCTAGTCCAACATTTTCAGTAAACCATAATGTTAAACCAGCACCTGGATTTAAAGTTCCGTAACTGCTATCGCCAAAGAAAGTGTAACCTCCACCAACAGATAAAGACGGATCAATTATTTTTGAATTAATCAAGCTCATAAAACTGTACTTGATAGTTGCATCCACACCGTAATACATTAAATCTCCAGGATTAGAAACAACATATCCACGAGAATCATGACCAACAGCATTTGGAGCAAATCTCACATACTTATCAATTTTGTTAACCGAACCAGAAAGTCCGAATGAGAAATTATCCCCTACATATCTAGATACACTAAGGTATGATACTGAAGGAAGAACATTCCAATTGTTTTTAACGTCAAATGGTTGAGAAAAATGGCGGTCTGCCCAATTTCTTCCTCCCCCAGCACTAGTTCTAGTGTCAACGGCATTAACTCCAAAAGAGATAGCCCATGGATTGTTACTGTCTTGTGCGTGAGAGCTTAAACCCATCACCATCATCACAGCAACTAAAATTTTGTTAAGATGTTTCATACTTAATTTTTTTAATTACAATTTAGTTAATTAGAAACAAAAGTAGTACGTAAATTTTAAACTACAAAATGAAATGTTAAAAAAAACTTATAAACTGAGTGAAAAGTGGGAATTATACAACATTTAACATTCTTCCAACCGCAATAAATGCATTTATTGCCTGATCTAAATGCGCTGTTGTGTGAGCAGCAGAGAGTTGAACTCTGATTCTAGCCTTATCTTTAGGGACCACCGGGAAAAAAAAGCCTACTACAAAAATCCCTTTTTTTAACAATTCATTTGACATTTCTTGTGATAATTTTGCATCATATAGCATTACTGGAACTATTGCAGAATCACCATCAATAATATCAAAACCAGCTTTTTTCATTCCCGCTTTGAAATAATTAGTATTCCATTCCAATTTATCTCGTAAAACAGTATCTCGCTCTAATATCTCAAAAACTTTTATGGAGGCCCCAACAATGGCCGGTGCCAATGAATTTGAAAACAAATACGGTCTGGATCTTTGACGCAATATTTCAATGATTTCTTTTTTGGCTGTGGTATATCCACCCATTGCCCCACCAAGTGCTTTTCCTAATGTTCCTGTAATAATATCAACTCGACCCAGCACTCCTTTGGCTTCGAGAGTTCCTTTTCCGGTTGCACCAATGAATCCAGCGGCATGACATTCATCAACCATGACCATCGCATCATACTTATCCGCTAAATCACAAATTTTATCTAACGGCGCTACTACTCCATCCATAGAGAAAACACCATCGGTAACTATTAATTTGAAACGTGCTCCAGCTTCCGTAGCCTTAATCAGTTGTTGCTCCAAATCATCCATGTTGCTGTTTTCATAACGATACCGTGCCGCTTTGCACAAACGAACACCATCTATGATAGAAGCGTGATTCAAACTATCTGAAATTATCGCATCGTTTTCTCCTAATAATGGTTCAAAAACACCTCCATTCGCATCAAAAGCCGCTGCGTAAAGAATCGTATCTTCGGTACCATAGAATTCTGCTATCTTTTTTTCTAAAGTTTTATGAATATCCTGAGTTCCACAAATAAACCGAACCGATGACATTCCGAAACCATGGGTGTCCAAAGCGTCTTTTGCAGCCTGAATCACTTCGGGATGGGATGACAATCCAAGATAATTATTAGCACAAAAATTCAAAACCGTTTCTCCTGTCGATATTGTGATTTCTGCACCTTGTGGTGAAGTAATGATTCTTTCTTTTTTGAAAATTCCATTGTCTTCAATAGTTTGCAATTCTGACTCTAAGTATTCTTTGATTTTTCCGTACATTTTTTCTTTATTTGTTTATGCTATAATTTGATTCGTTCTCTTTTTAAGTTACAAACTTACTACATCGATTTCTTTTCCTATATAAATAAGTGCTTTTTTTACCACTTTATACCCCATCAATTCAATTGCAATTTGATAATTCTCCAACTGTAGCTTGTATTTAGGACGGTGTATTCCCGTTTTATAATCCAATAAAAAAACCTCTCTATCTTTAGTCATAACCATTCGGTCAGGCTTGATCGTTTTTCCTACTTTTTGAATAATTGTTTGCTCATTCAAAACTTCATTTCCTTCAGCAAAACAAATTTCTAATTCACTGTGATTGACAATTTCCCGAATTGTATTCAACACTGTATCTTTTTGAGCAAAAGTTATCAATCCATTTTCAATAGCCTTTGTAATTGCCAAATCAACATCGCCTTTAGTTTTTACAAAAGAAAGAATTTCGTGTATCACATTTCCATATTCTATAGCGTCCTGTTGGAGTGTGCCCCACATTAAAGCTTCACGTTGTGCAATTTTTATATTCTTTGGATTCAGAATTTCAGCAACTAGAGGAATCGTTTTTGAAGTATCGATGTGATGCTCTAAAGCAGATAACTTCGTTGCATTTCCAAACTCATATTCTAATTTATTTTCATCAAAACTACCTTTATTCTCCAAATAATTAATAAAAAAGCCACACATATTATTCTTTGGAATTTCTCCTTTACTGGATAAATTCATATTCGAAATTACATACAATTGTTCCTCCGCTCTAGTCAAAGCCACGTACAAAACATTAATATTATCTAATAATTCTTCCTGTTTCTTTTGATTGTAAACCTCAGCAGCTTCGACTCCAAATCCTTCTACGGCTTTACTATTGTCAATCAACACTTTTGGCAAACCAAAATCCTGTTCCTCGGCATTTAGCCATAACTTATCTTTGGGTTTTAGACTATAATCTTCTTCTGCAAAAGGAAAAATAACCACTGGAAATTCTAATCCTTTCGATTTATGAATCGTCATAATCCGCACTGCATCGGTCCCTTCCGGTGACGGAATACTGAATTTCTCTGCATTTTTATCCCAGAAATTCAAGAAATCCGAAATTCCTGCTTGGTTGCGAATATCACGCTCGAGCACAATGTCCAAGAAATATTGAACATAGGCGTTACTTATTTTTGGATTTAGGAATTTTGAAATTATAACCTCAACCGCCTCATACAATGATTTTTTTCTAATGTTTTGAAACGAAAGCGAAAAATCAAAACTCACCAACCACTTCTCGAATTCCGTTTCTTGAATCAATGCCATTCCTTGAGCAATAAAATCAGGAATCGGTAATTTATCCTGATTATGCTGCGCTAAATATTGAAGGAATTTTGCTTTGGATTCCAAATCAGAACTATTCTTCAAATATTTCAATAAATGAATAATCAACCGAACTTCGGTGGCATTTTGAATCATGAGGGTTTCCGATGACAAAAGCGGAATTCCTTGCTCCGTCAAATAATTAGCAATCGCAATTCCTTGACTCCTTTTTCGGGTAAGAATCACAATATCTTTGTATTGAAATCCTTGCTGTAGTGATTTTTGAATGACATTTAATGTTGCCAAAACATACAGATCAGTTTTATCCAATGTTTCTTCGTCTTCTTCGGAAGTTTCCAATTTTGGGATAAAAGAAATATTTACATAGCCGCCAATTTTATCATTTGACTTTTGGCGGCTGTGATTTTCATACAAATCTTTGTAATCCAAATGTTCGAATTCATTGGATAACAATTGAAAAAAATCATTATTGAATTCTATTATTTGCGAATAGCTGCGGTAATTTTTATCTAAATGCTCCAGAACTTTCTCCGGATTATTGAATGGATTCAGGTCTTTACTCAATTCAATAAACTGTTCTGCCTTTCCGCCACGCCATCTGTAAATGGATTGTTTTGGGTCACCCACAATCATCAACGTGCCTTTTTCGCCGTCAATTTCACTAGAAGTAGCGTTGTCGATAAGCGGAATCAAGTTTTGCCATTGCATTTCAGACGTATCCTGAAATTCATCAATGAAAAAATGACGGTAGCGTTCCCCCAATCGTTCGTATATAAAAGGTGCAGGCTGGTTTTGGATCTCCCGATGAATAATCGCATTGAATTCTGAAATAGAGAGTACATTTTGCTCTTCTTGAATTTTGGCCAATTCATTGCTGACGGTATTTAGCAATGACAAAGGAGTAATGTTTTTCAGGAACGCTTTATAGAAATGTATCTTCTCGAAGGCACCATAAACCCTAGCCACTATTTGCAAAAATTCAGGAATTAGATTTTCAATAATCGCACGATCTTTAGCCGTTTTATTAATAGCAATATCATCAAACTCATGAAAAGTTTTATTCTTGGGATTGAACTTTCCCTGTTGAATACTATTAATATGGTTTGGAAAAGTACCTCTGGAAAAGGATTTTACATCAATTCCGTTGTTATCAATTAGAGTCAATGCTTCTTCTGCAAAAACAATAGTTTGTTTTACTAAGTCTTTGCAAGCTTCAGACAGTTTGTTTTTGATTTCGACAAATTCAGCGATGGATTTATCTTGAAAATGGGTGATTTCGTTTCGGTTATTTTCATTAAGAACCAAACGTCCGGTTTCGAGAATTTCACGAGAAATATCCCAAGATTTGTCATCATCCGTTTTCTCCATCGTGAAATCGATGAGTAGCTTTGTCAATGTTTCATCTTCTCCCGCTTGTGCGATGATGGCATCGACAGCTTCTATCAATAAACTTTCGGTGTCTAATGTAACTTCAAAAGTCATGGGCAAATTCAAATCATGGGCAAAAGCCCGAATTACTTTATGGGTAAATTTATCAATGGTCGAAATATCAAAAGCGGCATAATTATGAATAATATGCTTGATGATTTGCTGTGATTTGGTTTTGATTTCAATAATGGAAAGTTCCGTATCTATGGCTAAATCCTGCATTAAATCCTGGGCTTTTGAACTTGGTTCGGCTTTTGCAAATTCAGACAAACTACCTACGATTCGGCTTTTCATTTCGTGTACCGCTTTGTTGGTAAACGTAATGGCGAGAATGTTGCGATAGGCGTCATTCTTTTTTGCAACAAGAATGATTTTTAAGTATTCTTTGACAAGCGCGTAGGTTTTTCCGGAACCTGCCGATGCGTCGTATATAGAGAAGGAAGGTCTTTGCATTACGATTTTAGATTTCTGATTAACGATTTTAGATTTCTGATTTAGAATTAGCGATCTAATTTCCCAAATCCCCTAGCCCTGATAGCGGCAACATCCTTATGTGACGGGGTTCGACACATAAGATATAGCGAATAGCAGGAAATAGCTTCTAAAAACACAACAATTTCTAGGTAACTTTTAAAATTTGTTTGTATAAAACTTAAAAGTAGTATTTTTGCAGCATGGAAACAAATAGACAGAAAAAAATAGGTGGGGTGATCCAAAAAGATTTGGTTGACATTCTGCAAGGTGAAGTGAGAAAAAACGGAGTAGCTAATTTAATTATTTCGGTATCCAAGGTTGTTGTAACTTCAGATTTATCAGTGGCTACAGTGCATTTAAGCGTTTTTCCTCAGGACAAAGCAAAAGAGATTTTAGAGGCGGTGAAGTCCAATTCTAAAACAATAAAACATGATTTATCACAGCGTGTTCGTTTACAATTAAGAAAAGTACCAAATTTAGTTTTCTTTATCGACGACTCTTTGGACTATATTGAAAAAATTGACAATGCCTTAGCCAATAGAGACAATCCTATAGAAAACAGAGACCTTTTGGACAAACGCAGATTTCAATAAAACTTGAATTTCCCCCTTTACATCGCCAAACGTTACATTCGCAGCAACAGTAAAAATAATGCGATCAATATCATCAATCGGATTGCCAGCATGGGAATTATTGTTGGTGCCATGGCTTTGTTTGTAGTTTTATCTGTTTTTAGCGGCTTGAAAGTTTTTAGCCTTTCGTTTACCAATGACATTGATCCTGATTTAAAAATAAGCAGCACTTTAGGAAAATCTTTTTTAATTGCTCCAAATCAGGAGACCCAAATCAAGAAAATTGACGGCTTGGTTTCCTACACCAAAATTATTGAAGAACGAGTTTTATTCACTTTTGACGGTAAACAGGAAGTTACGTACTTAAAAGGCGTTGATTCTAATTTTAGCAAAGTAAATGCTATTGAAAAGAAACTTTTTAACGGACAATGGCTTAAACCAGATACCTATCAAGTGGTGGTTGGTTACGGAATTGCCCAAAAATTCTCGATGGGATTGCTTGATTTCAACCGTCAATTGGAAGTTTTAGTTCCAAAACCAGGAAAAGGTGCAATTGAAAATCCGGAACAAGCTTTTAATAAAACCGATCTAATTCCTGTTGGGATTTATGCCATCAGCGAAGACCTTGATTCTAAATATGTTTTTGCCGATTTAGGTTTAGCACAAGAATTATTGGAGTACAAAACCAATCAGGTTTCTGGAATTGAAATCAAAGTGAAAGCTGGCGCTGATGAAAGTGCTATTACTGACGAACTTCAAACTATTTTCAATAATAAAATCACCGTAAAAAACAGGGCACAACTCAATGAATCGCTGTATAAAATGTTGAATACAGAGAATATTGCGGTGTATTTAATTTTTACTTTAGTTATTGTTGTGGCACTTTTCAACTTGATTGGCGCCTTGATTATGATGATTTTAGACAAAAAAGGAAACTTGAAAACCCTTTTTAATCTGGGAACGGAAATCAAGGATTTACGGAAAATATTTTTGCTTCAAGGCACTTTGTTGAGTGTTTTTGGCGGAATTATTGGACTGATTTTAGGAATTATAATTGTGTTACTGCAACAACATTTTCAACTGGTTATGATTACTCCTACACTGGCGTATCCTGTAGTTTTCTCTCTTGAAAATGTATTGATTGTTATGGGAACGATTGTCTCACTTGGTTTTATTGCTTCGCTAATTGCAAGCAGTCGTGTGAGTAAAAAGTTATTGGCGTAAGATTTTTGATTTCAGATTAAAAAATAAAACAAAAATTCCACTAATTTACACGAAATAACTTGTGCAAATTAGTGGAATTTTTGTTTGAAATATTTAGTTAAACAACCTCATAACCCGCATACGCTTCTTCGATTTCATTCAAAGCGGCGAACAACTCATCCGGTCTATCTAAGGTTACTAATTTTTGTTTGTGGGGTTTAAAAGAATGAATCCCTTTGAAATAATTGGTGTAATGAGGACGCGTTTCCACAATTCCCAATCTCTCTCCTTTCCATTCCATTGCCCAAGTAAGGTGATTTCGTACTGCTTCGACTCTGTCTACAACAGTGGGTTTTGCTAAATGTTCTCCCGTTTTGAAGTAATGTTTGATTTCGTCAAAAATCCAAGGATAACCAATGGCAGCTCGACCAATCATGATACCATCGATGCCGTATTCGTTTTTGTACTGCAATGCTTTTTCGGGTGAATCAATGTCGCCGTTTCCAAAAATAGGCATCGTAATTCTGGGATTATTTTTTACTCGTGCAATGTGGGACCAGTCAGAATGGCCTTTGTACATTTGGGCACGAGTTCTGGCGTGGATGCTCAAAGCGGCTACGCCAATGTCTTGCAAACGCTCTGCAACTTCATCAATATTAATGGAATTATCATCCCAACCCAAACGAGTTTTTACAGTTACAGGCAAATGCGTGCTGTCGATAACAGCTTTCGTTAAACGAATCATCAAATCTATATCTTTTAAAACACCGGCTCCGGCGCCTTTACAAACGACTTTTTTGACAGGGCACCCAAAATTGATGTCTATTAAATCCGGGTTTACAGCTGAAACAATTTTGGAGGACATCGCCATGGCTTCTTCATCTCCGCCAAAAATCTGGATTCCGACAGGGCGTTCATAATCGAAAATGTCTAATTTCATTCGGCTTTTGATGGCGTCCCGAATTAATCCTTCGGAAGAAATAAATTCCGAATACATCATATCGGCACCATGGGCTTTACACAACCTGCGAAAAGGCGGATCGCTCACATCTTCCATAGGCGCGAGAAGTAAAGGGAATTCGGGTAATATTATGTTGCCAATCTTGACCATCTTCATGTATTTTGGTGCAAAATTACGATTTTTAGATGAAAGGATAAAAGAAGAAAGAAGAAAGACTTAGTATTAAACCGATTAGTTTGCGAATTCGGGACTTTGAAACTGTTGAATTTAGCTTATATTTGCAGATTAATTGTCGCTGTTTGGCGATTGCGTGAGGGATTGCAGCAAAAATCCTTTTCCTTTTTTCTTTAAAAGGAAAAGATTGTAGCGGAAAGCCCGACCCTTGTGGTCACGCCCTGAAACAATTCAGGATAAACCAAAATAAATTTGATACCAACGGAAAATGAAACATATACGGAATTTTTGCATTATTGCACATATTGATCACGGGAAAAGTACGCTTGCTGACCGATTACTTGGCGCAACACAAACGGTAACCGCTCGTGAAGAAAAAGCGCAATTGCTTGACAACATGGACCTAGAACGCGAACGTGGTATTACGATTAAGAGTCACGCGATTCAGATGGAATATACCTATAAAGGACAAGAATACATCCTGAATTTGATTGATACTCCGGGACACGTGGATTTTTCGTATGAAGTTTCCCGATCGATTGCGGCTTGCGAAGGTGCGCTTTTGATTGTAGATGCAGCGCAAAGCATCCAGGCACAAACGATTTCGAATTTATATTTGGCTTTGGAGAATGACTTGGAAATTATTCCCGTTTTGAACAAAGTGGATTTACCAAGTGCCAATCCAGAAGAAGTAAGTGACGATATTATTGATTTACTGGGATGTAAATTAGAGGATATTATTCACGCTTCGGGTAAAACTGGTTTTGGTGTAGAAAATATATTGGCAGCCATCATCGAAAAAATCCCACCTCCATCAGGAAGTGTTGACGAACCGCTACAAGCGTTGATTTTTGACTCGCATTACAATCCGTTTCGAGGAATCGAAGTTATTTTCCGTGTGAAAAACGGACAGATTAAAAAAGGCCAGAAAATTAAATTTATGGCTACCGGAAATGAATATTTTGCGGATGAAATTGGTACTTTGAAATTAAATCAAGTTCCGAAACAAGTCATTTCAGCGGGTGATGTTGGCTATTTAATTTCTGGAATTAAAGAAGCGAAAGAAGTAAAAGTAGGCGATACGTTGACGGATGCAAAAACGCCAACAACAAATATAATTAAAGGTTTTGAAGATGTAAAACCAATGGTTTTTGCGGGAATTTATCCTGTGGACACCGAAGATTATGAGGAGTTGAGAAACTCGATGGAAAAACTGCAGTTGAACGATGCTTCCTTGGTATTTTTACCGGAAAGTTCAGCCGCTTTGGGATTTGGTTTCCGTTGTGGATTCTTGGGAATGTTGCACATGGAAATTATCCAGGAGCGTCTGGAAAGAGAATTTAACATGACTGTAATTACTACCGTTCCCAACGTTTCGTATTTGGCTTACACCAAAAAAGATCCTACTACGCCACTTATCGTAAATAACCCTTCGGACTTGCCGGAGCCTTCTCGTTTAGACCATGTAGAAGAACCGTTTATTAAGGCAACTATCATTACCAAATCTGATTATGTGGGGAATGTAATGAGTTTGTGTATCGAAAAACGTGGGTTGATTACCAATCAAACGTATTTGACTACAGAACGCGTAGAGTTGACTTTTGATATGCCGTTGGCAGAGATTGTATTTGATTTTTACGACCGTTTGAAAACTGTTTCTAAAGGATATGCCTCGTTTGATTATACGCCAATTGGGATGCGAACTTCTAATTTGGTGAAAGTGGATATTTTATTGAACGCCACCATTGTGGATGCTTTATCATCCTTAATGCATGCCGACAATGCGTATCACATTGGTAAAAAAATGTGTGAGAAATTAAAAGAATTAATCCCGCGCCAGCAATTTGACATTCCAGTGCAAGCGGCTATTGGGGTAAAAGTAATCTCTCGTGAAACGATAAAAGCGTTGCGTAAAGACGTTACCGCCAAATGTTATGGTGGAGATATTTCCCGTAAACGTAAATTATTGGAAAAACAGAAAAAAGGTAAAAAACGCATGAGACTGGTTGGAAATGTTGAAATTCCGCAGGAAGCGTTTATGGCGGTGTTGAAGTTGAATGACTAAAAATTATTTTAATTCTGACCCGAGCAAACTGGTAAAGCAATTTTAAATTATAAATGAAACCTGACGATGTGAAAATTGTCAGGTTTTTTTGTTTCTATTTATTCTTCAACCATTCAAACAATCGTTTTGCATCTTCGAATTTAAACAATTGGGTTCCTTCATTCATCGTTGCTGCCGATCCGCAAGCAACTCCCCAACGGATGACTTCTTTCAGGCCTTTATTTTCCGAAAGCGACCAAACCATTCCACCCACCATACTGTCACCGGCACCCACAGTACTTTTTTTGGCAACATTAGGAGCAGGGACAAAATCATAGAAATCTTTGGTAACTAAAACTGCGCCTTGCGGACCAAGTGAAACAACTACGATTTCGGCGCCGCCTTTTGCAATGATTTGTTTGGCGGCTTCGTTTACTTCTTCCAGTTCCAATCGCTCCACGCCTATTAATTTTGCCAGTTCTCCAACATTTGGTTTGATCATATAAACGCCAATTTCTAACGCTTTTTTTAATGATTCACCAGAGGTATCCACAATTAATTTAGCATTTGTTTTTTTTGCGATTTCTGCTATTTTTTGATAAAAATCTATTGACAAACCTTCGTTCAAACTACCACTGGCTACCAAAAATTTTGGTTTAAAACTAGCTATGGTTTCTAATATTCTATTGCTTTCTTCGGTAGTAATTTGTCCTCCTGTAAATCCAAATCGGTATTGTGAATTGGTGTTGTCATCTACCGCGACAAAACTTTCACGGGTCCAGGTTTGGACTTCGATTGTTTTAAATTCAACTGATTCTTTACTCACCAATTCCTCCAGCATTTTACCCATTGGTCCACCAGAAGTAAAAACTGCTAAAGACGTCCCTCCTAGACGAGAGATCGCCTTAGAAACATTGATTCCTCCTCCTCCCGCATCATAACGCGGTTCATCACATCGTATTTTTTGTTCTGGTACTAATCCTTTAAAATGAGTGCTTTTATCTAAAGCAGGATTAACGGTAAGGGTAACGATATCAAATGTCTTCATTTTTCACGAATTTAATACTCTAAAGGTCGGATAAAATTGATAGAATTTGATAGAATTCAAGGCGAATATTTCTTTGTATATTTGCAACCTCAAAACAATTAAAATAATGATCGAAGATAAAACCCCACAACGCACAAGTATTGCTCAATTAGGAGAATTTGGATTGATAGACCATTTGACAAAAAACTTTGAAATCAATCAACCTTCGACTCTAAAGGGAATTGGGGATGACGCTGCCGTTTTGGATTTCAAAGATAAAAAAGTAGTCGTTTCAACAGATTTGTTGATTGAAGGTATTCATTTCGATTTGGCTTACATGCCACTAAAACATTTGGGCTATAAAGCGGTTGTTGTTAATGTTTCTGACATTTGCGCGATGAATGCCAAACCAACACAAATCACAGTTTCTATAGCGGTCTCTAATCGTTTTCCTTTGGAAGCATTAGATGAATTATTTGCAGGAATAACGCATGCAGCACGTGAATATAATGTAGATGTTATAGGTGGCGACACCACTTCTTCCCAAAAAGGATTAATCATCAGTATAACAGCTCTTGGCGAAGCTGATGAAGAAGAAATCGTTTATAGAAACGGTGCCAAAGAAACTGATTTATTAGTGGTTACAGGCGATATTGGAGCTGCTTATATGGGGTTGCAAGTTTTGGAAAGAGAAAAACAAGTTTTTCAGGTAAATCCAAATTCACAACCAGATTTAGATGCATATACCTACCTAATAGAACGTCAATTAAAGCCAGAAGCGCGTAAAGATGTTCGTACTTTATTGCACGCTTTAGAAATAAAACCAACATCAATGATTGATATTTCTGATGGACTCTCATCGGAGATTATGCATTTGTGCAAGCAGTCTAAAGTGGGTTGTAATTTATATGAGGACAAATTACCAATCGATCCACAGTTTATTAACGTTTGTGAAGAATTCAACATCGATAGTACTACTGTTGCTATAAACGGAGGCGAAGATTACGAATTGCTTTTCACCATTGCTATGGAAGATTTTGAAAAAATAAAAGGAAATCCAAATTTCACGATTATTGGCCACATGACACAAGAAAGTGAAGGAATTCATTTAGTTACTCGGGCCAATACCAAAATTGCTTTAAAAGCGCGTGGCTGGGATGCTTTGAGTGAATAAAATCTCTTAATTAAACAATAAACGACACTTTTCAGTGTCGTTTATTGTTTAATTTAAAAAAGCAGGCCTCTTTTCTTTGCCTCCCGGACTAAATCAGCATCACTCCCGTGCTCTATTTTTAATAATTCTTTTAAGTTTAATTTTCTTCGTTCTATTGCTCCTAATGAAATTGGTATATATTGAGGTATATCATTCAACTTAGTCCCCTTTGAAATATGAAATAAAATTTGCTCATCAAATTGATCAATTTCGATAACATCTTCTTCTGCTTGATTTAACATTTTTAAAACCGATTGGCTATAATACTTTTCATCTTTTATAACTTTATCAAAAGCAAAAAGCAATTCATCAAATGTTAAGTCATTTTTAATAACCAGTCCATTTGGGTTTATCGTCTTGATGATGGTCTTTATCTTCAACAATTCAGTGTACATGGTAAGCAAAATAATTTTGCAACTGGGCATATGTTCTGATAATAGCTTTGCTAAATCCTCACCAGAATAAATATTTTTTTCTTCGTAAGCCGGCATACTAATATCTAAAAAAGCAATGTCAAATGTATCGTTATCTGGATTTGTGATGATGTGGTAGGCTGATTCACAATCTTTAGCTTGTGTTATAGAAAACTCAAACTCTTCAGGATTATACCTTGTTATTGCGTTTTTATACCCTTCAATAATAAAAGGATGGTCGTCAACTATTAATATTCTATTTTTTGTTATTACTTTATCAACTGAATCAATCGCCATTTTTGTATAGGTTCTAGGTTTATTTTTATTAAATTGGGATTTTAATGGTGAGAACTGTTCCGTCGCCTTTTTTTGATTTTAAATCAAAAAACCCTTCACATTCCTGGGTTCGAGAAAGTATATTTTGGAGGCCAATCCCTTTTTTTGCAGTTTTTACATTAAAACCAATGCCATCATCACTTATTTTTAAAACCAAGTTATTCTCTTCTTTTTTTAGTTCAATTTTAATACTACTGGCATTGGCATACTTGTTCACATTTTGAAGGGATTCCTGAAGAATACGGTACAAATTAATTTTCACCGCATTACTGACCAATTCCCATTTTATGGTTGAATCGATATTCGTTGTTAGTTTTGATTTAAATGTCTTTTTTTGATCTTCTAATAAATTATCTACAATAGTAACAAAGTTATTGATTAATTCTGATTTTTCTCTATTCAAATCATGAGATATTTCCCGAATGTCCTGCTCGATATTTTTCAACTCTACTAAATAAGTGTTTCGTTGATTAATTGCAATTTCATCATTGAATTTATTTAAACCGTCCAGATTCATTCGGATGCCAAACATCCTGCCCAAAACTCCATCATGGAGCTCTTGTGCTACTCGCTTCTTTTCTTTAACCCTATTGATCTCTATAGTACTTTGCTGCGAAATCATTAAATTATAAATTTCTTCATTCGCCTTTTGTTGCTCTTGCTTGAATAGCAACTCTCTATTTTTGGTTTTTTGTATTTTTATAATAAATAGGAATAAAACAAGCATCGCTAATCCGCTGAAAATATATACTAAATTTCTGTTTGTTTCTACTAAATCAGTATTTTTACTCTTTATTTCCTCTGTTTCATATTCTATACGGGTGAATTTATTCCCTATTTTTCGCTCTTCTTTTTGCAATTTTTCGCTAACTTGTATATATTCGGTCGCATAAGTCGCCGCGTTTTTAGGCTCAATAAAAGACAATTGCTTTAGAGAATTTAAAACATTTCGATAATTGTTCGTTTTTTGGGATAATTCTAGTGCTTGTTTGGCAAACTCGCTTGCTTTTAAGGTATCGCTCTTTGAAATAAAATACTCTGATAAATTAATTTTACTGGCAATTACACCCGCTGTAAGTTGTAGACTATCCCGTATTTTTAATGATTGAAAAAATAAATCGGGAAGCCCTTCCTTATCGTGTAGTTTGAATTTAGAATAAGCTAAATTATTCAATAACATAGCATGTAACGAAGGTTTATCTTCAGATACATTTTCCTCCTCTAATCCTCTCTGAAAGTATATTTTCGCTTGCCTGTAATTTTGTCTTTTAAGATAAATATAACCTATGTTATTATAAGAAGTCGCTTCTGGTTGAAATACTGATGGAATTATCTTATCAATACTAGCTAAAGCTTTATTGTGATATGCCATCGCATTAGTGTAATCCTCTAGTTCATTATAAATCAATCCTAAAAGATTGTAAGAATCATATAAGACATCGTTTTCATTCGTATTCTTTATAATATTTAAAACTTTAATAACAGCTTTTTCGGATCCTAATAAGTCGCTTTGATTGAATTGCAGGTTTGCCTTTTTTATAATGGTTTTGGCCAGATTAATGTTATCTTTCAATTCAGCATACATTTTTTCTGCTTTATCATAATATAGAAAAGAACTATCCGGTATCGCTTGAGAATCGTAATAATCACCTAAATAAATAAACCCTTTTGCAAGACTGAGAGTATCCTGCTTAATTTTTGATTTTTTCAGAACCAGATGCACTGTTTTTTTATAGTCTTTCCAGTTATCTAGATTATAATACCTGTTGGCAATTTTAAATAAATTTGTCCGATGAAGGGAATCATTTTCTTGTACAATTACAATTTTTAATGCTTTCTCTATGTATTGGGCTCGTTGTTCTCCAAGTAAAGCATAATCATTTGCCATTTCTAAATAGCTAGAAAGACTGTCTTTTTGTGAATTAATTATAGCTTCCGAAGTCTTTTTGGGCGTACATCCAAAAAAAACAAATAGAAGTAATAACAATAATAATGTGTGCTTAAAATATTCCACTAATAAAATCTAATTTTATCAAAAATAGTAAAATAAAATTAGTACCATAAAAAAAGGCTGACAAAATAGTTTTGACAGCCTTTATTATTATTTTGGAAGATAATTAATCTACTTTCTTGTTCCCACCAGTTGAACCATTTCCAACAAGTTCCAATTTTAAATTTTCGATTTTAAAAATTTCCGCTTTGTTATCTTTTTTAATTGTTGAAGTTAATTCTTCATTTGAAGAAAAAGAAGTTAATACCATTACTAAAGAAAATAATCCGATTGTTAAAATTGCTTTTTTCATAATTTGGGGATTTTATGTTGTTGTTTGATTTTGTTTGTTTATGAACTCAGTTTCGCTGAATTCTTTTGTAAAACTACACAGACAACTTGATTTTTTCCTACAAAAAAAGACGTTTATGGTAGAATGCATCCGTTTGATAGTGGATGAACATCAAATTTGAGTAAATAGCTGATTTTATATTTCTAAATAATTTCCGTTAGCAAATTCGGAGATAACAAGATCGATATTGACCTTATACGATTTAGAAAAAGGAAGTTTTTCAGTACTATTTTTAATATAACAGAGAGAGTTTCCACTATGAATTCTGGAAATATAATTACGGTTCACAATATAACTATTATGGATTCTTATAAATGGATACGACAATGCGCCTTCAAAATGTTTCAATGTTTTAAAAGCTGTTATCATTTCTCCATTGTTTAGATAGATATCTGTTGAATTATTATCCGCTCGGAGATAACTTATGTCTTTTGCATCAATATAACGATAATCTCCATAAGACTTAATACATAAAGTCAACGAGTGCCCCGGACTTACTGTTTCTAGCTGTGGCAGGCATATTGGTTTTTCCTCAAAAGTTATTGATTCGTTCAAGTCTACCTCATCTTCGACTTTTGCTTTATTTAACTTTAAAATCAATTTTACAAAATCGATTCGCACCAATGGTTTCAATATATAGTCCGTCACTCCATGTTGTATTGCCTCAAAAGCCAAATCTTTTTTACTGGTTGTCACAATAATTTTAGGAATAACTTTTAAATACCTGTGCAACTCATTGATAAGCGACAATGACAAATTACTGGCTTTGTTTACAGGATCAATTTCGAGAAAAACTAATTGCGGAGTATACTCTAAAATAAGGTTTAACCCATCTGAATAATTATTTGCGGACGCCAAGAAGATAAGTTCTGAAAAACTATCAGCAATGCCTTTTGTTTTCAAAACACTTTCTGGATTGTCGTCAATAATAATGTACGAATAATTCATCAATGGCTTTTCCAGGAATTATTAGGCATAAATCATATATCCAAAATAAAAAATATTTTGGACCATTAAATTACTATTATAGTCTAGGGAAACTACTTATGCAAAAGCATAAAATATCAGACAAAAATGCTTGTTTAACATTCTAAAAATAAGCATTTAGCCTTTTTTATGTGGCTGTTGTTGATATGTTTTTAACAAATGTTGATACATTAAGATGAAATGCAAATATATCCGATTAAGAGCACTGGAGTTTTTTGAAAGAAATTGAAAATAAAAATTTATTTAAAAAATTATCCCCAAAAAATCTTCATTGTCAATCCTATAAAACGTATAATCTAGGAGTTGTAATACCTCCTAGATCAAAAAAATACCTTATTTATCGATGATTTTTATATCAAAAATAACTGTTTCAAAATTAAATGCAAAAAACATTTTTTTTACAAATTTATCTTACTTTTATCGAAAAAAAACAACGCTATGAAAAAACTATTCACTTTAATGTGCTTATTCACTTATTTATTTGGTTTCAGCCAAGAAAATGAACCAACAAGTTTTAAGAAAAATGAAATTAAATTAAATGTTGCCTTTTTGGTTGCAGGTGGTTTCGAAGGAACTTTTGAAAGGATAATT
This sequence comes from Flavobacterium sp. GNP008, assembly GCF_056428965.1. Lineage (NCBI taxonomy): Bacteria > Pseudomonadati > Bacteroidota > Flavobacteriia > Flavobacteriales > Flavobacteriaceae > Flavobacterium > Flavobacterium sp. GNP008. The sequence continues at coordinate 1,108,055 of NZ_JBWJVL010000001.1, read as the reverse complement.
AGCGAAGAATCTGCTTTTGGAGTTTCTTTATTTTTTCCTGTGATTGAAGATATTGAACCAAACTTTAGCCTGACCCCGTATTATCGTTATTATTTTGGAAAAAAACCTGCAGCTGGATTTTTTGCAGAAGGATTTGGAATGTTGAATTCTTATGATAGTTATATTTATAATGACAATTCATTTAATTCAGACATAGAAACCCGAACTGATTTTGCGCTTGGCTTTGGACTTGGGTCTAAATGGATTACCAAAAAAGGATTTCTTTTTGAAATAAATGCAGGTGTTGGACGAAATTTATTTAACAGCTCTGATACCGACTACGAAATTGTTGGTCGCGGTGGCGTAAGTTTTGGTTACCGATTTTAAAATAATAAAGAAAGGCTTCTCGAATCGAGAAGCCTTTCGTATTAAACAAACGATTTAACACATAATCGAGTATACTTATTTATTACATTTTCATCAACCAGTTTTTTATTGAAACCTCATTTTCTATAATTGATTTCAAGTCTTCGATCGCTACACGGTCTTGTTTCATCGTATCTCTATGACGAATCGTTACCGTTTGATCTTCGATAGTTTGATGATCTACCGTAATACAAAATGGAGTTCCCAATGCATCTTGTCTTCTATAACGCCTTCCAACAGCATCTTTTTCATCATACGTCACGCTAAAATCCCAACGTAAATCGTCAATGATTTTATGCGCGATTTCTGGCAGTCCATCTTTTTTTACCAATGGCAAAATTGCCGCTTTAGTTGGAGCCAGAACCGAAGGCAATTTCAGAACCGTTCTTGTGGAGCCATCTTCAAGCGTTTCTTCTTTTAATGAAGTTGCAAAAACTGCCAAAAACATCCTGTCCAATCCTACAGAAGTTTCCACTACATAAGGCACATAATTTTGATTCAATTCGGCATCAAAATACTGAAGTTTTCGTCCTGAAAATTGTTCATGTGCTTTCAGATCGAAATCGGTACGAGAGTGAATCCCTTCCAATTCTTTGAATCCAAAAGGAAAATTAAATTCAATATCAGAAGCTGCATTGGCATAATGTGCTAATTTTTCGTGATCGTGGAAACGGTAATTTTCTCTTCCTAAACCAAGTGATAAATGCCATTTTAAACGAGCTTCTTTCCAAAATTCATAATGCTTCATTTCTTCGCCTGGACGTACAAAAAATTGCATTTCCATTTGTTCAAACTCCCGCATACGGAAAATAAATTGTCGGGCAACAATTTCATTTCTAAACGCTTTTCCGGTTTGTGCGATTCCAAAAGGAACTTTCATTCGTCCTGATTTTTGGACATTTAAGAAATTTACAAAAATACCTTGAGCCGTTTCCGGACGCAAATACAAATCCATTGCAGAATCAGCTGATGCTCCTAATTTTGTACCAAACATCAAATTGAATTGACGCACCTCAGTCCAATTTCTGGAACCTGATTCCGGACAAGCAATTTCCAATTCTTCAATTAATGCTTTCACATCTTCCAAGTCTTCGTTGCCAAGTGAACGCGCCATTCGCTCCAGAATTTCTCTTTCTTTAGCTTTATATTCAATTACACGGGCATTTGTAGTTATAAATTCCTGTTCGTTGAACGCATCCCCAAACCGAGTTCTTGCCTTTTCGATTTCTTTGACTGCTTTTTGATTCAGCTTTTCGGCATAATCTTCAATCAAAACATCCGCTCTATATCTTCTTTTTGAATCTTTGTTATCAATCAATGGATCATTAAAGGCGTCTACGTGACCTGAAGCTTTCCATGTAGTTGGGTGCATCAATATTGCCGCATCAAGACCTACGATGTTATCGTTCATTTGAACCATTGCTTTCCACCAGTATTCGCGTATGTTCTTTTTTAACTCTACTCCGTTTTGTGCATAATCATAGACTGCACTTAAACCATCGTAAATTTCGCTTGACGGAAAAATAAATCCATATTCTTTTGCGTGCGAAATTACATTCTTAAATAAATCTTCTTGTTTTGCCATAATGATGCAAAAATATAAAAAGTGAACTTAAAAAAAAGAAAATTGTTAAAGATTGAAGCATTGATTTGTTTATTTTTATAAATAAATCCCTGATTAGATGTTTGAAAGCCTTATAAATTTATTTTTTCCAAAAGTCTGTTCCGGCTGTAACTCCTTTCTACTGGTAAATGAAAATGTGATTTGTACGGTTTGCAGACACGAGATTCCACTGACCAATCACCATTTGAACCCTGAAAACGATGCTTTCAAAAAATTTTACGGACGGATTCCGGTACAACATACCTCGGCATTATTTTATTTCCATAAAAAAGGAATTGTCCAAGAACTTATTCATAATTTAAAATACAAAGGGCATGAGGAAATAGGAACAATTTTAGGCGAATGGTATGCTCAGGATTTAAAGAAAATCAAATTATTAGAATCGGTAGATCAGATTATTCCAGTTCCATTACACCGAAAAAAGTTAAAAGAAAGAGGATACAATCAAGTTACCGCTTTTGGAAAAGCACTTTCTTCGGTTTTAAAAGTCGGATACAATGATTCACTGTTGATTAGAAAGGTATATTCAAAAACCCAATCTAAGAAAAATTTATTAGGAAGAACCGAAGGAATCGAAATGATTTTTGATGTTGTGTTTACTAAAAAAGACTACAACAAACATTTCCTGTTAATTGATGATGTTATCACTACCGGAGCTACATTAGAAGCTTGTTCCAAAGTTTTACTTAAAATCCCCGGTGCCAAAATTAGCATTGTTTGTATGGCGATGGCGCAATCGTAACTCGGGACTAAATACATGTATTCAAAATCGAGTTACAATTTAAAGCATGAAGTTTTTTAGCACTCATGAGTTCTCCTAACTTTAATTCTACAAGGAGCTCCAGGAACCTCTTAAGAAGTAGAAGAATTTTTCATCCGTCTTTTGGGCGACTAAAAAGTTTAAAGCGAGAAGCAGCACGCGCAAAAACGAACTGACAAAGTGAATAACTCCTGAAAACAAGTTTGTTACCAGTTCAAACAGTACGCCATCAAATTAATTTAATGAAATTATAACCAAATAGAATTTCCGTTTCCAAAGTTTAATGTTTAAATTTGAATAAAAATTTTTATAAATCATTTAAACAATCATATTATGGCTTTTGAATTACCACAATTACCTTATGCGTATGACGCATTAGAACCTCATATTGATGCGCGTACAATGGAAATTCACCATTCTAAACATCACAATGCGTACACAACCAATCTAAATGCTGCAATTGTTGGTACAGATATGGAAGGCAAGACAATTGAAAATATATTGATTAATCTTGATATGAAAAACGCAGCTGTTCGTAACAATGGTGGTGGTTTTTACAACCACAACTTGTTTTGGAACGTAATGACTCCAAACGGAGGCGGACTTCCTACTGGAGATTTACTAGTTGCAATTGAAGCTGCTTTTGGAACTTTTGAAGAATTTAAAGCAAAGTTTAGCAAAGCAGGAGCAACACAATTTGGTTCTGGATGGGCTTGGCTTTGCGTTCACAAAGGCGGTAAAGTAGACGTTTGCGGTACGCCTAATCAAGACAATCCATTAATGCCCGGTGTAGGTTGTGCTGGAACTCCAATTTTAGGAATGGATGTTTGGGAACATGCTTACTATTTGCATTATCAAAACAGAAGACCCGATTATATCGAAGCTTTTTTCAATGTAATTAACTGGACGGAAGTTGCTAGAAGATATGCCTTAGAGAAATAATCTTTTCTCTTTTACACAAAAGCGCCGATTTCAAATTTAGAAATCGGCGCTTTTTTTATGGCATTTCTTCACTTTATTCCAATAAAAAAGGTGGAATCTCTTCCACCTTTTTTGCCCCAAATCTACCATAAATTTAACCTACTAATGTTATGGTGAGTCAAAATTATACTAGTTCTTCGTTGCTGCCAAATAAATTAGATGAATAACTTAGAAAACCGATTAAAAACCAATCAGTTCCAATTATTAATAGGCTCTTGCATCTTTCCCTTCATAAAAATTCATGAATGCACGATTTACCACTCGGTTGCCTCCTGGAGTAGGATAATCACCGGTAAAGTACCAATCTCCTAAATTTTTTGGACAGGCAGTATGCAAATCATCTACCGTTTGAAATATTATTTTTACTTCGGCTTTTATCTCCGTAGAACTTAACATTTGTGCAATTTTATCCGAAACTTCTTGTGGTTGAAAAGGTGCGTATATTGCTGTTACATAATTGACCACTTCAGTGTCATTGAAGTTTTCCTGTGCTTTACATTTCACATATACTTCATCAACAATATGGTACAAGTTTCTTTCTTTTAGCAATTCTAAAGCGGCTTTGAAAGCTACTAATCCTTCTAATTTTGCCATGTCAATTCCATAACAATCCGGATAGCGTATTTGTGGCGCAGAGGACACTACAACAATTCGTTTTGGATTCAAACGATCCATCATTTTGATAATACTCATTTTGAGGGTTGTACCTCGAACAATACTATCATCGATAATTACTAAATTATCCGTTGGCTTTATCACACCATATGTAACATCATACACATGGGCAACCAAATCATCACGGCTACTATCCTCTGTAATAAATGTTCTTAGTTTTGCATCTTTAATCGCTACTTTCTCGGTACGTATTTTTACAGACAGGAGCTCTTGTAATGATTCCTTAGTCAAGGTATTTCTATTCTGAAGAATATAATTGTTTTTTCTTTGATTCAGGAAATCTTGAGCTGCTTCTACTAAACCGTAGAAAGAGGTCTCGGCAGTATTTGGAATATAAGAAAAAACAGTATTGTCCGTATCCTCATCAATAGCGTCCAAAACAGCGGGTAAGATAAGCTTCCCTAATGTTTTTCTCTCCTGATATATTTCTGCATCACTTCCTCTAGAGAAATAAATTCGTTCAAAAGAACAGGCTTTTTTTACTGTTGGAGGAAGAATCTCTTCCATTGAAACCGTGCCATTTTTTTTAATTATTAATGCCGTTCCAGGTTCTATTTCTTGTACTTTTTCGAAAGGCACGTTGAAAACGGTTTGTATAACCGGTCTTTCAGAAGCAACAACAACTACTTCATCATCTTGATAAAAATAAGCGGGACGTATCCCGGCAGGATCTCTAAAGACAAATGAATCGCCATGTCCTAAAAGTCCAGCCATAGCATATCCCCCATCTAAATTTTTAGAAGAACGTCTCAAAATTTTAGCAATATCCAAGCGCTCGGCAATTACAGGAGAAGCTTCTCTTTTAGACAAACCTTCTTCTTTACAATCCTGATACAACTGCATCACTTCTTTGTCCAAAAAATGTCCTATTTTTTCCATAACGGTCACTGTATCTGCCATTTCTTTTGGATGCTGACCCAATTCTACCAAATTTTGAAAAAGTTCTTTCACATTGGTCATATTGAAATTCCCTGCCAATATCAGATTACGATGCATCCAATTGCTCTGACGCAAAAACGGATGAACGCTTTCGATACTATTTTTTCCAAAAGTTCCATAGCGCACATGGCCCAAAAACAACTCTCCTAAGTACGGAATATTCTCTTTTTGAAGCGCTACATCATCCGCATACTCCGGATGAGCTGCCATCTCCTCATTTATTCTTTCATTTATTTGTTTAAATACATCTTGAATGGGCTGCGAATGATTGGATCGCACGCGACTAATATACCGCTCCCCAGGTTCAACATCCATTTTAATACTTGCAAAACCTGCTCCGTCTTGCCCGCGATTGTGCTGCTTTTCCATAAGGAGATACATTTTTTGTATTCCGTAAAAAGCCGTTCCGTATTTCTCTTTGTAAAATTCAAGCGGTTTGAGTAGTCTAACTAGTGCTATTCCACATTCATGTTGTAAAGCGTCGCTCATTGTGTTGTTGTTTGTTGTTGTGTTATTCTAAAAATGAATTTGACTAATTTGTATGTATGACAATAATCAAACCAGATGCTATACCTTATATTTTTTTAACAAAAAAAACCCCGTTTCCGAGGTTTTCATGCATTATAATTCTATGTCAAACTGTGTCAATGATTTGAATTGTTGCAATCTTGACACAACTTCCTCTTTGTTTAAATTAACCATCCGTTCCGTTCCAAATTTCTCAACACTAAAGGAAGCTAAATTAGAACCGTATATAACCGCATTTTTCATGTTCTCAAAAGATATGTTTTCACTCTGTGTTAAATATCCTGCAAAACCTCCTGCAAAAGTATCTCCTGCTCCTGTTGGATCAAAAACTTCTTCTAATGGCAGTGCTGGTGCAAAGAAAACTTCTTTATTATGAAACAAAAGTGCTCCGTGTTCGCCTTTTTTAATTACTACATATTTAGGCCCCATATCCTGGATCTTAGCAGCCGCTTTCACTAGTGAATATTCTCCCGAAAGTTGTCTTGCTTCTTCGTCATTGATTGTAATTACGTCAACACGTTTCATCACATCCAATAATTCGGGCAAAGCACAATCCATCCAAAAATTCATAGTGTCTAGCACTACTAATTTTGGTTTCGTTTCCATTTGGTCAATTACACTACTTTGTACTAATGGATGTAAATTTCCTAGCATCACTATATCGGCATTTTTAAAATTCTGAGGGACTTTCGGTTGAAAATCACCCAAAACATTAAGTTCCGTTGCCAATGTATCTCTTGAATTCAAATCATTATGGTAAAGCCCGCTCCAAAAAAACGTTTTCCCACCTTTTACTACTTCAAGTCCAGAGATATCAATGTTTCTTGCTGTTAATAAATCTAAATATTCTTGTGGAAAATCATCGCCAACTACAGAAACTATGGCAGATTGTAAATTAAAAAAAGAAGCCGAAAGTCCTATATAAGGTGCAGCTCCACCTAAAATTTTATCCGTTTTACCAAAAGGCGTTTCTATGGCATCAAAAGCAACGCTTCCAACAATCAATAATTTATTCATTTTATGAGTTTCGAATTAAGGCGCAAAGATAGTTTATAAGTTGTAAAATTGCAACGGGTCTCAATTGTAAAATTTTACTAATTTAAACCATTCGCTTTTTAATAATTTACATTGTAAATAATTAAAAATCTCATTATTTACAATCTACAGATCTAATGAAAATGTCTTTATTTCAACCAGGAAATAATAGCCTCATTTTCTTGATTCACTGCATAATCCAAAGCCGTTTTTCCAAAAATATCCTTTTGATGCGTATTGATTTTATATTTCAACAAAATTTCTACACATTTTTCCTGACCAAAAGTGGCAGCAAAAAACAACGCATTGGCCTTATTATAATTTACTAAATCTGGACTCGCTTTGTGTTCCAACAACAATTCTGCTAAAGAAGAATACCCTTTGAAACACGCACCCATTAAAGCAGAATTACCAGAGGAATCCTGAATATCTAAATTTGCTTTTTGCGAAATCAAATAGGCTACAACATCATAATTATTATTGTAAACAGATAGAATAAGTAAACTATAACCAGAAGAATTTAATGAATTTATATCATTCCCTTCTTGTACAAAGCTTTCAATCGTTTTTACATCATTCGTTCTTGCCGCCTCAAAAACAGCTGTGTTTTGCGCATTCAAAAAACCAGAAATTAAAACTACTAATATGGAAATTATTTTTTTCATTTTTTTAAAATTTAAATAACAAAGGAGCGCTAAAAAACGCTCCTTTGTTAATTTTTCTTACAATTATTGCATCATTAAAGTTTCTATCTCTTTACGATCCATTTTAAGTTCTTTTGCTAAACGCATTCCGTATTCACTGTCCGCTTGGTAAAAATGAGCAATCATTTTAGCAACAATCACTTTATTTTTCACTTGTTTCAATGCTCCAGATAAATTATAGATTAACGCATCTTGATCTTTTTTAGAAAAACTACGATACAAATCGCCTGCCTGAGCAAAATCATTTGGTTTCGAAATTTTTGCTTGAGCTGTTGTTACGTTAACAAATTCTGACTTTGAATATTTAAATTTTACATCATCCTTTACCTCCGGTTTATTTGTTGAAGGCTGATAATTCACATCACCCGTTTGAGGACGCAATGACATATACCCATTTTCATTGTATGTTGTAACTGCATTTTTAGGCATGTTTACAGGAATTTGTTGAAAATTACCTCCTAAACGATGGCGTTGTGTATCAGAATACGAGAACAATCTCCCTTGCAATAATTTATCTTCGGAAGGCTCAATTCCCGGAACCAAAATTGCGGGTGAAAATGCCGCTTGCTCTATTTGTTGAAAATAATTGGAAGGATTTTGATTCAAAGTCATCGTTCCTACTTTGATCAGTTTAGCAATTTTTTCAGGCCAAATTTTAGTAGGATCAACAGCATTAAAATCCAAAACCAAAAAGTCTTCTTTTTTCAACATTTGAACATACAAATCCCATTTTGGAAAATTCCCTTTTTCAATTTCATTACGCAAATCCAAAGTGGCATGTTCAATTTGTGTGGATTGAATTGCATTGGCTTCGGCTTGTGATAAATTACGCACTTCTTGCTGTGGAACCCATTTGTATTTTACGTAGGTGACTTCTCCTTTCGCATTTACCCATTTGTATGCATGTACTCCATTGCCTTCCATTTGGCGAAAATTTGCAGGGATTCCGTAATCAGAAAATACCCAAGTCAACATGTGTGTTGATTCTGGAATATTGGAGAAGAAATCGAATACTCGATTCGGATCTGATGCGCCATTTGTTATTGGGGACGGTTTAAAGGCATGAACCATATCCGGAAACTTCATCGCATCACGAATAAAAAAAACAGGCAAATTGTTTCCTACTAAATCATAATTCCCTTGTTCAGTGTAAAATTTAACAGCAAAACCTCGAGGGTCACGGTACGTTTCTGGAGAACCCGCTTGGTGTGTTACAGTTGAAAAACGAACCAGTAGAGATGTTTTTTTACCTGCTTTGTTTAAAAAATCTGCCATAGTAACATCCGAAAAATCAGAAGTTGCCACAAATTCTCCAAAAGCACCCGTTCCTCGAGCATGAACCACTCTTTCCGGAATACGCTCCCGGTCAAAGGCTGCTAGTTTTTCAATCAAATGTATATCTTCAAGCAGGACTTGTCCGTCTTGCCCTATTGTTTTTGAATTTTGATTGTCTCCTACTGGAGCTCCAGAATTTGTAGTCAAGGTTTGACCAAATGTTAGCTGAGTTATCACTATGGCTAATGATAACACGAATGCTTTTTGTTTCATAAAACTTTTTTTAATTTATTTATCATTGCAAAAATATTGACAAAAAACATATTGACATAACTGAAATTTTATATCTTTGTCATTGACAACGTCTATATACATGAACATCCAACAATTAGAATACATAATTGCAGTAGATCGATTAAAAAACTTTACAAAAGCTGCTGAATATTGCAATGTTACCCAAGCTACTCTAAGCACAATGGTCAAAAAATTAGAGGAAGAGCTTGAAATAATCATTTTTGATCGAAAAAAAAACCCAACAGAAACTACCGAAATTGGACTTGAAACAGTTGAAAATGCCAAAAAAGTAGTTCTTCATAGCCAACTTTTAAAAGACAACGCAAAAAAGGTTAATGGAAAAATTGAAGGGAAGATTAGAATTGGAATCATCCCTACAATTGCGAACTCCTTACTACCAAAAATCATAAAACCTATTTTAGAAAATTATCCTGATTTAAAACTAGAAATCTCAGAATTAACAACTAATTCCATTACAAAACAGTTGAAGGAAGGCCAACTTGATATGGGAATCGTTGCAACACCCTTACACGAACCCGAAATTGAAGATATCATTTTGTTTTATGAAACTTTAATGGTGTATGGCGATATTGATCCGGTGCAAAACTACATTTTACCCGATGAAATTAGAAATCATAAAATCTGGCTTTTAGAGGAAGGGCATTGCCTGAGAGAGCAATTTATTAAATTATGTTCTTTAAAGAAAAAAGAGAAAATGATTGGAAATTTAAAATTAGAAGCCAGTTCGTTTGATACTTTATTGAATATGATTGACGAGTTTGGCGGATTAACTTTGATTCCGGAATTATACTACAACACGCTTTCTCTCGAAAGGAAAAAACAAGTCAGTTTTTTTAACGCGCCCATTCCAGTGCGTGAAATGAGTATTATTTACCACCGTCCCTATGCCAAAATCCGAACAATAGAAGCGCTCGCCAAAATTATTCAAAGTACAATAAACAAAAAATTAATTTCGAATAAATTTAAAAAAAGCGAATTAGCAATAACTCAAATATAACGATCATTCACACGTACTTTCATAAAAAGCATCTATTGAAAGGTGTTTTTGCATGGAAGCCATTACAGCTAGGGCATCACATCTTTCGTTTTGAATATGATTATTATGCCCTTTGATCCATTTAAAATCTACTTTGTGTTTTCGATAAACAATTAAAAATCGTTTCCACAAATCAGCATTTTTCCGATCTGTAAATCCTTTTTTTTCCCAGCCCAAAACCCATTTTTTTTCTACTGAATCGACCACATATTTAGAATCAGAAATCACCAATACCCTAGTATTTGGATTTTTTAGTTTTTCGAGACCCACAATTACTCCCAGCAATTCCATTCTGTTATTTGTCGTTCTACGAAACCCTTCATAGAATTCTTTTTTATAGGGTTTTCCAACCCATTCCATTACTACTCCATAACCACCGTTACCTGGATTACCCTTAGCAGCCCCGTCTGTGTAGATGTGTACGTCGTGAGAATTCAAAATTATAAATTATGCATTAATAGTCTTTCAATCACTTCCGGAAAATACTTTTGTTCCAATTCATGAATTTTTTGGGCAACTTCTTCAGGAGTTTCATGTCCTGATAAAATTATGTTTTTTTGAAAAAGAATGTTTCCCTCGTCATAATTTTCATTAACATAATGAATCGTAATTCCGGTTTCTTTTTCTTTATTCCCAACAATTGCTCTGTGAATATGCATTCCATACATCCCCTTTCCTCCATATTTTGGCAACAATGCAGGATGAATATTTATTATCTTATGGGGATAGGCAGTAATGATATTTTCAGGGAATTTTAATAAGAATCCCGCTAAAATTATCAAATCAGGTTGAATTACATTTACTTTTTGTAGTACTTCACCTTCAAAAAGTTGTTCTTTTGAGAAAACCTCTGTTGGTAAATCATAGTTTTTAGCTCTTTCTAGCACACGAGCAGTTGGGTTATTTGTAAAGACCGCCACAACACTTCCTGTTTTTGTTTTTTCAAAATACTTTATGATGTTTTCAGCATTAGTACCCGATCCAGAGGCAAAAATCATAATTTTTTTCATAACCTAACATGTTTTAATGGTACAAAAAAAGGCATAAAAAATGAAAATAAATAACATTGCACCAGCTTTGTTAAAATAAATTTCATAAATTAGATCTCACATTTATTAACTAAATAGTTGTTTTAAAATAAAGTTTTTTATTTTTGCCAACAAATTAAATTCTAAAATTAAAGATTATGTCAGACATTGCATCAAGAGTAAAAGCGATTATCGTAGACAAATTAGGTGTTGACGAAAACGAAGTTGTAACAGAAGCAAGCTTCACTAATGATTTAGGAGCTGACTCATTAGACACTGTTGAGCTTATTATGGAATTCGAAAAAGAATTTGACATTCAAATTCCAGACGATCAAGCAGAAAACATCGCTACTGTAGGTCAAGCAATCTCTTACATCGAGGAAGCTAAAAAATAATAAAGTACACACCCGTTTACAGTTTTGTAAACGGGTGTTATTATTTTTTTTAAAATTAAATTCGAGATTGTATTTCAATCAAAATTATATTTATTGTATTACCCATGGCTCTTTTGTAATAGTTATACAATAAAGAAAGCATGGGTTTTATTTGTTTAAAGAACACAAAAATAAAGAATTTATGGTATTAAGACGAGTTGTTGTAACAGGTTTAGGCGCTCTCACACCCATTGGAAATAACATTGAAGAATATTGGAACGGGCTTATTAACGGCGTTAGCGGTGCAGCTCCAATAACCTATTTTGATGCTTCAAAATTTAAGACTCATTTTGCCTGCGAATTAAAAAACTTCAATGCAGAAGATTTTTTAGACAGAAAAGAAGCCAGAAAAATGGATCGCTATGCTCAATATGCAATGGTTTCGTCTGATGAAGCTGTACTTGATGCTGGTTTTAATTTTGAAAAATTAGACAAAGACAGAGTAGGTGTTATTTGGGGTTCTGGAATAGGCGGACTGGAAACGTTTCAAATTGAAATGTTGAACTTTGCAGCTGGAGATGGAACACCAAAATTTAATCCCTTCTTTATTCCAAAAATGATTTCTGATATTGCGGGTGGCCATATTTCAATAAAATACGGATTTAGAGGTCCAAACTTCACAACTGTTTCTGCTTGTGCTTCTTCTACAAATGCTATTATTGATGCGTTCAATTATATCAGGTTAGGCCATGCAGATGCTATGGTTACGGGTGGCTCTGAAGCTGCAGTAACAATTGCCGGCATGGGTGGTTTCAATGCCATGCACGCTTTATCAACAAGAAATGATGATCCTAAAACAGCTTCTAGACCGATGGATAAAGACAGAGATGGCTTTATTTTGGGCGAAGGCGCTGGAGCATTAGTACTAGAAGAGTACGAACATGCAATCGCTCGTGGTGCTAAAATTTATTGTGAAATAGGCGGTGGCGGTATGTCAGCAGATGCGTATCACATTACTGCTCCGCATCCTGAAGGACTTGGCGCTAAAAATGTAATGTTAAACTGCTTGAGAGATGCTGGTTTACAAGCGACTGATGTTGACGGTGTAAACATGCACGGAACTTCAACACCTCTTGGTGATATGGCAGAATCTAAGGCGATATTACATGTTTTTGGCGAACATGCTTATACCATGAATTTAAATTCAACTAAATCCATGACGGGCCATTTACTTGGAGCAGCTGGAGCGGTCGAAACAATTTCTTCGATCCTTTCGTTAAAACACGGAATAGTACCTCCTACAATAAATCATTTTACTGATGATGAAAACATAGATTCTAAGCTCAACTTCACATTTAATAAAGCGCAGAAAAGAGAGATGAATGTGGTTATGAGTAATACTTTCGGTTTTGGAGGTCACAATGCTTGTGTATTGGTAAAAAAATTAGAACTTTAATTCTATATGCGTATAATCAAAAAAATATTTTCAAAATCCCGTTCTCCAGAAGACGGGATTTTTTTTGATTCTATTCAGAAAATTTTAGGGTTTTCTCCTATAAATCTTGATTATTATAAAAAAGCATTTACCCATAGGTCCTCCAATCGTCTTGATGTTTTAGGAAATCCAATCAATTATGAACGATTAGAGTTTTTAGGTGATGCAATGCTAAGTGCGGTTATTGCTGCCCATTTATTCAGTAAAGCCCCCGCAGGCGACGAAGGTTATTTAACAAAAATGCGTTCAAAAATTGTTAGCCGAGAACATTTAAACGAATTAGGTAAAGATCTAAATCTAGTACAATACATAGAAAGCAAGGTACCACTACAGCATTTTGGCGAAAACATACATGGGAATATCTTTGAATCATTAGTTGGAGCAATATACTTAGACGGAGGTTATGCGTATTGCGAAAAATTCATTCAAAAGAGAGTTATCATTCCCTATGTAGATATTGCCAGACTTGAAGGAAAAGTAATAAGTTATAAAAGTTTAGTCATAGAGTGGTGCCAAAAAGAGAAAAAAATATTTCATTATGATATCTTTGAGGACAATGCCATTGATGGACAACGCTTATTTGGTGTCAAACTTAGTATTGACAATAAAGTGATTGCAAAAGCAAGAGCTACCTCTAAAAAGAAAGCCGAAGAAAAAGCATCCCAACGCGCTTATTTTGCATTTCAAGAAAAAATGGATAGAAAATAACTTCAATATTCATAAAACTATATCGTTTTCGTTCATAAATTAACAAAAACATCCCGTTTTGGGGAGTTGATACTTCAGTAGAAATACTATATTTACATCTTATTTTTTCATGAAATGGCTGTTCATAAACTGGATCTTGGCGAATTTGACGAAATAGATTACTATCTTATTGCCATTCATACTTCCTTAGAGGACTATCGATTGGCATTTTTTATTAATCAAAAGTTGCCTGTAAATCTAAGTAAAAGCGACGATGAAATTCAAATCAATATAAAAGAAGGAGAAACTAATTTTTCCAGATTTTATTATAACAATATCGAAAGTAGCATTTCCTGGAATTTAATTCAAAATAAAAACGAGGTCGTCCAGTATAAAAAAGGAAACGCTACAAATCTATTTTCAGATGTAACCATGGAAGTAGCTACAAAAGTCTTTTTACTACCTGAATTTAAAAAAGTGGATTATTTTTTGAAAATTGAAAATAACGGCGATACGATGGATGTATCCAAAATTCAGCTCCTATTAAATACCATAGACAGCATATCAACTGTTTACATAGTAGATACAAATAAAATAAAATCTAAAAACAATTTAATTTTTTAATACAAATGCTTACAAACAAAAAAACTAAAATTGTAGCCACACTTGGGCCAGCATGTAGTACAAGAGAAATCATTAAAGACATGATTGACGCCGGTGTGAATGTGTTTCGAGTAAATTTTTCGCATGCGGATTATGAAGATGTGAAAGAGAAAATAAATCTGATACGAGGTCTTAATGAAGAATTTGGCTACACAACAGCAATCCTGGGTGACCTACAAGGTCCAAAACTTCGTGTAGGAATTATGGAAGAAGGAGTTGTAGTACGAGATGGTGACCTAATTACATTTACCACTGCTGAGGACATCCTTGGAACCGCTAAAAAAGTATTCATGAAATACAAAAACTTTCCAAATGATGTAAATCCAGGGGAAAGAATATTACTTGATGATGGTAAACTAATCTTCGAAATTGTTGAGACTGATAAAAAATCAGAAGTTATTGCAAGAGTAATTCAAGGAGGAGAATTAAAATCTAAAAAAGGCGTTAACTTACCCAATACAAAAATATCACTACCGGCACTGACGGAGAAAGATATTGCAGATGCAATTTTTGCGATTGGCCAAAACGTAGACTGGATTGCCTTATCATTTGTAAAAACACCAAGAGATTTACAAGACCTACAGGAATTGATTGCAGAGCATTCTGAGTATAAAATTCCAATCATTGCCAAAATAGAAATGCCGGAAGCGTTAGAAAATATAGACAAAATTGTTGCCTATTGTGATGCATTGATGGTTGCTCGTGGAGATCTAGGTGTTGAACTTCCTGCTCATGAAGTACCTTTAGTTCAAAAAGAATTGATTCGCAGAGCTAAAACAGCTCGTATTCCTGTAATTGTGGCTACACAAATGATGGAAACAATGATCACCAGCCTTACGCCAACTCGTGCAGAAGTAAATGATGTGGCCAACTCAGTGATGGATGGTGCAGATGCAGTGATGCTTTCCGGAGAAACAGCAACTGGAAATTATCCCGTTCAAGTAATTCAAAAAATGACACAAATCATTGAAGCGGTTGAAGATTCTCCACTGATTCAAGTACCCCAAAATACCCCACAGATAAAAACCAAACGCTTTATTACTAAAACAATATGTCATCACGCTGCAACCATGGCTAATGTAATCAAAGCTAAAGCAATTTGTACCTTGACAAATAGTGGCTATACCGCATTTCAAATTTCAGCTTGGAGACCTAATGCACATATTTTAGTGTTTACCTCAAACAAAAGAATCCTTACTCAACTTAATTTATTATGGGGTGTAAAATCGTTCTTCTATGAAAAAACAGTAAGTACTGATGATACAGTAACGGATATAAACGAAATTGTACGACAAAAAGGTTTTGTACAAAAAGGGGATTATCTTATTAACTTAGCAGCTATGCCAATTAAAGACAAAGGAATGGTTAATACCTTAAGGGTTTCTGAAATAGAATAAAAGCCATTTAAACAAATATTATAAATCCGTCTCGTTAGATAAACAAGACGGATTTATTGTTTTTCAGAAAATAAAAAACTCTATTTACTTCAAAAAATTTAAGAACAATTAAACAGTCTTCTGCAAAATAAAATTTACATTTGAATAACAAAAATTATATCAACCATGAGTTTTAATTCAAAAAATCCATTTTTAAATAACAAAACTTTTTCGGCTGCAGTCTCAAAAAAAGAGGAAATACATCAAGCGACGATTATTGATTATAACGACGAGATGACTTTATCAGGCACTATCAATAAGAGTTTAATCTTATTTCTACTCCTTACCGCTTCTGCAACAGTAATCTGGTGGTTAACGTTTAATGGCATGAACCCGATGGTTCCGGCCATAGGAGGCGCTATTGTTGGGCTCATTCTAGTAGTGACTGCTGCATTTAAACCACAATATTCTCCGTATTTAGCTCCCGGCTATGCGGTGTTTGAGGGTTTATTTATAGGTGGGATTTCTGCTATATTTGAAGCGATGTATCCCGGTATAGTACTCCAAGCCGTTGGAGCAACATTTATAACTTTTATGATTTGTCTGGGACTGTATAAATATAAAATTGTAAAAGTGACAGAACAATTCAAATCAGTAGTTGTGGCTGCTACTTTAGCCATCGCAACGTACTACCTTATATCGTGGATGTTTTCCCTTTTCACTAGTTTTGAACCGGTACATTATGGCAACTCCATGATGAGTATTGGAATTAGCGTTTTTGTTATAGTGATTGCGGCTTTAAATTTATTTTTAGACTTTGATCGCATTGAAAAAGGTGCTGAACAAAAAATGCCGAAATTTATGGAATGGTATGGAGCAATGGGATTAATGGTTACCCTGGTATGGCTATATATTGAGTTTTTACGATTACTTTCTAAATTGAACAGTAAAAACTAATAGCATGGTTTCATTAAAAAAGTAAAAACCTTTCTAATTGGAAAGGTTTTTACTTTTTTATGCAGCTTTTTCAAAAGCAATGTAATGACTTAGCTGTCCTTTAATATTGAAAACCGGAAATCCCTTTATCAAACAGGCATAAATATCTCCGTTTTTTTTATAATTCATAACCGTTTTCTCAAATGGCTCCTGGTCTGCTATTGCCTTACGGATCTCATTTGAAATGGTTAGATTTGTGGCCTTTCCTTGAAACATTTTTGGACTTTTCCCCAAAACTTCGGCTTCCACATATCCATTCATTTTTTCTATGTTATGTGAAGCAAAAACGATCTTAAATTTAGCATCTGTAACAATTATTACTTCTTCTTTAAGGCTGTTTCTTAAATCCCAGTTGTTATGAATCCACCTGTTTTGTGAAGCAATTGAATTGAGCTTGTTTATATCCAAAAAAAAGTTTTTTACTGCTGTTAAAAAATTATTGTGAAAATCCCAGCAATAAACGGGAACCGTTTTAACACTCAAGCTATTGTGATACAAAGCTATAGCATCTTCATATTGTTTAAGATTAGTCATGATTTTTCTATTTAAAAGTCAAATGTAATTTTATTTACAAATATAAAATAACAATTATAAGACTTTAACCATTGTTGAACGCACCAAACACTAAATTAAAAATCAAATTTTAATTGCACCACCACAAATTTCTTCTCCTCAATGTTTAAGTTACTTAATGATATTCCTAGTAAACGGACGGAATCCTTCATACGCTCCTGATATAGTAATTCCTTTACGATTTCTAAAATTAATCCTTTATCTGAAATAAAGTAGGGTAACGTTTTACTTCTAGTTTGTTGCGTGAAGTCACTATATTTGATTTTTAAAGTAATCGTTTTTCCTGCTATACTGTGTTTTTTTAATCTTTTTTCTAAGGTAGTCGCAATACTTTCTAATTTTTCTATCATAAAAATTTCAGATGACAGATTCACATCAAAAGTATGTTCCGCAGCAACTGACTTTGTAATCCTATTAGATTTCACTTCACTATTATGAATTCCTCGAACCACGTTAAAATAAAAATTACCTGATTTCCCAAAATGTTTTTCCAAAAACTCTAAGGACTTCCCTTTTAGTTCCACTCCTGTAAAAATACCCAACTGGTACATTTTTTCAGTGGTAACTTTCCCTACGCCATGGAATTTCCGAATGGGTAATTCTTCCAGAAATAAAATAACTTCATCTGGAGTGACAGTTTTTTGTCCATTAGGTTTATTGAAATCACTAGCGATTTTTGCGACAAACTTATTAACCGATATTCCTGCCGAAGCAGTCAGACCTACTTCATTGAAAATACGTTGCCGTATTTCCTGAGCCAATAAAGTAGCACTTGGGTTTCCTTTTTTATTATTAGTAACGTCTAAATAAGCCTCGTCGAGCGATAATGGCTCTACCAAATCCGTATACTCATAAAAAATCTTTTGAATTTTATCCGAAATTTCCCTATACCGATCAAACCTTGGTTTTACAAAAATAAGTTCGGGACAATTTTTCTTGGCCATTATGCCACTTATTGCACTACGAACCCCGAATTTTCTGGCTTCATAACTCGCAGCAGCCACTACCCCGCGATTTTCAGATCCTCCCACCGCAATAGGCTTACCTCGCAATGATGGATCATCCATTTGCTCCACCGAAGCGTAAAAAGCATCCATGTCAACGTGTATAATTTTTCTATTTGGAATTAATTCCTGCATGATAAACAAATTATTAATCGCTCCTTTTTCGACTCTCTTGTACCAACTTACAAATCTTTAGGCACTTCAGTATGTAAATAATTTTTGACTACAATGGATTTTTGCTTCTCTTCTGTGGGGAAAAAGAAACTTAAAGGTCTTGATTTAAAATGGATCCAAATAGAAATCATCACAAATCGTAATTCAAATAATGAGATGGCCCTAGAACGGAATGCAAGACCTAAAGAAAGACTGAAACTAACCATAAAGTTAACCAATCCCATTATTCCTATTCCGAAAATTCCCCAAAACAACATGGAATCACTTACTTCATAATTTGCTCCATATAATCCCAACGCTAAGTTTCCGCTACCAAAGGTTATGTGCCTGACATCAAGGTTTAATCCTAAGAACAACCCAATCGAAACGGTACTCCCCATGAATATACCAAACCAAAAATTAGAAATAATACCAGCCCATCTTTTTTCATACAGTTTAGCTAGCTTCAAAGTGCTAGTTTTTCCAAAACTCCTTTTTAGCCAGGGATGCTCTATAATTCTGAAATAAACTTGATTGTGTTTGTCTCTGTTAGCTACACTCCCCGAAATAATTCCTGATAGAAACAGGAATACTCCTGCAATAGCAGCGTGAAAAATAGCCAATGAATGTATTGGACTTAAATCAATAAGCAACCTTTCCCACTTGGATGCGGCAATATTATAATCTAAAAAATAATCAATTAACCAAATGCCAAGTAATGATATTGGAAAAGCCATTATTACATTGCCTACAAAAGCAATGAACTGAGAGCGAAAAACACGTGCAAAAAGAATAGAAAAAGCTTTATATTTTTCGGAATCCTTACCTTGTTTTAAACCCCCTTCTTCAAGCGCTTTAATCAATGCCGAAGCCGTCATGGCCGGTTGCTTTGTTGCTAGAGTAAACCCTAATAGATAAATAGTGATAAATCCCAGAGCGTAGTTTACGCTATAAAGAAACGCATGTCCAAAAAAACTGGTATCCACCTTAGCAAGCATTACTTTAATAACACATAAAATACCCACTATCAAACCACCTCCTAATGCCGTTCGGAACATTTTAAAATATTCATGACGGTTTTCTGTAATATAATGTTCTCCCGTTTTAGCTGTATGCTGTGTTATTTCATACGATATCAATTGTGTGCTTTCACCAATGAATTTGCGAACATTATTCTTGTAACAATTGTATTTTATCAACTGCAACATTAATGCAATTGCATTACTCCTTTTTTGTTCCTCTTTATCTATTATTAACAACGGAATTAAATGCTTTAATCGATCTAATTGTTGCCTTATTTTTAATAAGTTTTGATTTACACGAAGCGAAATCCCATACTTTGAACTGTTATGAAACGCTTTGTCGACAAAACTTTCACATTGTTTATGCAAAACTAATAACTGAGCATAAGACAAATCATGTGAAGTAATAAAATGATTATCTGAATTTCTGATCTTATCTTCCAGATGAAATAATTCTTTTTCATAAGCAGAAAATGGGCTTGCATAATCATCAAACTCGGGTACCATTTTGATTACATCCGTTTCCATAGCCCGCCCACTAATGCGCTGAGTGATTAGGTACATTGCAAACAACAATTCTGACAAAGCTGAATTTTGTACCGGATTTTCATAAATGGATTTAAATTTTAGAAGACTGTATAATTCTTCCAACTGACCAACCGGAATCTTGTTCATCCAGATCGTATCTGTAGCTAAATAGAATACCTGATTAAGAATGTATTCTAAAGTATTTATTTGAGGCTGATAGGGCAAAACCTTCGCGAAAATTCTTTTTTTGACTTCAAAAATAAAATCTACATCTTGTAGAATAGCTGCGTCAGATAGTATTTTATTGAACTTTTTATCTTTTAAAATTTCTTTAAGGTAAATGGAAAGCTGTTTGCGACAAGAATAATTTTCTTTTAGAAAAGAAATAATTTCTTGTAAGTCTACCGTTTCTACTTTTTTAGCTTTCAACGGGCGAATGAGCCTTATCAACTCAATTAAGGGTACTAAACTGTCATTTGTTTCTCGCCAAGATTCTGCTTCACCAAAAAATTCAGTTAGTATTCCTGCTGGTGTTGACTTTGATTTTACTTTGAAAAATTCTATCATGACTCCATTCAATTTTTGTAAAAATACAAATCAAAAAAGAACTTTCAGCAACTTACTCATAAAATAGCGATTACAAAAAACCACGAAACTTTTAGTTTTTTATTTTAAATTGTTATTTTCTATTGGCTTAGAGAAGACTATCCAAGTCAAAATTTAAATTCTAAAAATAGGGACATAAAGCGTAAACCCAAAAAGTAAAATATTTGATACCTTTGAGCAAGGCATTCATCCTATAAATTGAAAATAGTAGACTAAAAAAACCTCTTTTTAATATAAAAAAGCGATTACAGAAGCTTTTCCCAATACAATTTTTATCCGTGCAAAACCAAAGCTGATTATCAAAATGAATGCTCAAGATATTTTAAAAACAACAAAGAAATGATTGAAATAGAAAGAAAATTTTTAGTTAAAAACGATTCGTTCAAAAAAGAAGCTTTCGCAGAAAGTCCTATTGCACAAGGTTATTTAAGTTCCGTTCCAGAGCGAACAGTACGTGTACGCATAAGAGCTAATAAAGGATATCTGACTATAAAAGGCGCTTCTAATAGTAATGGACTCTCTCGTTTTGAATGGGAAAAAGAAATTCCTGTTACCGAAGCTAAGGCACTATTGCTTTTATGTGAAAAAGGAGTCATCGATAAAACTCGTTTTGAGATAAAAAGCGGAAACCATATAATCGAAGTGGATGAGTTTCATGGCGAAAATGAAGGATTGTTAATCGCCGAAATTGAACTTGATTCAGAAACCGATGTCTTTGAAAAACCAAATTGGCTCGGGCAAGAGGTAAGTGGAGACGTACGGTACTACAATGCCTATATAAGTACTAATCCTTTTAAAAAATGGTAATTATTTTGCCATTATTTCTATGGTCACTTGCATTCCTCCGCTACTTTTATTAGACGTAATATCCATAAATGCACGTTTTGAAAGATCAATTTCTCTAGACTTTACAAAAGGTCCTCTATCTGTTATTTCGACAACCACAGATTTTCCGTTCTTCTCATTAGTCACCCTTACCTTAGTCCCAAAGGGTAACTTTTTATGTGCTGCCGTGTATTTATTATTATCAAATTTTCGGCCACTAGTGGTTCTCCGCCCATTAAACTTATCCGCATAATAAGAGGCATGAGCCTCTTTCTTGAAAGGTTTGAAAACCGCTAATACATTAACCAGAGAATCTATTCTTTTTTCTTCAATATCAGGTGCCATTTTACTCTTTTTGATAGAGTCTCTTTGAAAGGAAGCTTTTTGTCTATCGCTCATAGAAGTTTGACTACTGACTAAGCTAATGACTGCCAGTAAAAAAAACAAAGTAATTGATTTTTTCATATATATTGTATTAGTTGAATCTATTTTACAAAAACCATACCTAGATAAAAAAAGCTCTATTTCTAGAGCTTAATTCGTTTTTTATAACCAGATATTCCATGGAATTCTACTCAAAATAAGGACTAAACCTAAACCATAAAAAATTGAAAAGGTTTTAAATTTTGATTCACTCGAAATTATTTTTTTATGTTTAGACCAACCTATTGTAATTAATACAATTGCAATAATATTTATTAATGGATGTTCCAATGAAGTCAGACGTAATGCCTTATCCGCCATTTGTCCTAAAGAAGCGAAACCTAACGGGGATACAAAATATAAAATGACACCAATCAATAATTGGATGTGGATTGCTATTAAAGCAAACAATGCAATTTTTCGATCTTTTGAAGCGAACTCTTTTTTAGAAAACAATCCGATGAAGGAGTTAACCACTGCAACCACTAATACCAAAAGCGCTAAATAAGCCCATCCAGAATGAAATTTTTGAATAAAATCGTACATAAATAATATTTTTGTTTTAACAAATATAAGAAAAAAAGGCATAAAAAAACCACGCTTTTCAACGTGGTTTTAAATATTCAATAGCTTAAAATACGCTTATTTACCAAAAATGTATCTAAGTGTGAATTGTGCTTGCCAAACATCAAAAGTTGAAGCATTTTTCTGGAAAGTATCTTTAATTAAAATTCTACTTCCATCAGCTTCTACTTGAGTTGCTAATTGGAAAAACGGTACATTCACAGTAGCTGTTCTGTAATTCAAGACATTTGCATTAGTCACCCTTTGTGTAACTCCCCAATCTTTATTAATAAAATTGGTAAAGTTTAAGATATCTGCTCTGAATTGGAAATTGTTCTTTTTTCCTGCGATTGTAATATAAAAATCTTGAGTTGCTGATAAATCCAAACGATGTAACATAGGTAAAACCCCTCCGTTTCTCTGTGCATACTGCCCTCTTCTTGTAGAAAGATATTTATCTTGACTGATGTAAGAATCATACGCTTGTTGTTGTTGTGCTTCAGTATATGTAGTTACAACATTAACTCCATTTACAACATTTGTAACTGGCAATGGTTGAAAACGAATCTCATTTCCATTTTTAGGAACGTAAATCAAGTCATTATTGTTTACTCTATCACCATTCATATCTCCTCCGTAAGAGTACGAAAATGGTCCTGCTTGCTCTCCAATATACCCTAAGTTGATTGAAGTCGCCGCACCAACATTTTTACCATATTCGATTTTGTATCCTAAAATACCAACTAATCTATGTGGTGTGTTGTTGTTAGACAATGCTAATGGTAAATTGTTATTTCCATTTACAGATCTAGCACCAGTCCATGAACCAGAAGCAATAGAACCTGGAGATAATAAATCGTTAGCACTTGAATGTGTGTAAGCAAAAGATCCCCAAAGACCTTTTTTGTATGGATACTCTAATTTAAAAGTTGTAGAATAAAAATATCCTCTATCCGTATTAGTTAAAACTACCGCACTTGAAACATTGTCATTTACACGAACACCCGCATCCGTACGCGCATATCTTGGTCTGTTATCCGGACCACTGAAAGTTCCAACAGGCGCATCAAAATTACTATTGTAATAATGGATCGCATTAATATTTCTTTGAAAAATCCCTTCTATTGTACCTACAAAACCTAAAGGAAGTTTTTGATCAACTGCAACATTGGTTTTCCAAACTTGAGGAAACTTAAATTTTTTATCGGTGAAAGCCAATTCAAATGTAGTTGGAAGAGTTGGTGTATTTGGAATAAAATAATCATTAGGATTTGGAGTAAAACCATATCCTCCTGATGCTAATGCTGTACCACTCACGTCAACAAATCCTGTAAGTACTCCATTATTACCAATCGCATTCGATAAATAAACAGAAGGTGCTCTACCGGTAAATACACCACTACCTCCACGAAGAAGCGTAGATGAATCACCGTTTAAATCTAAATTAAAACCAACTCTAGGCTCTAACAAATACTGCGTTTCAGGCATCTCCCCAGTATTAAACTTTTGCCCTTGTGCAAAAGTTAATGCAGTAACTGCTGGATTTTCAAGAGCCGTATCAGCAAACCAAACTGCTGAAGCACGAAGACCAACTGTTAATTTGAATCTATCACTCAATTTCATTTCGTCCTGAGTATACAAATCTAATTTATTAGACTTAAATACTTGTAATGGTTCTTGAGCTCCCGGCAATGCAGAATATCTAAATTGGAAACGTGCAGGAAGTGCTGTTGTAGATGGCGCTCCTCCAGTATTTGCTGATTGATTAGCCGCTGCATAAAAATCAGTTAATGAATTAAATACATAAACACCATTAGAACCAGAGAAAAACAAATTACTAGATTTGAAATGTTCAAAATTAGAACCAAACAATAAAGAATGTTTTCCAATAGTTTTAGTCAAATTATTGGTAAAATGTAAAGTAGAATATGTCAATTTATTTCCTTGTGTGAATGGATCTAATCCTGCAGAAATAAATGTGTTTGATCCATTTAATATATCAATCGTTGGGAACAAACCACCACCTTGTAATGCTCTATCTTCAATTTGTTTGTCGTAACCCGCAATAAAGTTGTTGTACCAAGAATTACTTAATTTACTGTTTAATTCTAAAACTGCTGATCTCGTATTATCTAAAATAACATAACCACTGTTTTTAAAAGACATAGCAAGCGGACTTGTTCTTCTGTTTCCAAAACCTAATGAATTTGAGTTTGATGTCAGCTCATCAGAATTTGAGTTATGAAAAACATAACGAGCCGTCAATTGATGATTGCTATTAATATTCCAGTCAACTCTGGCAAGGAATTTTTTTGAAATTCTTTCTGCATCATAATTCTCCCAAGGCCCAGTCGTGTAATTAAACTTGTCTCTTAAAAAATTAGAAAGTGTTTCCATTTGCGCATAAGTAGGCGCCGAAACTTGAGCACTTGGTTGTGGTGAACCTGTAGAAGTCCAAGTGGTAGCCGGGCTTATGTTTTCTATAGTTTCAAAATTTCCAAAGAAAAATAATTTATCTTTAATGATTGGCGCACCAATTCTGGCTCCCCAAATCTTTTCTTCAAATTTTCCAGGAACTACTGTTCTTTCCCCTGCTTTAGTTCCTATAAAGTCTTTCTTATTGCTTCGGAATGAATGGTAAACTGATCCTTCCACTTCGTTTGTTCCACTCTTAGTAACTGCATTTATTCCAGATCCTAAAAATCCTGATTGACGAACATCATAAGGAGCTATACTTACTTGCAATTGTTCGATTGCATCTAAAGAAATAGCTGTTGAACCTGTTCTTCCTCCTGCTTGTGAATCACTACCTAAACCAAAACCATTATTAAAAACAGATCCATCAATAGAAAAATTGTTTAATCTTGAATCTTGCCCTCCAAAAGTACCATTACTACCCGCATTGGCATTGTACTTTGTAATTGAGTTTATAGAACGTGCGCCTGTTACCGGTATAGCTGTAATTTCTCTATTTGTGAATTGTTGAGATGCTCCAGTTCTACCTTTATTAAAATTTCCTTTAGATTTTGTAGAAACAATTACTTCATTCAAAGCATTTGATTCTTCTTCTACTACAACATTTACAGTTAAATTATTTCCTAAAGGTGCATTGATTTCAGTAATTTCTGTTGTTTTATAACCTACGTAAGTTACTTTTACGGTGTAAGGACCACCTGGTCTAATTCCTTGAACTGCATACCCTCCATTAGCACTTGTCGTAGAAAAATATTTCGTTCCTGTAGGCTTATGAACAACCTCAACTGAAGCTCCAGGAAGAGTTTCTCCAGAATTTGATTTAACAGTACCAGACATAGCAGAACTAGTAACCTGCGAATGACCTACAACTGATAAAAAAATAATCAAAATAAAAATAATTCTTTTCATTTTTGTTTTTTTGTTTAGTTTATTAATTTTCAGCAAAAATAAAACATTTTTGCTTTAAAAAGTTAACATAATGTTAAGGATATCCTTTTTCAAAATAGGAATTTTAACTTTAAATGATTTTTCTTGTTTTTTGTTAAAAACTCCTATTATTAGGTATCATATTAATTTTTTATTAATTTTTTCATAAAAAAAGTTGAAATTTTACCTTAACTCACACTCCAATTTCTTCTAAAAAAGTATTACAACAGCGTTACTTCTACAAAAAAAAGCCCTAATTACTTAAAATCAGGGCTTTTGAATCTCATATGTTCTCATGAAAAGATCAAAAAGTTTAAATTACATTAGAAATTATTAAAAACAGTGATTAAAAAAATCCTATTTATTCAATAAAAAATGGTTTAGTAAAAAAGCCGTAGAACTATCATGGCTTTTAACTGTTTTCGTGTTAATTTCTTCTAAAATTGAATTCGCTAATTGTTTACCCAATTCAACTCCCCATTGATCAAAACTAAAAATATTCCAGATAACCCCTTGTACAAAAATTTTATGTTCATAGAGCGCGATCAGAGAACCTAAAGTTTCCGGGGTAAGTTTTTGAATCAAAATAGTATTGGTAGGTTTGTTACCGGAAAAGACTTTAAAAGGCAGAAGAAATTCTGCTTTTTGTGCGGCTAACCCTTGTTGCTCAAATTCAGCTTGAACTTGCTCTTTTGATTTTCCATGCATTAACGCTTCTGTTTGTGCAAAAAAGTTAGACATTAGCTTATCATGATGATCATTATCACCGTATAAAGGGGTTACAAAACCTATAAAATCCGCTGGGATCAACTTTGTTCCTTGATGAATCAATTGAAAGAATGCGTGTTGGGCATTAGTACCCGGCTCTCCCCAGATGATAGTTCCTGTTTGATAATTTACCGGCTTCCCATCGCGACCCACGCTTTTACCATTGCTTTCCATTGTACCCTGTTGCAGGTAAGGCGCTAGTTTTTGCAGATACTGTGTATAGGGAATTAAAGCTTCGCTTTCTGCCCCAAAGAAATTATTATACCATATACTCAATAAGGCCAAAATTACTGGCATATTTGTATCAAAATCAGTGGTTTTAAAATGATCATCCATTTTATTGGCCCCTTTTAAAAGTCCATCGAAATTGTCATAACCCACCGCTAAACTTATCGTAAGTCCTACTGCACTCCATAGGGAAAACCTACCTCCAACCCAATCCCACATAGGAAAAACATTGTCAGGATTTATCCCAAAATCTGTTACTTTTTGAATATTTGTAGAAACTGCAACAAAATGCTTAGCCACATCTTCTTGTTTTGCAGACTGTAAGAACCATTTTCTGATTGTCTCAGAATTAGTTAGGGTCTCTTGTGTGGTAAATGTTTTAGAAACAATTACAAAAAGAGTAGTTTCTGGATCTAATTTATTTATGATTTCATTTACATGATCTCCATCTACATTAGAAACAAAATGAACATTTAAATGATTTTTATAGAACTCTAAAGCCTCAACAACCATAGCGGGTCCTAGATCAGAACCTCCTATCCCTATATTAACAACATCCGTGAAGAGTTTTCCTGTAAACCCTCTTCTTTCTCCTGAAGTCACTTCATCCGTGAAGGCTTTAATTTTATTTTTTACATCATACACCTCAGGAATTATATCAATTCCGTCGACAGTAGTAACTGCTGATTCATTGGCACGCAAGGCAGTATGCAATACAGCTCTATTCTCTGTTTGGTTGATGAGTGCCCCATCAAAATAATCTTTAATCGCACTTTTCAAGCCAACTTCAGTAGCCAATTCTAACAATAGTTGAATTGTTTCTTGATTGATAATATTTTTAGAATAATCGATTAAAAAATCATTCCACTTCAAATTGAATTTTTCTGTTCTCTCTCCATCTAATAAAAATAGCTCTTGCATAGAAGCTTTTTTCATCTCTAAGTAATGAATTTCAAGTTTCTTCCAAGCGCTTGTTTCTGTTGGGTTTATTGTATTTAAAGCCATTTATAAAAAAATTGTAGTAAGGTTAAAAATTTAGGCAAAAATACTCAAATTAGTTTTAATGGAAAAAGTGTTTCGAATTATATCACAATTTAACAACAAAACCACAAATTGTACCACTTTGAAATTGCCCCAAGCCCCTCATTTTCAAAAAAAATACGGTTAAGCTAGCGCTGTACAATTATAAATTAGCAACACTGTCTAATTGAAATTTTAATGGGGTGATTATTTTAATAAAACGATTTTTATTACTACCACTCATTGGCTCTCCATTAGGCAATTTAAGTTTTAGTGCATCTACTTGTCTACCGTTTTTCCAAAATCGATAACATACATGCGGTCCTGTAGCAAGACCTGTACTCCCAACTAAGCCAATAACTTGACCTTGATTGACCCGTTGTCCGCGTCTTACCAATATTTTGGACATGTGCAAGTACTGTGTCGAATACGTTCCGTTGTGTTTTACTTTTACAAAATTTCCATTTCCCGCAGTAAACCCACTTTGTTCTACAATACCCCCTGCGGTAACGGTAATGGGAGTTCCGCGAGGTGCAGCATAATCCGTTCCTTTATGTGCTTTCCAACGGTGTTGCACCGGATGAAATCGACTGGATGAAAACCGTGAGGATATTCTGCTGAATTTTATTGGTGATTTTAGAAAGAAATTTTTTAGTGTTTTCCCTTCTTCATTATAGTATTGTATTTTATCTGAATTAGGGTTCTGAGCAAAAGGAAATGCATAAATAATTTTCCCTCCATATTCAAAAAACGAAGCCTCAAGTTCCTCGACCCCATCATAAACCGTATCATTTATATACCGCTCCGTAAAAGTGATTGCAAAACGATCTCCTTTTTTAAGCTTCATGAAATCGATGGAATAGGCATAAATTTTGGCGATTTTGCTTGCTAGAGCCCCTTCAATTCTGGCATTTCCTAAAGTCTCAGACAATGATTCTTTTAAAACTCCGCCAATAGTGCGTCGTTTAATGGTAATGGGTTTGGTTTTTTTATAAACCACTAGTGCTGTATCACGGAAATCAACTACGTAATAACTTAAATTATCGGGTTGATAGATAAAAACCTCTAAATTATGTTTCTTGTTTTTAGATCGCAGGATTGTAAAAGGTTTATTTATCCTGATGCTTCTCACATCAAAACTGTCTCTTACTTTGGCAATAATATCATATACTTTTCGCTCCCCAATGTTCTGCTCTTCTAATAAGGTCCCAAAAGTATCTCCTCTTTTTATAGTATCGTGGACTACATTAAAATCAGCATATACAAATCCGAACTCACTTTTTTTAGGAACAACTTTCACTGTTTTCTCTGGCTCTATTTCCTTTTTTTTGTTACATGATATTAAAAAGAATAGTGCTATAATAACTATAAATATTTGTTTCAAACCTTGTTGTTTTTTATTCAATCTACATTTCTACTCCCCAATTGTCTAATTCATGGCTACTCCATAATTCCGGGAAGAAAATTCTTCTCTGGTATTTGGGATGCATGTATTTTTTCCAGTCACTTCCTCCAGTAGCTTCGCCATCTCCTTTCCCGCTTTGATCAATATATTTTTTTGCTGTATTCAAATGTTGCATTACCCACGTAATATTCACCGTATGATCATAATGGCGCATCGCTTGAATTAGTTCTGGATTTTTTTGATCTAATTCTGGTAATTGTTTGAATTTTTGCCAAATATTAATGGTATTGTATTCTTCCATATGGCTCAGGAACAAATTCTTATATTTTTTTTCAAACTCCTCCAATAAAAACGATTTTTTACCGGTGTGATAATCCTTACCTGCAGCTTGCCAATACAGGTGCTCTAAAGCAAAATCGTATGATGTGTTTCTATCTATTGAATCTCTATAACGGTGATCGATCAAATTTATTAGGTCAGTAGACGAAAATTCTATTAAACGGTATTGTGCACTTTGAAAACCGCTAGCAGGAGTCAGCGTATTTCTAAACTTCATGTATTGTTCTACTTCCATTCCATCACCCATAATGCTAAAAGAGGTCGTTAACATATCAAAATAACGGCTGATTCTCATTAGTCGTTCTGTAAAAAAGACCGTATTGATATTCTCACAATATGAAATTTGCTTCATTTCCCAAAGTACCATCTTAAAAATCAATTCATTCACTTGATGGTACATAATAAAAACCATTTCATCAGGAAGCGTAGTTCGTTGAATTTGAAGAGCTAACAAAGCATCTGTTTGAATATAATCCCAGTATGTAATGGGTTTTGACCACAACAATCCCTCTAACTGGGTCTCCGTTTTTTGATTTATTGCATCGTACTTAAGCTCAATTTCTTTTAAAATAGCTTCTGAATTTTCATTATTGTTCATTATTTTTTTGTTTTAAAAGGATTTTTCAACCCTTTGTATGCATCAAGATCTGCTTTAATTGAACCTACTGCCAGACTGGCTTTTATTCTTAACGGTACTTTATTATCATCATCCGAAATCCATACGGTAAGACTTTCTTGTTCTTTAAAAACCCGCCCGGATTGTACTAAAGGCCTAAAAATCATTGTAGGAACAACACCAAATTTTGTAGTTATGCTTTCTCGTCCGATAAATTTTAGTTTGAACTTTGTAGTCTCATCATCAAAAAACATATCGATTGCCACTGATTCCCCAATCTTTAACTTATCAATAGTAGGATAATTTCTTAAATAATAAAAGGTAGATAAAATATCTTGTGTGTTTTTTGGAATGTATAGCGTTTTTTCGGTCTTGTGTTTGTAATCTTTTACAACAACTTTATTGGTAGACTGATTAAAAAAGCCTTCTTGGTTTTTAGTATACCCGCCTTCATTAATTTTTCGGACAAACTGGTATGGATTTCTGGTTTCCTTATCAATATAGCTTTCATAAAGATCATCTACTTTGAAAAAAAAGCGTGACATTCCTGTTGTATAGCCTTTACCCACTACATGAAAAGTCTTTTTGTTATTGACAATTGCATCTTTTACCTCCAGGGTAGCATAACCCGCATTGACAATCCCGTAATGGATCCTAAATTTAAACCATTCCCCCACATCGTAAGCGTCCTCTTGGGGAGAATCAAAACTTACGGTAATAATCAATACAAAGAATAAGATTAGTTTTTTCATTACTTAATTTGTCAAGATACTGTCTGTAAGCAAATTTTGTTCCAAATATATTAAAACAAAAAAACTCAGTCAAATAATGACTGAGTTTTTATGCTATTAACTAACCAAAAAACTATAAACTATGAAATTTATATGAAATCAGGAAGGAAACCACCCCTTCCCTTTTTGCGAGTGCAAAGGTAGCTAACAAATTCAGTTATTTTAGTGAAAAATAAAGTTTAACACAACATTTACAAAAAAACACGCTATTCATCGATTATTTTTTCACTATCTATAAAAATAATGCTTTTTTATAACGTTCCTCGCAATTGCTGTTCTCTCTCAATTGATTCAAATAGCGCTTTAAAGTTCCCTGCACCAAAACCTTTGGCTCCCATTCTTTGTATAATTTCAAAAAACAAGGTTGGTCTGTCTTGGACCGGTTTTGTAAATATTTGCAGTAAATATCCTTCTTCATCAGCATCAACCATGATGGCTAATTTTTCAATTTCATTTAAATCCTCCTTCATCATTTTCATGTGATCGCCCAATCGCTCCGGTATTGCTTGATAATAGGTATGCGGAGGTGCCGATAAGAATTCGATTCCTCGCGCTTTAAGTTGAGATACTGTCTGGATAATATCATCGGTTGCTATTGCGATGTGCTGAATTCCAGGTCCACCATAAAAGTCAAGGTATTCCTCGATTTGTGATTTTTTCTTTCCTTCGGCAGGTTCGTTGATTGGAAATTTGATTCTTCCGTTTCCATTAGACATTACTTTACTCATCAATGCGGAATATTCCGTATTGATTTGCTTGTCATCAAAAGAAAGAAAATTCACAAATCCCATTACTTCTTCATAGAACTTCACCCAAGTGTTCATTTCGTTCCAACCCACATTTCCCACCATGTGATCAATGTATTTTAAACCGGTTGGTTCTGGATTGTAATCTGATTTCCATTCCTTATAACCTGGCAAGAAAACACCATTGTAATTTTTGCGCTCCACAAAAATATGCACGGTTTCCCCATAAGTATAAATCCCGGAACGCACTACTTCTCCATGCTCATCTTTCTCTACTGTTGGCTCCATAAAAGAGCGCGCACCCCGCTTCATGGTTTCTTCGTACGCACTAGTGGCATCTTCTACCCAAAGAGCGGCAACTTTCACGCCATCACCATGTTTTCTCAAATGCTCATGTATGGGAGAATCTTGCGTTAAGGGCGTGGTTAATACAATACGAATCTTATCTTGTTTTAAGACATACGACGTTCTGTCTCTCACTCCGGTTTCTAATCCGGCATACGCCAAGGATTGGTAACCGAAAGCTGTTTTATAATAATGTGCGGATTGTTTTGCATTTCCTACATAGAATTCTACATAGTCGGTTCCCAATAAAGGAAGGAAATCTTGTGCTCCTTCAAATATTTTTTCGAGTCCGTATTCTACTGATTTTACTTCTTTTGACATGGTATCTATTTTTTGATTCGGTATCGCTAATTCCAGAACGCCGTTGACGCTACTACAATAGATTTACACAGATTAAATTATTTAAAAAAATATTATTGATTATAATAAAGCCCAGCCCTGATGGAAACGGCATCCTTTTTCTGGCTTCTTTAGTCAGGAAAAGATAAAGTGTACAGCAGGAAATAGCTCCTGATTATTCTACCCAAGATTTATAATACTGGCCATCATCAAGTCCCATAGCCACTTCGGTTACCATTAACGGGCGGAATGTATCAACCATTACCGCTAATTCGTGGGTTTCAGTATGACCGATGCTGCGTTCCATTGCTCCTGGTGCGGGCCCATGCGGAATCCCTTTTGGATGTAATGTAATGTGCCCTTGCTCAATATTGTTGCGGCTCATAAAATCGCCATCTACGTAATACAACACCTCATCACTATCGATATTACTGTGATTATAAGGCGCCGGAATTGCTTTTGGGTGGTAATCATACAATCGCGGACAGAAGGAACAAACTACAAATGTCGAAGTTTCGAAAGTTTGATGAACCGGTGGCGGCTGGTGCACCCGACCTGTGATAGGCTCAAAATTGTGAATACTGAATCCGTAAGGGAAATTATATCCGTCCCAACCTACTACATCAAAGGGATGCGAAGCGTAAACGAATTCGTGTATCATTCCTTCTTTTTTGATTTTGATTAAAAAATCTCCTTTTTCATCGTGCGTTTCTAATTCTGTTGGCAAAATAAAGTCACGCTCGCAAAATGGAGAATGTTCCAAATGTTGACCTGATTCGTTTTTATATCTTTTAGGCGTATAAAATGGAGCAAATGATTCTACATAAAACAATCGATTTTCCGTTGTTTCAAAATCAATTTGATAGATAATTCCGCGAGGAATAATCAAGTAATCACCATATTCGAAAGGGATATTCCCCATCATGGTGCGCAATTTTCCTTTTCCTTTATGAATGAAAATCATTTCATCGGCATCGGCATTTTTATAGAAATAGTTTCGTAATGATTGCCTTGGCGCGGCTAACCCAATAGTACAATCTTTATTGACTAACATCGCTTTGCGACTGTCCAGAAAATCATCTTCCGGTTTTAGCTCAAACCCTTTTAATAATAACGATTTTATGTTTTTTCCAATGGCAATTTTCGGCTCTACCGAATAGGATTTTAGAATTTCCTTTACCTGTGTTGGTCTGTGAACGTGATATAACAAAGCGGAGTGTCCGTGAAAACCTTCTGTTCCAAAAAGTTGTTCATAATACAATCCACCATTTGGCTTTTCGAATTGCGTGTGTCTTTTTTGGGGGAAATTTCCCAATTTATGATATAAAGGCATGATTTTTTTGTTTAAAAGTGATAGTCTTAAAGTTTAAAGTTTCATCGAACTAAACTTATTTAATTAAATCAAAAAAATGCAATCTATTCGGGATTCCTCTTGATGAGAAATTGCAGATATCCTAATAAACCGCTCCAAGTTGTTTTCATGATAACAAATATCGGAATTAATATTGAAATAAATTACAATTAAAACATAAACCCAATGCTGAACCAAGTAAAGCCTTTGGGCTGTTCTGGTGACCAGGAATATTTTATCTCTACAGGGCCAATTACGGTTTCTAAACCGTATCCTACTGCATATCCTGAGTATTTTGGAATAGAGATCCAATCTACAGTCTCGAAAATCCGATCACCGATATTAGCAAAATTTGCCGAAAAATTGACATGATTTTTTTTATAAAATTCATAATCTACTGTTGCTGTAGATTTTATATAACTATTGGCAGCTACACTCAAATAATCGTATCCATACAAATATTTGAAGTTATTAAGCGGATTATATCCATACCCACCCAAAATAAAATTAAAAAAAGAAACACTTTCCTGACCAAAAGAAAACCCAGCATCCGTTTGAAATTTTACTGTTGCGTTTTTGAATAAGGAAGCTGCTACACCAAAATCAGCTTTAGCAATCGAAAAGGGTTTGAAATCACCGGTATAATTAGACGAGAGCAAATACGATTGAATATCTCCGGTAAAATACCACCCGTTTTTAGGGAAATATTTATTATCAAAAGAGTCAAATTTCATATAGCCGAAAAGACTTAGATAGTTACTATTGTCAATCGTTGGGTCAACATTGGACAATGTTTCGGATTTTATCTTTAAATATTTCAACTCAACTCCTCCTCCAATTAAAAATTTTTGAACAAATAAAGATTGAAAATAAGCTTGATTCGTGAGATCCATGAAATCCACATTGATAGAATTAATCCCTAAACCTTCTAAATTCAAACTGCTTATTTCTCTGGCAATATTTCTATTAAATTGATTGTAATTCGATTTAAAACCAAAACTTAAATTAAATCCATTTTCAATATAGTAGTCTAAATTATATCTGATATTATCTCCTAAAACAACATCAAGAGAAGCGATATCGTTTTTAAAAAGTGTTTTTTTGCGAGTCAAATTTACCAAAACACCACTTTTGAATAAATTATCATAATGCAATCCGAATTTCAAATACGTTTTTGTTCCATTTTCTGTTAAACTGATATTCAGATCTACATTCTCTTTATTTGGTTCCAATGTATACGAGATAGCACTAAAATTTTGAGTGGCATTGATATTATTAATTCCCTTTAACAAATCATCATAACAGGTCTTTGTTCCTGGTTTGAATTTTAATTTACTAATGATATACTCTTTTGTATAATTATCTAATTCATTGCTATTTATAGCTCCTATCTGCAAGCTATCCGAATAAAATTTAAGCTTAGGCTTTCGACACGGATTGGACTCATCAACAATTTTTTTTATTTGTTCATAAACCGCAAAAGTAGCTTCTTCCCCTTTTCTAATTATTTCTTTTCCTTTGTCAAAAGAAATTACACCGTATTGTGTTACATCGGGTCTGATATAAATATCGGTGTCACTCACATTTCTCTTCATTCGCTCTATAGATTGAAGATTCGTAATTTGCACTAAAATCTTAGTCGCATCCTTTAGTTGTGTCCTGTCCAATAAATCATTTTGAACATCAACACCTATAATTATATCCGCCCCTAATTTTCGTACTTCCTCAATGGGATAATTATTAACAACTCCCCCATCAACTAAGATTTTTCCATCAATTTCAACAGGAGAAAACAAAGAGGGAAATGCAGAGCTGGCAATCATCGCTTGAGCTAAATTGCCTTTGTTTAACAACACTTCTTCCCCTGTTTCTATGTTGGTACCAATACATAAAAAAGGAATTGGAAGCTGATTAAAATCCTTTACATCTCTTACATTTCTTGTTATCCTACTCAATAAGTTATAATTGTACATTCCTTTTGACAATGCCTCCGGAATTCCAATTTTCATTTTATTAAACGGCAAAACCAACGCATACAATTCGTCGTTTCTTCTTTCGTAGAAATTTTTGGAAGATCTGGGAATAAAATCATTGATTAATTCATTGAAATTTGTGGCCTGAAAAATAGAATCAATCTGATTTGCATTGTAACCCGAAGCATAAAGTCCGCCAATAACAGCTCCCATACTGGTTCCTCCAATGTAATCAATCTTGACACCTGCTTCTTCTAATACTTTCAGAACTCCTATATGAGCAAATCCTTTTGCACCACCACCACTCAAAACCAAGCCTATCTTGGGTCTTTTTTGCGCTTGTGAAAAAACCGTTAAGCTGCTTAAAACAATCAGTAATAGTGTGATTTTCTTCATAAACAGCAATTTATTCCGTCATCAAATGCGGGTGTATTAATTTTCGTTTGTGGCCTTGTAAAATTCGGTAATTTTTTTGGCTTTTGATATACCTATAACGTCAGAAATTTCTTTTTCTGTCGCTAACTTTAATCTTTTAACACTTTTAAAGTGTTGGATTAAGGCTAACATCGTCTTTTCACCAATACCGGGAATGCTTTCAATGGAAGAGTTTAATGCTGCCTTACTCCTTTTATCTCTGTGATGTGTAATCCCAAATCGGTGCGCTTCATTCCGCAATTGCTGGATTATTTTGAGTGTCTCTGATTTTTTATCTAAATACAACGGAATAGAATCACCCGGATAAAACAACTCTTCCAGTCTTTTGGCAATACCAATTATAGCAATCTTTCCTCGCAAACCCAATTCATCAAGGCTTTTCAGTGCTGCTGATAATTGTCCTTTTCCTCCGTCAATAATGATTAAATTAGGTAAGGGTTCTTTTTCGTCCAGCAATCGTTTGTATCGTCTATAAACTACCTCGGTCATCGAAGCAAAATCATCCGGCCCTTCAACCGTTTTAATATTAAAATGACGGTAATCCTTCTTACTAGGTTTTCCATCTTTAAAAACCACACAAGCCGAAACAGGATTCGTTCCTTGAATGTTCGAGTTATCAAAACATTCGATATGCCTTGGCTCTACCGGCAAACGCAAGTCTTTTTGCATTTGAGCCATAATCCTTTTTGTATGGCGATCCGGATCTACAATTTGCAATTGTTTCAGTTGTTCGATTCGGTAAAACTTTGCGTTTCGAATGGACAAATCCAAAATTTGCTTTTTGTCCCCTAGCTGCGGAACGGTAATTTTTATATGTTCCCCTAAATCTACGTGAAACGGAACGATAACTTCACGAGACAGCAATTGAAAACGTTCACGTAACTCGACAATCGCCAATTCTAGTAATTCTTCATCGGGTTCATCCAATTTCTTTTTGATTTCCATCGTGTGCGAACGAATAATCGAACCATGAGAAATTTGCAGAAAATTTACATAGGCCGCACTTTCATCCGAGACAATTGAAAATACATCAATATTCGTAATTTTTGGATTTACAATCGTAGAGCGTGATTGGTAATTTTCGAGAACTTCTATTTTCTCTTTAATTTTTTGGGCTTCTTCAAAATGCATATCGGCTGCCAGATTCGTCATGACCCGTTTGAAATCCTTCATACTTTCTTTGAAATTTCCTTTCAGGATTTCGCGAATGGCATCCACCTGCTTTTGATAATTTTCTAAAGTTTCTAATCCTTCACAAGGCCCCATGCAATTACCAATGTGGTATTCGAGACACACCTTAAATTTTCCACTTTCGATATTGCTTTTACTTAAATCATAATTACAACTCCGTAACGGATACAACTCTTTGATGAGTTCTAAGATAGTGCTGACGGTTTTGAAACTGGTATACGGCCCAAAATATTCCGACCCGTCTTTGACCATTCTTCGGGTGGCAAATATCCGAGAAAAAGGTTCTTTCTTGATACACAACCAAGGATAACTTTTATCATCCCGCAACAACACGTTGTAACGGGGCTGCAGGGTTTTTATCAGGTTATTTTCTAGTAACAGCGCATCGGTTTCCGTAGGAACCACGATGTGCTTTATGGTTACAATTTTCTTTACGAGCACATTGGTTTTGGCCGTATCGTGAATTTTATTGAAATAAGAAGAAACTCTTTTTTTTAAATTTTTGGCTTTACCCACATACAAAATTTTCCCTTCCTTGTCGTAATATTGGTATACGCCGGGCCCATCCGGTAATGTTTGAATTTGAAGCACTAAAGTAGTTGGATTCATGTAACAAAGTTAATCTCAAAAATCACGAAATACAAATCAATACTCTTGAAATCTTTCTGCCGAAATTTTTATCAGAATTGTAGTTTCTAATTCGTTATTATCGTTATTTTTATGGTTTCAAGAACCTATGATAAAAACCAATACCACACCAATCGTAATTTTCGGCGAAAGCATTGTTCCCGGCGAAAGCAAAACCATCAATGTCGAAATTGCCCGATTACACACCACCACAAAACTAAACATCCCCGTTATTGTAAGACGCTCTAAAATTGATGGCCCGGTCGTGCTTTTCTCTGCAGGAATTCATGGAGATGAAATTAACGGTGTAGAAATCGTTCGGCAATTGATCAGCAAGAAAATAAACAGACCAAAAAAAGGCACAATTATTTGTATTCCTATCATAAACGTATATGGATTTGTCAATAAATCCAGGGAATTTCCTGACGGCCGGGATTTAAATCGGGTTTTTCCGGGTAGCAAAACCGGATCATTAGCCAGTAGATTTGCCTTTCATATTTTAACAGAGATTATGCCAATTGTACAATATGCTGTAGATTTTCATGCTGGTGGTGCCAGTCGATTCAATGCGCCACAAATTCGTCTTACCCAGAACAATGAACAATTAAAAATATTAGCCGATGTTTTTAATGCTCCGTTTACGTTGTATTCCAAAAACATTTCAGGTTCTTTCCGAAGTTCCAGTGAAAAAATGAATGTAAAAATGCTGCTTTTTGAGGGCGGTAAATCACTTGATATTAATAATTTCGTTGCTGACGAAGGAGTTAATGGTGCAAAACGCCTGTTGTCTCATCTTGGTATGTTAGATCCAAAACATATCGTTATGAAACCAAAATCGCCGTCAATCTATATTGAAAAATCAGGTTGGATTAGAGCCAAGTGCTCCGGATTATTGCACGATTATAATACTATTGGTAATTTTGTACAAAAGGGAACAATTCTAGCTACTATAACCGATCCCTATGGGAAGTTTGAGCGAAAAGTTAAAGCGCCAAATGATGGTTACGTAATCAACGCCAATCATTCTCCTATTGTTTATGAGGGTGATGCTATTTACCACCTGTCAAACACTAATGAAGAAGATGAAGAATAAAACAGCCTTACGAAAAAAATACAAAGCCTTACGAAATTCCCTTTCTGAAAATGAAATTGACGAATTGAGCTTAGCGGTCTCCAATACACTACTAAAACTTCCCATTTGGGATAAAACGTACTTTCATATTTTCCTTCCCATTATGGAACATAAGGAAGTCAACACCGAATATGTTTTGCACGTATTATCGGGAAAAGACAAGGAAATTCTGGTTTCGAAAGCTGATTTCACGACCCGTAACATGACTCATTTCCTATTGACAGACAATACTCGAATACAAAAAAACGAATACAATATTCCGGAACCTGTAGATGGAATTGAAGTGCCTTCAACTAAAATTGAGGTAGTTTTTGTACCACTTTTGGCTTTCGATAAAAAAGGACATCGCGTGGGGTATGGCATGGGGTTTTATGATACCTTTTTATCTAAATGCAAACCCGATATAATCAAGGTAGGGCTTTCGCTATTTGAACCAGAAGAACTAATTACCGATATTTTTGAAGGTGATGTAAAGCTAGATTATTGTGTGACACCCGATTCCATTCACTCCTTTAAATTTTGAATTCGTACTTTCGCAACCGATAAAACCTAAATAAGTTATGAGAACATTTAAAAATTCAAGATTTGCCGTATCCCTTATGGTAATTCTATTTGCAGTTTCATTATCAAACTGCAGCATTCGTACTGGAACTAGCAGATCAACCTATAACGCTAAAAAACTTCCACCTGGACAAGCTAAAAAAATATATGGCGGCAAAAGTGCCAAACGTTATGCTCCAGGACAAAACAAACATTAATCTAAAAGACCTATTTCTATCCTGAAATAGGTCTTTTTTATTTTATAAATTTCTGATTGAAAAATTTATGCCGTTTTATGATGAAATGCTTTATTATTGAAAAAAATCAAAATACCAACCCCTGTTGAAATGGCAACATCCGCTATATTAAAAATAGCGTTAAAAAAAGTAAATTCTCTTCCGCCCCAAATGGGTAGCCAGCTTGGTAAATTTCCATGCCAAAAAGGAAAGTAAAACATATCGACTACTTTACCGTGAAACCAGGTTCCATAAGGCTGATCAGAGAACAAAGTCGCTAGTTGCTGTTGACTATCATCAAAAATAACTCCGTAAAAAACAGAGTCTATAATGTTGCCAAATGCACCGGCAAGAATTAATGAAATAGCTACAATCAAGTAATTCGAACTGTGTTTTCTCTCAACAGAGTCCCACAACCAGTATCCTATTCCAGCTACTGCAACCAGTCTAAACAAGGTTAGGACTAACTTGCCATAAGCACCTGGAATTTCAGTACCCCATGCCATCCCCTCATTTTCTATGAATAAGATTTTGAACCATTTGAACACTTCAACTTCTTCTCCTAAAATAAAATTAGTTTTAATGTATATTTTTGAAACTTGATCAACAAGCAATAGAATAAAAATAAGGAGATACGCTTTTCGTAATGACATTTTATAAATTTTAGTGGCGCAAAAATAGCAATTTAATCAAAAAAAACGCTCCCAATGGAGCGTTAAATAGTGTTTAACAAAGGGATTATCGTTGCAGGTTTTTCGCTTCGATACTCATTGTGGCGTGAGGAACAATTTTCAATCTTTCTTTTCCAATTAATTTGCCTGTAACTTTACAAATTCCGTACGTCTTATTCTCAACACGGAACAGAGCATTTTTCAAATCACGGATAAACTTTTCCTGACGAATCGCCAGTTGCGAGTTTGCTTCTTTAGACATCGTTTCGCTCCCTTCTTCAAAAGCTTTAAATGTTGGTGATGTATCATCAGTTCCATTATTTAAATCATTCATATAGGCACTTTTTATCAAATCTAAATCTAATTGTGCTTTTTGAATTTTACCAAGGATTATCTCTTTGAACTCTGCTAAATCAGCTTCTGAGTATTTTGCAATTTCATCTACCATTTTTATATTATTTTGAAATTAATATCATTGTTTTTATATCATCAAATTCTATCTCTGTACCGTTTTCAATTTCATCGACAAAAACCAAATGATTGGTTAATGTTTCTGATTTTATATACGCTTCATTTTTAATAATTGCCTCTTCTAAAGACCCATTTCTTTTCAGCTGAACTTTAATTTTGTCCGTAACTTCAAATCCTGAATCTTTACGAATATTCTGAATTCTGTTTACCAATTCTCTTGCAATACCCTCTTGTTTCAATGCTGGAGAAATTGTTATATCAAGCGCAACCGTTATGCCATTTGAGTTGGCTACCAGCCAACCTTCAATATCTTGTGAAGTTATTTCAACGTCTTCTAAAGTTAAAGTTACGTTATTTCCTGCAATTATAACATCCAGACTTCCTTTCTTATCCAATTGACTTATCTGAGCTACTGTGAAACCTTGTATCTCTCTGGAAACCAATCCCATATCTTTACCAAAACGGGGTCCTAGCGCTTTAAAATTAGGTTTGACTTGTTTTACCAAAACTCCTGAGGCATCGTCCAAAAGCACTATCTCTTTCACGTTAACTTCTGCTTTTATGAGATCAGAAACCGCCTCTATTTCAGCCCTTTGATTCTCATCAAGTACCGGAATCATTACCTTTTGCAAGGGTTGACGTACCTTTATCATTTCCTTTTTTCGAAGTGACAAAACCAAAGATGAAATGGTCTGCGCCTTCTGCATTTTGCTCTCTAACATTTTATTAACATAGTTTTCAACCGAAATTGGAAACTCCGCCAAATGTACACTGTCATATTTTTCTGACTGTGTTGCTAACGTTAAGTCTCTGTAAAGTTTGTCCATGAAGAAAGGCGCAATAGGCGCACCCAATTTACTTATGGTTAACAAACAGGTATACAAGGTTTGATACGCAGCGATTTTATCTTGTGCATATTCCCCCTTCCAGAAGCGTCTCCTGCACAAACGAACGTACCAGTTGCTCAAGTTTTCCTGTACAAATTCAGAAATGGCACGAGCGGCTTTAGTAGGCTCATAATCCGCATAAAAACCATCCACTTCTTGTATCAAAGTGTTCAATTCAGAAATGATCCATTGATCAATTTCCGGTCTTTCACTTAATGGAATCTCCGCTTCTTCGTATTTGAATCCATCAATATTCGCATATAAGCTAAAAAACGAGTACGTGTTGTATAGTGTTCCAAAGAATTTTCTACGTACCTCAGCAATTCCCTCTAAATCAAATTTCAAGTTGTCCCAAGGATTCGCATTCGCTATCATGTACCAACGCGTCGCATCTGGGCCGTATTCCTTTAATGTTTCGAATGGATCTGCTGCATTCCCAAGACGTTTAGACATTTTTTGTCCATTTTTGTCCAAAACCAATCCGTTAGAAACCACATTTTTATAGGCTACTTTATCAAAAACTAAGGTCCCAATAGCATGCAAGGTATAAAACCAACCACGCGTTTGATCGACTCCTTCAGCAATAAAATCCGCTGGAAAATCCTTATTCTCGTCAATTTTATCTTTGTTTTCAAAAGGGTAATGCCATTGTGCATAGGGCATAGAACCTGAATCAAACCAAACATCAATCAAATCAGCTTCTCGCGTCATTGGTTTTCCGGATGCAGAAACCAAAGTAATTTCGTCAACTACATTTTTATGCAAGTCCACTAAATCGTAGTTTTCTTCTGCCATATTCCCTATTTCAAACCCTTTGAAAGGATTTTGATTTTGAAAACCAGCTGCAATTGATTTTTCGATTTCGTTGTATAATTCTTCAACAGAACCGATTAAGATTTCTTCTTGTTTGTCTTCGGTTCTCCAGATTGGCAATGGAATTCCCCAAAATCTGGATCGTGATAAATTCCAGTCATTGGCATTTTTTAACCAATTTCCAAAACGTCCTTCTCCGGTTGCTTTTGGCTTCCAGTTGATGGTTTCGTTCAAGTCAAACATTCTATCTTTAACTTCCGAGATTTTTATAAACCAAGAATCCAGTGGATAATATAAAATAGGCTTGTCTGTTCTCCAGCAATGTGGATAACTGTGGACATATTTCTCTACTTTAAATGCTCGGTTTTCTTCTTTCAATCGAATGGCGATTTCAACATCTACAGACCGTTCTGGCGCTTCACCGTCGTTGTAATATTCATTTTTTACGTATTTACCAGCATATTCTCCCACATGTGAGGTGAATTTCCCTTGTAAATCTACTAACGGAACCGGAGTTCCATTTTCGTCCAGAACTAACATTGGCGGGATCTCTGGCGTAGCTTCTTTAGCTACCTTGGCATCATCAGCACCAAAAGTAGGCGATGTGTGCACAATTCCTGTTCCATCTTCGGTGGTTACAAAATCTCCAGAAATTACTCTAAAAGCATTTTCAGCATTTTGATACGGCAGCACTAATGGCATTAATTGTTCGTAACGAATATCAACTAAATCCGCTCCTTTGCATTCCGCCAAAACCTGATACGGAATTTTCTTATCGCCTTCTTTGAAGTTTTCAAAATCAGCAGGTTCACTACTTTCGAAGAACCCTTTCCCAAACTGTTTGGCTACTAATTTCTTAGCCAAAATCAATGTTGCCGGACGGAACGTATATTGATTGAATGTTTTTACTAAAGCATATTCAATTTTTGGACCTACAGTCAAAGCCGTATTACTTGGCAATGTCCAAGGCGTTGTGGTCCATGCTAGGATAAAGATTTCCTCTAAATCCAAAACTTCTAACTTATACTGTACTAAATTATGAGAACTGATGTAATCATAAAACTTAGAGAACAATAACTCTTTATGCGCATCAATCACTTTAAATTGTGCCACAACAGTCGTATCTGTCACATCTCTATAACTTCCCGGTTGGTTTACTTCATGAGAAGATAATCCTGTGCCTGCTTTTGGAGAATACGGCTGAATGGTATAGCCTTTGTACATCAAATCCTTATTGTAGATTTGTTTCAAAATCCACCAAACCGTTTCCATGTATTTGGATTTATAGGTCACGTATGGATCTTCCATATCCACCCAATAGCCCATTTTTTCAGTCAAATCATTCCATACGTCTGTGTAACGCATTACGGTTTTTTTACACGCTTCGTTGTATTCTTCGATGGAAATGGTTTTTCCTATATCTTCTTTGGTAATTCCTAATTCTTTTTCAGTACCCAGTTCCACAGGTAAACCGTGGGTATCCCAGCCCGCTTTGCGCTTCACTTGAAACCCTTTTTGAGTTTTATACCTGCAAAAAATATCTTTAATAGCACGTGCCATTACGTGGTGAATTCC
Source organism: Flavobacterium sp. GNP008 (assembly GCF_056428965.1). Taxonomy (NCBI): domain Bacteria; kingdom Pseudomonadati; phylum Bacteroidota; class Flavobacteriia; order Flavobacteriales; family Flavobacteriaceae; genus Flavobacterium; species Flavobacterium sp. GNP008. Next base: position 1,063,560 of record NZ_JBWJVL010000001.1, on the reverse strand, counting down.
TGGCAATCCATTTGCCGAAGGCGGCCCTTCAAAAAATACGAATGGGGTGTTTCCTTCACGAGTGGTTACGCTTTTCTCGAATATGTTTTCTTTCTTCCAAAAATCCAGAACTTCTGACGCCACAGTTGGTAAGTCAAGTCCTTTGTATTCAGTAAATTTTGTGCTCATTTTATCCTTTTCTAAATCGAATTGCGAAAGTAATAAATAGTTATGAGTAATGAGTAATGCGCGACGAATTTTTGCGTGAGAGCGTAACGGAATCCTTTATGGTGATTCAAAGGAGTGAAAACTTAAATAAAGACCACCAACGAAGTAAAATAGCTGCAAATATTTTTTAATCCCGAACAAAAAATAATCCATAAACTAGTCCTAAAAAACGCTCTAAAACAAATAAAAAGCATCTAGAATTCAAGATTCAGGATGCTTTTTAGAAAACTTACATTAAGCTATTGTTGTAAAAGCCAAACTATTTAAGTGCCTTTTTTAATTCCGCTGCAGCTTGCAACAACGCTGATTTTGTGCCGGGAATTGTACTTATTGCATTTAATAAACCCCAATCGTGGATCATTCCATTGTAACGAGTTGCTGTGACTTTTACTCCTGCTTCATCTAATTTACGGGCATACGCCTCTCCTTCATCTCTTAGAATATCATTTTCGGCAGTTTGTACTAATGCGGGTGGCAATCCTTTTAACTGGTTGGTAGTCGCTAGTAAAGGGGAAGCATAAATTTCTTTACGCTGTTTAGGATCTGTTGTGTAATTATCCCACATCCACATCATTAAGTTCTTAGTCAGGAATCGGTCTTTGCCAAATAAATTATAAGATTCTGTTTCAAAATTAGCATTGGTTACAGGCCAAAATAAAACTTGTAATTTAATCTCTGGTCCTTTTTTATCTTTAGCCATCAGTGCAACAACAGTAGCCATATTTCCTCCAACGCTGTTTCCTGCAACCGCTAGGCGTTTTCCATCAACACCAATTTCTTTCCCATGTGCTGCTACCCATTTTGTTGCGTTATAGGCTTGAGTAATGGCAACAGGGTAATGTGCTTCTGGAGAGGGTGTGTAATTTACAAAAACGGCTACCGCACCAGAGGCAACCACTAAATCACGTACCATTCGTTGATGTGTAGGGAAATCGCCCAGCACCCAGCCACCACCATGAAAAAACATAAAGACAGGTAATGTCCCTTTTGCATTTTCTGGCTTCACTATATTTATTTTAATGCTTTCTCCGCTCTCAACAATTGTCTTTTCAGTAACAGTTATACCAGACATATCAACCTTAACAGATGCTTGAGCACCTACAAGCACTTTTCTAGCTTCGACAGGAGACAATTGCTCTAATGGCTTTCCTGTTCCCGAATTTAGCACTTTAAGAAACCCTCTAATATTGCTTTCAATGTTAGGATCCTGTGAAGCATCTTTTGTTTGTGCAGACACTTCACTAGAAAAAGCAATGGCTAACAATAATGTTCCTACTTTTTTGAATTTTGATTTCATTTGATCTTTTTTTAATTTAAAGGTATAATTAAACTCTGTAGGTGAATTCAAAAAAATGAGACGTGCTATTTAACAAATTACTCTTTAAGATATAGCCTTTTAAAACGCGACTAACAATATATTAGCAAGTTTACTTTAAAAGACTCGGGTAGTCAAAATTTTGATTTTCAGTAGGTTAAAAATGAAAAAAATTACTTATTTATATCAAATATAGTAAATAATTATTTGAGAATTTTAAAATTTATAAGTTCTTTAATAGCATTTTTAATAGTAAGCTAAATCAGAAAAAATAGTACTAATTCTTGACTGTCTGAACTATGTACGGTTTCTTATCAACTTGTAGTTATTACCTATTATTTTTCATCGCCTTCTAACTCAAAGAAATCATTAACCGATTTTTCAAATAACTTTGATAATTTTAGGGCAAGAACTGTTGATGGCACAAACCGATTGGTTTCAATTGAATTTATCGTTTGTCTAGAAACCCCTATTTTCTCTGCCAATTCCTCTTGAGTTAAATTTAAAATGGCGCGTTCTACTTTTAGTCTATTCTTCATTATACGCTTTTTTTAACTTACGGAAAGTAAGAATTTGCATGAACAATAAAAACCCAAATATTGGAATATCCTTAACACCTTCCATTTTTGGGGCATCAGAAAAACTAAAGGAAATTATATAATTAACAAATGGCAGTGATAAATAGCCTAATACCGTTCCAATAACAGCGTAATGGTAGGATTGCATCCTAATCTTTGCGATTAACTCATCTTCTACTTTTTCCTTAGAAATTGCAATCATGAGCAAACTTAAAATAGCTAGAGTCGAACCTATCCTTTGAAATAAATCTTGGTGTTTACTATTTTCTAAATAGATTGAAATAAGTGGAACAGAAAAGAATGACATAACAAACAATATTAATCCAATAATTTTAAATCTGTTGGGTAATTGATAACCTGTAAACTTATCAATTTTTTCAATATCTCCTTCTTGTTTTGCTTTTGGTTCCATAAAGTTAAGTAGTTAAAGCTTGCTTTCCATAAAGGACAATAAACTTGATTAAAAGACAAATATACTTTACTTTTTGATACAAAAATAAATTATGAAGAAATTTTTTCCACCTATGAAAAAACTTCTTTCAAAACGTCTAATGATTTTGGTTTTTTAAAGCCGTCCAAGTGAAAACTGTAGTAATCGATTAGAATTCGTAAAACGATTTGTCTTTCGATGACGTGGAATGTTTTTTGATTGGTATCGAATTTTAGGTCAATCAGTTTTTTGAACAAATTACTTTCATGTTCCGTGAGCGAACTGATGGCATGAAAAGGGGTAAAAATACCTTCGGTCATTTCGAAAAAAGGCATGTCCATGTCAGAAATATCAGGATAAAAACCCAAATATTTTGTGGTTTCCAATAGTAAAATGAGATGAAAATTGGCAATTTCATCATGATTATCGAGCCAATGCAATGCCGTTTCCAGAAAAGTAAAAAGATGCTCGTTCGTTTCTTCTTCGTGAATGGAATGGTGCAGCATTTCAGAAATAAACATTACGATTGTGCTTTTATAAATATCCGAATGTATTGAATGGAAAGGTTCGGCAATTTTTATCTCTTTGAAGTTTTCTAAAGTGCCTTTGTTTTTATGAACCGCTTCAATTTCGAGAATGGTCAACGGTTGAAAATACGCGATTTTTTGATTGGATTTTCTGGAGGAAAAAGCATCTCGAACAAAATAGGATTTTAAACCATGCGACAACGTAAAACATTTTACAATCAAGCTTTTTTCTTGAAATTTTAAAGACGAAATGACGATGGCTTTGGTTTTTACGAGCACAGTTTTAATTTAAAGATTGAAAAATTCAATTTTCTGATTACCTTATTATCATTACTTTTTTAACTTTCGTTTCTACTCCGTCTTGTGCCGAAATAAATATCATGTACACTCCAGAAGCGACTTTGTATTTCCCAAAAGCAGTGGTGTCCCATTCTAGTGTTCCACCTTCGGAAGTCGCTTCATGCACTAAATTCCCTTCAATATCGGTGATTTTAATAGTAGCTTTATCCAGTAATCCGGCAATTTTAATGGTGCCTTGGTATTCTGGTCGCACCGGATTTGGATACACATACGCATTACTTAAATCATCATTGGCAGCAGTCGAAACTCCTTTGAAAGAAACCAGCCCTTTAGCAGTAGCGATAAAAACTTCGCCGGTAACATTGTTTATATCGATGTCATTTATAACGTTACTGGGCAATGGTGAATTGTTTATTGTAAAATGGTACTTGGTTTCCTGTCCGTTTGGCGATACTAAAAACAAGCCTGAATCCGCAGTGCCAATCCATTTATTGTTGGCTCCATCGATAGCAATGTCCGTAATAAATTGTTCGTACAATAACTCCTGTGCCAAATTATCTTCTAAAATTATTATTGGATTCGCTGTCATTTGGTCTTCTGTTTGAAAACTACCTACATTCGGCAAAACCCGCAATCCTTTTGTCGTTCCTATCCAAAGCTGGTTTCTATTATCCACTGCGACCACCCTTACATTTGAAATTGGCAAATTCCCAGTATCGGGTCCTGTTGTTATTTTTTTAAATTTATTGTTACTTTCATTAAAACCAACAACCCCATCTTCACTGGTAGAAAGCCATTTGGTTCCATTTTTATCGATGGCAATTGTACCAAAATTATTATCTATCGCTGAAGTCAAAACAGCATCCATGGCATAACTTTGCCACTGCCCGTTTGGTTTTAATACTTTTAATCCATTTTTTATGCGGCTGGTAGTCACCCAAAGATTTCCTAATTTGTCAAATGCCGTTCCGTTAACCCTGATGTCTATATAATCAGGACCCACAAAGGTCAAAGACTCTAAACCGCTATTGGTTTGATTGTACAAAATTTTTGGTTTGTCATTTTCTATTTTTAATAATCCTGAAAAAAAAGAACTTGCATATACTTCGTTTTCATTGCTTGGATTAATTGTAATCCTTGTCATGGATTGCGCCCCTAAAACTTCTTTATACGGAATATTCAACCATCCTACGGCACTCCATTTACTTAACCCGTAACTGTCTAACGGATACGGATTATAATCTCCGGTATAATCTCCGTAAACAGCCCATAGCACATTAGATGTGGCCTGAAGCGCAAATATATTGTTTCTGGAAGGGCCGGTAGGCGTTATGTTTTCAAAAGTTACGGCCGAAGAAAGGGAAGTCGCAATCAATCCATTTTCTTTTGTTCCAATAAAAACAGCATCTCCTATTAGGGTGGCACATGTAAAACTAGGATTACTTTCCATAATTTGGTTTGTGTTTATCTGACGGACCAAGGCCATTTGACTGTTGTAAATATAAATACGGCTTAGTGTCGTTACTATCAAATGATCTTTCACTGCCCTCATATCTGACGAAGGTTGTGATTGCGAAATAAATCCTATGAAAGAATTGGAAACAGAATTAAATTTATGAATATATCCTGCTGAATTGATTGCATATAAATCCGCACCAAAAGGAGTCACGCTAGACCAATTTCCCATTGCAACTGTTGCCCATTGATTGAAATCGATTAAGTTTTTATTAGAAATAGCCGCTCTTTTTATTCCATTGTTTGTAGCTGCGTAAATAAACCCATCGAATACTGCTGTTTGAGACACTATTATTTCAGCTCCATTATCCCCGATGAAATACGTATCGCCAAATTGCATGCTGACCAAATTGAATTGAACAATTCCAAAATCACAAGAGACATAAAGAATGCCCTCAAATTCCATAAAATGATTGATTTTTTTTATACCAGAAGGAAGTTGTTTATTAATAATATCCACTACATTCAGGATGCTTCCATCCGCTTCATTGACTATTATTATCAAGCCGTTTTCATAGCCTACAACTGTTTTATTGAATGACATGCTGTGGTATACTGAAGAGATGGTTTGCCCAGAGAGGCCATCTACAGTATTGGTGGTTTTAAGGAGATTTGTTGTCGTATTCTTGGAAAATAATGCATTTTCGGAAGCGGCAAAAACAGTAGTTCCAGATTGCGAGACATCTTTAATTTCATTGTAAGAGAAATAACCTTGCCACGACAAATCCTTTTGAGCTAAAGCCATTTGTACATAAAGCAGAAGCAAAAAATATAAAACGCTCTTTTTCATTATTTGCATGAATATTGGTTTACAAATATAGAACAATCGAAAGTATTAGCATTTTGTTACTTAAAAAAAATGCCTTCCACCAATATATCGGCAGAAGGCATTTTCATTTATAATCAGATTCGATTTATACTACTCCTTGAGCCAGCATAGCATCGGCAACTTTTACAAATCCGGCAATGTTTGCTCCTTTTACATAGTTTACATATCCTTCTTTATCCGTTCCATATTTTTTACATTGATTGTGAATTCCAACCATGATTTCTTTCAATCTGGAGTCCACTTCTTCACTCGTCCAGTTTAAACGAATTGAGTTTTGAGTCATCTCTAATCCTGAAGCCGCCACACCACCGGCATTTGCTGCTTTACCTGGTGCAAAAAGTACTTTGGCTTTCAAGAATTGTTTGATCGCTTCTAATGTACATGGCATATTTGCAGCTTCGGTTACACAAATAACACCGTTTGCAATTAATTTTTTAGCATCTTCTTCATTCAACTCATTTTGAGTAGCACAAGGAATTGCAATATCAACTTTCACTTCCCATACGCTTTTGTCTTTATGGAAAACAGCTTTTGGGTATTTCTCTAAATACGCTTCGGCTCTGTTATCGCCTCTAGCTCTCATCTCAAGCATAAAATCGATTTTTTCGCCTGAAATCCCTTCTTCATCATAAATGTAACCATCAGGACCCGAAATAGTAACTACTTTCCCTCCTAAATCATTTACTTTCAAAGCTACTCCCCAAGCAACATTCCCAAATCCTGAAATTGAAACGGTTTTCCCTTTGATATTTTGACCAATGGTTTTAAGCATTTGTTCTGCAAAATACACTACCCCATATCCTGTTGCTTCTGGTCTTATTAAAGAGCCTCCATAAGCCAATCCTTTACCTGTTAAAACTCCGGTAAATTCATTTTTAATTCTTTTATACTGACCAAACAAATACCCTATTTCTCTAGCTCCAACGCCAATATCTCCCGCAGGAACGTCTAATTGTGGTCCAATATGTCTACATAATTCCGTCATAAAAGACTGGCAAAAACGCATTACTTCACCATCTGATTTTCCTTGTGGATCAAAGTCAGAGCCTCCTTTTCCTCCACCCATTGGCAAAGTAGTTAAACTATTTTTGAATACCTGTTCAAAGGCTAAAAACTTAAGAACGGATAAATTTACCGTGTGATGGAAACGTATCCCGCCTTTATATGGTCCAATTGCAGAGTTCATTTGAATTCTAAAACCTCTATTTACCAGAATTTCTCCATTATCATCTACCCATGGAACACGAAATATAATCGAACGTTCTGGTTCAGCTATTCTAAGGAGCAAATTTTTTCCATCGTATTTTTTTTGCTCTGCAATAAATGGAATTACAGTTTCTGCAAATTCCCTAACAGCTTGAATAAATTCAGGTTCATTTGGATTCTTGGCTTCAACTTGAGCCATAAAATCATTTACTTTTAGTAACATAGATTATAAGTAATTAATTAAGAAAACGATTTCGTTATAATTCACAAAGATACATTTTATAAAAATATTCAGACTCAGTTTTTTTTATTTATCAATAGAATTATTTTTTTATTACCCATTCGCTAACAATTATGTTTAAGATATACGCTTTTAAACCTAATGACCACCACTTTCGTAAATAAATAAGAATTTGTCTGCTTATTTTTAATTTTGCTTTTATTTTAATAAATGAATGATGTTTTTATATATTTGTCAGGATTTGAAAATTTTACCCATAATGATCAAACAAGCGACACTTCTTATATTAATTCTTATTGGATTTTCTAATAAAGCAAGTGCGCAATTCGGTGGTTTTTCACATGAGGTCGGAATTATTGCCGGTCCTATTGCTTTTCAATCTGATTATGGGGAACGCAATAACTTGTCTACAAACTCTGGGAATACTGGGATTGGGATTGGGATCATTCATTATTTAAATTTTTCGTACAAAGCCGAATGTAATTGTTACACGCCTGAAACGTATTTTAATGATCATTTTAAACTGAGATCTGAGCTATCCTATAACAAAACTAATTTAAAACATTTTGGCGAAGAAGTTGCTCCTGCTAAAACGTCTTTGGGTGCACAGCAATTGCGAGCCATGACCGGAAACACTGCCGTTACTAACTTAGGAATACAATTAGAATACTTCCCCTTTAGCATTCGGGATTTTACAGCCCGCACAGGAAGCTTAGGGCCCTTTATTAGCGTTGGAGGTCAATTTAGTTATTACACCTCAAAAGCTTCTTCAACATTAGGTCCTTTAGGAACACCATTGACTACTTTCCCAAAATATTTAACCCCAACAGAGGGTCGCCCTTATGGCTTTTCTAGCGAAAGTGATTCGGTATGGTCCATAGTCTCTAGTGTAGGAACCCGCTATAAACTAACCCCTTTATCGGATGTAATGGTTGACTTAAGAATGCAGTATTTCTTTTCTAATTGGGTAGATGGGTTAAATCCTAATCCGGAAATTTATAAAGAGAATAAGGCAAATGACTGGTTAGTGTGGTTCAATGTAGGTTATATCTATTATTTATAACGTTCAAGGAAATATTAGCTATTAAAGAAGATAAAACCCCAATTCTAAGTTTAGAACTGAGGTTTTTTTATGTCTGATTCCAATCGTAAAACACTTCAAAAGACAACGAAAGGAACTACATGATTTATTAAGCCAATGCTTGTTTCAAATCTGTTATTAAATCCTCAGCATCCTCAATACCAACGCTTAGTCGAACAAGATCATCAGTGATTCCAATTGCTGCACGTTTCTCTTCCGGAATGGAAGCGTGTGTCATTAAAGCCGGATGATTTGCCAGTGATTCAACACCGCCTAAAGATTCCGCAAGTGTAAAAACTTTTAATTTTTCCAGAAACGCTATGGCCTCTTCTTTTTTACCAGAAACAAAGGTAAAGGATACCATTCCTCCAAAACCACTCATTTGCTTTTTGGCAATTTCATGATATGGATGAGAGGATAATCCCGGGTAATATACCGTTTTCACTTTTGGATGGTTATTTAAGAACTCCACCACTTTACCACCATTTTCACAATGCCTTTCCACACGCAAATGCAAGGTTTTTATCCCTCGAAGTACTAAGAAACTATCCATTGGTCCCAATGTAGCGCCTGTGGCAAATTGTTGAAAATGTAATTGTTCTCCGAGTGCTTCATCCTTTACAATCAAGGCTCCCGCGATCACATCCGAGTGCCCTCCAAGATATTTAGTAGCTGAGTGCATCACAATATCTGCGCCTAAATCTAATGGTTTTTGTAAATAGGGTGTAGCAAAAGTATTGTCAACTGCAAAAAGGATTTTATTAAGTTTTGTGATTTTAGCAATCTCCTGAATATCCGCTAATTTCATCAATGGATTCGTTGGTGTTTCTACCCAAACTAATTTCGTGTTTTCATTGATTAATGACTTAAATTTTTCTATGTCATTCATATCTACAAAATGGAATTTTATACCGGAATCTTTATAAATACGAGTAAACATTCTGTAGGTTCCGCCGTATAAATCGTCCATCGCTATAATTTCATCACCTGATTTGAAAGAACGCAAAACACAATCTGTGGCCGCTAATCCTGATGAAAAGGCCAATCCACGTGTTCCATTTTCTATACTCGCTAGCGCATTTTCCAAAGCACTACGGGTTGGATTTGCGGCCCTACTATATTCATAATCCGGATTTATAGGTTGCCCAGGACTTGTTTGTACAAAGGTTGACGTTTGGTATACAGGTGGCATTACTGCCCCCGTACTTGGGTCGTGGTGTTGTCCACCATGAATCACTTTAGTATTGAATTTCATAAGTTGAATTTTTAATGCAAAATTGTTTTACAAATTTACCTTTTAATTTATTTTAACCAAGCCACAAGTAGGTACCTTTGTATTTAATTAACAATTTTGTGATGAAACATTTTTTCATATATACTTTACTCCTTTTTTCAGCAGCCCAATGTTCTAATGAATTGGTTTTTGAAGAGGAAACTTTTCAAAAAACAACAACAATACCTTGCAAGGAAAACTGCCCCTCTATTCTTGTAAAAATACCTGTTGCAAATGCCGTCCCTGTTGTGGCGGATAGCATCAACAAAAAAGTCTTTTCAGTATTGAAAGAGATAATATATTTTGGTGAAAAGCCATACACCGCAAAAGACTACAACGGCTTATTAACTTCATTTATAGATTCCTATGAAAAACTTCAGAAAGAATTTCCCGCAGATAAATTTGGTTGGGAAGCGAAAATTGAAGGAACTGTGCTATACCAATCTGAAAATGTATTGAATATAGAAATAAAACATTACACGTACACTGGTGGTGCTCATGGTTATCAAGGATTACGCTCTTTGATATTTGATCCAAGTACTGGAAAATCTTTAGCAAATGACGAATTATTTAGTGACAAGGAGGCTTTTACTGCTTTTGTCGAAAAAAAGTTCAGAACCAAATATAAAATTCCTGCTAATAAATCAATCAATGCAACTGGTTTAATGTTTGAAAAAGAAAAATTTCAACTTCCTCAAAACATTTTTTATACTGATAAAGGATTACTCCTGTATTACAATTCCTATGAAGCGGCGTCCTATGCTGATGGACCTAAAGAAATACTATTGCCTTATAAAGAAATAGAGGCATATTTAGTAATTATTTAAAATCCGTTTCCTTCTAAATACTATTAAAAATCCTTTTTTAAATTTTAGTTCAAAAAAGGATTTTATACACTTTTATTTGAAAAGCAATGCAATGAATTTAATGTATCAAATAGCACATTTAAGTATTAAATAAACTTTTTAAGGTTCATCATAATACCGATATGAAGCCCTTCATGAAAATTATTAAATACTAAGGCATCTTCAACTCTTTTTAAAGTAAAACCCGTTGAAGTAGGATATTCATTGTAATTTTTGAAATTTTTATTGTCAAAATCAGCTTTAGTTTGATGAATAGTTTCTAACAATAACGCATTTATTTCATCTACTTCAGCTTGCGTTACAATATCTTCCGGTTTAGTTCCCTTTCTATATTTTTCAACTAATTCCTCCGAAATCATCATAGGCAAACCCGAAAGCTTGTATACTAAAAGTTGTTGGGTAACGATAATGTGACCAATATTCCAAATTAAATTGTTCTTATATCCTTCCGGTATCCTATTGAGTTGCTCTAAAGTATGTGCCGTTAGAAATTTTGAAACCATATTTCTGCTGGTAGTGTTGACATCGAATGTTTGATTCATTTTTCTAATTTTTTGATAAAATTAATCATTTTCCGTCTCAAATGATTTTTCTTTGCACAAATAAATCGCTAATTACATGGACAAAATATACTATCTCGCTTCTTGCGACACCTGCAGAAAAATTATAAAATCTTTACCGAAAGAATATGATTTTAAGTTTCATGACATCAAGCAAGACCCAATTACTCTAGCAGAATTAGAGCAAATGCGCGAACTTTCCGGAAGTTACGAAGCCCTTTTCAGCAAAAAGGCACAGTTGTACAAATCGATGGATTTAAAGAATAAAGCTTTAACAGAGGACGATTACAAGAAATACATTCTGGATCATTATACTTTTTTAAGCCGACCTGTTTTTATTATCAAAGACAAAATTTACATTGGAAATACACAACAAAACATGTTGCAGGTAATGAAAGCGTTGATGTAATGTCGAAAAGAAATGGTGCGCTCATTGGCGCTACAATCGTATCGATAATTTACGGCGTTACATTTACCATTGCCAAGGATGTCATGCCCTTGTACATTGATGCTTATGGTTTTATTATGTTACGAGCTGGTGGTGCTATGCTTTTGTTTTGGTTGGTTTGGTTTTTTATGCCAAAAGAAAGAATTGCACTAAATGATTTTCCTAGAATTCTTGCAGCTGCCTTCTTTGGTGTAGCTTTTAACATGCTTACTTTTTTCAAAGGATTAAGCCTAACTTCGCCTATTAGTGCCGCGGTAATTATGGTATCTACGCCTATGATAGTTTTGACACTTTCGGCATTGATAATGAAGGAACGCATGCCAAAACGTATGGTTTTTGGGATCATCCTTGGTTTGATAGGTACCGCTTTTCTAATACTTTATGGAAAATCTATTGGCAGCGCAACAAACGCCGGATTGGGAAATTTTCTCGTTTTGGTCAATGCTATTTCTTATGGTTTTTATTTAATTATTGTCAAGAAATTAATGGACAAGTACAATGCTTTTACGTTTGTAAAATGGATTTATCTTTTAGGGTTTCTTATGGTTTTGCCTTTTGGATGGAGCGAATTTAACGCTGTTGAATGGACTTTATTACCAATAGACATTTGTTGGAAAATAGGATTTGTAGTTATTTTTTCGACTTTTCTTACCTATTTACTGAATTTACTTTCGATGAAAGAATTAAAACCTACGACCGTTGCCGTTTTTATTTATTTACAACCGCTATTCGCATCAGTTTTTGCAATTGGCTTGGGGAAAGATGAATTAAGTTTAGTCAAGATTGTATCGGCAATTTTAATATTTGTAGGCGTTTATTTAGTGACCCAGAAAAAGAGTATTCAGTAATCAGTGTTCAGTCGTTAATTTAATCTTCTAATTTCAATTCATTTACAAGTCCAAACCTATTTACAAAAAAAAGCACTAAATACTAAAAACGGACCACTGACCACTTTTTTAGTATCTTTGACCTCTTTTAGAAAAATATATGATACAATCAATGACGGGTTTTGGCAAAGCGACTTTGCAATTACCAACCAAAAAAATCACCGTAGAGGCAAAATCCCTAAACAGTAAAGGTTTAGATTTGAATGTGAGAATGCCTTCGCTGTACCGCGAAATGGAATTGGGTTTACGCAACCAAATCGCACTAAAACTGGAAAGAGGAAAAGTAGATTTTTCTATTTTTATCGAAAGTACCGCGGAACAAACTTCTACGAAAGTGAACGTACCGATTGTTAAAGCATACATCAACCAGTTAAGAGAAGTCTATGCTGACGCTGATGAAACGGAACTTATGAAAATGGCTATTCGCATGCCGGATACTATGAAAATAGAACGGGATGAGATTGATGAAAACGATTGGATTCAAATCCAAACTGTTGTCGAAGAAGCGTTACAAAACATCTTGAACTTTAGAAAAGATGAAGGAATGTCTCTTGAAAAAGAATTTCAATTGCGAATAGGCAATATTCGTCACTACATGACCGAAGCTTTAGCACTTGATCCAGAACGCGTACAGGCCATAAAAGACCGTTTGCAAACTGCAATTTCAGAACTTAAAGTAAATGTAGACGAAAATCGTTTCGAGCAGGAATTGATTTATTATTTAGAGAAATTAGACATCACCGAAGAAAAAGTGCGTTTGACCAATCACCTGGATTATTTCCTGGAAACCATCAATGGAACTGAAGCCAACGGAAGGAAATTAGGCTTCATCACGCAAGAAATGGGACGTGAAATCAACACGATGGGTTCAAAATCCAACCATGCACAAATGCAAAAATTAGTAGTTCAGATGAAAGATGAATTAGAAAAAATCAAGGAACAAGTGCTTAATGTGCTATAAGGCTACACGCAAGATTTTAAATACCTTGTTGCTTTCTACAATAAATTAATTATACCTACACTGTTTCAAAATAACGTGTAGGAAAGGCATAAAATAATGAAAAAAGGAAAATTAATTGTTTTTTCAGCACCATCTGGTTCCGGAAAAACGACCATAGTTAGGCATTTATTAAACAAAGAAGATTTGAATCTAGAATTTTCTATTTCCGCAGCAACACGTGAAGCACGTGGCGAAGAAGTAAACGGAAAAGATTATTACTTTATGTCATTGGAAGAATTTAAAATGCACATCAAAAACGAAGATTTTGTAGAATGGGAAGAAGTCTATCGTGATAATTTCTATGGAACCTTAAAAAGTGAAGTGGAACGAATCTGGGCCAAAGGAAAAAATGTGATTTTTGATATTGATGTGTCTGGCGGATTGCGCATCAAACATAAATTCCCCGAAGAAACTTTAGCTGTTTTCGTGAAACCACCAAGTGTAGATGAACTAAAAAGAAGATTAAAGGAGCGCTCTACTGAAAGTGAAGACAAAATCAATATGCGTATTGCAAAAGCATCTGTCGAATTAGCCACGGCGCCGCAATTTGATGTTATTATAAAAAATTACGATTTAGATATTGCTTTAGAAGAAGCGTATCAATTGGTAAAGAATTATGTTAAGGATTAAAAGTTAAAGAATTGAAAAAATCAAAGTTATTACCAATTTTTAAATCTTTAAAGTAATGAAAATAGGACTTTATTTCGGAACCTTTAATCCCATACATCTTGGACATCTGATCATTGCCAATCACATGGTGGAACATGCTGATTTAGAACAAGTATGGATGGTGGTTACACCACACAATCCTTTGAAGAAAAAACACACTTTACTCGATGATTACCACCGGTTGCAAATGGTGCATCTTGCCACCGAAGATTTTCCAAAAATAAAACCTTCGGATATTGAGTTCAAATTATCACAGCCCAATTATACTGTGAATACGTTAGTCCACATACAGGAAAAATATCCAAATTATGAGTTCTCCTTAATCATGGGCGAAGACAATTTAAAATCTTTACACAAATGGAAAAACTACGAAGTTATTCTTGAAAATCATGAGATTTATGTGTATCCTCGAATTTCTATAGAAGCAGAGAACCTAATGTTTAAGGACCATCCAAAAATCCACACGATTGATGCACCAGTTGTTGAAATATCGGCTACATTCATTCGGGATAATATTAAAAAAGGAAAAAACGTGCAGCCCTTATTGCCTGCGAAAGTTTGGAAATATATTGATCATAATAACTTTTACAAGAAATAATTACGACAAAACTCTTTTTAATTCTAGTTGAATATTATCAAAAACAGTACTTAGATTGTCATTTTTACCAGACATTAAAAACACTTCTGTACTTGGCATTTGACTGCTATCCCACAACAATTGTATTTTTTTTTCTGCTATTAAACTTTTCGCATTGCAATTCCATACAACCGCTACTCCACTGTTTTTAGAAATTATTTCGAGCATTTCGTATTCGGATGGAATGATATAATTAGGGATCATCGAAGGTCTTTTTTTATTAAAAACATACAACCAAAACAATTTGATGTGTGGAATCTGTGCATTGTGGCTGAACCATTTTTGGTCGTTTAACCAATGTTCGACGGCATCTAAATTTTTAGTTTTAATTGTTGATTTTAATTCAGACGCATCGATGGCATTTGAACCTACAATTACTTGTTTAATTTCCCCAACCTTTTTTTGAATCGTGTCAAACGTATCAAATTGTTTGGTAACAATGGCAAAATCGAGTTTCTTAGAATCGACCAATTCAAAGAGCGAATCATTTTCATGAAAGCTAAAATCAATAAATTCAAATTTAGAAACCAAAGAACTCCCTAAACTACGCATCAGATGTTTAGAAATTCCAATTGAAATTAATCGATTTGCATTGAATGCTTTGGCACGAAAACCATACTCCACATTTTCTAAACGGTCTAATGCCTCGATGATTAAATTATTGAGTAACTTAGCATATTCTGTTGGTTCTACACCTTTAGACTTTCTGTTGAAAAGTTTATACCCAACATGCGCTTCTAACATAGAAATGTGTTGGCTTACCGCAGGCTGACTGATAAATAATTCTTTGGCTGCCAAAGAAAAATTTCCGTTTTTGTAAACCGATTTAAAGGTTCGATACCATTCGAGATTAACCATGATATAAGTATATTTATCACAAACATAATTTAAATTATTTTTACTAATAGCATATTCAAGCTAAATTTGCATAAAGTAAATTAGAAATGAATAAAATAGCACTATTTACCATTATAGCATTAACCGCAACTTGCATCATTGCAACTGCACAAAATAAAAAAGGTATGAAAAAAGTATTATTTGTTGTTACCAGTCACGATAAATTAGGTAACACGGGAGAGAAAACAGGATTTTGGACAGAAGAATTAGCGGCTCCATATTACGAATTATTGGATAAAGGTGTTGCCATTGACATTGCTACTCCACTAGGCGGACAGCCACCGATTGATCCAAAAAGCGAAGATCCATCAGCTGCAACTGATGACACCAAAAGATTTGATACTGACACGGAACTATTGACTAAACTTAAGAATACACATAAATTAGCAGATATAAAAGAATCTGATTACGATGCCGTTTTTTATCCGGGAGGTCACGGTCCATTATGGGATTTAGCCACAGATAAAAATTCTAGCGCATTGATTGAAGCATTCTATACTAATAACAAACCAGTTGCTTTCGTGTGTCACTCACCAGCAGTATTGAAAAACGTAAAAGTGAACGGCGAATTTT
Organism: Flavobacterium sp. GNP008; assembly: GCF_056428965.1. Lineage (NCBI taxonomy): Bacteria > Pseudomonadati > Bacteroidota > Flavobacteriia > Flavobacteriales > Flavobacteriaceae > Flavobacterium > Flavobacterium sp. GNP008. Next base: position 1,047,521 of record NZ_JBWJVL010000001.1, on the reverse strand, counting down.
TAGTTAAAGGAAAAAAAATAACTGGTTTTTCTAATACAGAAGAAGCAGCTGTAGGATTAACTGATGTAGTGCCTTTTTTACTGGAAGACGCTTTGCAAGCGAATGGCGCAACCTATTCAAAAATAGGTGACTGGCAGCCTTATGCCGTAGAAGACGGTTTATTGATTACGGGACAAAATCCAGCCTCTTCTAAATTAGTTGCAGAAAAATTATTAAACCAATTGAATTCAAAAAAATAATAACATGTTAAATTTCGAACTATACAATCCTACCAATTTAATCTTTGGAAAAGGACAAATTGAAAAATTACCAACTTTAGTACCTCAAGGTGCAAAAATTCTCTTAGCTTATGGTGGAGGAAGTATTTTTAAAAATGGAATTCACGAACAGGTGATCAAGAACCTAAAAGGTTTTGATATTGTGGAATTTGCAGGAATAGAAGCAAATCCACATTTTGAAACATTAATGAAAGCCGTTGCTATTATTAAGGAACAAAACATTGATTTTATTCTTGCAGTAGGAGGAGGATCCGTAATTGACGGAGTTAAATTTATTTCGGCTGCGGCTCACTTTGACGGAAATCCAATAGATATTCTTCAAAAAAGAATAATGACTACTGATTTGACTACGACAATTCCTTTTGGGACCATACTTACCTTACCGGCTACAGGTAGCGAAATGAATTCTGGTGGAGTCATTACTATCGAATCCACTCAAGAAAAATTATCATTTGGCGGTAGCGCTTTGTTTCCAAAATTCTCTATCTGCGACCCAACCGTAATTGAATCTTTACCAAAAAGACAATTACAAAACGGAGTTGTGGATGCTTACACTCACGTTTTAGAGCAATACCTGACGTATCCGCACGAAGGATATCTTCAAGACCGAATTGCAGAAAGCATACTGCAAACCTTGATTCAAATTGGCCCAGATGTAGTAGAAAAACCTACTGATTACGCTTTAGCTTCTAATTTTATGTGGAGTTGTACTATGGCATTGAATGGATTAATCCAAAAAGGAGTTCCAAGTGACTGGGCAACGCACATGATTGGGCACGAGTTAACAGCTTTGTACGGAATTGACCATGCGCGAACACTGGCAGTTGTTGGTCCAAATTTATACCGAGTAATGTTTGAGACAAAAAAAGAAAAATTAGCACAATACGGGAAACGTATTTTTAATTTGACTGGAACTGAAGATGAAATTGCTAATGAAGCCATCAATAAAACCGTAGCATTTTTCCATACTATGGGTATGCAAACCAAACTATCCGATTATACTAAAGATTATGATCATACCGCAGATTTCATTGTGAATCGTTTTGAGGAAAGAGGTTGGATCGGATTAGGGGAAAAACAAAATATTACTTTAGACAAACTGAAATCAATTGTTGAGATGAGTTATTAATTCAAATAAAACAATGTCAACTGTTATTAACAGCATAAAAAAAGGCGTTCTCATCTTGGGAACGCCTTTTAAAATTCTAAAATATAACTAACTAACTCAACTCACATAATTGTGTTAAAATACTAAACAATAGTTATATATAACGGAATACAGATAATTATATTGCAACGATAAGTCAAAAAAAATAATCCAAATATAAAATATTAGGAAAACCACACCCTAGAACTATGTGAATACTGGGCTTTTGGCATTAATTTAATTTGTTTAAGTACCAGTTTTTTAAGTACTTTTGATTAAATTCAATAAAAAAATGCCAGAAAATATAAAATTCGCAGTAATTGGTGGTGGAAGTTGGGCGACAGCAATAGCAAAGATGTTATGTGTAAATCTCACCGAAATTTCGTGGTACATGCGTAATGAAGCTGCTATAGAACACATTGTAACTTACAAGCACAATCCAAATTATTTAAGTTCTGTTGAATTTGATACCAAAAAACTAAAACTGACCAGCGATATTAATGAAGCTGTAGCGTATGCTGATTACATAATCTTTGCTATTCCTTCTGCTTTTTTAGATGCCGAATTAGAAAAATTAACCGTTTCATTAAAAGACAAAATAATCTTTTCAGCAATTAAAGGAATCGTTCCCGAAACGAGTTTGATTGTGGGGGAACATTTTCATGTAAAATATGACATTCCGTATTACAACATCGGTGTAATTACTGGTCCTTGTCACGCTGAAGAAGTGGCAATGGAGCGCCTATCATATCTCACTATTGCTTGTGGAGATCCCGATAAGGCAAAAATTGTCGCTAAAAATTTGTCTGGAAACTACATCAAGACTAAAATTACTGATGACATTATTGGAACAGAATATGCGGCCATGTTAAAAAATATTTACGCCATTGCTGCTGGTATTGCTCATGGTTTGGGTTACGGAGATAATTTCCAATCCGTGTTAATGAGTAATGGAATCCGTGAGATGAAAAAATTCATCAAAAAAGTCCACAAAATGAAACGCAACATCAATGATTCCGCTTACTTAGGAGACCTATTGGTTACGGGTTATTCCGTTTTTTCCAGAAATAGAATGTTTGGTAATATGATTGGTAAAGGCTACACGGTTAAATCAGCAATGATGGAAATGAGTATGGTTGCCGAAGGTTATTATGCTGCTAAAAGCGCCTATAAACTCAATCAAGCCTATGGCGCCAAAACACCAATTATAGATGCCGTTTACAATATTCTGTATGAAGGTCAGGACGCTAAATCCGTGTTTAAAAAACTTACTGATAAACTGGATTAATTTACCTGTAGGTGTAACAATTAAAATACAATCATTTCATGAGTGAAAGATGGAAATATCAAATTAAAACTGGCGGAATTTGGGGTATGTTTATGACAATTTTCAATGTTTTATTCGACATCAAAGAAATCCCTTTTTCGGAACAGGCTGCTACCGCTAATTTTTATATTCGAGCAGCTGCTTACATTCTTGTAGGGATATTTGCTTTAGGTTATTTCACTTGGAAATCCAAGGTTAAACAACAAGCCGCTAAATAATCTTTATGAATAAAAGATAGATATTTCAGATTAAATTGGGGTGATTTGGGGAGGCACTGTCTCTTTTACCATGGCTAATTTACCTTATTAGAAATGTCTTTTGAAGATGCTTTTTTGTCTAAAAAAATTTACTCCGAATAATTTATTTGATTTTAGCCGGGATATTTGTGGTCGGTTATTTTAGTTGGAAGAAAAAAACAGGAATAGAAAATAGTACTGACCTACCTCACGATAACACCATCAACAAATAAAATAGGCACCTCTTCCACAAAATCCTCATGGATCGAATGTGCTTTGAAAATGAATTTTTTATCGTATAATTTGTCTCCAATAAAAAACGTAAGCATGAACTCATTGTTGAGTGCCAAAACAGTTTTTTCAATCATTTCAATTTTTTTTACTGACACCGGAGGCACTGCTACAAAAGCGTGGCGTAAGAGTGATGTTTTTTTCATTTCGCCATCAATCGTTCCAAAAGCTTTAGAAACCACCATGACACTTTCAATAAGAAAATCACTGTCATTTACCAAATAGGCATACCACACTTTTTCCATAAAATCGTCACTCCATTCCTGAACTGCTGCCAGGAATACGTTTTCTACTTCGGGGATGATTATGTCTTTTTTCATACGTTATTCTTAATGCATTAGAGGCAAGTGAAGTCTAAAACAGGTATTTCGTTCGACTTTATAATTTTTGACTAAATTGAGGATTTGAATTGTTCTAAGAAACGAACGTCATTTTCATAAAACATGCGAATATCGCCGATTTGATACAACAACATAGCGATTCTTTCGATTCCCATCCCGAAGGCAAAACCATTGTATTCATCAGGATTGATACCACAATTTTTCAAAACATTAGGATCGACCATGCCGCAACCCATGATTTCTAACCAACCGGTTCCTTTGGTAATTCTATAATCGGTTTCTGTTTTCAAACCCCAATAAATATCCACCTCAGCACTTGGCTCCGTAAAGGGGAAATAGGAAGGACGCAATCGTATTTTTGATTTTCCAAACATCTCTTTGGTGAAATACAAAAGTGTTTGTTTTAAATCGGCAAAAGAAACGTCTTTATCAATATACAACCCTTCGACTTGATGAAAAATACAGTGTGATCGGGACGAAACAGCTTCATTACGGAATACTCTTCCCGGAGAAATAGTACGAATCGGTGGTTTGTTTTCTTCCATGTAACGCACTTGTACAGATGATGTATGCGTGCGCAACAAAATATCGGGATTCGTTTGAATAAAAAACGTGTCTTGCATATCACGTGCCGGATGGTATTCCGGTAAGTTTAATGCGGTAAAATTGTGCCAGTCGTCTTCAATTTCAGGACCTTCAGAAACATTGAAACCAATGTTTGAAAAGATATCTATAATTTGGTTTTTTACTAATGAAATAGGATGACGGGAACCAATAATCATAGGCTCAGCTGAACGGGTCAAATCGCCGTAAAACCCTTTACTTTCTTCTTTGTTTTCCAAAGTATCCTGTATGGCTTTTACTTTATCTTCAGCAGAAGTTTTAAGCAGGTTGATCACCTGTCCGAATTCCTTTTTTTGGTCATTAGGAACGTTCTTAAATTCAGCAAAAAGGTCTTTTAAAAGTCCTTTGCTTCCCAGAAATTTAATTCGAAATGTTTCTAATTCGGCTGTATCTTGCGTTGAAAAAGCTTGTGCTTCGCCAATATATTCTTTTATCTTGTCTATCATTTTCATCCAATAATTGAGAGTGCAAATTTAGGGAAAAGTTTTCAGTTTACCGTCTCAGTATTCAGTAGATTCGTTCTGAAAACAGAGACTGCGATTGCAAATTACGAAATAAGTTCTCTTTCCAGAAAATAATTCACAATGGCTTCTTTCATCAAAACCGATTGTTCTCCAGCTTTTAGTGGTGGTAGTTCCTCTTTTACTTTGTAATGGGGCCATCCTTCTTCATCAAAAAATTCGAATTCATAGAAACCATACGGCTCTAATAACCTACAAATGGCGATGTGCATCAGGTTTAGTTTTTCGTCTTTCTTGTATTCACTGTGTACTTTCCCGAGTTCTTGTACGCCAATTAGATAAATAATAGCGTCGAGATCTAAATCCTCACCTTGAGAAAATTGATTGGAAAGTATATTGACAAGCTGTTCCCAGCGTTCTTTAAGTTGTGTGTCTCTTGACATTTCTTTAGTTATGAGTTATAAATTATGAATTATGAATCCATATTTTATAAAATTATTTGGGCAAAGATAAGAACTTGAAAATTGGCAATGGTAAAGAAGAATTCTTTTATATTTGCACTTTTATTTTTCTTAATTGAGTATTATGGGATTTTTAGATATCATTTTGGGCGTACTGCTTGCCTTTGCTTTTTATAAAGGCCTGCAAAACGGTCTTTTTATAGAATTAGCTTCGTTGGTTTCGCTGTTGGCAGGAATTTATTTTGCAGTGAAATTTTCTTCTTTCATGAGGGATATTTTAGTAGGATTTGTGAAATGGAATCCCAATACCATTCAAGTTGTTGCCTTTATACTCACTTTTATTGCTGTGGTTGTAATGGTCTCACTATTAGGAAAATTCCTGACAGGAATAGCCGATTTTGCTTTTTTAGGGTGGTTGAATAAAGTTGGTGGTGGTTTTTTTAGAGTATTAAAAACAGTTTTGATTATCAGTATCGTCTTTGCGGTTTTCGAAAAAATAAATTTCAATCATATTTTAGCCAAAAAAGAAACATTGGACAATTCAATGTTTTACAATCCCATTCAAAAAACTGCCGGATACATGTATCCGTCATTAAAACAATGGTATAGTAGTTTAAAGAAGAAGTGATGAGCGTGTGGACTAGTAATATAAATAGTGCAATGTTCCTCTTTTTAGTTTCGGTTTTGTAAAGCCATTAATGATATTGCTTCTTGATTGATTTATTTTAACTGCTGAAGACTAAAGTTACTACTTCACTTCCTTAATTGCACTACTCTCGATCCAGCCTTCAGTTCCATCCGTCAGTTGTACTTTTTTCCATTTCCCAATGGCTTCCTCCACATATACTTTTGTTCCTTCGTGCAGCACAAATATTGGCTGACCGCCATCTCTGGGTTCACTTTTTACATTTGTTCTTTCGGCAAAAACGATCGCTGGTTTTTCTGTATCAAAATGGCTTTTCTCAATGACTGCTGCTGATACTGTCATTAGCATTATAAAAATAACCAGAAACATACCCAAAAAGAAAATCCTTTTACACAGTGTTTTTTCTGAAAAATAATACCCAATAAAGAAAATTAGGAAAACTGAACTCAGCACTACAGAAATCCATCCCCAAGTATCGTAGTCATAAATCCCTGTAAAATCGCGAAGTAATTTTCCAAAACCTACTTTTGGGATTACTTTAATCTCATCGATAGTTCGTTTTTGAGCGAATTTCAGGTTGTTAATTGCATCGGTATTATTAGGATTTAAAACCAATGCTTTTTCATAATTGTAGATTGAAGGTGCTACTTGATTCAATTTATAATAGGCATTCCCTAAATTGAAATACAATTCAGAGGAGTGTTTTTTTTCTGTCAAAACGTTTTCATAAGCTGCAACAGCTTCACTATATTTTCCCTTTTGATAATACGCATTTCCTTTTTCAAAGCCGTTTTGAGCAAAGAAAATCTGGGTTGAAAGTAAGAGTATGTATAGTATGTTTTTCATCTTTATGTTTTTTAACCAAGAAGGCATAAATGGGTAAGTTTGTTTCCTTAAGATTAACTTTTGTCCTTATGTTAGGCCATTTGCTTCTCTAGTTCAGAGATTATAAATACCGCCTTATCAAAATCCTGTTGTATCGCAACACTTGACGAAGGCGCATAACGCGCTACCTCACAATTCTCGGTAAGCGTAATGAAATCATTAACCACCTCTGGTTTTACATTTCGAGACAGCAATAGGTCCTGAATATTATCCTTGCTCATTTCAGATGTTTCGATATGCAATTTTGCTTTTAGGAAATTGTGCATGGCTTTCTCCAACGCAATGTAAAACAGTTCTTTGTTGTTGATTTGTTTCTTAGCTTCAGATAAATATTTCTTAGCCAGTTTATTATTCATTCGGATTCTGTTCCCGGCAATATCCCCATCAATAGCTTCTTTTTTCTTTTTGAACACTATAATCAGAGGTACCAGTAAAAAAGGCAGCAATAGCAATCCGATAAATAGATTAGACCCAAAGAAATCCTTCTTCTCAATCGCAGATAGAGAGCTCTTTAGTTTAATAGATTTGAATTCCTCTACATTCGAAATTTTATTTTTGTTGCCATCAGTTGCAGAAGAATCAGCAGGTGTTGGGCCATCGAGGGCATTAATCATTATCTCTGGAGAACTTACTGTTTTATAGGTTCCTGAACCCAAATCAAAATATGAAAACTGCAATGGCTTTACTGGATAATTTCCTTTGTACTGTGGAATTATAGTATAGCTGTCTGAGATTTTTCCGCTCATGCCCATAAGTGAGGTACTGATGTCCTCACTGTGAATCGCATCGTACATCTCTAGTGCATTTGGCACGACCGGTTTTGGTAAACTAAATAATTTCAAATTTCCCTTACCCGTTACACTTACTACTAAATTAAGACTTTCTCCATTTTTTAAATTAGTCTTTGACGGGATAACTTTAAAGTCAAAATTCCCAACTGCTCCAGAAAAATTCTCTGGTTTTCCTGCCTCGGGAAGTGGTTTAACCGTGATGGTTTTGGCACCAGCAGAAACTCTTTTAGTAGTTTCCGTGAGCATCATTCGGCCAAAAACATCCCTGCGGTTCGTTGGCAATTGCACATCTACCGATAATGATAACGGCTCAATTTTAAGTCTACCAGATTTTTGTGGATAAAGCACTACTTTTTTCAGTACAATAAACCTGAAATTCTGGCCTTTGAAAATTCCTTCTTCAGCAGCCAGTTGTTTGATTTCGATATTTTGACTCCAAAAATCATTGTACTTAGGCTTACTTGATTCTCCTAAATTTGAAATTCCAATGTTAGCAAAATACAATTTGTACACTACCGTAATGGGTTCGTTGATGTATGGATTTGTTTTAGAAACATCAGCAACCAGATATAGGTTTTCATCCCCAGACATCTGAGAATCGTTAGGATCTCTAAGCTGTTCTATGGCAGCGGTCACAATAATTCTTACAGGTGCCGTTTTGTAAATTTGACCGTTGTACTCAATCGCTGCCTGCTTGATAACAAATGTCCCTTTTTGATTTGGTACCAGAAAATAAGAGTACGCTTTTTCAAAAGAACTTCTTCCGTTTACCCACGACTGACTTACTTGCTGGCTCGGTCCAGCAATAATTCTGAATCCTTCAAAAGACGGCGGTACGAAATTATCTCCGTCTACATTCATCATAAAATCAATACGCAGCCTTTCATTCAAGCCTAGCGTAGTTTTACTTACTCGAGCCTCAAACTGAACCTGAGCGCTAAGCAAGTTGCTTACCAGTAAAACAATCACTGCTATATATTTCTTCATTTTCAAACTATCTAATTGAACTACCAATCCTTCTCTGTTCTAACTGGCTTTCCTTGAACTTTCTTAGCATTCACTTTATCCTGAACCTTCTTTTCTTCTCTGTTTACTGCATTTAGGAGATTTTCCAAGCGATCTTTAGAGATCCCACCCGGTGCTGGTTTTGGCTCCCCATTTTCATTTGGTTTAGGATCTTTGTTCTGTTTGTCTTGATCGCCTTTGTCTTCTTTTTTGTCTTGGTCTTTTTTATCTTTTTCGCCGTCTTTCTTATCGTCCTTTTTATCTTCTTTTTTTTCTTTATCCTTTTTCTCGTCTTTTTTCTTATCGTCTTTTGGCGGATTGTCTTTCAACATTTTTTTGGCTAAAGCATAATTGTAACGCGTTTCCTCATCTGTCGGGTCATTCCTCAACGCATTTTTATATGCCTCCACTGCTTGTGTATAGTCTTTGTCGTTCATAAAAACATTCCCAAGATTATGAAAGGCACGGTGTTTCTGAGGTCTGGATGTTGAACTTTTTAATGCTTTCGCATACGCAAATTTAGCTTCTGAGGACTGTTTTTGTTTGTAAATTGTATTCCCAAGATTAAAAGGGGCAACTGATTTATTCGGAAATTTAGAATCAGAAATTCTGTACATGGCTTCGGCCTCTACAAATTTATTTTCGGCATACTCCTTGTTTGCTTTCGGCAAAATCCGATCTTTTTCTTGTGCATACACACCTGTAGTTCGTGAAAAAGCGAACATAAAAAAGGCAATTATTAAAATTTTAAATCTTTTCATTTATTCTATCTATAGATCCAAAAGGCTTTAAAACCCTTTAGAAATAATTATTTATTTTCGTTAAATAAATCCAATTTCTTAACCCAACTTGTTTTTCTTTCCAATAGAAAAACATCTACAAATAATAACAAAAAAGCAAACCCTAAAAACCATTGAAATTGTGATTGAAAATCGGCCATTTCCGTTGCTTCAAACTCTGTTTTTTGAATATTATCCAATGCATTCTTTACATAATCTAGGACTTCTTTCGTATTAGTACCGTTTACATAGCCTCCTTTTGTGGCTTTAGCAATAGCCGTCAAGCTTTCTGGAACCAGTTTGGTTATAACAACCTCATTGTTATTGTCTTTTTTAAATCCCTCAACAATACCATTTCTTTTCAATGGAATTGTACCCCCTTTTTCAGTTCCAACCCCAATAGTAATGATTTTTATACCTAACTTATTGGCTTCTTCGGCTGCTGCCTCTGCTCCTTCGTTGTGGTCTTCACCATCTGAAATCATGATCAATAACTTACTCGTTTTTTTATCATCAAAATAAGTTGCAGACAATTTGATGGCTTCGTTGAACGATGTTCCTACTGAGGAAACCATATCCGTATTCATACTTTGTAAAAACATTTTTGCAACGCTGTAATCCGTCGTAATAGGCAATACTGGGAAAGCACTACCGGCATACGCAACAATTCCTATTCGGTCACTTCCTAATTGATTGATAATTTGCGAGACAATTTGCTTGCTTTTATCCAACCGGTTGGGAGCAACGTCTTCGGCCAACATACTTTTAGAGACATCAATCGCAAAAACAATATCGATTCCTTCTCGCTTTACGGTTTCCATTTTTGTGCCAATTTTTGGATTTACCAATCCCAAAATTAATCCAACCAACCCCAAGAGAAGTATTCCAAACTTTAAAACGGGTTTAAAAGCTGAACTTTCTGGACTCAATTTTTTAACCATTTCTAAATCCCCGAACTCGCGTTGCTTTTTTCTTTTCCAATATAAATTAGCCAGAAAAACAACCACCAAAAGCGGCAGTATCAAAAGAAGGTATAAATATTTTTTTTCGTCTAATTCCATTTTTTTACTTTTGAACACAGTTCCTTTAGAACTGAGACTGATGTTATATGAAGCTTTTAAAAACCGTATTTCGCAATCCTATTTCAAATAGCAATAAAAAACCTGCAAACCATATAAACGGTCTGAATTTTTCATCGTAATCATAAAATTTTAGTTCTTCAATTTCGGTCGTTTCTAACTTATTTATTGTTGCATAAATCTCGGCCAACTTATTATTACTGGTTGCTCTAAAATATTTTCCACCGGTATTGTTGGCAATTTTTTTCATCATTTGTTCATCAATCTCCACTTTCATCATTTGAAAGAGAAACTTCCCGTTAGGTGCAATTGCATAAGGGAACATTGCCATTCCATTTGTTCCAATCCCTATGGTATATACTTTTATTCCGTATTGTTTTGCAATATCTGAAGCAGTATCCGGCTCAATGAATCCAGCATTATTCACCCCGTCCGTCATCAGAATAACTACTTTGCTCTTCGCCTTACTGTCCTTTAATCTATTGACAGCGGTAGCTAATCCCATTCCTATTCCTGTCCCGTCTACTAAAACGTTGTCGTATTTAATACTCCTTATGGCATCAAGAATAACTGCTTTATCGCTGGTTACTGGCGTTTTTGTATAGGCTTCTGAAGCATAAACAACAAGGCCAATTCTATCGTTTGGTCTTTCCTCAACAAAATCTGCCGCTAATCTTTTAAGCGCTTGCATTCTATCTGGCTTCAAATCTTTGGCTAGCATACTTCCTGATACGTCTATCGCCATAACAATATCAATTCCTTTGGTCGTTTTTGTTTTATTACTTACATCAACGGTTCTGGGTCTTGCCATAGCAACAATCAAAGAGCATAAAGCCAAAATTCTGAACACATTCAACATCGGCTTCAACTTAGTCAAAGAGGAATTGGAGCCTTTAAATCCTTGCAATGAACTCATTTTTAATGTAGCTGATTGGTGGTTCTTTTTACGAAACAACCATACAACTGCTATTGGGATCAGGAGAAACAGCCAAAAAAACTCTGGGTTTAAAAACGTTATTTTGTCCATTATTTAGTTGCTTGTTTTAATTCGACTGAGTTCAAAACTCGTTCTGATATGGCATTCGCATAGGCGTCCCCTTCTTCATGAAAAAGTAAAATTTGTTGTAATCCACCTTCTTGACTGAACAACAATGCTTCATAATACATTTTTGCACTTGACTTATTGTCCCCGTCAATTTGTGAAAAGGTACCGTATGCTTTTATTCCTTTAACCCCTTCTTTGGTTTCAAACTCTTCTTGCTTGACAATCATATTTTGTGCACCTTGAGATTCTAGAGATTGCAATGCTCCATCCATTGATTTTGCCAAATCAATTTCAGTCTCCTGTTTGTATTTTAATGTAGAAACCATCACGTAAAAACGATCCAGAACACTTCCATAAGCAAAAGATTGCATTTCTTTGATCAAGGCCATGCCTTCTTTAGGTAGGGTTTTAGTCAAGTCTACTCTTTTTAACACTTTTGGAGTTTCAATGATAATTCCCGGATTTCCATAATCACTTTTAACCCATTCGCCATCCAATAGTTCTTTAGTAGGATGCCCAATAACAGTGTCTTTTACATAACTAAATCCTTTAGTGACAATGAAAAAAGTAGTGGTTGCGGCTAATAAAAAAAGAACAACGACCACAGCAGTAACAATACGCTTGTTTCTTTGTTTACGCAATTGAATTTGGATCTGTTTTTGTCTTTGTACCTCGTTCAATAACACATCTTGCTCCGCTGGCACTTCTATTGGAATCGAATTGTCTAATGTCAGAATTGCTTTTTCAATTTTGTTTCGGTCTTCGGTGATTTCAAAATCCAATGGTTTTGATTTGGCAAATTTTACCAAATCGGCTTGCTTCAAAACACGCTCCAAATTTTCGATAATTTCCTGCGAAAGCGTCATTTTCTTTTTTACAGAAGCCGCTCTAAGGCCCTGAATCAATTCCGAAGTAGTGCTTTCCATCGCTGGAATTTCTATGGCTTCTTCAATATAATTTCTGGCAATATCTGTTAATTCACTATAATAGGCTTTGACTTCTCCTTTTTGCCAAAGTTCTTTTTTCTCCAATGTATCCAGCAAACTCGTCGCTCTCTCTATTGGTGTTTTATATATTTCTTCTATTAATTTCTTTTCCTGACGTTTTTTAATAAACCAATAAATAAAAGATCCTATTCCAATAATCAAAGCCCCAATCAACAGGTATTTCCACCAGTCGCCTATTGTATTATCCGCTGGAGCAATATCCTTTATATCAAACATTTTTTGTTTCAAAGTATCCACTTGAACATTTGCCACTTCTACCAACAATGAATCCGTCATAAACGGCTTACTGTCGATAAAAATCTTGATACTTGGAACAACATATCTACCGGAATCAAACTGGGTTAAACCGTATTTTTTGATTAATTCATACCGGCCGTCCATTTTTACAGTATCAATAGGATAAGACTGAATCACCTCTAAAGCACCAAAGTTTTTTAATTTTGGGAAAATTACTTTAGATGAAGTGTCAACAGTAGTTTTTATGGACAGTTTAAATTCGGCACCAATTTTATTTTTAATCGTGTCAATACTTGTAACTACTTGCTTTTGTTGTGCAAAAACAGCCGTAGAAAGCAACAATAATAGTAGGTAAAGTCTAATTTTCATTTTTATATTAAATATTTTTTCCTCACCCCAGCACTCTCCAAAGTAGAGCGAGCCGAATCGTGAAAATTTTAATCCTCTATCATCTCCTCTCTTTCGAGGAGGCCATAAGCGGATTTATCTCGATTTAAAATAACTCAGCAATTTTGTCACATAACTCTCATCAACTCGTGTATTTACAACACCTGATCCTGATTTACTGAATGTTTCTTTGAAATAAATTACTTTATCGTGGTATTGTTTTTCATAATTCATTCGCACTGATTTTGAACCCGTATTTATCAATTCGATTGCTCCTGTTTCGGCATCAAGCATAGAAACCATCCCTAAGTCCAGCATTTTTTCTTCTCGAATGTCGTACACACGAATCCCGGTTATATCGTGTTTCTTGGATGCTATTTTCAAAGTTTGTTCGTAATCGTCTGACATGAAATCAGAGATTACAAACACAATTGCTTTCTTTTTTTGGGTTCCTGATAAAAACTTCAAGGCCTGTGCAATATCTGTTTTACGGCTTTTAGGCTGAAATTCTATCAATTCCCGAATAATCCGCAGCACGTGCGATCGTCCCTTTTTTGGAGGGATATACAATTCAATCTCGTCCGAAAACAAAATCAACCCTATTTTATCATTGTTTTGTGTCGCCGAAAAAGCCATTGTTGCGGCAATCTCCGTGACAATATCTTTCTTGAATTGGTTTTTCGAACCAAAACTTTCAGATCCTGAAATATCTACCATCAACATCATGGTCAATTCCCGTTCCTCCTCAAAAACCTTTACATGCGCTTCGTTGTACCGTGCGGTAACATTCCAATCAATAGCACGAATATCATCGCCGTACTGGTACTGACGCACTTCACTGAACGTCATTCCGCGTCCTTTGAAAGACGTGTGGTATTCCCCCGAAAAGATGTGATCGCTCAATCTTCGGGTTTTGATTTCTATTTTCCGGACTTTCTTTAAAAGGTCTTTTGTATCCATTTGATTGTTGATTGCTGATTAACGATTGCTGATTTCAGATCTAAAATCAGATATCAAAAATCTTAAATCTTTTTAAGGTACTTCTATTTCGTTTACGATTTTGTTAATGATATCAACCGAAGTAATGTTTTCTGCTTCCGCTTCATAAGTAACACCAATTCTGTGACGCAATACATCATGAACTACAGCACGAACATCTTCTGGAATTACATAGCCGCGACGTTTGATAAAAGCGTAACATTTTGCGGCAGTCGCTAAATTAATACTTCCACGTGGTGAGGCTCCAAAACTGATTAATGGTTTTAAATCAGCCAATTTGTATTTCTCCGGGTACCTTGTGGCAAAAATAATATCAAGTATGTATTTTTCTATTTTTTCATCCATGTAAACCTCACGAACCGCTTCTTGAGCACGCAAAATTTGCTCTACTGAAACTACAGGATTTACTTTCTCATAACTTCCTTTTAGGTTCTGACGAATCACCAAACGTTCGTCTTCCATTTTTGGATAATCGATAACTGTTTTCAACATAAAACGATCGACTTGCGCTTCAGGCAATTGGTATGTTCCTTCTTGCTCAATTGGATTTTGCGTAGCTAAAACTAAAAATGGTCTGTCTAATTTAAAAGTAGTATCACCAATGGTCACTTGCTTTTCCTGCATCGCTTCTAACAATGCCGATTGCACTTTGGCTGGAGCACGGTTAATCTCATCAGCAAGAACAAAATTAGCAAAAATAGGACCCTTTTTTATCGAAAATTCATTTTGCTTAATGTTGTAAATCATGGTCCCTACAACATCGGCAGGCAATAAATCAGGTGTAAACTGTATTCTGCTAAAAGATCCGTGTACGGCTTGCGAAAGAGTATTTATGGCTAATGTTTTGGCTAATCCGGGAACTCCTTCCAATAAAATATGTCCCTGACCTAAAAGACCAATTAACAAACGCTCTACCATGTGCTTTTGACCCACAATAACCTTATTCATTTCCATGGTGAGAAGGTCTATAAAAGCACTCTCTCTTTCAATTTTTTCATTGATTGCTCTGATGTCTAAAGTTGCTGTATTATCTTCCATTTTATTGTTTTTATAACCTTAAATTAAATGCCTAAGTTTTGAAGGTGCAAATTGAATTTTTTTTTAGAAGTAAGATGTTAAAAATTGGTTAAAACTTCAATAAAAGTCCTAATTTTAAGGATGTATTGTGATACAATTTTTATATTTTTAAGAACTTTGAAAAAACTACTTTGAAATAGCAGAATTATCAATTTTAATAAAAAATAAAAACAATGAATAAAACAGAATTATCGCCTGTTGTAGCGGGTGTAATGAATTGGGGTATTTGGGATAAAAATCTCAATACTAAAGAAATGGAAAACATGATTAATGTGTGCTTAGAGAATAAAATTACCACTTTCGATCATGCCGATATATATGGAGATTACACCACCGAATCTGATTTTGGAAAAGCCTTTGCCTCGAGTAAAATTGACAGAGAAAAATTGCAATTGATCTCGAAATGTGGCATTCAAATGGTTACGGAAAACCGCATCAATACTATAAAACATTATGAATATTCAAAAGATTACATCATCTGGTCTGTTGAGAATTCCTTGAAAAATTTACAAACTGATTATTTGGATGTTCTTTTACTTCACAGGCCAAGTCCTTTGATGCAAGCCGATGAAATTGCCGAAGCCGTTTTAAAACTAAAATCAGATGGAAAAATTATCGATTTTGGGCTCTCTAATTTTACTGCAACACAAACAGAATTGATTCGTCAGAAAACAACAATTTTATACAATCAAGTCCAATTCTCAGCTACTAACTTCGAACCTATGGTTGACGGAAGTTTTGATTACATGCAAGCCAACAACATCCGTCCCATGTCGTGGAACCCGCTTGGCATCATTTTTAGACAGGATATTCCACAAACTAGACGTTTAAAAAAACTTTTAGCAACCTTAGTTTCAAAATACCATTTAGGTTCTGATACCATTTTACTTTCCTGGATTCTGAAACACCCAGCTCAAGTGATTCCTATTGCCGGAACGGTAAATGTTGCCCGAATTCAATCCCTGATGAAAGCTGTTGAGTTAGAATTGGAGCACGAAGACTGGTTTGCCATTTGGTCAGAAAGCATGGGGAATAATGTCGCTTAAAATTACATTTCAGGCCCCGTGTTCAGTCCAAAATTTTAGATGCAACAACTGCTAAATCTTTTCTATACATCAAAATTAGAAAAAATAAATTTATCGTATTTAATGTTTTTATGAGACATTAATCCTAAATATAATACAATAGAACACATGAATAAAACAGCCTTAATAACTGGTGCCACCAGCGGAATTGGTAAAGCAACAGCACAAATATTAGCTAAAAATAATTATAAAATTATTCTTTGCGGCCGCCGCCAAGACCGATTATCAGCCCTAGAAAAAGAACTTCGGGAAGTTACAGAAGTCCATACTTTATCCTTTGATGTTCGCGATAAAAACGCTGTATTTGAAAGCATCAATTCCTTGCCGGAAGCCTTTTCTAAAATTGATGTCTTAATTAATAATGCCGGCAACGCACACGGGTTAGAGCCCATACAATCTGGAGATTTAGACGATTGGGATGCGATGATTGATATCAATGTAAAAGGGCTATTATATGTTTCGAAAGCCATAATCCCGCAAATGATCGAACGAAAATCAGGTCACATCATCAACATTGGTTCCATTGCCGGGAAAGAAGTATATCCAAATGGGAATGTCTATTGCGCCTCTAAACATGCTGTTGATGCCTTGAATCAAGCGATGCGAATGGACTTGAATCCTTATGGAATTCGAGTAGGTGCCATTAATCCCGGAATGGTACAAACGGAGTTTAGCGAAGTGCGTTTTAAAGGAGATACGGACAGAGCTGCAAATATATATAAAGGTTTTGACGTTTTGCAAGCAGAGGATATTGCTGATATCATCCATTTTGTGGTTTCTAGGCCCTATCACATCAATATTGCTGACTTAGTAGTAATGTGTACTGCTCAAGCATCATCAACAATTGTGAAAAAAAATTAATTTTATAGCCTCTTAGGAATCTCATTAATGGAATCGAAAAATACTTAGAACAACGCGAAATTAATAAAAAGATAAAAGCAGCTGTCAGACAGCTGCTTTTTTTATTAAAATATTATTTAACTACAGCTTAGGGTAATGGCGTAGCGCCCATATCAGTTACTTTGCCATTAATTACTACAACAGCAGAAACCGTTTTCATATACTCCACATTTGCCACTCTATAAGTTAGTTTCACATCATAAGTCCCTGCAGGAATACCATTTAATTGAAACATTCCCTGCTCGTTTGCAAAAGCAGAAACCGTTATGTCACCAACTTTAACGGATGCTGCTAAATCTGTAGCACCTGCCGGAACTATACTTACAGTTCCTTTTATCACACCTGATGTTGCCGTAGTCGATACTCTGATAACTGGGTGCAGATTATAATTTCCTGAAGATCCGGCTTGAACAACAACAGAGTTCTTCACGTCAAAATCTAACATAAACTCGTAGGTCGCACCAGCAACAAGGTCTTGCTTAATTTTTAGTTTTAATCCCGATTGTTGAGCACTTGGAGTTTTCAAATCGTATGTCATACCGTTTTTAACAACCGTATTTCTATCTCCCAAAAGCAATCGCATTTGCCCCAAGTATCCAGATGGAACAGTATTGTCAGCCAATAATACATTTACCCCACCAGTTAACTTCAGCAGATCATATATTCCTGGAGTTATGCTCCCTATGCTAACCCAACCTTTGCTATCATCAGTATCATCGGAGTTTTTTATCAAAACGTCTTTGACATCTACAAATACAGACTGATAATCTCCCGGCGCATCTGCCATTCTAACCTTAATATTTGATGTTCCTGATACATCATTGTTACTGTCGCATCCTGTGAGAAACAATCCCATTGAAGCCATAGCTAAAAACCCAGCTAGGTAAAATTTAATGCTTTTCATATTTTTCAATTATTAAAATTAGTATATTAACAACGCCAAAAAAGTATATAAATTACATAATAAAAATAAAATGTGATTTTCTTACCATCATGTCACATCATTAATAATCAAATGATCAATAAACGCATTCTTATTAAAAACCTGCTCGCTCACAATGATGAGAGTAGTTTTTATGATAAAAAGCGCCAGTTGAATTTGCATACACGGGAGGGTAAAGCTAAGTTTCTGAAACACATTTGTGCGCTGTCCAATTCAAATCCTTCGAACAATTCTTATATTGTTGTGGGTGTCGAAGATCAAGATAACACTATTGTGGGTGATGACTTTTTTGACGACAGTAGGATTCAGAATTTAGTGAATGCATACCTCGAAAATCCTCCCAAAATTCAGTACGAGAATGTCCCTTTTCCCAATTTGCCAAAAGATAAAGTTATTGGCCTAGTAACGGTCAAGCCAAAAAGCAAGACTTCCCACTTCAAAAAAGGAATTCATACAATTCCTGCTCAAAGTGTTTTTATACGGCGAGGCAGTAATACGATGCCAATTGATGGAGAAATCGAAAAGAATTACCAGAATATGGAAACCGTAATTGGCATCGAGAATAATTCTAGAAATAGCATTGAATATACACTCGATGGCGTGATCGATTTCATGAATTTCAGGCACAAGGATATGGCGCCAAAGTACAAAGTATTCAAAGAGTTATTCGTGATTTGCTGGGCAGGAATTGCCAAGAAATCCCGTGAAAAAACCTATCTTTCCCGCGTAGATATTGAACTTATAAACGAACAAATCAAGTTATTCTATTCGGCTCAGGATGTAGTTGAAATCACTTTCGATGAAGACACTTTTACCATTATTGAATACGTTCCGTTAGGCTTGAATGATAAAACGAGCTACTATCCTTTAGAAAAACAAACGATTCATTTTCATGACAATGGGTATTACAAAATAGAAAGAGAAATACTGTTTCAGCCACCGGAATTCAACAAAAAAATGCTGTTCCATATTTACAATGCCAATAATGCTTTGTTAAATAAACTCCAAAAAGGACTTTCGTTATCCGAGCGGGAACACAAAGATTTAGAAAACCTGCCTTCTACCTTCATGATTTGCTACCTCAACGGTTTTGATGAAGCCAAACAAAAATTGATTGACGCCAAGCTGCTTTTGAAACCCTTTGCCCAAGTGTATTTGTCTTTTAAAGAAGCCTTGCGAATTTTAAGAAAAATGAAATATGATGTACAATAATTACATCTATACACAAAAATTTATCCAGTGAAAAAAGCAATATATCAGTATGTATTGTATTTTCGAATGGATTATTTTCAGAAAACGGGATTAACGAGGACCTATTCTTGATTCAAATTACATCATTTGTAATAAGTACATAAAAAACACTATTGACTGCATCTATTTTTAGAAATTTACACTGAATAGCACTATCAAACTTGATCTCAAATTCTTGGGTATTTGTTGTTTTTTTTTGGAAACACAGGTAACCGAAAGAGATAAAAACAATCCCTTCCTCTTGGTTTTAAGCGTTTGTCAGACAAATTAAGAATGACTTGAAATATTTCATTATAGATGCTAAATCAAACTCAACAATTCCTTTAAAACTTGACAGATTATTTTAGCTAACAGCAGCGATAGTGCGAAGATTGCATCCATTGGAAAATAATTTTAGTTTTGTAAAACTAAATTGAAAAATCAAATAAAACAATCACTAAAAACAGTGATATTTTAGCTTTCTGTTAATGCGTTTTTAGTTTCAATTTTAGTAAAATAAGACCCTTTAAAATAGAACACCTTTTTATTTAGTTAAAAAAGCGTAGTTCAGTACTCTTTTACCTAATTTTATAACTTGAAAAATAACACCCCCTTTTCTGTTATTTTTATATTAATAAAAGAACAAAGCATACATGAGAACACTTGTTATAGGCGATATCCACGGTGGGTTGCGCGCACTACACCAAATTATGGAGAGAGCCAACGTTACTAAAAATGACACCCTGATTTTTCTGGGTGATTACGTTGACGGCTGGAGCCAATCCCCTCAGGTACTTGATTTTATTATTGATTTGAAAACCAAACAGAACTGTGTTTGTATTCGCGGAAATCATGATGATTTATTGCTGGAATGGCTTGACGAAAGCAAAGACAATTTGTTGTGGTACAAACATGGGGGCGAAGCAACTGTTTTGGCTTATGAAACTGTTAGTTTAGAAACCAAGAAAAAGCATATTGAATTTCTACAATCGCTAGAAAATTTTTATCTGGACGATCAAAGTCGTCTGTTTGTTCATGCTGGCTTCACCAATATGAACGGTGTCGATTTTGAATATTTTCCCGGACTTTTCTATTGGGACAGAACCTTATGGGAAACGGCTTTGGCATTAAATAAAACCATGAAAACAGATGACATTTTCTACCCAAAGCGCTTTACCTTATACAACGAAATTTATATTGGTCACACGCCCGTTACGCGAATAGGCGAAACAACCCCAATTCAAAAGGCAAATATTTGGAATGTAGATACCGGAGCGGCTTTCAAGGGACCGCTGACTATTATGGATGTTGACAGTAAGGAATTCTGGCAAAGCGAACCTTTGAACCAATTGTATTTTGACGAGAAAGGAAGAAATTAGATGTCCTATTTTCTTTAACCTGTGCAATAAAGCGATCTTTCACTGTTACACTGACACTTGTAAATACTTTAAAAAATAAAAAATAGTCTAAGTCTACTATATTTGTTGGAACATTTTTAATTTTGTTATTGCTGTAGAAAAGATTCCGTTTTTCAATGTGTACCACGGGTTAGATTGCCTTACAAAGGCCATGATGTTTTTTTACTACGTTTCCAAGGAATTTTAATACTAAAAAAGGCAATTTGATATTTTCAAATTGCCTTTTTTAATATGTTATAATTTGTTACTACAAATCAAATTTGATTCCTTGTGCCAATGGCAATTGTGTTCCGTAATTAATGGTATTGGTTTGTCTTCTCATGTAGGCTTTCCAAGCATCAGAACCAGATTCACGTCCACCACCAGTTTCTTTTTCACCTCCAAAAGCGCCCCCTATTTCTGCTCCGGATGTCCCAATATTTACATTGGCAATTCCACAATCAGAACCGGATTGAGATAGGAACAATTCCATTTCTCGCATGCTATTGGTAAAAATAGAGGACGAAAGTCCTTGTGGCACTCCGTTTTGCAACGCAATCGCTTCTTCAATCGTGCTGTATTTCATTACATATAAAATAGGCGCAAACGTTTCTGTTTGAACGATGTCAAAATGATTCTCAGCTTCAATAATACAGGGTCTCACATAGCAACCACTTTCATATCCTACACCTTCAACCAATCCGCCTTCAACGATGATTTTTCCACCTTCTTTTTTGGCACTTTCAATCGCAGTTAGATAATCTTGAACAGCACCTTTATCTATAAGCGGTCCAACGTGATTATTCTCATCCAATGGATTTCCGATTTGCAATTGACCGTACGCATTTTTCAATACGCTTATGGTTTTGTCATACACACTTTCGTGAATGATTAAACGTCTGGTTGAAGTGCAACGTTGTCCTGCTGTTCCTACCGCTCCAAAAACGGCTCCCACCAGTACCATACTGATATCCGCATGTTCCGAAACGATAATAGCATTGTTTCCTCCTAATTCAAGGATGGTATTTCCAAAACGCTCTGCAACGGTTTTTGACACGTGACGTCCTATTCTTGTTGATCCGGTAAATGAAACTAACGAAATTCGTTTATCATTATTGATTAAATCCCCGGATTCGTTTCCAGTTACCAAACAGCTTACGCCTTCTGGAACGTTATTTCTTTTTAAAACTGTTTTGATAATATTTTGACAAGCCACTCCACATAAAGGCACTTTTGAACTTGGTTTCCAAATCGCGACATCACCACAAACCCAAGCAATCATTGCGTTCCAACTCCACACTGCTACCGGAAAATTAAATGCTGAAATGATTCCGACGGTTCCTATTGGATGGTATTGCTCGTACATTCTGTGTAAAGGGCGTTCAGAGTGCATGGTTAACCCGTACAATTGGCGGGATAATCCCACCGCAAAATCACAGATATCAATCATTTCCTGCACTTCACCATATCCTTCTTGAAGACTTTTCCCCATTTCATAGGAAACTAGTTTTCCAAGAGGTTCTTTGAATTTTCTTAATTCATCTCCCATCTGACGAACGATATCCCCTCTTTTAGGAGCGGGAACCATGCGCCATTCTAGAAAAGCTTCCGATGCTTTTTGCATAGCAGTTTCATAATCCTCTTTAGAAGATGTTTTTACTTTTCCAATTAAAGTTCCATCTGCTGGTGAATAACTTTCGATGATTTTTCCGTTGGCAAAATTAGCTGCTCCAGTTGATGTTCCTTCGTTTATGGCTTCAATCCCTAATTGCTTGAGGGCTTCTTTGATTCCGAATTGATCTGCTATTGTTATCATTGTAACTTATTTATTAAAAATTGTTATATTTTTTTACAAATATATTGATTTAACGGGAAATACTAAACATTGCTCCTTTTATTTTACGCTTTTTAGCCCCGATAAAAGTGGCATCCTTTTGTGGCTTTCTTTAAGCCGTAAAAGATAGAACGTATAGCGGGATAGGCTCCTGATCGTAAAATAAATTCAGCATTAAATTATTTTTGGGCAACAAATCTAGGGTCGGTTTCCATTATGGTTCTACATTTTTCGCAGGTTCTCAAGTGTTCTGAATTATAGAAATGTTCAAAATGAGGCAAGAAATCTTTCTCAATATTATGCAGTTCAAAATAGACTTCGTGCAGTTTGTGATTACAAGAATCACAAAACCAAAGCAATCCGTCCGTGAATCCTTGTCCAGCTCTTTTTCGTTCGATGACAAGTCCTATAGAACCTTGGGAACGCACCGGAGAATGTGGCGTTTTAGCAGGATGCAGGTACATATCGCCCGGATGTAATTCCATTTCTTTGCGCTCGCCATCTTCTTGAATAATTATTTTGATCGAGCCTTCGAGCTGGTAAAACAATTCTTCGGTTTCGTTGTAATGGTAGTCTTTTCGGGCGTTTGGACCGGCAACAACCATCACGATATAATCCCCTGATTGAGCATATAAATTTTTGTTACCCACAGGCGGTTTAAGAAGATGACGGTTTTCATCAATCCATTTATTGAGGTTGAAAGGTTTTGCTATTGCCATTTTTTCTAATTTTTGAATGTAAAGTTATGAAATAGGTTTAAATTCCCTACAATGCATTTAATCCTGTTTATATTTTTTCCTTAATTAAATAAATATATACTGGAAAATGGTCGCTAAATCCTATTTCGGTGGTGGAATGTCGCAACGGATAGCCTTTGTATTGTCCGCTGGTTTGTATCAAAAACGATTTGTTGTAAATTCCGGCTTTCCAATATCGAAAACTCGTATAATCGGATTGCAGTAAGGTTTCAGAAACCATTATCTGGTCAAAAACATCCCATGCATCCCGAAATGCGATAGTTCCAAATCCTTTCTTGGCCATTTCTTCGAATGGATTGTAAATCCCAAAAGGAAGTACTTCCGTCTTTTTTGCTTTGGCGCCAAGCCCAATTTTGACACTTTTATTATATGGACCGTCATTCAAATCGCCCAAAATGATCAATTTTGCATTTGAATTTATGCGTTGCAACGAATCGATTATTTTTCGGTTTAATACTCCTGCGGCTTCGCGGAACGGGCTCGATTTTTTCTCGCCACCGGAACGAGATGGCCAGTGATTGACAATAATATTAATTTCCTCGCCGTCCAGAAAGCCTGTTGCCAACAATTGATCTCGGGTATAAACCCGATAATTTTTGGTGCTAATTTGCAATTCATCATCTGTTTTTTCCTCTAAATTTACTTTAGAACTTTCATTTGTATTACCTCCTTCCTTATAAATGTAAAGCGGAATTGTGCTATAACTTGTAGGTTGGAACTTCTTTTTTTGATATAAGAGCGCCACATCGATACCTCTTTTGTCAGGCGAATCAAAATGGATGATTCCGTAATCTTTCTCGATCAGTTTAGGTTGCTTGACTAAATCTTCCAGAACGCCTCTGTTTTCTATTTCGCATCCCCCAATAAATGTGGGCGAATCGGTATTTTCACCTGACCCTATTTCAGCTAAAACGCGCGCTAAGTTCCCTAATTTTTTTTCATATTTATTAAATGTCCAACGCTGTAAACCCTTTGGAGTCCATTCTTCATCAAAAGTGGCAGGGTCATTTATGGTGTCAAAAAGATTCTCGAAATTATAAAATGCGACAGTATGAATGACATATTTTTTTTGTTGTGCATTGGATTTTACACTTGGAAGAAATAAAAATAGAATCGGAATCCAGAACGTAATTCTCATAAGTATCATTTATTTCCAGTCGTTGATCTGATTCGTTTTAGGATCTGTTTATTGTAAAAATAGTCATTTGATGGTAAACTTAAAATTATTTTCTAATTGTCTATCTTTGTTTTTGTCTTTTCAAGACCCCATGATTCCAATTATTTTAGAAAACAATACAACATGACTGCAAACCGATTTACTTTTATACTACGCTATCCTGTTTTATATCAATTTCTATTCTTTATTTTTGTTTTACAATCTTTCAACAGTCAAGCCCAATCACAAATGATCACACCACCACGTTTACAAAAAGGAGATACCGTAGCTATTTTAGCAACAGCTCGTAAAAATACGGATGATAACCTAAAACCCGCCATCGATCTGTTACACAGCTGGGGACTTGAAGTTGTTATTGGTAGCACCATCGGTTTAGACAACAATCAATTAGCCGGAACTGACGAACAGCGCGCAGCCGATTTTCAGCAACAACTAGACAACCCAAATATCAAAGCTATTTGGTGTGTAAAGGGTGGTTATGGTACCGTCAGAATGATTGACTTACTGGATTTTACTGCATTCAAAAAAAATCCGAAATGGATCGTTGGCTTTAGTGATGTCACCGTTTTACACAATCATTTGAATACTATGGGTTACAAATCCATTCATGCAATCATGCCGATAACTGCTCCTAGAGCAACTCCTCAAGCCATCGAAACCCTGAGAATTGCCTTATTTGGTGAAAAATTATCATACGAAATTGATTCATTCTCCATGAACAGACCCGGTAGCGCTACCGGAGAATTGGTGGGTGGGAATTTATCCATTTTGTACAGTTTGTTGGGCTCACCATCCGCGATTGACTGCGTTGATAAAATCTTGTTTATAGAAGATTTAGACGAATACTTGTATCACATTGACCGTATGATGATGAATTTAAGACGAAATGGCTGCCTGGAAAGCATCAAAGGCATTGTTGTGGGTTCCATGACAAAAATGAAAGACAATGACATTCCATGGGGGAAAAACGCCATTGAGATTATCGAGGATGTTACCAAAAAATACACTATTCCTATCTTGTATAATTTTCCAGCTGGTCATATTCAAGACAATAGAGCCCTGATTTTAGGGAATAATGTCACTATTAATGTCAATGAAAAATGCAGTACGCTGGTTTTTGAATAGAGGCAATTTTATTTTTGATTGCAGACGTTTAAAAACTTGAAATCTTAAACTTAAAACAAAATTTTTCAATGGCAGAACACAATGAACTTGGAAAACAGGGAGAAGAAATGGCAGTCGAATTTTTAAAGAAAGACGGCTACACAATTATCGAAACCAACTGGACTTTCCAGAAGGCCGAAATTGACATTCTGGCCCAAAAAGAAAATATACTTGCTGTTGTTGAGGTTAAAACCCGCTCCTCAATTGAGTTTGGATTGCCACAGGATTTTGTGAAGCCTAAAAAAATTCAGCTTCTTGTAAAAGCAGTCGACGCGTTTGTTACCCAAAGAAATTTAGATATTGAAGTCCGTTTTGACATTATTGCAGTTCATAAGGAAGAGAAATCTTTTGTAATTGAGCATATTATAGATGCTTTTTATTATTTTTAATTGCTTTTTATCGATGTTATATTTGTAACAAATTGTTTTTTATTTATATTTGTGTCATATTTACACACTAACTACGCGTACGACTACAACCACTCAAATATTTACTTATGAAAACTGTTTCTTCTATTGTAGAAAATTACATTAAAACAAAGCCTTTTTTGTTGAATGCTTTATCATTAGGCATAATTAATTTGACTTCATTATCCCGAAACATAATGACCGAATTAGAAAGTGAATTTGGAAAGGAAGTGAAACAAGGTGCGGTTGTTATGGCTTTAAAAAGACTAACCGAAGAATTAGACTTCAGGTTAAATCACAAAATCAATAAAGTCATAAAAAACATTGGTGAAATCACCGTTCGTTCTGCATTGACTGATTATACCTTTGCCGCTTCTGACACTGTTTTAAACAAACAAGCCGATTTAATTACTGACATTAATTCTTTTCCGGATATTTTCTATACTTCATCCCGAGGAGTGAATGAAACTAACATCGTAGTAAGCAATAGTATTAATCATCTGGTGGACAAACATTTTGCTAATGAAAAATTGATTCAAAAACTAGACAACCTTGCTTCGATTACGGTGAAATTACCTAAAGAAAATATTGTTGTTCCTGGGATTTACTATTTTATTTTTCAACGTTTGGCCTGGGAAGGAATTATCATTAACGAAGTAATTTCGACTTCAAACGAATTCACTATTTTAGTGAGTGAAGAGCAAGTGGATGTGGCTTTCAAAGTTATTAAGGATCTTAAGAATTAAAAAATCTGATTCTCTAACCTATTACTTTTCTAATTAAAAACACATAGCTCAAGGCAAAACCATTGCAATAAACATCAAAGAAAAAAGTTCGTTGGACTTGAAGTTCAAAAACCTATTTCCTAAAATAAAAAGGGTCTAGTTTTCAATAAACTAAGCCCTTTTTATTTAGGGAAATTTAATTACAAATTCATTCCGCCTGAAACTTCTATACGTTGTCCATTCACCCATCTTGAATCCTCTGTACACAAAAAGGCCACTACACTACCTATATCTTCTGGCAGACCTACTCTTCCTAAAGCTGTCAACGAAGTAATATATTGATTTAGCTGCTGATTATCACGAACCGCACCGCCACCAAAGTCTGTTTCAATAGCACCTGGCGCTATTATATTGACTCTAATTTTTCTTTCGCCCAATTCTTTCGCTTGGTATTTAGTCAATGTTTCCATTGCTCCCTTCATACTCGCATAAGTTGAGTATCCTGGAAATGAAAAACGGGTCAATCCTGATGAAATATTTACAACCCCACCACCATCATTCATTATTTTTAATGCTTTTTGAGTCAAGAAAAAAGGCCCTTTGAATTGAATGTTTACCAAATCATCAAATTGAGCTGTAGTAGTTGTTGCAAAACTTTCATGAAGACTAACACCCGCATTATTAATTAAAAAGTCGAATTTATCAGTACCAAAAGTACCTTTCATAGCGGTTACAACATTTTGAAAAAACAAATCAAAACTAGCCACATCAGCGACATTTAATTGAAGGGCTACAGCTTTTTGCCCCAACTTTTCAATTTCTTTTACTACGGCTTCTGCTTCTGCTTGTTTACTCTTGTAGGATACTATTACGTCAAGCCCTTTTTGGGCGAGTTTTAAAGCCATATCTTTTCCTAAACCTCGGCTTCCTCCGGTAACTAATGCGATTTTATTGTTCTTGATTTCCATGTTTATTATAGTTTTTAATTAATACCACAAAATTAATTTAGAGGCAAAGCTTGTCAATTGTAAATATCAATCCAGAGTTTGCAAAATTCAAATCAATCTCTTCACATCCGAAAAGAGAGAGGTGTCAAAGTTGTTTGCTTTTTGAAAAAATTAGAAAAATGAGCCAATTCTTCGAAACCAAGTGAATACGCAATTTCCGAAATATTCCAATCGGTTTCTTTTAAAAGAATTTTAGCTTCTTTGGTCAATCGATTACTGATTAACTCGGTGGTAGTTTTACCTGTATTCTCTTTTAAAACTTTATTCAAATGATTAACATGAATAGACAATCGAGCGGCAAAATCTTTGGCAGATTTCAATTCCAATCGTTGTCGAGGCGACTCAATGGGGAATTGTCTTTCGAGTAACTCCGCAAATAAAGACGAAACCCTAGCTGCCGAATTGTGTTTAGAATATAAGGCTGTTACAGGTTGTAGTTTCTGTCCAAAGTGTATTAACTCCGCCACATAATTCCGAATCAAATCGTATTTATACACATAATCAGAGTTAATTTCTTTATGTATCTTTTTGAATATCAAATCAATTTCTTCGGCATCCTCATCAGAAAGCTCAAAAACAGGATAACCGTCTGATTTAAAGATAGGGAGTTCGTCTAGCTCAATTCCGCTTTTATCTTTAGTTAGAAATTCGCTAGTAAAAACACAAAAATTTCCGGACTGCTTCGTGTCCTGAGGAACATAATGATAGGGGATTTTTGGCGTAGCAAATAAAAGAGCATTCTTTTCAATATCAATTACTTTATCCGCATATTCCGCTCTGTTTTTTCCTCGGATCAAGCTTATCTTATAATACGCTCTCCGGTCATAAGGCATAAAAGACTTATCCTTTAGTCTTTCGTACAATTCTTTGATGTTGAAAACATTGAAATGACCAATTTCTTTTTGGATTCCATTGGGCAATAATGTACTCGGTTCTGTACCGGAGTCTCCAGAGATTTCTTGGTAGAACTGGTCAATTGATTTTAGTTTCATCGAGAATAAATTTGTAAAAATCAAATATACAAATTTTATAAAACTTTCCGAATTTAGATAGTGGAAGCTTTTATTTCAAAAGCTACTTCCCTAACATCTCCATCAATTCCAAAGCAGTTCTAGTATTCTTCACATTGTCAAAAGTTAACAATAATCGCAAACCAGCTGGCGTTTGTTTTTCTTTCATTTTACAAATAGAACTGTGTTTTTGCACAAACTGCAAAACATCCTGGAAACGCTTTGACTGGTAATAATCCGATTGTTGATCTGAAATAAAATACCCAATCATCTTACCTTGTTTCATCACCAGTTTCTCGATTCCAATACGGGTAGCAATCCACTTGATACGAATACTATTCATTAACGCATTAGCTCGTGGTGGCAAAGGACCAAAACGGTCAATCAATTTATTCTGGAAAACAATCAGTTCTTCTTCGTTTTTCACAGTACCCAATTCATTGTACAAACTCAATCGTTCCGAAACATTATTAATGTATTCATCCGAAAACAACAACTCAAAATCGGTGTCGATTTGCAGGTCTTTCACGTATTCTTTGGTTTCCAAATTATTTTCTTCCGGATACAAATCCTTGAATTCATTTTCTTTCAATTCATCAATAGCCTCGTTCATAATTTTTTGATACGTATCAAAACCAATTTCATTGATAAAACCACTTTGTTCGCCTCCCAATAAATCACCGGCACCCCGAATCTCTAAATCTTTCATGGCAATGTTAAATCCACTTCCCAATTCGCTGAATTGTTCCAAAGCCTGGATTCTTTTCCTCGCATCATCGGTCATGGCGGAATACGGCGGACAGATAAAATAGCAAAACGCTTTCTTGTTGCTACGCCCTACCCGACCGCGCATTTGATGCAAATCAGATAATCCAAAATTATTCGCATTATTGATGAAAATCGTATTCGCATTGGGAACGTCCAAACCACTTTCGATAATGGTGGTCGCCACCAAAACATCAAATTCTCCGTTCATGAAAGCCAACATCAATTCTTCCAGTTTTCGTCCTTCCATTTGGCCGTGACCAATTCCTACTTTGGCATTGGGCACCAAACGCTGAATCATTCCAGCCACTTCCTTAATATTTTCGATACGGTTATTGATAAAGAAAACCTGACCGTTGCGCTGAATTTCATACGAAATCGCATCCCGAATCAACTCTTCACTAAAACCAACTACATTCGTTTCGATAGGATATCTGTTTGGTGGAGGTGTTGTAATTACGGATAAATCGCGTGCAGCCATTAGCGAGAACTGCAACGTTCTCGGTATAGGTGTTGCGGTCAATGTTAGCGTATCTACATTGGCTGCAATGGTTTTGAGTTTGTCTTTTACGTTGACACCAAATTTTTGCTCCTCATCCACAATCAACAATCCCAAGTCTTTGAAAACTACATTTTTGTTTACTAGTTGGTGTGTTCCGATTACAATATCCAGTTTTCCTTCGGCCAATAATTTTAGTGTTTCCGCTTTTTGTTTGGCCGTTCTAAAACGGTTTAAATACCCCACAGAAACCGGCATGTCTTTCAATCGTTCCGTAAAAGTTCTATAATGCTGGTATGCCAAAATAGTTGTAGGAACCAGAATTGCAACTTGTTTGCTGTTATCGACTGCTTTGAAAGCCGCACGAATAGCGACTTCGGTTTTACCAAAACCCACATCACCACAAACCAAGCGGTCCATTGGGCGGTCGCTTTCCATATCCGCTTTTACTTCTGCCGTTGATTTGGTTTGGTCCGGCGTATCCTCGTAAATAAAGGAACTTTCCAGTTCGTTTTGCAAATAACTGTCCGGCGCAAACTGGTATCCTTTTTCGAGTCGTCGCTTGGCATACAGTTGGATCAAATTGAATGCAATGTGTTTGACGCGGGCCTTGGTTTTTTGTTTTAGAATCTTCCAGGCGTTCGAACCCAATTTATAAATTTTGGGTGGCGTTCCATCTTTTCCGTTGTATTTTGAAATTTTGTGTAGCGAATGAATACTCACATACACAATGTCATTATCGGCATACACGAGCTTGATGGCTTCTTGTGTTTTGCCTTCGACTTGTATTTTTTGTAACCCTCCAAAACGCCCAATCCCGTGATCGATGTGTGTCACATAATCCCCTACGGATAAGGTTGTCAGCTCTTTTAAGGTAATATTCTGTTTTTTAGAATAGCCATTTTTAATGCTGAATTTATGATAACGCTCAAAAATTTGATGGTCGGTGTAACAAGTGATTTGGTTTTCTTCGTCAATGAATCCTTGGTACAACGGCAAAACAACGGTATGATATTGCTTGCGGATATTCTCCGAATTGGCCTCGTCCAATGTTTCGAAAATATCATGAAATCGTTTGGCTTGGGCTTCATTGGAACAAAACAAATAGTTTTTGTACCCATTGAAATGATTTTCATTCAGATTGTTCAACAACAAATCAAACTGTTTATTGAAAGACGGTTGCGGCTGAATGTGAAATTCGAATTTTTTGGTAGTTCTAAAAATAGGTTTCGAACTCAATTCTATAATCGAGAAATCCAACGCTCTTTTTATAAACCCCGCTTGATTCAGGAACAATTCTTCAGGTGTAGCTCGTTTTATTTCCTGCGATAATTTTGCGAAAGCTTCCTCGGCTTTGCCAAATTGTTTGTCTAATTGAGATAAAAAATCTTCGGTGTTTTGGATGAAAATTACTGTTTTCTCTGAGATATAATCTAAGAAACTTTCTCTATTTTCCTGAAAAACTTTGTTCTCCACATTTGGAATTATTGTAATTTTTTTCTGTTGTGCAATCGATAATTGGGTCGCAACATCAAAAGTGCGAATACTCTCCACTTCGTCTCCAAAAAACTCAATTCGGTACGGATTATCATTCGAAAAAGAAAACACATCAACAATTCCACCACGAACCGAAAATTCTCCAGGCTCTGTAATGAAATCCACTCTTTTAAATTCATATTCGAACAATACTTCGTTAATAAAATCAATAGAGATTTTGTCACCAACCGATACTTTCAACGTGTTTTTATCCAATTCTTTTCGAGTCACCACTTTTTCGAATAATGCTTCGGGATAGGTGACAATAATGGCCGGTTTTTTACGGGAATTAATTCTGTTCAGGACTTCGGCACGAAGCAAAACGTTCGCATTATCCGTTTCTTCAATTTGGTAGGGTCGGCGGTAGGAACCAGGATAAAACAAAACATCCTGTTCACCAACCAGCTGTTCGAGGTCATTCAAATAATACGCTGCTTCTTCTTTATTGTTTAAAACAATCAAAAAAGGAAGTTCGGATTTCTTAAAAACCGATCGAATTACAAATGAAAGTGCGGAACCCAACAATCCAGAAAAATGTATTTTTACTTGATTATTTTCTAATAAGCGAGCAACAATTTGCTTGGTTTTGGCAGAATTATCGTAGGTATTGTATAAGGCTGTTTTACTCAACGCGTGGTATATTTGGATCTATGATCGGTGTATTAGGAATGGCTCTTGCGGTGTCCATCATTCTTCTTAATTCAGATTCTCCTTCTTCAACTGGAATTTTATTTTTTTCTGTGATCTTATCCATTTGTCTTTGTAAGGAAACCAGTTCTAAATTGATTTCTGAAACCAGTAGTGTCACTTTTTTATCAGGGATATTATCCAGATTAATGAATAAATTCAACAATCGCACCTTGGTGATTAATGTCGAAATTCTACTTTTTATTGGTGGCTTATTATATTCAAAAGGAACATTATCATTTAAAACCATTACTTTTTTAGATAAAGCTTTTGATTTTTGCTGAAAAGCCCTGATATTTTTTTTGGGTTTCTGAGCTAATTCAGCTAAGAAAATTCGCCATTCGTTCCAAGTGGCGATACTTTTTTCTGACGACTCCGTTACTGGCGTATCGTAAAAAACCCAACCTTTCTGAATATTTGTTAATATGACTTCTCTTTTTTGTCTCTCTTTCTTATTTTCGGCAATGCGTTTTTCATTGTCGTTTTTACAGGAAAGCAAAACAAAAATAAGAGAAAAGAAAACCGCTATATTGTATTTCATTTTAATTTCATTGAAGGACAAAGTTACGAAGTAAATTCACAATACCGAATTACCTCTTAAGAATATCAAACGTATCTATTGCGCAACAGCTAAGGCAAAAAGTAAGCTATTCAAAGGGTATACGTTGTTTAAAGCTGACACAAATGTGCAATTAAATTTGACCTGGTAAATTAAACCTTTAATACCTTTCGCCAAATAGAATAATAATTTAATATTACAGAGGCCTATTTTATATTTAAAAAAACAATAATTAAGAAATTTAACTTCGTTTTAATCACTATTTTATGATATTTATAATCATTTTTATTAAAATTATGGTATTTACGAAAACGTTATCTTTGTTTTTTAAATAGACAAAAATGAATACAAAAATATTGATTATAGGCGCTTGCGGACAAATTGGAACGGAGCTTACCCAAAAGTTACGAAAAATATACGGAACAGAAAATGTAATCGCTTCGGATATTCGGAAATTGAATACTGATGTGGTTAATTCAGGTCCATTTGAAGTGGTCAATGCGCTAGATTTTAATCAGATTGAACATCTTGTAGAGATCCACCAAATTGATGAAATCTATTTGATGGCCGCATTATTGTCGGCTACAGCCGAGAAAAACCCTGCATTTGCTTGGGACTTGAATATGAATTCATTGTTTCATGTTTTGAATTTGGCAAAAGCTGGAAAAATAAAAAAAATATTTTGGCCATCCAGCATTGCCGTTTTTGGACCAACAACACCCAAAGAAAATACGCCACAATACACCATCATGGAACCCTCAACAGTGTATGGAATCAGCAAACAAGCCGGCGAAAGATGGTGCGAATACTACCACAATATCTTTGGTGTAGATGTAAGAAGCATTCGTTATCCAGGCTTAATCAGCTGGTCATCACCTCCTGGTGGCGGCACCACGGATTATGCAGTAGATATCTATCACAAAGCGCTTTCGGATAAAACATACGAATGTTTTTTATCCTCAGAAACTAAAATGCCAATGATGTATATGGACGATGCCATTGCTGCTACCATCCAAATTATGCAAGCGCCGGCAGACCAAATAAAAATTCATTCTTCGTATAATTTAGCCGCCATGAGCTTTACACCAACTGAGATTGCTGCCGAAATCAAAAAACACATTCCTGAATTTACCATCACTTATGAGCCTGACTTCCGTCAAAAAATAGCCGACAGTTGGCCAGCAAGTATTGATGATGCTGAAGCCAGAAAAGATTGGGGATGGAAACATGAATTTGATTTGGAGACGATGACTACAGATATGCTTAAAAATTTAAGTATGGAAAAAGCATAATACTCTATTTTATAATGAGGTGGGGGTTTAAAAATTAGAATAGTTTCTGATTTTTAAACCCCTATTTTTTTGGTCAAAAATTAGCAATTTAACTAGAAATGAAGGCGTTTCTAACAGCATCTGTTTCTAATTTTAAAAGAATGCAGTCCCTTATTGAAGAATATTTTAAAAGATTTTTTTACTAAATTTGATTTAAACCGCAGCACTATGAAACTAAAATCAAGCGAACCTTTTTGGTTAGTAAAAAATGGAATCATCAACTCCTATCCTTCCTTAAGAGAAAACTTAGAAACAGAAATACTTATTGTAGGAGGAGGGATTACTGGCAGCCTTATTGCTCATCAATGCATTGCAGATGGCTACAAAACCATGCTGATAGACCGCCGAGAAATTGGTCACGGAAGCACGTCGGCCACGACATCAATGCTACAATACGAAATTGATGTTCCGTTGTACCAGCTTATGGATTTAATTGGCGAAAATGCCGCTGCTGACTGTTATTGGGCGTGTTATAACTCAATTGATGATCTAAAGAAAGTAGTACAACAGGTAAAATCAGATTGTGGATTCAAGAAAAAAGAATCTCTTTATTATGCGGCTGTAAAAAAAGATATTGGTTGGTTAAAAAAAGAATTTGAAGCGCGAAAAAAAATTGGAATACCCGTAAAATGGCTGGAGGCAGATGAAATTGATGAAAAGTATCAACTTAAAAACACACATGGCGGAATCTTATCCGAGCAAGGCGGAAGCATTGATGCTTTTAGATTAGCGCATGATATTCTAGCGCACAATCACGAAAAAGGGCTAAAAATCTTCGATAAGACCGACATAAAAAAAGTCACATACAAACAAAATGGCGTAACGGTTGTAACTGAATATGGAACTACCATTGCCGCAAAAAAAATAATCTATTGCAACGGTTTTGAAAGTACTGAAATTATTAAAGATAATTTTGTGAAATTACTTTCTACTTATGCTATTGTTGGCGAACGATTTGAAGACGACCAATCCTATCTTCACAACACCCTATTTTGGAATACTGCAAAACCATATATCTATATGCGAACTACGGATGATAACAGACTACTTATTGGTGGCGAAGATGAAGATTTTGTCAATGCTAAAAAAAGGGATTCTTTACTCAACGTCAAGTCTGGTAAGCTGACAAAATATCTGCAGAAAATTTTACCAAATTATGATTTCCGGATGGATTTTGTCTGGGCTGGTACTTTTGGTGAGACTAAAGACGGCTTACCTTACATTGGCAAGCATCCCAATTTCCCAAGCACTTATTTTGTTTTGGGTTTTGGTGGAAATGGCATCACATTCTCAGTGATTGGAATGAAACTGGTTTCAGAGATGCTGAAAAACAGGAATCATTCCTTAGCGAAATATTTTAAATTCAGAAGGTAATTACACTGTTTTTTCCATACAAATACACCATTGAAACGCATAAAAAAAGCCCTTTTCAGGGCTTTTAAAAAAATCACTTTAATTCATAGGTATTGTTTTCCTTCTTGATATCGGCCATTAAACCACTAGGATCAATAGTAATTTTCTTGATGGTGTTTTTTGGCTTCGCAATCATGAATTCCATTGTAGGATAAGCCCAAGCCCAATCCCCCAAAACAGTTCGTTTTATTGCTGGATTCGGATTTTCTTTTTCGAAGCTCATCATGCGCAACGGGATGTAAAAACTCTCCTTAGTACCGTCAGTATATTCTACTAACAAATCAATTGGCATTGGCATCCTGCCTATTCGCTCTAATGTTACAATCGCTTTACCTCCGATATCTCTTGGCTCTCTGATGCCGTAATCAATCGTGCTTGTCGTTTTTGTCCAATCCGTCAAGTACCAATCCAGATTTGCTCCAGAAATTCTTTCGGCTGATCTTTTGATGTCATTCGGTGTAGGATGCTTGAATTTAAAATCGCTGTAATATTTTTTCAACGTTTTCATCAGATTTTCTTTTCCAATCAAATACATCAATTGCGTTAAGAATAATTCTCCTTTACTATAAGAAGTAATACTGTAGACTCTGTTTTCATCAAAACGATCAGCATGGGTGGTTTGTGGCAATTCTTTTCCTGAATTAACCATAGAAAAATACCCCGCATACGCTCCCGTAAATGGATTTTCTGCCTTTTTATCAGCGATTTCATTCATTCCTAAATCTTCCAGAAAAGAGGTGAACCCTTCATCCATCCATCCGTGTTTAGATTCATTGGAAGCCAAAACATGTTGAAACCAAGAATGTGCCATTTCGTGAGCCGTTACCCCAAGCAGCCCATCAAAACTGCCTTGTCCCAAAATTAAGGTACACATAGCATACTCCATTCCGCCATCACCTCCCTGAATAACGGAGTATTGCTTGTAAGGATAATCTCCAACCGTTTTATTATAAAAAGCCATTAACTGTACCGTTTTTGGTTGTAGTTTTTTCCAATTTTCAATGTATTGTGGATTGTTTTTATACAAGAAATGCAAGTCTACATTGTTAGGACCCTTAACAACATCATGGATGTAATTTTTATCAGCCGCCCACGTAAAGTCATGTACCATTGGCGCATTAAAATGCCACGTTAACGTTTTAGTTCCCTTTGGAAGAGTCACCACAACTCCTTGATCTTGATATCCATGTCCAATTGTATTTTTATTTTGCAAATACCCTGTACCACCTAAAACGTATGCCGCATCAATGGTAATATTTACATCAAAATTTCCCCAAACTCCGTGAAATTCTCTTGCAATATATGGATCCGCATGCCAACCTTCAAAATCGAATTCAGCCATTTTGGGATACCACTGCGCCATTGACAGTTCTACCCCTTCAGCATTATTTCTTCCGGAACGACGAATTTGTAGGGGAACCTGACCGTCAAAATCTAATTTCAAGGTAGTTTTTGAATGGGGTAAAATTGGCTTAGCCAAAGTGACTTCAAGAATTGTTCCTACTGCTTTTACCGGAATACTTACTCCATCTTGCCTGAAATTAGTTATGTTTAAATACCCCGTTTCGTTAGGTTTTAAATTTTTTATTCGGCTTTCTTTCAAGCCATTAACACCCGTATTGGTTTTGTTAATCATTCTGGCGTCAGGATCTTTTATACTTTGAATTCTGGCGTCCATCTCGCTGCCAGGCTGAAAGGCATTGTTGTATAAATGATAATACACTTTATTTAGCGTATCCGAAGAGTTATTCGTATAAACCAATTCCTGCTTTCCTTTGTACTCATATGTCTTAACATCCATGGTAACGTCCATTTTGTAATCAACATGCTGCTGCCAATAAGAGGTGCTTTGAGCAAATAAATTTGCAAAACTTAAAGTACAAAAAGATAATAAAAGAAGTTTTTTCATATTAGATAAAATAAAAAATGGAAGAACAAAGTGCTCTTCCATTGATGAATATTTGAATTGTTATTTTTTAGACATTTTTTCTGCCATCAGTAAAGCATTGTATGCATTTACGATTTTCCCTGATTTTGACAATGCAGTAAAAGAACGAACATCATTTGCTTTTCCACCTACTACTACATCTGTTGTTATGGCAACTCCTGAATCCATCAAAATATGTTTTACTTGCTGAGCAGATAATTTGGGATAATACGAACGAATCAATGCGGCAACCCCAGCAACGTTTGGCGCAGCCATTGAAGTTCCTTGTAAATACTTGTAGGTATTATTTGGAGTTGTAGCATAGATTTTTACTCCTGGAGCAAAAACGTCTACATTAATTTTTCCAATATTAGAAAAACGAGCCACTACTTTATTCCCATATTCAAAATTTAAAGCTCCAATGGTGATTAAATTATCGGCAAACTCAGTCACTTTATCTTCTGAATCATTAGGGAAGTTTTCAGCAAAATCAATATCTTTTGCATCATTACCTGCTGCATGAACAATTAAAACATCTTTTTTTTCTGCATATTTTATAGCATCATATACCCATTGTTTGTGTGGAGAAAAACT
The DNA here is from genome assembly GCF_056428965.1 of Flavobacterium sp. GNP008. Taxonomy (NCBI): domain Bacteria; kingdom Pseudomonadati; phylum Bacteroidota; class Flavobacteriia; order Flavobacteriales; family Flavobacteriaceae; genus Flavobacterium; species Flavobacterium sp. GNP008. Next base: position 1,009,470 of record NZ_JBWJVL010000001.1, on the reverse strand, counting down.
TTTTCCAAAACTTCCGTTAATTACTTTGGCTCCATTATCAACCGCATATCGAATTCCAAGGGCAATATCTTTATCATACTCATCTCCATCCGGCACTGCACGAACGGTAAGAATTTGAACATTATTAGCAACACCATCGCCTCCTAACACATTGTTTCTGCTTTGCGCTACGATTCCTGCTACGTGTGTCCCATGAAGAATTTCGTTCTTATCAGGTCCCATTACATTGTTGTTTCCGTATTTAGTGTCGGTAATATCGTTTGGATTATCTCCTACTACTTTACGGTAATCTGTTTTTAAGTTGTCTCCGTTTATAAGTGCAATCTGATCGTCTAATTGTTTTTGAACCGCCACTTTTAGTTCTGCTATAGGCAAACCATAAGAAAGCATCTGTTGCATGGCCGCTTTGCTTTTTTGTGTTGCTGTTTCTTGTGAAACAATAGCATTTACCTCCTCGATAGTATAGACTTGCTTACCAAAATGCTTCACTAAAGTTGCATCACTAGTTGTAAGGGTCTCTAACATTTGCTCTGAACGTGTTTGCCCCGCTACTGCATCCGCAACTTTTTTGTCATTTAAGGCTTTAGCGGCCTGATACGTCGCTTGATCCACTAAAGTTTTATCTTTGATGATTCTTTCGTATTCCAAATTCTCTTTGGTACTATCCCCCAGAAAATTCCATCCGTGAATATCATCGATGTACCCGTTTTTGTCATCATCAATTCCGTTTCCCGCAATTTCTTTCAAATTGGTCCAAAGCACCGATTTTAAATCCTCATGTTCGATATCTACGCCTGAATCTACAATTCCAACAATAACTGGCACCCCTCTTTTACCTTTCAATAGTTCAGCATACGCCTTGTCAACACTCATCCCAGGAATGGTATCAGTCACTATATCTAAATGACTCCAACGCTTCAAATCATTTTCAGTTATTGGTGCCTTTTTTTTAATGTTTAAAGGAGCGCTTACAGCTACCAGATCCGAATTAGAAATATTTGAAACTTGTCTTGAAGCGCCACAACCTGCTAATGCTAAAAAAGCAAAAGCAGAAATGTAAATGGGTTTAATAGTATTCATCGAAAATGTTTTTTATTAGTTTTAAAATATTTGTCTAAAATAATTTTTTTTGTTACAACCGGAGTTATTATTAACACTATGTTAAGATTTGTTCGCAAGTAAAAACTGCTGCTAGGCGAACCCCTTTTTCGGTTTTCTCTACTGTTATGATTTCATTATGTGCATCGTGTTCTAAAAACAAATAGTAATTATTATCCGCTGCAGCATTCATGAATTTTGATTTTTCGTCTAATGTCAGTAGTGGTCTAGTATCATAGCCCATAACGTAAGGAATAGGAATGTGTCCAGCTGTAGCCAATAAATCCGCGCAAAAAACAATCGTTTTGTCTTTGTATTGAATGTGCGGAATCATCTGTTTTTCCGTATGACCATCTGCAAAGAAGATGCCAAAACCCAATTCTGATGTTGTAAGAAAATCGCCTTCCGGTCTTTGAATGAAATTCAATTGCCCACTTTCCTGCATGGGTAGAATGTTTTCCGACAAGAACGATGCTTTCTCTCTAGGATTGGGCTTCGTAGCCCATTGCCAATGATTTTCATTGCTCCAAAATTTGGCATTTTTAAACGCAGGCTCGTAACCCGTTTTATTTGTATTCCACTGCACACTGCCCCCACAATGATCAAAATGTAAATGCGTCATAAAAACATCAGTGACATCCTCGCGATGAAAACCATATTTAGCCAACGATTTATCCATAGAATGCGTTCCCCAAAGCGAATAATACCCAAAAAACTTCTCTGATTGCTTATTTCCCATCCCGGTATCAATCAAAATCAATTGATCCCCATCTTCAATCAACAAGCACCGTGCGGCAATATCAATTAAATTAGTTGAATCGGCTGGATTGGTTTTATTCCAAATCGTTTTTGGCACAACGCCAAACATAGCACCTCCATCCAATTTAAAATTTCCGGTTTCTATGGGATATAATTTCATGTTTTTTATATTTTTTTGAGAAGTTTCAAAGTTAAGGAATTCAAATCCTTTTACTGGTTGCAAATAGCTTTTTTCTATTTTTGCATTGGTTATAAAAATGTCATCAGTTATGGAAAAAGCATTTTATACACTATCTTTGTGCTTAATTTAGACAAAATCAATATAAGCTATGATAAAAGTTTCTGACACTGCAAGAAAAAAAATCATCGATTTAATGAAAGATGATGGTTTTGACGCAGCAACTGACTACGTAAGAGTCGGTGTAAAAAGCGGCGGATGTTCTGGATTGTCTTATGATTTAAAATTTGATAAAACAAAAAGCGATGACGATAAAATTTTTGTAGACAACAATATCACTATTGCTGTTGAAAAAAAATCTTTTTTGTACTTAGCCGGAACAATATTAGAATTCTCAGGAGGCATTAATGGCAAAGGGTTTGTTTTTAATAATCCAAATGCCAATAGAACTTGTGGATGTGGAGAATCATTTTCACTATAGTCGAAAATCAAAAGTCATAAAGTCGCAAGGCTAAAATGACTTTTCACATTGGACTTTTAAACTTTAAGACTAAAAAAACATGTCAAAATACACTGAAGACGACTTAAAAATCGAACTCGAAAACAAAGAATACGAATACGGATTTTACACCGAATTAGAATCAGAAACGTTTCCTATTGGTTTGAATGAAGATATCGTTCGCGCTATTTCGCACAAAAAAGGAGAGCCACAATGGATGACTGATTGGCGTCTGGAGGCATTCCGTGCTTGGGAACTAATGATAGAGCCAGAGTGGGCTAATGTGCACTATACTAAACCTGATTTTCAGGCCATATCCTATTACTCCGCGCCAAAAGCGGTAGATCCTAATAAAACATTGGATGATGTAGATCCTGAACTTTTAGAAATGTATAAAAAGTTAGGCATCTCTGTCGATGAGCAAAAAATGATGAATAATGTAGCTATGGATATTGTTGTTGATTCCGTTTCGGTAGCAACGACTTTCAAGAAAACATTAGGCGAAAAAGGAATTATCTTTATGAGTATTTCTGAAGCTATCAAAGAGCATCCAGAATTAGTACGTAAATACTTGGGAACCGTTGTACCACAAAAAGATAACTTTTATGCGGCTTTGAATTCAGCCGTTTTCTCTGATGGTTCGTTCTGTTATATTCCAAAAGGCGTTCGTTGCCCAATGGAACTTTCGACATATTTCAGGATCAATCAAGCCGGAACAGGACAATTCGAAAGAACATTATTAGTGGCTGACGAAGGTAGTTATGTGTCCTACTTAGAAGGCTGTACTGCACCAAGTCGTGACGAAAATCAATTGCACGCTGCTGTAGTCGAACTGATCGCTTTAGAAGGCGCCGAAATCAAATATTCTACCGTACAAAACTGGTATCCTGGAAACAAAGAAGGCAAAGGTGGCGTTTATAATTTTGTGACCAAAAGAGGAATCTGTGAGAAAAACGCAAAAATTTCTTGGACTCAAGTAGAAACTGGATCCGCTATAACTTGGAAGTATCCTTCTGTCATTTTAAAAGGAGACAATTCAACAGGAGAATTTTATTCGATTGCTGTAACCAATAATTACCAACAAGCCGATACCGGAACCAAGATGATTCACCTTGGAAGAAACACTAAATCGACCATTATTTCTAAAGGAATTTCTGCTGGAAGATCACAAAATAGTTATCGCGGTTTGGTTAAAATTGGACCAAATGCAGATAATGCCCGAAACTTTTCACAGTGTGATTCCTTATTAATGGGAAATAATTGCGGCGCACATACGTTCCCATATATCGAAAATAAAAATCCATCGGCAAAAATCGAACATGAGGCTACGACAAGTAAAATTGGCGAAGACCAAGTTTTTTATTGCAACCAACGTGGAATACCCACAGAGAAGGCTATTGCCTTAATCGTAAACGGTTTTAGCAAAGAGGTCTTGAATAAGTTACCAATGGAATTCGCAGTGGAAGCACAGAAATTATTAGAAATTTCTCTTGAGGGAAGTGTAGGATAATTTGAGTATGGGAAACACAAAGGTTATTATTGTCGGTTCTTCCAGAAGCAATGGAAATACTTCAAAAATAGTTGCTAAAATTTCCACCCAAATAAATGCTGATGTTATTGATTTAAGAAATTATTCTATTTCCTATTATGATTATGAAAGTGACAATAGAAGCGATGATTTTTTACCTTTAATAACTTCAATTATTGAAAAATATGACACACTAGTTTTTGCAACACCCGTTTACTGGTATGCAATGAGCGGAATAATGAAGGTGTTTTTTGACCGCTTTTCTGATTTAATCAGAATCGAAAAAGAATTAGGCCGGAAATTAAGAGGTAAAAATATGTTTGTAATTTCAAATTCTGATGAGGATGAATTAGATTATGATTTTTATTTACCCTTTCGATTATCTGCGAAATATTTAGGAATAAAATATTTAGGAGAAAAGCATTTGTCCTATCAAACAATAAAAGACCAAGAACATATCAATAGTATTTTAGAATAAAAGAGAATTTAAATCCTTTTAAAATTAAAGAAACAAATGTTAAGTATAAAAAATTTACACGCCTCCATTGGAGACAAAGAAATATTAAAAGGAATCAATCTTGAAGTAAAAGCAGGAGAAATTCACGCGATTATGGGACCAAACGGTGCTGGAAAAAGTACACTGGCTTCCATCATTGCAGGAAACGAAAATTATGAGGTTACTGAAGGCGAAATCTCTTTAGATGGAGAAGATCTTTCGGAACTGGCGCCAGAGGAAAGAGCACACAAAGGTGTGTTTCTTTCGTTTCAATATCCAGTGGAAATTCCAGGCGTTTCGGTAACCAACTTTATGAGAACCGCAATTAATGAAACGCGTAAAGCAAACGGTCAGGAAGAAATGCCTGCCAATGAAATGCTGAAAGTGATTCGCGAGAAATCTGAATTATTAGAAATCGATAGAAAATTTCTTTCTCGTTCTCTAAACGAAGGTTTTTCTGGTGGAGAAAAAAAACGGAATGAAATTTTTCAAATGGCAATGTTGGAACCTAAATTAGCCATTCTTGATGAAACTGATTCTGGACTTGACATTGATGCCTTGCGTATTGTAGCTAATGGAGTCAATAAATTGAAAAGCGACAAAAATGCAATTGTAGTGATCACACACTACCAACGATTACTAGATTATATCGTTCCTGATTTTGTTCACGTATTGTACAATGGGAAAATTGTAAAGTCTGGCGGAAAAGAACTAGCACACGAACTAGAAGAAAAAGGATACGACTGGATTAAACAAGAACAAGAAGCTTAAAATTTTGTTTGAAGTTTAAAGTTTAAAGTTGCCACGAGATAACTTTAAACATTTAAACCTTAAACTTTAAACAATAAAGAAAATGGAATTGAAAGAAAAATTACTATCGTCTTTTATGGCTTTCGAAGAGCGCATTGATGTTCACTCCGAACTACATGATGTGAGAACGGCTGCCATAAAAAACTTTGAAGATAAAGGCTTCCCAACCAAAAAAGAGGAAGCTTGGAAATACACGTCACTAAACGCCATCCTAAAAAATGACTTTACCGTATTTCCTAAACATGAAGGTTTAATTGAATTTGCCGATGTAAGAAAATATTTTTTACATGAAATTGACACCTATAAGGTCGTTTTCATTGACGGCGTTTTCAGCTCGTTCTTATCATCGACTACGCATGAAGGTATAGATGTTTGCTTAATGTCATCCGCATTAACCAAACCAAAATACAAAATGGTGATCGATACTTACTTTAACCAAATTGCAAGCAAAGACGAAAGTTTGACTTCATTGAATACGGCTTTTGCCAATGAGGGAGCGTATATCAATATCCCAAAAAGTAAAGTAGCTGACAAGCCTATTGAAATCATGTATTTCTCTACAGGAAATGAAGCGGCGCTTTTGGTACAACCAAGAAACTTGGTGATTGTTGGTGAGAATTCTCATGTGCAAATTATTGAGCGTCATCAAAGCTTAAATGAAAATCCAGTATTAACGAATTCCGTTACCGAGATTTTTGCTCAAAAAAGTGCTGTTGTAGATTATTATAAAATTCAAAATGACAATTTAGATGCAAATCTTATTGATAACACCTATGTTTCTCAAGAACAAGAAAGCAGTGTGTCGGTAAACACGTTTTCTTTTGGTGGAAACCTGACCCGAAACAACTTGAATTTTTATCATTTTGGAGAAAGAATCGTAAGTTATCTTAACGGAATAACAATAATTGGGGAGAAACAACACGTAGATCATTACACTCTAGTGCAGCACTCTACTCCTAATTGCGAAAGTCATCAAGATTATAAAGGAATCTATTCTGATCGTGCAACTGGTGTGTTCAACGGAAAGATTTTTGTTGAGAGAGAAGCCCAAAAAACAAATGCCTTTCAGAAAAGCAATAACATTTTATTAAGTGACAAAGCGATAATCAATGCAAAACCGCAACTAGAAATTTTTGCTGATGATGTAAAATGTTCCCATGGCTGTACTATTGGACAATTGGATGAAACCGCAATGTTCTACATGCAAGCGCGTGGAATTCCTAAAAAAGAAGCCAAAGCGTTATTAATGTATGCCTTCTCCAATGCGGTAATTGAAAGCATTAAAATACCGGAACTCAAAAAACGAATTACTACGATTATTGCAACTAAATTAGGGGTAAAAATGGGATTCGATTTGTAATTTTTAACCATAAGGTTCACTAATATTTACGCAAAGGGCGCAAGGTTTTTACTAAACTTTGCGCCCTTTGCGGTTAACTTTTTAGTCTCTAACTGCAATAATAAACATTATAATTCCTATAAAAAACAATACAAGACCTCCCAAAAAACAAAATGTATTTATTATTGAGTAACCTAGATTCGTAGAATAACCTAAACCTATTAAAAACCAACCTCCAATTATCATTAAAACTGATTGTAAAACTTTATTCTTTATCATAAAAATTATTTCTTCACACTTTCAATTATCCCACGCAACATCCCGTTAAAATCAAATTCAGGTTCTTCAGTCAAACCCAGTCGCACAATTACTAAATCCAGTGACGGAATAATCGCTACCATCTGACCTTGAAAACCACTGCAGTAATACATATCTCTTGGAACATCGGGAAAATGCGCGCCTGCATTGAGCCAAAAGTGTCCGCCATACCTTCTATTAGAAGTATTGGTGGGAGTTGCAGTATATTTAGCCCAACTTTCGTTAAAAATTTGTTCCCCGTTCCAGTTGCCTTTGTGCAAATACAACAATCCAAATTTTGACCAATCTCTAGTTGTTGCCCAACCATAGGATGACCCCACATAATTCCCGGCCATATCCGTTTCGACAACCATCGAGTTCATCCCTATTTTATCAATCAAAGCAGCATACCAAAAATCTAAGTATTCTTGATGCGTTTTGAATTGCTTGCGCAAAATCCCAGAAAGTAAATTTGTCGTTCCTGAAGAATAATTCCAATGCGTATTGGGTTGAAAGGTCGCCGGTTTAACCAGTTGTTCCCGTGACATGTCTTCGGCTTGAAAAAGCATTTTAGTGGCATCACAAATTTTATCATATTGCTCATCCCACTCCAAACCAGAATTCATGTGCAATAGATCATTTGTAGTGATAATTTTGCGTTTGTCATTTTGCCATTCCGCAATGGGAGCGGGTTTATAGATGTCGAATTTTCCTTGTTTTTGAAGAATTCCAAATAAGGCACTCGTAATACTTTTGGTCATCGACCAGCCCAGTAATTTACTGTTTTTATCGAAACCAGTGTCGTATTTTTCGGCAATGATTTTATCTTTATAAAGCACCAAAAGCGAACGCGTTCTTTTTTTAATTTGTCCATTTGCATCAAAAGCATTGGCCACAGCTATATTCAATTTAGTATAATCAACATTTGCAAAAACGGTGTCTTTGAGTTCCTTGCTTCCATGTGGAAAAGGTAAATTGTTATTCAACTTTGTTCTTTTAGGAACTAAATACGGTTTTGTAACATCAAAAGCATCGTTGATTAAAGTAGCGCCCAAACCTTCTCGATAAATAGCTTTTCGCTCTTTCAAACCATAAACCGAAGCCACTGCAAATCTTCTGCTTTCTTCAATTTTATTTTTGGCTAAATCAATCATATCGATATCATTGTCCCCTTTCTCCATCATTCCCTGTGAACGATTGTCAATAAAATGTCCCGAAGCGATACTTTTGGCTGAAAAACCAGAAATTAAATCCAGTTTTGGATAAGTCGTGAATCCAAAATAAGAAACACCAATGAGAATGGCTAAACCAAATAATCTGAAAAAAATTTTCATATAGAATTAATTTGGAGCAATTTAACAAAAAACAATTAGAAAAATTGGAAGCATTAAGACATGGAGAAAAATAAGTTTTAAAACTAAACCTAATTCCGCAATGCTTTGATTATATTAACAAGTGTTTGCAGAAAATTCGCTTCAATTTTAGTACTTTTGTATTTAGAAAAATTCTAAATAAAGAAATGTTAGATATAAATAAAATCAGAGCTGATTTTCCTATTCTTTCTCAGAAAGTAAACGGAAAACCATTAGTTTATTTCGACAACGGAGCTACTTCGCAAAAACCACAAGTGGTGATTGAAGCTATTTCAAAATACTATCAGGAAATTAACGCCAATATTCATCGTGGCGTTCATACGTTGAGTCAATTAGCCACGGACGCCTATGAAACTTCTCGAGGTAAAATTCAACATCATATCAATGCCAAGTTTGCTCACGAAGTCCTCTTTACTTCGGGTACAACGCATGGAATTAACTTAGTGACCAACGGATTTGCTTCGATTTTAAAACCCGGTGATGAGGTTTTAGTTTCGGCATTGGAACACCATAGTAATATTGTGCCTTGGCAAATGTTGTGCGAAAAAACTGGTGCTACTTTGCGCGTAATTCCTATGAATGAAGAGGGCGAACTGATAATGTCTGAATACGACAAATTACTTTCGGATAAAACTAAAATCGTAACCGTAAATCATATTTCAAATGCGCTTGGAACAGTCAATCCTATCAAATACATGATTGACAAAGCACATGCGGTTGGCGCCGCAATTTTGATTGATGGAGCGCAAGCCGTTCCACATTTGAAACCCGACGTACAGGAATTAGATTGTGATTTTTATGCTTTTTCAGGACATAAAATGTGTGGCCCTACGGGAACTGGAATTTTATACGGAAAAGAAGTCTGGTTAAATAAATTGCCACCTTACCAAGGTGGAGGTGAAATGATTAAGGATGTAACTTTTGAGAAAACAACGTATGCTGATTTACCTCATAAATTTGAGGCAGGAACACCAAATATAGCTGGTGGAATTGTACTAGGAACAGCTGTAGATTATATGAATGAAGTTGGTTTTGAAAACATTCAACAACAGGAGTTAGAATTACTTGAGTATGGAACAAAACGTTTATTAGAAATTGAAGGTTTGAAAATTTTTGGCACAGCCAAAGAAAAAACTTCCGTAATTTCGTTTAATATTGAAGGCATTCACCCGTATGATATTGGCACCATAATTGACAAATTAGGGATTGCAGTAAGAACAGGACATCATTGCGCGCAACCCATCATGACATTCTTTTGTATACCAGGAACGATACGAGCATCATTCTCTTTTTACAATACCAAAGAAGAGATTGACAGTATGGTGCAAGCGATTAAAAAAGCGCAACTCATGTTGTCATAAAAAATAACATTATGAAGATTCTATCACTATTATTCTTGACTATTTTCCTAGGCAACGGTTGCGATAGTGCCAAAGCCCAAGATATTGAAACTGTTGTTATTGAATACACGGCCAATACCAGAGGCTTTTATCAAAAAATAACAATCAAAAATAAAATGGTAACTGTTTCAAAAGACAGGGAGGGAAACGACAAACCAGTACCGACAAAAATATCAGATGTTAACTGGAAAGAATTAGTCACGTGCTTTAAAACCGTTCCATTAGATACTTTGGGTAAATTAAAAGCACCTACTAATAAACGTTTTTATGACGGTGCAGCAATTGGTAATTTGAAAATTATCGTTAAAGATAAAATCTATGGGACAACCGGTTTTGACCATGGTTTTCCACCAAAAGAAATTAAAAAATTTATTAATATAATAACTTCATTAGTTAAAAAAGAATAATGAAAATTAAAGAAATACAAAAAGAAATCGTTGACGAGTTTTCTATGTTTGACGACTGGATGGAGCGCTATGAATACATTATCGAACTAGGGAAAAAACTTCCTTTAATAAAAGAAGAATTCAAAACAGAAAACAACCTGATTAAAGGCTGCCAATCGAAAGTTTGGCTGCAAGGGGAGAAAAAAGACGATGCAATCGTTTTCACCGCCGATAGCGATGCCATTTTGACCAAAGGAATTATTGCCATTTTGATACGTACTTTTTCAAATCAAAAAGCAGCTGATATCCTGGAAGCCGACATGAATTTTATAGACGAAATAGGTTTAAAAGAGCATTTATCCCCAACTCGTGCTAACGGATTAGTATCGATGATAAAAAATATAAAAATGTATGCTTTGGCATTCAACACACAAAACTAGAACAATGGAACAACAAATAGACACTGCCGAATTAGGAGAATCAATCGTGAAAATATTAAAAACAATTTACGATCCCGAGATTCCTGTAGATATTTACGAATTAGGATTGATTTATGACGTAATGGTAAACACCGATTATGAAGTAAAAATCCTGATGACGCTTACTTCCCCAAACTGTCCCGTTGCGGAAAGTTTACCCCGAGAAGTCGAAGACAAAGTAAAATCATTAGAGAATGTAAAAGACGCTGAAGTAGAAATTACTTTTGATCCGCCTTGGAGCAAAGATTTAATGAGCGAAGAAGCAAAATTAGAATTGGGAATGCTATAAAATGGCGCGGAATCAACCAAAATCTTTAAACGATCAAAAAATTGGATTAAAATCTTCTTTTGATTCGCTTTTTTTTATTCCCCGCTTTTTTAAAGAAATTTGGCGTACTAACAAAACGTTATTCTTGACATCAGCTTTTTGCAGACTCGTTGCGGCTTTGTTGCCTGTTGCAATTTTATGGGTTGGAAAACTCATTTTTGATGCCATCATCCAAATTACAACACATGGCGAAAAGGATTATACTGCGCTTTGGCATTCTGTAGCAATAGAATTTATTCTTGTCGTATTATCTGATTTGGTAAGTCGTGCCATCTCACTTACAGACGGAATTCTTGGAGATCAGTACAATATCAACAGTTCGATTAAAATCATCAAAAAGACTAATGAAATCGATATTAGTCTGCTGGAAAATTCTGAATTTTACGACAAGCTTGACCGAGCAAGAACGCAAACTGCCGGTCGTGTCGATTTAATGTCGAATGTTTTAGGTCAGGCGCAAACTACTATTTCCATCTTTTCGCTTGTGATAGGATTGATTTATTTTGAACCTTATTTAATTGTCTTATTAATTTTAAGCATTTTTCCATCCTTTATTAATGAAGTCCGTTTCAGCCAACAACAATATTCGCTGGCTAGAAGCTGGACTTCTGAAAGAAGGGAATTGGATTACCTTAGATTTATTGGCGCCAATGATAAAACGGCAAAGGAAATTAAGCTTTTTGGATTAACTGGCTTTCTAGTAGAAAGATTTGAAACCCTTGCAACGCGCTATTTTAAATTAAATAAATCGCTCGTTGTAAAACGTTCCAGTTACGGGTTTTTATTTAATGTTTTAGGATCAATTAGCTACTATGCAGCGTATGTTTTTATAATTTACAGAGTCCTTTCGGGCGGAATTACACTGGGTGAATTAACTTTTTTATCCGGGAGTTTCAATCGTTTAATGAGTAGTCTGCGCGATTTTTTTTCAAAATTTACTCGGATATCCGAAAGCGCTTTATATCTGAAAGATTATTTTGATTTTCTTGACATTTCATCTGAATATAAGAATAAAAACGAGGTTCCGTTGCCAGAAAAAATCAAAACCGGATTTGAATTTAAAAACGTTTATTTTGCGTATCCGGAATCTGATAATCAAATATTAAAGGACATTAGTTTTGATATAAAAGTAGGAGAAAAAATAGCATTCGTTGGACAGAATGGTGCCGGAAAAACAACACTGACCAAATTACTGCTTCGGTTTTATGAGCCAACATCGGGTGAAATTTTGCTTGACGGCATCAATATAAACCAATATAATAAGGCCGCTTATCAGGAGTATTTTGGAGTCCTTTTTCAGGATTTTTTCAAATATGAATTTTCAGTGAAAGAAAATATTGCTATCGGAAAAATTGATGAAATTAATAATTACGAACGAATACAAAAAGCGGCTGAATTGAGTTTGGCCACCGACGTTATTTCTGAATTAAAGTATGGCTACGAGCAGCAACTAGGAAAACGATTTGCCAAAGGTCAGGAACTATCCGGCGGACAATGGCAAAAAATTGCGTTGGCACGGGCATATATGAAAAACGCTGAGGTTATGATTCTAGACGAGCCCACATCGGCACTGGATGCCAAAGCCGAAAGCGAAGTTTTTGAACGGTTTATAGGATTAATAAAAGATAAAACAAGTGTGATAATTTCTCATAGATTTAGCACAGTGAGACAAGCAGACCGCATTTTAGTCTTACAAGAAGGTAAGATCATAGAATCAGGAACGCATAATGAGTTAATGGAAAACAATAAATTATATGCCCAACTGTTCACACTGCAGGCTGAAGGCTATCTATAAAAATAGTATGGAACATGAAATTATAAATAAAGTTGCCAATAGTATTTTGGAAGTTTTCGATCTCGAAGATTATTATCCAAAAGGAATTCGCACACAAATAGATCTTTCACAATGGCTTTTAGAAGGGTTTTTATTGAGAGAGCAAGAATTTAGAGCAGCTCTGAAAAGTCATGATTGGTCACAATATCAAGATCAGTATGTTGCTATTCATTGCAGTACCGATGCCATAGTTCCAGCTTGGAGTTCTATTTTAGTGGCCATTCAATTAGCCCCATTTGCAAAGAAAATAATCAATGGTACTGTAGAAGATTTAGATGCTTCTCTTTATGAAGAATTGTTGCCTAAAATTGATTATTCGGTTTATAAAAATAAGCCCGTTATTATAAAAGGATGCTCTAGAAAACCAGTTCCTATGCGAGCTTATGTGCTAGCCGCACAGTATCTGTATCCCTTTGCACGAAGCATTATGTATGGTGAAGCATGTGCTGCCGTTCCATTGTATAAAGCACATAAGAAAGAGTAGTTTATTTATGTTTATTTTGTACTTTTAAAGTAGAATTTAAATCTAAAGCCATGAAAAAAATCGTATTTTCTTTAGTGTTGCTCCTAGTTGCGAATTTCGTTAAGGCACAGGAAACTACAAATGACACTATAAAACTTTGGACAAAAAAAGGGAATATTTCTTTGCTTTTTAATCAGACTGCTTTCAATAGTAAATGGTTGGGCGGTGGGACTTCAAACCTTGCCGGAAATTTTGGACTGAATTATGATTTCAATTATAAAAATGGAGCTGTGATTTGGGACAATAAATTCATAGCCGCTTACGGATTAACCAAAGTAACCGGTTCAAAAATATCAAAGACAGATGACCGGTTAGAATTGAATTCCCTTTGGGGTAAGAAAGCCAAAGGAGATTGGAATTACTCGCTTTTTTTTAATTTCAAAACACAAATGGATGTTGGTAATGATAACAACGGCACTACCATTTCTCATTTTTTCTCCCCTGCTTATTTCCAATTTGGACCCGGAATGTGGTGGAAAAAAAGCAATAATTTAAGCGTTAATTTTTCTCCAGCTACCGCAAAATTAATTTTAGTTCACCCACATTTTACTGATTTCGGCTCTTCTTTTGGAGTATTGCAAGGCGATAGTTCCCGACTTGAATTTGGGGCCAGCATTTCAGCTTATTATAAATTCAATGTAATGGCTAATATTTCTGTTGAAAACCGATTGAATTTATACTCCAATTATTTAGACCAACCAGAGAATATTGATGTTGATTATCAAATGAACATTCTCATGAGAATCAACAAATACATAACGGCCAATTTGGCCTTACAAGGAATATACGATCACAACACAATCAAAGCGGTACAAGTACGAGAAGTATTTGGATTAGGTGTTAATTATGGTTTTTAAAGACCCATTTTATAAAAAAAGACTTTTAGAAATTGCTAAAGGTCTTTTTTTTATTCTGTAGTGGATTGAAATAGCTTTTTTTAGTGATTCGGGTTACAAACGCAATAATTTTTATTTTCGTTTGAGTAGGTACTCATCGCAGGCGAGCACCAGAGAACATGCACAGACGAGTGCCAGTGGGGATAATGTTTTTATAGACTTTTCAATATATATTCTGTATTCAACTTTAATTGATTTAAAAATAATTGTTCATTCTTATAAACTCTCAACGATGCTTTAGAGCTATCAATCCCATGAATTTCGTTCAACTTAAATGAAATTAAAAAAAGACAATTATTAATTTTCATTGTCAATGGGAATATGCTTCTATTGGGTATCTTATAGGTATCAATAAATCCTCTATTCAAGTTCTTTCGAACAATTGTTAGATTATCATTCCAATATTTTTTCTCACTTTCTTTAGGGACAAGATTTTGATTTTCATATTGATCTGCCCACAAATTGAATTCAATTTTTAATTTATTAAATAGAGCTTCATTAAATATTGTAAAATCTAAATCACTTTTACCAGAAAATGGTTTTCCATAATCAGGGTTGGGACTTATTGAAAAACCAGTCTTTGCACTGCCAATTAGTTTTATATCTGCATTTTCTAACTCAAGTTCTTGTGCCAGATATTGAATTATTTGTTGATACAATATCGGAACACTCTTAAAAATATATGGGTTGTTATTAATGATAAAATGACTTAGAAACGATTTTTTTTCTAAAGGTTCAAGTTCAAAATATGTTGATAAAAAACTATCTGGCGATGAATAGACTTCATCAATTTTTAGTGCTTTCTCCGAAAGTTGCAAATATGATCTGATATTACCCATGAATTTTTAATAATTTATAATTTGAATGTTTTTCATATAATTTTAAAAGATACTTTTTTCTATTTTCAATCAATTTTAACCTAGTACTCATTTTGGTGGACTCCGGGTATTTAAGGCGTGATACTATTTCAGCACAAATATTATCATTTATATAATCACCTTTTTTTAGATTGAATTTTTTTAAAATTTTATCTAGTCCTTTAAAGTCTGTGCCATAATAAGCTATATTTAAATAGGTAAGAGCAATTGTTTTTTTGTCAATAAACAACTTTAAGGCAAAAGCAAGGCAAATCTCTCTTAATTTCCTAGATAGTGATTTTTCATACTTTCCTATAATAGTTCTAACTAGTTGCTGTTCTATAGTGCTTGCACCTTCCTGTTTTTTATATAAAATTCGATTTTTAAAGGCTCTAATTATTGCAATTATATCAAAACCAACATGATATTTGTAGCGGTGGTCTTCTGCTGATATTAAATAATCTATAAGTTTATTTATTGAAACATCATCCTTAATAATTTCGATTTTTATAGTCTCATTAGATATAATTTCTTTTAACTTATTCCAATCTTTTCTGTATGATTGCATCAATTTACTCATTTCTAATAATATTACCCTACTGGTTTATATATGTGACAAAATCGTACTAAAGCATCCAAAATTGGATAGATCGGCATATTAATTATAACACAATATTCATTCTCAAATATATTAAATTTTTCTTACAAAAATTGCAAAAAATTGCAATGGCAATCACCACCAAAGCCCACATGAAGGATGACAGCAGAAATCCTTTTATGCAGCGCAGCGAAGTAAAGATTGTAGCGAACAGCCTGATGCAGCCACAACGCAGAGAAAGCTGGGACATGCCCAAAAAAAATCCCTCTTGAAAATGTCAAAAGGGATTGGTGTATTTGTCTTTTAGAGAAAATTATTCGATTTCTTCCTCGTCTTTATCTTCTTTCTCCACCGCGTCTTTATAATCCGGATATAAAAACTTATTGTACGGAAAACGGGTGATATGAATGTGTCGTACCGCTTCATAAACACGTTCTCTGAATTCCTCGAAATTTTCTTTGTTAGTAGCCGAGATAAACAACGCATTTTGCTCACCCACTCTACTCATCCAAGTTGATTTCCATTCTTCAAGCGTGTAATGTTTTGGCGTTTTTTCGGTCATTAAATCATCTTCATCAATGGTCAAATGCTTGTAAGCATCGATTTTATTGAAAACCATAATAACGGGTTTGTCATTGGCTTTAATGTCCAATAGAGTTTGATTTACCGATGCAATATGATCTTCAAATTCAGGATGCGAAATATCAACTACGTGCAATAATAAATCAGCTTCACGAACCTCATCCAGCGTACTTTTGAAAGAATCAACCAATTGTGTTGGCAATTTTCTGATAAATCCTACGGTATCCGAAAGTAAGAAAGGCAGGTTTTTGATGACTACTTTTCGAACGGTGGTATCCAAAGTGGCAAAAAGTTTGTTTTCTACAAAAACATCACTTTTCCCGACAGCATTCATTAAAGTTGATTTCCCAACATTGGTATACCCAACCAAAGCTACACGAACCATTGCGCCCCGATTGCCACGTTGGGTTCCCATTTGCTTGTCAATACTTTTTATTTTTTCTTTCAATAACGCAATTCGATCACGAACAATACGCCTGTCGGTTTCGATCTCCGTTTCTCCTGGTCCACGCATTCCAATTCCTCCTTTTTGACGCTCCAAGTGCGTCCACATTCCGGAAAGTCTTGGTAATAAATATTGACATTGTGCTAATTCTACTTGCGTTCTGGCATACGAAGTCTCGGCACGTTGCGCAAAAATATCCAAGATAAGGTGCGTTCTGTCCAGAATTTTACATTCTGTAATGATTCTAGATATATTTTTTTGCTGTGAAGGCGATAATTCATCATCAAATACCAAAGTTGAAATCTCATTTTCTTTAACAAAAAGATGAATCTCTTCAATTTTTCCCGTACCAACGAACGTCTTGGGATTGGGACGCTCCATCTTTTGCGAAAAGCGTTTCACCACGCGACCACCAGCGGTAAAAGTCAAAAACTCTAATTCGTCAAGATATTCACGTAGTTTCTCTTCACTTTGGTTTTGAGTTACAATACCAACTATAGCCGTTTTTTCGAAATTTATTGTTTCTTTTTCTAACATGTCTTTGAATAAGCTACAAATTTAATGATTTGTCAGGGACTTATGGAGTTCTAGGTTTATAAAAAATTAGAAGCCGTGAATAATGATAGTTTTTGGATACAACCGAAAATCAGTCCAAAGAAGTACAAAAACAAATTAACGATTTGCTGTTATTTTGAAAACTCTTACTTTAGCATTTCATACTTTTGAACTTCCTTTGGATTTTTAATTATTTTTACACCCATATAATTCCATTGAAATGAATCGCGTTTTGAAATTCCTTATTGCATTCCTATTTCCTGCTTTTCTTTTTGCCCAAAATAATTCGGAAGAATTGCTGAAAAAATTGGATCAAACGATAGTGGATTATGCTTTTTATTCCAATAAAAAAGAGCGCGAGATAAACAAACTCAAAGAATTGTTGTCAAACTCTTCAACTGAAATTCAAAAATACAATACATATGGGAAATTATATGTTGAGTATAAATCGTATCAGTCGGATTCAGCGTTGGTTTACGCTCGAAGGAGTTTTCAAATTGCTACGAAACTAAAGGATAGCCAAAAGAGTAATCATGCGCGATTAAGTTTAGCCTCTATCATGGGAACATTAGGGATGTACAAGGAAGCAACCGATATTCTTAACCGAATCAATATTAATACTTCGCCTGATCTTAAAGGCTATTATTATACCGTAAACAGTGTGGTTTATGGCTACATGTCAGATTATGCGGCTTCACCTCAGGAAAAAGAAAAGTATTTACTACTAACCAAAAAACACCGTGATTCCTCCTTAATTTGTTATGCACCGCAATCAGGCGCTTATGTTATGGCAAAATCAAGTACGCTTCTTGATGCCGGGAAACACGATGAAACGCTGACTTTATTACTGAACTATTTTCCAAATATTGCGCACAACAGTCCAGATAAAGCGGTTATTGCCTATATTATATCGCAGGCGTATCGCCAAAAAAAAGACGCTACGCTGGAGAAAAAATGGCTGACCATTTCTGCTATTTCTGATTTGCAGTTGGCCAAAAAAGAATATATATCGTTGCGTTCCTTGGCTTTTCTAATGTATGAAAAAGGTGATATTGACCACGCATATACATACATCAAACGCTCCCTCGAAGATGCTCTTTTTTGTAACGCCCGACTGAGAACTTATGAAATATCAAAGATGCTGCCCATTATCAACGAGGCGTATCAAAAACAAAATGAAACCAATCAATTTCAATTGGTACTGTTTTTAACAAGTGCCAGTATATTATCCATATTCTTGTTGGCTGTGCTTTTTTTACTTTTTAAACAAATGAAAAAATTGTCTAAAGCAAAACAGGATTTGGGTTTAGCTAACGGCAAACTTTCGGAATTAAATACAGAATTAAAAACCTTCAATGAAACGTTAAACGAGACCAATTATACGCTGACAGAAGCCAATCTTTTAAAAGAAATATACATTGGCCGCTATATGGATCAGTGCTCCGATTATATCGGAAAATTAGACGAATACCGCCGAAAATTGAATGTCATGGCTACAACAGGAAAAATGAACGACCTTATTAGTGCCGTAAAATCAAAACAGTTTGTCGAAAATGAGCTTAAGGAATTTTATAGCAATTTTGACAAAACGTTCTTGCAACTCTTTCCTAACTTCATACCAGAATTCAGCGCTTTATTGATTGATAACGAAGTAACACAATTAAAGGAAGGCGAACTGCTGAATACGGAACTAAGAATCTTCGCCCTCATTCGTTTGGGCATTAAGGACAGCGCAAAAATTTCAACTTTCCTCCGGTATTCGGTATCCACCATTTACAATTACCGTTCGCAACTTAAAAACAAAGCAGCTGGTCCACGAGAAGATTTTGAAGCTAAAATAATGCGAATAGGAACAAATTTAAAATAGCAAAATTCTTTTTTCAAGGGAATCTTAAAGTCTAAAACAATCTTAGCACCCATTTTTTAATTAAAAAAACACTACTTTTTTTAAGTTCTAAATTTACATAAAACAAACATATTCAGTATCTTGCGTATAAAAAATTAAGGCTCTATCTACTTTTTTAGAATGACAAAAATATGTAATGCGAAAAGCGTATACTTTTACTTTCTCGAAGTCGGGAAAAATTTGGTTTTTTCAATAAATCGATTTCGTAAAAATCATGTTCTATTACCAAATCTGAAAAATTAATTTATCAAATTCTATTTAAAAAATGAAGCAATTTCTTTTCACAGCCCTTGCGTGGCTCGCGTTTTTTAGCCCTGCAAAATCGCAGCAGTTAAAATCACCAAACGGAAAATTTGTAATGGAATTCTCCTTACAAAAGGACGGAACTCCAAGCTACAGTTTAACTTACAAAAATAAAGCCGTTGTAAAACCAAGTAAATTGGGTATTGAATTAAAAAACGACAAAAAATCGTTGTTAAATGATTTTACTGTTGTTGATACAAAAACTACAACTTTTGATGAAAATTGGAAACCCGTTTGGGGAGAAGTTGCCTCCATTCGCAATCATTATAACGAATTGGCAGTAACCTTAAATCAAAAAGAAACGGACAGACAAATTGTTATTCGTTTTCGTTTGTTTGACGATGGCTTAGGATTTCGTTATGAATTCCCTTCACAAAAAAACCTTACTTATTTTGTAATCAAAGAAGAAAGAACCCAGTTTGCTATGGCGGGTGATCATACTGCGTTTTGGATTCCGGGGGATTATGACACTCAAGAATACGATTACACCACATCAAAATTATCTGAAATTAGAGGCTTGTCAGAAAAAGCAACTACCGCAAATGTTTCTCAAAAGTCTTTTTCTACAACAGGAGTTCAAACTTCGCTAATGCTGAAAACAGCGGATGGATTGTATATCAATTTACACGAAGCGGCATTAATCAATTATTCCTGTATGCATTTGAATCTAGATGATAAAAACATGGTTTTTGAATCTTGGTTAACACCAGATGCCAAAGGCGACAAAGGATACATGCAGGCTCCAAATCATTCGCCTTGGCGTACCATCATTGTTAGTGATGATGCAAGAGAAATTCTGGCTTCAAAAATGACATTAAACTTGAATAACCCTAATAAAATTGAGGATACTTCCTGGATAAAACCCGTTAAATATGTAGGTGTTTGGTGGGAAATGATTGCAGGAAAAAGCTCATGGGCGTACACGGATGAATTTCCTACGGTACAACTTGGCGTTTCTGATTTTGCAAAAGCGAAGCCAAATGGAAAACACGGTGCTACTAACACTAATGTAAAAAAATACATTGATTTTGCAGCTAAACACGGTTTTGATGCCGTTTTAGTCGAAGGCTGGAATGAAGGTTGGGAAGACTGGTTTGGACACTCCAAAGATTATGTTTTTGATTTTCTGACTCCATACCCAGATTTTGATGTCAAAGGATTGCATGAATACGCCAAATCAAAAGGCATTAAAATGATTATGCACCACGAGACTTCTGGTTCGGTACGCAACTACGAGCGCCACATGGACAAAGCGTATCAGTTTATGAAAGACAATGGATATGACGCTGTAAAAAGTGGTTATGTAGGAGATATTATGCCAAGAGGCGAAAACCACTACAGCCAATGGATTGTCAATCATTACCAATATGCTTTAGAAAAAGCAGCCGAGTATAAAATTATGTTGAATGCGCACGAGGCGGTTCGTCCAACAGGAATTGCCAGAACCTATCCTAATTTAATTGGTAATGAAGCGGCAAGAGGAACTGAATACCAAGCTTTTGGAGGTTCTAAACCCAATCACGTAACGGTATTGCCATTCACCCGTTTAGTGGGTGGACCGATGGATTATACTCCGGGTATTTTCGAAATGGATTTAAACAAATTGAATCCGGATAATAATTCTCATGTCAACAGTACGATTGCGAATCAATTGGCATTGTACGTAACAATGTACAGCCCATTACAAATGGCAGCTGATACACCGGAAAATTACGATCGCTTTCCTGATGCTTTTCAGTTTATCAAAGATGTTGCAGTAGATTGGTCTGATAGCAAATACCTTGAAGCAGAACCAGGACAATATGTGACCGTTGCGCGTAAAGCAAAAGTGACTAACAATTGGTTTATCGGTAATGTAAACGGCGATACTTCTCGTACCTCAACGATAAAATTTGATTTCTTGGAAAAAGGAAAAAAATATGTAGCCACCATTTACGCAGATGCCAAGGATGCACATTATAAAACCAATCCGCAAGCCTATACGATTCGTAAAATGACGGTGACCAATAAATCAAAACTGGCACAACTCAGTGCTCCGGGTGGAGGTTATGCGATAAGCATCGTTGAAATCAAAAAATAAATAACTAAAAAAGGCTGTCCAAATAGAGAGCCTTTTTTGATTTTATAATAGTCTTAAACTAATTTACTTTAATCAGTTTGACATTGAAAATAAGAACAGAGCCTCCTGGAATTGGTCCGCTACCGTTGCTTCCATAACCCAGATGAGAAGGAATCAAAAGAACTCCGTTGCCACCTTCTTTAAAAAAGGGAACACCTTCTGTCCAACCTTTTATAACTTGATTCAATCCAAAAGAAATACCTTCTGCTTTACTTTCATCAAAAACATTTCCATTAGTAAAATACCCTTTGTACGCTACCGTAACATTAGAGGAGGCTGTTGGTTGAGCGCCAGTTCCTGCTTCACTAACCACATAATACAAACCTGAATCGGTTTTTGTGGCAGTTAATTTATTTTTGGCAATATAATCCACGATTTCTTTTTCATTTTGAACCGTGTAATCAACAGGTTTAGATGCTTCATTATCCGATAAACAAGAAACAAATAATAAAGAAACTAATGCTAATAAAGTAGATTTCATAATTTAATTTAAATGTTAAGGCTGCAAATATAGTAATTCAAGTAAAGCCTTTTATAAAAATCATTTTACACCAAAAATCTGGACGTCATCTACCTGAAAAGCACCATCCAAAGCTAGGTTTTTTCCGGAACCGGTATACTTAAAAGCAAGGTTGATCTTACCTTTATAAGAAGACAAATCTACTCCACCACTTCCTATAAATTGATGCCAAGGCGTTGCTTGTTTGGGCAGATTAATAACGAGCGGAATCCAAGTGGCAGTTGTTACGTTCAATCCGTCAAAATTAGTAGAAATATACACTTCCAGAGAATTCAACTGGGAATCGACGTCTAAATGATGCTGGGCCGTTCTAAAAGTCAAGACTTCTTTCGTGTGAACGTCCATATCTATTTTTGGCGAAATCAGCCAAGCCACATTAGAAGCTACTTTTGTTCCTGAAATATTAAATTCGGCGTACCCGTTTCCGGAATAGACTATGCCTTTCCAGAAAAGGGCTCCTTTCTCCACCATATTGAACCATCCTGGCAGACTTAAGTTCGATTTGTCAACTACCGTTTCAAAATCTTCAGAGAAGAACGGAACCTCTCTACTTCCCGTCATCACCACATCTTTTTCGGAACGCGGTAATAATTGGTAATCCGTTCCATATTTCGTTAAAATTCCCCTCACTCTTCCACTTCCGTTGGGAACTACTTTACTTGAAAAATCAGAAAAACTACTGGTTCTAAAATAGATTTTATTTCCCAACTTATCCATTAAACCCCAATTTGTCGCTCCACCCACATTATTGGTTTCTTCAAAATAATGACGTCCTATTGCACCCGCTGTAAATTGAACATCGGACACTTCGACCAAGGTATTCAAATTCGAATCATTCAACAATTCGGACATTGTTAAGGACCGAATCAAAACCGCTTCCTTTACCGTTGTACAAGAAGCCTTGAGCACTTTTTTATATTCATTTTGTGAAAGGCGCCCTACTCCACCTTCATTATAGGAATTCACAAATAGGCTCCCAAGGCGCATGCCACCAAACGAGATATCCGTATATTGGTCCTTCAGCTTAATATATACTTTATTGCCCAATCGGTAATCAATGTACAAATTTGTAGCATCTATGGGTACACTAAATCCCTGGGCTGGTGTTGTGGCTGTTGCCAAAGTTTGAAAAGAAATCGACTTAAAAAAATTTCCCGATTCATCGCTGGAAACTACATACGCCTCAATAACATCATCGTACTTGTATTGCGTTACAATGGCATTTGCAGTAGCGCGCACTTCGCTGATGGTTGTATTAGTCACTAAATCCGGTTGTGTACAAATAAGTTTTGGAGCAGCAACCTCATCCGTTACACAACTACCAAATGTGATTGTCAACAGCAATAATAAAAAGGATTTGTAAAATGCTAGTTTCATTTGCTTTAATTTATAGATTGATATAAAGATTTACGAAATACGTTCTGCCGTATCCGTAGAAATATTTTGGACCAAAAGAAGGTGTGCCGCTGGAAACATCTTGATTGATTTGCCTGAAATTAGCATTTCGGGCTTGTTCGTAGCCACCGGTTTTATAGGAAACATCAAGTACGTTATTGATACTGGCAAAAATCCCAACATTCTTTCCATAAATGCGCCATGATTTTCCACCCACGAGATTTAATAACATTGTAGGGTCAAATTCTTCTTGTTTTAATAGTGTTGCTGCCCGTTCTTCCGTAGCCTCCGGAAAATTAAAACCGCTTGCGGGATTTTTATAAAATATTTCGGTTCTGGAAATGGGAGAAACATCACTATAACTATTGGTGAGGTAATTTACATTAGCACTAATCCACCAATATTTTGGATCTCGATATTCAATTCCCACGGAATAGGCGCGTTGTGGCATTCCTGCTTGTTTGTAATTTTTGAGTGCAGCCTTTCCAAAATCAAAAACAGGTCTAGTGTTTTCTAAGGAAGCCTCGGCATCATTTGTCAACGTCACTTTTGGATTACTGTCAAAAGTATATTCGCCAAAAGCCGCTGAAAAAGTAGTTTTAAAAGTTTGGCTTAATTGATATTCTAAACTAAATTCGGCACCAATATTCTTCTTATTCAGCTGAGTTAAGGTTTGACTGACAAAAGCATCGGTGTTTAAATAACCCGCTCCGTCATCAAAAATTCCCTCAGCATAAAAAAAGGAAATTTGAGTCGCGTTTTTAATTAGCGCATAATAGGCCGTCAATCGGGCTTTCAGTTTTGGGGAGCGATAGACATAACTGGCGTCCAAACTGCTAATATTCTCACTTTCGAGTCCGTCTACAATCGAATTATTCAGTCGGGAATTAGCAAACGTATTTCTCAAAGAAGGTGCTTTGGTCAAATGTGCCGCATTAAAAGTCATCAACTGTTTGCCGGATATTTTGAAGTTGATTCCGGCTTTGAAGCCAAAATTTTCGAAGACCGCCTTTTCACTTTGCCCGAAGGAATTGGTTTCGTAGATTCCGTTTTTGTACAAACCTTCTCTTTGATAATTGGCAGTTGAAAAATTCTGAGCCAAATAAAAATCTACTTTATTGTAGCTAAATTTAAATTGGGTAAACGCTTCTAAAGTAGTAGCAAAATAATTATAGTTGTATCCGTACGTATCTCCAACAACTACTTGACGGTCGGGATGATTCAAATCAGACTGAGATTGATTTCCGCTGTAAAAAGCGTCGATGTCTTCAAAATGAGAACCGCCAAGCAAGTCCAACAATTTTTGAGAATTATGTGATTTCAATTTTTTGAATGATGCTCCGGCATTCAGATAAATATTTTCTGACAGTTGCGCACTCAAATTTGTTGTGGCAACCGCCATTTGGTCTTCTACTTGATCTTCGTATAAAACGTACTTACTTTTTTCAGGTTCATAACCCGTAATCGTTCCATTGGAATCAAAAACTGGCTTTTGATTGGCTTGATAAAGTGCCGTCCAATCAATTTGCGAATTTGCTAAAAATTTTGCTTTGCTTTTGGCTGCATTTTCATAATCTGGAGTAAATGCTCCCGAAAATTCTCCGTTATCCGGTGCATAAAGGGAACTGTAATAACTGGGCAAATTTCGATAATAGGTTGGATCCGGACTATTCGCATTTTGATAATCGATGTTGCTATTGGCAATTTTTCCAAATTGATACATCACACTAGAATTCAGATTGGTCTTATCATTAATTTTATAATAATGATTCAACATTATCGTTGGTTCTGCAATGGTTTTCATACGGGCATTCCTTTTTTTACCGCCTTGAAAACCCCAATACGAATTGTATTTTACGTTTGTCAATTGCGTAACTTCGGCAGTGTTCGGAGAATTTTTGGCTCTGGAATTGGGTGTGTACAGTGCCGTTAAGTTGAAGGAATGCTTTTCGGTTACCTTTTTTTCGAGGCTTATAAAAAAGGAATTCGCATCATAATTTGTCCCTTCAAAATAGCCTTCTTGCGCCCAGCGCTTGCCTACCGAGACCACAAAAGCCCAACCACGGGCATTCATCCCGGAAGCATGCGTTGCCATGGTACGCCAGCTGTAATTGGTATTGGTTGTTGAAAATGAGATTCGGGAACCGGATCTGTAAATTGAAGCCCGTGTGTTAATTTCTTGAGTACCTAAAATTCCACCAAACGTATAATCCGAAGGCGCTGTTCCGAGTGTAAATTCCTGATTGCGTAGCGCATCATTTAATCCGCCCCACTCCCCCCATTGGGGTCTTCCATCATAAATTTTATTCATGGAAACCCCATTGATCATCATCGTGGAGTGCTCGCTGTCTAATCCGCGGACTCTAAAACGGGCTTGTCCCCAATTGAAGGCGGCGGCTTGTAAAAAAGCATCCCGGGAGGATTGCAACAACCCGGAGGTACTTTCGGAACTGCTGTTATCCTCGCCAAAATCACTTTCGATAAGTGTTATTATACTATTTTGCTGTTCTGTAGATTGGTCTTCTTCTAAAATTATAGTTCCTAAATCTAGCATTTGTCCTTGAGTAATTGCTAGAGGATATAGGGACTCTTTGAATCCCTGACTGTGTATCAGAAGCAATATATTTCCAGATGGAACTGCATCAAAACTAAAATTTCCATCTACCGTAGTAAGTTGCATACGATTCGTATTCTGAATACTAATCACTACAAACCCCAACGGATTTTGCGTTTTGGAATCGATGACTTTACCAAAAAATCCCGTGTTATTTTGTGCTATAACGCATCCTATTTGAACGATAAAGAAAAAACAGATGTGAAATTTATTCATATATTTAAATGATGATGATGGTATATCGGTACTGAAATTTGGGTCGATAGGATTTTATTTCCTAGCGAAAAGTTCCACCGTTAAAATTCCTTTACGGTGGAACTAAAAGCATAGAAAGCGTCATCCGAAATGGGACAACAACTTGAAAATAATTAAAATGAATTTTGGAAAAATGGGACGTAAATCCCAAGAGGAATACTTATAAAAAGTGGTATTTGAAATTCTTGATGCTTTATAAATTCTTTATTGAAAGAATAATAATATTAAATATACAAAAAAAATAACATTCAGGTAATTTTAAATAAAAATTTTCTTATAAAATAAAAAAGAAATTATTAGCCCCGATAGAAGCAAGTATCCTTTTTATAAACGCTTTATATTCATAGTTTGGACTTCGAATTAGGTTGCGTTTAAAAAAAGATACTGCGCAGAGCGGGAAGATCTGTTGTTCGGAAAACGAAATGTAGTGCTCCTAAAAACTTCTATTTATTCGATTGCTTTAATTCGGGAAACCATTAATGCGATAAGAATCCCAAAAATACCGATGAATGCGAATGAAAATCTGAGGCTTGATAACTCCGCGATGTAACCAATAATAGGTGGTCCCATAAGAAAACCCAAAAAACTGACACTAGAAACCGTAGTTAGCGCCACGCTAGGAGAAACGTTTGGATTTTTTCCGGCAACGCTGTATACTGTAGGTACTATCGTGGAAACTCCTAATCCGACAAACATAAACGCAATGGTTGCTGGGATTACAAACGGGAAAAATACCGCTGTAAAAAGTCCTGCAGAAATCATGACACCACTAATTTGCAAGACCGTTTTTCGACCAAATTTATGAATAAGACCATCTCCTAAGAATCGTCCTCCTGCCATCATAATCATAAAGGAAGTATATCCTAAAATAACTAATGGACCGGGAGCTTTGATGACATCTTTGAAATACACACCACTCCAGTCAAACATAACCCCTTCGCTGGCCATACAACAAAAACCAATGATGCCTAGCCAAACTAAACCACTATCCGGTTTCGAAAATAATTTCTTCTTTTCGGCCTGAATGGTTTCCTTTGCTTTAATTAAAAATTTATAGTTAAAAGCCATCATCAAAAGAACGATTACGGCAACAATGAGAAAATGAGTGTAAGGGGTCAGCTCAAAAGCTAACATTCCCAATCCTACCAGAGCACCCGTGAATCCTGCAAAACTCCACATCCCATGAAAAGAGGACATAATCGTTTTCTTAAAAAGGACTTCGGTATAAACACCTTGCGTATTTACAGCAATATTAGATAAATTTCCAAAAATTCCAAAGACGAATAAGCCTAAGGACAATTGCCAAGCCTGAACAGCCAGGCCCAAATTTGTCAAACTAAAAACATAAAATAACAGTGAAAACAGTAAGATTTTGTGACTACCAAAACGAGTTACTAATTTTCCTGAAAAAGGCATGATGACTAATTGTCCTAATGGTAAGGCAAATAATATAGTTCCTAAATCACCTTCACTCAACTGTAAAGCGGTTTTAATATCCGGAATTCGGCTAGCCCAAGTGGCAAAACACAAACCCATTCCAAAATAGAACGTAGAAACCGCCCAACGAATTCGATTCAAATAGGTAATTTTAGCATTTTTATACGTTTTCTTGTATTTCGCTTTAGTTTTAAATCGGGATATAAAATGGAGATCAATCAAGATGGTTGAATTTGTTGTTTAATGCTCAAAAATACAAAATGCAAGGTTCATTATGTCAAATCAACACAGTTCTCTGAAAAATACAACGTTATTGTTGATAAGAAATCCAGAATATTGGATTTCTTATCAACAATAACGTGAAACTTTATAGCGTCATTCTTTAACTCTTTATACAGACACCTTAAAAATTTAAAAAAATCAGGAATTCCCCTATATCTCAATTACTTGCTTTTGAGCACTGCTTTGTATAGCGGCTTCAATAATTTGCATAACTCGAATACCATCAGCTGCAGTTACCGGTTCAATAGTATTATTAGTAATTGAATTATAAACACCATCAAAAAAATCATAATAATTCCCTTGAAGTGTGGGTATAATTTCTTGAACAATTACACCCTCAATTTCCGTATGTAAAAGCCCCCGTTTTTCAATAGATTCCGTTCCCCAAGCCTCTAAGTTTGGTTTCATTCCCAATTTTAATTCGTCTTCCTGTACATCCCCACGCGGTTTTAAAAACGATCCTTTTTTACCATGAATGACATACGCCGGAATGGCTTCTCGGACAAAAAAACCGGCTTTCAATCGGACACGAAAATTAGAGTAATACAATAAAACATCAATATAATCATCAACTAAAGAATGTGCTCTAGTAATGCGAATATCCGCAAAAACAGATTGAGGCGAACCAAATAAACACAAGGCCTGATCAATTAAATGAGGGCCTAAATCTTTCAGAATTCCGGCACCGGGATTAGCCGTTTCTTTGTGTTGCTTTGGACTCAAAACTGGGTTGTAACGATCAAAATGAAATTCCACTTCCACAATATCACCCAGTAGTTTATCTAAAATTATTTTTTGTACGGTTTTAAAATCGCTGTCCCATCTTCTATTTTGAAAAACAGCCAATTGCAATCCTTTTTCTCTTGCCAAGGCAGCTAATTCCTGGGCCTGCGCAACGGTTGTCGTGAATGCTTTTTCTACAATAGCATGTTTTCCAGCCAGCAAAACCTTTTTAGTATATTCATAATGAGTTTCCACCGGCGTATTGACTACTACCAAATCAACATCCTCTTCTAATAATTCCTCTATTGTGGCATAGCTTTTCAGTGAAGGATAATCCTGATGGATTACTTTTTTGCTTCTTTCCCAAGAACCAAGCAGTTCAAATCCAGGATGAAAATTTAAAAAAGGAGCATGAAATACTTTTCCTGACATTCCATAGGAAAGCAAAGCAGTTTTAATTTTTTGCATAGTATTATTTTATAAAATACGAATTTATACTTTTTAATCTTAAAACTTATATTCGAATTTTAACCCCAAAAGGAATATAAATTCATTGAAGAGATAGGCTTTGTTATTTAAGTTTAGCCCTTTCATATTGTTTTGGCCATTGGATATCCGCCTGAAGTTCCTCGGCAAATTTCAATCCCAAATTTGGATTTCTAAGGGATTCTCTAGCGAATAATACTAAATCGGCTTTACCTGAAGCAACAATTTCCTCGGCTTGAGCGACTTCGGTAATTAAACCAACTGCGCCAGTGAGGATTCCGGTATCCTTTTTTATGCTTTCCGCAAAAGGAACTTGGTACTTTGGACCCAACGGAATTTGTTGGTGCGAGACTAATCCACCCGAAGAAACATCTATTAAATCCACTCCTTTTTCTTGTAATATTTTCGAAAGCTGTACCGATTCCTCCAAGTTCCATCCGCCTTCTGCCCAATCTGTAGCCGAAATTCTAACAAATAAAGGTAAGTTTTCGGGCCATTCTGATTGAACAGATTCTACTACATCAAGTGTCAAACGGATTCGATTTTCGAAACTTCCACCGTATTCATCCGTTCTAAAATTGGACAAAGGCGAAAGAAACTGATGCAACAAATAACCATGTGCTGCATGGATTTCCATCACCTGAAAACCCGCTTGAACCGCTCTTTTTGTGGCTGATTTAAAGTCGGAAATAACTTTTTGAATTCCACTTTCATCTAATACAACAGGTGGTTCCTCTGTATGGTGATACGCAACAGCGCTTGGCGCTACAGTTTCCCAACCGCCTTGGGTATCGTCTAACTTTTTTCCTCCTTCCCAGGGAGCAGCGGCACTTGCTTTTCTTCCAGCATGGGCCAATTGGACTCCTGGAACCGATTTTTGATTGACAATAAAACGATTAATTTGCTGCATTTTTTCAATTTGTTCGTCTTTCCAAAGTCCTAAATCACCTGGAGAAATTCTGCCTTCGGGAGAAACTGAAGTCGCTTCCTGAATGATTAATCCCGCTCCTCCTGAAGCACGGCTGCCTAAATGTACCAGGTGCCAGTCATTGGCAAAACCATCTTGTGCAGAATATTGGCACATGGGAGAGATTGCAATTCTATTTTTGAACGTGATGCTCTTTATTTGGAGTGGTGAAAATAATTGAGATAGCATAGTATAAATTTAAGTGTATTAATTTGAATGAAGATAAATAGAATTTTATTTGAAAAAAGTAAAGTTAAGGGACAGCAACGAAAGGAGAGATTGAATTTCCATTAATTAACAAACATTTAAAGTCTTATGGAACAATATTTGCAAATTAAACAAATAGAAAACCTTACTTTTGTGAGTTGTAAAAGAACTAAAATTAAAAAATGGACATAGTTATCAAGCTTTCTCAATTTTTATTGAGCTTATCATTACTTATTATACTTCACGAATTAGGACATTTTATTCCTGCTAAATTATTTAAAACCAGAGTCGAAAAATTTTATTTGTTTTTTGATGTTAAATATTCCCTTATAAAAAAGAAAATTGGCGAAACCGAATACGGTATCGGTTGGTTACCTTTGGGCGGTTATGTAAAAATTTCCGGAATGATTGACGAAAGCATGGACAAAGAACAAATGGCTTTGCCTCCGCAACCATGGGAATTTCGTTCTAAACCGGCATGGCAACGTTTGATTATTATGTTGGGTGGCGTTACTGTGAATTTCATTTTGGCTTTTATTATTTACATTGGAATGGCATTTGTTTATGGTGACACTTATGTTGCTAATGCAGATTTAAAAGACGGTTTATTAGTAGAAAACAAAGCCATGCAAAACGTGGGGTTTAAAACTGGTGATCGCATCGTATCTGTAGATGGTGAAAAAATCGTAAAATTTGATAATGACCTTACTATGAAAGTTATCATGGCTAAAGAGGTACTTATTCAGAGAAATGGAGCCGAAGAAGCTATCAAAATGCCCAATGATTTTGTGGATCAATTATCCAAACAGGAAAAAAGTGTGCTACTGGATATCCGAACGCCATTTGTAGTGGGAGCAGTTTCTCCAGATTCTAAAAACACGGCTCTGCAACCAAAGGATATCATCGTTTCGCTCAACGGACAACTTACCAAGTATTTTGATCAAGCTAAAACGGTTTTGGAGAACAACAAAAACAAAACGATTATAGCTACTGTTTCAAGAGATCAAAAAGAAATTCAAATACCAGTTATAGTTTCTAATGATGGTAAATTAGGTATCGGTATTGGACAATTAAGCATGACTTCGCTTGAAAAATTAGGATACTATAAAATCAGCAAACAGGAATTTGGCTTTTTAGAATCCATTCCAGTAGGAATTACAAAAGGGAAAGATCAATTAGTAGGGTACGGAAAACAATTAAAAATGATTTTTAGCCCAAGTACCGGTGCTTACAAACAAGTAGGTGGCTTTAAGGCTATTTTTGATATTTTTCCTAATACATGGAGCTGGGAAGTTTTCTGGAACATCACCGCCTTGTTATCTATCATGCTTGGTGTAATGAATTTATTGCCTATTCCAGCACTTGATGGAGGCCATGTAATGTTTTTATTATATGAAATCATTAGTGGAAAAAAACCAAGTGATAAATTCCTTGAGAATGCTCAAATGGTTGGTTTTGTATTACTTATAACGCTGTTGTTATTCGCTAATGGAAACGACATTTACAAGGCAATTGTAGGGAAGTAAAAAAAAATGAAAAAAGTTTAAATTTTGTTTGCAAAAAACAAATTAAGCCCTATATTTGCACCGCTTTAGAAGTGAAACACACGTCACTAATAAACACCTAAAAACGTTCATTCAATACTAGAATAAGACATACAGTTTCCTTCTTAGCTCAGTTGGTTAGAGCATCTGACTGTTAATCAGAGGGTCCTTGGTTCGAGCCCAAGAGAGGGAGCTTTTTAAAAAGACTTTACAGTGATGTAAGGTCTTTTTTGTTTTAAAGTGGTAGTGAAAGCGGGACTTCACGGGGATTCAGGAGATAAGAGAGAATTTTTGATTTCTGCCAACTTGCCAACTTATTTTACAAAAAAGGGTGACTATAAGGTGACCATCTAAATTTTAAAGGTGACCCCCATTTTACTAATTGTAATGCCAATTGTTTAACTCAAACACAATTGGAAATGAACCAAAAAAAAGTGACCATCTTATTCGTAATAAGTGGCGTAAAGACAAACTCTAAAGGACTATGTCCACTTTATTGTAGAATCACTCTTAACAAAGAGCGAAAACAATTCTCTACTGGACTATTTGTAAACCCAAACTACTGGGAAAACAAACTTCAAAAAGTAAGCGTACAAGACACAAACTACAAATTTATTAATGCTCAGATTGAACAAGTCCAAATTAAGATAAACAACATTATTTTGGTATTTCAACTTCAGGGCGAAGATTGTACTATTGATAACATCTACAAAACATTCGTAGGTGTAGAAATCAAAAAGAAGGAATTTGTCCTTTCCTACTACAAACAGTATCTAGCCAAAATCAAAAAACTCGTAGGATTAGAAATCAAAGACAACACCTATAACAAATTCGTTTACGTTGGAAATCATCTGGAAGCATTCCTGAAATGGAAATTTAAAAAAACAGATTTTCCTTTAGAAGAATTGAGTCTACAGTTTTTAGATGATTTTGATTACTATTTAAAGACAGAGAAGAAACAAGAACAAATTACTATCAATAAAACCATTCAAAGGCTTAGAACCCCAATAAAACAAGCCATTTCAGAAGGTTATTTAGATAGAGATCCGTTTATACTTCACAAGTCCAAAACAGTCCGTAAAACCGTTATCTTCCTTACTACAAAAGAACTCAAAACCCTTGAAGAAGCAGTATTACAACAAAAGAGATTAAGCACCATTCAAGACTTATTTATTTTTTGTTGCTACACAGGACTAGCCTATAATGAAATGGCAAATCTTGAGAAGCAGAACATCCAAATAGGGTTTGATAACATTAACTGGATTCAGATGAAGAGAGAGAAAACACAGCGTCAAATCTCAATTCCAATTCTACCAAAGGCTCAAGAAATTATTGAGAAATACTCAACTGATAGTAACCGCATATTCCCATCAATAAGCAATCAAAAATTCAATTCGTATCTCAAGGAAATTTCAGCTATAACTGGAATTGAAAAAAGATTGACGCACCACATTGCAAGAAAAACATTTGCTTCTACAGTTTTACTGTACAACGATGTTCCAATGGAAATTGTATCAGAACTACTGGGTCATTCTAACATGGTTATTACACAGGAAAGTTACGGGAAGGTAGTGCAGAAGAAAGTTAGTGAGGCAATGGCTAATCTAAAAGATAAATTGAAATAGTACAAAATGAGTCTAACGTATTTAATGCGTTTTAGGCTCATTTTCCATTTAAAATATTTATTCCTTCAAAAATTTCATTTACATCTATACCCAAAGCAAAACAGAATCTCAATAGTAAATCAACAGTCATTCTTTGTTCATTTCTAAATACTCTTCTTACGGTAGTTTCTGAACATAGTGCAGCTCTGGCAAACTCAGATTTATTGCCATTGAATTTTACAAGGAACTCTTTGTATATCCTTTTGACTAATTCAAGTTCTATCTGTTCTAGATGCTTCTGCATTGAGCAAAGAAAACAAACGGTTAAATCAAAAATCTCTTCATCTATCGACTTATAAGTCGAAAATTAAATTAGATTTGTGGATTGATATAAAATCCATGAGTGATGTAATACACTAATCTAAAAGAATTGCGGTTTATTTTAAAGAATGAGGAAACCCGTAATGGAATGATTTGAAAACCAATTACTTTGCTAACAAATCACTAAAAGTGGGTATTGTAACAGCTATATTTATATTTAGTACCGGAAAACAATTACATCTTCAGAATGAATTAAGGTTTTAATCAAAAACCAGAAAATAAGACGATATCAATGGAAAAAATTAAGGCTCAATTGATTTTATCATGCATCAATAACGATCCAGAATCATTTTTACCTTTTCTAATGTCAGCGGAGGTAGAGACAGATGCGCCTAATAAAAAGGATTTTTATCAATTTTTTAAAGGAATGCTTAATCATGCTCATGAAAGTTCAGAA
The DNA here is from genome assembly GCF_056428965.1 of Flavobacterium sp. GNP008. Classification (NCBI taxonomy): domain Bacteria; kingdom Pseudomonadati; phylum Bacteroidota; class Flavobacteriia; order Flavobacteriales; family Flavobacteriaceae; genus Flavobacterium; species Flavobacterium sp. GNP008. The sequence continues at coordinate 975,070 of NZ_JBWJVL010000001.1, read as the reverse complement.
GGAGAACTTACATTGAAAATAGAACCGCAAACATGGGGCACAGATAAAGAAGTCCATAATTACAACTTTTATGACACTGCCCACAAACACCCTCTGCTTTCAATCGAAGTCAAAGAAAACAACAAGCTAATCTATTTAGGCGTAATGCCCTTTTAAAATTTTAAACCACATCAAAATGAAAAACACAATCTTATTTTTCCTGATAATAACTCTAACATGCTGCAAACAAAATGAAAATGAAAAAAAAACCCTATCCTCCTTTGTAGATTATTATGATGAAATTACTGAAATAACTTTAAAGAGCAAATCTACCCCAAAGAAGAATCAAATACTTTTTATGAATTATCATTTAAATATGACAGAGGCTGAATTCGATAGCGTTACAAAAAAAAACATTAAACAGGGGATAATGAAAATCTACAAAGACACCCTTTACCTAAATTTAGAAAAAGGCTGTAAGTTTAAAATTACTCATGTAGTAGAAGACAATCAATTAAAAATAATGCACCTTCAATATGTATTGGAATTCAATAAAAATTCCAATTTGTACAATCCTAAATACTATTATGAAGTCTATTACAAAATTCTACAAGGAAGATATGGAAGCCCAATTTGTGAATATGAAGATAAAGAAGAACAGTTTAATAGTATAAAGGATCATGGAGCAACTTGGATAAAAGACGGAATAGTAATTGAATTGACTGAATCTAATAATCTTTACAAGTTAGTTCATTCAGGTGAAGTTAGTGTCCCTTGTAATGTACTTTGCGACCATTCTACTGAGTTCATTCAAACAACGATTCATTACCAAGAACTTTCAGATCAACAAAAAAGAATCAAAGACGGTAAACTCGCAGATAAAAGAGAGAACGTAAGACAAAAAAAAGAGGCAACGAGACGAAATATTGAACGCATGGAACTTGAAAAGGAAAAGTTAAAAAAAGATAGTATTTATAATAGCAATTTTTAAAAATTTAATTTTTTTTTAAAGTCACACACTTACTAAACCACACTTCACGCCCTACTCTTTTTATGTTTTGGGATATGCCCGTCAATGTTTAATCTTAAAATTATAAAAACTATGGTTACAATTGTAGATTACAAAAAATATCAAAGAGAGAATGGGGAAAGCTTCTATGCTCTTGAAGTACAAGGTGGAATTGAATCTGTAAAAAGTAAAGAAACAGGAAAAACTTACTTTACAGCGCGAACAACTAAGGTGCCATGCACCTTTAACGAGCCAACCTGTAAGGCACTAATTGGCACTCAAATGCCCGGAACTATAAAAAAGGTAGCAGTAGACCCTTATGAATTTACCATCAGGGAAACGGGTGAAATCATTAAAATGTCGCACCGATACGAATACCTTTCAGAAGAAGAAAGTATCGTAGAAAGCAACGTGCTAAAAAATGAAATGGTGTACTAAAACATCTCAGTATAAGTAATTAAGGAACTCTCAAAAGGAGTTCCTTTTTTTTTATAACAATAATTTATTATGTCGAATAACGACCAATAACAACATCAAATAACATCAGTATGAAATTACAAAAAGCACAAAGGAACCAAGTGAAATTAAGACTGGGTTTAAGCGGAGCAAGTGGCTTTGGTAAATCTTATTCAGCATTACTATTAGCTTACGGAATCACTAACGATTGGACTAAAATAGCTATAATTGACACTGAAAATAACAGTGCCAGCCTCTACTCCCACTTAGGAGATTTTAACGTATTGTCGTTGAATGAGCCATACGCTCCAGAGCGTTATATTCAAGCCATTGAGGTTTGCGAGAAAGAAGAAATTGAAGTAGTTATAATTGACAGCATTACACACGAATGGTCTGGAAAAGGAGGTTGCTTGGAACTACATGAACAACTTGGAGGAAGATTCCAAGATTGGGCTAAAATAACTCCGCGACACCAAGCCTTTATCGATAAAATACTTAATTCAAACTGCCACGTAATTACTACTGTACGACGAAAAACGGATTACAGCCTTGATAAAGACGGCAACGGTAAGACTAAAGTAATGAAGCTAGGTACGAAGGAAATCACAAGAGACGGCTTCGAATATGAGCTGACAGTCAATTTTGAGCTTATAAATGATAATCATCTTGTTACCGCTTCTAAAGATAGAACTGGGTTATTTTCTGGGAAACCTGAATTCGTAATTAATTCATCCACCGGAAAGAAACTTATTGAATGGTGTAATCTTGGAATTTCGGTTGAAATAGTGATGTCTGAAATCAATACTTGTGAGAATCTTGAGGGATTGAAGCATGTGTATTCAAAATATCCTTCGCTTCAAAAGCAGATTCACAATGCCATTATGAATAGAAAAAACCAGATAGAAAACATCGCTAGTCACCTAGTCGACGAAAAAGAAATTGTAAAATCATTAATTGAAGAGAACCATGGAATTAGTACTTAATAGTAACATCAACGAGCATCTAGTAGATGAGAACGAGATAATAAACAAACCATCAAGTAGTTTTATTGAAGCCAATACTGAAATAGTGAGCTTAGAGCATCTGGAAAAAGATTGTATAATCCCTGTATTCTCAAAGGATAACGAGTCAACAATTAGCCATTTCCAGTTTGTAGATAAATGCCAACAAATAATTCAAAAATTACTGCCTGGGGTACTTCAGAAAACACCTGATATTAGAGTAAGCCACGTAGTAAAAGGAAGAATTCCATCAGCAATAGGAAAACCTGCAAAGGATCTTGAAGAACACGAAAAAACCATTTATTACGAACGATGTGCCTTCATGATAGACTTACCCTCGACAAAGCAAATTATCAACGGAAATGAGCTTACATTGAGCATTGGCGGTGTGCGAGCCTATAATCAGGAGAACCTTTATTCCAAAAAATCAATGGAGAAATTTAAAGTCTTTATTGGTTTCAAAAATAAGGTGTGTACCAACCTGTGCATTAGTACTGATGGCTTTTCCAATGAAATAAGGATATCTTCCATTTATGAACTAGAAGACAAAATGATTGAGCTATTCTCTAATTACAAGAGAGACAATCACCTAAAAATGATGGAGCGAATGATTGAACACAAGTTGTCTGAAACGCAATTTGCGCATCTAATTGGAAAATTCAGAATGTTTACGCACTTAGACAAGCACACACAGAAGTCAATCTTCCCAATTTCATTGAATGACAGTCAGATAAACAATATTGTGAAAGACTATTACCAGTGTCCAAACTTCTCAAGAAGTCCAGATGGTTCGATAAGTTTCTGGAATCTGTATAACTTATTTACGGAAGCCAACAAATCCTCCTACATTGATAATAACTTAGAACGGAATGTCAACGCATACCAACTAATCAACGACCTAGGTAAATCCATCCAAAACAACATTCCTAATTGGTTTCTCCATTATTAATAATAGCTCTTTTGTTTAGCAAGGAATACTTAACGGGAGGTAGAGAAAGAAGAAGATGGAAGACCATGAATTAGCAGATGTGCTACAATACAGCTCGCCTAAAGAACTTTATGTAATTACCTATTACAATGCACTCAAATTACTTATTTGCCCTTTCAAGGTCAAGGTGTTATCCAATGTTGGAATGCTTCGTAGAGGGCAATTAGTATGGGTTAGCGAGGTTAAAGTAACAACAGAATTAAAAACAATTTTTATAATAAACGGGAATGCTTACCATTACCACTCTTTTGAAATCCTTATTGAGGAATTTACAGAGTAGTTATTATAAAACAAGGAGTTATGCTGAATTTCGATAACCAACTTTTGAGACGGTTTCTCCTTTATCAATAAAACCACTGAAAAAGCTTTTGTACAAATTGAAAACGGAGAGATTATGTCTCTCCATTTTTTATCTCATTAAAAAACGACTAATATTGTAGAACTAAAACTTTAATGCTACAAGCCAATATGCAACTTGATAAATTAATCGCCGATCTTAAGGATTTTAAAAAAACTGATTGGTTAGAAAAAGGATTTCATGACTTATTTAGTAAAATAAATGAATTTGAGATTTGTACTGCTAACGATAAATTTGATCAGTTCACTTACAATGCTCCTGTTGTAATAAATGAAGAAGTGGTTGATAATGAAGTTTTAGTAACTTTTGAAAGTTTTAAATTGCAAAAGTTCAAAGCGAAAATAAAAACAATCCACAATGAGTTTGAAATCCTATCTAAGATAGAAAAAAATTATTACTGTGAATCGCTGATATCAGCACTTAAAATAATATCTAACAACTTCAGTAAGGATTCTGAACTCAAGGATTACCATACAGAATTAAAGTTAGCTATTGAAGAATTATCTATTGAATATTCAACACACCTAAACAAGACCACTAAGAACAATTCTTTCAAATACATTACCGGTAGAGATAATAATAGTTTTACTAAAATACAGCTTCTCTACAAAGTTTTAATGGAGAATGATTTAATTGAAAAAGAAACAACACTCAATGATTTCGAACTTGTTTTTAAAAACGAAACCATTAAAAAATTAATTCGTTGGACCGGTAGCACAAGTGAACTCAAATATTTTATAAAAATAATCAATACTCCTGATTATGGTTTTGAAGATAACGGAGATGAAAAATGGCGAGTTGCTGTAAATTGCTTCATCAAAGTTAAAAAAAGGTCAATTGAAAAAGTTGATTTCAAAAACTTAAGGACTTACAAAATCACTCCAGCAACAATTACTAAATTAGATTCTTTAATTGTAAAATCCTTTCGGAAATAAATCTAAAAAACATTGTTTTCAAAGCCTAAAAACCCTTTTTAGCAAATTTTATACTACCCATATACTACGCTTTTAAAAGTATTTAAAAATATTGTTTTTAATATATTACATAGTACTTATAGTTATCTGCTTAAAACTATACTGCTCTTATACTACGGTGGTACTTTACAGCCTTTATTCTTCCAATCTTTGCATCAGCCTACCGAAATAACAGTAGGTTTAAAAAATTAATTAAATGAAAAAAGAAGAACAAAAAAAACAAAAAGAACAAGAAGAACAAGGAGAACAAGGACAAGATGAAAACGTATTTTGGACAGAAAACGGAGCTCCAAAAATTTTACATGTAGGATTATTAAACTTCCTCGAATCTAATGGCTATGTTAAGGTTGAAATTGGAGAAAACAATTATGTATTCGCTAAAATGACGAACAATAGGTTAAGTCAAGTTACAGAAGGACAAATGGCAAATGACGTTAAGAACTACCTGATAAAAAACAATAAACCAGAAGTTTTAGAAGTGTTTGTTAAGGGGGTTGGAGGTTATATTACAACTAAAAAATTAGATATGCTTACCTCGATTGAAAACATAAATGATCGAGACCCGAGAATGAGTTCAAGATTTTATTTTAATAATTGCTATTGCGAAATAGATAAAAATGCAATTACCTCCTATGATTATTCAACCCTCCAAAATCCAATTTGGGAAAAGAGAATCATACAGAAATCATTCACGAATCCTTCAGGAAAAGGTCAGTTTGAGATATTCTGTGAAAATATCACAGGACAAAACTCAGAAAGGTTATTAGCCTTAAGAACTATTTTAGGATACTTATTACATAGAAATAAGGAAGTAGGGGAACCTAGGGCAATTATTCTCTACGATGCAGAAATGGGACAAGACAACCAAGCTCATGGAGGTACGGGTAAAACACTTTTGTCAATGGCATTGAAACAATGTAGAGAAGTAGAGATTTTTGATGCAAAAGAAATAAAAGAAGGTAGTTGGTTTAAGAATCAACGAATTGAGTTAACAACTGACATTCTTGTTTTTGATGATTTGAAAAGACATTACAGCTTTGAAGGATTCTTTCCAATGATTACTTCTGGGCTTGAAGTGGAACGCAAACGAGAAAAAGCATTTTACATTGATTACAACAATTCCCCTAAATTATTAATCTCTTCAAATTACTATGTTTCTGGTCCTGGAGGTTCATCTGATGAAAGACGAAGACACGAATTTGAAATAACCAATCATTACAATCAAGATCACACACCAGAAATTGAATTTGGCAATCGCTTTTTTGGTTCGCAATGGGACGAAGAGGAATGGTGTAAATTTTACCTTTTTATGATGGGTTGTTGTCAGTCATACTTTCAACATGGTTTGTATAAAGTGCCTCACATTAATTTATCTCAAAATAAATTCTTAGATAGGCTAAATGACAAATTTGTAGCTTATGCCGACGCACATGTTCAAAATGACACTTCAATAGATAAGAGAGAATTTGAAAGTGGTTTCAAACATTTTTATCCTGAGATGAAAGAAACAACTCCCCATCAAATTGCCAAATGGTTAAAAATATATGCCATAAAAAAAGGAGCGACTTTTTCAACAGAATCTTCAGGCGGGAAGTATACTTTTATTTTAACTTCTAATTCAGTTCAAAATGCAGCATAATATAATCTACAAAGTGGTAAACACAATTACGGACGAGGTATACATAGGTGCGACCACTAAAAGTATTGAAGAGAGAAAAGCAGACCACCTACAAAAATCTCAAAAAAAAGTTGGCAGTTGTTTTCAGGAATCTATAGCTACATATGGAGCTGATGCATTTAAATGGGAGCAAATAGACACCGCTTCAAGTAATGATGAGCTGGCTTCCAAAGAAATAAGATACATTTTAGAGAACAACTCTCTTGAAAGTGGGTATAACTCTGACCGAGGCGGAGGTCTAAAGAAAACCGTCTATAAATACAATTTGGACGGCTCATTAAATTCAACATTTGAAGATTTGACTTCAGCAGGTAAAAGTATTAATGTTAGAAAACAAGCTATTAGCAGAGCTTGTTGGAGTGTTAATCAGACTTTAGGAGGTTACTTATGGAGTTATGACTACAAAGAACCTTTTATTGTTGAACCTGATAACAGGAAGAAACAAGTCACTCAATTTACTTTAGATGGGGCAATTATTGCTAAATATAGCTCTGTTTCAGAGGCAAGTAGGATTACTGGAATATCCAAAACCTGTATCTCACGTTGTTGTCGTAATGAACGAGAACAAAGTGGTGGGTTTATCTGGAATTACTCTTAAATATTGAATTCATAGACGGTGTAACAACCGTTTTTTTTCATTTTAAACCAAATCTATATAATGGATATGGCGATACTAGACTCCTTGATAGCGAAACCGTTATTCTTTCCTACCTTCTCAATAATTTATCCTTACAACCAAATTTTCAATATCACTGGAATTTGCATTCTCACTAAGACAAACCAACTTATGGTTTAGAAATCAGTAAAAATGCCATCCTTTACGCTTTCCCTCAATAGCATTCGTAAAAAATTCTATACCTTAGCCTTCGTTAAAAATATACCTGAAATTTCATGAGCTTAAATACACAAAGCCTTCAACCCATAATCAACTTTATCTGGTCAGTTGCCGATGATGTTTTAATCAACAAATACCTCGAAAACCAATACCAAGATGTAATTCTTCCAATGACTGTTTTAAGACGATTGGATTTGGCTTTAGAGCCTTCTAAAGAAAAAGTTTTTAAAACCTACGAGGATTTCAAAGATAAAATTGATAATCTTTCTGGTTTATTAACCAGTGAGCAACACGGTACAGGCTTAGCTTTTTACAATACCTCTCAGTACACTATGAAAAAGTTATTGGCTGATCCAAAGAACATCAACACTAACTTTCTGGATTATCTCAACGGATTTTCAGAAAACGTACAAGACATAATCAGTAAATTTAAGTTTCGCAACCAATTAGAAACTTTTGAAAACACAGGCATTACTTTCTCTCTTTTAGAGAAATTCTGTAATCCAAAACTAGAATTAAGTCCAGACAAAATTTCTCCTATGGCAATGGGGTATATGTTTGAGGATTTGATTAGAAGATTTAACGAGAAAACCAATGCAGCAGCTGGGCGACACTTTACGCCTAGAGAAATCATTGAGCTAATGACACATTTAGTGTACTTGCCGGTAAAAGACAAAATACAACAGGGAACGTACTTAGTTTACGACCCTTGTGTAGGTTCAGGAGCGATGCTCACACAATCTAAATTATTTGCTACTAATCCTGAAGGTGAAATCAAATCAAAAGCCACTTTCCATTTATACGGACAAGAGAATACAGGAGAAATGTACGCCACTTGTAAATCGGATATGCTGTTGAAAGGAGAAGATCCCGATAAAATTAAGTATGGTTCTACTTTGAGCGAATATGGTTTTGAACCGGACTTGAAGTTCAACTTCATGTTGACAAATCCACCTTACGGAACTACTTGGAAGCAAGACCAAGAAAACCTAAACGTAGGTACGGAAAAGAAAATAAAAATTGTTGACAAACGCTTTAATTTGCCCATTAAAAATTTTAAAGGAGAACTAGAAACAACTAGTTTGACCTCAAGAAGTAACGACGGACAGTTGATGTTTATGCTACACATGCTCTCAAAAATGAAAGACCCAAAAGATGGTGGTAGCCGTATTGCTTCTATTCACAATGGTTCTGCTTTATTTACTGGTGACGCAGGAAGTGGTGAAAGTGGCATACGCCAATACATTATAGAAAATGATTTATTAGAATGCATTGTGCAATTACCCAATGACATTTTCTACAACACGGGAATTGCCACGTATGTTTGGTTCGTAACTAATGTAAAAGAGAAAAAACGCAAAGGGAAGGTGCAATTAATCAATGCTTCTTCGGATGCCTTTTACCGTAAAATGCGTAAAGCATTAGGAAGCAAACGAAATGAGTTGATACCCGAACACATTGAAATCATTCAAGACTTGTACTTTGACTTTGAAGAAAACGAATACAGTAAAATATTTGACAACGAAGATTTTGGGTTTTACCAAATCACGGTAAACCAACCAGAAAAAGACGACAAAGGTAACATCATTAAAGACAGCAAGGGTAAATCAAAGAGTGATAGTAAATTGAAGGATATAGAAAATGTGCCGATGAAAGAGCCTATTGACAACTACTTTAAACGAGAAGTACTGCCCTTTGCACCTGATGCTTGGTACGACAAAACGAAGATGAAAGTAGGCTATGAAGTAGCTTTTAATAAATATTTTTATCAATATGCAGGTTTACGCTCTTTGACGGACATTACAGCTGATATTTTACAATTGGAACAAGAAACGGATGGTTTATTAAAGGAAATTATTGAATAATGAAAGGAATACAACCATATACCACATACAAACTATCGGGCATTGCTTGGCTAGGTGATATTCCTGAACATTGGGAGGTGAGCAAAGCAAAACATATTTTTTTTCAGAAGAAAAAGACTTTAAATTCTGAATTAAACTGCGGTTCAATAAGTTTTGGGAAAATTGTTTATAAGGATAATGATAGAGTGCCTTTGGAAACCAAGGCAACATATCAAGAACTATTAAAAGGGGAATTTCTAATAAATCCATTAAACCTGAACTTTGACCTTAAAAGTTTAAGAACTGGACTTTCTACAATAGATGTTGTAGTTAGCACAGGTTATATTGTTTTGCAAAATAATGAAAAATTCAACCGCACGTATTTAAGATGGTTATTACATCAGTTTGATATTTCATTTATGAAAACTTTAGGTGATGGAGTTCGACAAACTTTAAGCTATAATGATTTTAAGAACACTGACTTACCTTATATTTCACTTCCCGAACAAACCGCCATCGCTAATTTTATCGACTACAAAACCGCCAAAATAGACCGCTTTATCCACAAGAAAAAGCAACTCATAAAAGTCCTCAACGAGCAAAAGGCAGGAATAATAAATCATGCAGTTACTAAAGGTTTAGATCCTAATGCTACAATGAAAGATAGCGGTATTGAATGGTTAGGAGAAATTCCAAAACATTGGGGGGTTAGGAAGTTGAAGTATGTTGCTGATTGTTTTCCAAGTAACATTGATAAACATACGAAAGAAGATGAACAACAAGTAAGGCTTTGCAATTATACTGATGTTTATAAAAATGATTTCATTATAAATAACATGAACTTAATGATTGCTTCAGCTTCTGTTGACCAGATAGAAAAATTTAGCTTATTAAAAGGGGATGTGATAATTACAAAAGATTCTGAAACCGCTAACGACATTGCTGTTCCTGCTTTTGTAAAAGAAGATTTAGAAAATGTAGTGTGCGGTTACCACCTATCGGTTTTAAGGCCATCATCAAAATTAGTCGGAGAATATTTATTTCGTACTTTACAATGTAAGTCAATAAACATTCAATTTGAATTATGTTCAAATGGAGTGACAAGGGTAGGATTAGGTGTTTATGATATGAAAAAAGCACGAATTCCAGTTCCTCCAATAAATGAGCAAAAATTAATTATTTCCCACATTGAAAAAGAAACGTCACAACTCAACCAACTAATCCAAACCATAGAAAAAGAAATAGCCTTAACACAAGAATATCGCACCGCTTTAATCTCAGAAGCAGTAACGGGTAAAATAGATGTGAGAGCGTTTGTGATTCCTACTGTTTCAGAGCAAGAAGAATTAGAAGAGGAATTAGAAGAGGAATTAGATATGGTCGCGGAGGATGCAGAAAGCTATGAAAACGAATAATTATTGCTAGTAATGAAAGACAACACCCAAATACAAGCCAAATTGCAAGAGCTTCTTGCTCACGACTACGAGAGTGAAATCGTAGAGTTTAAAGAAGCCAAAAACCAGTATGATTTTGATAAACTGGGCAAGTATTTTTCGGCACTTTGCAATGAAGCTAATCTCAAAAACCAGTCATCTGCTTGGTTAGTCTTTGGCGTAAAGGACAAAGATAAAAGCATTGTAGGAAGCCAATTCAGGAATAGTCCCGCAGACTTACACAGTCTTAAAGCTGAGATTGCCAACCACACCACAGGGCGCATCACTTTTATAGAAATTTATGACGTTAGTACAACTGATGGAAGAGTAATATTATTTGAAATTCCTTCTGCCCCAAAAGGATTTCCAATAGCTTGGAAAGGACATTATTACGGAAGAGACGGTGAAGAAATAAACGCCTTGAATACTGAAGAATACGAGCGTATCAGAGAACAAGCCACGACAGAAGACTGGAGCGCAGTACTTGTTGAAGAGGCGGGTTTAGAAGATTTATCACCGGAAGCGATACTAAAAGCAAGAGCTTCTTACAAAACTAAAAACCCTCATTTAGCAGAACAAATTGCAGAATGGGATGATATGACTTTCTTAAATAAAGCCAAAGTGTGTATCAAAGGTCAAATCACCAGAACGGCTATTCTTTTGCTTGGTAAACCAGAATCAGAACACTTTATCAATCCTGCCACTTCAAAAATTACTTGGATTCTTAAAGACCGGGATAATTTAGAAAAAGATTATGCTCATTTTACTTGTCCGCTTTTATTGAGCACAGAACTGGTGTACCAAAAAATAAGAAATCTGAAATACCGATACATTACTGACGGAACATTGTTTCCTGAAGAAGTAGACCAGTACGATCCGTATATCATTAGAGAAGCTTTGAACAACTGTATTGCGCATCAAGATTACACTATTGGCGGAAAAATCATTGTAGTGGAAAATGAAGACGGTCGTTTAACTTTTAGTAATGCCGGAAAGTTTATTCCAAAAAGTGTAGAAGAAGTTGTGGTAGCTGATGCTCCTGAGTTCCGCTACCGAAATAAATTTTTAACGGAAGCCATGGTAAATCTGAATATGATAGATACTATTGGAAGCGGTATTAAAAAAATGTATTTAATTCAAAGAAGAAAATTTTTCCCTTTACCCGATTACGAACTAGTGAATGATAAAGTCAATGTAACTATCACTGGTAAAGTAATGGATATTAATTATGCCCGTAAATTAGCGACTGTTCCAGATTTGAGTTTAGAAGACATTATGGCTCTTGATAAAGTTTCAAAAAACAAATCGTTGAAGGACGAAGAAATTAAAAGATTAAAGGCTAAAAAACTAATTGAGGGAAGAAAACCTAACTTTCACATTTCCCTTAATCTGGCAAAGGCTACAGGGGAAAAAGGAGATTATATCAAGCAACGAGGAATTGATGATGAGTATTGCCAGAAGATTATTCTTGATTATATCAGAAAGTTTGGAGAAGGTAAAAAATCCGATTTTGAAGATATCCTTTTAGCTAAACTTCCAGACGTTTTAGACGAACAACAGAAATACAACAAAATAAAAAATAATCTGCAAAGCCTTAGAAAACAAGGGTTAATCTATCCAGAAGGCAAGAATTGGAAAATGTCTAAGACCTAATAATTAGACATTTTTTAGCTGTTTTTTAGACATTTTTTAGACATTTTGTAATAAGATAAAAAGTATAATGAGTACAAACACTACCGAAGAAGGATTAGAAGCACACATCACCCAGTATTTGGTTGAGGAGAATAACTACATCCTTCGTGAGAATAAAGTCTACGACAACAGTAATTGCTTGGATACGGAATTGTTCTTTCAATTTCTGGAGACAACCCAACCCAAAGCGGTAGCAAAACTCAAACAATACCACAAAGATTTGTATGAACAAAAAATCATCAAACGTCTAAATGATCAAATTCAGGCTAAAGGAATTATTGAAGTATTGCGCAAAGGAATAACCGATGGTTTTACAGACACAAAACTGAACTTGTTTTATGACAAACCCGTTTCCAGTTATAATACAAATGCCGATGCATTGTATAAAGCCAATATTTTTTCAGTAATGCGTCAGGTTTATTTTTCGCCAAAAAACAAAAAATCACTTGATATGATGGTGTTTGTCAATGGCATGCCAGTTATCTCATTTGAACTCAAAAACGAATTGACCAAGCAAAATGTAGCACACGCTATCAAACAATACAAAGTTGACAGAGATCCAAATGAAGAGCTTTTTCGTTTAGGGAGATTAATTGTGAATTTTGCAGTAGATACAGAGGAAGCTTGGATGTGTACTCAACTGAAAGCAGAAAAGACTTACTTCCTACCTTTCAATAAAGGAAACAATAATGGTGCTGGAAACCCACTGAATGAAGGCATAAAAACGGATTATTTATGGAAAGAAATACTCACTAAATCCAGTTTGACTGATATTATTCAGAACTACTGTCAATTGATTACAGAAGAGAAAGAGTATTTAGATGACAAAGGAAAAATAAGAACCAAGAAAGAAAAGAAACTCATTTTCCCCCGCTACCATCAAATGGTTGCAGTTAGGGAGATGCTTAAAGATGCACAGGAAAAAGGTTCCGGTCAGAAATATTTAGTTCAACACTCTGCCGGATCTGGAAAATCAAATTCTATTTCATGGTTAGCGCATCAACTGGCTGGATTGCACGATAAATCCGGAAGTAAAAACATCTTTGACACTATTATTGTAGTGACAGACCGTAGAGTTTTGGATGCTCAGATTAGAAACAATATCAAGCAGTTTCAACAAGTTAACGGAGTGGTTGAAGCCATCACCGAAGGCAGTAAACAACTCAAACAAGCACTTGAAGAAGGAAAAAAGATTATCATCACAACCATTCAAAAATTCCCACACATCGTTGAAGACATAGGTGATTTGCCAGGAAATAATTTTGCTATAATTATAGATGAAGCACACAGTAGTTTAAGTGGTCAGATGGCAAGAAAACTGAATGAGACTTTGTCTAAAATTACAGATGAAGAAGAATTAAAAACGAACCTAGAGGATTATGATGAAGACGAAAATGATGAAGTAACAGGTGAGGATTTAATACGTGCATTAGTAAAGTCAAGGAAAATGTTGCCTAATGCCAGTTATTTTGCCTTTACAGCAACTCCCAAAAACAAAACATTAGAATTGTTTGGAGTGCCTTATCAAGACGGGGAAAAGACAAAACACAAAGCCTTTCACTTGTACTCCATGAAACAAGCCATAGAAGAAGGGTTTATAATGGATGTACTTCAAAATTATTCAACATACCAAAGTTATTATGCTTTACTGAAGAAAATTGAAGACGACCCGGAATACGATAAGAATCGAGCTCAAAAGAAATTAAAAGCGTATGTAGAGAGTAATGAGCATGCTATAAAAAAGAAAACCATTCTTATGGTAGAACATTTTATGGAAAACATTATTCGTAAAAAAAGAATGGGAGGCTTAGCAAAAGCCATGTTAGTAACCAGTTCTAGAGCTAATGCGGTTAAATATAAAACCGCCTTTGATAGTTACTTAAAAAAAATAAATAGTCCCTATAAAGCTATTGTTGCCTTTTCAGGAGAAATTGACGGACAAACAGAAGCTAATTTAAATGGTTTTTCAAGCAATGCTATTCCAACTGAATTTGAGAAAATGGAGTATCGTTTCCTTATTGTGGCTAATAAATTTCAAACAGGATTTGACCAACCTTTGTTACACACGATGTATGTGGATAAAAAACTAGGTGGTGTCAATGCTGTACAAACTTTATCAAGACTAAATCGAAGTCATCCATTAAAGAAAGAAACTTTTGTGTTAGATTTCGCGAATTCTGCTGAGGAAATTGAAAAAGCTTTTACTCCTTATTTTGAAAGCACTATTTTAGGTGAAGCTACAGATCCAAACAAGTTGTTTGATTTACAAGATGCATTAGATAATTATCAGATTTATAGCAGAGAACAAGTTGAGGAATTCTCAAATAAAATACTAGCCAATGTTCCTATAGACGAATTGCATAAGATGCTCAATAGTTCATCCGAATTATTCAAAAATGAATTAAAGGAAGAAGAACAGGCTGATTTTAGAGCAAAGGTTAAAACGTATGTCCGACTGTATATTTTCCTCTCTCAAATTGTAGATTTTGAAAATGCTTATTTAGAAAGGCTGTATATTTTCCTGAACCACTTACAAAACAAATTAGGAGGAGAAGCTCCTATTGATTTGGCAAAAGGGATTTTAGACAATATCGATATGGATAGTTACCGCTTACAATTAGAATCAACCACTAATATGGTTCTAGAGCAAGGTGAAGATTTAAAACCCATTCCAACAGAAATGAGAGGCAGTACAAACGATACCGAAGTAGACAGACTGTCTAACATCCTCCAAACCTTTAATGATCGATACGGTACACAATTTGAAGACGCTGACAAGGTGAGACAGATGGCTGAAAATATTGCAAATAGTGTCGCTAAAAATAATGAACTCATTAACTCATTAAAATACTCAGACGATCAAAATGCTAAGATTACAAGTGATAAAGTGGTTGGAGAAGAATTATTAAAACACATCACTACTAACTTTGACTTATACAAACTCTACTCAGACAATAAAGAGTTTAAAGAAGACTTTTCAGCAATGATGTTTGGTGTAGTAAAAGAACTAATCAGCAATGGAATGAGAAACAATGCAATGAAATAAGTAGAATTAATGGAAAATTACAGGAATACAAATTGGGTAAAATGGGAGAATAGAAGTAAGATTGAAAACATTAAATATCCTGGGATTTATTCAATAGCAGTTACAGATGAAAATATTGAAGGTCGGCAATTTGAAATGATTAATGAAATTGAATACATTGGAATGACAAATTCAAATGGTGGTTTAAGAAGCCGTTTGAGTCAGTTTGATAGTACTATTAAAAGAATAAGGCTTAATCATGGTGGAGCACATCGATTTATTGGAAAATATTGGAACTATGAAGAAGTAAAAGATAAATTATATGTTTCTATTTGTCCTTTCGAATGTGGTAATAATAAGTCCAACACAGATGACTTAATTGCCATGGGTGAAGTTGCTAAGGCTGAATATATATTTTGGATTGACTACATTAAAAAACATGGAAGATACCCAATATTTAATGACAAGAATAGTAGTCCTAAACCTAATTTTATATCCGTATCAAAAGAAGGAATTCTAAAATAATGTGTATTTTTGAAACGGCATTAATAAACTTGTCCAAGTAACATTCAACGGACAGGAAAATTAAAAATTAATTATAAAAAGGCATACAATTCGGTAACATAAAAAAGTGAAACAACGTAAAGTCTTGTTTTTACTGCTAGTCACACTCCTTGGTTCGAGCCCAAGAGAGGGAGCTTTTTAAAAAGACTTTACAGCAATGTAAGGTCTTTTTTGTTTTAAGGCGGTAGTGAAAGCGAGACTTCACGGTTTTTAATTAATAATAGAGATCTAAAGAGTCGAAGAAAATACCCGATAGAAAATTCGCTAGAAAGTAACCGACCCCGCTAGTTCTTTTAAAAACCGAATCCGCATAAGAAAAGGGATTCAAAACTATATGTTTTGAATCCCTTTTCTTATGCGTTAGATTTTATTAAATAGATTAAGGAATCAGCCGATCTACACGAAGCTGTTCAAACAAATCGTAAAAGGAGTCTTCCGTTTTTTGAAAAACCGTAAAACCGAGGGTACGACTTTTAGACATATCAGTCATTACCTCTATTGGACGTCCTAAATCAAGATCGGTATGCCACGGAGAGGCCAATTTAGTTATGTCACACTCTTCAAGACCATGTTGAACGGAAATTTCTCTCCAAACCAGAGCTTCCTCTTTCATTTGTTCCTCAAGAGGATGAATCGTGCCGTCATAGCCTAATGCTTCAATACCAAATGATGTCGCTAATTTTTTCCAAAGCCATTTCCAGCGAAAAAAATCGCCATTGACAACGTTGAACGCTTCGTTACGAGCCGCTTCTGTAGTGGAAGCCCATATTAAATGTTCTGCCAATACTCTAGCATCCGTAACATCTGAAAGTCCATCCCATTGTGCAGCTGAACCTGGCCACTGAAATGGTTTTCCTGTTTCTTTACAAATGCTGGCATACACCGCAAGCGTGGTGCCAAGATTCATTAAATTACCTACCGCTTTCCCTATAACCGTATGCGGGCGATGGATGCTCCATGTAAAACCATCTCGCGCAGCAGCGGCGTACACTTCATCTTCCTGGGCATAATAAAAGTTTTCTATGTCTAGACGCGGTTGCTCTTCTCTAAGTGGTGTTTCGGGCAAAAATCCTTCTTTGGCATACGCCTCAAACGGTCCAAGATAATGTTTCAGTCCGGTAACAAGCGCTACGTGTTGCACTGATTTTTTAGAAGATAATGCTTCGAGAAGATTTCTAACCATTAGGCCATTTACACGTATGTTTTCGGCTTCAGAATCTTGGCGCATCCAACTTGTAATGTAAATGTGTGTGGGAGAAATATCTTTTAAAGCTATTTTTAAATGCTCCAAATCCAAAAGATCTGCAGCAACCGGCTGAAGATTTCCTATATCTTTTCGTGGGTTTCTAGCTAAACCAAAAGTGGTCCAGCCTTTAGCAATAAGTCTTTCTGCGAGATTACTACCGGTTATTCCGGTTGCCCCGACTACTAGCGCTATATTTTTCATGTGTATGTTTTAAAATTTTTACAGTACAAAATTCGAAAACATTCCATGGATTATAAAGGACATACCTCACATATAATTTGTGATCTATATCACATCAATGCGACAGCCTACTTAATGTTTCTCTTGAAATACCAAGGTAAGACGCTATCAAGGTTTTAGGAATACGGTGAATCAAATCTGGATATAATTGGATAAATTGCGTGTACCGTTCCTCAGAATTCTTGCTCATTAGTGAAAGGATTCGGTTTTGAAGCGCAATATTACCGGCAGTCATTTTTTGCAAAAAGAAGAATTGCATTTTCTGTAACTCGGCACACAGTTTTTCTCTGTTTTCAAGAGTAATATAATAGGTTTGCGCATCTTCTAAACAGTCAATATTGAGCGTGGCAGTCTGTTTATTATAAAAACCTTGATTGTCGGTGATCCACCAATCTTCCATGGCAAATTGCAAAATATGATTCCTACCCGACTTGTCTATATAAAAAGATTTTAACAGCCCTTTTACAACAAAGTGAACATGAGCAACTGGACCTTCCTGCTGAACAATGTACTGGTGTTTTTTATAGTTACCAATCGAAAAATGAGAGAGAACCAATTGAAATTCATCATCCGTTAATGGTACAATTTTCTCAATTTGTCTT
Source organism: Flavobacterium sp. GNP008 (assembly GCF_056428965.1). Lineage (NCBI taxonomy): Bacteria > Pseudomonadati > Bacteroidota > Flavobacteriia > Flavobacteriales > Flavobacteriaceae > Flavobacterium > Flavobacterium sp. GNP008. The sequence continues at coordinate 957,146 of NZ_JBWJVL010000001.1, read as the reverse complement.
CTTAAAATTTCTTGCATAGCTTCTTTTGTTAATAGCCCAGTAAAAATACAATTTAAAAAGTCCGATTAAAAAACATTACCAATCTTCAATACAAAAAATAAAACTCTTACGGCATATACAAAGAAAACAACACGATGTGTTTGGTCTTATTTTAATAAATTAATTCTCTTTTTAGAAATAATAAAGAAACGCTTTACCTACAAAATCTTCTGTAATATTTTAATTTAATAGAGATGTGAATCTTTTGCATTCAGAAGTATCCATTTTTTATCACTATTTAGTTTAAAGGTGCCAATATGTTCCTTACTCCATTCATCAGGTCCTATCAAAGAAAGAAAATTTACGCCTTCAGCATCTCTATACAAATGATAGATTTCACCTATAACAGGTTCAAATGAAAATTTAGAACCGTACACTAATTCATTCCACTCGTATTCTTGCATCAACTTTTGATATTGCAGCTTGAGTTCGTTAAACTTATTTCCAAGCTCTTTATTCACATTGTCTATCCCTCTACTTTTCCAAGAAACCACATCATCAACCCTGATTACTGGGGCTCCAACATTGGTCGCATAAGGCAATACATTCGCATTAAACCCTTTTTCAATTGAATATACTACATTATCTGGCTTTTTATCTTTCATCAAAATCTTAATTTATTTTTTCTAATTAATTACAAGGAATCAATCAGTAACGTTTCATTTATTGTTTTTAAAAGGAGTTTAAAATGTATATTTCTGCAACTCTTTTCTATGTTTACCACTATTTTGATTAAGCAATAGCGGATTTACAAATTCAAAAAGTACATTTTAAAAATTATTTTGTTTAATAATTATTGTACAAAGTTAAACAAATAATTTAAATTGGCAGTACAATTCAACTTTGATGGGCATTAATTAATTTTGTTTTAACTTCTTATTCTAAAACTAAAAAAATATTTATTTTTCAATGTGTCGTAACAACACATTTATTTTTTACATTTGGAAGACTATAAAAAGCTGTTAGACTGATAAATAAACCATCATGAAATCAAAAATCCTTCTTCTCCCTTCTCTCTAATTAGCCGTTTTCTCGCTGAAAGCGCAAACCAAATCGAACGAAACGATTAAAGACTCTCATACTATTATCAAAAATAAAGAAGGGCAAACATTAGGCTATTCGCCAAAATCAGGAGTTAAAATATTACAAGTAAACGGTTTAGCTTTTAAAGACCTCAACAAAAATGGGGAATTAGATATTTATGAAGATTGGAGAAAACCGGTAGCAGAACGGGCCAAAGATCTTGCCTCTAAAATGACGGTAGAGCAAATGGCCGGATTAATGTTATACAGCAGGCATCAGGCTATTCCTGCACAGGAAGCTGGAATGTTTGCCGGGACGTATAGTGAAAAACCTTTTTCTAAAAGTGGTGTAAAATCATCTGATTTGTCTGACCAGCAAATTGCATTTTTAACCAAAGATAATTTACGTCATGTGCTGATGACTTCTGTTGAAAGCCCAATAATTGCAGCAACATGGAATAATAACATACAAGCTTTAGTCGAAGGTATTGGAATGGGTATTCCTGCTAACAACAGTTCTGACCCAAGAAATGGAGCCAATAAAGATGCCGAATACAATGCGGGTTCCGGTGGAGCTATTTCACAATGGCCTGAGGAATTAGGGTTAGCTGCTACTTTTGATGCCACAATTACAGAACAATTTGGTGCTATTGCGGCCAAAGAATACCGAGCCATGGGAATCACCACTGCGTTATCGCCACAAATTGATTTGGCAACTGAACCAAGATGGAATCGGTTTGTGGGTACTTTTGGGGAAGACCCAAAACTTGCAACTGATATGGCAAGAGCGTATGTAGACGGATTTCAATCATCTCCAAAACCGATTGCTGCGTATGAAGGATGGGGAAATCAAAGTGTCAACGCTATGGTCAAACACTGGCCAAGCGGGGGTCCTGAAGAAGGAGGTCGTGATGGACATTTTGCCTATGGGAAATTTGCCGTCTATCCTGGTAATAATTTTAAGACTCATTTAAAACCATTTTTAAATGGAGCTTTTCAATTAAAAGGAGCCACTAAAAAAGCATCCGCAGTGATGCCGTATTATACAATTTCGTATGGTCAGGATAAAAAATACGGTGAGAATGTTGGAAACGGTTTTAGTAAGTACATCATTGCTGATTTATTAAGAAACCAATACCATTATGATGGAGTAGTTTGTACTGATTGGCTGATAACAGCCGATGAAGGACCTAAACCAGATAATTTTGCAGGAAAATCTTGGGGTGTTGAAAAATTAAGTGTTGCCGAAAGACATTATAAAGTGTTGATGGCGGGAGTGGATCAATTTGGCGGAAACAATGATATCAATCCAGTACTTGAAGCGTACCAAATGGGTATAAAAGAACATGGTAAACCATTTATGCGCAAGCGTTTTGAGCAATCAGCGGTTCGGTTGCTTTTGAATATTTTCAGAGTGGGGTTGTTTGAAAATCCCTATTTAGATCCTACTGAAACCAAAGCTATTGTAGGAAAATCTGATTTTATGAAGGCCGGATATGACGCGCAATTGAAATCTGTTGTGATGCTTAAAAATAATAATAAAACTTTACCGATTCAAAAAGGGAAAACAGTATACGTTCCAAAAAGAGTGACTCCGGCGGGAATCAACTTTTTTGGTCAGCCCTCTCCTGAAAAAATTGAATATCCGGTAAGTTTAGAATTGATTAAAAAGTATTACACGGTAACGGATGACCCGACTAAAGCGGATTTTGCTATTGTATTCATCAAAAGTCCTATCAGTGGTGGTTACAGCAGAGCTGACAGAGAAGCTGGTGGAAATGGATATGTACCCATAAGTTTGCAATTAAAAGACTATACCGCTACAGAGGCAAGGGCGAAAAGTATTGCTGCAGGAGATCCAGTGATTGACCCCACGATTACCAACCGTTCGTATTTAAATAAAACGTCAAAATCAAACTCTTACCCAGATTTAAACACTATTCTGGAAACTAAAAAGGCGATGAACGGAAAGCCGGTATTGGTTTCTGTGAATATTTCTAATCCCATGGTTTTTGGGGAATTTGAGAAAGAAGTCGATGCCATCGTGGGAGAATTTGGCGTACAACTTGAAGCCTTACTAGATGTTGTTTCGGGTAAAACAGAACCTTCCGGATTATTGCCATTACAAATGCCATTGAACATGACAACTGTTGAAAAACAATTGGAAGATGTTCCTCACGACATGACTCCCTACAAAGATACTACTGGAAATGTATATGATTTTGGTTTTGGACTAAACTGGAAAGGAGTCATCAAAGACGCCAGAACTGCAAAATACAAAGTCAAGAAATAAATATAAGTCACTTAAACCATCTAAATTTTAGGTGGTTTTTTTAGATTTAATTTAAATCTTGGGAGAAAAACCAAAATTACAATCACTTTATTTGTTAATAATAAGCAAAATTAAAGGCATATTTGTCTTTTTAAATCCTCTTTTACTACCTTTAAAAACATTCCTTGTTTAAAAGATTAAATATCATACTCATGAAAAAAACAGCAATAATCTCTCTCTCGATTCTTTCATTCTTCACTTTCAGTTGCGAAGCACAAGTAAAGCCAAATGACATTTCTATTAAAGATGAGGTGAAAAATTACACACTTGAAACCGTAGCATCGGATATTGCTATTCCATGGGGAATGACTTGGTTGCCTGACGGCACTATGTTAGTAACTGAAAAAAGCGGTATCCTATATCATATTAAAAACGGAACAAAAACGGAAATTAAAAATGTTCCTAAAGCTTATTCTCGTGGACAAGGTGGATTGTTAGACATTGTTCTGCATCCTGATTATGCCAAAAATGGCTGGATTTATATGACACATGCTTCGGATGAAGGCGAAGGTCCAGGTGGCCACACCAAACTCATTAGAGCAAAGTTATTGGATGGTAGTCTGACACAAATCGAATCGCTTTATAAAGCTACGCCGAACACAACAAAAGGACAACATTTTGGTTCCAGAATTGTATTTGACAACGATGGTTATTTGTATTTTTCAATAGGAGAGCGTGGCGAACATTTTGTAAATCCCCAAGACATTAAACGCGATGGCGGGAAAATATACCGTTTAAATGATGATGGAAGTATCCCTAAAGACAATCCATTTGTAAGTCAGACTGGTGCAAAAGAAGCGATTTACACTTACGGAAATCGCAATCCGCAAGGAATGGCAAAAAACCCTGTAACAGGAGCGATTTGGGCACATGAACACGGTCCTCAAGGTGGAGATGAAATTAACATTATAAAAAAAGGAGCTAATTATGGATGGCCAGTGGTTACCTATGGAATTGATTATGATGGCACAACCATTAGCAAACAAAACGAAAAGCCGGGAATCGAGAAGCCAATTTATTATTGGTTGCCTTCTATTGCACCCAGTGGTATGACTTTTGTAACTAGTGATAAGTATCCGGATTGGAAAGGGCATTTACTGGTTGGATCTTTAAAATTTCAATATCTTGAATTGCTAAAGTTGAAAGGCAATGAAGTTATCGGCCGACAAAAAATCGCAACCGATATTGGGCGTGTACGTAATGTGGCACAAGGACCGGATGGCTATATTTACATGGGCGTAGAAGGAAAAGGAATCATCAAAATTATACCGAATTAAACTATGTTGACAACAAAATTATTTTTAGGATTTGGAGTATTTGTATTGGGAAACTTCTCCTACGTAAACCCAGCTTCTACAGAGAACTATATTGACTTGAATGCTGAAACTGCTGTTTTTACAAAACTTCAGTCACCCGGAAAAGAAATTTATGCTGATTTTTGTATGCAATGTCATGGCGCAAACGGCAAAGGAGACACTAAAAATTTCCCACCTCTAGCAGGCTCTGATTGGCTAAAGAGCAAGCGAAATCAGAGTATTGCTGCTGTAAAATTTGGGCAAAGTGGCGAAATAATTGTCAATAAAATAAAATACAATAGCAGTATGCCATCGATGGGTCTTACAGATCAAGAAGTAGCCGATGTGATGAACTACGTGATGACTTCATGGGGCAATACACAAACCAAAATCGTAACCGAGAAGGAAGTAGCAGCAATTAAAAAATAACAGATTTCTCCTAAAGCACCACTACAAAAAGAGATAGGTAACGGAGAAACCACCATAAAAATTTACGGGATTTCCAGGATAGAAATATCTTGGAGCTGCAGTGCCAAATCCTACTGCGTTAGGTAAAATATTAGCTGCATATTTGGCGTCCAAAACATTATTAACACCTGCATTTAACTCGGTTTTAAGGATCTTAAGAATCGTAAAAATATACGTAGTTTTTATATCGAGCAACGAATACCGCTCACTGTATTTTCTATTGGAATCATTTAACGGAATCTTTCCCGTAGTTCGGAAAGAGGTATTGACACTAAATCCGTTTTTGGTGTTTAAATCCACTCCAATATTAAATTGCTTTTCGGGAACGCCCGTAAGTTGGTTTCCTGAATAATCAGCATCGCCATCCAAGAAAGATTTGAATTTAAAATTATTTAACGCTCCAGAAAAATAGGGTGTGATTTTAAATTTGAGGGATTCTAAAAGTGTGTAATTAATCAAAAACTCTAAACCGGTATGCGAACTGCTCCCTGCATTAATACCTACAAATTGATCTTCGGCAGTGCGTCGTGCCACCAATAAATTTTCGATCTGTGTAGTATAAAACGTTGCTTCTGTGTATACTTTGTTTTTCAGCCAATTTCCTTTGAAACCCAATTCGTAATTCCAACCTATTTCTGGTTTTAACCCTGTATTTATCTGGCCTTCAGGCGTTAGTGTTTCAGCAACTGAAGGAACCGAAAACCCTTTGCTTACGGACGCAAATATGTTTTTTTCATTACATACTTTATAAGACAAACCAAGTCGTGGTGACCAAACATTCCCAAAAGTAAATGGGACTTTTTGATTGTTCGTATTATTTGCAAAAACATCTTTCAAAGAATACGTTGTGGTATTCCATGCAATTCCGGTTTCTACGTGGAGCTTTTCTGAAATCCAAAGTTCCATTTGCATAAAATAATTGATGTAATTCCGGTTTTGTTTGACAGCACTAAACTCCTCACCCGCTATACTTCCTTGTCCTGTTTGTGATTGGTATAAATTTTTAAAAAGAGAATACTGATATTTTTCTGTTACTAGTTCAGTACCCAGACTCAGTTCAAAAGACCTGGAAAACAATTGATCTTTATAATTCACATTGGACCGAAAACCGATCGAACTTATTTTTTCATCTAAAATATCAAAGGGTCTGGGTTCGTATGCGTCTTTGAAATTAGAAAAAACACTCGATTGTATGGCCCATTTCTTAGAAAATTGATGGTCATATCCTAACCCAATCATAAATTTATCATACGATTCAAAACCTTGTGCCGCTGCCCAATTGTTAGCTGCTTTTTCAGGATTATTCTTCAAATCCGCCTCATTAATAGAACTTGGAATAAAGGCTTTCAAACGGGTAAAAACACCCACGAAAGATAGACTGCCATTGGGAACGATTTGTTGCTTACCATGCACATTAAATGATTTCCTGCTGTAAGAACTATTTGCTCTGAATCCATCACTGTATAAATCCGTATAACTTGTCAATAAATTTGTCTTAGTATCACTGTATCCAGCCGAAATACGTTGTTGCAAGAGACCAAAACTCCCTAAAGCGATTGTAGATTTTCCAAACGATTCTAACAAAGGCGTTTCCCTTGAAAACAACTGGATGACTCCGCCCAAACCAGAACCAAAACTAGTAGAATTTGGTCCTTTTATAATTTCAATTTTTTCAATTGAAGCTAAATCAATGTCTTCAATAGTGGTTTCACCCTCACCTGAACTCAAGGGAATCCCATCAAAATAGGCTTTTATTTTATTAGTTCCATACTGCGAACGGGCGCCAATGCCACGAATCGTAATCCTATTGGTATTCAAAGCACCTTGTTGCATCGTAACGCCCGGAATTTTGTTTAAAACCGGAGTCAGTATAATTCCGTCACTTTTATTGATGTCAGCAGCAGTAATCACTGAAACCGAAGCGGCAACATTTTGAAGTACATTTTTAATCGGCGAACCCTTCAAAGTGATTCCAGAAAGGGATATAGTATCTTTTTTAACTTGACCAAAAAGAGACGTAATACTCAAGGAAAGGAGTGAAAAAGTGAGAATAAAAAAAGAATTTTTAAACAATTGATTGCGTATTTAAATGAGTAAAAAAGATTTATAAAGTTAGCTTTTTCTTTTAATACCCAAAAAACATTTTTAAACGAGCATTGATTAGATAAAATCATGGTTCTTATATGAGCTGTAATTTATATTCGGTTTCTATCTGATTATAGTTATAGAATTGCATATGGGTCTTGTTAAACCGTAAATTATATAAAAAATACCCCTTGAAAACACTACTTGGTGAAATATGACGTTCTTTAAAAATCATACCTTTGTCGTAAGAAACAAAAATTAAAACTATCTTTAATTGCTTTATTTGTATTATACTAAAAATAACAGGATCAACTTATGAAAAAATTAGCACCGGCATGCATCGCAATCCCTTTATTGTTGTTCACTACAATAGCCTGCAATCGCGGCAAAGCAGCTGATGCTGCAGAAGGGATTGAAAAAACAGAGCTTATAAAAGCAGATTCTATAGAAAAAAAGAAAGCGCTTACCATTGACACTCTTGATTATAACAAAAGAATGGTGGCATTAAGCAACAATGACACCACGGGTAAGTGGCCTGTAAAAGCGCCTTATCCTTTGCCTGGAGCGCTCCTGCCTTACAACAGAATTATTGCGTATTATGGAAATTTATATTCCACCAGGATGGGGATTTTAGGAGAGATTCCCCGAAAACAAATGTTGGCAAAGTTACAAGGCGAAGTCGCAAAATGGCAAGCAGCTGATTCTACTGTGAAAGCAATTCCTGCTTTGCATTACATCGCTGTTACCGCTCAAGGCGAACCTGGAAAAAACAACATGCACCGCTTACGGATGCCTTTTAAACAGATAGATACAATTATCAGTTGGGCAAAACCAATCAATGCGTTGGTGTTTCTGGATATTCAAGTAGGACACAGCACCGTTAAATCTGAAGTAGCGGAACTAGAAAAATACCTTTCCATGCCGAATGTACATCTAGGAATTGATCCCGAATTTTCGATGAAAAACGGGGAACGTCCAGGTTCCAAAATTGGGCATTTTACTGCTGCTGATATTAATGACGCCATTACTATTTTGGCAAACATCGTGCGCAAAAATAAACTTACCCCAAAAGTATTGGTGGTACACCGTTTCACACAAGGAATGGTGAAAAATTATAAAGAAATTAAAACGGTACCCGAAGTTCAAATTGTAATGGATATGGATGGTTTTGGAAGTAAAGTATTAAAGAAGGATTCCTATAGAAGTTATATTTACAAAGAACCGGTTCAATTTGCCGGCTTTAAATTGTTTTATAAAAATGATAATAAAAACGACTGGAAAATGTATAGCCCGGAAGAATTAGTAAAATTCACTCCAAAACCCATTTACATTCAATACCAATAATTTACGATTCGATTTATGAAAAACCTTCTTTACTCCATTTTTTTTGGACTCTTTTTAGTGCAAGGCTGTCAAACAGAACCGCGTAAAAAAACTTCTAAAACCCCGGTAGTTCCCGATTCGGAGAAAATAGTACCGCTCAAAAAAGTGCTGGCGGATGCACCTACTATATTATCAAAAAAGGAAGTTCCTATTTTATGCTACCATAACATCAAAGATTTTAGTAGCAGTGCCAGCGGAAACATAAAAACCTACACAGTAAAACCGGTTGCTTTTGCAGAACAAATGAAAGCCTTAGCCGATGCAGGCTATCAAACTATTTTACCGGAACAACTGTATGACTATTTAGCCTATAATGGTCCGTTACCGGCAAAACCTATTATGATCACCTTTGATGATACAAGGGAAGAACAATTTACCATTGCCGCAGCCGAAATGAAAAAATACGGTTTCAAAGGTGTGTTTTTTATCATGACGGTATCAATTAATCGTCCTGGCTACATGAGTAAAGAGCAAATTAAAAACCTATCTGATAGCGGAAATAGTATAGCCGCACATACATGGGATCACCACATGGTTACTAAATATACCGGAGATGACTGGAATACACAATTAGTAAAACCTAAAGCAAAACTCGAGGATATCATTGGAAAATCAGTTACGGATTTTGCATATCCTTTTGGTTTATGGAATACAGCGGCAATCCCTGAAATAAAAAAGAGTGGCTATAAAATGGCTTATATATTATCTACCAAAAGAGATCCTATAGATCCATTGTATACCATTAGACGTATTATTGTTTCCGGAATTTGGTCTACTGAAGGAATGGTGAATTCTATTAATTCTTCCTTTAATAAAACTGAATAATCTATTAAACACGGCGTTTTTTAAAACCTAAAATTAGATGCTCGCCTATTAACAAAGGATTCTAGAGAACCTTTTATTATTCTTTTTAAACTATTTCCAGACCAAAACAACTTTCATAAAAAAAGCACTATTGTATTCCTAGGAATACAGTAGTGCTTTTTTTTTACATAAATAACGCTTCTTATCTTGGGGACAACCAACCTTCTGGATTGTTATAAGTCGTGTTTTGAAGAATTAAAAATTTAATAATTGTTTTCCCAGTCTCTCCATTGGTCCTTACTCTTCCTAAATTTTGCTTTATACTCACCTTATCGCCTTTACTAACACTAACAGAACTTAAGTTTTGATAGACCGTAAAGTAATCTCCGTGTTGTATCATAACTGCTTTATTCACCGGTGATAAAACAATAACGCTGGTTACTTCGCCTCCAAAAACAGCTCTTGCGTTTGCACCTTTGTCAGTGGTTATTTCTACACCACTATTGTGAACGGTAATCGTATTAAATAAAGGATGCGTTTGATTTCCATATCCTAATGATACGTATCCTTTTTCAACAGGGTATGGCAATCTTCCTCTATTGGCTCTGAAATTATCTGCAATTATTTTAGATTCCGGAGTCAACTCAATTTTAGAAGATGACACAGCGGCTTTGGAAACCGGGGCATTAGGATTGGCTTTTGCTTTTTCCAAAGCGGCTTTTCTATTAGCAGCAGCAATAGCTTCCCGAATTAATTTATTGATTTGTCGGTCAATTGTTCTGTATTCTTGTTGTCTTTTTTTAATTTCTTGGGAAATCTTATTTTTATCTTTTTTGATAACACTTACGAGCTTCAATTGCTCTTTCTTCTCTTTTTCGAGTGACAACCGCTCTTTTTCGTTTTCAGCAATCAGTTTTTGTTTTGCTGTTTTTTGTACATTTAATTTTTGATTAAAATCCGTAAGCTTGTTCGACTTTGTTTTTATTTCTTCACCCTGCATTTTTCTGTAACTGGTGTACTGTTTCATGTACTGGGCTCTTTTATAAGCCTGTAAGAAATTTTCAGACGACAATAAGAACATCGCTCTGCTTTCTGATGAACGACTTTTATATGATTTTACAATCATCTGAGCGTAATCCTCCTTAAGCTCCGTTAATTCTTTTTTAAGCTTATTAATCTGCACTTGATTAATATACATGTCATTATTAAGCAACTTGGTCTGCTTTTCAGTCGTATTAATTAATTTTTCTTTCAGCTTTATTTTAGTGCTTTGAATGATAACTACATTAACCGCAGATTTTTCTTTTTTCTTTACGTTCTGTAATAATTTTTCGTTTTCTCGAATTTCTTTTTGAATTTGAGCTTTACGTTGTTCAAGTTTTTCTTGTTGGGATTCTTGGCTCCACAACAATGAAGTCATACAGATAAAAATTAGGCTAAGGAGAAATTTTGGCATATTGAAAAAATATTTTTTGCGAATTTACTTAATTATAATTCTTTTGTACCCATTTGGAACACTATAAGGAAAAGAAAGTTCTTCATTGAAAGTAACCGAGTTGTATTCCAGATTGATTTCGGTGTTTCCTTTCTTCTGAAACGTATTAATAAGAACACTAGTTGGCAATATAGCCTCGTTGTATACTTTATTAGCTGCGTAAGCCACTTTGATCATCCGCTCTTCAGCGGTTTGTGTTATTTCTTGTTTTTGAACTAAAAACTTATCGGCATCCAAAAAGAATGATTTTTTAGTGTTTTTATTTGAAGTATCGTCTAATCGATAGGTTTGTTCCAGTAAAGATTCCAAGTATTTTCCCTTTGTTAAATCATCAATCGCTTGACCTAATAACATGTTTTGAATTTTATTGTAATCCAGATCAGTTCCCAGCCATTGGCTTAAACTACTAAAATCTCCCTCAAAATATTTCCCATTTATCTTTTCGTAATAACTTACCGTAGTGGGTGTGATGAGTGCTTTTGCCATTGTAATTCCCAGAAAACGAATGATTACCAAAATTTGCTCGTCTTTCTTAATCTTGATTTCAGCGGTGACATTTTGAGTTTGTTTGTCATCGGCGTAACGCGCATTTGACTTAATATATAATGTAGAAAATTCATTTTTATTGTTGTAATGATTTTCTATTATTTTTTTGGCTGACATGTAGCCTGCCTCTGCCATAGGCTCATTGCTTGCTGAAACCGCAATTGCTTTCGTTTTACACGATACGAGCGTGAGCGAAGCAGCAAAACAAACTATAAAAACCCGACGTAACACTAGTATTGAATATTTTTTCATTATTTTTTTTCTTTTAATAATTGATTGGCTTTAGAGAAAAACAAGTCTTTTTTCTTGAAATCTCCCAAGCCATCATAGGCTTCTCCAAGTTGGATATTGAAATTTATTTCCAATTCTTTATTCTCTACTACATAATCCATGCCTATTTCGAGAAAATCCTTCGCTTTTTTAAATTGTTGGAGTTGATTGTTGGCCAAACCCGCATAATAATAAAACTGTGGTTGTGTTGGAAAAGTCTCTACCATTACAAGTGCTTTTTTGGCTACGACCTCAAATTGTTTCTGTTCTGTATACGCTTGTAACAAAAGTAAATTCGATTCGATGACATCTTCTGACCCATTATCTGCTGATTTCTCATAATACGCAATGGCCTTGTCCCATTGTTTTTTAGCCTGGAAAAACTTTCCTATTTCTTTGGCTACATTTACAGAAGTGTCGTTGTCGAAATAACTGACAGCTTTCTCTAAATCAGTCGAATATTCCGGATTCTTGTCTGTGAAAATCAAAAACTCATTCAGAATTCTGTGTTTAATTTTCGAATCTATTATAGCACTAGCCAAAACAATATTCATTGCTTTGATGGCTTTTGGTACATCATTAGCATCCAAATAATTCTTGAACAAACTTACTTGAGCCCACTCCGAATTTGGAATCGCTTTTTCAAGTTTTTTGACTGTATCAAAAGCTTTTGATTCTTCATTATTTTTAGAATACAAAAATATCAAACTGATATAATTGAACTCGTCTTGTGGATTTTTTGCAATCAGATCTTCCAGATTGGTAATCTCCATATTCTGAAATTTCCCTACGGATAAAATCTGGCTCTTGTATAATTCCCTACGATCCGTTTTTCCAAAGGTTTCGTTGAGTTCCTGAATCAACGCCAAAGCTTTTTCATACTGATTGGTCCCCATATACAATGAGGTCAAGTCCTCTTTGTATTTCGGATCAAATTCAATCAGCTTATTAATAACACCAATACCCTGAGTGAAATTTTTAGTTTCGTAACTCACATCATACATTCCTATCCAGAACCATTTATTTTTAGGATCAATTTTGGTAGCAATTTCAAAGGAGTTATAGGCACTTTTATACTCTTTTAAGGCTAAATAATTCTTCCCTAGTTCATAATAAACGGTTGCATCATTGGGTTTGATCTTGTTAGCTTTGTCCAATGCCACTATCGCTTTATCATAATTTTCAATCCCTTTTTGAAGCAAGGATTCGTAAAAAAGCTCCTCAAACTGATCTGCATCCAGCTTAATTTCCTCTGGTTCCGTTTGTGCCCATAGCAAAGCTGAATTGCATTGCAAAGATAGAAATAGCAGTATGAAAATGCTTTTTTTCATTTTAAAATTAATTCGCTACGTTACCAAATAGTACCCCAATAAAAGGGACTTTTTTATTCTAACACTGAATAATCTCCGATGCTGATGCTCGTAAAATTCCCATTGAAACTGGCGTGATTTCCGATCATTGCATTATCTAAATCTGCATTTTTTATATGAACATGGGTTTGTACCAAACTATTTTTAAGTGTACTGTTTTGTACGTGACATCCATTTCCTAGGGAAACATTAGGTCCTACCGTGGTATTTATCAAAACCACATCTGTACCGATATAACAGGGCGGAATTATAGTCGAATTTTCTAACTTGACATCAAAGTCAACTAAATGCGCTCCATCATTATACAGGAAGCCCAACATTCTGGAATTGGTTTCTACGGTCACATTTTTGTTGCCACAGTCCATCCATTCGTCTACTTTACCAGGAACAAATTTCATGCCCTTGGCCATCATTTGTTTGATTCCATCGTTAATTTGATATTCTCCACCGTGAATAATATTATTATCTAAAACGAATTGAAGTTCGTTTTTTAATACCTCTACCGCTTTAAAGTAATAAATTCCAATAACGGCAAGGTCTGAGACAAATTCCGTAGGCTTCTCAACCAGTTCGACTATTTCATTCGCATCATTCAAATTAATAACTCCAAAAGCTTCTGGATGCTCTACTTGTTTTACCCAAATAACGCTGTCAGCATTTGTATCTAAATCAAAATCAGCCCGAATTAATGTATCTGCATACGCAATAACGGCAGGTCCGCTTAAAGAATCTTTAGCACACATGATGGCGTGACCGGTTCCTAAAGCTTCGTTTTGATAATAAATAGTGCCTTTGGCGCCTAATTTTTGTGCGATAGCGATTAATTCCTCTTCCACTTTCTTGCCAAAACTTTCATGGATGATAAAAGCAACTTCTTCGATATCTTGATTCAATACACCGGCAATATCCTCAACCAGACGGTGAACGATTGGTTTTCCAGCAATAGGAATTAATGGTTTTGGAATAGTTAAAGTATGTGGGCGAAGACGTGAACCACGACCAGCCATTGGGACAATTATTTTCATGTTTTTTTATATTATAAAGATTGAAAAATTAAAAAATTAAAAATTAGAATCAAAAATCTTTGAATTATTAAATCTTTGAATTATTAAATTAAATTATTTTACTCCAGTACTCCCAAATCCACCTTCGCCTCTAGAAGTTTCTGAAAGCTCCTGGACTTGGATCCATTCTGCACGCTCGTGTTTTGCAATGATGAGTTGGGCAATGCGTTCTCCATTTTCAATAACAAAATCTTCATTGGATAAATTTACTAAAATAACTCCAATTTCACCCCGATAATCAGCATCTACTGTTCCCGGAGCATTCAGGACGGTAATTCCATTTTTAGCCGCCAAACCGCTCCTTGGCCGTACTTGTGCCTCGTACCCGATAGGTAGCGCTATGAAAAGACCTGTTTTTACAATGGCTCTGCCTAGTGGTTTTAATGTTATGGATTCGGTTAGATTAGCACGTAAGTCCATTCCTGCCGACGCTATAGTTTCATAGTTTGGCAAGGTGTGCTGTGATTTGTTAATTATGTTTATTCTCATTTTTTTTATTTTAAAATATGGATGTAGAAGCAACAAGTCGGGGCTTGCTAGTATTTGTTTGTAGCTGTTGTTTCGTATTAATATAGATTTTTAATAGCCCTGATTGCAGCGGCATCCTTTTCTTTTTTTCTTTAAAAAAGAAAAGATACAGCAAAAAGCAGGAAATAGCTCCTGAGAACTCTATTCTAGTTCTTTCTTCGGGTTACAATTTTAGTTAATAATTCTTTTTCATTATGGTATATAAAATACATAAATACGAGTAATAATGGGATTCCGATGTAATAATTCTCTCTAAAACCGTAAAATGAAATAGCCGAAAACCCTATCGAAACCAATAGATACATACTGATTTTGTTGGTGTCGTAAGGGATAGGATAGTATTTATTACCAAAATAATACGAAATCATCATCATACTTCCATAGGCAGCAATAGTGGCAATCGCTGAGCCATAATAGCTCATTGTTGGTATTAACAGATAATTTAATACGAGTGTAATTATGGCTCCCACAATGGAAATGTAAGCACCAATGTGAGTTTTGTCGATTAATTTGTACCACACAGAAAGATTGGTGTAAATCCCTAAGAAGAAGTTGGCCAGTATAATCAGCGGTACTACTTTCATGGCTTCCCAGTAGGACTCGTCCTGAATCATGATGACTTTAAGTACATCTGCAAAAACGATAACGGACAACAATATAAAAGATCCGAAAATAACAAAGTACTTGGTAATTGTCGCGTAGGTTTGTGGCGCATCCTCGCTTTCAGAGTGACTGAAAAAGAAGGGTTCGATTCCTAAAGTGTAGGCTGTACGGTATAAAACCATGAACAAACCCAATTTGTAACAGGCAGAATACACTCCTACTTCAGCAGCAGCGCTATCAGGAGGCAATAAATAGCCCAATAAAATTTTGTCAAATTGCTCGTTGATCGCAAAGGCAACCCCAGCAATCATGATTGGCATACCGTACTGCATCATTCTTTTCCAGAGTTGGTAATCAAAATGCCATTTTAATTTGAAATAATTGGGCGATAGCAGTATAAATGTAAGTAAGCTGGCAACAATGTTGGAAACAAATATATAGCCTATCTGAAAATCTTCCATGTATAGAGATCGTAAGATACTCTCAGGATTTGATTCTGCAATCGCGGGTAAATAACTTAAAAAGAAAAGATTCAAAAACAGATTTACAGCTACATTTCCTATTTTGATTATCGCATATTTTACGGGTTGCTGATTGACTCTTAATTTAGAGAATGGAACAATCACCAAAGCGTCGAGCACTAAAATCCAAATCGTGTAACTAATGTATTGTTGGTCTATTTCAGCCCAACTAGATAATGTATTTCGGAATAATAAAGCTCCGAATAAAAACGCTATGGAAGTCCAAAAAATAGAAACGGAGGTGGTTTCTACTACTGAATTCTTATTGGTTTCTTTGTTGTAAAACCTAAAAAAAGCAGTTTCCATTCCGTAAGACAGAATAACATTAAAAAAAATCATTCCAGCAAAAATGATGGAAACCTTTCCATACGATTCTTTTGGAAGTAAATCCGTGTATAAGGGCACTAGTAAAAAACTGAACATTCTTGGTATCACCGTAGCCAATCCATAAATGGCAGTCTGTTTAAAAAGATTTTTATATAATCCCAAAATGGTATGTCTATTAAAATTAAGCAAACAAAAATAACTAATTCTTTGGTTTAATCCGCTGAAGTGAATATTAGTTTTAAAACCGAAACACCTACAATAAAGACTAATTCATTTTCCACCGAAAATAGCTTTATGGCTTTTCTGTGACATTCGATATTTTAAAAAAATATAGTTTATTCTCTTTCTTGTATTCTAAAACTGCTTCGTTGCGTTTTAAATCAAATTTAGATTTTTGAATAACCGGTGCTTTATTCCCATATTCTTTGGCAAGATTACTATCCAGAATCAAATCTTCTTGTTTATTGCTTTGATAAAAATGTGCTACAAAAGTATTTTTAGTGATTTCTTCAACCCTAGATTCTTGATTGTGAAAATAGATTTTCTTCAGTTTGATATTTGCCGCAAGTGGTTTTTTGAAGTCAATATAAAAATGCATGACAGTCCTTTCCTTAACGTTTTTATCTTTTTGATAAAAAATCGATTGCATTCCTTGAGGAAATTCCGTTTGGATTTCTTGTTTCATGGCACAAAAAGTAAGGCTTAATGCAGAGCTAAATAAGAGGCCAATTATTTTATATCCTTTCATAATAGCCATTTTAACTTAATCCGTCTTCGTTTAGAATCTTAAGAAAGTGAAATCCTTTTGGAACATAACCTTGATTATAATAGAAACGATGTGCCGTGAAATTTCCAGTAAAAGCATCTAAAACAATCATCGTACAACCAGTTTCCTTGGCCAAAACATCAACATAATCCGTCATCATTTTGCCCAATCCTTTGGAACGATGCTCCGGATGAACGATAAAATTATCAATCTCTATGTATTTTCCTGACCAAAGTTTTGTCCCTGACCAAAATCCAGAAACCGCCACACAAACCTCGTTTTCAAAAATGGCAACCTGTTTGTAATTATGGGGAATCATCTCGATAAGATACGATTCATATTTTTCTACCGTAAAAGTGGGATATAAAAATCGCATTACATCAATATTACCAAGCATTTCCGCTACTGTGGTTAGTTCTCTAATTTTTAATTGCATACTTTCTAGTATTATTTTTAACGATAAAATTAAACAAAAAAAGAGCCAACATCTGTTGGCTCTTAGAATATATTTTGAATCAATACTTTATTATCCATTCAATGCTTCTGCTCCACCAACAATCTCTAATATTTCGTTAGTAATAGATGCCTGACGTGCTTTATTGTATGTCAATTTCAATTGATTTCTCAATTCAGTTGCATTATCCGTGGCTTTGTGCATGGCTGTCATACGCGCTCCGTGTTCTGAAGCAAATGAATCACGAATTCCTTTATACAATTGTGTTTTTAACGATTTTGGAATCAAAGTCAACACGATTTCTTCTTTTGAAGGTTCAAAAATATAATCTCCAGTCGAAACTGCAACATCGGATTTTATCGGTGCTAAAGGCAAAAATTGTTCCGTTTGAATGATTTGTGTTGCGGCATTTTTAAATTGATTGTAAATCAACTCTATTTTATCATATTCACCAGAAAGAAATTTCTGAGTCAAAAGATCTGAAATCTTAGCTACGTTATCAAAAGTCAAATCATCAAAAATAGCGCTTTGATTGTCAACTACAGAAAGTGTTTTACTCAAAACATCGTTTCCTTTTTTACCAATAGCAAAAACGTCTACTTGTTTGCCTGAGTAAAATTCAGCACGGTTTTTAGCGCCTTTAATTGCATTTGTATTAAAAGCACCAGCTAAACCTCTATTTGAAGTTATCACTACTAATAATACCTTCTTGATTTCGCGTTGGGTTGTAAATTCTCCACCGGCATCACCTTCCAGTGTAGCAGAAAGATTTTGCAATAATTCCGTTAATTTTTCGGCATAAGGGCGCATTGCTGTGATTGCATCTTGTGCTTTCTTTAGCTTTGCTGCAGAAACCATTTTCATTGCCGATGTAATTTGCATCGTAGATGAAACGGAAGTAATTCTATTACGGATTTCCTTTAAATTTGCCATTTTATATTAGTCTAATGTCATAAAGTCATAAAGTCTAAAGTACTTAAAAGCCGATTAACTGACTTTAGGACTTTGGACTTTACAACTTTGGACTATTTTTAGTTATATTTTGCTGATAATTCTTTTGCTACAGTTTCGATTACATCTGTAATTTCGTCTGTCAATTTTCCTGCTTTCAACGCATCAAGAGTTGCTCTGTGTTTGTTGTTCAAGAATTCTAAGAAATCTTTCTCAAATTCTCTTACTTTGTTCACAGGAACATTTCTCAACAAGTTTTTAGAACCCGCATAGATAATTGCAACTTGATCTTCAACAGTATAAGGATCGTTCAAACCTTGTTTCAAGATCTCAACGTTTCTTCTTCCTTTTTCAATTACATTTAAAGTAACGGCATCAAGATCAGAACCAAATTTAGCAAACGCTTCCAATTCACGGAATTGTGCTTGATCCAGTTTCAAAGTACCTGCTACTTTTTTCATTGATTTAATTTGTGCATTTCCACCAACACGAGATACCGAAATACCTACGTTAATTGCTGGACGAACCCCAGAGTTAAACAAATCTCCATCCAAGAAAATTTGACCATCTGTAATCGAAATTACGTTTGTTGGGATGTAAGCAGAAACGTCACCAGCTTGAGTTTCAATAATTGGCAAAGCAGTAAGAGAACCACCACCTTTAACAATTGATTTCAATGAATCTGGTAAATCGTTCATGTCTTTAGCAATTCCATCATCTGCAATTACCTTACAAGCACGTTCTAATAACCTACTGTGTAAGTAAAAAACGTCTCCAGGATAAGCTTCACGTCCCGGTGGTCTTCTCAATAAAAGAGAAACCTCACGGTATGCAACAGCTTGTTTAGATAAATCATCATAAACAATTAAAGCCGGGCGACCTGAATCTCTAAAATATTCTCCAATTGCAGCACCCGCAAAAGGAGCATATACTTGCATCGGAGCTGGATCAGAAGCATTAGCAGCAACAATAATGGTATACGCCATTGCTCCTTTTTCTTCTAACATTTTAGCAATTCCCGCTACAGTTGACGCTTTTTGTCCAATGGCAACATATATACAAAATACAGGTTTTCCTGCATCATAAAATTCTTTTTGATTTAAGATCGTATCGATACAAACCGTTGATTTACCTGTTTGACGGTCACCAATAACTAGCTCACGTTGTCCACGACCCACTGGAATCATAGCATCTACTGCTTTAATACCTGTTTGTAATGGCTCAGTAACGGGTTGACGGAAGATAACTCCAGGAGCTTTTCTCTCTAAAGGCATCTCGTATAAATCTCCACCGATTGGTCCTTTACCATCAATTGGAAAACCAAGGGTGTTTACTACACGACCTACCATTTGTTCTCCTACTTTAAGAGAAGCAATACGTTGTGTTCTTTTAGCAGTTGAACCCTCTTTGATTCCTGTAGATGGTCCTAAAAGTACCACGCCTACATTGTCTTCTTCAAGATTCAAAACAATAGCTTCTAATCCATTGTCAAATTCAACTAACTCTCCATATTGAACATTCGAAAGCCCGTAAACACGAGCAATACCATCTCCAACTTGAAGTACTGTTCCTACTTCTTCTAGTGTAGCACCAGATTCAAAACCTTCTACTTGCTTTCTTAATATTGCTGAAATTTCAGCAGGTTTGATTTCCGCCATCTTAATTTATAATTTAGACACTTAAATGTGCAATAAAACTAATTACTTAACTCTCTTTTTAATACTTGTAATCTGTTGGCTACTGAAGCGTTGTACTGCTTGTCGCCTATTCTTAAAATAAATCCTCCAATGATAGAAGCATCTACTATATTTTCGATTGTGATTTTTTTATCCGAAAGGGTTGCAATTTTAGCCAAAACTTTAGCTTCTAATGCTGCATCCATAGGAATCGCTGTAGTAACCTGCGCTACTTCAATACCATTCATAATATCCGATAATTTACTGTACTCTATTGCAATTGCTTCTAGAATTTCGAATCTTTTGTTTTCAAATAACAAATGAAACAACCCTTGGGTCACACCATTGCTATCGGCAAAAACTTCTAACAGTGCTTTTTCTTTAACTTCCACTTTCATGGTAGGATTTTGAATAAAAGTACTCAATTCCAAATTACCATTAATTGTTGAAGCAATCAATTTCATATCCTTATTTACAACTTCGGCAACACCTTTTGAGTTTGCTAAGTCTAGAATTGCTTTTGCATAACGAATTGCTGCTCTTGTACTTGCCATAATTGTTAGTTTAACTTTACGTCACCTAACATTTTCTCAACTAATTTAGTTTGAGCTTCTTTGTTAGATAATTCGTCTTTCAATATTTTTTCTGCGATACTCAATGATAATGTTGAAACTTGTAATTTCAATTCTGCCATAGCTGCATTTTTTTCACTTTCAATTGCTGCTTTGGCTTGTTCAATCATTTTCAGACCTTGAGCTTGTGCTTCGTTTTTAGCATCAGCAACCATTTTCTCTTTCATTTCACGAGCGTCTTTAAGCATGTTGTCACGCTCTAATCTTGCTTCTTGTAAAATACGTTGATTGTCTGCTTGCAGGTTTTGCATTTCTTTTCTAGCATTTTCAGCAGATAACAAGGCATTTTTGATTCCTTCTTCTCTATCATTAACGGCATCCAGAATTGGTTTCCAAGCGAATTTTTTTAACAAGAATATCAATCCAACAAATATTACTATTTGCCAAACAAACAAACCAAACGAAAAATCATTTATTAACTTATCCATTATATCTAATTATAAATTTTAAAGTATGAATTGCTTTTTATCGCAATTTGTAATGTTTTAATTTTAAAAACACTAGTTACAACCAACCGTTGTTAACTAGTGTTTTTTTTAAGTTTTTAATTAAGATGCGAATAACGCAGCAAAACCAATACCTTCAATAAGTGCAGCTGCGATAAGCATAGCTGTTTGGATTTTTCCAGAAGCTTCTGGTTGACGAGCAATAGCGTCCATTGCTGAACCACCAATTCTACCAATACCTAAACCTGCTCCGATAACAATCAATCCTGCTCCTACAATAGTTGGAATTTCCATAATATATAAATTAAAAATTAAACATTCTTATTAAGAGTCTACTGTCATAAAGTCAACCTGACTTTTAAACTTTCGACTTAATGGTGAGCCTCGTCGTGATGATGCTCTTCGTTTCCTGCTCCAAAATAAAGCGCAGATAACATGGTAAAAATATATGCTTGTAAAAATGCAACCAATATTTCAAGAATAGAAAGCGCAAATGCCAATCCGAATGACAAAGTACTTCCAATCCAACTTTTAAAAATAAACATTAAACCAATGATACTCATCAAAACAACGTGTCCTGCTAAAATGTTAGCATACAAACGGATCATTAATGAAAATGGTTTGATGATAGTCCCTAATAATTCAATAGGAGCCAGAATAAATTTCATTGGAGTCGGCACGCCTGGCATCCAGAAAATGTGTCCCCAATAATTTTTATTAGCGGTAAAAGTGGTGATTAAATAGGTCAACAAGGCCAATGATGCTGTAATTGCAATATTTCCTGTTACGTTAAATCCTAGCGGTGTTAATCCTAATATGTTTAAAAAGAAAATAAAGAAAAATATAGTTAACAAATAACTCATGTATTTTTTATATCCTTTTTCTCCAATATTTGGAATGGCGATTTCGTCTCTGATGTACAGTACAAGCGGCTCAAAAAAGCGTCCAGCTCCAGATGCTATTCCGTTATTTTTACCGTACGATTTTGCTAAACCTGTAAACAGTACAAACATTAAGACTGCTATTCCTAAAATACCGATTACACTTTTCGTAATCGATAAATCAAGTGGAGTTGCATTTGTAGGATGACCGTGCTCTTCTGTCAAAGCTCCATCCGCCTCCGTTTTGTATATTTTTTCGTGGTGCAATACGTAGAAGTTTCCATTGTGTTCAGCAACTTCTTCTCCATGATGAAATTTTGATGATGAAAATACTTGCAATCCATTATCCCAGAGTATAACAGGCAATGAAAAACCATAATGCGCTCCTGTTTCTTCATTTACTGAAAAAGTAAAATCATGCGCATCCAAAAGGTGATGGTTAATAAATGCCTTAATTTTAGATTTTACATCCGTTGGCTCTACATGAGTTCCTTCGGCTGCAACAGGAGCAACTTCCGTTTTTACTTGCATAGTATCCACTTCAGGATTTGCAAAACTGATTAGAGGAAGACACGCTACCAAGGCTACTAATATAAATCTAAGTGGTTTGTTTGAAATCACCATAACAGTTAATTATCTTAATTTATTACGTTTCTGAAATTTGGTGCAAATGTACATCTTTTATTAATATTCAAAAGAATATAAAAAATTATTTTTGATGGATTTGTTCCTTGAATCACATATTTATTGCTTTTCGTTTAATATACGTATTGTTAATATCGTTTCAATTGCTAAAAAGAGAATAAACATCATAAAAAAATTAATTTTCTCTATTGCATTGTTTTGGGCTGCAGCCTGCAATATAGGCTTTAAAATCAGATAACAAACTATCATTTTAATACTGGTACTCAAAAGAAAGGACATGCCCACATTATCGAAACTGCGTTCTTTGACTTTAAGCAAAACCACAAATACCACAATAGATAAAACCAGAAACAACAAATAAAGGGTTTCTATAGAATAATGGAAAGCGGTATCATTTATATGTAAAACATAAAAAACAGCCCTGTGAATACCGTAAGCCAATCCCGCAAGTACTAGTAAGGGTAAAAGTGGTTTGTAATTTTTTAAATTCATTGTATTAGTTTTTAACCCTAAAGGCACTAAGATAAAAAACTGTTCTATCTATAAGCGCAACAATTACTGGTTGATCCGAGTTGTGGTTTTTAATTATTTTGTCTTGTTGATTTCGTTTACTTGTCGGATTACGTTATATAAAGACAAAGCAACGCCAACCATCACTAAAACTTTACTGTAATATACTTTTGGATGAGGATGGTTTTCGTCTAACCAGTCGCCGAGATAGGAAAACAGAAAAATAATGGCGCCCATCTGAATCGGAATATTAATCAGCTGAAGCCATTTATTCGCTCTTTTTTGAGGTGTTTTGTTGTCCATCGCTAAGGGTTTGGTTTTTTATATGTGGTTTCATAACACAAGATGCACTAAAGTCAGCACCCGGTTCTACGGATAACTTTCCTACGGTAACTTCGCCATGGATACTGGCCTTGGATTTTACATTCATCACTTCAGTCACCTGAATCTTACCATCAAATTTACCTTCAATATCGGCATTTTTGCATACAATATCTCCGGTAACGCTTCCAGCTGGACCTATGACAATTTTTCCACCGGACTGGAAATTACCAATCAAGTTTCCGTCCATTCTAAAATCAGCCTGCGAAATAATATCGCCTTTTATAGTTGTTCCTTCAACAATTCTATTGGTCTTTCCCAAAAGATCAGTGTATGATTTTTGCTTTTTATCAAACATATTTATTCTTTTTTTAGTACTAAATACGCTTCAAGATTCTTCTTAATTTGGATCACTTTATAATTCTCTCCCGAAACGACAATAGCGACATCCACAATTTTATATTTTGCATTTTCTTCTAAAACTACTGCTATATCATTCGCATAAACCTGTGATTTTATTCCGTGTAGGGTAATAAAATTTTCGTTTACGGTATAAATATCATACGAATAATATAATTTTTGAAGGTTTTCACTGGCTATGAACATTTTGATTTTTTCTTCCAAAAATTTTGTGTTTTTATCCTCACGGGAACCCACTCGATATAGAATTTTCCAATTATTTGAATCTGTTGTACTGAACTCCATTTTTTCTAAAAACGGAATCTGATCATTAAGGATTAGCTGTGCGTTTTTCCCTTCTTCACTGTTTGGATAATTATCCGCGATCTCTTGAAGAGCCTTTTTGTAGGCCAATACCCCTTTAAGCTTCCCGATGGTGTTTGCTTTAAGCAATTCGAACTTTGATACAATATCGTCTCCAGAAAACTGATTGATCAAACTATCTGAATTTTCCAAAACTGTAGCAAATTGTTCTTGTTGGAATAATTTATACCATTTACTATAGACACTTTCCGGCGTTTCATTTTGATTGATGGCACTTGGATCGGTATTGTTAATTATCTGTGCATAACGCGATTCCGGAAACTGCCCCGATATCCTTTTTTTCATTTCCTCTGCTTTATCTGCATCCGTGATTTGGTATAATTTATACAAATTATACATCACAGGAAGAACGAGTTTTTCCTCGGGATTGTTTTTTAATATTTGTTCCAGTTTAGCGATAGCCAAATTATTTTCTTTGAATTTTTCCTTATAAATAACGCCCAATTGGTAGTATGCAAAATTTCGTTCTTTCCTAATACTATCCAATTCTATTTGTTCAGTCGGAAGTTGTTTCAAGTAAAAATCTGTAGTGTATCGCTCCACTATTTTAATTGTTTTTACTTCCTTATCAGAAGCTGCTTTATCCACATTCAGAGAATCAACCAAAGTTGGGTTTGTATTCCCCGAAGAAATCCTCCAATTACCATTTAAAGTCCTGTCACCCCATATTCTTTTGAATTCAACTTTCCCAAAAGCCACTGTGGTAGGATTATAAAAATAGAAAATACTAGTTGCTGGTTGCGAACCCACACTCGCAATAGTGGGTGGTGCCATAGGTGATTTGCGTGCTAATTGTATTGGCTCTTGACTGGAAGCCGCAGCAATTAAACCAGTCGAACTGTTTCTTTCTCTATTTTCTTGTTTTGCTTTGTTTTTTTCTTCTAGAAGTATTTTGACTTCATCTTCCTTCTTAAGTTTACCAATATACTTTTCAAAATAGTCCATTCGATCCGTTGGATGCATCGCAACCACATTTAAAATACTGTCATTTCTTTTTGCCAGCGCTTCATACAAAATAACCTCATCGAGATTGCTTCGTGTTTTTTGAATTTTATTAAACTCCCTTGTTTTGTTATTCAGTTTGACCAGCGTACTGTCGTAATATTTTGCCGCTGTAGGATATTCTGCAGTTCTAAAATACAAGTTGCCTAAATTTCTATAATTGGAGGCAACTAAATACGTGTCTTTTGAATTTGTTCTTAACGATGCGTTGTAGAAATCCAAAGCCCCTTTTTGATTGTTTTGCTTTTCCTGAAACACTGCCATTTGATGAAAAATCAAATCTTTGTACGGCCGATTTTCCCTGTCTTTAATCAGTTTGTCAAATGTTTTTACAAAAGAAACCGAATCTCCAGTTTGATAATCAAATAATGCAGCTTTTTTAGCATGCGCCTGAATTACAAACTTTCGCTCCGCTTTTCTGTTCATTTCAATCACTGATTGATAGGAAGTAACGGCACTGTCCTGGTATCCTAATTCCTGGTACAATTGCCCTAAAATAAAACGATACCGAGCTTTTTCTTGATTTACTTTGGTAAATTCAACTGCTATTTTTAGTTTGGAAACGGCACTGTCTTTTTCTTCTAAATTTAAAAAGGATGCTGCTAAAAGTGCGTTGGCATCTGCAAAAACTTGGTTTTTTACATCGTGATCTTCCAATAGCTTACTGATGTTTTTTATAACCAAAGCATCATTTCCCAGACGCATGTTGGTTTTTTCACGCCATATTTTAGCTTCATAAATCTTGCTACTGTTGGGATATTTGTAAAGAATGTAATTGAATGCCTCTAGAGCAGGTACAAAACGTTGATCATAATAGCGAGACTTGCCAAGCATGAGATAGGCCTCATCAATTTGAGTGTTTTTTTCTCTTCCGCCAATATTCATAGAGTGTTTTTGAATCGCTTTAGTAGCTTTGGCTTCTGCCAATTCAAAATCGGCATTGATTGGTATTGCAGTGCTTGTAATATCTTCTAAAATTTGCATTTTTTCTGGTGGCAACAATTGCCAAAAATCATCATCACTACTGGATTTTATAGCCTGAACTCCTTTATCCAAGCCTACTTGTCCATTATATAAAATATTATATTTTGTGCTCAACGCATGAGAATTTCTGGCTATAAAGGTGTCTTTCTTAGTAGAACAAGCTACCAGAAAGATAAAAAATAACAAGAAAAATAACTGCTTAAATATATTGATTTTCAATGGAAAACGTTTTTATCAATTAACTATTAAATACACTTTTTAGTATATTGACTGGTAAAAATACGTTTCTTTTTGATATCGTGAAGATTATGGTGTTATATTTAAATATTACTCTCTTGCGTAAGGAATGGAAGCGACATCCTTTATTTTCTTTCTTCAAGAAAAAAAGATATAGCGCACAGCCCGACCCGAAGTTTTAACGTAGGGTTACGCCCGAATTAAACCGCTAATTAAATAAACATATTGGAGAATACAATTAGCGAATTAGCGGTAAAAAGTTTTGGCTACGACTGTTGTGTTGACTTTTAAACGGCAAAAAACAATTCTAATTCCTGCAACGTTTCTTGAGAAGTTTGAATGTCTTTGACGACCTCCCCTTTGTGCAAAGCCACTATCCTGTTACTCACCTCAACGGTATGCAACAAATCATGACTGGAAACCAGTACGGTTATTTCTGGATTATCGGCTAAATCCTTGATGATTTTCTTTAATCGAAATTGTGTGGTGGGGTCTAAATTAGCAAACGGCTCATCAAGAATAATCACTTCTGGATTCCCGATTAAAGTAGCAATGATTCCCACTTTTTTCTGATTCCCTTTGGATAAATCGCGTAAGTATTTTTTGTTATTAAGGATTTCTCCATTGAAAAATTCTTCATGGGTAGCCAATAATGCATCGACATCGGCTTTGTTCTGCCCACGTAAATCCCCTATGAAATAAAAATATTCTTCGGGCGTTAAGTAACCTATCAGGAAGCTTTCGTCAAGGAAAGAAGCGGTGAATGGTTTCCAGTTTTCGCTGGTATTTACCTGTACCTCGTTATTGACAATATTTCCTGTTGATGGCTGGATTAAATCCAATAAAAGGCTGAAAAAAGTGGTTTTCCCAGCTCCGTTATTTCCCACTAATCCAAAGCTTTCGCCTTTTTTTATTTCTAAAGTATCTATTTTTAATACGGTTGTTCCGTTGTATGTTTTCGAAAGGTTGTTTACTTGTATCATTTTTGAAAAAGTTTATTCGGTTATTTGTTGATTTCGTTAATCGCTTGATTATCCTTTTTGTTTGTATGCCGCTAGGGTCGCGTATTTTTCGGATTTATAGATTTTCTCAATCAAGGAGAAAACTTTGTTTTTTAATGCAAATCCTATTACTCCCATCGACGCTACTAATGCTAATCCCACATTGGGATTGCCTAATTTAGCACCTAACCAATACATTAAAACGGGCAATCCTAATTGCGGTAGTGAAATTAGCATGGTTTTGATATTGAATGCTTTTTTGTCGCCAAAAGCGCCTTTGCCAGAACTCAAATCGATTGGCGTTTTGGTATATGCGCCACCGAGCAAGACCAAATGAGAATTGACTCCAATGTTATAAATTGCACCCACAACGATGGTTAAATACACCTGCCACCCAAAATAAAGATAGAAAGAGGCAATGGTTGTGGTGACTATTGTTGCAATCACCATCAGCCACCATTTAGAACTCAAATAGCCTTTGTAAGGAATGTTTTGCGTCATCATTAACGGATAATACGCACTATCCCAGCTCGGTACAAATTGGCCGAAAGTGATAAGGAATCCTCCCGAAACAAAAATCCCGGCAAAAATGTGCATTACAGGATTGTTGTACACTTCAATTGCATTGGTAAAAAAAAGAAAGCCATAAAAAAGGAACATCACGCTCAATCCTACTGTGGTTTTAGATCGTTTGTTTCTTTTGATTAATTTAATGTCATTTTTCAAAAAAGTTCCAATGGTTCCAAATTGGTTCAACCAAGTCAACTCCTCCGTTTTGGCAACATCGTGTTTGTTTGACAATCCCGCATCCAGGTATAAATTCTTTTTGAAATACAGGAATGTGACATAATATATACCGATTAAAGCCAAAACCAGTATGGAAAAAGCCCAATACGTATTGAAAATAGCATCGAAAAACGGAGCGGTATAATCCGTAACATTAAAAAATCCATAATAATGCAACCCTCCTAAAACGGCTACTATTGCTAAGAAAATGGCAAATAAATTGTCTTTATTACTCAGTAGAATATTTAGAAAATTATTGATGAATATCAAAGAAGACAGCGCGGCATACCATAGTACCACTGACACCACATCATAGCCTTCAATAATTAAAACAACACAAAACGGAATTAAGAAAAAACCATGCACCAAATTAAAGAAGGACAAAACGGTTTTTCCCAAGGAAAAATGAACAATGGTGGCTTTTTTTATGGGGAAAATCAACATCGGGCGAATGTTCATCACGGGGATTTTTTGCAACAGCAATCGGATGATTAAATCCATCAATACATAATAAATCATGAATTTGTTTACCGTTACGATGGGGTCCAGATTCATTTTCTTTAGAATATAAAAGGCCCCAACTCCTAATGCCAAGAAAATTAAAATGAAATAAACGGCGACAAAGCCCATCAGAATTTTCAAAGCCAGATTAGTTGCAAAGGAAGCTGATCTGGTAAAAGCTTTCCATTCCAGATAAATAAATTTTTGAATCATAGTTTGGTTGTTTTGGTTTTATAGTATGTAGTCAAAATAAGAAAACGTTACAAATTTTCTAATTTATATTCCGGGTAGGTTTGTTTTAAATAGGCTTCAGCCTTGGAAGGGATGACTCTGAATAAAATATAATTTAAAATTCCAAAAAGTACTATCATAAAACTTACTGAGAAAATCCAATAATCATTTACTAAATATCTTTCAGCACGACTGCTTATTTGAATAAAAAAATAAAATGGAACCGAAAAAGCGCCTGAGGAAACACCGTATTGGTTGATAATTTCTTCAAACAACCATTTCTTTTTATTGGTCTCTTTTTGTGTCTTTTTGATTTTCTTATTCTTGTAAAATTCATGAAAAATAAATCCAAAATAACTCATACAAATGGCAATAAAAATATAGTCGTTGTAAATACTTGTTTTCAGAATATTAAAAAGTAAAAAGGTCATTACTATTGTTAATAGAATTTTTGGCAGTTTAAAAAACGTTTTAAAATGTTGAAAGACTAACCGATTGTACTTTTTATGAAGAACAGCTTGACGACTTTCTACCACATCCATAAATCCAAAAACGCCAAACTTCCTAAATTCTTTATGTAGAACTTCGCCAAAAGTAAGCTTGGGATTTTGTTCCCATTCAGTTTCAATGGCGTTTGCCAAATGATCGACTAATTCCGTTTGTAGATCGTAATATTCCACATAATGCTGACGGGTAAAAAGGTAGAGATGGTCTATTTGTTGCGCAGTTAGTTTCATGATTTAGGAACTGATAGTTTTTTAATCACTCGTATATGCTGAAATACCAAAACAAAATCAATCATGAAAAACAAAAGGATCAGAAAAAAGACATATACAAATCCCATTTGAACATCTGTCTCAATATTTATAAGTTTAATAGGCACTAATCCAACTCCCAATAACAAAGGTTGAAAAAACACTAGAATACTTCTTTTTTTAAAAAGATAGCTAAAAGTGGTTTTGTGCTTATATTTCCAAATTATTATCCAAGCTATTGTTACCAAAAAAACTTCCGTTACAAAAAGAGTTCTTAGTGCTTTTGTGAAAAAATAAGTAAATGTTTCGGTATTAAAAAAATGAATAAAAGCTGTTACAATTAAAGTCAAAGGAATTGCCCCTAAAGTAATATACCAAAATCTTGATTTAGTATATCTAGCTATTTTATCCATTATTATTTTTGGTCCGGAATAACCTCGACCGAGCAATAAACCATAAGAACTTAGTCTTAATTCTGGTTTCCATTTTTTAAAAACTTCTTTGAAAGCAACTTCAAAAGAATTCGTTTCATTACATATTTTTTCTTCTATTTCCGAAGCGATATGGTCTAATAATTCCAGTTTGACATCTTGATAAACGAGTCCATTTAAAACTAAAGTTTCTTCTATTTGAGCTACTTGTTCGGTGGTTAATTTCATCTTCATAAAATTAAAATTCTAATTTTGGACTGGGGTTCACTAAACTCTGCATATTCCGGATAAAATCTTCAAGTTCTGAGAGTCGGTTTACGGTTTCTTTCTGACCACTTTCGGTGAGTTTGTAATATTTACGCATGCGATTATCCACTTTTTCAATCTCGACATCCAATAAACCTTCGGCTTCCAGTTTGTGCAAGGCCGGATACAAAGCGCCTTCGGTGATGTTGAGTTCGCCTTGGGTGATCGTCTTTACTTTCTGGGTAATTTCATAACCGTACATCTTGCCGTTTTCTTCCAGCAATTTCATTATAATTGTATTCAGGCTACCTTTGTATAATTGTGAGTTTTTCATGATTGAATCGGCGCAAGTTTTGTGGTATTTCTTACTTTAAAATTCAAATATACATAAGATTCTTATACATAACGATTTTAGGTATATAAATTTTCAAATAGTTTGAATTCAAAAAACCTATTCTGTTTCCTATCTTTGTAAAAAAATAATCACATGTCATCCTTTTTAAAATTAATCATAAAAGAAGTAAAACGCGAAACTAAAGACGCTGTTTCGATACTTTTTAACGTTCCTGCAGAATTAAAACCAATCTATGCTTTTATTGCCGGTCAATATATCAATTTGAAATTAACACTTGATGGTGAAGAAATTCGTCGGGCATATTCTATCTGTTCTTCTCCGGAAAGTGGCGAGTTGCGCATTGCAGTAAAAGCAGTAAAAAACGGTGCTTTCTCTCAATTTGCTAACACAAAACTGAAAGCAGGTGATGTTCTTGAAGTAGGAAAACCAGAAGGAAAATTCACTTTTGAACCGCAAGCGGACCGACAAAAAAACTACGCTTCTTTTGTAGCAGGAAGCGGAATCACACCGGTACTTTCCATCTTAAAATCGGTCTTGAAAAATGAACCTAAGAGTTCTTTTGTGTTGGTTTACGGAAACAAAACGCCTGAAGAAACCATATTTCATCAAGAATTACACGATTTGCAATTGCAATATGTGGGCCGCCTTTTTGTACATTATGTTTACAGTCAAGCCAAAGCAGAACATGCTTTGTTTGGGCGGATTGAAAAATCGACTGTAAATTTTGTTTTGAATAATAAACACAAGGAATTAGAGTTTGATAAGTTTTATTTATGTGGTCCGGAAGAAATGATCAATACCGTTTCTGCGGTTTTGAAGGAGCACAACGTTAAAGAATCCGCCATAAAATTTGAATTATTTTCTTCTTCAACTAAAGAAAATAAAATAGAAAAATCATTAGGAGGCCATTCTAAAATCACTATCATGGTTGATGACGAGGAAACGACTTTTGAAATGTCACAAAAACAAACCGTACTTGATGCTGCTTTAAAACAAGGCATTGATGCTCCGTATTCGTGCCAAGGCGGAATTTGCAGCAGCTGTCTTGCTCGTGTTACCTCCGGAACTGCCGAAATGACTAAAAATTCCATTCTTACCGATAAAGAAATCGCCGATGGTTTGATTCTTACCTGTCAAGCACATCCAACCTCTGAAACTATCTATGTAGATTATGATGATGTTTAGGAAACTCTTCCCCTTAATAGCGGTATTCCATTAAAAAAAGAGTTTGCACAGTGCAAACTCTTTTTTTAATGGAATGTTGTAAAACATCTTGTGATGCATCATTAAGACTTAATTTTTCTAAATTCCTTAACGGTTCAAAACAATTTTAATTTTTTCAACTATATCTTCAACAGCAATCGTGCGCATGGCATCTTCATAACCTGCAACTTTTTTATTTGCACATGTCAAACTACAAATATATTTTTAAGCGCTGTCAAGACGAGAAAACTTGGGTTTAGTTACGATCTTGTTTTAAGACTTCATTATTAAGAACTAGCAAATTAAATCACCGTCAAAGCATTACAAGAAAGCATTCCACAAGAACATGTTTTTTTGTCTTTTATTCTCTTCCTTGTCCTCTCCGTAAGTATACCAGTCCTTTGTTTTTTCTTCTATTAATGTTTTTAGTTCTTTTAAATCATAGGTTTTCTTAGCTGTATTGGGTTTAATCACCGCGCTATCTTTTACTCTTAAATCTATTTTAGTTGCTATGTATGACGTATATAATCTTGGTATAGAAAGCCCTAAAATCATACCTGGCAATCCATTTATACTACATGGACCACCAGTAATGGTGATCTCGTCTGTATAAAAAGCAAACACATATACATCATCAAATATTTTCCCTACTGCTTTTCTACAATTGTAACCCGCTATTTCTCTATGCTCGTTTGTGATTTTCCATTGGATATTTGGAATACTATCTGCAATTACAAAATTAGTACCTACAATTTGCTTTTGCATGTTCATTTTTCTGGTTGTAAAATCAAAAAACCAGGTGTTTTCTTCATCAGCTTCTTTCTCTTGTTTTGGGATTCTTGTTTTGGGACTCCATCTGTCGAATTTAAATACACTTTTATTGTCTTCAAAAGTATAGGTGAAATACGATATTTTTAAGTCTGATAAGTTTTCTTTCATCATTTCGTCCCAACTGTCATTACTCATTGTTTTTTTGAGATTGGTATTGACTTCATACTCAATTACAGCCTTATCTACAAATTGCTGTGCATAGGATCCTGTAGTAAAAACAAATAATGTGATGTAAAAATATATTGATTTCATTGGGTTATTTTTTAAAGTAGTGAGAAGTTTTATTCTAAAATATTGACATTTTTCGATACTAAATTACAATTTGTATATCCGCTTATTTATTTTTTTTCGATACCGCTTTTATTTTTAAAATTCCATGTAAAACCTATCATAGCATAGCGTCGGAGTCTATCATTTTGCTCTTCCCCTATTGTATTTTCATAAACAAATCTACTTATACCTATGTTTTGATTCAAAATATCACGCACCATTATATAAGCGGTAAACTCATCGTTCTTAAAAGTACGTTGGAACCTGGCATTCCACAATTGATTGGTAAGATTGGTTTGAAAATCAACTGTTTTTTGACGAGAATATAAATTATAATCCGTTGATAATTTCCATTTTTCTCTAAAGTAAACGGCAACGTCCAAACCTAGATTATTGGTGTTAAATGATTTTACCTCATTGTTTTGAGACGTACTGTTGCGGCTGTTTGCAAAAGTATTACTAAAATTGATATCGTATTTCTTGTCTTTAGACTTATTTAAATAAACCGAAAAATTAGAATTTAAAATATTCGAATTATTGATTTGCTTATTGATGCTATTGACCGATTTATTATAATTTACAGAAGGACTGAGATTAACATACATCCCAATTTTTTTAATTTTAAACCCGTAACCCATGTATAAATTTGCTGAAAAATTACCATTTGTATTTATAGGAGTTGTAATTGTTTT
Organism: Flavobacterium sp. GNP008; assembly: GCF_056428965.1. Taxonomy (NCBI): domain Bacteria; kingdom Pseudomonadati; phylum Bacteroidota; class Flavobacteriia; order Flavobacteriales; family Flavobacteriaceae; genus Flavobacterium; species Flavobacterium sp. GNP008. Next base: position 923,404 of record NZ_JBWJVL010000001.1, on the reverse strand, counting down.
TGCGCTTTCTGGATCAATATCTCTATTAAAAGAAATCAAATTTGAGGTTGTTCTAAAAGAAATACTTTGGTAAAAGTTAGTTTCGGTTAAAATGCTATAACTATTATTAGAAACGTTGATACTATTTGTAAAAGATTGCTTTAAATCTGGGTTTCCTACCACTTGGTTAAAAAAATCTTGATTGTTTCGAAGCGGTTGCAATTGGTCAATGGTAGGCTGTCTTGTTGCACCTTGATAATTCACACGCAAATTGCTGTTGCTTTTGTACTTATATGAAAAATTTGCAGTTGGAAAAAAATTAGTAAAACTGCGAATGTATTCCTTATTTAAAGTTTGATCTTGTAAATTAAATGACGTAAAACCAAAACCACTACCAAAACTATAATTTATCTTTTTGGCATTGTAACTTAATTTAAGAACGGGTTTATTTGTTGTAATATTTTGCTTGAATTGGTTTGACAGCGAATCAACAATTATATCATACTTACCCGTTAGATCTGAAAAATCATACGTTATGAAGTTGCTATTACCCTTATTATGGGTAATTTGATAGGATAATTGCAAAGCAAATTTCTTACCTATAGGCTCTGTATAGGCCACATTTAAAGCAAGATTTTGATTGGTTTTATCTCCAATTTTATTTTGATTAACCTCATTACTAAAGGCAAAATTGCCTCCTTCATAGCTCTCGTTAGCCGATTTTAAAAAATTGTCAGCATTGGTGTTCAGAGTATTCCAACTGCTGTTTATGGAAAGTGTTCTGCGTGGCTTGGTGAATTTATGTTTGAACAAAGCACTCGCTGATATAGCTCCCTTTTCAGATTTTGTGCTAAATAATCGTTCCTGTTTGTTCCTTAACATGCCGTCGCTTCCAGTGGTATTTCCAGTCGTAGATTCATCACTTTCAGTATTATAAAAATTAGTTTTGGCAGTAAATTTCAGGGTGTTCATTGAGTCTATTTTTACATCATACACGGCATTAAGTTTAAAGTTATCTCTATTTACATGGCTTGCAGTAGTTCTATTTTCATTTAACTGTGTATCGCCTACCTGTGTTTGCGTATTTCTACTGCTGTTGTTTTGGTAACTTTGTCTGTTGTATTTGGGTGATAAATTTAAGGAATGTTTGTCATTCCATTTGTTGTTGTATTGCAATCCGGCATTCGTGTTTTTTATAAAACCATTTTGAGTATTTACATAAGGTTCGTCATCATTATCGCCACCGGACCATTCGTAATTTACATTTCCATCATCGTCCATACTCATGCTGACATTTCCGTCTCCTCCTCCAAATTTGTCACTGTCCTGCCAGCTTAATCCATCTTGACCCGTGTTTCCATTTAATAAGAAAGCCGAAAGCTTTCTTTTGCCTTTAAAACTACTCACCATGATATTGCTATTGTATCTGGAATCCGCATCGGTAAAGGGTTGGTTTGCTCCGTCTATTTTACCAAAATATCCTTTCTTTTTATCCTCCTTTAATCTCAGATTAATTGTTTTTTTGCTACCGCCATCATCTATTCCTGTAAACTCAGCTTGATCACTTTTCTTATCAAAAACCTGTACTTCTTTTATTGCATCGGCACGTAAATTTTTTATAGCCATACCAGGATCATCCCCAAAAAATTCTTCGCCATCTACCAATACTCTTTCTACAGTTTCGCCCATTGCTTTGATGGTTCCATTTTTATCTACTTGTATTCCGGGCAGTTTTTTTAATAAATCTTCAACGTTGGCATTGGCATCAACTTTAAAATCACTAGCCCTATAACTGGTTGTATCGCCTTTAATTTTAATCGACCCCGTTTTTATAATCACCTCACGCAATAGTTCCATTTTGCTAATCAAAGCTATGGTTCCTATATTCTTATCATTAGTGGTAACGGTTATATTATCTAAATAATCCGCATACTGACTGTGCGACGTCATTACAATATAACTCCCTGGTTTTACATTTTTAATGATAAATTTCCCCTCTAGATCGGAGCGTGTAAATTGGTACAAAACAGAGTCTACCGGAGTTAATAAAGCAACAACTGAATTGCAAATGGGTTTTTTTTCGATTCCAGCGGTTAAAATTCCTGAAAGTTTGTTTTTTTGAGAAAACGCAGAAAGGGAGAAAATCAATACAATTGCAATTGTTACCGTAATTTTTGACATAAATAGCTCGATGTTTTTTGTTAATGGAATATTTCAAAGTATTTCCAAAAAGTTGCACTAACAAATAAACAGTTATATTTGGTATTTACTTCAAGGTCTAAGCTGAACATATCAAATCCAAAAATAGTATTTTTCTCACTATATATTTATGCGTTTCTGTTATTAAAGTGTTAAAATTAGCATTATATGAAAATTATTTCCGCAATAAAAAACAAATAATACAATACGGGATTTAAAATTTATTTCTTGAGTGCCTTAACAATTGCATCAACAGCAATCGTGCGCATGGCATCTTCATAACCTGCAACTTTTTTATTTCCATACACCGAAGTGGGCAATTTTGGAAACTGATTCCTATCCGAAAACAAAGCATTTTCTAAAGGTTGATTAAACGGTGAAAATCCCGCATATGGATGCGTAGCGCCCCAAAGCGTAATGACTTTTACACCCAACATTGCCGCAATATGCGCATTCCCGGAATCCATGGAAAGCATCACATCCAGATTACTAATGAGCTGTAATTCCTGCGGAAATTTGATTTTTCCCGCCATATTGATGACATTTTCTTTGTTGGAAGTAAACACATCCAGAATTTCGATTTCCTTTTTTCCACCGCCAAAAAGCAAAATAGTATGACTTGTATCCAAAGCTAATTTATCAATCACTTCCTGCATTAAATCCAACGGATACACCTTAGAATCGTATTGTGCAAAAGGAGCAATTCCTATTAGTTTGTGATTTTTATCTCCAATTAACCCTATAATTTCTGGGCTCAAAATTGCTTTTTGAGGAAAAACTGCATGCGATAAATCAACAGTAAAACCAAGTTGTTCAAATACTTTGACGTGTCTTTCAAACATCGTTGGCAGTTGCTGGAACACTTTGTTTTCGGACTTCGTCAATTCTTTTTTTTCTGCTCTTCCTTTATCTACCGAAGCTACTTTTTTTCCGCTTAAAGCAAAAAGGTTTCGGATGATTTTAGAGCGCAAAACGTTGTGTAAATCCGCAAAAGCGTCAATGTTTAAACGTTTTAAATCTTGGAACAATCGCAACAATCCTAAAAATCCTTTGTGTCGTTCTTTTTCATCGAAAGCAAAAAAAGCAATAGTAGGAATTCCTTCAAAAAAAGGTTTGAAAAAAGGTCTGGAAATGACCGTGATTTTAACTTGTGGATGCTGGTTTACAAAAGCACGTAAAACAGGAACCGTCATGGCGACATCTCCCATTGCGGAAAGTCTCATGACGGCTATATGTTTAATGGTAGTTGACAATACTGGATTTGTCAAAAATTACTTCTTGTTTTGGTACAAAACAGGATTCAAATCATCATCATTGTACATTTTCATTTGTTTGTACACTTTCATGAATTTATCTCCGTTTTCAATATCTGTCAATAAATCATCAATCGCCAAAGACAAATCTGTTCTTTGTTCCAATAAAATATTCAATTTTACCTGACATTTATCTCTATGTTCTTGTGAAGCCTCTTTACGAGTGGCTTCTTCGTTCATGTGATAAATCTTCAAGGCTAAAATTGACAATCGGTCAAATGCCCAAGCAGGACTTTCTGAGTTGATTTTTGCATTGTCTTTTACTTTTACATGACTGTATTTTTGAAGAAAATAACTGTCTATATATTCCACCATATCCGTGCGTTCTTGATTAGAAGCATCGATTCTCCTTTTCAATGTCACAGCAGCTACAGGATCAATATTTGGATCACGAATGATATCTTCAAAATGCCATTGAACCGTATCAATCCAGTTTTTGTGATACAATAAATGTTCAAATTTATCTTTTGGAAAAGGATTGTTAATGGGTTGGTCAACATTATCAAATTGATGATAATCTTTAATACTTTGTTCGAATACGGAGTACGCTAATTTTGAAAACATATCTTAATATTTTAAAGGACAAAGATACTTTTTTATACTTTTATAGATTAATAAAATTAAGTATAAGTTTAATTACAAAATATAAATATGCAAATTCATTATTTATCAGAAAACAATAGCATCCTAAATCATTTTTTAGGCCAAATTCGGAATGTAAATGTCCATAATGACAGCATGCGTTTCCGACGAAATATTGAACGTATTGGCGAAATAATGGCCTATGAATTGAGTAAAGAATTGCAGTATAAGATTGTAGAGATCCAAACACCATTAGGCATAAAAAAAACTACTGAAATTAAGGATCAATTGGTTTTATGTTCCATTTTACGTGCAGGACTGCCCTTACACATCGGTTTTCTGAATTATTTTGACTATGCAGAGAATGGTTTCGTGTCTGCTTTTAGGCACCACCCTAACAATGACGATTATTTTGATATAGTAGTGCAATACCAAGCCATTGCCGATATGAATAACAAAAACCTCCTTTTAGTAGATCCCATGCTGGCCACCGGACAGTCTATCGTAGCAGTGTTTAACAAACTAATGGAAAGTGGAAACCCTAAAGAAATTCACATTGCCGTTGTGATTGCCGCGCCTGAAGGAATTGCCTATCTGGAGCAACACTTACCTCAAAATTGCCATCTTTGGGTAGCATCATTAGACGAAAAATTAAATGAACACAGTTACATCGTTCCTGGATTGGGAGATGCCGGTGATTTAGCGTACGGTAAAAAATTATAATTGAGAGAAAAAAGCAAACAGACTACACGTAATAAGTACAAATAGAACCATATCCTGCTTCAACCTAAGCTGAGGCATTTCGATATGACTTGTGGCCATTATTGCTAAAGGGGCAAACGTAAACACTAACAAATCATTACTTTTATTAGCCGATATCACATAAATAAGAATTCCAATAAAAAAAGAAGCTATAACTTTTTTAAAGGAAGTGTGCAACAATTGTGGCCTATTTGATAAAGTAGCAAACATAGAAACCACAAAAAACAATGCAATTGTAGCATAAATTGATAAAGCACCATTTTGATAATTATTAGTGAAATAATTAATTTCAAAATTTACTTCTATACTTTTAACAATGTATTCAATGACGTTTAAATTAAAAATTGTTGCGTAAAGCAGGAACATAATTCCCGCAACAAAAAAAGCAATAAAGGGTAATATCCAGTTCCTGTAATCTCTGGAAACATGGAAAATTATAGATATAAAAACCAATACAATAAAGACTATACTCCAGAAATGAAATAGTGCCGCCAGAAAAATCCATAAGGAAGCATCAAATATTTTTTCTTTCGAGGCTTTCAAGGATTGTAACGAAATCAATCGGCGAAGGGCTAGTAAAATAAAAAAATTAGAGACAATGAGATTCGTATTATCTAATACCGAAGGAAAGAAAAGTAAGAACAAAACGTAAAAAAAAACCGTGTAGGTACTGTCTTTACTAAGTCCGTTTTTCTTGGCCACAAAACTTGTAATAAAAATAGATGCCAGTAAAATGCACAACAAACTTCCCTTTTTAAGAATTAAAAAAAAGGACTTTATCCAGGATAAATCTTGAAATTGGAATATTAAAAAGAAAAAAAGCATTAAAATTACGACTAAAGAAAAATTTAATGGTGTAGATTTTCTAAAAACACTTGTTATCATACGGATATTTTATACTTTTGTGTTTGTAAATATAATACTTGTTTAAAAAGTAAACCCTGCAAGTTGAAAAAGATTCTTAGCAAGAAGAACTTTTAATATCCCGAGTTACTCCAAACAATTAATACAATTAATTTTATACATTATGAAAGCATTTTTCGAAGGAATTCAATACTTATTTGTAAATATCTTTTTTGCACCGCTAGATTTTTTACGCTCCCTAGAGCTTACTTCTTGGTTTGCTGCCAACACAATAAACTGGATTTTCATGATCATTTGTGCTTCGGCTATGGTATACTGGATCAAACAATTGAAAATTTTTGAAGATGCAGGTACAGAAAATCAAGATACTACCGCTCACTCTTTCTTAAAGTAACAATTAAAAAAAGTGAACGATAATTGGAAACTATTTTAAATCGTTTCCGATATCTTTTCTAAAATACATCTTATCAAAATTTAGCTTAGCTATGTTTTGGTAAGATTTTTTTATGGCCTCTTCGAAATTATTTCCATACGACGTTACAGTTAAAACCCTTCCTCCATTAGACACTACGTTGCCATTTTCTAGTTTAGTCCCAGCGTGAAAAACAATAGAATCTTCAATGTGCTCTAATCCTGAAATTACTTTTCCTTTTTCAAAATCCTCTGGATATCCGCCAGAAACGAGCATAATAGTAGTCGCACTTCTTTCGTCAACTTCTAGTGTAATTTCATCTAGTTTTTCATTGGCTACAGCCAAAAACAACGCCACTAAATCCGTTTTGAGTCTCGGAATCACTACTTCGGTTTCCGGATCACCCATTCTCACATTGTATTCTATTACTATTGGCTCGTTATTCACATTAATCAGTCCAATAAAAACAAACCCTTTGTATGGAATTCCGTCTTTCTGAAAACCATCAATTGTAGGTTTTACAATACGTGTTTCAATTTTTTCCATCAAAACCGCATCAACATAAGGAACGGGAGAAACAGCACCCATACCACCCGTATTTAATCCGGTATCACCTTCGCCAATGCGTTTATAATCTTTGGCGGTCGGCAGAATTTTATAATTTTTTCCATCGGTAAGAACAAAACAGCTTAACTCAATACCGTCAAGAAATTCTTCAATCACCACTTTTGAACTAGCAACACCAAATTTTTGATGCACCAGCATGTTTCTTAATTCTTCTTTGGCTTCTGCCAAATCCTGAATAATCAAAACACCTTTTCCGGCAGCCAGCCCATCTGCTTTCAAAACATACGGCGGTTGCAGTGTTTCTAGGAATTCACATCCTTTTTCCACCGTTTCAGCAGTAAAACTGTCGTAAGCAGCTGTTGGAATGTTATGTCTGATTAGAAATTCTTTTGCAAATTCTTTACTTCCTTCCAACTGTGCACCCATTTTTGAAGGGCCAATCACTGGAATATACTTTAAGTCCGCATCGTTTAAAAAGAAATCATATATTCCTTTTACTAAAGGATCTTCGGGACCAACTACAACCATTGCTACTTTTTCCTGAATAACAAACGATTTTATAGCTTCAAAATCCGTTGGACTGATAGCAACATTGATAGCTATAGAAGCAGTTCCTGCATTTCCTGGCGCTACAAAAAGTGTGTCACAAAGCGGGCTTTGAATCATTTTCCACGCAAAAGCATGTTCTCTTCCGCCCGAACCCAGTAGTAAAATTGTCATGTGTGTTGTGTTTAGTTGTGTTGCAAAAATAATTGCTTTTAAACTTAAAAAATAATTATTTTTTAAAAAGTTGTTGGTTCTCCTTCATTAGTTGGTGGTAAATATTATTTTTGATGAAATATACCTTTAAAATGGTTCCTCTATTCGACTTATCCTTACGGCTAAATGGCTTTCCTATGAAGGAGGCTAAAGCCGAATTGCACAAAATTGTAGCATTTTCTGAAAAAGAATATGCCTTTTTTATTGAAAATAAAAAGCTAGAGATTGTCAATTTTCATTTGCAAAACAATACTTTTTACAGCGATTTAGCTCGAATGAAAACTTTTACAAACTGGGAAGATTTACCTGTTTTGAATAAGAAAAGCTTACAAAAACCATTACTGAAAAGGCTTTCGAAAGGTTACTCTCTTAAAAACAGTTACATTAATAAAACGTCCGGTTCCAGTGGAACCCCGTTTATTTTTGCCAAAGACAAATATTGCCATGCGTTGACATGGGCTTCAAATATGCTCCGTTTTGGTTGGTACGGCATAGATTTTAATACATCCTTCCAAGCGCGTTTTTATGGCATTCCAATGGATTATATTGGATATAAAAAAGAAAGGTTTAAAGATTTTTTGAGCAATCGGTTTCGCTTCACTATTTTTGATTTATCGGATGACGTTTTAGAAAAGATTCTTAAAAAATTTCAAAACACGAAATTTGATTATATAAACGGTTACACGAGTTCAATTGTTTTGTTTGCCAAATTTTTACAAAAGAAAAACATAATATTAAAAGATATTTGTCCAACTTTAAAAGTAGCCGTGGTGACGTCTGAAATGCTTTTTGAAGAAGACAAATTTCTTTTAGAAAAACAATTCGGAATCCCTATTATCAATGAATACGGTGCTTCGGAACTGGATTTGATTGCCTTCCAGAATCCAAATCAAGAGTGGCAAGTCAATTCTGAAACATTGTTTGTGGAGATCTTAGACGAAAACAACCAACCGGTTCCAAACGGTACTTCAGGCCGAATTGTAATAACTTCCTTGTTCAATAAAGCACATCCTTTTATTCGATATGACATTGGCGATGTTGGAATTCTAGACGATAAAAGTACATTACAGAAACCGATTCTCAAAAAATTAATAGGTCGAACCAATGATGTCGCTCTTTTGCCAAGTGGAAAAAAATCACCTGGATTGACATTTTATTACGTCACAAAAAGCATAATTGAAGACGAGGGTAATGTAAAAGAATTTGTGATAAAACAAACCAAAATAGATACTTTTGAAATTGAATATGTCAGCGAAACGGAATTAAATTTAGCACAAATAAAAAAAATCGAAAAAGCGATCGCTTTATATCTTGAACCAGATTTGAAATTTAGCTTTACCCGAAAAAAAGTACTAGAAAGAAGCAATCGTGGCAAATTAAAGCAATTTAAATCGATGCTTTAATGGTCTTGGAATAATGTGGCTTTAAGATTAACTGGGTACATAAAAAACCAACCATACAAAGCATAGAAACAACTAAATTCAACCGATGAAACGTTCTGTATACGGCAAAATTGTGTTTTAACAACTCATATTTAGAAGCAGATATTGAATTTTCTCTAATTCTATAATAAGCCAAACTTTCAGGAATAGGTTGTGCGGTTCTTATTTTTTTTAGAATGGTAAGCCATAGCATCCAATCCTGTCGTTTTCGAATAGCCGAAATGGGTATTTTGCCAAAGTATTTCACCTCATAGATTCCAGTTAGATTGCCAACGTAATTACAAAAAAATAACTGCCGGAAAGAAAGATTTAAAGGCGCTTCAATTCTTTTGTTAAGCGATTGTCCGGCTTCATTAATACATTCGTAAAAAGAGAACGTAAAAGGAAGATTGTATTGTTTCAGAAATTCCATTTGTCGTTCTAATTTCTGAGGTTTCCACAAATCGTCTGCGTCTAAAAAGGAAATATATTTACCCGTTGCTTTGTCCAGCGCAGTGTTTCTGGCAATTCCAGTTCCAGAGTTTGTCTCGAGTTGAAAAAGTTTTATCCTATTATCTTGCTTAGAAATTTCTTTTATTATGGAAACCGTTTGATCCGTAGAGCAATCGTCTACAATAATCATTTCCCAATTTTTATAGGTTTGATTCAGAATGGATTTCATTGTTTCCAGAATGAATTTTTCAGAATTAAAAGAGGGCGTAATTATCGATACAAGTGGTTTTTCCATTTTTAATACGCTTTTTCTTCTCCCTTAAAAATATTGATAACTGTTTGAGTAATTATTTTTAAATCTAAAATTAAAGACCAATTTTCAATATAGAAAACATCAAATTTTATCCTATTAATCATATCCGCTTCTGTCTCAATTTCGCCACGAAAACCACTCACTTGGGCCAGTCCTGTGATTCCTGGTTTGACACAATGACGTACCATATATTTTTTAACTTTATTACCATAGGCTTTGTTTTGAGCCCAAAGATGCGGACGCGGACCTACAACTGACATGTCACCCAGTAAAACATTTAGAAATTGAGGCATTTCGTCTAAACTTGTTTTTCGCATAAACCGCCCTATTTTGGTAACCCGCGGATCGTTTTTTGAGGCTTCTATTTCTGTTGTCATATTCATTTTCATAGATCTCAGTTTGTAACAGAAAAATTCATTTTCATCAATTCCAGGTCTTCCTTGTTTGAAAAAGACAGGACCTCTAGATTCTAATTTTATTAAAATTGCTAATAATGGAATCAACCATGATAAAAAAATAAAAATAATTACAATGGCAAAAATAATATCAAAAATTCTTTTAAATACCATGGTAACAGGTTCATGCAGCATCGTTTTTTTTAAAGAGAGTACAGGAAAAAATTCGTAATAGTCAATTTTTAAATTTTTTGAAAAAATCTCTTTTGCATCTGGTATAAATTTTATTGTTTTATTGTTTTCATCTGCAAAATCAATTAGATCTTTTAAATCCTCATTGGAAATCTCGTTTAAAGAGCAATAAATTTCATCTACACAATTTTCAAGTACAAAAGGCTTCAAATCTACCAATTTCCCTTTAATGTTTTGATTTGATTTCTTATCCGAAAAATAGCCCAAAAAACGATACCCATAATCACTTCTCGTTTCAAAAAGATTTTTTAATTCTATAGCCTCAGGAGTATATCCAATTATGACTGCGTTTCTATAATTACTTCCTGTTAATATTCTATATTCTTTTAAATAATAAAACAATAAAAATTTCGAAATCGTAATTAATAATATAACCGAGCCTATAAATAGAGCAACCACTATTCCGTTAAAAACGACTTGTTTTGAAAATGGAAAAAAAGCTATGGTTATTAAAAGAAATAAAATGCCCTGTTTGACTATTTTTGAGATTATTTCAAGCGGAGTCGTAAAACGATATATACCATAGAATCTTATAAAAAAAGCAACGATAACCCATCCAGTTACCTGATAAATAAGAAAGTGTTCAATCTTAAAATTAAGCTCTTTAAAAAAGAAAAAACCAAGAATCAAAATAACAATTAGATCTATTGAAATACTAATGGGTCTAATGTACTTTGAATACCTTCCTGTTTGCGATGCAGTCATAATTAACGTATATACCCTTTTGGGTGTGCTACCGGTTTCAAAAAAACCTGTTACTTTATATAACTGGAAAAATCTTTGTGTTCTTCTTTAGAAAGTTCCTCTTTGGACAACGATTTAAAATAGTCATACGTTATTTTCATTCCTTCTGCACGACCTATTTTGGCTTCCCATCCCAGCAATTCTCGTGCCTTGGTAATATCAGGCTGACGCTGCAAAGGGTCATTTACAGGCAATGGATGAAAGACTACCTTTTGATTAGTACCGGTCAGTTTTATAATTTCATCTGCAAAATCCTTAATGGTGATTTCATCTGGATTTCCAATATTTACCGGATAGACATAATCGGAATGTAATAACTTGAAAATACCTTCTACTTGGTCGTCTACATAACAAAACGAACGGGTTTGCATTCCGTCCCCAAAAATAGTTAAGTCTTCCCCACGAATTGCCTGACCAATAAAAGCAGGAATTACTCGGCCATCATTAAGACGCATTCTGGGTCCATACGTATTGAAAATTCGGACAATTCTGGTTTCAACGCCATGAAACGTATGGTACGCCATAGTTATAGATTCCTGAAACCGTTTGGCTTCATCATAAACACCTCTTGGTCCTATGGTATTTACATTTCCATAATAATCTTCTGTTTGAGGATGAACCAATGGATCTCCGTACACTTCAGAAGTAGATGCAATAAGAATTCTGGCTTTTTTAACACGTGCCAATCCTAAAAGATTATGCGTTCCAAGTGAACCCACTTTTAAGGTTTGTATTGGAATTTTCAAATAATCTATGGGACTTGCGGGTGAAGCAAAATGAAGGATATAGTCTAGTTGACCCGGAACATGGACAAATTTGGTGATATCATGATGATAAAATTCAAAATGTTCCAGTTTGAACAAATGCGCTATATTTTTTAAATCCCCGGTTATGAGATTATCCATTCCAATAACAAAATGGCCTTCTTTAATAAAACGGTCACAAAGATGTGATCCTAAAAATCCAGCGGCCCCGGTGATAAGTATTCTTTTCATATCGATTTTATAGTTTGTGTAATATGGAATAATTTATCTGTTAAAAAGCGAATAAATTACTTAAAAGTACGACTCTCTTTGCCCACTCAGAGAGGATGCCGTCAAAAATAAACTTATCATTAGAATTGTGAAAGAAATAAAAGCAAAATATTTTTTTCACAACCTCTTATCTTCAATTATTGGCGAAGTAACTCTTATTATTCTACTTTTTCAAGAAAAAACACATTGTTGAAATAAGCTGTTTTATCAACTGGCAATAAGAGACTGAACACAATACCAAAAAAGTTAATACTGAAGATAAAAGGAATGAGAAAAACCTGCCTTACATATTTATTGCCAGGAAGGATATTCTTTATATAATTTAAATTAAATTGGAAAATCACTTCGATATAATTTCCTGTTTTAAAATGATCAACCACCTTAAAACCATTTTTTTGATACAAATATTTTAAAGCTGGTGTTGTGTATCTTGCAAAATCATAGGGCATTTCGTGTTCTTCCCACATAAAAGGAGTCGTAATTAAAGCCGTACCGTTTTTCTTTAAGACTCTATTGAATTCCTGCAATAACTCCTCAATATTAAAAACATGCTCTAAAACCTCCGTACACAAAAGAGAATCGAACCGTTCATTTTCAAATGGTATTCTTTTGCCATCATAAAACTCATCTACTTCGTTATAATTTTGTTCCCTTCCTTCAATCTTGTAATCTACACCAATATATTCCTTTACGTTTACAAATAGTTTTTTATAGGGTTTGGTTCCACAACCAAAATCCAGCAAAGAACCATTAAGTTTATCCGCATTTTTTTTTATGGCGCTTCGAATTGCTTTTCGGATCAGAAAATTATAATTAATGAAAAAACCAATAACTCCAGGATGAAACTTTTCTTTCTTAATCTTTTGTTTAATAGACTCTTTATACATTAATTTTTTTTCAATATTATTCTAAATAAATAGATTCCAGTTCATAAATATTTTTTTTTATATTATAGCTTTCGGAAAACGAATTCAAAGCATTTTTTGACAATTTATCTAATAATTCTTTATCAGCCAACAATTTTAAAATTTTACTTTTAAAACCCATTACATCCTCATTTTCAACAACAAATCCATTGTAATTATCAATAATCAAATCTTTATTTCCATCACAATTAGTAACAACGCAAGCTTTAGATAACGCCAAACTTTCAATAATAGAATAAGGCATTCCCTCATATCTGGATGTTGAAATATAAAACTTAGATTGACTGATGATATTAAAAACATCGGTTCTTTCGGTCCAGTTTAAAAGTGTTACGTCATTGCACATGTCTAACTCCTGAATCAAATTTTTAACGGACGCTAACTGACCTGACACGGGTCCCACTCCCATTACGATTAAATGAATTTTAGCTTCTTTATTCACTTCGTGCAACACCTGTATCATTAGCTCTATATTTTTTTGATATGATGGGCGTCCCACGGTACAAATATAATCTTCAGGCCACGTTTTAGTAATGGTTAAGGGTTGTATTGTAAGTATGGCTTCAATACAATTGTTGAATACAATTGCATTTTTTGATTTATAACCAACCTCATAAATAGCACGTTCTTTTTCAGATTGTGATGTTGCTAAAAGAACCGTATTTCTATTGGCAAGGATCTTTTCTATGTTCAAAAAAAGATTTCTTTTTAAACAGTTTTGTGTACTTAAATAGGAAAATGCGTGTGGCGTATAAATCACTTTTATCCCTAATACTCTCCCTATAATTCGTCCAACAATTCCTCCTTTAGCACTGTGCGCATGTATTAAATTTGGCTTTTCTTTTTTTAAAATTTTATACGTTTGAAATAATGATTTAATATCATTGACTATTGAAATATCTCTAAAAAGAGAAACTTTATATTCTTTTACTTTATCCCCATTTTTATCAAAAAAAGGTTTTTCGGTGTCTTTAGTTCCATGAATAACAATATTTTCAAATAAACCAGCATTTATATTAGTTAAAGCAAGTTTTAAATGTACCTCGACTCCACCAATAGAATGCAATATATGTGCGATCTTTTTTCTGGCCATTGTATCTGATGCAAAGGAATAATAATCATCCTTAATTTATTAGTGTTTTGTTGAAAAGTCAAATGTATTACTAATTTAATAATTACAAAGTATTGCTCTTGATTTTATCCAAAACACCTTACTTACACCACATCCCTATATACTTCAAGTGCATTTCTTTGAATATAAAAAACATCGATTTTTACAAAAATTATAATTTCTTTTATTTAAAATAAAAAACGTTATTGATTGTGACGCTTGTTGCTTTATTTTTATATTCTTGTGGAAAAAAGGAAATGACACAACAAAATACCATTGAAGAGGTTGCGCCAAAAGTTTTTACTGAAGAGAAAGTTGAGCTAACTGACTTTTTTGTTGCAATCTATAACTGGCGAAGATACAAATCCATAATCCGCTGAAAACAATTCCATCAAAGCGAAGGAGAAAGTCATCTGTAAGATTCGATGTGAAAAACAAGAAAAAGAAAGAAATAATTACTGGATTTTTTGTCTTAATTCCCAGATAAGCAATAAAACCAATATAAAATAAGACAGCAATAGGACCCATTATTCCAAATTTCAATAAATAATCTAAAAATTGATTGTGTGTTGGAAATTCATATTTTGCTAGAAATATCTGATTCGTTTCTTTAAAATACTTGACTAATTCAATCTTACCATCCGATGCTCCCACTCCAAAAGGAAGGTTTTTAACGGACAATTCCCATGTTGCTTTCCAGATGGATACTCTCGTTACAAAAGAACTATAAACCGCTATTTCAGGATGATCTATTTCATCTAATTTCCCTACTTTGTCCATATTCGAAAAAATTTGAGTCGAATACTTTTCTTTCATGTAAGGATTCTTTTGTAGGAACAAAAATAAAACGGAACCAATCAATAGTACCAAAATTACAGCTCGTTTAAAGATAATTTTATACCCATACGTTTTGGACATTTGGAAATATCCTACGGTAATAAAGCCAACCAAACTACCCAATAAAGCCATTCTAGTATTGACATATAAAACAAAAAAGAAAGAGCTGATAAAAAGCGTTAAATCTCTAATTTTGGACCATTTATCATACTTTTTTGAAGTTTGCAACAAAAAATAAAGATTAGAAAAAGCGACAAAAGCCAGGTGCATATTAAGCGCCGGTGCATGAATACCGATACTCTCAGAAAACACATAACCCATTTCCCAAAGGTCAACCCCCTTGAGGTATTTAAAAAAATGCTCGGGATCCAGTATTATGAAACGTACAAAAAAAAAGGTCATAATAAGCGTTGTTCCGATGCTGTAAGCTTTCAAAATTTTAATGAATTGAACTCGCTGATAATTCCCAATTATAAACAGTGGTAAAAACAATAAAGAAAGGCTTTTCTCTACTGATTTTAAACCGAGAGCATATGAGTCATTATTTACAAAGAATATCATTTCCATCAAAAATGGAGCTGCTATTAGCACAATTATTGGTAACTGGCTTTTTGAAATTTTTATTTTTTTAAAAAAAAATAAATTAAAAACTACAAAAATAATCAACAAAACAGTACATAGTTTCCTGAAAATTAAAGTAATGGCAATTAATAATACTAATAAATTAAATACTTTGTTGAATGTCTTTTCTGAAATTTTCATAATACAATGCAAAATATATTAAAGGAAAAAGGCCTATTTTATGTCGGATGGAAGTCCCTAAATCGGGTTCAAATATACCTTGAACAATAAAATAAGCAAACAAAATTAATAAAGTCCACAACTCAAATTGATATTGTTTTCTGTTTTTTAAACATCTAGAAAACCGAACAAATAAAATATAAAAAATCAATAATTGCCAGATTACAAAAGCTAGTACCTGCGGAGCTAAAACATGTTTAACGGCCTCCACTACAGGCACGTTTACTGCCATAAAACCGTATACAATACCAAATGCTTCACCATACCAGGTGTCTTGTGCTATTGGCGATACAATTGCCGTGTTTATATTGTTCTTATTTATGTTGTTTATGACATAATTTTCCCGTGTAAGTTTCGAGATGTATTCACCTCTGATAATTCCATGACTCAGTGATAAAAAAATGGCAATCAGTAAACCGTAAAAGACAGTTGAAAATGTTTTGTTTTTAAATTTGATGTAGGACAATAGATACATTGCTATTGCTAAAATGGGCAGCAATGCATAATAGGGCCTGAAAAACGAAAAACAAGCGATTAAAACCAGTGAGAGAATAATTTTAAATGTTGGTTTCCTATTAGATTGAAATATGAAAGGAATAGTACAAAAAAGTAAAAAAGTAATGAATTCCTTAGTAGGCATAGACATGTATATTCCTGAAAGCAGCAACGCAATATAAACCAATATATTTTTCACGTTTACCTTATGGAAGTTTGAAGGCACTCCAATTTTATACAATAGGTACGTAACTATAGGAAATTGAATCAGCGCTATAGCAAAAAAAGGAAGCAGACGCAGACCTGTAAGTTTATAAAACATAATGGCAAAAGGATAACTCCCAAACCAGCCTATTTCATGGCCTTTGTCAAATACTATTATTATTGTATCATTAAAATATCTTTCCGGTAAAATATAAGGCGTTAATAAGGCCACGATTAAATTACAAAAAAACAACCCTATAAATACCGCTTTGTTTGTCTTTACTACTATTTTCATCGATGCTTTTGGTGTAAAAAAAGTACTTAGTCCATAAATATTATATTAAAAAGATCCTCTTTCTTTCCTTTTATTTTAATGGAATATTATCAGTAATCTATCTTTCCTGTAGACAATTATTGCAGTAACGATATTCCAAAAGAGCAAACTTGAAACAAAAGCAATTGCTGCTCCCGTCATAGAATACATTGGGATTAATACTATATTTAAAATTAAGTTGAGTAGAACCGCAACAACTAGCACCATTTGAAAAATACTTTGTCTTCCAGTCATATTCAAATATATAGCGGATACTCCAAAAAAAGAAGCCAACAATTGTCCCACCATTAATATCAAAAGTGCTTGTTTACTTTGAATGTAATTTTCTCCAAAGAAATATAAAATATTTTCAGAAAACAAACAAACCAATATAACTACCGGTACAGTTAGCCAAACAATCATCCGGGCACTGTGTTTCAATGCTGTTAATAGTTCTTTTTTATTGTTATCCGTATAAAGTTGTGCGATTTTTAATGAAACTGAAATATAGACTGAATTATTGATCATAAACAAAATAGAAACTAACTTCATCGCAATAGCATAATAAGCAACCGTTTCATCACCTTTAAATTTTTTTAAAAACACAATATCAAAAGTCATCATTAAAAAAACAGCTAAACTGCTTATAGCCATAGGGTAGGATTTGTATGCAATAAAAGAATACGTAAAAGGATTTGTGACAGTAGGGTGAACGGAATCGTCTTTTTCTTTTTTGAAAAGGCGAAAAATAATAACCGTTGTTATACTCCCAAGTGCAACAAACCCTATCAAAAAAGTATCTACTAAATAGCTTTCCTGATGATAATAAAACAAAATTACAGCCCCAAAAATAACGGAAACATACTTAAACGTATTTCTAAATAATTCCGCAATATAAATCTCATCCAAGGCTCTAATTGTTTCCGTATTAAACAAGGTTATTGAATAGAAAAACAACGTAATAATTGCTTTTGCTATCAAAACATAACTGCTTTTATCATTAAAGAATAAATTAATCTTATTTTGACCAATGCTAAAAAATACAAGCAATACCAGTAAACATAGCAACAAAATAAGTAAAACAATTTTTTTATAAATCGACTTTAATTTTTCTAGTTCATTTTTGCTTTTTAAAATCCCTGTAAAATATAATATGGATTGATCCGTGCCAAGAACACAAATGCTGCTTAAGACTAATAAAACCATTCGTATAAAGTCAAATTGACCAATGATTTTCGGGTCGTAATTATGGGTTAAAAACAATGAAAAACCAAAAAGAGTAATTACACCTATAATTCGTAACAACATCGTTTTTATACTCTGCAAGACAAATGGATTTTTTTTTATTTTACTGAAACCCATATTTATTTTTTCAAAATTGCAGGAAAAAACAGCAACTGATTAATTAAAATTATACTTGATTCTATTGAGTTTTAAAAGTATTAAACCATTTTTGATTTCATCATTTGATTTTTATAAAAATCTGAAAATAAACGAATTATAATAAAAATAAAAACCAATAAAATTGGTAAAATCAATTTTAGTCTTCCATTAACTGAAGTGGTGTTTTCTATATTTAATGTTGAACTGTTGTCTTTAATGATCTTATTTAAACCCACCAGTTCTACTCTAGAATCTCCTTGTTCATTAATTAAAGCCTCTTTCGTTTTAATAACATCATTCAGTTGCGTGTTCTCATTATAGTACACTAGATTATTGCTTTTAGCTCCTCTTATGGTATTCGAAAAGCCGTTTAAAACAGCATCTATTTGGGCTATAATTGTATCATTCTGAACCGTTTTTAACTGAATATTATTAACCATTTCCTGCTGTACTTTCGAATAGTATTCTGATTCATTTAAAAAATGCAACAACGGCTCAATGGCAGATTTTTCCGTTATTTCTACTTTTGTCTGGAAAAAAATCGTGTGAAATTTATAATTCTTACTTGTCAAATTGTCTTCAAGAATATTTTTTATTTCTCCGCCCTCTGCCATTAACTTGATTAATTCGAAGTTTTCAGTTTTATTTTCAATAAATTTATAAACATCCGTTATGGGTTTGATTTCCATTTTCACTAACTTATTGGGCTCTTTTATCCCTACAATTTCTTTAAGAAAAAGAGTATCGCCTTCTTTGATTTTGGATTCAATTAAGTCTATTTTGGAATATAAATAATCCGTACTCCCAAAATTTGGAGTAACAATGATTTTGTGATTATAGATTTTTTTTGTCGCATCTAAATAAGACCCTAATCCTACTCCTACTACCAACAAAATCAAAATTACAACCGCACTTTTCACAAAAAACCGAATGCATCTGAACAAAAATGTATTAAAATCTTGGAATAAAACCCGTATTTTTCTAGAAATTTGCATCAAATCAATTTCTTGATCGTCTTGAATATTGGGTACGTTTGTACTCATTTATATCTTTATTTTACGTTGAAAATTTGTTCTAATATTTTAATCGTAATCAAATAGGTGGGTTTTACACCTGAAGTTCCCAAACCGCCTGAAGCCAATGTGCTTCCGGTTTCCAAAGGATTGTCTGAGGCATAATACGCATACCTTACCTTTACATCATGAGGAACGCTCTTTCTAATTTTTGATGCGGATTGAATGGCTTTCTGATAATAGGAACCTTCCATTTCTAACCCAATAATTCCCCAAGTCGATTCATGGAAAAACTTTAATAAATCTCGATTTTGCAAGGAAGTTCCCAAAACCGTGACCATTGGCCCTGCAAAAACTGCAATATCATTTCCTTCAAACATTTCAGCCGTTAATTCATTTTTAAAAAAATAATTATCAGCGGTTCCTTCGTTAATGTGAGCATTTGGAATCATAATATCTCCTTTCCCGCCCTCTAGAATTCCCGCTTTACCCATTATAGAAACTGATTCTACATTCAATAAGGTGTCTTTTTTAAACGGTTTCAATAACTCATCAATGGTTTCGTAAGCCTGTTCCCCAAATGCATAATCCATGACAATTAGTACCGGTTTTTTAGCTCCCGTATTGGCTTTAGGAAATGCAGTTTTGGCCCATTCAATTTTGGCTGTATCAAAAATCTGAACATCAATATTTGTACCTGAGGTATCCGGCAAGGAGATCATTCCATATTTCAAGGCCATGTCTTCTACTTGATTTCTGACCTCATGAGCCCCTGACTTACTCAATTCCTCATAAATATAGAAATCCGATTTGTCTTTGAACTTGGTTTTTAGGACTTCAGTAGCAAAAATAGAATTCATCACACTGTGCATATTCGCACTAATTACGTGGATTGGACGGTCCAAAAGTTGGTTTTCTTTTAAAACCTCCTTGATGTTAGTCGCCCATATTTCTCCGTGAATGTGGTGTCCCAATCGTTCTCGTAGTATGGGACTAAAGGTAATTGTTCTTTTATTATCATCTACAATTTCTTCAATGGCGAGTTTCCCCAACCAAAATATAACATGCAAAAAGCGATCTGGTGCAGCTGCTGACCCAAAAGCGTCATAAATATCCAGCACTTCTTCAAATGTTCGTCCCAGAATATTCGCAGCATGGGAAATGGCTTTCTCTTTTTCTACCAGAGTCAGTTTTTTCTTTTGAGAAACAGCCTGCTCTAGTTTAAACCAGTCGCGGGAAACTTCACCGGCATCATCCAATAAAACCCTGTTTCTAATTTTGTGGGATTCAATAAATATAAAGGTCAAATGCGTCAAAATATCATAAATATCCGAGCGTCCGCGAGTAATCTCCACATTCATTTGTTCCTCATCAATTCGGTAACAATTACGGCGTCTTTTTGGCGGTACAATCGCTTGAAAATGCGATTTAGAATAGCCTTCTTCCGAAGTCAAATTTATAAAACGGCATTCTTCGATTCCTACCGGAAGACGCTCAATAACATATAAAAGTCCGTTCAGTTCTACTTTTTCCTCGGCAATATTTCCATAAATTTCTGGTCGTAATGCTAATAATGCTTCCCGCAATGTATCCCCAGAAATTCCCATCGGTTTGTAAAATCCTCTGTTAAAAAGGTGCCGCATGGTGATGTACATTTTTTCAATTGCTGCCGATGATTCTTGTGCTCTGGAGCGTGATATATTTTTGGTTTCTTTCATTTTCTATTTATTTCCTAACCTTCAAAGGTAGGGTATTTATTTACTTCTTAATAAATCTACTATGTTTCTGTCATTAGAGAGCCTTGGAATTTTATTTTGACCACCCAGCTTGCCGATGGATTTCATATACTCCTGAAAACCATTTTTGGCTACTTTGGTGACTACCACTTTTTGGAGCACTTTGCCCACAATTAGATCATCATAATACATATTCTGTTTTCGCATCGCATTGTCGAGTGCTTCCGCAAAAGATAGGCTATCTTCGGGTTCGTTCTCAAATTCTATATACCATTCATGATACGGCAACCCTTTAGATGGATTAATTTGTGGCGCCACTGTAAATTCATTAATTCGAATTGTAGTCCCTACAATAGCTTCCTGCAACGCACTTTCTACCTCTTTGCCAATCACATGTTCCCCAAAAGCCGAAATATAATGTTTGATTCTTCCCGAAACAATTATTCGGTATGGTTTTAAACTGGTAAATTGTACCGTATCCCCAATATTATACCCCCAAAGTCCCGCATTAGTGGAAATAATTAAAACATAATTCACGCCTAGTTCCACTTCTCCAATTGTATACCGTTTAGGGTTTTCGGTGTGAAATTCATCGCTTTTTATAAATTCATAAAAAATTCCGGAGTTCAACAACAATAACATCCCTTTCTCTTTTTGGGAATCCTGGTACGCAAAAAATCCTTCGGAAGCTGGAAATAATTCAATACTATCAACTTTTCTACCTATCAAATTTTCAAATTTAGCGCGATAGGGCTCGTAATTGACACCGCCGTAAATAAACAAATTGAAATTTTTAAAGATGTCCCCAACTGGCTTTCCTCCTTTTTGATGCAATTTTTCAAAATACATTTGTACCCAAGATGGAATCCCGGAAATTACTGCCATATTTTCGTTGAATGTCTCTTCAACAATGGCATTCACTTTGGTTTCCCAATCTTCAATACAATTGGTTTTCCAGGAAGGCATTCTATTTTTTTGAAGGTATTTTGGAACAAAATGGGCTACAATACCTGACAATCTTCCTAGTTTAACTCCGTTTTTTTCTTCTAAGATTGGACTCCCTTGTAAAAAAATCATTTTGCCGTCAACAAAATCTGCGTTTCCAGTTTCATGAATATAATGTAGAATTGCATTTCGGGCTGCCTCAATATGAAAAGGCATGGATTCCTTGGTCAACGGAATGTATTTAGCCCCAGAAGTAGTCCCGGAAGTCTTAGCAAAATAAAGAGGTTTTCCTTTCCAAAGAACATTTTCTACACCTTGTACAGCTTGATCAACATAAGGTTTCAGTGCTTCATAATCCCGAATAGGAACTTGTTTTGCAAAATCCTTTACCGTTTTTATTTGGTCAAAATGATGATCAATCCCAAATTGCGTTTTCTTCGCTTCTTTGATTAATTTTTGCAAAACCTTCTTTTGAGTTTCGATTGGATTATTGGCCCAAAGTTGTGTTTTCTTGTATATTTTTTGTGCAAATAATTTTGCAGCAATTGCTTTTATTGACATTTTAATTTTTGTTCTTATAAAATTGAAAGATGCTTTTTATTCTGTTTTTCTACTCCTTCCTAGCCGAGGTTGGGACGTAATTTTTTCTTCTTTCGCTACTTGTTCTCTCAATTCCAATTCCTGCTTTGATGCAGATAATTCAGTTTTAGAAGGTACGTCATCTGCTGCCGAAAGTATCGAATCTTTATTGAATTTTGTATATTCTAACTCGCCTGTCAATACTTTTTGAATCGACTGGATATATACTTCGTTTTTCTTTAAGGCTCGGGATAAAGAATCTGATTTCAAAGCCAGTTCCATGGCATCCTTCTTCAATTTTGAGGAAGAGTAACCGGGTATAAATTCTCGTAAAGGAGTAAAAGCAATAATTAAAGTTGTAACAAATATAATAATTATTGCTCCTAAAGTCGCTACCACAAAAACATTCATTAAGGTAAGCTTCAATGAAAAAGTTTCTTCAAATGTGTCTTCGTTTAGAATTATTAAACGGAGTTTATTGAATAGTTTTTCCTTTATTTTACGCCGTTTTAGCCTTTTTTTAGACATGTATTTTTATTATTTAACAAATATAAACAATTATTGTCATTGATTGTATTCGGTTATTACAGGCAACTATTCTAAACCATAATATATTTTTAATAAATTTTTAACGCTTTTGAAACCAAATAAATGCAACAAAATGAGTTAGTGTTAACTTATTCTATATACCTTTGCTCTTAGGTTTATTACAAATTTGCTTCGGCAATAAATTATTCTATCATGGGAAGATTAGGTGTTACAGAAATCCTTGTTATATTGGCCATTGTTTTATTACTTTTTGGAGGTAAAAAAATCCCAGAATTAATGAAAGGTTTAGGAAGCGGAATAAAAGAATTCAAAAACGCAGCCAAAGACCCACAACCAGCTGATAAAAAAGAAGAAGAAGAAACAAAATAAAAAAAATGCTTTTCAATCGAAAAGCATTTTTTTTGTTCTAAATAATCATACTCAACTGAATTCTCTTTCTGTCCTCATCGACTTCCGTTACTTTTACCTCAACGTGTTGATGCAATTTCACCACTTCATTCACATCACTTACAAAACCTGCTTTGAGTTGTGAGATATGAACCAAACCGCTTTCTTTGACTCCAACATCTACAAAACAACCAAAATTGGTAATGTTATTAACTATTCCAGGCAAAATCATTCCTGTTTTTAAGTCCTTAATCGTTTTTACATTGGGGTCAAATTCAAATACTTTGGCTGATTTTCTGGGGTCTAATCCCGGTTTTTCGAGTTCTTTGATGATATCTTTCAAACCCAATACCCCAATCTCAGGCGTAATGTAATTTTCTGTTTTTATTAAAGCGGTTTTTTCTTTATTAGCAATCAAATCATGCACTGTTAATTTCAAATCTTTTGCCATTTTCTCCACAATTGCATACGCTTCCGGATGCACTGCTGAATTATCCAATGGGTTTTTTGCATTCGAAATTCGGATAAAAGCAACACCCTGTTGATACGCTTTTTCGCCCAAACGCGGTACTTTTTTCAATTGTTTTCGATCTGTAAAAGGGCCATTTTCTGAACGGTAGTGTACAATATTTTCAGCTAGCTTCTCTCCTATTCCACTCACATAACTCAACAAATGCTTGCTTGCCGTATTGATATTTATTCCAACCGAATTCACACAACGAATCACCGTATTATCTAATTCTTCTTTTAATTTATTTTGATCTACGTCATGTTGGTATTGCCCTACGCCAATGGCTTTTGGGTCAATTTTTACCAACTCTGCCAAAGGATCTGAGAGTCTTCGTCCGATTGAAATCGAACCACGAACTGTCACATCATAATTCGGAAATTCTTCTCGAGCGATTTTTGAAGCGGAATACACCGATGCTCCAGCCTCAGAAACGATAAAAACCTGAACTGGTTTATCAAAAGCTATTTTCTTGATGAAGAATTCAGTTTCTCTTGAAGCCGTTCCGTTTCCTATTGAAATCGCATCAATTTTATACGAATTTACTATCGAACGGATTTTTTTCATTGCCATTCCCTCCTCTTTTTGAGGCGCATGCGGATAAATAGTTTCGTTATACAACAAATCCCCTTTTTCGTCCAAGCAAACAATTTTACAACCACTTCTAAATCCGGGATCAATTGCTAGAATTCGTTTTTCACCCAAAGGCGGAGCCAGTAATAATTGACTCAAATTATTCGCGAAAACCTGAATAGAATTGGCATCAGCCTTAGCTTTCGCTTCTTGCAATGCTTCATTTGAAATTGCCGGATTCAGCAATCTTTTGTAACTATCCGCTATAGCTAATTGTATGTGAGGTGTTGTGTTATTTTGACTTTTTAGGATTAATGCATCAATACTATCATAGGCTTCATCCGTATCAACTTCTACTTTACACTTGATAAAACCTTCGTTTTCGGCACGAAGCATGGCTAATAATCGGTGTGAAGGCGCTTTAGCTAATTGTTCTGACCAATCGAAATACTGACTGAATTTCTGACCTGCTTCATCATCTTTTTTAGCTTTTACTACTTTGGTGGTAATGGTGGCTTTGCGTTCGTACAATCTTCGGAGTTGCTTACGAACATAAATATTTTCATTAATCCACTCGGCAATAATGTCTCTTGCTCCTTGCAGCGCAGCTTCTTCATTAATGATATTTTCATTCAAATATTGGGTGGATATAAAATCGACATCGTCATTATTTTGCGCCATAATGATTTTTGCTAACGGTTCCAATCCGTTTTCACGGGCAACATCAGCTTTGGTTTTTTTCTTCTTTTTAAAAGGCAGGTAAAAATCTTCTAATTCTTTCAAATCAAAACTTTGCTGGATTTTTTTTTCTACTTCTGTACTAAGCGCATTTTGTTCCTGAATCGATTTTAAAATCGCTTCTTTACGTTTTACGATAACTTCGTATTCTTTTTGGAGCTTTGCAATTTGCTCAATAAAAACCTCGTCTAGATTTCCTGTGGTATCTTTTCGATACCGCGAAATGAATGGAATCGTACAATCCTCTTGTAATAATTGAACGGTATTTTGAATGTTTATCGCTGCTGTAGCAACGGACTTCGAGATAAATTGTATGTTGGTCATTTTAAATGTCGGATTATAAAATCATGTTGCTAAAATACTACCTTTGAGTCAAAACTCCTTATTCATGTCTTTTTTATTCTGGTATTTTCCGCTGATTAATGTAGTTGCTTTTTCAATAACAGTACTAGATAAATGGCTCGCTATACAACAAAAATGGCGGGTTTCAGAATGTAATTTATTGTTTACGAGTGTAATTGGCGGAACAATTGGTGCTGGATTAGCGATGCTTTTTTTCCGACATAAAATTTCAAAAATATCTTTTTTATGGAAGTTTTTTTTAATTGTTGTACTGCAGTTTTTTACAGCGTATTTCTATGTTATAAAATCTAAATAATTACTCTTGTTGATTGCTTCAAAAGTAGCATCTGGTTAGGCTTTGGCGAAAGTAGCAGGAATTTTAACTTTTTTGGTTTCACTCCACTTAAACTCAAATCCAGCCAGTTCTTCTCCCTTTTCTTCAAGCCAATCTAGTTCTTGCCAATCTTAAGTACGCCAGAAATAATTATCCTTTATTTTTAGATAATTTTGTTATTTAACGCATTCTGCTGCCAAGTAATTTTCCTATAAATCGCCTACATCTGTTCTGGAATTCAATCGATTAAAAATAATGATAATGCCGTTTCTAATGCCATATCTATAAAATACCAACGGCTGAATTTAACAATATCGTTTCTAAGATTGCGACTAAATTATTCTACTTGATAGGCTATCAAACGCAGCAAGTCATAAATTTTATCGGTTTGTTTAATTCCTTCAAATATTAAAATATTGTTCAGTAAATACTAATTGATAATTTCATATAAATACTTTATTTTATTCTCCCAATCAGGATATTGAATTAGCTCTGGATAACCGCCAAACAATACTCTTTCCTCTAATTTACTGTAGTGATTTTGTGATTTTCTTGCATTGAAAACTCCATTTATGCCAATGGAAAAATATACAAAGTGTTTTTTCGTCCTACTAATGTTTCGAAAAGAGTATTGTTTAAATCAAAAATGGAAGATTTAGTGGCAATGATTTTGATTCGTTTAATAGAACCCATAATTAATTTTAGAATCAAACCAATGTTTGGAATCATTTGGGCCTTGTCTATAACCAGCAAATCAATATTGAGTATAACTGCTTGTAATTTGCTACAGAACTTTATTTGAGTAAATTAGCATCATTCAGATCTTCTCGTTCAGTTGCCAATAGCTTCCCGTAGGAATAGTTTCAAGGTACTTTTTAATTGGTTTCGTTTTTTCAACTTGACGAGAACCAGTAAAATCAATACTTTATTAGGAAGTACTTTTTTATAAAAATCTTGAAATAGTGTTCTTTTTAAATATTTTTCTATTGTATTTGGTTTAGAAATCTAAAGCAAATACAATAAAAAAATAGTAACTCAGTCAATGCGTTAACTAAATTTATATAAATCCAGTCAATAAAAATTTTAATAAGAAATTTTATCGACTCTATTTTGGTGTCTTCCACCTTCGAATTCGGTGTTCAAGAACACCTCAACCATTTCTACTGCTTGTGGAATTGAAGTGTAACGAGCGGGAATACTAATAATATTTGCATCATTGTGTTGGCGAGCCAAAACCGCAATTTCTTTCATCCAACATAAAGCCGCACGTACTTTAGACTGCTTATTAACGGTCATAGAAATACCGTTACCACTACCGCAAATAACAATTCCAAAATCAGCTATTCCTTCTGAAACATCCATAGCAACGGGACGCCCAAAATCAGGGTAATCCACACTGTCTAGTGAATCTGTTCCGTAATTAATTACTTCATGTCCTTTTGCTTTAAGCATTTCAACAATTGCCTTTTTATAATCTGGGCCTGCATGATCGTTTCCTATTGAGATTTTCATAGTATATGTATAAGTTGTGTGGTGCAAATTTAATAAAGTAATCTATTTTGATTCATTTAAATCTCTATTCTTTATTAGATTATTTGTTTTTAAATAAACCTTTAAAATTAAATGTATATAATGGTTTATAACAACCACATTATTATTTAATTAGTAGTAGCGATCTATTTTTATTAAATCTATAAATACCTGTAAATCAATAGGTAATATTTAGACTAAATGTTAAAAATTTACATTGTTAATAGCAAAATGCAATTGCTTGATATTCAGTTAACTTTAAATTAACAGTGAGTGTTCATAACTTTAGATAGATTCTGAGAAGTATTTTTGTGTTATAAATAAAAAATAAGTAATCCAAAACCCAACTTTTATATCCTAGTTTATTTACTTGAATTTTTAGAATAGTTATTAATATTAAAAAGTAGGTTATCAACAAAAAAAGGTAAACCAAGTTATTTACAAAATCAATAGCTTTTAGGTTATCAACCATTGTTAATTAAAATATAAAAAGGGTTTAAAACGAATACATTAAACTATAATAACTATGTTGATAAGTACCAATAAATTCTTTTTTCTTGATTATAATACAAATTAAAATAAATTTATTGCCACTATTAACAAGCTATAATAACAACCAAAAAATAATTTAAATTTAATTTTTCTTTTTGTTTATATTAATATATGTTGACAACTTTCAAAAAAATAAGATTTTCAAAAATTAGATTTTAATCGGATTATTCATTTAAACAATTGTCAAATTATTATTTAAGTTATCTAATAATTGTTGAACTGTAACAAAATCATTGAAGTGAATTTTAAGTTTGATTCCACCGTATGCAAAACTGCCAAACGGATCGATTGAGACTAATGTTTCGTTTTCAAAAAAATAATTTATGTTCTCTTGCTCTAATAAATGCTTTAAAACTATAATTTCATGAGAATAATTAAAAATAGCAATTGTTTCAAATTCTTCCATTTTAGATTCTTTTTATAAAGATACAACTATTCTTTAAAGTTATATTTTCTTTAAAACTAGGTAGGGAGTACTGAAAACAGTTTAGTATTTTGTAATTTTAGACTTTTAAGAACAGATTTATGAGTAAAAGATTAAGAAAGCCGATAAAAAAAGAGAAAGACTTCTCTGATAAAATACTAAAAATATTATCGCAAAGTGCTAATAAAGCATTCAATTATAAACAAATAGGAGCAAAGCTGGAGTTGGACGACACCGAAAGCAGAAATCAAATTATCAAAGATTTGAAGATTTTAGCTTCGCAAAATAAAATTATAGAATCAGAACCAGGTAAATACCTGGTGAAAGCGGTAAGTAAGGATTATTACGAAGGTAAAATAGATATGACCGGACGTAAAACGGCTTATTTTGTGTGTCCGGAAATGGAAGAAGATGTATTTATTCCAACCAATAATCTGAACCACGCTTTAGATAAAGATATTGTAAAAGTGTATGTTTACAACCGTAGAAAAGGAAAAAGACCTGAAGGTGAAGTCATTGAAGTTGTTGAAAGAAATAAAACTGACTTTGTTGGGGTAATTGACATTCAGGCTAATTTTGCTTTTGTTTCTACGGCAAACCCAAAAATGTATACTGATATTTTTATTCCAAAGGATAAAATAGGTGAAGCCGAGCAAGGTGATGTGGTTTTGGTTCATATAGAAGATTGGCCCGCTAAGGCAGATAGTCCTTTTGGTTCCGTAATAAAAGTATTAGGAAAACCAGGAGAACACGATACAGAGATTCACGCGATTCTAGCGGAATACGGTTTACCATCAGAGTTTCCTATAGAAGTAGAAACCTTTGCTCAAAAAATTGATACCTCGATAGAAGAAAGTGAAATTGCCAAACGCCGTGATATGCGCGATACGCTGACTTTTACCATTGATCCAAAGGATGCGAAGGATTTTGATGATGCCTTATCTTTTAAAAAATTAGAAAATGGAAATTTTGAAATTGGTATTCACATTGCCGATGTTTCCCATTATTTGCAAGAAGGAACAATTCTAGATGATGAAGCGTATCAAAGAGCAACTTCGGTTTATTTAGTAGATAGAGTAGTGCCAATGTTACCTGAAGTACTATCAAATTTTGCATGTTCTTTGCGCCCAAATGAAGAAAAATATACCTTTTCAGCAATATTCGAAATTACTGAAAAGTCACAGGTAGTGAATCAATGGTTTGGTAGAACTGTAATTTATTCGGATCAACGATTTTCTTATGAGGAAGCACAGTACATCATAGAAACGAAAGACGATGTGATTCCGGAAGAAATTTCTATAACTGGAAGTTCCTATCAAGTATCGGAAGCAATCGTTGCTGCGACACTAAAAATGGATGAATTAGCTAAAATATTTAGAAAAAGAAGAATGGCTGATGGTGCGATTTCTTTTGATAAAGTAGAAGTAAAATTCAATTTAGATGAAGCTGGTGAACCAAAAGGCGTGTATTTTAAAGTTTCTAAGGATGCCAATCATTTAATTGAAGAATTTATGCTTTTGGCTAATAAAAAAGTTGCTGAGTATATTGGTAAACAGACAAAAACTTTTATCTACAGGATTCATGATGAACCTAATGAAGACAAATTAATTGCTATGCAAACGGTAATTGCTAAGTTTGGCTATAAAATCGATTTTAGAAATAAAGGCGATATTTCAAAATCTCTGAATGCATTAATGGAAGAAGTGAATGGTAAAAAAGAGCAAAATTTAATTGATACTCTTGCGATTAGAAGCATGAGTAAAGCTAAATATTCTACGGATAATATTGGCCATTATGGTTTAGCTTTCGATTATTATTCGCATTTTACCTCACCAATTCGTCGCTATCCTGATGTGATGGTACACCGATTGTTGCAGCATTATCTTGATGGTGGTAAATCGGTAGATGAAGAAACCTATGAAACAAAATGTTTACATTCGTCCACTATGGAAGGTTTAGCCACTAATGCAGAACGTGATTCTATCAAATACATGCAGGTAAAATACATGCAAGATCATCAGGATCAGGAATTTTTGGGCGTAATTTCAGGTGTAACGGAGTGGGGGATTTATGTAGAAATCATAGAGAATAAATGTGAGGGTATGTGTAGAATACGAGATATTAAAGATGATTATTACACATTTGATGAGAAACAATATGCACTAACAGGCGCAACTTCTGGTAAATTATTGCAATTAGGAGACGAAATTTACGTTAAAGTTAAAAATGCCGATTTAGTTAAAAAACAATTGGATTTTAATTTTTTAAGAAGAATTGAAGAACCATCAAAATAAAATGAAATGAAAAAAGTACTTTTTTTTGCATGTGTGTTGGTATGCCAAATAACATTTGCACAAGTGTCAAGAAATTTAGGAGATTTTAATGAATTGAAAGTATTTGATAAAATCAATGTAAAACTAATTGCTGCCTCAGAAAATAAAATAGTTATATCCGGAGCTCGAGCTGACGAAGTTGAAACAGTAAATAAAAATGGGGAATTAAAAATCAGAATGCCATTTCCACAACTCCTATCAGGTGACGACATTTCTGTAAAATTATATTTTAAAGCGCTTGAAAGTATTGCTGTCAGTGAAGGAAGTTATGTTTCAAGTGAAACTATTGTAAAGCAAACAATTTTAGATTTGAATGCTAAATCAGGAGGAGAAATAAAGTTAGAAATAGCAGTTGATAAAGTAAATGTAAAAGCAAACGCAGGGGGAATAATTGATTTGTCAGGCAAAGCTGTTAACCAAAATGTAGGGATCACTTCAGGTGGAATTCTAAAAGCAATGGATTTACACACATCTCAAACCACAATAAGCGTTGCTGCAGGAGGAAAATCAGAAATCTATGCTACTACATTAGTGGATGCAAAAGTAAAAGCTGGGGGCTCTATTTTTATCTACGGCAAACCAAAACAAATTAACAAGGAAGTTTTCATTGGTGGTACTATTTTAGAAAAAAATTAGTACTTTAGTTTAGATACTATAGAAATAAATTTAAATTATTAATGATAAACGATATTTTATCCGGTATTCCTTGGGGAATTTTTTTGAGTTTTATGATTGGACCTGTCTTTTTTATTTTATTGGAAACAAGTATTATAAAAGGATTTAGAGCCGCTTTAGTGTTTGATTTAGGCGTTATTTTAGGAGATATTATTTTTATAGGTATAGCTTATTTAGGAAGTTATAGATTAATTCAAAGTTTAAAAGATCAACCTGCACTTTTTATTTTTGGAGGAGTATTAATGGTAGTTTATGGCATAATTTCTTTCATTCAATTAAAAAAAGAAGAAAAAATTAACACCGATATTATCGACAGAGAAATAGTCAAAAAAAATTATTTAAGCCTTTTTATAAAAGGATTTTTATTAAATATTATCAATATTGGTGTCCTTGGTTTTTGGTTGGCAATCATTATTTCTGTAGGACCTAAATTAGATATGCAAACACCAAGAATGGTCACGTTCTTCATTACTGTAATTAGTACTTATTTATTTATTGATTGTATTAAAATACTATTGGCAAAGCAATTAAAAACAAAATTAACACCAGTAAATATTCTCAAAATAAAAAAAGGAATCAGTATTGTAATGATGGTATTTGGTATAGTACTAATCACCCAAGGCTGGTTCCCGGAAGAAAAAGAATTAGTTAAAAAAGCATTTGAAAAAATTGATTAAATAAAAAGGAAGCACTCTTTTTTAAAGTAATAAAGCCTTACTTATAGGCATCATAAGTAAGGCTTTATTATTTTATAATTTTCCAAAAAACACCTATTATTTTAAGTCTTCTCTTGAAGCCTTTGGACTTGCTTGTCTAAAGATATAATTACATAATTTTTCTTTAAAGCTTAGACAAAAAAAAACCTCCAAATTGCTTTGAAGGTTTTTGAGGCATCGTCCGGATTCGAACCGGAGTAGGAGCTTTTGCAGAGCCCAGCCTAGCCACTCGGCCACGACGCCATTATTGAATGGACGGCAAAAGTACTTAAAAAGTTTAGAGTTTAAAAATTTAAAGTTTAAAAGTTTAAAAAAATATTTAAAAAATAGTTATTTTTTTTTTAAAACTAACTTCTGTATTCTTCCATTTCAATAGTAACTGCTTCAACATCACCGCCAATAGGAGGATTTAGTTTAGAAACAGCTACAATAATTCTGGAAATTTCAGGAATTTCTTCAAAAATCCGAGTGATGATTCGGTGCGCCACATGTTCTAGTAAATCGGAACGTATGGCCATTTCTTCCACTACAATTTGATTTAAAAGTACATAATCCACCGTATCTTTCAAATCATCTGTACTACAGGATTTTCTAAGATCAGTCTTAACTTCTAAATTTACGGTATAATCAGACCCAATTTTTCCTTCTTCGATTAAACAACCGTGGTAGGAGTAGATTCTGATATTTTTTAGTTTTATAATTCCCATGTATCTTTTTGTTTATTATTTAAAATTTAAGATTAGCGGCACTTTCTTCTAACTTTTAATAGGTTTCTAGTGAACTTTAAACCTTAAACCTCAAACTTTTTTTATCTTTGCTAAAATAAAACAAAAAAATGTCAACTGAAGAAAAATCACTCCATTTTATAGAACAAATCATTGAAGACAGTTTATCAAACGGTTTTCCTCAAGATCAATTACGTTTCCGATTTCCACCAGAGCCTAATGGGTATTTGCATATAGGTCATGCTAAATCGATTTGTTTGAATTTTGGTTTAGGGTTAAAGTACAATGCGCCTGTTAACTTGCGTTTTGACGATACAAATCCTGCTAAAGAAGAGCAAGAATATGTAGATGCTATTAAGGAAGATTTGCAATGGTTGGGTTTTAATTGGACAGAAGAATTGTATTCTTCTGATTATTTTCAGCAGTTATATGAATGGGCCGTTGCCATGATTAAAAATGGAAAAGCATACATAGACAGTCAATCCTCCGAAGACATGGCGATTCAAAAAGGAACGCCAACGCAACCTGGAGTTGATGGACCTTTCAGAAACCGTTCTATTGATGAAAACCTTACGTTATTTGAAGGTATGAAAAACGGCGATTTTGAGGAAGGAAGTCATGTTTTACGGGCCAAAATTGATATGACCTCGACTAATATGTTGATGCGGGATCCCTTAATGTATCGTGTTTTACACCGGCATCATCATAGAACTGGAAACGATTGGAAAATTTATCCCATGTATGATTATGCACACGGGGAAAGTGATTACATAGAACAAATTTCACATTCTATCTGTACGTTAGAATTTGTAATGCACCGTGAATTGTATAATTGGTTTTTGGACCAAATTTATGATGACTCAAAAGTAAGACCACATCAATATGAATTTGCTCGTTTGAACTTGAATTACACGGTAATGAGCAAGCGAAAACTATTGCAACTGGTTCAGGAAAATATAGTAAATGGCTGGGATGATCCTAGAATGCCAACTATTTCAGGATTGAGAAGAAGAGGTTATACAGCAAATTCTATTCGTAAATTTTGTGATATTATTGGTGTTGCCAAAAGAGAAAATATAATTGATTTTTCACTTTTAGAATTTTGCTTGCGCGAAGATTTGAATAAAACAGCTCCAAGAGTTATGGCGGTTTTAGATCCAATAAAATTGGTGATCATTAATTATCCTGAAGATAAAGAAGAATGGTTGGAAGCCGAAAACAATCAGGAAGATGAAAGTGCAGGATTTAGAAAAGTTCCTTTTTCAAAAGAATTATACATCGAAAGAGAAGACTTTCTGGAAGATGCTCCAGCGAAGTTTTTTCGATTGAGTTTAGGCAGAGAAGTACGCCTTAAAAATGCCTATATCATTAAAGGAGAAAGTATTATAAAAGATGCTGCTGGAACTATTACAGAGATTCATGTGAGGTATGATGAAGACAGCAGAAGCGGTAGTGGGAGTGAAGCGAGTCAAAGGAAAGTAGCTGGAACGTTGCACTGGGTTTCTATACTACATGCTTTAGAAGTGGAGGTTCGTCTCTACGATCGCTTGTTTATCGATGAAGCACCTGACAGTCATAAAGAGAAAAATTTCTTGGAATTTATGAATCCTAGTTCGTTACAAATTGTGAAAGGATTTGTAGAACCAAGTTTGGTAACAGTTCAATCTGGAGATAAATTTCAGTTTCAACGGTTGGGTTATTTCAATGTGGATAAAGAAACTACCGAAGGTAAAATTGTCTTTAATAAAACCGTTGGATTAAAAGATGCTTGGGAAGAAAAAGGGAAAAAAGAAGAAAACTTATTGATGAATACCCAAAAAGAAATCAATAAATATGTAAAAGAAAAAGAGGAAACCAATGCCATTTTGATTCTAAATAGTATTGTTGCAACTATTAAGAGTATCGATAATTACAGTTTAATTATTCAGACGATTATAAAAAACTGTAAGAATGACAATAACGCGTTGTTGTTTTCTAATTTAATTTTACATCATTCCGACAAGGTAACAGTAAAGGATATTGAAGAAGAGTCTTTGATAAAATTATACACGATGTCTTTGAAAAGTCAGATGACTGCCGTTAGAATTCTGGCGCTTGAAAATTTACAAAACGACTTGGATAATTTTAGTGCTTTCCAAGAACAACTTTCAGAAATGAAAAATAATGAAAAAAACGAAAAAGTGTTGCAATTATTAAATGATCTTAAAGTTTAAGAACTACTTTTTAAAATAGATTTTAGCAATCAAAAGCACTCTTTTTAGAGTGCTTTTCTTATTATAGTAATTTCTTATAAAAATACTTTTTTTAATATTTTTATCCAATCAAAAACGACTTCCATACGTTGATTTTAAGATTGTTTTTTAGAATATATGACACACAACATAAAATTGAAATAAACACGGCACAGCGCGTTTTTATTTGCTTTTTGTCTTGTATAATTACACTTTAACGAGTTGTTAACGGGATTTTATTAATAATTTTGTAACTTTATAAAACTAACTTTTAAAATTTACAATTATGTCGAATAATGCAGGAAATACATTGGTGGCTGTCTTAACCGGAGTAGTTATTGGGGCTGGAGTAGGAATTTTATTTGCGCCTGATAAAGGATCTAAAACCAGAGAAAAATTAAAAGATGGTTTTGATGGTGCCAAACATGATTTACAAAATAAATTGGAAAGTGTCTCTTTACAACTAAGTGATCAATTAACAACAGCTAAATTTGATTTAGAAGGAACTTATCAAGAGTTGGTTTCAAACATGAGTCACAAGACCGAAGAGGTAATTTCTTTTTTAGAAGAAAAATTAGCAGAGTTAAAAAGACAAAACGCCAAACTTCAAAAATAA
Organism: Flavobacterium sp. GNP008; assembly: GCF_056428965.1. Taxonomy (NCBI): domain Bacteria; kingdom Pseudomonadati; phylum Bacteroidota; class Flavobacteriia; order Flavobacteriales; family Flavobacteriaceae; genus Flavobacterium; species Flavobacterium sp. GNP008. The sequence goes on along the minus strand of NZ_JBWJVL010000001.1, from coordinate 887,779 downwards.
TCTCGATTTATCGAATTAATAAATCTTAAATCTAAATACATGGCTTTTGAAGAATTAAAAGAAAATACGGAAGATATACAGGACCAAATACAAGCCTATATCCAAAGCAATGTGTCTTATTATAAATTATGGGGTTTCAAAGTAGCAATGAAGTCTACTACTATGATTCTTAAGTTCTCATTGATTTTTTTGTGTTTAAGTATGGTTTTGTTATTTTGTTCAATTGCAGGAGCTATGGCTATTGGTAAATATTTAGATAATTATCCAATGGGGTTTTTAACAATAGGGGGAATTTACCTTGTGGTAACAAGTCTTTTGTTTTTAATAAAAGATAAAATTATTGAGGGACCGATACTAGAGAAATTTTCTGAAATATTTTTTAACGATTAAATTATGGAAACAAAAAAATATTCTTCTTACGCTCAAATCGATAGAGAACTTGAAATTTTAAAAATTGAAAAAGAAATTAGTTATCAAAAACTAATTTTTGGAGTAAATAAAACAAAAGAAAGTTTTTCACCTCAAAATATTGTAAGTGATTTGGTAGGATCGTTTAGCACTGCTATTCCTTATGGAGCAATAGTTTCAACAGCGGTTCCTTTTATATTGAATAAAGCAGTTCCTTTTATTAAAAATTGGATATCAAAAAGAAAAAGAGGCTTGTAAAAGCCTCTTTTTTTATGGATTTAAAAAAATTATTCTTCTGTTTCCGGAGCTTCTGGTTTTTCAGGTAATTGATAATCCGTTTTATCTTCTTTTTTAGCACTCCCTTTTCCATTTTTCTTTCGCATCATTTCACCCACTTGGTTTGAAGCGCTGAAAGAAGCGATCATATTATTAAGCATGTCACTTCCGGCTTGTGGTGAATTAGGCAACAAAATTAAGTTAGAATTCGCATCAGCACCAATAGCTTGCAGTGTATCATAATGTTGTGTGACCACAATCAATGCAGAAGCTTCCTGGGAATTTATTCCAACTCTATTTAAAACATCTACACTTTCTACTAAACCTTTGGCAATTTCTCTTCTTTGGTTAGCAATACCTAGACCTTGTAATCGTTTGCTTTCAGCCTCAGCTTCGGCTTTGGCTACAATTCTTATTCTGGAGGCTTCCGCTTCAAATTCGGCCACTGTTTTTTCTCTATCAGCCGCATTAATTCTGTTCATAGCATTTTTTACTTGAATATCTGGATCAATATCCGTTACCAAAGTATTGATAATGGTATATCCATACGTAGTCATAGCCTCATTTAATTCCCCTTTTACTGCAATGGCAATGTCGTCTTTTCTTTCAAAAACATCATCCAATTTTAATTTTGGAACTTCAGCACGAACCACATCAAAAACATAGGAAGTAATTTGATCGTGGGGATATTCCAGTTTATAGAAAGCATCGTAAACGGTTTCTTGAATTACCATAAATTGAACTGAAACTTTAAGTTTAACAAAAACGTTGTCTTTCGTTTTTGTTTCAATGATAACGTCTAATTGTTGAATTTTAAGATTCACACGTCCTGCGATTCTATCTATTAAAGGAATTTTTAAATGCAAACCAGATTGTCTGATGCTTAAAAATTTTCCAAATCGTTCTACAACAACAGCAGTTTGTTGTTTTACTGTAAAAAATGAAGATAATAAAATGAAAAACCCAAAGACTAATAGGATGATTAAAGCAATGTTCATAATATTTTTATTTAGTTAAAAATTATCTCACAATTTACAAAAAAACTTTAGGTTTGTCTTTGTAATTTCCAATTATATGAGAAAGATAGTACTTTGTTCAGTTTTTACTGTTGTTTAAACAACAACTTTCTCCCAGTATAAACAATTGGATTCTAACAGGATGGGTATCATTTTTGGAGTCAATCAATTCACTTTAAAAACAAATAACTTTGAGACTAAACAAGGACTGTGTTGGAATACAGGATTTACTATGAGAAAAAATTTCTATACTAATTGGGATAGTGTATAACATTTAATTTAGTTTGAATAATTTTTCTGCTGCAACAACCATATTGACCTTGATATAGGAAGATATCAACTATAAATTTGTGTCGTCACAAGGGTTTTACAAGTAAGTTATAAACTTGTCTAAAATCATTTTAGTATTGGTTTTGGACCTGTGAACAGGTAAATGGAAAATTAAGTAAGATAGTACGGATGAAAATAAAGGTACTTCTGGTACAACGTTGTTAGCCAAAGATAGTAGGGAGATTTCTAATTTTAATTTTTATCCAAAGGTTGAATTGCTTTTGGCGTTCGTCATTTTAGAGCAAATGTTTCCTATCAATTTACAGTCAATACGATGCTTGAATACTTATACAACAAGAATTTAGGTGTCAATTTCAAATTAAATTCAGGAATAGTAACTGAGAATTTCTGTTTATATATAGCTAATCTCACTAGTTAATAAGAAGAAGGCTCAATGTTTACTAAATAATATGTAGTAAATATTGAGCCTTCATGGTGATTATATGTTTGAAAAATTACAAAGTAGCTATTGCTTTTTGAATTCTGTTAATCGTTTCGTCTTTTCCAATTATTGCAACGATATCAAATAGGTGAGGACCTTTCAGCGCACCAACCAAACCCAAACGAAAAGGTTGCATTACTTTTCCCATTCCAATTTCATTTTTCGTCATCCAGTCTTTTACAATGGTTTCGATATTCATAGAAGTAAAATCGGTAATTTCTTCCAGGACAGAGATTAATTCCTGCATTAATGCCGGTGTTTCTGCCTTCCAGTTTTTGCTGGCTTTTTCATCATACGTTGTTGGAGCCATAAAAAAGAAATCACTCATTTCCCAAAATTCAGAAACAAAATGCGCGCGTTCTTTGATTAAAGAAACTATTTTGGTCAACTTTGTCATTTCGAGCGCAGACGAGAAACCTTTTTCAGCCAAAATAGGAGCATAGGCTTTGGCCAAAGTTGCATCTTCCCGCTTGATTAAATACTGGTGATTGAACCATTTGTTTTTTTCAGGATCAAATTTAGCCCCAGCTTTATGAACTCTGTTCAAGTCAAATGCTGCAACTAATTCTTCCAGCGAGAATAATTCTTTATCGGTTCCATCGTTCCAACCTAATAATGCTAAAAAGTTGATGACTGCTTCCGGGAAAAATCCTTTTTCTCTGTAACCAGATGAAACGCCTTCTGCTGTTTTCCAATCTAATGGAAATACAGGAAATCCCATCTTGTCACCATCACGTTTGGATAATTTTCCGTTCCCGACAGGTTTCATAATCAATGGTAAATGTGCAAATAGCGGTGCTTCCCAACCAAATGCTCTGTACAATAAAACGTGTAAAGGCATTGATGGCAACCATTCCTCACCACGAATTACGTGAGACGTTTTCATTAAATGATCATCCACAATATTAGCCAAATGATAGGTTGGCATTCCGTCGCTTTTAAACAATACTTTATCGTCTAAAAGATTCGTTTCAAATTTCACCTCGCCACGAATGATGTCATGTAAATGCAATGTTTCATTCACCGGTGTTTTAAAACGGATTACATAATGCTCTCTATCAGCAATTCTTCTGGCAGTTTCATCTGCAGAAATCACCAATGAAGTGTCCAGTTTTTCTCGATTATGGTGATTGTATATAAAGGTTTTTCCTTGTTCTTCCTCTAATTTTCTTGCTGCGTCCAAAGCTTCTGCCGTATCAAAAGCATAATAGGCATTCCCAGAATTGATTAATTCAGCAGCATATTGTTGGTACAAATCTTTTCTTTCGCTTTGACGATAAGGGCCAAATTTTTCGTTTTTACCAATAGTCTCATCGGGTGCAATTCCTAACCATTCCAGTGCTTCCATAATATATTCTTCAGCACCTGGAACAAAACGATTTTGATCCGTATCTTCAATTCTCAGGAAGAAAACACCATTGTTTTTTTTGGCAAACAAATAATTGAATAATGCGGTACGAACGCCGCCAATATGTAAAGGTCCAGTTGGACTTGGTGCAAAACGCACCCGAACTTGTTTAGACATTGCTGTAATTTTTTTGCGAAGATACAAATTCGATTACTCAATTGGATTATCTGAAAATGAGATAATGTAAGATTAGTGAGTTTGTTGATTTTAACATTTCTTTGTTCATATAAATTAGTACTTTTATTGGTTGTAATAAACAAAGCATACATTTTGGAAACGCAACAATTTATTTATCAAAAATTAGAAGCTTTCATCAGAAAGTTTTATACCAACGAATTGATACGGGGAACTATTTTCTTTATCGGTTTAGGATTGTTATATTTCCTTTTTACGCTTTTTGTCGAATATTTTCTTTGGCTTAAGCCAATGGGAAGAACCATTTTATTTTGGACTTTCATTGGAGTTGAAGTGTATTTGTTGTTCCGTTTTATTTTGTTCCCCATTTTTAAATTATTCAAAGTCCAAAAAGGAATCGATTACAATCAGGCTTCGGCAATTATTGGAAATCATTTTACAGAAGTGAGCGACAAGCTGACTAACTTTTTGCAATTATCAAATCCGAATGAACATCAAATCAAATCGGAACTATTAGCCGCATCAATTGAACAAAAAGCCAATGCGTTGCAACCAATTCCTTTTGGGAATGCCATAAATTACAACCGAAATAGAAAGTATTTTCCTTTGGCTTTAATTCCTATAGTATTATTTGCTTTCTTTTATTTTTCTAGAAACAGCAGCATGATTTCTCAAAGTTTGAATAGAGTAGTGCATTTCAATTCGGCTTTTCTGCCACCTGCTCCTTTTAAATTCGTGGTTCTAAATTCGAATTTGCAAACGGAGCAAGGAAAGGATTTTATTCTTCGAATAAAAACCCAAGGAAAAATTGTTCCTGAAAATGCGATGATTTTTATTGATGATGAAAGTTATTTTATGGAATCGACTAAAGCGGGTGAATTTCAATTTAAGTTAGCAAAGCCTTTGGAAAATATTTTGTTTCACGTGGAGGGAAATGCTATTACTTCACCGGATTATGAATTGAAAGTGATTACTGTTCCTTCGATTGCTAATTTTGAAATGCAGTTGAACTTTCCTTTGTATTTGAATAAAAAATCAGAAACAATCAAAGGGACAGGAAATGCGGTTATTCCGGAAGGAACGCGAGTGACTTGGAAAATGAATACGCAAGCGACAGAAAGTGTAGCATGGATGGATGGAATTTCTAAAGCTTCTTTTTCGAAAACAGAAAACACCTTTTTTTTATCTAAAAAGATAGTTCAAAACACAGATTATCAAATATTTACCTCAAACGATAAGGTAAAAAACTATGAAAAACTTAATTATCAGCTTACTATTGTCAAAGATCAGTTTCCAACGATCAATGTGAGCAATGCGCCGGATAGTTTGAAGGTTGCTAAGAACTATGTTTTAGGTCAGATTTCGGATGATTATGGTTTGTCTAGACTTCAGATTGTTTATTATGAAAGAGAGAAACCACAAACTGCTAAACGTGGAACAATTGCTATTGAGAAAAGTTCTTTTGATCAATTCGTATTTTCGTTTCCAAGTAATCTTCCGGTGGAGCAAGGCGTTTCTTATGATTATTATTTTGAAGTTTTTGATAATGATCCTCTCCATAATTTTAAAAGCACGAAGTCTTCCGTTTTCTCTAATCGTGTTTCCACAGATGAAGAAAAGGAAGATCAAATTTTGCAGCAGCAAAATGACAATATCAACAGTTTAGAGAAGTCTTTAAAAAATCAGGATAAGCAGATTTCTGAAATGGAGAAATTGCAGAAAACTGGAAAAGAGAAAGAAAATCTGGATTTTAAAGATCAGCAAAAAGTAAATGATTTCATCAAGCGTCAGATGAAACAGGATGAGATGATGAAAGAATTTACCAAAAAAATGAATGATAATTTAGAGCAATTAAAAACCGATAAAAAGGATGAGTTGAAAGAGGAGCTTCAAAAACGAATGGACAAAGCCGAAAAGGAAATGGAAAAAAACCAGAAGCTTTTAGATGAATTGAAAGAACTGAACGATAAAATTCAGAATGAAGAGTTGTTGACTAAGTTGGATAAATTTAAACAAAACAGTAAAAACCAAACTAAGAATTTAGAACAGTTGGTGGAATTGACGAAAAGGTTTTATGTAGAAAAGAAAGCAGAACAATTAGGAGACAAACTGGACAAACTATCGGATAAACAAGATAAATTATCTGATAATGAAAAGGATAATAAACTGGACAAGCAGGAAGACATCAATGCTGAGTTTGACAAAATTCAAGAAGATTTAAATGATTTAGAAAAAGAAAACAATGAATTAAAATCACCTTTGGATTTACCAAAAGACGATGCAAAAGAAAAAAGCATTGACGAGCATTTAAAGAAAGCTTCCGAGGAATTGAAGAAAGACAAAAAGGACAAAGCCAAGCCAAATCAAAAAAGTGCTTCTAAAAAGATGAAAGAGATGTCGCAGAAAATGGAACAAACTTTGGAGGAAGGGGAAATGGAACAGTTGCAGGAAGATGTTGCTATGTTGCGACAAATCTTGGATAATTTATTAGCGTTTTCTTTGTCACAGGAAGACTTGATGAATCAGTTTAAAAAACATAAATCAGGATCACCGGCGTTTAATAAAAATATTAAAATTCAACAGGATTTAAAACAACAGTTCAAGCATGTTGATGACAGTTTATTTGCGATGTCGTTACGTAATCCAAAAATTGCTGAAGACATTACCAAAGAAATTGGTAATGTAATTTACAACGTCGATAAATCGTTGTCCAGTTTAACTGATGCTCAAGTTCCAAAAGGTTTGTCGCACCAACAATACACCATTTCGGCGGCTAATAAACTTGCAGATTTCCTGAGTGACATGCTTAACAATATGCAAATGCAAATGTCAGGAATGGGTTCCGGAAAGCCGAAGCCGGGTCAAGGACAAGGAATGCAATTGCCGGATATTATTAAAAAGCAAGAAGGTCTTGGCGAGAAAATGAAAGAGGGAATTAAAAAAGGAGAGAAACCGGGTGACGGTCAAAAAGGGAAAAATGGTAAACAAGGCACTTCTGGCGAATCAGGTCAAGAAGGCGAGGGAGGCGAAGGTGATGCACAAGCTATAATGGAAATTTATAAAGAGCAAAAGCAATTGCGCGAAGCATTGCAAAACGAATTGAATAAACAAGGATTGGGTGGTAATGGACAAAGTGCTTTGGATCAAATGAAGCAAATAGAAAAGCAATTATTGAATAAAGGTTTTAAGAATGAAACGCTTCAAAAGATACTGAATGTAAAACAGGAATTATTGAAATTAAATTCCGCCATTCAGCAACAAGGAGAGGAAAACAAACGCCAATCGGAAACTAATAAAAAGGAGTTTAATAATCAATCTAATGCGCTGCCAGCTCCTTTATTAGATTATTTAAATAGCATAGAAATATTAAATAGACAATCGTTACCTTTGCGCTCGAATTTTAATCAAAAGGTTCAAGAATATTTTAATAAAATATGATCAATTTTAATTACGAAACCGATTTTAATTTAGACAATGAAGAAGCTGTTGCTGCTTGGTTGGGAAATGTTATTACTTCGGAAAACAAGAAAGAAGGAGAGATAAATTACATTTTTTGTGATGATGAGTATCTTCATAAAATCAATGTTGAATATCTGGATCACGATACGCTTACGGACATTATCAGTTTTGATTATTCCATAGGTAATGAATTGCACGGAGACATCTTTGTTTCTATCGAAAGAGTAAAAGACAATGCCGCTGATTTCAATGTTTCTTTTGAGGAAGAATTAAAGCGTGTTTTGGTTCATGGAATTTTGCACTACTGTGGTTACAAAGACAAGGGTGAGGCTGAAGAGCTTTTAATGAGAAGTAAAGAAGATGAAAAAATCGCCATGTTTCACGTGGAACAATAGTGGTGTTTTGAGCTTCGAATCGAAAGTGTTTCACGTGGAACATAGAGTTTGGATTTGAAGAACAAGTGTGTAATGTTTCACGTGGAACAAAATATAGATTTCAAAATTACAATCCTGAGTACGGATTAAATTATAAAAGAAGATGTTTCTAGACGAATATGATGTGATTGTTGTGGGTGCAGGGCACGCCGGTTCTGAGGCGGCCGCCGCCGCTGCAAATTTGGGTTCTAAAACCTTATTGGTTACAATGAGCTTGCAGAATATTGCACAGATGTCATGCAACCCAGCGATGGGCGGAATTGCCAAAGGACAAATTGTGCGTGAGATTGATGCGCTTGGAGGATATTCTGGAATTGTTTCAGACAGAACCGCGATTCAATTCAAAATGCTGAACAAGTCAAAAGGTCCCGCAATGTGGTCTCCACGTGTTCAAAGTGACCGTATGCGTTTTGCTGAGGAATGGAGAATGATGTTGGAAGGAACTCCAAATCTTGATTTTTATCAAGAAATGGTAAAAGGTTTGATCATTGAAAAAGGAAAAATAAAAGGAATTCGTACGTCACTTGGAGTAGAGATTCGTTCTAAATCGGTTGTGTTGACCAACGGAACTTTTCTGAATGGTTTGATTCATATTGGTGAAAAACAATTTGGTGGCGGAAGAGCAGGCGAGAGTGCTGCGTATGGAATTACCGAAGATTTAGTTGCTGCAGGTTTTCAATCTGGACGTATGAAAACAGGAACGCCTCCAAGAGTCGATGGACGTTCTTTGGATTATTCGAAAATGAACGAAGAAAAAGGCGATGCTAAGCCGGATAAGTTTTCCTATTCGGATGTGACTTCTCCGTTGATTCATCAAAAGTCATGTCACATGACCTATACTTCTTTAGAAGTTCATGATATTTTGAGAGAAGGTTTTGATCGTTCCCCAATGTTCAACGGTAGAATAAAAAGCCTTGGGCCGAGATATTGTCCGTCAATTGAAGATAAAATTAATCGTTTTGCTGACAAGGAAAGGCATCAATTGTTTGTGGAGCCGGAAGGATGGAATACGTGTGAAGTGTATGTAAATGGATTTTCTACCTCGCTCCCTGAGGATATTCAATTCAAAGCGTTGAGTTCTGTTGTGGGATTTGAAAAAGTAAAATTCTTTCGTCCGGGGTATGCAATTGAATATGATTATTTCCCCCCGACACAATTGAAGCACACTTTGGAAACAAAACTGGTAGAAGGATTGTATTTCGCTGGACAAATAAATGGAACAACGGGATATGAAGAAGCAGCATCTCAAGGATTGATGGCTGGAATAAATGCGCATTTAAAAGTGCATGAAAAAGCGCCTTTAATTTTAAAAAGAGACGAAGCCTATATTGGAGTTCTTATTGATGATCTAATTACCAAAGGAACAGAAGAGCCTTACAGAATGTTTACGTCTCGTGCGGAATATAGAACGTTGCTTCGTCAAGATAATGCTGATTTCAGATTAACGCCAATGTCTCATGAAATAGGTTTGGCTTCTGAAGCGCGTTTGCGTAGAATGGAACACAAACTAAATGAATCTGAAAAAATGGTCGCCTTCTTCAAAGTAACAAGTGTTTCGGTTGCGGAAGCAAATCCTATTTTAGAATCAAAAGATACGGCCTTGATTACACAAGGCGATAAAATGTTCAAAGTATTCTCTCGTCCGCAAATTGATTTAGACGACATGATGAAATTTGATAAGGTAGCGGCTTATGTTGCGGAAAATGATGTAGACCAAGAAATTTTAGAACAGGCCGAAATCCAAGTGAAGTATTCTGGTTATATCGAAAAAGAAAGAAATAATGCGGATAAATTGCTTCGATTGGAAGATGTAAAGATTCCTGAAAATTTCGATTATGATAAAATCAAATCGATGTCAATCGAAGCCAAACAAAAATTAAGCAAGATTCGTCCGGTAACCATTTCTCAAGCGTCAAGAATCAGTGGTGTGTCGCCTAGTGATGTTTCGGTGTTGTTGATTTATATGGGACGATAAGATTTGTGGTTGCAGATTTAAGATTAACGATTTTTGATTTTAAATCTGCAATCACAAATGGTTAATCTTAAATCTACAGTCAATTGTTCCACGTGAAACCACGTTGTGAAGCATTACAATCATTGAAGAATCAGAAAAATAAATTATTCAACCTTGAAAGCATCCGTTGGTTTTTTCAGGGTTTCGTTTTAAATTAAAATATAAAAGCACTATTAATTAATGGACATTTCAAACCAACAGCCTTTTTTAACCGTTAAAGATTATTCTGTTTCTCAAGAGATTTTCGACTTGTATCATGATGAAAAATTTGACATGCTGATTACGTCTCCACAACCCAGCTTAGAAAATTTAGGCAAGTATTACGAAAGCGTGGATTATATTTCACACACGGATAGTAAAAGATCTTTGTTTGAAAAAGCATATCATTTTGTAAAAACCATTGCGCTTAAAAATAAATTGAATTTAATCAATTCTCTACAATCTAATAAAGGAAGCATTTTAGACATTGGTGCCGGAACAGGAGATTTTTTATCAGTGGCCAAAGATAATGGTTGGCACACGATAGGAGTGGAACCAAGTGAAAAAGCAAAAGCGATTGCAAAAAAGAAAGGTGTTTCATTTGTTGGAGAAACCAGCGAATTAGACAATCATTCTTTTGATTTGATTTCAATGTGGCATGTTTTGGAACACGTTCCTAATTTGGAAAACCAAATCAAAGAATTGAAACGATTATTAAAACCAAATGGAACTTTAATAATTGCGGTTCCAAATTTCAAATCTTTCGATGCAAAACATTACGGAACGTTTTGGGCTGCTTATGATGTGCCCATTCATTTTTGGCATTTTTCTAAAACGGCTATAAAAATGCTTTTTGAAAAAGAAGAAATGAAATTGGTAAAAGTGCTTCCTATGAAATTTGATTCTTTTTATGTAAGCTTACTTTCGGAAAAATACAAAACCGGTAAAATGAATTATATAAAAGCCTTTTTTGTTGGATTGCAATCAAATTGGAAGGCTAAGAAGAATTTAGAGTATTCGTCACACATTTATATCCTAAAAAACAACCAAGAATCATTTTAAGCTCATATAAAGGGCTTTTTTGAAGAGAGGTAATGTATTTGTTGGATTTTCGAACTAATTCATTTGTTTGGCAAATATAGAACCCGTTTTTAATAACTATAAATTATATTTTTACTAATTACAATAAGAAAATCTTATATCATAAAAATGTAGCATTTTTTAAACTTTATGTCAATGCTATCAAATTTTTTATATTTTTGTCAACAATACTCAAAACTAGAAATTCATCAAAATGAAAAAAGCATTAGTAATTATCGCATTATCAATTTCACTTGTAGGTTGCAATAAAACTGCAGAAAAAGTTAAAGAAGTAAAAACAGCTTACGTAGATACTTCTGAATTAATGAAAGAATATACAGAGGCAAAAGACCTAGAAGCAAAATATAAAGCGAAAGCAGAGGAAAAAGGAAAACAATTAGAAGCTGAAATTGCTCGATTTAAACAAGAAGCCGCCGGTTTTCAAGCGCAAGCACAAGCAAACGGTCAGGCGTGGGCACAACAAAAAGGAGCTGAATTGCAAAAAAAAGAACAACAATTGGGTTATGCGCAACAAGCCTTATCACAAGAATTGCAACAAGAAAGCGGTAAAGAAATGGATTCTTTAGTAAGCGGAGTAAAAAAATTCATCAAAACGTACGGAAAAGAAAAAGGATATGCATACATCTACGGTACAGGCGATGCAGCTTCAATTTTATACGCTGAAGATAAATTTGATATTACAAAAGAAATCATCAAAGCCTTGAACGACAAATACAAAGCACCTGCGAAAACGGAAGAAAAAGCAGCTGCCAAAAAATAATTTTTTTATATTAATTCAAAAATTGCCTTCGTCTACCCTTAGATTGAAGGCTTTTTTTTTGAAGCTGTTTGCCGCTATCCACTATCATCTCTCGTTTATCAAGTCTTTTTTCTGGCCGTAAAAGGAGTTTCTTTGAGGCGCTATTTTCGGCCAGAAAAAATCATTTTCTAAATTTTGAGTATTTCCGTTGCTGTCGGGGCTAAAAAATAGTTTTATTACAATCCTAAAATGTTTCGCGAAAATTAAAATAGTTTTACTAATTTCAATACTTTAGCTTTATATATACGCCTAATGCAAACCATTTCTGAAGCCGCCGCTTATACTTTACGATTCATCAATCAAACCCATCGCTCCGTTTTCCTTACCGGGAAAGCAGGTACAGGGAAAACAACTCTTTTACGGGAAATTATCCAAACTACACACAAGAACACTGTTGTGGTGGCGCCAACGGGAATTGCCGCTTTAAATGCGGGCGGGGTAACGATTCATTCGATGTTTCAGTTGCCGTTTGGAGGATTTATTCCAGACAATTCCTCCCCTCAATTTTCTGAAAACACTAAATTTGAAACCAAAGCTACCTTGCGCAGGCATTTCAAAATGAGTGGTTTGAAGAAATCAGTAATCCGTAATATGGAATTGTTGATTATCGATGAAGTCAGTATGCTTCGTGCGGATCTATTGGATGCGATGGATTATATGATGCAAACCGTACGCAAAAAAAGTACTGCTTTTGGCGGAGTTCAAGTCTTGTATATTGGCGATTTATTGCAGTTGCCTCCGGTAATTCGGGACGAAGAATGGCGTACACTGAAAACGTATTACAAAGGAAAATTCTTCTTCCATTCGCATGTCGTGCAGCAAAACCCACCCTTATACATTGAATTGTCCAAGATTTTTCGCCAAACCGATGATACGTTTATATCGGTTTTGAATAATCTGCGGAACAATGAGATTTCCCAGCAAGACATTCAAACTTTAAACCAATATGTAAAACCAGATTTTGATTTAAAAGCAAATAAAGGGTACATTACATTAACCACACACAACAACAAAGCCGATTTAATGAATGCGCAGGCTTTGGAAGATTTAGAAGGAAAGTCAGTGGTCTATAAACCGGAGATAACCGGAGATTTTCCGGAGAAGATATTTCCCGTGGAACAACAATTGCAATTGAAAGTAGGCGCGCAAATCATGTTCGTAAAAAACGATTTGTCCTTTGATAAAAACTATTTCAACGGAAAAATGGGCGTTATTAAATCGCTTTCGAGTCAGGAAATCCTGGTTCATTTTCCGGAAGAAAACAAAACTATAGAAGTCGAAAAATACGAATGGCAAAACATTCGGTACAAAGTAGATGAAACCACCAAGGAAATTGAAGAAGAGGTTTTAGGTACTTTTGTGCATTATCCCATCAAATTAGCGTGGGCGATTACGGTTCATAAAAGCCAGGGATTGACCTTTGATAAAGCGGCGCTTGATGTTTCGCAAGTTTTTCTTCCGGGACAGGCGTATGTCGCATTATCGCGTTTGCGCTCGTTAGAAGGACTTATTTTACTTTCTCCGCTACGCATGAATGGCATTTCAAACGATCAGGATGTGATGGATTATTCGTTAAACAAAGCGTCGGATTCTTTTTTAGAGAATGCCTTGCATTTTGAAACTAAAAATTTTATCCATAACTATTTGATAAACACGTTCGAGTGGAATGATTTGGCTCAAGAATGGCGCAATCATAAATTCAGTTACAACGAAAAATCAGAAATTTCAGAGAAATCGAAACATGCCGTTTGGGCCAGAAAGCAAACGGAAATTATCGAACAGCTTTTGGATCCCTCCAGAAAATTCATATCCCAATTGAATAAACTTTTTGCTCAGGAAACCGTCGATTTGAATCATGTTTCCGAAAGAATTCAAGCTGCTTTCAGTTATTTCCTGAAACCAATGGACGATTTGGTTTTTGAGATCCTTTGGAAAATTGAAGAAGTAAAACGCATCAAGAAAGTCAAAGCGTTTTACGATGAATTAATCGTGTTGGAAGAATTGCAGACCAAGGCCGTTTTGCGCTTAATGAAAGCCAAATTATTGATAGAAACCGTTGTTGCAGGAGAAACCATTTCGAAAGAGAAATTGACATCCTCAGAAATAAAAAAATACATCATCCGAAAAACGGAAGCCATACAAAATCAATTCAAGGAACTAAATATCACGTTGATTGAAGACGATAGGGACGTGGAACGTTATGCTTCGAAAAAATCTAAAACTGTAGCACCTAAAAAATCAACGGTGCAGGAAACCTACGAATTGTGGGTGGAAAAGAAATCAATTGAAGATATTGCAACAATCAGAGTCTTGACCAAACAAACGATTTACTCCCATTTTGTAAAACTGATACAAACTAAAGCGGTATCCATTTCAGAGGTTTTACCGGAGGATAAAATGCAGGATTTAGCAACTGCTTTTGCCGGATACAAAGAAGAATCACTAAATGCTTTGATGGAAAAATACGGTCATAAATTCTCTTGGGAAGAAGCGAGGATGTACAAAGCGAGTTTGAATTAAATACAACAAAGTGCTAAAACTAAAAAACCCTATTCGGTTGTGGAATAGGGTTTTTGTTTTATAGTGATTGAATCAATATCCAAGCCTCTGGATTGTGCTTTTCATTGATTTCTTTTTTTGCTTTTTCTGCTTCAGCAAATGTGGCGTAACTACCATACAAAACCGGAAAATAACCGTTTTTGTTAGGAGCAATACGTTTGGCATCATATCCTAAGCGATTTAAAATTCGCAACGTTTTGTTGGCATTTTTTTCTTCTCTATAGACTCCAGCCATAATGTGATACGGCATTTTTGTTTCGGTAGTCGATTTTACAGAAAGTGTAACAGCCGGAACTGGACTTTCGATGAAGAAAGTGGCTTGCTGAATTTTATTTTGAACTTGTTTTTGAACAGCAGTTTCAACAAGAATCGTTTCTGAGGCGATTTGGTTTTGATACATTGGATAACCCACACTTCCTGCAAGTCCTAATCCTAATACAAAAATAGCAGCGTATTTTAAATACGGATTTGCTGTTTTGGTTTGTTCAGGAACCATTGTGATGGTTGCTTTTTCTTCAATTGCTTCTACTTCTTTTTCGAAAATTGCTCTTTTTACAAGTGGTGAAACAAAAGGGGCCAACCCAAAAGAACTGGTTAAATAATTCGTTTGATCGTAAGGCGTGAAAACGATATTGTGATCCGCGTTCAAACGAAGGTCCCCAACATTTTTAATAGAAAAAAGTTGGTTTTCTTCTAATGCTTTTTTCCAATTAAAAACTTCATATTGAATGGCGCTTACGGCATATTCGTAAGACGTTTTCTCTGCTAAAGCAATATGATTGGCTAGTAAACCATCATTGTTTTTCAAATTAGCATTGAAAGCAATCATTTTTTTGGGTGGAGAAAATGAATTTGTACTTTCGTTTAGTTTAGCCGATTGAATTTCGGTCAAAAAAGCTCCAAAACCAGGAACGGTAACACATTGATAACGGTATAAAAGCTGCGCGATGTATAGTTCGATTTTCATACTTACAAAGTTATACAACCAAAATAGTTATCAAAATTTTATTCACAATTTTTATTAACAATCCGCATAAAAATTTATACATTTCACTCTCAAATAATTAGCATGAAAGAGCAGGATTTATTTTATTTATTGGCATTGCAAAGAATAGAAGGAGTTGGTGACATAATGGCCAAAAAATTGCTTACCCATTTTGGAACTGCAGAAGCGGTTTTTAACACAAAAGCTTCGCAACTCGCTGCTATTGATGGAGTAGGATCTGTTTTGATGAAAAATTTAAAAGATAAATCCGTTTTCGAAAAAGCAACTCAGGAACTTGAGTTTATAAAAGCGAATGAAATCAACGCGGTTTATTTTCAGGATGAAGATTATCCGGAACGGTTGAAACATTGTATTGACGGACCACTTTTATTATTCACTTCTGGAAATATTAATTTAAAAAACAGAAGAATAATCAGTATTGTAGGAACGCGCCAAATTACCTCGTACGGAACTGAATTTTGTAGAAAATTGATCGAAGATCTGGCTCCGTTGGACCCTATAATTGTCAGTGGTTTTGCCTATGGCGTCGATATTGTCGCACACCAACTGGCAATGGAACATAATTTACAGACTATAGGTGTGGTGGCGCATGGTTTGAACCAAATTTACCCGAAAATCCATAAAAAATATGTTGCCAAAGTGGAGCAGAACGGTGGTTTCATGACCGAGTTTTGGAGTTCCTCCAATCCGGATAAAGAAAATTTCGTTCGAAGAAACCGCATTGTTGCAGGAATGTCTGAAGCCACCATCGTAATTGAATCAGCGGATAGAGGCGGATCGTTAATCACGGCAAATATGGCTAATGATTACAACCGTGATGTTTTTGCGGTTCCGGGACGAGTTACGGATAAGTTTAGCCAGGGTTGCAACAACCTGATAAAAACCCAAAAAGCAAATGTCTTGACGAGTGCTGCCGATTTGATTTATATTTTGAATTGGGATATTCAGAAGGAATCCAAACCCATACAGAAACAACTCTTTGTTTCTCTCGATGAAGACGAACAAAAAGTATACGATTACCTGTTAAAAACTGGAAAAGAACTGATGGATATTATTGCTTTGCGCTGTGATTTTCCTATTTATAAAATCTCAGGAATGCTATTGAATATGGAATTGAAAGGCGTGATTCGACCCTTGCCGGGGAAATTATTTGAGGCGATTTAGCAATTAAATGAAAAGAAAGAACCGCAGATTCACAGATTTTAAATAATCTATGAATCTGCGGTCAATCATTTTATAAACTTAAGAATTGAAATCAAAGTTTTAATTAACCTCAAATCCTAATTTTTCTCTCACTCTTGCCAGAACGCCATTGGCAACAGCCGAAGCTTTTTGAGCACCAATCTTCAATAAAGCATCTATTTCGGGAAGATTGTCCATGTAGTAATTGTATTTTTCTCTTTCGGTTTTGAAGGTTTCTGTGATCAATTCAAACAAGGCTTGTTTGGCGTGACCGTAGCCATAATTTCCACCAAGGTAATTAGCAGTCATTGTGGCAATTTGTTCTTCATTTGCTAATAAAGAATAAATAGCAAAAGCATTACATGTTTCTGGATTTTTTGGGTCTTCCAGCGGTGTGCTATCGGTTTCAATACCCATCACTTGTTTGCGTAGCGCTTTGTCATCCAGAAATATATTGATAATATTATTGGCTGATTTACTCATTTTTCCCCCGTTGGTTCCTGGAATCAACATGCTGTCTTCCTGAATTTTTGCTTCAGGAATCACAAACGTTTCTCCCATTTGGTGGTTAAATCGGGAGGCTACATCACGCGTGATTTCAAGGTGTTGCAATTGGTCTTTTCCTACCGGGACAAGCTGGGCATCGTATAATAAAATATCGGCAGCCATCAACATTGGATAGGAGAACAAACCGGCGTTTACATCTTCTAGTCTATCGGATTTGTCTTTGAAGGAATGTGCTAATGTCAAACGTTGAAAAGGGAAAAAACAACTCAAATACCACGATAATTCCGCTGTTTGTGGCACATCCGATTGCCTGTAGAAAACTACTTTGTCCACATTCAAACCACAAGCAAGCCAAGCTGCTGCAGTACTGTAGGTATTAGTTCTTAAGGTTTCACCGTTTTTTATTTGTGTTATCGAGTGTAAATCGGCAATGAAAAGAAAGGATTCGTTTTCCGGTTTATTTGATAACGCGATCGCTGGAATGATTGCGCCAAGTAAGTTGCCTAAATGAGGTGTTCCGGTACTTTGAACGCCTGTAAGTATTTTTGCCATTATGATTTTTTCTGAAGCGCAAAGTTCGCAAAGTTTTTTATTTTTTACCGCAAATTCGCAAATTATAAAAATTAACTTGTTCGAAGTTGGATTAGCAAAATTTTATTTTAGCCATATCAGTCATTTATATTAATAAAACGGTGATGATTAAAAGAATGGGGTATAATTGCGTGGTAGTATAAAAATGCAGATGACATATATATTGAAAAACACAAGAATGTTTTTTGAGCATCATAACGTCTGATTTCTTAATTTTGAACTCATGAGAGGATTAAAAATTATTTTTTGGGCGCTATGGCGCGTATGGTTTTATATTTTGATGACTATTCCCATAGTGGTGATGTTTCCTTTTTTGATCTTGTCTATTTTGACGGAAAGCGGCTAT
This sequence comes from Flavobacterium sp. GNP008, assembly GCF_056428965.1. Lineage (NCBI taxonomy): Bacteria > Pseudomonadati > Bacteroidota > Flavobacteriia > Flavobacteriales > Flavobacteriaceae > Flavobacterium > Flavobacterium sp. GNP008. Next base: position 869,787 of record NZ_JBWJVL010000001.1, on the reverse strand, counting down.
CCTTATTTTTTTAAGATGGCGCGTATTTGGGCAAAATTTATTCTTTTCGGGATGGGGTTCTATTATAAAATAGACAAAAGTCAAGATATGGAATACCAAAAAAGTTATATGATTGTTGCCAATCATACTTCCATGGCCGATATTATGCTGATGCTAGCCTTAACTAAAAATCCGTTTGTTTTTGTGGGTAAAAAAGAGCTTTCAAAAATTCCGTTGTTTGGTTTTTTTTATAAAAGAACCTGTATTTTGGTGGATAGGAATTGTTCTAAAAGTAAAATGGAAGTCTTTAATCGAGCCCAGAAAAGAATCAATCAAGGATTGAGTATCTGTATTTTTCCTGAAGGTGGCGTTCCAGATGATGAATCAATTTTATTAGACACGTTTAAGGATGGTGCTTTCCGTTTGGCCATAGAGCATGAAATTCCTATTGTTCCGATCACTTTTGCCGATAATAAGAAGAGATTTCCATATACTTTTTTCAGCGGTAGCCCTGGAATTATGCGCGTAAAAATGCATTCTCACATAGAAACATTGGGAAAAACGGGTGTTCATCGAAAAGAAATTCGGGAAGAAGTTCGCGGGATAATATACAATCAGTTAATAGCGTACGATTCAATCCCCATTAAAAGCTATAGCTAATGCCAGAATACAAACCAATAAACAGAGGTTTAAAATCACCCGAGTTGTTTGAAAATGTATTCAATTGATATTTAACCATTGGTTCAAAATTAATTTGGAATGATTTCATGATTTGGTATTTGAATCCTAAACCTACATTCGTGCTAAAATGAATTTGATTCAAATTTCTTGCTTCGCCTAATTTTAGATTAGTTTCATCTGAAACTAATGATATTTTGTTTTGGTTGAGAAACAAAGTACTTACTCCGCCAATAATATTAATCCCTAATTTACTGTCCAAAACGGTATAGGAAAGTTCTAACGGCACTTCATAATACCCCATTTTTTGATTTAATGCACCCGTATTTGTTTTTTGCAGGTCTTTTTCTAAAGACGTTAATACATTTAAAGCGGCCTCATTTTTAATCTCAATCAAAGCATTAGTGGTATAGTTAATGTTTGCCAGGTTATTATTCGCTAAGCCTGTTGAATAAATAACGTTATTTGTATTGTATCCGATCGAGAGCTTATTAATCCCGGAGCGTATGGCTATTTTTTTAGACATGGCATAATTGACTCCAATCCCAAAACTTAAACTGTTATCAGCTGATTTCTGGTTTTCGGAGAATTGTGTATCAATAGGAGATCCTCCCGAATTTGAGTTTAGATACACAGCTCCGATATTTGGCGTAATTTGCCACTTATTTTTTTGATTAAGAACTAAAATTTGTTTTTCGGAAGCTTTATTTTTTAGAATTTCCTCTAATTCATTGGGCGTTTCGGTACTAGTCGAAATTTGGTTGTTAGGCTCTACCTGGGCAATTAGAGTACTTTCATTTTCTTTAAAAGTACTTTTTTCTACAACTTGACCCTGAATATTCTTAAACGGATGGGATGTTGTCGTGCTATTTTTTTCGGGGATAGCCATGTGAGATTGGTGGACTTTATTGTTTGATTTTTGTTTTATCGAAGGATGATTTTTTTGTAAATAAACAATAGGATTAGTTGCAGTAGTCTCTTTGTTCGAATTGATTTCAGATTCGTTAGCGGTTGTGAATTCTTTCCCATTTTTTTCGCCTGTATTAACTTTGTTTACGAGGAATGGAGCTCCTTTTTCAATTTTCAAGGAATTGATCTTTTTCTCTGTATTATTAAGAATAGAATCGTTATTTCGAGAAGGTTTTTTCAACATTTTTGGTTCTAAAACTATGCTATTCTCCTTGCAGGTATTGGTGTTCAAAAGAGTATTCAACGCAAATACACCCAGAAGAAAGGCTGCTGCAATTCCTGGGAATTTTATCCAGAACGGAATCGTTCTTCGTTCTTTTTTCTTTTTTTTCAATTTGGTTTGAATATTGATCCAAACTTGCTCATTTGGATCCATTTCAAAATCTTTGAATTGCTCTTGAAAAAAGCGGTCGATATTTTTTTTGTCGTTCATTTTGCCGATGACTTTGTTTTAATTCTGGAATAAACTTCGATTTTTTCTTTCAAAATCAATCTTGCTCTAGCAAGATTAGATTTTGTTGTTCCGGTGGTGATTTTGAGCATTTCTGCTACTTCTTTATGGGAATATCCGTCTAGTACGTAGAGGCTGAAAACGAATCGATATTGATCTGGTAATTCCTGAATAATCTGCATTAAAAAGGCAATAGATATGTGCTCGTCGTCAATTTCAATTTCTTCATCAGCAATAGTATCATCTAAAACCTCCATAAACCGAACCTCTCTAAACTTTTGCAGGGCATTGTTGATTAGTATTCTCTTTGCCCAGCCCTCAAAAGAGCCTTTGAAATTGAACTGTTTTATTTTTTCGAAAATTATCAAAAAACCATCTTGTAAGTTGTCTTCTGCATCGGCATAATTGCTGGAATATTTTAAACAAACACCAAATAATTTTTTAGAAAAAATTTGATATACTTGCTGCTGAGCTTTTGGGCAGTTTTTTTTACAATCAATAATTAATTGGTCCAAGCCCACAATTTCATTCAAGAATTAATTAGTAACGGGAACTTCTACTTCCTCAAAAATATTAGCTCCATTAGCATCTTCTCCCTTATAAAATTTAAAAATATACGAACCGGTGTTTGTTACGTAAAAGTTGAACGAAACCGCAATAGGTTCCGTAGTCAATGGTTTGCATTCGGCATTTTCCAAAACGCCCGTTTGAATTCCAATGGTCCTGATATTTAATTCCTTGCTGTAATATATGCCTTGGAAATAATGGCAGTCGGAAGGTTTTTTGTACTTCAACTTTATCTCATAGGTTTGTCCCAAAGTAAATGTTTGGGGTAATATATAACTGTCTATAGGAAGTACTTCATAACTGTAATTTGATTGATCATCATCCATACTGCAAGACATCAGTATCAATAAAAACAGGGTAAGTAAAATAATTTTTTTCATCTTCTATTGTTTAAAAGTTAATAAACACCATCGAGAAATATTCTTAAGACGGTTTCTTCTTAAGATGATTTTTTTATAAAAAGGTTGCGTCAACAAGGATTCTTTTTTTAATTAAATTAGTTAGTGTACTAAACTACTCTTTTTTGGCTTTAGAGTATTCATAAAATCAATAGTATATCCTTTTAGAAAACAAGAAGCTGTCGTTTGAGACAGCTTCTTATTGAAATTTTAGCTTGCGGAGCTTACAACGATCGTTTGTGTTATAAATTCAGTAGCCGATTTCTTAAATTTAAAAAGATATGTTCCAGCCGCTGTTGCTTTAAATTTGTAGGTAGTGATTTTAGACACAGGTATAGTACCACAATCAACTCCTTCTAGTTTTGTTTCTACTTCAATAACTTTTGTGTTATCAGTAGCTGTTTCAATAAATTTATTAAAAACGCTACACTTATTTTCAACATCAAAAGTAACACTTAAGACCAGTTCTTGATTTACAGTTCCAGTTGTTGGTCCGGTTACGGCACTAACAAAGGACTTTTTGGTTATAACTCCTTGTTGGTCATCATCATTACTGCAGGAAGCAAATCCTGATGCTACTACTAATACTAAAGCAATCACTTGTAATTTAATTTTTTTCATCTCTTTAAAAGTTATTAAGTTATTAATTTTATAAAAGATGGTTTAAAGTTAAAAAGGTTGCTTCGGGAGAATCTTTTTTTATTTAATAGAAATCATAATTAGCATTTTTTCCAGAATATCTGACCTGTATTGTATTATTATTTTCCCAAAAGGAGTACATCGTTTACCACGACTTCAGTCACATAGCGTTTTTCGCCATTTTTATCCTCATAGCTTCGATGAGCCAATTTACCTTCAATCGCAATTTCTTTTCCTTTGGCAACATATTTTTCTATAATATCAGCGGTTTTACCCCAAGCGATGAGTTTGTGCCATTGTGTCTCTTCTATCTTTTCTCCTTTGTCGTTTTTGTAGCTTTCGTTAGTAGCTAAAGTGAAATTGGCTAATTTTTTTCCTCCGTCAAAAGTTTTGATTTCCGGATCATTCCCAACGTGTCCAATTAACTGAACTTTGTTTCTTAATGTGCTCATGGCGTATATTATTTATAGGTTAGTGTATGTTGTGTTGAATTGGTGTTTCAAATCAACAGGGCAAAGATGCGATGACTTAAAAAAAGTATTCGGTTGGTAACTATTTACTTTCGGTTGTAACTATTTGTAAGCGTTTGTAAATGGAAAAATTTAATTATATTTGATTAAAATCAAATTCTTATGCAAGCCAAAATAAACAAAGTAGAATTACGAAATTTGAAATTTGAAGACTACAAAGAACTGAAAAAATCAATGGTAGAATCGTATCCAGAGATGGTAGGCTCTTACTGGAGAGAACATCATATTGAAAAACTATTAAGTATTTTTCCTGAAGGACAGTTAGTGATCCTAGTAGATGGAAAAGTGGTAGGTTCTGCACTATCATTGCGAGTGGACGAAAGTTTAGTCGATAAAAACCACAATTATTCTCAAATAACCGGTGGATATACTTTTTCGACTCACAACCCTCTAGGAGATGTCTTATATGGTATTGATATTTTCATTCACCCAAGTTATAGAGGATTGCGTCTAGGAAGACGATTGTATGACGCCCGAAAGGAGTTGTGCGAACAATTGAATTTGAAAGCAATTGTTTTTGCAGGAAGAATTCCTAATTATGGACAGCATGCTAAGAAACTCACCCCCAAAAATTACATTGAGAAAGTAAAAAGAAAAGAATTACACGATCCGGTACTTTCTTTTCAGTTGAGTAATGATTTTCATGTAATCCGAATAATGAAAAATTATCTTGAAGGTGATGCCGATTCTAAAGAATTTGCTGTTTTACTGGAATGGAATAATATTTATTATGATGAAAGCCCAAAATTAATCAATCTCGAGAAAAGTGTCATCCGATTGGGATTGGTTCAATGGCAGATGCGTCAATTGAATAATCTGGAAGCGCTATTCGAACAGTGTGAGTTTTTTATAGACGTAGTTTCTGGTTATGCCAGTGATTTTGCACTATTTCCAGAATTATTCACAGCACCACTAATGGCTGATTACAATCATTTATCAGAAGCCGAAGCCATTCGGGAATTGGCCAAACACTCTGAACCCATTCGGAAACGTTTTCAAGAATTTGCTATTTCCTACAACATCAACATCATTACAGGAAGCATGCCTTATTTAGAAAATGGGACTCTTTACAATGTAGGTTTTCTTTGTAAAAGAGATGGTACATCAGAGATGTATGCTAAAATTCATGTGACACCAAATGAAGTTCAGCACTGGGGAATGACCGGGGGATCACAAATCAAGACTTTTGATACGGATTGCGGAAAAATAGGCATCATGATATGTTATGATGTAGAATTTCCAGAATTATCCAGATTAATGGCTGATGAAGGAATGAATATTTTATTTGTACCGTTCTTGACGGATACCCAAAACGCGTATACCAGAGTCAAACATTGTGCTCAAGCAAGAGCTATTGAAAACGAATGTTATGTTGCTATAGCAGGATGTGTTGGGAATCTCCCAAAGGTGAACAACATGGATATTCAATATGCGCAATCCGCGGTGTTTACACCTTCTGATTTTGCGTTTCCTAGTAATGGGATTAAAGCCGAAGCGACTCCAAATACGGAGATGACGCTTATCGTTGATGTGGATCTAAATTTATTGAAAGAACTTCACGAACACGGAAGTGTACGCATCCTCAAAGATCGGAGAACAGATTTGTATGACATTAAAAAAATCAATCCATGAATAAAACCTGTTTAGAATGTGGAGAGAAAATTGTAGGCCGAGAGGATAAAAAATTCTGTAGTGATGGTTGCCGCAATGCTTATAACAATAAAATAAACAAAGACAGCACTAATTTTATGCGCAACATCAACAATAAGTTGCGCAAGAATTACCGTATTTTATCCGAGCTGAATGTGGAAGGAAAATCAAAAACTACTCGGGCAAAACTGCTTAGTAAAGGTTTTGATTTTGAATTTTTCACGAATATTTTACAAACTAAAACAGGAAATACCTACTATTTCTTATACGACCAAGGCTATATGCTTTTGGATACTGATTTTTACATGCTTGTCAAAAAAGATATTTAAATACCACAACCCCTATCTACTTACCTACCATGAAAAAAGATTATTCCTCTATTTTTGCCAGTTTATTTATCCTAGGAATTCTGGGATTGATTTACTTTACAATGATGCCACATTGGACTTCAGATGAAGCAGGTTCTCTTTCTGAATTTTCAACTAAAAGAGCTTTGTCGCAAGTGAAAGCCATTTCGAAACAACCGCATTATGTAGGTTCAAAAGAACACGCAGTGGTTGCTGATTATCTCGTAAAAGAGTTAAATAAATTAGGATTAGAAACATCTATTCAGGAGGGATACACCTTAAGTGATTGGGGAAATTTAGTACACTCAAAAAATATATTGGCTCGCATAAAAGGAACTTCTAGCGCTAAAGCTTTGTTGTTGCTTTCCCATTACGATAGCGCACCACATTCCTACTCTAAAGGGGCAAGCGATGCTGGTTCTGGTGTGGCTACGATCCTAGAGAGTGTCCGTGCTTTTATATACTCTAAAACCCCTCATAAAAATGACATTATCATTCTTTTTTCTGATGCGGAAGAATTAGGATTAAATGGTGCAGCATTATTTGTAACCAAACACCATTGGGCAAAAGAAATTGGTTTGGTGCTTAATTTTGAAGCCCGAGGTTCCTCAGGCCCAAGTTATATGTTAATGGAAACGAACACTGGAAATGCAGGATTGGTAAGAGAGTTTGCTGCCGCAAATGTGACTTTTCCAGTTTCAAATTCCTTGATGTACAGCATTTATAAAATGTTACCCAATGACACTGATTTAACTGTTTTCAGAGAACACGGCAATGTTCAGGGATATAATTTTGCTTTTATCGATGACCATTTTAATTATCACACGGCCCAAGATGATATTAATCATTTAAACAAAAATACCTTAGCACATCAAGGGACATACTTAATGCCATTATTGAAATATTTTTCGAATGCTGACTTGAAGATTACGCAAGCGAGCGAAGATTATGTCTATTTTACCATTCCGTATACTTTCATAAGCTATCCTTTTAGTTGGGTTTTGCCCATGGTAGTACTGGCATTAGGGTTGTTTATTGGGCTCATATTCTTGGGAAGAGCCAAGCGTATTTTATCATCCCGAGAAATAGGAAAAGGATTTATTCCGTTTTTAGGATCCTTTATCAGTACGGGATTAATTACTTTTTTTGGTTGGAAGCTTATGCTAATCATCTATCCTCAATACAATGATTTACTCAACGGATTTACGTACAATGGGCACGCGTATATAGCAGCATTTGTGCTACTGGCCTTGGCAATAACGCTAGGGTTTTACCACCGTTTTTCTGCTAGTAAGGTTACGATGAATCATTATGTAGCCCCACTATTTATTTGGATTGTGATAAATGGAGCACTTGCTTTTAGTTTGCCTGGAGCTGGATTCCTGATTATTCCAGTATATTTTGGACTATTTCTGTTTGCGGCATTTATCATAACTCAAAAATACCGCAAAATACTAAGTCTTGCTTTTAGTATTCCGGCTTTAATAATTATAGCGCCTTTCATTCAAATGTTTCCTGTAGGGTTAGGGTTAAAAGTATTGTTTGCAAGTGCAATGCTTACTGTTTTGACCTTTGGATTATTGTTGCCTGTTTTTGGAACTTTCGCCAAAAAAGGAATCTGGGCTGTAGTGTTTTTTGTGCTTGCCATTGGCTTTATTGCCAAAGCACATTCTGAATCGGGGTACGAATATGGTAAAGCTAAATCAAACAGCTTGCTCTACATCTACGATGCTGATACAAACCAAGCCCATTGGGTTACCTACGACACCAATCTTGATTCCTGGACCAAAGGCTATTTAGGTGAAAACCCTAAAGAAGCATTAGCGTTGAATGAAACCCCTTTGTTTAGCAAGTACAATTCAGGATTCAAGTATTTGGCTAAGGCTCCTAAAAAAGACATTATAAAACCTAATGTCGTATTTCTGGAAGACCGGGTGGTAGGAAATGAAAGGTATTTGAAAATAAGAATTTCTCCTAATCGAAACGTAAATCGGTATGATATCTTTGCCAATGAAAAAATGGCGATTCATAATTTCAAAGCAAATGGTGTGACCACATTAGGCCAGAAAAACTCATTATACCAACGAAAAGGAAAGAAAATATTGAGTTATTATGTAGTTGATAATGCACCTCTAGAAATGCAGTTTAGCGTAAATTCCTCAACAGTTTTAGATATGGAACTAATGGAAAGCTCTTTTGATTTAATGACGAATCCTTTATTTGAAATAACAAAAAGAGAAAACTGGATGATGCCAACGCCTTTTGTTTTGAATGATGCTGTGGTAATCAAGCAAAAAATAAAGCCAACTCAGGTAGAAATAGGGCCCTCAGATAGCAGTATGGAAAATCCCATTGTAAAAGATACTTTAACAATTACGAAGAACAGTTTGAAAGCAAAATAATTTAAAAATAATATGACAAAAATTAGTATTCTGGGTTGTGGTTGGTTGGGCTTGCCTTTGGCGAAAGCCTTATTAAAAAATGATTATTTAGTAAATGGGTCGACAACGTCAGAAGGTAAATTAGCGGTACTGGAAAATGCAGGAATTAAGCCTTTTTTAATTGTACTTTCAGAAAATAAAACTATTGGGGAATTAAGTGAATTGCTAAAAAACTCTGAAACTTTAATCATTGATGTTCCACCCAAACTTCGTGGTTCAGGGGCAGAGAATTTTGTTTCAAAAATTAGAAATATAATTCCGATTATAGAAAATTCGTCTGTAAAAAAAGTACTTTTCATCAGTTCATCTTCTGTTTATGGAGATACGGATACTCTTGTTTCCGAAGAAACACCTCCAAAACCGGATACGGAAAGCGGGAAACAACTACTAGAGACCGAGCAGCTTTTGCAAAGCGCTGTAAATTTCCAAACTACAATATTGCGTTTTGGGGGCTTAATTGGCGAAGACCGGCATCCGATACATTTTCTTGCGGGTCGTGAGAATTTAGATAATCCTGATGCACCCATAAATTTAATTCATCAGGAAGATTGTATAGGTATAATTTTAAAGATAATAGAATTGAATATTTGGAATGAAACTTTCAATGCGGTGACTCCCTGTTATCCTTCCCGAGAAATGTATTACACACAAAAGGCTGAAGATTTAAATTTAGCGTTACCAAAATTTACTCATGAAAATTCTTCTGTAGGAAAAACAATTTTAAGTACTAAAATAAAAACCGTTTTAAATTATACTTTTACCAAACCAAATTTATAACGTGAGAACTAAAATTAAGAATGCTGTTTCGTCTAAGATCAATGCCATCGGATTGCCTATTTTGGCCTTGTGCTGGGTCAGTTTTTTTTGGGGAACAACTTGGATCGCTTCAAAAGAAGGTGTAAAACACATGCCCGCATTACAGCTGGTTGCCATTAGACAATTTCTGGGAGGATTGCTGTATATTTCTTTTTTTCTATTTAAAAAAGCACCTTGGCCAAAAGGAAAACAATGGAAAACGATTGTTATTTTGAGTATTTTGAACTTTATGTTGAGCAATGCGTTAAGTACTTGGGGCGTTAAGTACATTAGCAGCGGACTAGGTGCTATAATTGGAGCAATTGTTCCTTTATGGATTGTTATTATTACTTTTTTTAGAGGAGAGCGTTTGTCCAGCATATCGGTTGTAGGCTTGATCGTAAGTTTTAGTGGAGTGTGTGTTATTTTTTACGACCACTTGAGTGATTTTTTAATCCCAAATTTTAGATTTGGAATCATAATTTCTATAGTTTCTACTTTAACATGGGCTTTTGGAACGTTGTATACTAAGAAAAAAGCAGCAACTTTTAATCCGTATTTTAGTTTAGGACTACAAATGTTTTTGTCCAGTATATTGCTTTTTGCCTATACAGGCGCAACTGGAACTTCTGTTAGTTTAAGTGCTATTCCCGCGATGTCGTGGTGGTCTATTGGTTATTTGGTTGTTTTTGGTTCGATTCTTACCTTCATTGCTTTTATTTATGCACTTCAAAATCTTCCAGCTGAAATTAGTAGTGTTTATTCTTATATCAATCCGATTGTTGCGGTACTACTGGGCGCCCTGATTTTTGGTGAACCGCTTAATGCTGCTATTGCAATAGGAGGTGGGGTTACTTTATTTGGCTTGTATATGGTCAATTATTCCCTGAGGCGAACGCGTAAAAACACTATAAAACAATAAATCCCATTCGATTTAACGAATGGGATCTATTTTAATTTTTAAACAACTGTTTACCAAATTCGAACTCTTTTTTCAGGGGTAATATACATTCCGTCATTTGCTTGAATATCGAAGGCTTTATAGAACGTATCAATATTTTGCAAAGGAACATACGCGCGGTACATACCTGGAGAATGTGGGTCTGTTTTTACTTGATTTTTCAAGGCTTCATCTCGCATTTTTGAACGCCAGATAGTTGACCAAGAAATAAAGAAACGTTGTTCCGGAGTGTATCCGTCAATCAATCCTGGGTTTCCGTTTTCTTTCAAGTACAATTGCAAACCATCATAAGCAGCATTTACGCCACCTAAATCTCCAATGTTTTCACCCAACGTGAATTTACCATCAACAAAAGTTCCTGGAATAGGTTGCAAAGCGCTGTATTGAGCGGCAAGCGCACCTGTTAAAGCAGAGAATTGTTTCAAATCTTCGGCTGTCCACCAGTCTACTAAGTTTCCATCAGCATTGTAACGGGAACCTGAATCATCAAAACCATGTGAAATTTCGTGACCAATAACGCCACCGATTCCACCATAATTTACTGCTTCGTCCGCTTGATAATTGTAGAACGGCGGTTGTAAAATTGCTGCTGGGAATACGATTTCATTATTAGATGGATTGTAATACGCATTTACCGTTTGTGGAGACATTCCCCATTTTTCTTTATCAACTGGTTTGTTTAATTCGGCTATATTTTCATTGAAACGCCATTGCGACATGCTTTTAGCGTTTTCAAAATAAGTTCCGCCTTCTTTTGGACTTTTAATCGTCAAGGCTGAATAATCTTTCCATTTATCCGGATACCCTATTTTAATTCTAGATTTATGCAATTTGGCAAGGGCACTCACCTTAGTTTCTGCCGACATCCATGATAAGTTATTGATTCTGTTTTCGAAAGCAATAAATATATTTTTGATCATTTTCTCTGCTTTAGCCTTGGCTTCAGCGGGAAATTTTTTCTCAACATATAATTTTCCTAATGCTTCTCCAACCGTTCCATTAATAGTTTGAAGTGCTCTTTCGTCACGAGGTCTTTGACTTACGGCACCCGTTAACGTTCTTCCGTAGAACTCCCAGTTTGCGTTTTCAATTTCTGTCGATAATTGGCTTGAAGCACTATTCAACAAACTCCAGCGCATGTAAGCTTTCCAATCTTCTACTTTGTTTTCTTTAAAAATAGTTTCTAGCGCCGTCATGTATTTTGGTTGTGATACGATTACGGTATCTACTTTAGCCAATCCAATTTTTGTAAAATAAGCATTCCAGTTAATTGAGGGAGTTAATTTGCTCAAATCAGCTAATGTCATTGGATTGTATGACTTACGACGGTCTCTGCGTTCTACTCGGTCTAATCTTGGTTTAGACATGGCAATTTCAAGAGCCAGAATTTTCTCGGCATTTATTTTAGCAATTGCGGGTTTATCCCCTAAGTATTGCAGCATTTTGGCCACGTGTAAAACATATTTAGCACGTTTTTCTTTTGAATCGGCATCCTCAGAAACATAATAATCTCTGTCTGGTAAACCAACGCCACCGGGACCTAAATTAATGACGTTCCTGCTGCTGTTCTTTGCATCAGTTCCTACACCAGCACCTATAAAACCAATGCCACCAACAGGTTCCATTTCGATTAATAATGCTTCTAAATCTTTGGTATTTTTAACCGCGTCTATTTTTTTTAAATACGGTTTCAAAGGGGCTATACCTAGCTTGTTTCTACCAACAGTATCAAGAATAGATTGGTATAAATTAATCGCTTTACCTTGATCAGTATTCGATTTGTAATTGGGATTTGTAGTCGCTTCTTTAAGAATGGCTAAAGCATCTGCATCTGTCTTTTGACGCAATTCATCAAAACTACCCCAACGGGTTCGATCACTTGGAATTTCTGTATTGTCCAACCAGGTTCCATTTACATAGCGAAAGAAATCATTACTTGGTTTAACGTCCTTATCCATGTAATTCACATTGATTCCCGGTTCTTTAGCTGCCGGAGCATTCTGAGCTTGACTCACCGCAAAACCCATAATTGCAGGAATCACAAAAAGCAATTGCTTATTGCAAGTTTTTTTCATTTTTTTTAGTTTTTTAGTTATGTTAACAAAGCTATTAATAAATAATTTGATTTTTAGTTAAAATCTATTAATTACCAATAGATTTTTATTAGACCACTAAATATTTAAAAGGTTTAATTACGGGAGGCATTAATTTGATCTCTTTTTTGAAGGAATACTTCTGAGATAAGATTGTGTTAATTTGAATTAAAAACAAATCCCGTTTCGTATTTTTGTATCAAAATAGCATCATGTTAGAGTTTTTCAAAAAATACCGACTCTTTTTAGGAGTTTTCATTGTACTTTCAGCAATTATATTATCCTTGTTTTATTCGGCTTTAAAGCCAAAAAAAACACTTCCCATTTACAATCCTGCAGATGTAAATCCGGAATTAGTAGACAGCACCATTCAATACAAAAGCAAGTACCACACAATAGCTGATTTTTCGTTTGTCAACCAAGACGGGAAAATTATCACGCAAAAAGACTATGAAGGAAAGATATATGTTGCTGATTTTTTCTTTACTACTTGCGGTTCCATTTGTCCAAAAATGACAACCAATTTATCGGGTATTCAAAAAGTCTTCATCAATAATCCTAAGGTAAAGTTATTATCCCATACTGTTTTTCCAGAAACCGACAGTGTTCCCGTATTGAAGGCTTATGCCAATAAACACCATGTTGATGCCAATAAGTGGAATTTAGTTACAGGAGATAAAAAAGAAATTTACGCAATGGCCAGGAAATCCTATTTGGCTGTCAAAATGGGGAAACCAAGCGAACTGTACGATATGGTGCACACCGAAAATTTTGTGTTGGTTGACACTAAAAAGAGAGTTCGTGGTTTTTATGATGGCACTAATAAAGAAGACATGAAACGATTAATAGACGATATTACTTTCCTGAGCAATGAATAAGTCGCTTTCAAAAGGACATTTTTTAGCTTTATATTCTGTTTAAACACAACTGCTTGTTTTAAGTAATAATAGTATAAATGTAATGGTTATGATTTTTGTTTGTTTTAAAATGTGTATTTTTGCAATCTTAATTCAATCTAAATAAGATTTGCAAACAACGATACATTCTCTAAAAAAAGGCGAAAAAGCGATCATAAAAGACTTTGACATCGATACGGTTCCCTTAAAATTATTGGAAATGGGTTGCTTGCCCGGTAACTTGGTAGAATTGCTTCAAGTAGCTCCATTTGGAGATCCTTTATATTTAAACATCAATGGTTCACATGTTGCAATTCGGGTGGAAACTGCAAAAGAAATTGAAGTCGACATCCTTAAAACCAACTTATGGTAAGCAAGCAAAACATAAATGTCGCTTTAATTGGGAATCCTAATACAGGAAAAACTTCTGTTTTTAACCAGTTGACAGGTTTGAATCAGCAAGTGGGAAATTACCCTGGAATTACAGTGGAGAAAAAGATAGGTTTTTGCAAATTACCGAATAATGTAAAAGCCAATATTCTGGATTTGCCAGGCACCTATAGCCTCAATGCAAGCTCTATTGATGAAAATGTAGTCATAGAATTGTTGCTCAATAAAAACGATAAATTGTATCCGGACGTAGCACTTGTTGTGACGGATGTTGAAAATCTAAAACGAAATTTACTTCTTTTTACTCAAATAAAAGATCTTGAAATCCCTACAATCCTTGTGATTAACATGGCGGATAGAATGAAATTTAAAGGGATTACGCTAGACATTCCCTATCTTGAAGAACATTTAAAAACCAAAATTGCGTTGATCAGCTCCAGAAAAGGATATGGAATTGATGAATTGAAAAAGTTAATTGTAAGGTATCGCACGATTTCAAGTGAACCCTGCTTGAATGCTTCGATAATTGATACCGACTATTTCAATAGTTTGCGTAAAGCATTTCCCAATCAATTGCTCTATAAATTATGGCTGGTAATCACACAAGATGTAAATTTCTTAAATTTAGATCGAAATGAAATCCGAAGTTCTTTTACTAAAACGCATTCGGATTTAAAGCGTTTGCAGCAAAAAGAAACAATAAAACGGTATCAATTCATTAATGATGTTTTGAAAATAGGATTGAAAGTAGACGAGACAGTCGCTAAAGATTTTCGCAGCAAACTGGATCGCGTACTCACCCATAAAATTCTGGGGTATGTTATTTTCTTTTTAATTTTATTTGTTATTTTCCAATCTATTTTTGAATGGTCTAAAATACCAATGGATTTTATTGACACTTCATTTGCAGCATTGAGTTCATTTGCAGCTGAACAATTACCTGCTGGAGTTTTGACTAATCTAATATCGCAAGGAATTATTCCGGGGATAGGAGGAATATTGATATTCATCCCACAAATTGCTTTTCTATTTATGTTTATTTCAATTCTGGAAGAAAGTGGCTATATGAGTCGGGTAGTCTTCTTAATGGATAAAATCATGCGAAAGTTTGGTTTGTCTGGTAAAAGCGTAGTTCCACTGATTTCAGGTACAGCCTGTGCCATTCCAGCAATTATGGCTACTCGAAATATCGAAAACTGGAAAGAACGATTGATCACTATTCTGGTAACTCCATTCACCACCTGCTCCGCACGACTTCCTGTTTATGCTATCATTATTGCATTGGTAATTCCGGATACTCGGGTTTTTGGATTTCTAAACATGCAAGGAATGACTTTGATGTTGTTGTATCTTCTGGGTTTCGGGATGGCTATATTTTCAGCCTATATTTTGAATAAAATCTTAAAAATAAAAGGGAAAACCTATTTTGTAGTAGAAATGCCCAATTATAAATTACCGCTTTTCAAGAACGTAGGTATCAATGTTATTGAGAAAACAAAAGCTTTTATTTTTGGTGCTGGAAAAATTATATTGGCAATATCTATTGTTTTATGGTTTTTGGCATCATACGGTCCTGGTGAAAAATTTAACAATGCCAAAACAATTGTTACTGAAAACACCAAGCAAAATCCGTTATCAAAAGTGGAATTTGAAAATGCAGTGGCTTCTCAAAAATTAGAAAATTCGTATATTGGTATTATGGGAAAAACCATAGAGCCAGCTATTTCTCCTTTGGGCTACGACTGGAAAATAGGAATAGCTATAATTAGTTCCTTTGCTGCAAGAGAGGTATTCGTAGGCACATTGGCCACGATTTATAGTGTTGGCGGTAGTGATAACGAAACTACAATCAAAAATAAAATGGCTGCTGAAATCAACCCAGTAACTGGAGAAAAAATATTTAATTTTGCCTCCGGAATATCGTTGCTTTTGTTTTATGCTTTTGCTATGCAGTGCGCCAGTACACTAGCAGTTACAAAAAAAGAAACCAATTCTTGGAAATGGCCAGCTGGACAACTGATATTTATGTCTGGATTTGCTTATGTAGTTGCTTTAATTACCTATCAAATTCTCAAATAATAGAGTTTTGATAATTTAAGGACTTATTTTGTTTGATTATAATGCAGGAAAACCTCAGTAAAGCGTTCAAAGCATAATCAACAAATGTTAAACTTTGAATTTATATTATTTTTAATTTGTCTAAATAAGATTTAGAATTTACATTTGCAATGTAGAATAAATCTAAATAAAAATGAGAAAGATTATAATTGTAACTTCACTATTTGTCACTTCACTAGGGTTTTCACAACAAAAGGAACTATCAAAAAATCAAAAAGACAGTATTGAAAGTTTGAAGGAAGTTATAATTACAACAGATGCAATTGTTGGAAGTAAATTTAAAGCCAAAAACAAAGCAGGAGCAACTTATTTTATATCTCCAAAAGAGCTAAAAACTTTCAATTACGATGATGTATCCAGAATATTAAGAACCGTTCCTGGACTTAATATTCAAGAAGAAGAAGGTTTTGGTCTTAGACCAAACATTGGAATGCGCGGTACCAGTCCGGATCGTAGTAGTAAAATTACGCTAATGGAAGATGGTGTTCTAATTGCTCCCGCTCCTTATGCAGCACCCGCAGCGTATTATTTCCCCACCGTAAATAGAATGCAGTCTTTTGAGATCCTAAAAGGAGGTAGCCAAATTCAATACGGACCTTACACAACCGGTGGTGCTATTAATATGGTTTCAACACAAATTCCCAATCGTTTCTCTGCTAGAGTTGTTGCGAGTATTGGTAGTTTCAATACTAAAAAAACGTATGTAAATATAGGTGATGAAAGGAAGAACTTCGGGTACGTTTTAGAATACAACAACCGAAATTCAGATGGATTTAAGAAAATCGACAATAGCACTAAAACTACTGGTTTTCAAGGAAATGATTATGTTGCAAAATTTAGAATTAATACGGATGCAGATGCTAAAATTTTTCAATCCCTGACTGCAAAAATCCAGTACAGCGAAGACTTGGCAAACGAAACCTACTTGGGTTTAACAGAAACGGATTATAATAATAATCCCTATAGAAGATATGTAGGGTCAAACGAAGATTATATTGATACGGAGCACAAGCAAATTATGTTCACTCATTACATAAAACCATCTCAGAAATTTAATATAACTACCAAAGCCTATAAAAATAATTTTGCTAGGAATTGGTATAAACTGGATGCCTTAAAACTAGGAACAACAAAAGTGGGAATCAATTCTATATTGATTGATCCAACCACTTACAATGCGGAATATTTAGCTTTAACCGGTGCAAGCAATACTATTGACAATGCTTTAATTGTAAAAGCTAACAATCGGGGCTATGAAGCAAAAGGAATCCAATCTGTTGCTAATTATGATTTTGGAACAGGGGTTCTGAAACATGATCTAGATTTTGGTTTTCGTTACCATGAGGATTATGAAGACCGTTTTCAATGGGTTGACGGATACGCTATTCAAAACGGAGTTATGAACAGAACTTCTAACGGAACTCCTGGTACAGATGCAAATAGAATTACAAAAGCCGAAGCAGTTGCTGCTCATATTCTTTACACGTTAACCTATGATAAATTTACTTTCTCACCAGGAATTAGATATGAAAATATCAATTTAGAATCTATTAATTATGGCAGTAACGATATAACAAGAGTAGGAACGAGCGTTGTAAAAGCGAACAACCGTTTGGATGTTTGGATTCCTGGAATGGGAATTCTATATAAAATCAATGCGGATTATAATGTGTTTACTAGTATACACAAAGGATTTTCTCCTCCGGGTGCTAAGGTTGGAGAAGATGCCGAGAATAGTATCAATTCTGAACTTGGATTTCGCTTTCGTAAAAATGCTTTCTACGGGGAATTAATTGGTTATTATAATGATTTCTCAAATTTGCAAGGTGCTGATAATATGTCAGGAGGAGGAACCGGAACGGGAGATCTATTTAATGCAGGTGCAGCGATAGTTAAAGGTGTTGAATTTTTAGCGACATATGAAGTACTTAATAATCAGGAAAAAGGATATAAACTTCCTATTAGTTTTTCCTATACTTTAACAGATACCAACTTAAAAAGTGATTTTAATAGTCCAATCTGGGGGGATGTAAAGAGTGGAGATGAGATTCCTTATATTGCCAAAAATCAATTTGCCTTAGTGGTAGCTTTCGAAACAGAAAAGTTTAACCTTGCAATCAGTGGGAAATATGTAGATGCCTTTAGAACATTGGCGGGAACAGGTGCTATTCCATCGCAAAATAAAGTAAACAGTAATTTTATTGTTGATTTATCAGCTAAATACCACTTGACTCAAAAAGTGAGTTTGATGTCTAATATTATTAATTTGCTGGACAAGGAATATGCGGTATCAAGAGTTCCTGCAGGATTAAGACCAGGAATGCCTTTTAGTATTAACTTTGGAATAATGGCACAGTTGTAAAAATATTTTGACATTAGTTTAACTCTTAAAAGCAATCTATTTTGATTGCTTTTTGTTATTTTTATACTATGGATATTCAAGAAATTATAGCGTTTGGGGCTCTAGGCATAGCATTGTTTTTTTTGATTAAAAAATTCTTCTTCAAAAAGAAAAGTTCAAATAAAAATTGTGGTAGTGGTGATGATTGTGGTTGTCATTAGGCTATTTATCAAACTTTACGATTGTAGATTCCTTTAGGATCCTTTTACACTATAATGCATTCTCATTAAAGTGTAATGCCTATCCTCCTTATTCAAAAAAACCAGCCTTTAAGTTAAATTAGTTACTTTTTTTAAGTAAATTTACATAGTATAAGAAACTAGTTTTAGACTTAAGTTAGGTCGTTTTCATTTTTATATTTAAAAGAATAAATTGCGATTTAACTTTAATCAAAGCTATCTTTTGAACCTAATTTCAGCTTCACCCTTGTTTAAGCAATTGAAATTATAGAACTAATATGAATTGATATTCCATAAGGAAGTAAATATTCATAGTTTTTAGAAAAATCTAACATGTAAGGCTTGTAATTTTAATCCCAAATAAAATTTTGCCTTTTATGATTGTTCCAATGATCTTTTTTATTGATGATTGTTTGATTGTAAAAAATTTAATGAAAACAAAAGTTAATATCTATCCGATATGAAAACAAGAACGCTGCGTTTTAATTTCATAAATATTATTTTTAGGAACTACTTTATCTCCAGTAAATAATGTAAAATAATTCCAGGAAAAGTTCTTACAATTAGTATGTTGCAATTGATTTCAAACCACAGATGAACCAATAACAACTAATCATGAAAAAGCTTGCCTCCATATTAGTACTCACTTTAAACATTACGTTTCTTTTTGCTCAGAAGGAAATTTCGGGTTTTGTGATAGACAATGCGGGCGTGGCTATTTCTGGGGTTAATATTACGGAAAAAGGAACAAATAACAGCGTATCTACGAATAGTATTGGAGCCTATACCATTAATGTAAAAGAAGGAGCCATTTTAATTTTTAGCTACTTCGGTTTTCCTAAGCAAGAGCATGACACCACGGATTCTATCCTAAATGTTGTTTTATCGGAAGGCATTGGACAAAATCTTACTGAAGTTATGGTTACTGGAACGCGCGCGATCCCTCGAAGCAATACTACAACAACGCTTCCCATGGATGTAGTATCAGCTGAGGAACTGATGTTTACTGGACAAGCCACTTTAGACAAAGCGTTACAATACAAAATCCCATCATTTAACACGGTTCAAACTCCTGTAAATGATGCGACTTCCTTGCTCGATCCTTACGAAATTAGAAACATGGGTCCCAGTAGAACCTTAATACTTATTAATGGAAAAAGGAAAAATGTAAGCGCTTTACTGTATGTTCAAACTTCTCCAGGACAAGGAGAAACGGGTGTTGATATTGCTGCAATACCAATGGATGCTATAGAAAGAGTAGAGATTCTTCGTGATGGCGCCTCTGCTCAATATGGCTCGGATGCAATTGCAGGAGTATTAAATATTATTTTAAAAAAGAAAACAAATCAGGGTTCCATTACAGGAAGAACTGGTATTACCGCTAAAGGCGATGGAGAAATGTTGGGTGTGAGTCTGAACAATGGATCTGCTGTAGGCGACAAAGGTTTTCTGAATTACACGTTAGATTTCTCAAAAGTTACGCTTTCCAATAGGCCAGGAAAAGTAGCTCCAGAGGGAGATTTCACTGATTTTGGGGGCACTATTTCAGGTATCAATACCTTACCAGATATTAAAGCTTTTCTAACCAAGTATCCAGATGCTCGAAATAGCAATGGATCTCCAGAAACCGCTGCTGCAAAATTTTTAGTGAATGGGGAATTTCATTTATCGGATGAAACACAACTGTATTATAATGCTGCTTATGTGTACAAGAAAGTGAATTCTTTTGCTAATTATCGGGCCCCATATTGGGGTTTTGGAGAAGGGATAACTTTAAACGATCTACCTTATTTATTAGACTTTTTTGCAGAAGGAACGATTACTTCATACAAAGGCTATATTCCCACATTTACGGGTAATTTAAACGATTACCATGCAACATTAGGTTATAAAGTAATAAAGAACGGATGGAATGTTGATGCTAGTATAACAGTTGGTGGCAACAAACAGGATTATGTTATAGAAAACTCACACAATAGGTCCGAAATTCAAGATGGAAATGGCACTAATTTATATCGTGAAAATAGTCCTATTTTTTTCAAACCGGGCGGAGCTTCATTTAATCATGTGGTAGGGAACTTAGACATTTCGAAGGTTCTGTCTGATAAAATCAGTATTGGTTTTGGCTCAGAAGTTAGGACTGAAACTTTTGTAATTTCTGAAGGTGATACCGCATCCTGGGATGGTTTCGGCGCAGACTCATTTTCTGGAAACAGGCCTGAAGATTCCGGAAAATGGAATCGTTATAATTTAGGAGGATACTTTGATATTGCCTATGACTTTTCTAAAGATTTCTTGATAAACGGTACGGTACGGTATGAAGATTATAGTGATTTTGGGGCAGCAACGGTATGGAAATTAAGTACCCGGTATAAATTTTCTAATGATAAAATTACTTTACGAGGCTCCGTCTCCTCTGGTTTTAGAGCACCTACATTGCACCAAATTTACACCCAAAAATCACAGTATTCCTTCGTAGCAGGCCAAGGAATACAAATAAATGGCTTAATTAATAACATTTCTGCACAAGCCCGTATTTTAGGCATTCCTAAATTAGATGCTGAAAAATCAACCAATGTAACTTTTGGATTGGGAGCCAATCCTTGGAAAAATTTAATTTTTACGATAGATTATTACACTATAAAAGTAGAGGACCGAATTATTTTGGGAGACAAAGTAAACACCCAATTTGGAAGTGTTGCTTGGTTTGAAAACTCATTCGACTCAAGAACTTCAGGGATAGATGTGGTTTTAAATTACAGCACTATTGCAGTAGGATATGGAGTCTTGGGATTTAATTTATCAGGAAACGTAACTTTGGAAAACAAAAGAATTTCTCCCGTTGCGAGTGCTAATTTTGGGCCAACACTGGAGGCTTTGATGTTTACTTCCAGACCCGAGACAAAATGGATTTTGGGAGCAGATTATAAAATTAAAAAATTTGATCTATCCCTCAATAACACGTATTTTGGCAAAACAACTTTCAAACAAGAGGGTTTAAATACAAACTTAAGAACAGAATTTACGCCAAAAATAGTCACTGATTTAGGAATTAATTACGCTGCAACGGATCAATTATCTGTTATGTTCAATGTGAATAATATATTAAATGTACTACCCCAATGGAAATTTAAATCCGAAAACGCAGCTGGACAAGCAATATTGAATGATCCAATTCAAGTTAAATCGCAATTCAACCTGATTACATTCAATGGGCGCTACTCACAAATGACTTATCAAGGATATCATTTTAGTCAATTAGGAACTTTATTCAGTTTGTCGCTCGCTTATAAATTTTAAAACACTTTTCTAATTAGGACAGAAATTCGTTAAAAACAGAAGGATGAAAACTAAAAATCACATACTTATTTTAGGCGTATTTTTCATGCTAATGGGGGGAAATACTATTTTGGCCCAAGAGAATACAGAAGGAAAGGAATACGCTTTGAAAGCTGATTTTCTATACCGCTTTATAGATTATGTTTATTGGAAAAATTATTCTAAAAAACAAACGTTCAAGATCGCTATTCTGGAAGAAAGCCCAATAACTTCTTCATTACTGATTCTTTCTAAAAATAAAAAAATTGAAGTAAAGGAATACAAAGAATTGAAAGAGTTAGGGTTTTGCAATATTTTATTTGTTCCCTATAACTGCACCATTCCTGTAGAAACGATCCTTTCTAAACTTTCCGGTAAACCAGTATTAATTGTGACGGAACAAAATGGGTATGGAAAAAAAGGCGCACACATGAATTTTATCATGGTTGAAAATAAATTAAAATTTGAAGTAAATCTAAAAGCAATTAATAAAGCGGGAATCGGAATCAGTTCATTTTTATTACAGCATGCAATTATTGTACAATAATAGGATCATATTAAACACCTCTATTTCTTTAATTTATTTTTGAATTGGAGATAAGAGAATTGAAAATTAGAAAACCACATAGTTTTAGTGTACCAAAGCCGTTTTTACATCAAAAAACAACACATACATGATGAATCTAAGGAACATATCAATTAAAAATAAGCTGGTACTCATGCAGGTTTTTACCTCTGCTTTTGTATTAGGACTTTGTATTGCTGCTTTTGTATTAATAGATATCAAAGGCTTCAAGGACAGAAAAGTAATAAGTTCAATAGCGATTGCAAAAGTTGTAGGGTTCAATACGGTATCGGCACTTGAGTTTTTGGATAATGCTGCCGCCAATAAAATTCTCTCGGAATTAAACGTACAGAATGATATTTTAAATGCAAGTATTCTGGACAAAAAAGGTACCGTGTTTGCTTCGTATGCAAAACCTGGCAGTGATGCAAATTATCGGTTTACAGTACCGGCAATGGACCAGAAAAACTTCCTGTTTACCAAAGAAAATCTGTTTGTTTATAGCCAAATCAAAAAGGACAATAAAACAGTAGGTTTGGTTTGTCTCCGATTTGAATTATCAGAGCTCAATAAAATAAAAATGGACGTTTTGCGTCTGGGAGTAGTCCTATTATTAGTGGGAATAGGATTGGCATACCTGATTGCAATGGTTATCAAGAAATACATTTCAAAACCATTACTCAATTTAGTAACAGGGATACAACAGATAAGAGATACGGGTGATTATAAAACGCGTATGGTTGTAGAAGGAAAGGATGAAATTAGTATTCTTTCCTTGGGCCTTAATAATATGTTGGACAATATTGAAAAAAGAGACAATGAAGTAGCACAATCTAAAGAGCAACTAAATAAGCAGAATACACTCCTGCAATCGGTTATTCAAAATATGGGCGATGGATTAATTGTTGCTGATGAGAACAGAAAATTTATCCTCTGGAATACTGCTAGCGAACGAATAATTGGAATTGGTCCTATGGATATTCCTATTGATCGATGGGCAAGTACCTATGGCTTCTTTTTACCGGATACAAAAACAATTTTTGATACAAATGACATTCCCTTAGTGAAAGCATTAAATGGAGAAGAAGTAGATAATGTGGAACTATTTATTCAGAATTATAAAAAACCAGAAGGTCTCTTTGTAATTGTTACAGCCCGCCCACTAAAGAACGCCCTTGGAGCAATTACGGGCGCAGTGCTAGTTATTCATGACATCACAGCATTGAAAAATTCAGAAAACGAGATAAAAAAACTCAATGAGGAGCTCGAACACAAAGTAACGGAACGTACAGCTCAATTGGCGGATGCTATAGAAACACTTCGTAAAAGCGAGGAAAAATATCGTGAAATTGTGGAGAACATAAGCGATGTAGTTCATACATCAGATTATAAGGGTTATTTTACTTATATCAATCCCGCATGTAAAAAACTTACGGGATATAGCCAAAATGAAATTATAGGAAAGCAATTTTCAGAAATTGTAGCTCCCGAATGGAGAGACCGTGTCGCAGAATTTTATTTGGATCAGTTCAAACATAAAATAGACGAAACATTATTTTCCTTTCCTATTATTACTAAAAACAGAGAACAAAAATGGGTAGAACAAACCGTAATGCAGTTAAGAGTTGGCAATAGAATAACCGGACATAAGGCGATTATGCGAGATATTACGGAACGGAAAGCAGCCGAACAAAAATTAAAAGAAAGTGAAGGGCAGTTGCAAACCATATTCAATGAAGCTCCGGATGCTTTGATTGTAATAAATGATGAGGGAAATATTATTCGATGGAACCCTCAAGCCGAAAAAGTGTTTGGATGGTCATTAGTTGAGGTGATGGGAAAACCAATGCACCACTTAATTATTCCGGAGCAACACAGAGAAAATCACATCAACGGATTTAAAAATTTCCTCATAAATGGGGAAGGTGCGTTTATAAATAAAACCATAGAAATTACAGCTCTTAATAAAAAGAACGAAGAATTTGATATTGAGTTAACCATATCTCCAGCAACCATTCTTGGTAAATATATTTTCATTGCTTTTATCAAAGACATCTCTCTCAGAAAAAAAATGGAAAATGAGAAAAGAGAGGCTGATAAATTAATGCATCTTAATGAACTTAAATTGAAATTAATTCTAGAAAACATTGGGGAGGGAATCATTGTAACAGACAACCAAAAAAGAATTGTTTTGTCCAATCACATGGCGGAAGAAATTATTGGAATAAAAGAAGATTCTTTAACGCCCACTACATTGGATTGGTCCACTAAATATGATTTGTATTATCCTGACGAACAAACTGTATTTCCTGCTCAGAACCTTCCATTGGAGAAAGCATTAAAAGGGGAATCAACGGATGATGTTGAGATCATAATTGAAAATTCAGAAACTAAAACAAAAAAACGTGTGGTCATTAGCGGCAGACCAATAATTGATGAAAATAACTATGTAATTGCTGCTGTTGCCAATATAAGAGACATTACCTCTTACAAAGAGCTGGAGGTTGCTTTAGAGGAAAGTGAACAGAAATACCGAAAATTAATTGGGTTCAAAAGTGATAAAAAATAACACGATACTAACCAATTAAACATTGAAATTATTTCAAGTATTTAATTTGTATGTGATAATCTTTCGGATCAATTTTGACTCCTTCTTTTGGATAAGGTAAAACACTAAAGTTCTTTATGTTTTTATGTTTTTCAGGTAAATATTTAGCAAACCACTGTTTGTTTGCATCAACGTTTTTCATTGAGAATACCATCGTGTGATCCTCAACTAATTTTGAATTTTTGTACACTGAAATAATAACGGATACTTCTCCGGCCCAGATGCAAGTCACGCCTTTGGGACATCTGGAGTCTGAAACAACTGCTGCCAAAACCAGATTAAATCCCTTTTTAGTAAGACACTTTTTCTGGGTTATGGTTGCGGTTTGAACCTTTTCTGTTTTCAGATTTTGTGCGAAAGTTATTGTACTAAGAATCAAAATAAACAATAATAAGGCATTTTTCATCTTCTTTTTTTTAAATAGTTTATCCAAAGATAGAACCAAAATCACTACATCACTTTTACAAATAGATTACTGGCAATTTTATTGGATATTGTTAAATCTTGGTGGTCTACTTTTATTTTTAATGACAAATCGAAACTTTCTCTTCCGATGATTTCAATTTTAGAACCCAATGCGATTCCTTGTTTATCCAAATATTTCAGAAACTCTGATGAGGTGTCTTTAACGCCAACACAAATCCCTGCTTGATTTTCCTGCAATTCTGAAAGCAATTGTTTTTCAATTTTAACGATTTGTCCATTGGCATCAGGAATAGGGTCACCGTGTGGATCTTCGGTGGGATTTCCTAGAAAATCATCCAGTTTATTAATGAGTTTTTCGGATTTAATATGCTCTAATTGTTCTGCAATATCATGCACCTCATCCCAAGAAAAATCGAGTTTGTCTACTAAAAAAACTTCCCAAAGCCGGTGTTTCCTTACAATCATTTTTGCTGCTATTTTCCCATGGTCTGTCAAAGAAACGCCTTGGTACTTTTTATAATTAACCAAATCTTTTTCGGCTAATTTTTTAAGCATATCCGTCACTGATGAAGCTTTGGTTTCCATTTTTTCCGCAATGGCATTCGTGCTTACTTCTGAATCTGAAATAATCGTTAAATGATAGATGGTTTTAAGATAGTTTTCTTCTGAAAAAGTCATTGAATTTTAGATTGGTGATTTGTTATTTTGATTCCAAATGCCCTAGCCCTGATTATTACAGTTATTTTATAATTTTATTCGAGTTCGGTGAACTGCGTTTGAAGCAGTACCCTTTTCCTGCTTTTTTAAATAACAAAAGATATAGCTAATAGCAGGACGCAGCTCCTAGTACTTTTAATTCTTTACAATGAGTAATGGAATAGCAATTTTGTGACGCAATTTGTCAACGGTAGTTCCAAAGACTAAATCCTTGAATCCTGTATGACCGTGGGTTCCCATTACTAAAATATCAAATTTTCCTTTATTGATGATTTCAGGAATTACTTTATTAGGTTTTCCAAATCCCAATTGCGTTGTTACTGTAAATCCTTTATCAGTAAGCATGACTTTGTATTGCTCTAGTAATTTTTCGTCAATTAAGGTTTCGTGATCATCTACGTTTTCGCCATAAAGCATCGCACCAACGGTTTCTACCACATGAATCAACGTATATTGTGCTTCTATTCCGCCTAATTCAAAAGCGTTATTAAGCGCTACTTCATCAGCGCTGGAAAAATCTACTGAAATGGCAATATTCTTTTTAGTATAAGTACCTGATTTTGAAAATCGCAATTTTAAACTATGTGGCGAATGATTTTGAATGTCTATTTTTGTCTTCCCGAAAAAGGGCTGAAATACAATATAAAGCAACAAGATCAAGAAACCAATGGCCAATGGAACCACTGTCAACCATAATAAAATGGGATTATTAGAAGTTTCAAGCCAGCCATTTATTTCGTCAAAAACCAATTTAGCGTTTAGGGAAACAATGATGGTCGCAATAAGCCAGGAAGCTATTTGAGTAATTTTCCCGATATGAAATCCTTTCATCTTTGATTTATCACTTACAAAATGAATTAGCGGAATAATGGCAAATCCCAATTGTAAACTTAGGATGACCTGGCTCAAAATCAGTAATTTACCGGTTACACTTTCTCCATAAATCGTAATTACAATAACAGCAGGGACAATGGCGACTAAGCGTGTGATTATTCTTCGAACCCAGGGCTGAATGCGTAAATTAAGATAGCCCTCCATTACAATTTGACCCGCTAGCGTTCCTGTAATTGTAGAACTTTGCCCAGCAGCAATCAAGGCTACTGCAAATAATATAGGTGCAAATTTACTTCCTAAAAGCGGTTCTAGAAATCGGTGGGCATCTTGAATTTCAGCCACCTCAAACATTCCATTTTTATAAAATGTAGCCGCAGCCAGTATCAAAATGGCGGCATTTACTAGAAAAGCAAGGTTTAATGCAATAGTAGAATCTATAAAATTGTATTTTAAAGCTTGCTTAATTCCCGCTTTACTTCGCTCGAAGTTTCTGGTTTGTACTAGCGAGGAATGCAAGTATAGGTTGTGTGGCATCACTGTGGCGCCAATAATCCCTATAGTGATATACAATGCGGCCTCATTAGGCATTGAAGGAATTAATCCAAAAAGCACTTTGTCGAGTTCTGGTTGAGCAAATATCATTTCGAAAATAAAGGAGAATCCAATGATGGCTACTAACACGATGATGAATGCTTCCATTTTTCGGATCCCTTTGTTTATTAAGAATAACAACAAAAAAGTATCCAAAACCGTAATTAATACCCCTTCGATTAACGGAATATCAAATAGTAAATTGATTCCTATGGCCATTCCCAAAACCTCGGCAAGATCACAAGCCGCAATAGCAATTTCGGCAAGGAAATACAATATATAATTGATAAATGGCGAATAAGTTTCCCGGGAGGCCTGCGCTAAATCACGTTGCGTAACAATACCCAATCGAGCACTTAAACTTTGCAACAACAACGCCATGATATTGCTCATTAATAAAACCCAAAGCAAGGCATACCCAAACTGGCTGCCACCTGCAATGTCCGTAGCCCAGTTTCCCGGGTCCATATAACCTACGCTAATTAAATATGCCGGTCCGAAAAAAGCCAGAATTTTTCTAAATACCGATTTCTTGTTTAGTGTTGAAACGGATTGGTTTACTTCTTCTAAAGATTTACTCATATCATTATGTTATTGACACAAATGTAATTAAAAAATTTGTTTTGCAAAATATAATTTTTAGCTTTGCCTAAATTTAATT
The DNA here is from genome assembly GCF_056428965.1 of Flavobacterium sp. GNP008. Classification (NCBI taxonomy): domain Bacteria; kingdom Pseudomonadati; phylum Bacteroidota; class Flavobacteriia; order Flavobacteriales; family Flavobacteriaceae; genus Flavobacterium; species Flavobacterium sp. GNP008. Next base: position 841,585 of record NZ_JBWJVL010000001.1, on the reverse strand, counting down.
TAAGTACTGTGAAAAAATTATACTCATTATTGGTTTTTCTGATGGTTCACTTTAGCTACGCTCAGGAAAAAACGAGTCTTTCGGGGTCCGTTTCATCAGAAAAAAAAGGAATTTCGGAGGCTCGTGTTTTTTTAATTGGAACAAAATACGCCACCCAAACGGATAGTTTAGGAAATTACAGCATAGCGAATATTGCTGAGGGAAATTATAGAATTCAGATTACGGCAAGCGGTTTTCAAACTTTAAAAAAGAATATAACGGTCAAAATTAATGAATATACTATTCTGGATTTTGAACTTTCAAATAATGAAAACCAACTTAACGAAGTCGTGGTTTCGGGAACTTTAAAACCCGTAAAAAGACTGGAAAGCCCCGTTCCGGTAGAAGTTTATTCTCCTGTATTTTTTAAGAAAAATCCAACGGCGAGTATTTATGAAGCCTTACAAAATGTAAATGGGGTGAGACCGCAGCTTAATTGCGGCGTTTGCAATACGGGTGACATCCATATCAACGGCCTCGAAGGTCCCTATACACTAGTTTTAATAGACGGAATGCCCATTGTGAGCAGTTTGTCTACGGTGTATGGATTATCCGGAATTCCAAATTCATTAGTGGAACGAATTGAAATTGTAAAAGGTCCTGCTTCCTCCTTATATGGCAGTGAAGCCGTGGGCGGTTTAATTAATATCATTACCAAAAATCCTACAAATGCACCTTTATTTTCTGCCGATGTGTTTTCTACTTCTTGGTTGGAAACTAATATTGATTTAGGCGTAAAACTCAATGTAGGCCAGAGAGCCACGGCACTTATAGGTTTGAATTATTTTAGCTACAATCAAAAAATAGACAACGATGGCGACAATTTTACCGATGTTACCCTTTCTGACCGAATTTCCCTTTTTCAAAAATGGACTTTTGACAGAAAAGAAAACCGATTGTTCACCATTGCGGCGCGCGGCGTTTATGAAGACCGTTTTGGTGGCGATGTGCGTTGGGAGAAAAAACACCGTGGTGGAGACGAGATCTATGGCGAAAGCATTTACACCAAACGAGCGGAATTAATAGGAAGTTATCAATTGCCTTTTTCTGAAAAACTGATGCTTTCTTTTTCTGGAAATGTGCATTATCAGGACAGTCGTTATGGTACAACCAGTTATATTGCCAATCAAAAAATTGGTTTTGTACAACTAACTTGGGATAAAAAAATAGGAAAAAATGATATGCTAGCAGGAATTGCCACGCGGTATAATTATTATGATGACAATACGCCAGCAACTTCAACACTCGGAAGTAACAACCCAGAAAAAACCTGGCTGCCTGGGATTTTTGTTCAGGACGAAATTACATTTACTGAAAAACACAAACTTTTATTAGGAATGCGGTACGATTACAATTCTTTTCATGGAAATATTATAACGCCAAGGCTAGCCTATAAATGGAAATTAAATGACAATAATATTATTCGGCTGAACACAGGAACAGGGTTTAGAGTCGTTAATTTATTTACCGAAGACCACGCCGCTTTAACTGGAGCGCGTGAAATTGTAATCGCAAATAATTTGAAGCCCGAGCAATCGATAAACGCCAATTTGAATTATATCAAAAAAATAAATTTTAATAACGGGACATTCATAGGAATTGAAACCTCACTATTTCATACCAGATTTAGTAATAAAATTGTATCGGACTACATTACAGATCCTAACAAAATCATCTATGACAATATCAATGGTTATGCAATAAGTCAAGGTCTTAGTATGAATATTGATTTCAATTTTCCGAATGGATTAAAAATCATAACAGGTGCTTCCCTGCTTAACAATAAAAACGTTCAAAATGGCCGAAAAGAAACACCTTTTTTGACCGAAAAATTTACTGCAACTTGGAGTGTTTCCTATAAATTTAGGGCTTTAGATTTGAATGTAGATTATACTGGAAATGTGTACAGCCCTATGCAATTGCCACTTTTGAGTACTCTAGATCCTCGTGCTCCAGAATCGCCATGGTACAGTTTACAAAACGTTCAATTCACGTATTCCGGTTTAAAAGATTTTGAATTCTATGCTGGGGTCAAAAACCTATTGAATTTTTTGCCGAAACAAAACAACCCGTTTCTGATTGCAAGAACCAATGATCCTTTTGATAAAAATGTAGTATATGACGGTAACGGACAAGTACAGGCAACACCTGAAAACCCGTATGGATTAACGTTTGATACAACGTATGTGTATGGACCGAATCAAGGAATCAGAAGTTTTTTCGGACTTCGCTATACGCTGCGATAATGATAAAAAAACAGGTCATACTATTACTTTTATGCTGTGTGATTCCGTCCGGATTTGCACAGTTGCATTCGGTTTCGTTCGAACAAATAGACAGTTTACAAGGTGTTGAAAAGCGAAAAACAATCGTTTTTATTCAAACCGACTGGTGTCAATTTTGCCATGCGATGAAAAACACGACCTTTAAAAACGGAGAAATAATTACCGAACTCAACAGTGCTTTTTATTTTGTTGACTTGAATGCCGAAGAAGAAAAAATAATTGTTTTTAATAAAACCACTTTTCAGTTCAAACCCACGGGAAATAGCTCCGGAACGCACGAACTGGCCATCGCATTAGGAACAATAAGCAAGCAATTGAACTTTCCTGTTTTGTGTGTTTTGAATAGTAAAAATGAGATTATTTTTCAACACAGCGGGTACTTAAAACCAAAAGAATTAAAGCTGATTTTAGCCAAACTAAAAGAATAAAATTGTCTATTTTTGGGGAAATGTCAAATTCCCAAATGAAACACTACGATTATATTTTTACTGGCGCAGGATTATCGGCTTTGATGACCGTCTATAAAATGGTGCAATCCGGAAAATTTAAGAATACAAGTATTTTATTATTGGATGAAAATGCCAAAAAAACCAACGACAGAACGTGGTGTTTTTGGAAAACCAATGATTCGGTTTGGGAACAATCCATTTCCAAAAAATGGAATTCGGCTTTGTTTGCCAATCAAGATTTTCGCAGGGATTTAGATTTGAAACCATACCACTACAATATGGTGAAAGGGTTGGATTTTTACACGCAAGTATTTGATTTGCTTTCGAAACAAGAAAACATCACATTTATCCATAAAAAAGTATTGGAAATCGAAGAATCGGGAACTATAATTCTGGTACAAACTGAAACTGAAAGTTTTTCCTGCTCGAAATTGTTTAACAGTATTTACAACAATCAAAAAGCAGAAAGTCAGACCAAATATCCTGTTTTACAGCAGCATTTTATTGGTTGGTGTATCAAAAGTGAACAAGCTATTTTCAATTCGGAGCAAGCTACTTTTATGGATTTTTCAGTGGAACAAAAAGGGAATACCCGATTTATGTACGTGTTGCCCACATCCAAAACCGAGGCTTTACTAGAATATACTTTGTTTTCCCACCAGCATTTAAAGACCGAAGAGTACGAAAACGAAATCAAGAAATACATTGAAAAGCTCGGCATTATAAATTATGAAATCGTCGATAAAGAGCAAGGCAGTATCCCTATGACCTGTTATCCTTTTTGGAAATCGAACACTAAAAATGTACTTAATATAGGAACTTCCGGCGGTTGGACGAAAGCCAGTACGGGCTATACTTTTAATAACTCTGATAAAAAATCAAGTGAATTGGTAGCCTTTCTGCAAAGGGAAACTGACTGCACAAAATTTTATAGGAGAACTAAATTCTGGTTTTACGATTTGCTTCTGTTAGACATTTTAGACCGAAAAAATGAATTGGGTTCTACTATCTTTTCTTCGATGTTCAAAAAAGGAAATCCAACTTTGATTTTTAAATTTCTAGACGAAGAGACGTCATTAAAACAGGATATTCAGGTTATCCTAAAATGTCCAAAAATGCTATTTATTAAAGCTATTTTTCATGTGGCTTCAAAAGCAATGAAACAACAATAAAACTATAACAAAACTTTATAATTCAACTCCTGTTCCTGAATGTAAACTTTGTAACTTTGCAACTTAGAATTAGTATTGATTTAAAACAAAAAAGATATGTATCCAGAAGAAATGGTAAAACCCATGCAAGCAGAACTAACTGCTGCAGGTTTTCAAGATTTACATAGTGCTGAAGCAGTAGAGAACGCAATGAAATTAGAAGGAACAACGCTTGTAGTTGTAAATTCGGTTTGTGGTTGTGCTGCTAGAAACGCACGTCCCGGAGCAAAAATGAGTTTAGATGGCGCTAAAAAACCAGACCATTTAATTACGGTTTTTGCAGGAGTTGACAAAGATGCAGTTGATGCTGCCAGACAACACATGTTCCCTTTCCCTCCATCATCACCAAGTATGGCTTTGTTCAAAAACGGAGAATTAGTACACATGCTAGAGCGTCACCACATTGAAGGTCGCCCAGCAGAACTAATTGCTGAAAACTTGAAAGATGCTTTCAACGAGTATTGCTAATTAGGAAAGTTTCAAAAGAAACAAAGGTGCTAAGGCATAAAGTTAACAAAAAGCACTATTAATTTAGTGCTTTTTTGTTTTCATTCCTTTCTCCTCTTCCCTTCTTAAACCTTTGCACCTTTGCCTCTTTCTCCCTATGCTTCTTTGAACCTTTGCTCCTCTGAACCTTTTTTCATACTTTTGCAAAAAATATATTTCTCAACTTAAAACTGTTTATAGCATGCAACTGTATAACACATTAAGCGCAGAGGAAAGAGCCATCATGATTGATGATGCCGGAAAACAACGTCTTACGCTGTCTTTCTATGCTTATGCGCAAATCTCAAATCCAACACAATTTCGTAACGAATTATTTCTGGCGTGGAACGCTCTTGAAGTTCTGGGTCGGATTTATGTCGCCAGTGAAGGAATCAACGCCCAGTTATCATTGCCCGCGGATCATTTCTATGCGTTCAAAGATGCTATCGAAGTCTATGATTTCATGAAAGGAATCCGATTGAATATTGCCGTAGAACAAGACGATCACTCGTTCTTGAAACTCACGGTAAAAGTGCGAGACAAAATTGTAGCGGATGGTTTGGTTGATGAAACTTTTGATGTGACCAATATTGGGATTCATCTAAAGGCCAAGGAATTCAATGAGCTTTTGGAAGATCCAAATACGATTGTAGTCGATATGCGCAATCATTACGAAAGTGAAATTGGACATTTTACCAAAGCGATCAAACCAGATGTGGATACTTTTCGGGAATCATTACCCATTATCGAAGAACAACTTGCGGAACACAAACAAGACAAAAAACTATTGATGTATTGCACCGGAGGAATCCGTTGCGAGAAAGCCAGCGCTTACTTCAAACACAAAGGTTTTGAAAACGTGTACCAACTGGAAGGTGGAATTATTGAATACACGCGTCAGGTAAAAGCCGAAGGTTTAGAAAGTAAATTCATCGGGAAGAACTTTGTATTTGACCACCGCTTGGGCGAAAGAATCACGGACGATATTGTTTCGCAATGCCATCAATGTGGCGCGCCTTGTGATGTGCATACGAATTGCGTGAATGAAGGCTGTCATTTACTTTTTATCCAATGTGATTCTTGCAAGGAAAAAATGGAAGGTTGTTGTTCTGCTGAATGTGTAAGTGTGATTCATTTGCCGGAAGAAGAGCAAAAAGCCATTCGCAAAGGAATTAAAAACGGAAATAAGATTTTCAAAAAAGGAAAATCAGACGTTCTAACTTTCAAAAATCAGGAAGAGACACACGGTGTTTTTGTTGCAGAAAAACCAGCCAAAAGCTTTGGGTCTGCAGCTAAAAAAGAACCAAAAATTAAGAAAATTTATATTGGAAAAGGAACCCATTTCTTTCCAAAAGCTAGTATTGGCCAATTTTTAATTGAAGAAAACGAAATCAAAATTGGCGATACGATTTTAATTAAGGGCGCTACAACAGGCGAGCAAAAACTGGTAATTGAAGAAATGTTGGTGAACGATTTAGCGCAAGAAAAAGCATTTCCTGGAGACACTTGTACTTTTAAATTGCCTTTTAGAATTCGATTATCTGATAAATTATATAAGATTCTAGATTAAATATTTAGGATAAAATCACACGAAATAAACCCATTACAAGCTCATTTGTAATGGGTTTATTTATTAGAAATTTATGAATTATTGACGCTTTTATGCGTTGTGCTGTAAAATTAAAAAATACTATCTTTACAAATTAAACGTTTTAAGAACTTAAGTTGTGCGAGTCGCAACACTACATATAAGATTATGGCATGTACAAGTTGTTCAACTTCGGATGGTGGCGCACCTAAGGGTTGTAAAAATAATGGGACTTGCGGCACCGATAGCTGCAATAAATTAACGGTTTTCGATTGGCTTTCTAATATGAGTTTGCCTAATGGCGACGCTCCTTTTGACTGTGTTGAGGTACGCTTCAAAAACGGCCGAAAAGAATTTTACCGAAACACTGAAAAATTAACGTTAAGCATTGGCGATATAGTGGCAACTGTTGCTTCTCCAGGACATGATATAGGGATTGTTACTTTGACCGGAGAATTGGTTAAAATCCAGATGAAGAAAAAAGGAGTCAATCACTTGAGTACTGATGTTCCTAAAATTTACAGAAAGGCATCTCAAAAAGATATTGATATTTGGTCAACGGCAAGGGACAAAGAAGAGCCTATGAAGGTTCGCGCCCGCGAATTAGCGATTGCTCAAAAACTGGAAATGAAAATTTCCGATATTGAATTTCAAGGAGATGGATCAAAAGCTACGTTTTATTACACCGCAAATGATCGTATTGACTTTCGTGCGTTAATTAAAGATTTCGCTAAAGAATTTAGTACTCGTATTGAGATGAAGCAGGTAGGTTTCCGTCAGGAAGCAGCCCGTTTAGGCGGAATAGGATCTTGCGGTAGAGAATTGTGTTGCTCAACTTGGTTAACAGATTTTAGAAGTGTAAATACTTCTGCAGCACGGTACCAACAGCTGTCTTTGAATCCACAAAAACTGGCAGGACAATGCGGAAAATTAAAATGTTGCTTGAATTATGAGTTGGATACGTACATGGATGCGTTGAAAGATTTTCCAGATTTCGAAACAAAATTGGTGACGGAAAAAGGAGATGCGATTTGCCAGAAACAAGATATTTTCAAGGGGTTAATGTGGTTTGCTTACACTAATAATTTTGCGAATTGGCATGTACTGAAAATTGATCAAGTCAAAGAAATTGTTGCTGAAAACAAACTAAAAAATAAAGTTTCTTCACTGGAAGATTTTGCAATAGAACTAATTGTTGAACCAGAGAAAAACTTCAATAATGCAATGGGACAAGAAAGCTTAACCCGTTTTGACCAACCCAAAGCAAAGAAAAAACCCAATAAAAAACGCAAACCGGCAGGAGAAAATGCAATTGTAGCCAACAACAACAAACCTGCAAACACTAACCGTCAGGCTTCCAATGATAAAAAGCCTACCGAACCAAGAAAACCAATAATTATTACTAAAAATGTGGATAAAAAATAGCACTTTACTTCTTTTAGTGGTAATCCTTTTTGCTTCATGTGATAAAAAAAGAGTTTTTGATGAGTATATATCTGTTGGAAGTGATTGGCACAAAGACAGTATTGTAACCTTCAATTTACCAGAATTGGACTCCACTAAGCGGTATGATTTATTTGTAAATTTGAGAGCCAATAACAAGTATCAATACAATAATCTGTTTTTAATAGTGGCATTAGAATTACCTAATGGTTTTACAAAAGTGGATACGCTCGAATACCAAATGGCAGATCCAGACGGAACATTATTAGGCGATGGTTTTTCGGATATAAAAGAGAGTAAACTCTTTTATAAGGAAAATGTGCGGTTTCGATCCAAATACAAAGTCTACATCAAACAGGCAGTTAGAGAAAATGGTAAAGTTCCGGGTGTAACAGCATTAGATGGAATTACGGAGGTAGGTTTTAGAATAGAAAAAAAAGAATAAAATAGTATTATGGCTATCAAAAAAAATAACAATTCAGCAGGAGGTAATGACAAAGACATTGCGCATTATCAAAAGAAATTTTGGAAAATATTCTTTATTGGCCTAGGCAGTGTAGGTTTATTTTTCTTATTTGCTTCCTGGGGAATTTTCGGTTCGATGCCTTCTTTTGAAGATTTAGAGAATCCGGATTCTAATTTAGCCACAGAAATTATATCTGCTGACGGAGTGGTTCTAGGGAAGTATTTTGAAAAAAATAGATCCCAGTTAAAATACTCCGATTTACCAAAAAATCTAGTTCAAGCGTTAATAGCGACTGAAGATTCTCGTTTTTATGAACATTCCGGCATCGACGGGAGAGGAACTTTAAGAGCCATTTCCAGTTTAGGAACCAGCGGTGGGGCCAGTACATTGACCCAACAATTAGCCAAACAACTATTTCACGGAGAAGGTTCCAAATTTTTACCTTTTAGAATTGTTCAAAAAATAAAAGAATGGATTATCGCTATTCGATTGGAAAGACAATACACTAAAAATGAAATCATTGCCATGTATTGTAATGTGTATGATTTTGGAAACAATTCTGTTGGAGTAAGTTCAGCAGCTAAAACGTATTTTTCTAAAGAACCTAAGGATCTAACAATCAGTGAGTCGGCAATATTAGTAGGAATGTTCAAAAATTCTGGTTTGTATAATCCGATAAGAAACCCGCAAGGAGTAAAAAACCGAAGAAATGTGGTGCTTTTGCAAATGGAAAAAGGAAAGATCATTTCAAATGAAGAGAAAGAAAGACTTCAAAGTTTACCAATCAAATTAAACTTCAAATTAGAAACACATAAAGACGGTACGGCTACCTATTTTAGAGAATATCTTCGCGATTACATGAAAAAATGGGCCGAAGAAAACAAAAAATCGGATGGTTCAGATTATGATATCTACAAAGACGGTTTAAAAATATATACTACCATAGATTCCAGAATGCAATTGCATGCAGAAGAAGCCGTAACGGCTCACATGGCAAACCTTCAAGAAGAGTTTTTTAGTCAATCTAAGGGTAATAAAAACGCTCCTTTTGTTAATATTTCTTCGGTAGAAACACAACGAATTCTGAATCAGGCCATGAAATCCTCTAACAGATGGGCCGTGATGAAATCACTCGATAAAAGCGATGAAGAAATTATAAAATCGTTCAGTGAAAAAACAGAAATGACCGTATTTTCCTGGAAAGGAGAAAAAGATACCATCATGACACCATTGGATTCCATTCGGTATTACAAACACTTTTTACAATCGGGATTGATGGCCATGGAACCGCAAACAGGTAATATAAAAGCTTGGGTAGGGGGTATCAATTACAAATATTTTCAATACGACCACGTAGGCCAAGGAGCCAGACAAGTAGGTTCGACCTTTAAACCCTTTGTTTATGCTACAGCTATCGAGCAATTGAATATGTCTCCGTGTGACTCCATTATTGATGGTCCATTTATAATTCGTAAAGGACGTCATAATGTTACCGAGGATTGGGAACCTAGAAATTCTGACAATACATACCGCGGAATGGTTACCTTAAAAAGAGGATTAGCCAATTCCATAAATACAGTATCTGCAAAATTGATTGACAAAGTGGGTCCACAAGCAGTAATCGATTTAACACATAAATTAGGTGTAAAATCTGAAATTGTAAACCAACCGTCTATTGCGTTAGGAGCAGTCGAAATAACAGTCGAAGATATGGTTGCTGCATACAGCACTTTTGCTAATCAAGGAGTTTACATGAAACCTCAATTTATATCCAAGATTGAAGACAAAAGTGGAGTTGTAATTTATGAGCCCATTCCAGAATCGCATGATGTTTTAAATAAAGACATCGCTTATGCTGTGATCAAATTATTGGAAGGGGTAACCGAAGGTGGTTCAGGAGATCGTTTGCGAACCACTGGTGGTGGTAACGGTGACAACCGTTGGACAGGCTATCCGTATTCATTCAGAAACCCTATTGCTGGAAAAACCGGTACCACACAAAACCAGTCTGATGGTTGGTTTATGGGAATGGTTCCTAATCTTGTAACAGGCGTTTGGGTAGGTTGCGAAGACCGTTCGGCACGTTTTAAAAGCATTACTTACGGACAAGGTGCTACGGCGGCACTTCCAGTTTGGGGATATTTCATGAAACTATGTTATGCTGATCCGGCACTCAAAGTCTCTAAAGAATCCTTTGATAGACCGGCTAATCTTTCTATAAAAGTAGACTGTTACGTTCCTAAAAAGGTAATAGACACCACTGCAGTTGAACAGGATACCGAAGAATTTGAATTGTAATTTAATGATTTATCGCTACTAAATTAGGAATTAGGAGCTATTTCCAGCTGTACACTCTATCTTTTTATCTTGTCTCGTTTTGAGAACGATACAAGATAAAAAGGATGCCGTTTCCATCTGGGCTAAAAAACAAAATATGATCAACAAAAAAGTAAATACCGTTCATGATGCCCTTCAGGGAATTGAAAACGGAATGACCATCATGCTTGGCGGTTTCGGATTGTGTGGTATTCCAGAAAATTCCATTGCTGAACTTGTAATTAAAGGAACTACTAATTTAACTTGTATTTCTAACAATGCCGGGGTCGATAACTTTGGACTTGGGTTGCTTTTACAAAAGCGTCAAATCAAAAAAATGATTTCTTCTTATGTAGGAGAAAATGCCGAATTTGAACGCCAAATGCTTTCTGGAGAACTTGATGTAGAATTGATTCCACAAGGAACTTTAGCAGAGCGTTGTCGTGCATCGCAAGCAGGAATTCCTGCCTTTTTCACGCCAGCCGGTTATGGAACAGAAGTAGCTGAAGGCAAAGAAACACGGGAATTCAACGGAAAAATGCACATTATGGAAGAGGCTTTCAACGCTGATTTTGCCATTGTAAAAGCTTGGAAAGGCGATACAGCAGGAAACTTAATTTTCAAAGGAACGGCCAGAAACTTTAACCCAAGTATGGCTGGAGCAGCAACAATTACCGTTGCCGAAGTAGAAGAATTAGTCGAAGCAGGCACTTTAGATCCAAATCAAATTCATATTCCAGGCATACTGGTCAATAGAATTTTTCAAGGTGATACGTATGAAAAAAGAATTGAACAAAGAACGATTCGTGCAAAAAATGAAACAGTTTAGCAATTTTTCAATATAACAATTAATAAAAAATGGATAAAGAGAATATCGTTGTCACTAAATCCATTGATTTTGCATTAGGCATTATAGCTTTTTGTGAAATATTAGAAAATAAACACAAATATATTGTTGCCAATCAATTATTAAATTCAGGAACAAGTATAGGCGCTAACATTCATGAAGCACAAAATGCAGAAAGCAGAGCGGATTTTATTCATAAAATTAAAATTGCTGCCAAAGAACTAGAGGAAACAAAATATTGGCTTTTGCTTTGTGAAAAAGCATCCTCATATCCTTTTAAGAAAGCCTAAAAATTCAAATTAATGAATTAGGATTGATAGTTTACAAAATCCTAACCACTAGTAAAAATAATAAGTAACAATTTTCAAAATTGATATATTGTTACATTTATAAATTCATACTTTAAGAAATGGCTTTAGATAAAAATCAAATTGCAAAACGCATTGCAAAAGAATTAAAACACAACTATTACGTCAATCTCGGAATCGGAATTCCAACACTTGTTGCTAATTATGTTCCAGAAGGAATAGATGTTGAATTTCAAAGTGAAAATGGTGTCTTGGGTATGGGTCCCTTCCCTTTTGAAGGTGAAGAAGATGCTGATATCATTAATGCCGGAAAACAAACGATAACCACCTTACCGGGCGCCTCTTTTTTCGATTCAGCTTTGAGTTTTGGAATGATACGCGGACAACACGTTGATTTGACAATTTTGGGAGCTATGGAAGTGGCCGAAAACGGAGATATCGCCAACTGGAAAATCCCTGGTAAAATGGTCAAAGGAATGGGTGGTGCAATGGATTTAGTGGCTTCTGCTGAGAATATTATTGTAGCCATGATGCATGTCAACAAAGCTGGTGAATCAAAAATACTTAAAAAATGTACGTTGCCATTAACTGGTGTAGGTTGCGTTAAAAAAGTAGTTACTGAATTAGCCGTTTTAGAAATTACTCCAAAAGGTTTCAAACTACTGGAACGTGCACCGGGTGTAACCGTAGAACATATCATCGCCTCTACTGAAGCGGATTTGATTATAGAAGGTGAAATTCCGGAAATGGTTATTGAGTAATCCGAGTCTTAAAATACAAAAAACCACAATCTCTAATACACTGAGATTGTGGTTTTTTTGTGTTTCCACCCAAAAATCAAATCACTTTAAAATTTTTATTTTTAGAAAAACCAAGTCGCCACAAAAATAGCCGTAATCACACAAATCAAATCGACTATAAGCATTGTTCCCAGGGCATAACGCGTGTTTTTAATATTTACGGAACCAAAATAAACGGCTATCACATAAAACGTACTTTCGGCACTACATTGAAAAATACTACTCAATCTTGCCGTTAAGGAATCAGCACCAAAAGTATTCATCGAGTCAATTAAAAATCCTCTTGATCCAGCAGAACTAAAGGGACGAAGCAACGCAACCGGTAAAGCATCTGTAATTTGCTTACTTACGCCCATATTAGAGAAAATAAAAGCGATCCAATTGCTAATAATTTCAAATAAACCACTGTTTCTAAATAACGAAATGGCTACAAGCATGCCCAATACATAAGGAAAAATAGTCACGCCAGTTTTTACACCGTTATTAGCACCTACTACAAAGGTCTCAAAAACGGTTGTGGATGCTTCTGTAAATTTCTTCTCATTAACAAAAGAAAAAATTAATGTAAAAGCAATAATTCCAATTAATATTAAAGCAGAAAGATTAGACGTAAAATAATTTTTCCCAATTAAGTCTAAATGATTTACATACATCAACAAACCAATAATTCCGGCTATTAATGTTATCAACACGATAACTAAAGAAGCACTTTTGAAATTAATTTTCTGTTTAATTCCAACAATTAAAAAGGCTGCAATCGTACCGATAAAAGAAGTAATGATACAAGGCAACATCACATCTGCAGGATTACTGGCATTAGCCGCAGCACGATATCCTATAATAGATGTAGCGATCAAAGTAAGACCTGAAGCGTGCAAACACATAAACATAATCTGTGCATCGCTGGCCTTGTCTTTATCTGGATTTATTTCTTGTAAACTTTCCATCGCTTTTAGACCAAAAGGAGTTGCAGCAGAATCTAATCCTAAGAAATTAGCAGCAAAATTTAAAGTCATATAAGAAATGGAAGGATGGTTTTTAGGAATACTCGGAAACACTTTTACAAAAACAGGACTCAATGCTTTAGCCAACTTTCCAGAGGCTCCGGAAATGATTAAAAGTTCCATCAATCCACAGAAAAAAGCCAAATAAGCCATCAGCGGAAGGACTAAATCTAGCAAAGTACTTTTGCACGTTGGCAGTAAACCATCTGATTTTTGAACACCACTATATATTTTTACGGTTTTGTTTTTATAAACATAAGTCGTATCCGCATTTAGCGTATCCCGATTGATAATCATGGTTTGTTCGGGTGCTTTTTTGATACTGTCTTTAATAAAAGCAGGAAGTTCTTCGGCAAATTTCTCCGAAATCAGAATTGGATCATCTTTCTTTCCATTTAAAACGTGGTCAATAGTATAACTGTCTCCCGAAAACAAACTAAACACTACAAATACAATTGCTGATATAAAAATGACCAACCAAAATCTACTCAATACCATAATCTATAATTTTTGTAAATGTAAAAATTTAAAAAGTTTAACCGCAAATTCGCTAATAAAAATAAACCAGGAATAAACCAGGAATAAACATTTCGATTCGCAAAATATCCAATTTGCGAATTGGCGGTAAATTATCACACATGAATTATTTCATCCTCAATCAACAATTCTTCTCTGCGCAATCTAAGGAAAATCTGTGCTACGGCAATGGTGTCTTTTTCACAATAAGTAACAATGCGGTCAATGTCCTTGTCTACATAAAACACATGTCCTACTTGACTGCCGTCGATATCGCCTTTTGGCGAAGGAATTCCAAGGACTTTACACATCAATTTTAAAGACGTATAGTGTTTATAATCGCCAAATTTCCATAACTCTAAGGTATCTAAATGTGGGATTTCCCATGGTTTTTTTCCAAATAAATTCAGTTTGTTCGGAATAATAATTTGGTTGATTATCATGCGTCTGGCAAGGAAAGGAATGTCAAATTCCTTGGCATTGTGCCCACACAAAACATGTTGTGGCTGATTGAAATGAGTATTCAGCAAATTATTAAAATCCAACAATATTTTCTTTTCTTCTCCAATGAAAGAAGTCACCCGAAAATTCCGAATATCGCCTTTGACGGTAAAATAACCCACCGAAATACAAATGATTTTCCCAAACTCAGCCCAAATTCCAGCACGGTCGTAAAAATCCTCGGGTGTGTATTCGTCTTTGCGCTGGTATTGCGTCTTGTGTTCCCAAAGGTCTTTCATTTCCGCATCCAGAGCATTGAAATCTTCAGCTTCTGGAACAGTTTCTATGTCCAGAAACAGTATGTTATTGAGGTTTATTTTTTCTATCATATTTATGGCACGTTGATGACGCTAATTTTAGGTATTTTCTTAAACGAATATAAGGAATTTATTGAGAGACAACTAAAACAAACTTTGCTGTGTCGTTGGATTCTCGTGTTCTAACAACCATTTTTTTCGCCACAAACCGCCTGCATATCCTGTAAGTGATCCGTCTGTTCCAATAACTCTATGACAAGGAACAACAATCCAAAGCGGATTTTTCCCGTTGGCAGAAGCTACGGCTCTAATGGCTTTTACATCACCCAAAATTTTGGATTGTTCGAGATAGGTTCTGGTTTTCCCATAAGGAATGTCCAATAAAGATTTCCAGACTTTTTGTTGGAAAACAGTTCCTTTTGGATTGAGCGTAAAGTCAAAATCGGTTCTCTTTCCCTCAAAATACGCATTGATTTGGGCAACTGCATCCTGTAAATTTGTTGGAATTGTACTTGAAATTTTTCCTTCATCAGCAACTGAAATTACAGATATTCCATTTTCATCGCCTGTTATTGAAGCGATTCCCAGAGGTGTTTTGATGTATGCTGTTTCCATATTTTAAAGATAAAAAAATTACCCACATTGTTCCTAAAGAAGTAACAAAGTTCATGAATAAATACGCTCAAGACATTTTAACATAAAAAAACCACTCGCAGAGACGAATGGTTCTTGTATGTTAGCCCCTAGTAGCGGCATCTCCCGATTTAGAAAAAGAGGGCTTTTAGCCGTAGTTTTTATTTAGCGGGAATACAGCGGATGACGGGATTAGCTCCAGATACTGATACAAGTTCAGTATAAATTATTTCAAATTTGAATATACGTAAGCTTCTAAGGCTTTCAATTCGTCATCAGACATGGCTTTGGTAACAACGAAGTTTGTTTTCATTACTTCATATTGGCTTGGGTCAACAATAGGCTCGCCTTCGCCTTTTAAAAACGTTACGATACTTGCGTTTTTATCTTTATAAATCTTAGCGATATCCTGCAGACTTGGCCCTATCACTTTCTTGTCTACTTGATGACAGGCCACACAATTTCCTTTTCCTTTGAAAATTTCCTCTCCTACTTCCTCTGGAGTTTGCGCAACTTCTTCAGTAGTAGTTGGGTATAAAGGTTCTTTTTTGACTTCTTCTTTTTTACAAGAAGCTAAGGCTAAAACGGCAAATAAAAACAACGTCTTTCTCATGTTAATTTCTTTAATTGTAGGTGTCTGAATGGCTAGAATTACCATCCAATATAGTTGGGTGGCTGAATTTGATTCAGATTCAAATATACTAAAATTTGTGCTCTGTGATGGGTAACATGGTCTTGCATCAAATTAAGAATTTGTAATTTTGATTTAGAACCAGCAAAAAACTCCACTTTTTGAGATAATTCTTCATCATTGGTTTTTTGAATAACTCTTTTTGCTGTGTCAAAAGAGGTCTTTATTTCTTGGATTATTTGTGCTTTTGAAAGCCCTTTTACGGTCTCTTTTTTCACATATTTCTCGTCCGAAAAATAAGTAGTGTTCAACCAATTCATATTATCTTGTATGTGAAATAATTGTTCTTTAAAGGACATTTCACGGGTTGAAGGTTTATAATCATATTTATCTTCCGGCATGGCTTGTGCAACGGCTACTAAATAATCTTTGGAATTATCCCATTTCTCAATAAAAGTAGAAACTACTTCCGCTTGTGCAAAAATGCTATTGGAAAGCAATAAAACCGTTATTATAAAATATTTTTTCATGTTCTATTTGTTAAGAAGTATTGCAGCTTCTTTCGCAAAATAAGTCGAAATTAAACTGGCTCCAGCCCGTTTGATGCACATTAGTTGTTCCATCATAATTTTATCATGATCTAACCAACCTCTTTCGGCTGCGGCTTTGATCATCGCGTATTCCCCTGAAACATGATAAACGGTTACCGGAACATTCACCGCATTTTTCACTTCTCGAACGATGTCTAAATAGGCAATCCCTGGTTTTACCATGACCATATCGGCACCTTCTTCTACATCCCACAACGCCTCTTTGATGGCTTCAATGCGATTCGCATAATCCATTTGGTATGTTTTTTTATCTGTAGGAATATTTTCGCCGTCCACTGGTGCACTATCTAATGCATCACGGAACGGCCCATAAAAAGCAGATGCGTATTTTGCCGAATAACTCATAATGCCTACATTATGAAATCCGGCAGCATCAAGACCTTCTCGCAAACGCAGGACACGTCCATCCATCATATCCGATGGCGCTACAAAATCGGCTCCGGCTTGCGCATGAGAAACAGCCATTTTTACTAAGGCTGCGTTCGTTGCATCATTTGTTACATCTCCGTTTGCAATAATACCGTCATGGCCATAAATAGAATAGGGATCCAAAGCCACATCAGGCATTACAATCATTTCTGGACAAGCTGTTTTAATGGCACGAATGGCATTTTGCATTAATCCATCTTGATTCCAAGCTTCTTTTCCTGTATTGTCTTTTAAATTCTCACTTACTTTTACATAAATATTCACCGCACGAATGCCTAAATCGAATAATTCTTTGATTTCTTTTACGGTTAAATCGATAGAACGACGAAATATACCTGGCATGGAAGCAATTTCTACTTGTACATTTTCGCCTTCAGCGATAAACATAGGAAACATAAAATCCGCTGGACTTAAACTGGTTTCACGAACTAAACTTCTTATGGATTCATTCGTTCTTAATCTTCTGCCTCTGTGTAATGGGAACATATGATTTATGATTTTAGATTAGCGATTGCTGATTTATGATTTAAAACAAATTGGTGATGACAGAAAATCTGACCCAAGCGACAGCGAATTGGCCAAGCAAATCAAAAATCGTTAATCATCAATCTGCAATCCAATTTTTTGGTGATTCTAATACTTTCAATAATTTTTCTTCTTCGCTTCCCGCTTCCGGATGATGATCATACACCCACTGCACATGCGGTGGTAAACTCATTAGGATACTTTCGATTCTTCCGTTGGTTTTTAAACCAAATAAGGTGCCTTTATCGTGAACCAAATTAAACTCTACATAACGACCGCGACGGATTTCCTGCCACGTTCTTTGTTCTGGAGTATAAGGCAACTCTTTTCTTTTTTCTACAATTGGGACGTACGCTTCGAGGAAACTATTGCCCACTTCGGATACAAAATTAAACCAATTATTCATAGAAATGGTTTCCGTTGCTTTGCAATAATCGAAAAACAAGCCTCCAATTCCACGTGCTTCGAGACGATGCGCGTTCCAAAAGTAGGCATCACATTGTTTCTTGTATTTTGGATAAAACTCCGGATTGTGTTTATCGCAAGCCGTTTTACAGGTTTGATGAAAATGGATGGCATCTTCTTCAAACAGATAGTACGGTGTTAAATCCTGCCCGCCACCAAACCATTGCTGGATTACATTTCCGTTGTCATCGTACATTTCGAAATAGCGCCAATTGGCATGAACCGTAGGTACCATTGGGTTTTTTGGGTGCAAAACCAAACTCAGTCCGCAGGCAAAAAAATCGGCTTCACCCACATTGAACATTTTTTGCATGGCTTCCGGTAATTTCCCGTGAACGGCCGAAATATTAACCCCGCCTTTTTCGAAAACTTTGCCGTTCTCCATCACGCGTGTTCTTCCTCCTCCGCCTTCCGGTCGTTCCCAAAGGTCTTCGCGGAATTTGGCTTGGCCTTCAACTGCTTCCAATCCTTTACAGATTTGGTCTTGAAGGTTTTGTATGTAGGTGTAAAATTGTTCTTTCATTATAAATTAGTTTTCAACAGCAGTTTTTTAATTCCAATAATAGAAACTGAAAATTGTCACTGTGACTGACTACTGATTGTATTCTTTCACTGCGTCAATAAATGCCTTCGCGTGATCCACAGGAATATTTGGTAAAATTCCGTGGCCTAAATTCACGATGTATTTATCTTTTCCGAATTCGTCAATCATTTCATGTACCATTTTCTTAATCACCGGAATCGGTGACAACAATCTTGATGGATCAAAATTTCCTTGCAACGTAATGTTTCCACCTGACAAGTATCTGGCGTTTCTTGGTGAACACGTCCAGTCAACACCTAATGCAGAAGCTCTACTTTTCCCCATTTCATTTAATGCAAACCAACATCCTTTTCCGAAAACAATTACCGGAGCATCATCAGCCAATGCTTCAATGATTTGATTGATGTATTTCCAAGAGAATTCCTGATAATCAACTGGTGAAAGCATTCCGCCCCATGAGTCAAAAATTTGAACGGCGTTTACTCCCGCTTTTACTTTTTCTTTCAAGTACATGATAGTAGTGTCCGTAATTTTTTGCAATAAAACATGAGCAGCTTCTGGATGTTGGAAACAAAATCCTTTGGCCATATCAAAACTTTTAGAGCCTTTGCCTTCCACGGCGTAACACATAATTGTCCAAGGAGAACCAGCAAAACCGATTAATGGCACTTCATCATTAAGCATTTCTTTGGTCAATTTGATCGCGTCAAAAACGTACCCTAATGTTTCATGAACATCTGGAACGATAACTTTCTCCACATCCTGAATGGTACGAATTGGATTTGGTAAAAACGGACCAAAATTTTCTTTCATCAATACTTCAATTCCCATCGCTTGCGGAATTACTAAAATATCCGAGAATAAAATAGCCGCATCCGGAGCAATCCTGCGTATCGGTTGTACGGTAATTTCAGCAGCTAATTCCGGAGTTTGACAACGGGTAAAAAAATCATACTTGTCACGCAAAGCGATAAATTCCGGTAAATACCTTCCCGCTTGACGCATCATCCAAACTGGTGGGCGTTGTACTGTTTCTCCTTTTAGTGCTCTTAAAAATAGGTCGTTTTTGATCATGTATTTAAATTTTAGCAGATTGCTAGATGCTTTCCGGTGTATAATATTCAATAACTTCCAAAATCACCTCTTCGATAGTTGGTGTTTCGGCAATTACGATGTTTTTAATTTTCTTTGATTCTAATGCTGATGCTGTAGTGGTGCCTACGCAAAAACAAACTTCATTCTTGATTTTATTATTTGTCAAATAACTTTCAACGGCAGACGGGCTAAAAAACAGAATTCCGTCAAAATTTTCTTGGTCTGATATTTTAAAAGGCGCAAGTGTTGTTTGATAGACTTCGATTTCGTTAAAAGTTATTCCGGCACTTTTTAATGCTTCAGGCAAAGTTTCTTTTCGCAAATTTCCGCTCAAAAAAGTATAGCTTTCCTTATTGTAAATTAAAGTGATTATTTCGGCTAATTCAAATGCATAATCCAAGTAAACATCAACTGTAAAGCCATGCGATTCGAGTAATTCTTTGGTTTTAATCCCTACACAAAAAACAGGCTTCGTCTTTAAAACTTCCCAACCGTTTTGTTCGATCAAACTTAAAACAGCATTTTGGCTACTAAAAATCAAGTTGTTGTTGATGGTATTCAGTTCAAAAAGGTTGTTTTTTATTTCGATAAAATCTTGTTCTAAAAGATCAAAATTAGCATCAATAAATACTTGCCTTTGTTCTGCCGACAATGTTTTAGTGGATAAAATACTTGTTTGGCTCATTATTTCTTCAAATTATTTTTAATTTCTATCATCAATTCTACTCCGCCATTCTCTAAAATTTCTTGGGCTGATGCAAATCCTAATTTTTTCCATTCTTGTAAGGGAACCGTTTTTTCTATTTCGATTTTTTGCTTGCCATCAATAGAAAATAAAACGCCCTTAAACACTATTTCATCTTCTATAAATACTGCCAAAGCGCCAATTGGTGCCGTACAACCCCCTTCGAGCGTTTTTAGAAACTGTCTTTCGATATGAGTACATACTTCCGTTTCGATATCATTTAATTCTGAAACGGCTTCTCTGCAAAACTCATCATTGGCCATGGCTACAATCACCATAGCGCCTTGAGCCGGCGCCGGAATCATCCAGTCAAGATCGATATAATTGGAAGGTTTCAAGTTGATTCTTTCCAATCCTGCTGCTGCAAAAACAGCTCCATGCCAATCGCTGTCCTGCAATTTCTGCAATCGCGTATTGACGTTTCCACGCAAATCGACTACATGGTGATTGGGGTATTTATTAAGCCATTGTGCTTGACGACGCAAACTTCCTGTCGCAATTGTACCTTCTCCATTAAGAAAATCAAGGTTTCCTTTGTGTACTAAAATATCTAACGTATTCGCTCTTTCCAGAACAGCTGCTTGCACAATTCCTATTGGCAAAGCCGTAGGAACATCTTTCATGGAATGCACCGCAATATCAACCTGACCATTAATCATGGCGATATCCAGTGTTTTGGTAAAAATCCCTGTGATTCCTAATTCGTAAAGTGGTTTATCGAGAAGAAGATCTCCTTGTGATTTTACCGCTACAATTTCGGTTTTATAGCCTAAATCGTTTAATTTTTTTTCGACAGTATGGGCTTGCCAAAGCGCGAGTTCACTATCGCGCGTTCCTATGCGTATGGTTTTATTCATTATTTTGTAGTCACTCCAATTTTAAAAACTTTTTCAATCCATTCGATACTTTCATCCACCATAGTATCGTCATCTTTCAAATGGTTGGCAAAGTGTGTCGTTATTTTTTGGATAATTCTGTTACTGATAATCTCCGCTTGCTCTTCATTGAAATTTGAAATTTTCTTACTTTGAAAATCCAATTCAGATGTTTTTATCGCATTCAGCTTTGCTTTTAACGCATTGATTGTCGGTGCAAATTTTCTGCCTTTGGTCCACGTAGTAAATTCTTCTTTTATTTCTTCTATGATTGCTTCTGCTGCAGGAATGTGTTTTTTTCTGTTTTCTAAAGTTTCGTCTGTTAGTTGCGACAAATAATCCATGTGAATTAGTGTAACGCCTTCAATCTCTTCCACATCCTGATGTACATTTTTGGGAATGGATAAATCCAAAATTAAAAGCGGTTTCTTCAAGTTAAGAATGGCTTTATCAATCGTTGGATTTTGGGCCCCTGTTGCAACCACCACAACATCTGCATTTTGCAATTCGAGATGCAATTCCGAATAATCTTTTACAATTAAATTCAATTTACCGGCTAGCTTTTCAGCTTTGGATTTGGTTCTGTTAATTAAAGTAATATGTTCGTTTTTCGTATGCTTCACTAAGTTTTCACACGTATTACGGCCTATTTTGCCAGTACCAAACAAAAGAATATTTTTATTCCCGATGTCTTCTACATTCTTAAATATATATTGAACAGCGGCAAAAGAAACCGAAGTCGCTCCTGAACTAATCTCCGTATCGGTTTTTATTTTTTTACTAGCTTGTATAACGGCATTTACTAATCGTTCCATAAAAGCATTGGCTAAACCCAACGATTTTGATTGGGAAAATGAATTTCTTATTTGGGCAATAATTTCGAAATCACCTAATATTTGGCTATCTAAACCTGTTCCTACGCGAAATAAATGACTAATCGCCTCTTGGTTTTTATAAACAAAGCCTACTTTTTGAAATTCTTCAACAGAACCTTGACTATTCTCGCAAATTAATTTGATTAATTGGAACGGATGTTCCGCGTACCCATAAATTTCAGTACGGTTGCAGGTAGATGTGACTATTAAACTTTCTATTCCTTCATTCTTAGCTTGTTCCAGTAAACGCGTTTTTGCAGCAACGTCTAAACTAAATTTACCTCTAATCTCAGCATCCGCTTTTTTATAGCTCAATCCAACTGCGTAAAAATAGTGATGCTTTAATGTTTTATTGTTTTCCATATTTGCACTTTTCCAGAAAGTGGGACAAAATTATGACTATAGTACTTATAAAAGTAACGCTAGAAGTTCTTTTTATGTCGTTAAATGTTTTTTTAGTTCTAAATGCTTATTTAATAGTAAAAAAATCTATTTTTGTAGTGAAACCACGTTGTTTAAAGCGCTCTATTTAGAGTTGTTCTAAATAAAATGACTTGACAATTATCATTTTCATATCAAAAAAATATCGCTATGGGTTCTCAGGAAATTATAAAAATTGAGGATGATTTCACACTCATTCGCTTTCAGAACGACAGCATCGATTCCTTTAATGCGCAACGGGAAGTGGGCAGCGGTTTGATACAGTTTCACTTTGGATTAAAAGGGAGTGCCAAGTTCATCTTCAACCAAGGGAATTATGCTTTGGAATTAAAAGAAGAAAAATCATTGCTTTTATACAATCCTCAGAAAGAATTGCCTTTAAATCTGGAGTTAGCGCCAAATTCCTGGGTGATTTCTGTAATTATTTCGATTAAAAAATTCCATGCTTTGTTTTCGACAGAAGCAGATTACATCACATTTTTAAGTGCCGATAATAAGGACAAAAAATACTATAACGAAGGAAATATCAGTCCCTCGATGGCCATTGTTTTATCGCAATTGTTTCATTACAGTTTGCATCCGTCTATAAAAAACCTGTATTATAAAGGGAAAGGATATGAATTATTGAGTTTGTATTTCAATAGAACTGAAGATCCTAATGCAGAACAATGCCCGTTTTTAATAGATGAGGACAATGTCATGAAAATTAAAAAAGCCAAAGAAATTATAATTGCTAATATGGCAGAACCACCTGGATTGCAGGAACTAGCAGATGAAATAGGTTTGAATCTAAAGAAGCTAAAAATGGGTTTCAAACAAATCTATGGAGACACCGTTTATGGGTTTCTGTTTGACTACAAAATGGATTTTGCCCGAAAATTGCTCGACAGCGGTTCCTATAATGTAAATGAAGTGGGGTTGAAAATTGGCTACAGCACCGGAAGTCATTTCATAGCAGCATTTAAAAAGAAATTTGCTACCACGCCAAAGAAATACTTGATGTCGATAAATCCAAATATGCCATAAACAATTGATTTCTTATATTAAACAATAAATAAAAAATAGTTAATCGCAATTTATAAAAAAGTAAGTTTAATTACTTTTGTACCAACAAAAAAAGACAACATGAAAGGTGTATTATTAGTTAATTTAGGTTCTCCGGAAAGTCCAACTCCTAAGGATGTTAAACCGTATTTAGATGAATTTTTAATGGATAAATACGTTATTGACGTTCCATTTTTGTTGCGAGCATTATTAGTTCGGGGAATAATTTTACAAACAAGACCTAAAAAATCAGCCGCCGCTTACGCCAAAATATGGTGGGACGAAGGTTCTCCTCTTGTGGTGATTTCGAAAAGAATGCACGCCAAAGTAAAACAATTAGTTGACATTCCGGTTTCCTTAGCGATGCGTTATGGAAATCCATCTTTATTATCTGGTTTACAAGAATTGCATGATAAAGGCGTGAAAGAAGTATTGCTTTTTCCATTGTACCCTCAACACGCTATGGCGTCTACAACTACAATTTTAGAATTAGCAGAAGAACATCGTAAAAAATATTTCCCAGAAATGAAATTTACCATCGTTCCCGCATTTTATAACAAACCGGATTATTTAAAAAACCTTGCCGATTCTATCAAAGGTTATTTAGAAGGTTTTGATTACGATCATTTATTATTCTCCTACCACGGAATTCCGGAGCGTCACATTCGCAAGACGGACATTACCAAATCACATTGTAAAATTGACGGTTCTTGTTGCAGTACGCCATCGCCGGCACATGAGTTTTGTTACCGCCATCAATGTTATGAAACGACCAAACAAGTCGTAAAATTACTGGGGATTCCAGAAGGAAAATACAGCCAGACCTTTCAATCGCGCTTAGCGGGAGACAAATGGTTGACACCTTACACGGATGTAGAAGTAAACAAAATGCCAGAAAAAGGAATTAAGAAACTTGCTGTTGTGACACCTGCGTTCGTATCGGATTGCTTGGAGACTTTGGAAGAAATTGCCATGGAAGCCAATCATGAATTTAAAGTTCATGGAGGCGAAGAATTTTTAGCAGTACCCTGCTTAAATGACAGTGACGACTGGTGTAAAACCGTAAGCAATTGGATTTCAAACTGGTCCAATGCTTCATCTTCAGTTAAACTTGACTCCGAAAAAATAAACGCTTAAATGGCCGTTACCGCCGATGAGTTAGGAACTCAAGACATCAAAAAACTCTTGATAAAGCAAGCAGTTCCATCCTCTATTGGGATTTTATTCATGTCGGTTAATATTTTAATTGACACCATTTTTGTGGGACAATGGATTGGTTCTTTGGCCATTGCGGCGGTAACCGTAGTTTTGCCCATCACCTTTTTGATTTCCTCTTTGGGAATGGCAATTGGTGTGGGTGGAGGTTCTGTACTTTCCAGAGCTTTAGGTGCTAATAACAGGGAAAAAGCATTGCAAACTTTTGCCAATCAAATTATGATGACCTTTTTATTGGCATCTGTTTTTGTGCTACTTGGTCTTTTTTTCAGTGATGAAATGCTGATGCTTTTTGGTGCGAAAGGAGCTATAATGGAACCCGCAAAAGAATTCTTCTTTCCTATACTCATAAGCGTTCCCTTTCTGGCACTTTGCATGATGGGAAATAATGTTATTCGGGCCGAAGGCAAGGCTAAATTTGCCATGGTGGCCATGATTATTCCTGCTTTTATAAATATTATATTAGACATTATTTTTATAAAATACTTGGATTTAGGAATGTTTGGCGCTGCTTTGGCGACAGCCATATCCTATTGTACCTGTTTCTTATTTGTAGTTTGGTTTTTTTATTTTAAAAGCGAACTACAACTAAAAGCGAAACATTTTAAATTCAAAATGCCTATTGTAAAGGAAATAACCGAATTGAGTTTTGTGACGTTTTCCAGACAAGGAGTTGTGAGTATTTTAGCGATAATATTAAACCATACTTTGTACACTTATGGTGGCGAACATTCTGTTGCCATTTATGGAATTATTAGCCGAATGTTGATGTTTGCCTTGTTTCCAATTCTGGGAATTACGCAAGGATTTCTGCCAATTGCCGGTTTTAATTACGGTGCAGGAAATTATGAAAGAGTCAAAGAAAGTGTGTTGCTCTCCATAAAATACGCCGCGTTATTGGCCTCACTGATTTTTGTAGTGATACTTGTTTTTGCAAAACCAATAGTAGCCGTTTTTACGACAGATCCTATAGTGATTGCACAAACCCCAGAGGCGTTGCGTTGGGTTTTTGCGGCTTCGCCAATTATTGCTGTTCAACTCATTGGAGCGGCCTATTTTCAAGCGGCGGGAAAGGCAAAAAAAGCATTGCTTTTGACGTTAAGTAAACAAGGGTTTTTCTTAATTCCGTTAGTACTGATTCTACCAAATTTTTTAGGTATTTTTGGAGTGTGGATTGCATTCCCTATTGCGGATATCTTATCAACTGTACTGACTGGCTATTTTCTGAAAAAAGAAATGAATACAAAACTGATTCAAACTAACGATGGAATACTATAATTATCTTAAATCCTTACACCTCATCTTTGTAATTACATGGTTTGCAGGATTATTTTACATTGTGCGCTTGTTCGTTTACCAAATTGAAGCGGCACAAAAACCCACTCCAGAGAAAGAAATATTACAAAAACAATACAAAATAATGACCTATCGCTTGTGGTACATTATCTCTTGGCCATCAGCCGTTTTAGCCAGCATATTTGCTTTTTGGATGTTATTTTTTACTGATTTAGGACGTTCTTGGTTGCAAATGCCTTGGATGCACGTAAAACTTGGCTTTGTATTTGTGTTGTATTTATACCATGGAAAATGCCATCAAATATTCAAACAATTGCAAAATGACGAAGTAAAATATTCCACAAATTTCATGCGTTTATGGAATGAAGGCGCCACTATTATCCTTTTTGCAGTTGTTTTTTTAGTAGTTTTGAAAAATGCAGTCAATTGGATTTATGGCGTAATTGGGATCTTTCTTTTTTCCATTTTAATTATGCTTGGATTTAAATTTTATAAAAAAATTAGGGAAAGAAATCAATCTTAATATGTTCAAAAGCTTCAAAATAGCAATGCTTTCGTTACGAATCAGGATTTTCCTTTCGATGATTGTATTGATACTAATGGCATCTGTATTATTGGCTTCTATTTCTATATTTCAATTTAAAAATGAAGCGAAAGAGTACCATCAAGAGCGCTTGGAACGGAATGAAAATGCCGTAAAACAACATATTAATTTCGTGCTCTCTACGACCACTTATCCGATGACAGCGGGAAATTTAGACTTGATTTTTAAGGATAAAATTCACGAATTAGCCCACATTCATAATATAGAAATCAACATTTATAGCCTTGACGGTAAATTATTAAAATCATCCAAAGAATCATTTTCTGTTGATAAAGTGGCTCCACCCATTCCAAAATATATTTTAAAACTCGTTCGTTCTTCCATTGAAAAAAGATACGTAGACATTAAGACAATTGATGGTAAAAAAAATCGTTCGGCTTTCAGTCAAATCAAAGACGACAAATTTAAACCGTTGGGAATTTTAAACCTGCCTTACGTAGAAGACGACGGCTACTATGAGAATGAATTAAAAAGCTTTCTAATTCGCTTGGGACAAGTGTATTCCTTTATGCTTATCGTCGCGTTTGCATTGGCCTATTTCCTTTCATCGTACATCACTAAATCGTTGAAAACAATCTCAGATAAGTTAAGCGAAACGAGTTTGAACCAAAAAAATGAAAAAATTGTTCTAGAAGCCAACAGCAAAGAGATTAATCTTTTGATAAAAGCATACAACGCGATGGTGGATGAATTAGAAAAAAGTGCCATTAAAC
This sequence comes from Flavobacterium sp. GNP008, assembly GCF_056428965.1. NCBI lineage: Bacteria > Pseudomonadati > Bacteroidota > Flavobacteriia > Flavobacteriales > Flavobacteriaceae > Flavobacterium > Flavobacterium sp. GNP008. The sequence goes on along the minus strand of NZ_JBWJVL010000001.1, from coordinate 814,328 downwards.
TAGCGCAAAGCGAACGAGAAGAAGCTTGGCGCGAAATGGCGAAACAGGTGGCGCATGAAATCAAGAATCCGCTTACGCCAATGCGACTAACGGTGCAGAGTTTTCAGCGAAAATTTGACCCAACTGATCCGAATGTAAGGCAGAAAATGAATGACTACTCCGAAACTTTAATTCAACAAATTGACACGATGAGTGCGGTTGCTTCGGCGTTTTCGAATTTTGCATCGATGCCGGCACAGCAAAACGAAACCTTGAATGTAGTGGAGGTAGTAGAACTTGCCATGGATATTTTTAACGAAGAATACATTGAATTCAAGAGTGATTCTCCCGAAATTATTTCGAAAATTGACCGAACACAACTCATTCGAATCATCACAAATTTAGCAAAGAACGCCATTCAGTCCATTCCGGATCAGCAAGAAAACAAGTCTATTATAGTAACGGTGAAAAAAGATGTAAACAACGTTTTAATAACCGTTGCCGATAACGGAATTGGGATTCAGCCCAAAGACATCGACCGCATATTTGAACCAAAATTCACCACTAAAAGCAGTGGAATGGGTCTTGGTCTTGGAATTATAAAAAACATTATCGAAAATTATAAAGGAACAATTACCTTTGAAACTGAATTTGGAAAAGGAACTACTTTTATTGTTTCGCTTCCCATAATTAACACTTAAAAATACAATTATGAATTACGAAAACATTTTAATTGCAACCGAAAACAACATCGCTACGATTACCATTAATCGTCCGACGAAACTAAATGCTTTGAATGTTGCTACCATTTCTGATTTGAACAAAGCGTTCAAAACATTAGGAAAGAATGACGAAATTCGGGTTATAATTCTAACTGGAAGTGGTGAAAAAGCATTTGTAGCCGGAGCTGATATTTCAGAATTTGCTCATTTTTCGATTGAAGAAGGAACACAATTGGCGGCAGAAGGACAAGAAAAATTATTTGATTTCATAGAAAATTTAAAAACGCCAGTAATTGCAGCCGTAAATGGTTTTGCATTGGGTGGGGGATTAGAATTAGCCATGGCGTGTCATTTCAGAGTCGCTTCAGAAAATGCAAAAATGGGATTGCCAGAAGTTTCACTGGGTGTAATTCCGGGTTATGGAGGAACACAACGTTTGCCACAATTGATAGGAAAAGGACGTGCGATGGAAATGATTATGACCGCAGGAATGGTAACGGCGCAGGACGCTTACAGAACTGGATTGGTAAATCACGTAGTCCCTGAAGCAGAACTTTTAGACTACTGTGTGAGTGTGGCCAATAAAATAATAAAGAATTCACCGTATGCTATTGGCAAAGCCATAAAAGCAGTCAATGCTAATTTCAAAGAAGGAAAAAACGGGTATGAAGCCGAAATAAAAGCTTTTGGAAAATGCTTTGGAACCTTAGATTTCAAAGAAGGAACAACGGCTTTCCTAGAGAAAAGAAAAGCAGTGTTTACAGGGAAATAAGAATAAAAGAGAGCCATGTTGGTTCTCTTTTTAGTTTACAAGTGATTCCTTTTTAAATAATCTTTCCTCAAAAACGGATTGTTTGCTTTACAACACTTAATTTTGCAGACCCGTTTGGGAATATAACACACCATCTAAAATTAAATTTATGTCCTTCCAACCTATATTTGAACTTTTCTGGGAAAAGGTAAAAGAAAGTATCGAAAACCATACCTACGCTAAACTTACACTTGCCAAAACCATTGGTGATACGGAACTGAAAAATATTTATGTGCGTCCTGTTTTACTGGAGAATGACGTATTTAGTCTTTCGGTTACGGCGCGATACAAAACCGAAGAAGTTGAAAGTTTCCATTCCCTTGACGAGGCTTTTATTGTATTGGCTCCGTATATGAACAACCCTTTTTTGACCGCTTTGTTGTTTACAACGGAAAATGACATCACCTTTAAACTTAATAAAAAAAGAGTGGGAAGCATTATTGAGCAAGCGCCAACTTTTAAAAACGCTTCGGATGTGATTCTGGAAATGAAAGCGAAAGGAATTTAAAAAACAATTTGCATTGTAGAGACGCACGGTATAGAGGCACTGCAGTGCCTCTATACAACACAAAACCTATTTCTCCCCTTCCCATTCCGCATAAAACTGCGCCAGAAATCCTTCCATGTAACGGTGTCGTTCTTGTGCAATTTGTTTTCCGGTCTCGGTATTCATCTTATCTTTCAAAAGCAATAACTTTTCGTAAAAATGATTGAGCGTAGGAGAATCGTTCTTCTTGTACTCCTCCTTGGTCATGCTGGAATTTGGAGCGATTTTAGGGTCGTAAAGCGTTCTGTTTTTAAATCCGCCATAGTTGAATGTCCTTGCAATTCCAATGGCGCCAATCGCGTCTAAACGATCTGCATCCTGAACCACATCCAATTCTATAGAGGAAAATTTCTTTTCGAAATTACCGCCTTTGTAGGAGATGTTTTCAATGATATTAATCACATGAGCGATAATTTCTTCGTCAACATTTTCTGATTCCAAAAATGCTCTGGCTATTCTTGGCCCAACGGTTTCGTCACCATCATGAAACTTACTGTCGGCAATATCATGAAGCAAAGCACCAAGTTTGACAACAGTGGCATCACAAACTTCATTTTTTGAAATCAGAACCGCATTTTTAAACACTCTTTCAATGTGAAACCAGTCGTGTCCGCCTTCGGCATTTTCTAGTTTTTCTTGTACAAAAAGAATCGTTTTGCTTATTAAATCAGGGTTTATCATTGTTTATATACTTTTAAAAAAAATGTTGAATTTCAAAGTTCTCCAACTTCAAAATTCAACATCTTCATTCTTTATTTAGAATTCAAAAAAATTATCTTATCAAAGCGGGCTCCACCCATTTGAAGATATGCGACTCTTGAGGGATTACCATTCTTTCTGAAATTTTAGCCATTCTTCCCGGTAATTTCATTAAGTAATCCCGGGCTTTTTCTGCTTCGTCTGTCAAACCGGAAATTTTGTCAATTTCCCATTTGTCAATTAATTTTTGCATAATATCTACATAATCCGCGGCAGTATATACCCCAATTCGTTGCGCTGAATCAGAAAACTGCTCGAAAGCAGTACTTATTTTTTCGCCAGATTCTCTTAAGAAATGTGCCGGCATAACGATTTTAGCTTTCATCATGTATTGAAACGCAAGCATCATTTCGCTAGGGTCTAATTGAAAAATACGGGTTACAAATTCGCTGTAAGCATGGTGATGACGCATTTCGTCTCCAGCAATCATTTTACACATTTTAGACAATTTGTTATCGCCATATTTCTTAGCCATTTGTGCCACTCTGTTGTGGGAAACATACGTTGCCAACTCTTGAAAACTAGTATACACAAAGTTTTTATAAGGGTCTCTTCCGGTTCCTATGTCAAAACCATCGTTGATTAGGTGTTGCGTGGTCATTTCTACCTCACGCATGTTTACGCGACCTGACAAATACAAATATTTGTTGAGCATGTCACCATGACGATTTTCCTCACCAGTCCATTGTCGGATCCATCTGGACCAACCGTTTCGCTCTACATTATCAATTCCCTCTACATCCATTAACCAGGATTCGTAAGTTGGTAAAGCTTCCTCAGTAATAGTATCACCTACTAAAGTTACCCAGAAATCGTATGGTAATTCTTTTGCAATTTCACGCAATTCTTTGACTTCGTCAAAAAAAGTATCGCTTTGAGAATTGGGCAAAAAATCCGTTGGCTGCCATATTTTTTCAACAGGAATTAGATACTGATCGACAAAGCTGTCTACGTTTTTTTCTAAAAACTGCATTACTTCTAATCGAATGTTTTTTATTGACATTATATATAAATTAAATTTTTATTCCTTGAACAACTGCTTTTTCTGTTATCTCTATCAAATCAGCAAAATCATACTCTTTAACCGCTAAGGGTTTATGTACTACAAAGGTAAGGCGATTTCCTAAACCTAAAGGGAAAAACCCGTATTTAACTATTTTCCAAGAATTGTTTATGCTTACTGGAACTATGTAGGCAGATGGCGCATATTTACATAAAATTTTCAACCCGCTTTGTGCAAACTCTTTTGGCGTGCCGGTCTTGCTACGTGTTCCTTCCGGAAAAATAACTGCGGAACGGTTGTTTTTTTCAATATATTCTGACAATCCTTTGATGGCCGGAATGGCTTGCTTAGGGTCTTTACGATCGATAAGAACAGAACCACCATGACGTAAATTAAAAGACACACTTGGTATGCCTTTTCCTAATTCTTTTTTACTGACAAATTTACAATGAAAACGGCGAAAAAACCAAATCATAGCAATAATATCGTACAGACTTTGATGATTGGACACAAAAATAAGAGGAACATTTTTTGGGATACTTTCTATATTTTCAAATTTGTAAGTTGTTCCCAATAAATGGGTGCATTTCAACAAGAAAAAATTCAAATAATCGACACTTTTTTTATGGGCTTGATAGCCAAAAACATGGAAGCAAACCCACTGTATTGGATGAAAAATAACCAATGTTAGACCGAAACATAAATAATAAATTACGGAAATGGGATACGAAATCAGTTTTTGCATGCTTTAAAATTTGGCACAAAAGTAAGAAATATATTTTTAGCCGTATTTAAATCCGAAACAATATACTGTGACAACGTTTAATCGTAACTTTGCCAATCAAAATCCACCTCTTTTTTCTATAAAATGAATTTCAAATACCCCAAAACCGAAAAGCTTAAAAGCAAAATAACCATTGGGTTGTTATTTACCGAAGGGAAATCAGTAGCTAAATATCCGTTGCGATTGGTATATAAATCAGGTTCTTTTGGCGAAAGCGAAAAAATTAAGATGGGCGTTTCTGTTTCCAAAAAGAATTTCAAGAAAGCTGTAGACCGCAATTATTTCAAACGGGTACTCCGCGAGACTTACCGTCTTAATAAACATCTTTTAATTGACAATCTGGACCAGCCGTATTCCTTTATGTTTTTTTACCAAACTAAAGACCGGCTGACCTATGCCGAAATTAATACTAAAACCATTCAATTGTTTGAGAAGTTTATTGCACAAAACCTCAGAAAACCAGTGTCAGAAAGCGATTCTATTTCTGAAATTTAAACATTTGACAGCTTCTAAAAAACAAAGTTCCGTAAAATTCTGAGCTGCATAATTATTTGGGGATTAATTGTTATTTTAGTACCCTCAAATTAAGTTAATTAAATTCATGAACGGTATCCAAAAAAAATTCATAGTTCCCGTTGTCGCTTCGGCATTTTTGTTTATTGGAACCAGCTTCAAAGACGATTTTTTTGAAATCGCAAAGCAAATTGAAATATTCACAACACTTTTCAAAGAACTGAATAGAAATTATGTCGATGAAACAAATCCGGGTGAGTTAATGGATAAGGCCATTAAGGGGATGCTGGCGAGCTTAGATCCGTATACCGTTTATTTTAACGAACAGGATGTGGTGCGGTTTAGGATAAACAATACTGGGGAATATACTGGAATTGGGGCCTTACTCACCAGGCAAGAAGATAAATTAATAGTTAAAGAAGCGTATAAAAATTTTCCTGCTGATAAAGCGGGTTTAAAGCCTGGGGATGAGATTATTCAGGTGGGGGATGTCATGTTATCTGATTTCAAGGATGAAGCTTCCCAACTCTTCAAAGGGGTAAAAAACACTAAAATCGCTATCAAGTACCTCCGGCAAGGAAAAGAAAACAATACTCAAATCATTCTAGATGAAGTAGAAATAAAATCAGTTCCTTTTTTTACGAAAATTGATGATAAAACCGGTTATATCGTTTTGTCTCATTTTAATAAAAAAGCCTCTTTGGAAACGAAAGAAGCTTTAGAACAACTTAAAAAAGATGGTGCAGAACGAATTATATTAGATTTAAGAGATAATCCGGGAGGTCTTTTGAATGAAGCGGTCAACATCTGCAATCTTTTTGTTCCTAAAAATGAGGTGATTGTGACTACAAAATCAAAAATAGAGAAACACAACAGTACTTATAAAACGAATAAAGATCCAATAGACACTCAAATTCCTTTGGTGATAATTGTTAACGATCGCAGTGCTTCAGCATCAGAAATTGTGGCCGGTGCCTTGCAGGATTTAGATCGAGCAGTAGTTTTGGGTAGTCGCAGTTTTGGAAAAGGTTTGGTACAAAGACCGGTCGATTTAACTTATGGGACGCAGTTAAAAGTTACAATATCCAGATATTATACGCCATCTGGGAGATGTATTCAAGCTTTGGATTATTCTCGGAAAGACAAAAATGGAATAGCGCTGAAAACAGCAGAAAAAAATTATAATAGTTTTAAAACTCGGAAGGGAAGAACGGTCTATGACGGCGGCGGAATTCAGCCTGATGTAGAACTTATGGAAACTAAATCAAGCCCAATAGCCAACGCTTTATTACGGAATGATGGAATTTTTAATTATGTTACAAGCTATTATTATAAAAACCCATCTCTAGGCAATCGCATTCCCACCATTTCAGATTCAGATTATTTGGATTTTAAGCAGTTTTTAAAAATGCAAAAATTTTCTTTTGATACCGAAACAGAATTGGCTTTGAAAAACACTTTGGCTGTAGCCAAAAAAGAAAAACTAGACGAATCTATTCTGGTAGAATATGAACAGTTACTCGTTGCGCTTCAAAAAAGTGAAAATGCATTATTGGATAAAAATCAAAAAGAAATCAAAAATCTGATGGTGGATGAAATCATTAAGCGATACCAATATCAAGAAGGGTTGTATGAGTATTACATCAAAAACAATGTAGAAATTAAGAGAGCTATAATCATTTTGAGCAATAGCTCAGAATATAAGACCATCTTGAAGATATAATGAAAAAATTAGTCCAGATACTACTGTTTCTTTTTTGGGCTTATTCATTTGCTCAGGGTAGGCCGGTGGAAACGGTTTTTTTTGAATTTGACAAGCATTCTCTTGATACGGATCAGATTCAAACCATTGTTAATTTCATAAAAAATACTGATTCTACCAAAGTGGAATCGATACAAATTTATGGCTACTGCGATGATAGAGGGGACAACGATTATAATTATGAATTATCAAAAAACAGGGTCATAACTGTTCAAAATATTCTTACTGCAAATGGTTTTAACAAAAATAAAATTGTTATTATCGAAGGGAAAGGCCGTGTAATTTTGAAAAAAGAGGTGCTAGAAAATATAGAAGAGTCCCGTTCTAAGAACAGACGAGTTGATTTATTTATTGTTAGGAAAAATAGTTTTGGCAATGGGATCTACAATTCATTCAAGGAAAATCATAAAGTAGGGGATCGCATCTATCTGGAAAATATTTTCTTTGCATTGGGGAGTAGTAAAATAACAGAACAGTCTAAAAAAGAGTTAGATAAAATCGTATTGCTTCTGCAAAAACAAAAGAAATTGGAATTTGAAATTAGAGGACATGTTTGCTGCACGCCTAGTGATTACCCTGACGCTATCGACAAGGATACTCGTGAGCGAAAACTTTCTGTGAATCGCGCTAAAAATGTTTACAAATATTTGATGAGTAATGGAATAAACAGTCTTCGAATGCATTATATGGGAAACGGAAATAAATTCCCTTTAGGGCAGGGAGATGCCCTAGATCGTAGGGTTGAATTTGTAATCTTAAAGATTTAGTTATTCTTTTTTCATTTCAATATGCGGAATATCATCTTCCAAATACATTTCACTGGTTTGTACAAATCCATGACTTTGGTAGAATTTTTTAAGGTATAACTGAGCTCCGATAGTAATTTTATTTTCACCAAAATGCAGTAAAACACCAGCAACAGCTTCTCGCATTAAATCATGTCCCCATTTTCTGTCACGGTAATGTGCAGCAACAGTAACTCTACCAATAGAAGCATTTTCAAAACTTATGCCAGGTTTGAAAAGTCTGGCATGCGCTACTATTTCACCTTCAAATTCACCAAAGAGATGCAGGGCTATTTTGTCTTTTCCATCTAGATCAAGATAAACACAGTTTTGTTCCACCACGAAAATTTCGCTTCTTAAACGGAGTAAATCGTAAAGTTCATGAACGGAGAGAGTATCAAACGATTTAATTTTCCAGTCTAATTTCATGTTGTGTGTCTTATATTTGTTATAGAATGCAAATAAAGCAAATAAAAGATTATCTTCTTAAAACAATCACTGATTTTATGATGGATTCTAATTCGTGCATTAAATCTCGTTTTTCTTTTGACGGTGCATAACAAAAACCCTCTAAGACTAAAATTCGGTTATACTCCGGATCAACAATGGCGTAATTGATAAAAGGTCCGGACATAAAATCATTGTTGAGTTCCCAGGTTCCTTTAGTTTCAAAGGTTTCTTTCCCATCCAGATTAATCTTAAAGAGATAGGGTGCATAGGCCTCTTCAGTAATCATATTGGTGTCAGGTTCTTTTCCGCTAATAAATAATTTTCCTATAGAATCCCGCATTTTAATAATACTAGTACTTAAATCGGCTTCTTTTTTGATTGTGTTTAATGGGACTTGATAAATTAAAAGACTAGTATTCCCACCAATGATTTCCTTTTTTAACCACAAAAAATTACTTTTTTGAAGGACATACGCATAACCGGAAGGTATTTGTAAAGTAACATGAAACTTATTGGCTATTATTTTAGGATCTATTAACGATTGAGTATTTATTCTTTGACTCTCGGCTATTTCAGTCTCTTTTATTAGCTGAATCATTTGCGCGGCATTTTTTTCAATACAGGCAATAATATCTGCTCCTGTTTTGCCAGAAATATGAAATACATTTTGAGGGGATGCGTATTGGTTTTTCCGGATTTCGAATTTGTTTTCTTCAGCTTTCTTCACCACAATTATGGCGCGGGTATCTGTCATAAAGCCTTCTAAAAGTTTGACTGGATATTGATTGATGTTGAATAAAGGTTCTTCTTGTGGCAAACCAATTACTGGCGAGGCAAACTTATTTCGAATGCTGTCTCCAATATCTCCATTCCATAACTGGTCATCAATAATAACCGAAATCGTATTGATTTTCCCCGTTGTTTTACGAGGCAGATGGTCATTTTCTTTTTTACAGGAAAACAACAGCAGAGAAATAAAAAGAAATAAAAAATGGGCTTTATTCATTGCGATTTTATTATAAAATAAAACCCAAATTTATAGAAGTTTATTCTATTATCCGTTTATTTTTAACTTCATTCCGGGTTTGATATCTTCACTGCGAATACCGTTCCATTTTTTTAAGTCAGAAATGGTTACTCCAGGATGTTTTTTGGCAATACTAAATAAAGAGTCTCCTTTTTTTACATAATATTGGACACTTATTTTTTTAGATGTAGATGTGCTATTTGATGTGCTCCTGAAGGAATTAGCCGTTGCTTTATCAGTGAGAATTGCAATTTCGTCTTTGGCAACGATTAGTGTTTTTCCAATTGTGATCGTGTTATTTGAAAAATTATTCCATTGTTTTAAATCAGCTTGTGAAGTGCCAAATTTACTGGCAATATTTCCTAGATTGTCTCCTTTCATGACTACATATTCAAGGTCTTTTCGTTCTGGATTTGACGTCCGTTCTCCTCTAGTATCCATCTCTTTTTTTGCAATTTGTAAAGAAGTTCCAAATTGAACAGTATCATTTGAAAGCCCATTCCATTCTTGAATTGCAGCAACTGTCACATTATATTTTTTCGCAATACTACTCAAATTATCTCCTTTTTGAACCTCATAAAGTATCGAAGTATTCGTTGATAATACCGTAGAATTATTATTTATTTTTTCTTCCATATTTACTTTAGTGTCCGAAGCAACTATGTTTTGACTTTTTGAGATACTCTGCGTAGCAACATAATCTGTTTCAGATTCTGTATCAGTAGATCTTACTCCTGTTTTGCCAGTAATAATTTTTAAGTTTTTGCCATACGTAAGAGTAGTACTCTTGAGAGCATTCCATTTTTTTATTTCCGAAATAGAAACATTATACTTATTAGCGACAGCGGTTAAATTATCTCCGTGTTTTACTTTGTAATAGGATGTTGTAGCACTTGTAACTCGATGGGAGCGGTCAGCAGCAGTGTCTTTTATTACTACCGCTTTGGCTACATGAAATGGTCTTTCGCGTTGGTCTGATTCCTGTTGGATATATGAATAAATTTGATCTTCATTAGAAGCGAAAATAGCAATTTTTTCTTGAGGTAATCTCAGATAATGATTTTCATCATGATAAAAAGGCACCATATTTAGCTTATAGGAAGGATTTAAAATTTGTAATTGGACTACGGGAACATCGAGCAAATCAGAAATTTGTTTGAATGACATTTGCTTCCTAATCAGTATGGTATCCGTGGCAAAGTGTTTGATCGTTGCCTTGTTAGGAACAATGCCGTGTTCTTTATGGTATTCATAAATATACATAGTCGCTAAGAACGCCGGAACATATCCTTGTGTTTCTTTAGGTAGATTTTTTCTAATGTTCCAATAATTTTGTTGCCCCCCAGAACGTCTGATAGCTTTGGAGACATTTCCAGGACCTGAGTTATAAGAAGCAAGAACCAAGTCCCAATCGCCAAATATTCGGTACATGTTTGTCATGTAATGGGCTGCGGCTTCACTTGCTTTTAAAGGATCGCTTCGTTCGTCAACATACGAATCAATTTTCAAGCCATATTGTTTTCCGGTTTGATACATAAACTGCCAAAGTCCGGTAGCACCCATTTTAGACACTGCCTTCGGGTTTAAAGCAGATTCCACTACGGCTAAATATTTTATTTCTAAGGGGACATTTTGTTTGGCCAAGGCTTCTTCAAATACGGGAAAATAATACTCTGAAACAGCCATCAATCGTTCAAAAGATTTTTTTCTGTTCTTCAAAAATGATTTAATAATGTTTTCTAGTCCTTGATTGTATTCGATATTGAAAGGAGATTTGGCATCCATAGCCGCCAATCTTTCTTTAAGAAGTTCAGTGGACAACTCGTACTCTATTTTTTCATCGATGTTGACATTCTGAATGTCTTCCGAGAGTGAATTGTATAATTCTAAATTCGTTAATTCCTTCATCCATAAACTATCCACACAAGACGCTAAATCGTCTTTTGTAAAAGTTTTCTTGATGGAATCTAAATAGGATAATTTTGTTTCTAATGATGTTATTTCCTTATTTTCAAAACCTTCCTGTGAAAATAATTGTAGGGATAACAATAAGATAAGCGAGAGTGTGGTATTTTTTATATTCATATTTTTACGATCAAAGACCTATATTTCAAATGATTACAAATTTTATTTTTACAAACATAATAGGTTAAAACTAAAAATTTCTTTAAATATTGTTAAAAATGTAATTTTGTATCATTTATATGCGATTTCCAACTGATTTTACAATGAAGCATTTTATAAAGAGAATTTTTTTAAACCAAAATACCTCAGCAATAAATAGTTTATCACTGAGGTATTGAAGTTTCATTCGATGTATGCTTGATTTGAATTTGAATTGTATTTCAAAAAGCATTTATTTTTAATGACACTATCTGTTTTAGTCTAAAATAGCTGCAATTCCAGGCAAAACCCTTCCTTCTAGCATTTCTAGCATTGCTCCACCACCGGTAGAAACATAACTCACTTTATCTTCGAGTCCAAATTGTTTTACCGCAGCTACTGAATCGCCTCCGCCCACAAGAGAGAATGCCCCTTTTGCAGTTGACTCAGCAATAAAGTTACCTAAAGCAATTGTACCGTTTGCAAAATTTTCCATTTCAAAAACACCCAATGGTCCGTTCCAAAGAATGGTTTTGGATTCCATGATTACTTTTTTGAAGTTTTCTAATGATTTTGGACCCGCATCCAAACCTTGCCATCCATCAGGAATTGCTTTCACATCAACAATTTGAGTTTCGGCATTATTGGAAAAAGCATTCGCGGCTATAACATCAACAGGGATGTGTATTTGAACTCCTTTTTCTTTTGCTAATCGCAATATTTCTAATGCCAATTCTTGTTTATCATCTTCACAAATAGAATCTCCAATTTTACCGCCTAATGCTTTTACAAAAGTAAATGTCATTCCGCCACCAATAATCATGTGGTCTACTTTATCCAGAATATTCTCGATAACGGTAATTTTAGAAGATACTTTAGATCCACCCAAAACTGCAGTTACCGGCTTTTCGCTGTTTTTCAATACCTTGTTTAAACTCTCAATTTCTTTAGCTAATAACAATCCGAAACATTTATCAGTCGGAAAAAATTGTGCAATAATTGTAGTCGATGCGTGTGCTCTGTGTGCCGTACCAAAAGCATCGTTTACATAAATATCGCCAAGAGACGCTAATTCTTTTGCGAAAGCAACATCACCCGCTTCTTCTTCGCTATGAAAACGTAAATTTTCCAACAATAAAACTTCACCAGCCTGTAATTTACCAGCAGCTTCTTTGGCTTCTGAACCAATGCAATTAGAAGCAAACAGAACCGGAACTCCTAGTACCTCTGAAGCTGTTTTCAAAATGTGTTTTAATGAATAGTTGCTTTCAATACCTTTTGGTCTGCCTAAATGTGACATCAGGATAACACTTCCGCCTTGAGCAAGAATGGCATCAATGGTAGGTTTTGCTGCCTCGATACGCGTGGCATCCGTTACATTGAAATTCTCGTCCAAAGGCACATTAAAATCAACCCGTATTATGGCTTTTTTTGCAGCAAAATTGAAATCATTTACCGTTTTCATCAGTATGTTTTTTAGTTTATTTTTCACGTAAGAGTAACAAATATAGAACTTTTAAATTATTAATAAATTAAGGAAATTCATATAAAATAAATTTTAAGTAACGAAATCGATGTAAACTAATAAATAATGTTACTTTTTAATACTTTATAACGCTTTATTTTAAAAATTGAGAATTTAAATTTTAAAAATACAGCCGGTATTTTCCTCTTTTTGAAAGGTACTTCTCCCGAAACTTTGCTCGCTAAAATTTTAGACTAGACCATTTTCTGCTATCTTTGCTTCATGCAATTTTCTAAAATTTTAGGACAAGAACACATTAAAAGTCATTTGACAAAAAGTGCTGATTTGGGCCGAATCCCACATGCGCAATTGTTTGTGGGTCCTGAAGGCAGTGGTACCTTGCCTATGGCAATTGCGTATGCACAATATATTATTTGTAGCAATCAAAAAGGGGAAAATACTGGATCAAACGACGCGTGTAACCTCAAATTTCATAAAACGTCGCATCCCGATTTACATTTTATTTATCCAACGGTCAGTACTGAAGACGTAAAATCTAAACCTAAGAGTATCGATTTTATCACGGAATGGCGTCAGTTTTTAGAGCAAAATCCGTACGGAAGTCTCTTTGACTGGTACCTGACGTTAGGTGTCAAAAATAAACAAGGGGAAATTAGGGTTGATGATGCGCAGGAAATATTGAAATCTCTGGCGTTGAAATCCTATGAAGGGGGCTACAAAGTAATGATTATTTGGATGGCCGATAAATTGAATATTGCTGCTTCGAATAAATTATTGAAACTACTGGAAGAACCTACAGACAGGACAGTTTTTATCTTGATTTCAGAAAATGAAGAAGACATAATTCAAACCATTCGTTCCCGTTGCCAAGTACTACATTTTAATGGGTTGAGTGAAACTGTTATTGCGGAGGCTTTAGTTTCTACTAAAAATACCGATTCCAAAACAGCTTTGCAAATAGCTCATCAGGCCCAAGGGAATTATAACAAAGCATTGCAGTTATTACAGCCCGAGAGCGAGTCTGTTTTTTTTGAAAAATGGTTTGTCGATTGGGTTCGTGCAGCTTTCAGAGCCAAAGGAAATGCGGCAGCCATTCAGGATTTGATCCTATGGAGCGAGCAAATTGCTGGTCTAGGAAGGGAAACCCAAAAGAAATTTTTACACTTTTGTATCGATATGTTCCGTCAGGCACTGTTGTTAAATTACCAAACGCCAAGTCTGGTTTACATGGAGCCGCAAGTGGAAAAATTCAAACTAGAGAATTTTGCCCCTTTTGTAAATGGCAACAATATAAATGATATTTTTAAAGAGCTTTCAGAGGCGATGTATCACATAGAGCGCAACGGAAATGCTAAAATTATTTTAACCGATTTATCAATAAAACTTACCCGTTTAATTCACAAAAAATAAAAAAATGAACAACATTACTTCTATTTTAATTTTAATTTTCTTGGCTATTACTTTCTTGCAATCCGGATATGACAAACTATTTTATTGGAAAGACAATGTAGATTGGTTAAAAGGTCATTTTTCGAAAACACCTTTAAAAAACAATGTCCCTTTGGCACTACTGAATATTTTAATTTTAGAATTAATTTCGGGTATTTTATGTGTAGTAGGTTGTGTCGAATTGTTTGTGAATAACGGCAGAATATTTGGTTTTTACGGAGCCGTTTTCTCTTGTGTGACTTTATTAATGTTGCTTTTCGGACAAAGAATGGCAAAGGATTATGACGGCGCCAGAACAATTGTCATCTATTTTATCCCAGCGATATTAGCCGTTTATTGGTTAAACTAAAAAACTATTAGTATACAAAACAACAATTCCATTTTATATAAAAACATGAATCCAAAACACCCTTCTGAATCCTTGACAATATTAACTGATTTGGTTTTGCCAAGTGAAACCAACCCTTTGAATAATCTTTTTGGGGGTGAATTATTAGCCCGTATGGATCGTGCCGCAAGTATTGCCGCAAGGAGACATTCCCGAAGAATTGTAGTTACTGCGTCCGTAAATCATGTCGCGTTCAATAGAGCCATCCCGTTGGGAAGCGTAGTGACTGTTGAAGCTAAAGTTTCCAGAGCTTTCAAGAGCTCCATGGAAATATACATTGACATCTGGGTGGAAGACCGTGAATCTGGTAACAAAACAAAAGCCAATGAAGCGATTTATACTTTTGTAGCTGTAGATGATACCGGAAGACCTGTTGAAGTGCCTCAAATTGTTCCAGAAACCGAACTGGAAAAACAACGTTTCGAAGCCGCTTTGCGACGCAAGCAACTGAGTTTAGTTTTAGCAGGAAAAATGAATCCGCATGATGCAACAGAATTAAAAGCGTTGTTTATTTAATAATCCGAATTCATTTAATTCTTAATAAAAAATAGATTTAAAATATTTTTGAAACAGAAAATTTTAATTAAAAAAAGCAGTATTTTTACAAAACAAATGTTCAGCATACAAAATAAATTTTTAGGGTAATTAGTCATCCTGTCAGTTTTTTAGCGTTATAAAATAATACAAATAGATGAAAGAAAAGGTAAAAGAGAAGATGAGTACAGAGAAAGAATCCAAACTAAAAGCGCTGCAACTTACGCTTGACAAACTGGACAAAACCTACGGAAAAGGAACGGTAATGAAAATGGGCGATAAAGCCATTGAGGAAGTTGAAACTATTTCTTCGGGGTCTTTAGGAATCGATTTGGCATTAGGAGTTGGTGGTTATCCAAGAGGAAGAATTATTGAAATATACGGTCCGGAATCATCTGGTAAAACAACCTTAACACTTCATGCGATTGCTGAGGCTCAAAAAGCGGGTGGAATTGCTGCTTTTATTGATGCAGAACACGCTTTCGACAGAAATTATGCAGAAAAATTAGGCGTAGATATTGAAAACCTAATCATATCCCAACCGGATAACGGCGAACAAGCTTTAGAAATCGCAGAAAACTTAATTCGTTCAGGGGCAATTGATATTGTTGTAATTGACTCCGTTGCCGCTTTAACACCAAAAAGTGAAATTGAAGGCGAAATGGGAGACTCAAAAATGGGACTTCATGCGCGTCTGATGTCTCAAGCATTGCGTAAATTGACAGGAACCATTAGTAAAACACATTGTACGGTTTTCTTTATTAATCAATTAAGAGAGAAAATTGGAGTGATGTTTGGAAATCCAGAGACTACTACTGGGGGAAATGCACTAAAATTTTACGCATCGGTTCGTCTAGATATCCGACGTTCTACACAAATTAAGGATGGTGATAATGTCCTTGGAAACAGAACGAAAGTAAAAGTGGTAAAAAATAAAGTGGCTCCACCTTTTAAAATTGCTGAATTTGACATCATGTATGGGGAAGGAATTTCAAAAACAGGAGAAATTCTAGATCTTGCTGTTGAATTCGAAATTATAAAAAAAGCAGGATCTTGGTTCAGTTATGGTGAAACTAAATTAGGACAAGGTCGTGATGCCGTTAAATCGTTAATCAAAGACAATCCAGAACTAGCGGATGAGCTTGAAGTGAAAATTAAAGCACACATAAAAGAGCTAGCAGCATTGTAATTTTTTTTAAATAAAAAAGAGGTTAGAATACTGTATTCTAACCTCTTTTTTATTTTAAAAAACAATCTACTTGAGTCAAATTCAAATAAAAGTAGTTGCAATAATAAAGTGCCATTTTATACTCTAAATTAAATCAGTCAAATAATAAATTTATTTTTTGCGTAAATCAAACATTGGGCAGTTTTTACAACGCTTTTGTTCTCCTTTTTTATATTTTTCACAGCACTCAGTCTTGAGGTTTTCTTTGCCAGATCCTTTTTTAAGGATTGTTTTTTTCTCCTTTTTACTATCCTTATTTTTCTTCTTTTTACTCAATATCTAAAGGATTAAAATCAAGGTATGGTTTAAATAATATCTGATTATTTGGCGATGTTGTTTGTTGTTAATTGTTGCATATCTCTGTCAAACAAATACAATCCACCTTTGTCATCTCCAATAAGGTTTATCTTGTCTAAAATAAGTTTAGCCTGAGCCTCTTCTTCGATTTGTTCCGCTACATACCACTGTAGAAAATTATGTGTGGCATAATCTTTTTCAGAAAAGGAAATATCAACTAGTACGTTAATTGATTCCGAAACAAATAGTTCGTGTTTGTAAAGCTCTTCAAACATTTCCTTAAATGTTTCGTAACTAATTTTTGGAGATTTTAATTCACTTACTATAGCATGTCCCCCTCTTTCATTAATGTATCTGACCAATTTAAGCATGTGTACTCTTTCTTCTTCAGATTGTGCATACATAAATTTTGAAATTCCCTCTAAACCATGTGTTTCTGACCAAGAAGCCATAGAAAGGTAGGTTTGGGATGACTCAGCTTCAATTCGAATCTGATTGTTGAGCGCTTGTTCAATATTTTTTGATAACATAGTATACTTTTTAAGTAAAGTTACAAAAAACTTAATCTATTGATTCATAATCTCTTGAAAATAATCTACAAATTGCCCTACATGTAAGCCGTCCATTAAACCATGATGCACATGAACAGACATTGGCATTGTTCTTCTTCCATTTGTGTCAATTTTCATTTTTCCAAAAGAGATTTTTGGAGAACTATCAGGGAACGTAAAACTTCGAGCATGGGATAAAGAAGTAAAATCCAGCCAAGGAATTGCTGAAAAGTGAATGACATTGTCCTCGTCGAATGTCCTAGTGAAAAGTCCTGGAGTATTTTGTACTCGTTCTACCTCACTAGAAGTATTTACAGCAAAAACAGTAAAATCTGGATTGTATGCTATCAAAGAAAAACCAAAGCTGCCATCTTCACGTCCAATGGTAGCTGAAGCATTAATTTGGTCACAAACATATATTGCATCTTCAAAGATTCGGTATCGAAAGGGTTCTATGGTATTTACCGCTACTAATGTTTTATACAAATAATAACTAAAAAAAGAGGAATTTAGTGCTTTTGCAGCTGCATAAGCTTTGGTACAATCTACTTCGACGGTAGCTCCAAAAAAGGGCTCTTCAAATTGTCTAAAAAAATGAAAATGTTCTTTTCTAGGCCAATTTTCTATATCTAAAAGCGTTTTCAAAATAAGGGAATTTTTATAGGTCAAAAGTACAGCTAATCTTGTAAATGTTAAATTTATCTTACGACATTTTCATTGCTGCATGCAAGACAATTAATTACAAATAAAGGTATTCTTTTAAAAAGTAGCCAAAAAAAAGCCCTAAAAGAAATTTCCTTTAGGGCTTTATAAGGGTAAAAAGAGTAGGTTTATTTTACTGTAAAAGTAACTCTTCTAACTAATTTTCTTGCAATTTCTGAATTTTTGTCAACTGAATTATCTTCACCAGCTCCAATTACATTTAATCTTGAAGCATCAATATTAGCTTTTACTAAAGTATTTTTTACATTAGCAGCTCTTGCGTTCGATAATTTGTCATTGTAAGCAGATCTTCCTAATTCGTCAGCGTGACCAGTAATGTCTACAGATGCAGAAGGATTGTTTCTTAAATAAGTTAAGATAAAATCGGTACCTTCAGTAGAAACATTCGTAGGTGTTGATTTATCAAAATCAAAATAAACCGCTACATAACCACCATTAATTAAACTTTTGATCAATTCATTATCGTAAACAACAGTACTGTCGCCAGTTTTGCTCGCATAATTTTTCATTATAAAAGCTTCTGTTTCATCAGGAACATTGTTGTTGTTTTTGTCAATTGATCTTCCTTTAGTATCCACCATTGCTCCTGCAGGAGTGTTAGCTTCTTCATCTAAATAATCTGCAACACCATCTTTATCAGTGTCAAGCATTTTATTTTCGATAGCCATGAATCTTGCATCAATTGCATTGAATCTTCCTTCGTTATCGATTACCCAGTCAGCATGTTTTTCGTTTTTACCTAAGTAAACCGTTAAACCTACTGTACCATTAAAAAGTACACCTCCGAAACCACGAGATCCTATTGTACTTGCACCATCAAAAGTACGGTTTTGTTTAGCATTAAGAATTGTTGTAAAATCTCCAGTCAATGCAATTCTATTAGATAATTTAATTTGACCAGTAACACCAGCAATAAAATTACCCATTCTGTCAGTCCCTGAAAAGTTATCAGATTCACCAAAACCTAATCCAAAACCAGCGTGACCTAATAAACCAAGAGTGTTTGTCCAAGTTTCAAAACTCATGATTCTTCCTAAGTTAGCAACTGCTTGTAAATCAGCTCTGTAGTATTGAGAATCAAATCCTATTGAATTTTCACCTTCTTTAAAACTGTTGTATCCAAAATCAGCTTTCAGACCAAATTTGTTATTGAACATGTAACGCACACCTAAATCAGCTACATAAGCACTAGTAACAGCCGTTCTATATCCAGCAGTCATAGGTCTCATCGGTTTGTTTAAACCACCTGCTAATTCAACAGACCATTTGTTAAAGTCATTTCCTGTACTTGCGCTTTCTACATTTTCCGTTTGAGCACTTAAAGTTGTCATAGCCGAAGCAAAAACCAATGTAAGTATGATTTTTTTCATGATTTTATTTTTTTAAATTTTGTGCTAATTTACAAAATATTGTTTGATAAGAAATCCTAAACAGTTAATTATGTAAGAATAAGTTTTAATTGTGTAAATTGGGAAATTAAACAAGTTAATTCTTGCGGTTTTATAAGATTTTTAATAAAATAAATATAATTTTTGTCTTTATTTTAGTCTTGAAAGGACTTTTTTGGAGAATAAACTATAAGATAAATAGGAATTAATACAGTATTTAAGTGCCTGTTCAACTGTTTTACTCCAATTGCTTTAAAACTTGAGTAATTTTTTCAAAAGCACTAAAATTTTCGTGTTCTACTTTATGGTCAATTTTTTCGTGTGCCCAAGTGGTGTGAAACGGAATGTGTACCGCGTGTCCTCCAACTGCTAAAACGGGTAAAACATCCGACTTTAAAGAATTACCAATCATGAAAAATTCCTCCGGTTGTATTTCTAATCGTTTGATCAGATCGGAATAATCTTTTTCCTGTTTGTCTGACATCACCTCTATGTGGTGAAAATAATGTCCCAAACCAGAATTGTGTAATTTTCGGCGTTGGTCTAATAAATCACCTTTAGTAGCTACAACCAATTTGTATTTTCCGTGTAATGTTTCTAAGGTCTCTTCCACACCATCCAATAAAACAATAGGTTTCTCCAGCAATTCTTTGCCGTACTGAATGATTTTTTCAATAATTTCAATAGGAATGGTATTATTCGAAATATTCATCGCTGCTTCAATCATCGAAAGTATATAACCTTTGATTCCATAACCGTATAATTTCAGATTATCGATTTCCACTTTGAAAAGTTCTTGTGAAATCCCCTGATGCGAAAGATAATCTTCCATCAAACCGCAGAATTTTTTCTCTGTTTCATCAAAATAGGTCTCGTTGATCCATAAGGTATCATCGGCATCGAACGCAATTACTTTTAGGCTCATAATGTAACATTGAACCCTTTCAATATTTAAATCTTTGAAAGGCTTGTGATTTATTTAATTTATAGTTTCTCCATTGGCAACACCATCAGCATCCGGATTTACAAAAACCAGTTTGCCTTCTGCATTTGTAGTCATCAAAATCATTCCCTGGCTTTCTACGCCACGAAGTTTTCTTGGAGCCAAATTCACTAGAACCGTTACTCTTTTTCCAACAATGTCTTCTGGTTTGAAACTCTCTGCAATACCTGAAACTATCGTACGAACATCAATTCCGGTATCTACCTTCAAAATCAAAAGTTTGTTCGCTTTTGGCATTTTCTCCGCTTCCAGAATCGTTCCAACACGAATGTCCATTTTGGCAAAATCTTCAAATTGAATCGCTTCTTTCTGTGGTTCGGCCACTTTGTTTTCGGCTTTGTTCGCTGTTTTAGTCGCTTCTAGTTTGTCAATTTGTTTTTGGATTTCCTCGTCTTCAATTTTGGCAAACAATAATTCTGCTTCTCCAATTTGGTGTCCTGCCGGAATCAAATCAGAATTTTGGGCAACAGTATCCCAGTTTAACGGACTTTCTATTTTTAGAATTCTTGATAATTTAGTAGCTGTAAATGGCAAGAACGGTTCGCAAAGTGAACTCAACGCAGCAGCAATTTGCAACGCCACATACATTTGTGTTTGCACACGCACTGGATTGTCTTTGATTACTTTCCAAGGCTCTTCATCGGCTAAATATTTATTTCCTAAACGAGCCACATTCATCAACTCGCTCAACGCTTCACGAAATCTGTAACGCTCCAGAGAACTTGAAATCACAGCAGGATACGCTTTCAATTCGGTTAAGGTAGCTTCGTCCACTTCCGAAAGTTCATTTGTCGTAGGAACAATTCCGTTGTAGTATTTATTGGTTAGCACCACCACACGATTAATGAAATTCCCGTAAATGGCCACCAATTCATTATTGTTTCTTGCCTGAAAATCTTTCCAGGTAAAATCATTATCTTTGGTTTCCGGTGCATTCGATGTCAAAGCATAACGCAAAACATCTTGCTGATTTGGGAATTCTTCCAAATATTCGTGCAACCAAACCGCCCAGTTTTTAGACGTAGATAGTTTATTTCCTTCCAAGTTCAAAAACTCATTGGCAGGCACATTGTCCGGCAAAATATAACTTCCTTCGGCTTTCAACATCGCAGGGAAAATGATGCAATGGAAAACAATATTGTCTTTCCCAATGAAGTGAACCAGTTTAGTGTCTTTATCTTTCCAGTAGGGTTCCCACTCTTTTCCTTCGCGCAACGCCCATTCTTTCGTGGATGAAATGTAGCCAATCGGCGCATCAAACCACACGTATAATTTTTTTCCTTCGGCACCTTCAACCGGAACATCAATTCCCCAGTCCAAGTCCCTAGTTACCGCACGAGGCTCTAATCCGCCATCAATCCATGATTTTACTTGCCCGTAAACATTCGGTTTCCAGTCATTTTTATGTCCTACGAGAATCCATTCTTTCAAGAAATCTTCATAACGGTCCAAAGGCAAAAACCAGTGTTTCGTTGCTTTCATAATCGGAGTTTCTCCTGTAATGGTCGATTTTGGATTAATCAAATCCGTTGCGTTTAATGTAGAGCCACATTTTTCGCATTGATCACCGTATGCTTCTTCGTTGCCACATTTTGGGCAAGTTCCCACCACAAAACGGTCAGCCAAGAATTGATCTGCTTTTGCATCATACAATTGCTCGGTCACTTCTTCGATAAAATCACCTTTATCATACAGTTTTTTAAAAAATTCCGAAGCCGTATCATGATGAATTTTAGCCGAAGTTCTGGAATAATTATCAAACGAAATTCCAAAATCAGAGAATGATTTACGGATTATTCCGTCATATTTGTCAATTACTTCCTGTGGCGTAATGCCTTCTTTTTTGGCTTTCATCGAAATCGCCACACCATGTTCATCACTTCCGCAAACAAACAAAACGTCTCTTCCCTGCAATCTTAAATATCTGGAATATATATCCGAAGGTACGTAAACACCCGCCAAATGGCCAATGTGAATCGGTCCGTTCGTATACGGCAATGCCGCTGTAATCGTATATCTTTTTGGATTCTGTATCATGATTCAATTTTATTGAGTGCAAAAATAAGCAATAGAATTTTTATTTGAAGCAATTTCCCGCTATCCGTTGCAATCTTTTACTTTTTAAAGAAAAAAGTAAAAGGATTTTCACTGCTATCAGGGCTAGGGCATTTCGGATTACCAGAAGTTTTGTATAAGTTTTTTGATTTGAGTTTTCCTGCAAGGTTTTTTTTGACCTTTTAGGTGTTTAAATTTAAAATCATATCCACCCTGATTAAATATGTATTATAGATTCACTCGCTTTTTTGGAATATAAATCACTTCAACTTTATTAACAATCCAATTATTTTATTTACATAAACCAAAATGTAGTACTAAATATAATAATTAATTAGGTGCTAATAATATTAAAACACACATAAACCACTATAAGTTTTAAAAATAAAGTATTGTTAATAAATTATATTATTCGTTGCAGTAATTGGGTTTATCTTTGTTTTATAGATTTACAAGAAAGTTAATGTTCTAAAAAATAAAATATTATTTAGAATCATTCTAAATAACTTAAAATAAATTTATATCTTTGAAAACTGATAAAAACAATTTTAAGTAAAATTTAATTTAGCTATAAAAGTATCGCTGACTAAATTTTAATTAGGGTTATGTTTGTTGAAAATTACAGGAAACTAGCTTTCTGTAAAATAAAAAAAACCAAAACGGGGGTTTTGGTTCTTGAGTGCTAGAGTGTTCATTTTATAAACCATCTAAATTTAAATACTATGGAGTACTTAGGTTTTATTTGTGTCGGAATAGGTTTGTACCTATCGAGTAACTTTGTGAAAGAGGTTAGAAAATTAATCTTTGAGATTAAACGCTAATCAAAATTTATTAATCCCACTTGAACTGTTTGCTGGTTCGGGTGGGTATCTATATCTTTATGCAAAAATAAAACAAATATATAACAAAGCATTATTTGTTTAATAAAATTATACAATTAGTTTATTAAAAGTATGTAGTTGTGCTCAAATCCTTATAAATAAAAAAGATTTGTAATTTATTTCGTCTTAATAAAAGCACTTTAAATTTCCTCAAAGTATATTCCCGCTGCGGATTTTTATTTATCTTTAAATTCCCTAGGCTTGGCAAGTAATATTGTTATAGATTTCAATCCGTCCTTACTATCCGTTTTTTTTATATTTGTAGATGTAATTAAATAAGATTCTAAATTATGGCAAAAGGACCGGAAAAAAATACCAAAAACAAGGCTTTGCATACTAAATTGCTAAATCGGAAAAAGACTAAACTTCAGGAGGAAAAAAAAGCACAAGCCTTGCGTTTGAAAGCTTTGGTTACCAAAATGAATCAGAAAAAGAGTAATGACGAATCTGATGTCATATAAATCGAATTGCATTTCTTTTCTGTAATAATTTACCCGAAATTTGCAGCATCAGTATTTAAATATAAAATCCTATGGAATTCGGTAGAATAATTATTTCAGAAACAGCAATGAACAGTGAAAATCTCCAAGATGTAATTCACTCTAATATTTCGGTAATCAACTTAATGCGTGAGGAAGGCGTGAACGATGATTTGATTCACGAAGATGCTATAATGAGTTATTATTTAGATTATTATACGTCGCAATATACCGAAGGAAATTTTGCGCAATTTGTATATAATTCGGGTTGGGATAAAGAACTAAACGAATTGATTGAAGAAGGTTTGGCATTGATTGGCGCTGAAAAGCATTTGGAATTGTTCCAACAGCAATCCAAAAAAGTAAAATTAATGAGCAGTGTTAAGCTGAATAAATTCCTAAAAGGAAAATTAGAAGGGGTAAATCCTATTCGAGATTTACTCAACAACGACGCTTTTTTCGAAATAGAAGAAAATCTGGTTACCTTGAATGCTGATTTTCTTAAAACACACCCAGATTTCGAAGTCCTTTCTGTAGATGACATGTTTGCCACTTTAGAAGAATTTGTAGGGCATGAGATTAAAAGAGACTAATCTAAAGTCAAAAGTCGCAAGTCTTAAAGTCTCATTCTTATTGCGTTTAGTTGGTTGCTGACTTTATTCGATTGATTGTAAATCACATGCAATACTAATCGGGTAATAATCGCTGCATTTGACTTTAAGGCATTAAGACTTGCGACTTTTGGACAAACTTTCCCTCATTTCTACCAAACATTTCCTTAAATTTGCTTTCATTATTATAAAAGTTAGCGTTAAAAAAATCAACTATGTTACAAATCGCATTTATTAGAGAGAATCAAGAAAAAGTAATCACCGCTTTGGCAAAGAGAAACATCGATGCTACGAGTGTTGTTGAAGAAGTGGTACAACTGGATGAAAAACGTCGCGCTACGCAAGTAGAGTTAGACGGAATTTTATCCGAATCTAATAAATTATCTAAAGATATTGGAGAATTGATGAAAAGCGGAGAGAAAGCTAAAGCAGCAATCTTAAAAGAAAAAACAGTTTTATTAAAAGAAAAAAGCAAGAAATTAGCCGAAACTGCTGATGTACTTGCCGCAACACTTTTAGAGAAATTATATACATTACCCAATCTTCCTGCTGATAGTGTTCCTGTTGGGAAAACACCGGAAGAAAACCTAAACGTTTTTGAAGAAGGGGAAATTCCAGTTTTGCACGAAGGCGCACAACCGCATTGGGAACTGGTAAAAAAATACGATATCATTGATTTTGAATTGGGAGTAAAAATAGCGGGAGCAGGATTTCCGGTGTATAAAGGAAAAGGAGCCAAGTTACAACGCGCTTTAATCAATTATTTCTTGGATAAAAATACCGCGGCCGGATATAACGAAGTTCAGGTTCCACATATGGTAAACGAAGCATCAGCTTATGGAACGGGACAATTGCCGGACAAAGAAGGGCAGATGTACCATGATAAAACAGATGATTTATACTTAATTCCAACGGCAGAGGTTCCGGTAACGAATTTGTTTCGTGATGTAATCCTTAACGAAAATGAATTGCCGGTTCTAACTACGGCTTACACACCATGTTTCCGTAGAGAAGCAGGTTCTTATGGCGCGCACGTAAGGGGATTGAACCGTTTGCATCAATTTGACAAGGTCGAGATTGTTCGTGTAGAACATCCGGATAAATCATACGAAGCTTTGGATGGAATGGTGGAACACGTTAAAAATATTCTTCGTGAATTAAAATTACCATATAGAATATTGCGTCTTTGTGGCGGTGATATGGGTTTCACAGCAGCTTTGACGTATGATTTCGAAGTGTTTTCTACCGCGCAAGACCGTTGGTTAGAAATCAGTTCGGTTTCTAATTTTGAGACTTTTCAAGCGAATCGTTTAAAATTGCGTTTCAAAGACAAAGACGGAAAAAATCAATTGGCACACACCTTAAACGGAAGTGCATTGGCTTTGCCAAGAGTTTTGGCTGGAATTTTGGAAAATTACCAAACACCGGAAGGCATTGTAATTCCTGAGGTTTTGCGTCCGTATTGTGGATTTGATAGTATCAATTAGTCAAAATACTACTGAAAAATATTTTGTTGATGAAAAGAATTACGGTGTTTTGTGGTTCCAGTTTTGGGAATGAAAAAAATCATGAGCTTCAAGCGATAGTACTGGGACAGACAATGGCTAAGAAACACATTGATTTGGTTTACGGTGGAGCAAAAGTTGGTTTAATGGGTGCGGTTGCTGACGGTGTTTTGAGTGAAAACGGAAACGTATTTGGTGTTTTACCTCGTTTTTTGATGTCTAAAGAGGTGGCTCACGATAATTTGACCGAATTAATTATTGTAGAAAGCATGCACGAAAGAAAAACCAAAATGAATGAATTAAGCGATGGCGTAATTGCATTGCCTGGTGGATTTGGAACTTTAGAGGAGTTTTTCGAAATGCTGACGTGGGGGCAACTCGGACTTCATAAAAAACCGATTGGGATTCTAAACGTTGATGGATTTTATGATTTATTATTGGAATTCATTCAAAAAATGGTCGATAACGGTTTTTTAAAAGAAATCAATCAAAAGATGATTTTAGTCAGTGATGATGCGGAAGAATTGCTGAACAAAATGGAAAATTACACGGCGCCGGAAGTTGGAAAATGGATTAAAAAGGGAAATGAGTAAAGACACGAATGTGTATTCTAAAACCCAAATCTGAATTAGAAAAACAGATAAAAATGAAAAAAATCGTTCTCTTAATACACCTGTTTTTATCGCTATTTGCGTTTGCTCAAAACGAACAATTGGCGCAGTATTATTATGATAAAGGCGATTTTGGAAAAGCAAAAATCAGTTACGAAGAGTTGCTCCAAGAGATTCCACAAAATTCACAGTATTTCCTAAGAACAATTGATTGTTACCAGCAATTACAACAGTTTGAGAGTGCTCAAAAAGCCATTCAAGAACGATTTGAGAAGTACAACCAAGGGAATCTTCTGGTAGAATTAGGATACAATTTTCAGTTGCAAAAAAATGACGTTAAAGCCAAAATTTACTACGAACAGGCGCTAGATCGTATCAAAAAAAATCCAAATGATGTGTACGGAATTTCAAACGCTTTTGAGAGAAAAGTGTTGCTCGAATATGCGTTGACATCCTATAAAACTGCTGTAGAAGTTGACCCTAATTTTAATTTTAATTATCAAATAGGATTGCTTTACGGTCAATTGTCCAATATAGAAATGATGATTTCTACGTTTCTGGATGAGGCGTATGCCAATCCTCAAAATTCCATTAGAATCCAAAATCAACTGGTTCGTTTTATGGTTGATGAAGGTGACGCTAACTTCAATGAAATATTACGAAAGGCGCTTATTGTAAGAACTCAGAGAAATCAAGATCTGTTTTGGAATCATTATTTAAGTTGGTTTTACGTACAACAGAAAGAATTTGAAAAAGCCTTTATTCAGGAAAAAGCCATTTACAAACGCAATCCTGAATCGCTTGCTATGATTGTAAATTTAGGACAATTGGCAATTGAAGAAGAGAATGAGGATGCAGCAAAGGAAATCTTAGGGTTTGTATTGCAAAACACACAAGATTTAGAACTGCTTATCCAAGCGAATTCCTATGTACTAACGATGAAAATTGAAAAAGCATCAGAAAAAGATTTTGCAGCCATCAGCAAGGCATTAGACGATTTGTTGAAACAATTCGGGATAAGTCCTTTTACCTTATCTTTGCAGCTGATTCAGGCACACTTCACGGCATTTAACTTAAAAAAACCAGAAGAAGGAAAGTTAATAGTCAAGAAAGCGCTGGAATTACAATTGAATGATTATGAAATGGCGAAGGCCAAAATGGAGTTGGCAGATATTTTACTGTATGAAGAAAAGTTCAACCAAGCTTTGCTCTATTATTCGCAAATTGAAATGGATTTAAAGAATGATGTAGTGGCGCATGAAGCCAGTTTGAAAGCGGCTAAAACGAGTTATTTCAAAACTGATTTTGCGTGGGCTTTGAAACAGTTTAAGGAATTGAAATCAGCGAATACACAGTTGATCGCTAATGATGCGTTGGAATATTTTCTTTTGATTAATGACAATACTGTTGCTGATACGTCGCAAACGGCTCTTAAACAATTTGCTAAAGGGGATTATTTGCGGTTTCAAAAGAGAAATCAGGAAGCTATAGCACAGTTTCAAAGCATTTTAAAGAACTACAAAGGGCAAGAAATTGAGGCTGTAACTTTGTTGCGATTAGGGAAAATATATGAAAAACAAGGTGATTTTGGTTTGGCTTTAGGCCAGTACCAAATAATTATAGACCAGCATGCTGACGGAATTTACGTAGACGAAGCATTGTATTTTTCGGCAGAAATTTATAACAAGCAATTGTTATCAGAGAAAGCGAAGCCATTATATGAAAAGGTATTGTTTCATCATCAGGACAGTATTTATTTTGTAGAAGCCAGAAAGAAATTCAGGCAATTACGAGGCGATACTAATTTATAAAAAAGGATAATCGGTTAATTGTCTCGTCGATTAATCCAATCAACAGTTAAAAATTACATAATGATACTATACAACGTTACTACAAACATACACGAAAGCGTGCACGACCAATGGATGATCTGGATGCAACACAAACACATTCCAGAAATTTTGGCTACTGGGAAATTCTCTTCGGCAAGAATGGTCCGCGTTTTAATTGAAGAGGAAATGGGCGGCGTAACGTATTCTGTTCAATATGCCACAGAGAGCAAAGAAACGTTGGAGAAATACTACCAAGAAGATGCACCGGCTTTTCGTGAAGAAGGATTGAAGTTATTTGGAGACAAAATGCTTGCTTTTAGAACAGAATTGGAATTGATAGCGGATTATTAAAAAAGTATTCAATATTCAGTTTGGGAATAATGAATCATGAAGTGGGAAATTGCGACTTCCAATTAAAAAAAACAAATAAAAACACTTTACGCCTTTGTGCCATCGTGGCAAAAAAAGAAACAAACATGGAAAAAGTAACAGCCAAAAAACACCTCGGACAACATTTCTTGAAAGACGAAAGCATTGCTAAAGACATTGCTGACACCTTGAACTTAGAAGGATATAATGATGTATTAGAGATAGGTCCTGGAATGGGTGTTTTAACAAAATATTTGTTAGACAAGCCAGTTAATACCTACGTTATTGAAATCGATACGGAATCAGTGACGTATTTGGATCAAAATTATCCGAAATTAAAAGACAGAATCATTTCTAAAGATTTCTTGAAATACAACATCAACGATATTTTCGAAGGGAAACAATTTGCAATAATTGGTAATTTTCCATATAATATTTCGACACAAATAGTATTTAGAGCCTTGGAATACCGAGATCAAATTCCAGAATTTGCAGGAATGTTCCAGAAAGAAGTAGCACAACGCATTTGTGAAAAAAAGGGAACAAAAGCCTATGGAATTCTATCGGTATTAGTTCAGGCTTTTTATGATGCAGAGTATTTATTTACAGTAGATGAAACGGTATTTATTCCGCCACCAAAAGTAAAATCAGGTGTTTTACGTTTGCGCAGAAAGAAGGATTACAGTTTGCCTTGCGGTGAAAAATTGTTTTTTACCGTAGTAAAAACAGCTTTTCAACAACGGCGCAAGACGTTACGCAACAGTTTAAAAACATTAAATTTATCGGATAGTTTGAGAGAAGATGAAATTTTCAACCTTCGACCAGAACAACTAAATGTGGAGCAATTTATAGCACTTACCCAAAAAATAGAAGCCGATGGAGTTTAAAATCAGCAAAGAATTAATTCAGGAATTAGAGCAACTCATTCAAAATAAAAACGACCAGCAACTGGAAGTGTTATTGAATGATATGCACCACGCTGATATTGCGGAAATTCTGGATGAGCTTGATTTTAATGAAGCGACTTATATTTTTAAAGTATTAGATAGTGAAAAAACCGCAGAAATTCTTCTGGAACTAGAAGATGATTTGCGAGAGAATATTTTAAGCAGGCTTTCGCCAAAAGAAATTGCGGAAGAGTTAGATGAGCTGGAAACCAATGATGCCGCTGATATTATTGCAGAGCTTTCACAAGATTTGAAAGCGGAAGTAATATCTGAACTTCTGGATGTGGAGCATGCAAAAGATATTGTGGACTTATTGCGTTATGACGAAGATACCGCTGGCGGAATCATGCACAAGGAATTGGTTAAGGTCAACGAAAATTGGAATGTGCTTACTTGTGTGAAAGAAATGCGCATTCAGGCCGAAAATATCTCCAGAGTCCACTCGATTTATGTGGTGGATGATGAAGACCGCTTGAAAGGGCGTTTGTCATTAAAGGATCTATTGACCACTTCTTCTAGAACTCCGGTAAGTGATGTTTACATTCGAAAATTAAATTCCGTAAAAGTAGATACTGAAGATGTTGAGGTGGCCCGAATCATGCAAAAATACGATTTAGAAGCCATCCCGGTAGTAGACGAATTAGGGCGATTAGTGGGCCGAATCACCATTGACGACATTGTAGACGTAATCAAGGACGAAGCCGATCAGGATTATCAATTAGCGGCGGGTATCTCTCAGGACGTTGAAGCAGATGACAGCATCTTTGAGCATACAAAAGCACGATTGCCTTGGTTGGTTTTGGCGCTTTTGGGGGGATTCATCACCGTAAGAGTGTTGGGGTTGTTTGAAGGAGCCATGCTTCAACACGGTAATTTATTCTTTTTTACACCACTTATAGCCGCAATGGCAGGAAATGTTGGGGTACAATCATCGGCAATTATTGTGCAAGGTTTGGCAAACAATACTTTGAGCGGATCTCTATTTAACAGATTGATAAAAGAAGTTTCGCTGAGTTTATTAAACGGAGTGATTCTGGCTACGATATTATTTTTAGGAAGTCATTTTCTGTTGAATGTCGAATTCATTATTGGGATTATTGTGACCATTGCATTGATGTCAGTAATCATTATTGCCTCGTTAATAGGGACTTTTATACCATTATTACTGGATAAATTTGGGATTGACCCCGCGCTGGCAACAGGGCCATTCATCACTACCAGTAATGATATTTGCGGAATTTTGATTTATTTTTCAATAGCAAAAATGATTTTAGGATTTTAAGAAAGGACTAAGAAGAAAACAAAGAGGAAAGAAATTGTAAGACAATTTGAAAACGTTATTTTAATTTTTTGTAAAGTAAAACGGAATAAAAAATAAGACAATAAAAAATAAATTAGATTCGAATTTATATAAAAGAATTTAAAAGATATAATAAAGACTAACACTTTCCCATATATTGGCTCCCTCTCCTTTGGAGAGGGTTGGGGAGAGGAAAACCACAACCAGCATGAAAGTACACATCATTGGCGGGGGAAACTTAGGGGTTTCTATCGCACTAGGACTCTTGAAATTTTCTCCAGAAAACCAAGTCGCAATTACCCGAAGAAACACATCCAGCATCCTATATCTTGAAAAATTAGGCGCTACGGTTTCTACGAATAATATCCACCAGATTCAGGAAGCCGATGTCATTATTTTGACCATAAAACCGTACCAAGTAGCTACCGTTTTAGCCGAAATCCTTCCGGTAGTTTCCAATAAAATTATTGCTTCGGCCGTAAGTGGCTTATCGATAGAAAATTTACAAAACAAAATAGGTACTGTTAATAGTGCCATCCGAATCATGCCCAATATTGCAGCGCAGTTTGGCGCATCGGCTACCTGTATTGCGTTTCACGAAAAAGATAAAGAGAAGGCTCAAGATGTAGTTTCCCTTTTTCAGAGTTTGGGAACCGCTCCTATAATTGACGAAAAATTAATGGATGCTGCAACGGTTCTTGCGGCAAGCGGAACTGCTTTTGCATTGCGATACATTCGTGCTTCGATGCAAGCCGGAATCGAAATAGGATTTGACTGGCAAACCGCATTAGCGATCTCGGCACAAACCGTAAAAGGCGCTGCCGAAATGCTGCTGGAAGAAAAAGTACACCCGGAACAATTAATTGACCGTGTCACCACTCCACAAGGCTGTACGATTGCCGGATTGAACGAAATGGAAATGCACGGATTTAGTTCGTCCTTAATACGAGGAATTAAAACGTCGTTGAAACAAATCAAGGGATAAGCTTATAATTTCATAAATTCTTCGTGATATAAATTGCGGAAACATCTCTAAATTACAGGATTTTTTTACTTACGCTTCGCAAATATTGATATTTCATATTTGTATATACACTCAAATAAATCTTATATTTGAAAAAAACTACTATGAAAAAACGACTGCTTTTAATACTTATTTTAATTTCAAGTTATACTATAAACGCTCAACAAAGCAAGCAGAAACAATTGCTTAAGCATGTCGTTATGTTTGGTTGGAAAGCCGGTACAGATGCTGCTGCAATTGATAAAGTAGTAACTGCTTTTGGAAATTTGGAACATAAAATCCCATTAATCAAAGCGTATGAATGGGGGATCAATAGCAGTCCTGAGAACTTGAATAACGGGTTGACCCATTGTTTTGTGTTGACTTTTAATAGTGAAGCCGATAGAGATGCATATTTGATTCATCCGGATCATAAAGCTTTTGTGTCTGTTTTGAATCCAGCTCCAGAGAAAGTGACGGTAGTTGATTATTGGACTAATAAGTAAACAGCAATCAAGTTAAAGAGTAAAAAATAAAAACAGACTACATGAAAAAAGTATTAGCTGTCCTGATTTTAGCATTCAATTTAAATGCAAACGCACAAGAAGTACCCGTTGAAAAAACAATTTTTGGAATACAAACCGGATTTGGAGTACATACCGGAATTTGGTTTAATAATGAAACCAAGTTGTCAAATAGCATCGTATTACGAAGTGAAATTGGTATTGAAAAGGATTTTACGGTTGGAGATCATTACGATGGCGCTGGTTTTATTTTACAACCGGTATTAACAATAGAACCAAGATATTACTACAATCTGGAAAAAAGGAATTCAAAAGGTAAAAAAATAGCTAATAATAGTGGCAATTATATTTCAATCAGGACTAGTTATCATCCAGACTGGTTTGTGATTAATTTGGCAGATAACGTAACCAAAACAGCTGATTTGGCTATTGTTCCGACTTGGGGTTTAAAACGATCCATAGGAAATCATTTTACCTACGAAACTGCGGTAGGATTTGGCTATCGCGTGGTGTATTTGAAAGAGAATTCAGTTAATGGTAATGTGCAGAATGTAGATGGTGCTTATAATAGAAATCAATACATTCCTTATTTGCATGTAGGAATAGGATATACTTTTTAGGAAATAACAATACAATCCATAAAGGCTGTTTTATAAATCCTTTATAAAATTGTATGTCTGTACGATTATGACTTTCTATCTAAGTATCTGCCATAAAATTGACTAAAAGTTAAAGCGTTAACTTTTTTTAAGGGTAAATTTCAACCATAAAAAACCAATGGTTCCAGCAATAAAGGAAGCAACCAAAATCGCAATTTTTGAAAAAGTTATGACTTCTTCACCATCGTTTTTAAAGGCAAGCAATGTTATGAAAATGGACATCGTAAAACCTATTCCGCCCAGCATTCCTGCACCTAGAATGCTGCTCCACTTTAGGTCTTTAGGCAAGCTACAAATTCCTAAACCAACAGCAAGGAATGAAAACAACCAGATTCCAAGTGGTTTTCCTACCACGAGACCCAGTATAATTCCAATGGTGTTGGAATGATTCAATCCTTCATGCCAATCTGAATTTATGGCGATGCAAGTATTCGCTATGGCAAACAAAGGAAGAATTAAAAACGCTACCGGTTTGTGTAAAAAATGCTGCAATCGATACGAAGAAGTTTTTTTACCTCCATCGCCAAACGGAATTACAAAGGCCAATAATACTCCCGTTATCGTTGCGTGCACACCTGAATTTAGCATAAAATACCACATCGCACCACCACCAATCAGATAAGGAATAAGGCTGTGTACTTTTCTTAGGTTCAGGATAAACAAGCCACCCATAATGACAAAAGCGATACCTAAATTTACATAAGCAATAGTGTCAGTGTAAAATACGGCAATTACCATAATAGCGCCTAAATCATCGATTACGGCAAGTGCTGTTAAGAATACTTTAAGCGATGTAGGGACACGATTTCCTAAAAGGGACAGGATGCCAATGGCAAAAGCAATATCAGTGGCCATAGGGATTCCAGCTCCATTTTGTGTAGTTGTTCCAAAATTCAATAGTAAAAAGATTCCGGCAGGCACAATCATTCCCCCCAAGGCTCCAAAAATAGGTAGAGCCGCGTTTTTAATACTGGATAATTCTCCTTGATATATCTCACGTTCTAACTCTAAACCAATTAAAAGGAAGAATATAGTCATTAATCCGTCATTGATCCAATGCGTTATGGAATGACTGCCAATATTGGTTTCCCATAAAGCTATATATTCAGTTTGAAAGGTTGAATTGGCGACTGTAAGAGAAAAAAGCGTTGCAAAAAGCAATAAGAGTCCCCCGGATTTTTCGCTCTCGAAAAAAGCGTTAAAAGTTTTGGTTAATTTCATTTTTGACTTTTCATTTATTACATTTATTCGCTTTGTAATAAAAAATTCAGGAAGCTAATTTACGATTTTATGTGCTAATTCCCTTTGATAAAATAATAAACCATAATTTTTTTGTTAATTTGAAGTATTAAAAAAAGCACATTTATGGACATCAAAATCCTTCATATCGATAGTAATCATTCCCTACTTTGGGATCAATTGCAATATTCCGGTTTTATAAATCAAAGTGATTTTACCTCCTCAAAAGAAGAAATTGAAACCAAAATCCACGAGTATCAAGGAATTGTAATTCGGAGTCGTTTTAAAATTGACAAAACATTTCTCGACAAAGCCACTAATCTACAATTTATTGCTAGAGTGGGTGCCGGATTAGAAAGTATTGACTGTGAGTACGCAACAGCTAAAAACATTACGCTTATCGCAGCTCCAGAAGGAAATCGAAACGCTGTGGCTGAACATACTTTAGGGATGATTTTATCTCTTTTTAATAAATTAAATCAGGCCGATAGCGAAATACGTTCCGGACATTGGAACCGTGAAAGCAACCGGGGTCATGAACTCGATGGAAAAACGGTGGGGATTATTGGCTACGGCAACATGGGAAAATCGTTTGCTAAAAAACTACGTGGTTTTGATGTGAAAGTAGTGTGTTATGACATTCAGGAACATGTAGGCGACGCTAATGCAAAGCAGGTTTCATTAGCGGAATTTCAGCAAGAAGCAGATGTAGTAAGTTTGCATATTCCATGGACTCCAGAAACCGATAAAATGGTTGATGCTGATTTTATTAATGGATTTTCAAAACCTTTTTGGATTGTCAATACCTCACGAGGAAAGAATATTGTCACTGCAGATTTAGTTGCTGCGATGCGATCCAATAAAATATTGGGAGCAGGTTTGGATGTTTTGGAATATGAAAAATTGTCGTTTGAAACATTGTTTCAGGATAAAAATACACCGGAAGCTTTTCAATATTTATTAGAAGCCAAGAATGTGATTTTGAGTCCGCATATTGCGGGTTGGACATTCGAGAGTCAGGAACGCTTGGCACAAGTGATTGTGGATAAAATTAAAGCAAAGTATTTTGGTCATGCCAAAGTTGTGGAGCAGGAGAAACGGGTTACAGGAATCGGCGGTTTTTTTTTTAAATCAAAAAATCCAAAAGAACTGGTCGCTTGGTATGAAAAATACTTGGGATTAAAAACGGATGAATACGGTTCCACTTTTTGGTGGAAAGACCGTGAAGGAAATGATTGTTCTACTCAATGGTCACCGTTTGCAACTGACACGACTTATTTTGCGCCAAGTGAAAAACAATTCATGCAAAATTTTAGAGTTTACGATTTAGAAAATTTATTGCAAAAATTAGCTGCAGAAGGTGTAACAATTATAGGGGATATGGAGTCTTATGAGTATGGTAAATTTGGTTGGATTCTGGATTTTGAAGGAAATAAAATCGAACTTTGGGAACCAATTGATGCCGCATTTCAATAATTTTTATATTTTTAACTACTGAAAATAACCTCGTAACAATTTATTTATGGAAAACCCGAAAATTGAAGAATGGAATACTCCGCGACCGGTTCAAAAAGATAATAAAAAACTAGCAGCAGGGCTACTTGCTATACTTTTAGGTCCTTTTGGGATACACAAATTTCTTTTAGGCTATACCACCGAAGGAATTATATGGTTGGTGATTAGTTTGTGTACCTGTGGAACAGTAACTGGTTTACTAGGAATAATTGAGGGGATACTATATTTAACAAAATCAGATGAAGAATTTTACCAGACGTATCAAGTAGGTAGAAAAGCTTGGTTTTAAAGCATAAAAAATCCCGACATGATCGGGATTTTACATAATTTGAAATCTGGAGATCAATCTTCTTTTTCACTCAGTTTACGTTCCAATTCTTTCTGAAATTCTTCCATAACCGGTTTCATTGTACTTTCCGGAATGTCTGCAATCCGGATGTACATCAATCCATCAACAGCATTGTTAAATAACGGATCGACATTAAAAGCAACCACTTTTGCATTTTGTTTGATGTATTTTTTTATCAAAACAGGCAAACGCAAACTTCCGGGTTCTAATTCATCAATAATCTTATCAAACTTATTCAAATCCGATTCGGTTTCATTAAAAATGAAATCTTTATCGGCGTCTTTTAGTTTTACTTTGTACGCTTTTTTGGGATGAATGTATTGTGCAATGTAGGGGTCATAATAATTTGATTTCATGAATTCAATCATCAGCGATTTTGAGAAATCAGAAAATTGATTGCTGATGCTCACGCCTCCTAATAAAAATTTATGCTCGGGATAACGCAATGTGGTGTGCATAATTCCTTTCCAAAGCAAGAATAGCGGCATGGGTTTTTGTTGGTATTCCTTAATAATGAAAGCGCGTCCCATTTCTATGGATTTGTGCATCATATCATGTAATTCTGGTTCAAAACGAAAAAGATCGTTGAGGTAAAAACCATTTATTCCATATTTTGGATAAATTTGAGAGCCTAGACCCATTCGGTAAGCCCCTGCAATTTTGTTGGCTTCATTATCCCATAAAAACAAGTGGTGGTAATATTGATCGTGCTTGTCTAAATCAATAGATTCGTTTGTTCCTTCGCCTACTTCCCGGAAAGTAATTTCTCTAAGTCGCCCAATTTCGTGAAGAATATTTGGAATTTTAGCTGCTTCAGTAAAGAACACCTCGTAATTTTTACTTTGTAAAAGTCGGCAATCGCTATGTCTTGCAGCGGCAACTTCTGCAATCATTTTCTCGCTATTGGCAGGAGTTACAATTTTCTTTGGACTTTTTGGAAGTTTTAAATTGGGAGTCGTTAGTAATTTACTTTCTTTTTCGAAAGGATTGGCCAGCATGTATGTTTTCTTTCTCAAGAATTCAGAATATTCCTCTAGGGATACGTGTTCGTTTTGTTCATTAACTGAAATAGCTTTGCCAATGCGTACTTTTATGACCCGGTGTTTCTGGCTAAATACTTCCGAAGGCAGCTTTGCCGTTCTAAACGTACCACTGATTTTAGAAAGTAAATAAAACAATCGGCTATTTTTAGCATGGAAATAAATGGGAACAACCGGTACTTGAGCTTTTCGAATTACTCTTATTGCGCCTTCTTCCCATGGTTTGTCCACCATTAGTTTACCGTCTTTATACGTTGAAACTTCTCCAGCAGGAAAAATACCCAATGGTTTCCCATCACTCAAATGGCGAAACGTTTCTTTTATTCCTACCACACTCGATTTAGAATCCTTATGATTTTCAAAAGGATTTACGGGCATGATGTATTTTTTTACAGGCCGGATTCGGTGTAAAAGGAAATTGGCAATAATTTTGAAATTAGGCTCTCTTTCGAGCATTAATTTCAATAGTAAAACTCCATCAATTCCTCCTAAAGGGTGGTTTGAAATTGTAATGTAAGCACCTTCTTTTGGTAAACGTTTTAAATCTTCTTCCGGAATTTCGAATTTTATTTGTAGATCATCTAATATTGCATTCAAAAAGGCAACATCTTTAAGATGTTTATTTCTATTGTATACTTTATTTAAGGTAGAAATTTTCAACACCTTCATCAGTACCCATCCGGAAAAAGTTCCAAGAGCTCCATACTTATCAACATTTATTGCTTTTGCAACTTCTTTGGCGGTTACTAAACCCATGAATTTTTTCTTTTTAGAGCAAGAAACAAAGATAGCAAAAAACTCCATTTTCTCTGTTTTTATGAATCAAACTTCTACTTTTTTATTACATTTGAAACCCACATACTAACACTATAAATTTTTTCCATAAAATAAAAAGTACGTTCCTGATACCCTTGAGCAAACAATCGTTTTTTGAAAAAAACACTAAAAAATATTTTAATGAGAATTATTTCATACAACGTCAACGGAATCAGAGCTGCTATTTCAAAAGGATTTATTGACTGGTTGCAACACGCCAATCCGGATATTATTTGTCTGCAGGAGATTAAAGCTACTGAAGACCAGATCCCAGTTGACGATATCACAAAGGCGGGTTACCCGTACCAATATTATTATTCAGCCACCAAAAAAGGATATAGTGGCGTGGCCATTTTGTCTAAAATCAAACCAAACAAGGTAGTTCATGGAACCGGAATTCAACACATGGATTTCGAAGGACGAACCCTTCGGGTGGATTTCGATGATTTCTCCGTTATGAGTTTGTATTTGCCGTCTGGAACTAATATCCAGCGATTGGATCATAAATTCATGTTCATGGATGATTTTCAGAATTACATCAATGAGTTAAAAAAAGAAATCCCAAACCTGATAATTTGTGGGGATTATAACATTTGCCACGAAGCAATTGACATTCACGATCCGGTACGAAACAAAACTGTTTCCGGATTTTTGCCACAGGAAAGATCATGGCTCGATGGCTTTATGAAATCCGGATTTGTAGATAGTTTCCGCCATTTCAACAGTGAACCACATCAGTATTCGTGGTGGAGTTACCGCGCTGGGGCCAGAGGGAACAATAAGGGCTGGCGTATCGATTATAATTTAGTCAGTGATTCGTTAAAACATAAACTTAAAAGAGCCGTTATTCTATCAGATGCCGTGCATTCAGATCATTGCCCTGTTTTGGTAGAAATAGAGTAATAATTCCAGGAGTTATTCACTTCGTTAGTTTGCTTCGCTCGGGTTGCGCTATTCATTACAAATGAAATTTACTGAGTACCAAGACAAAATATTGATTTGGTGAAGTAATTTTTTCTCTTGTTAAAAAACTAGAAAAAGGATTTTCACTATTATCGGGGCCAAGGCATTCAAGTATAATTTGAACTCTTGCTTTCCGAACAACAAAAGAAATAATATAAATAGACCCTAAACAATGATTAAAAATTTTTCCATCGCATTAATAGTATTGGCACTTTCAACTTCTTGTGTATCCAAGAAAATATACAATGATTTAGAAAGTAAGTTTGCCGATTTAAAAAAAGAAAACAGAAGCATGGCAGATGAAAACACGGATTTATTAAAAACCAAGAATCAATTGGAACTTGATCGAGATGGTTTGACATCAGATTTAAGCAAATCAAAATCCGAGCTGAATAAATTGAAAGCAGATTACACAGCGGCTCAAAATAAATTGAAAGTACTAGAAGATTCCTATGCTGCTTTAGAAAAAAATAGCGGAGATGCTTTGCAAAGCAACATGAAGAAAAACCGTGATTTGCTGGAACAATTAGACGAAAAAGGGAAAGCACTGGCGTTAGAACAAGAACGTTTGAGCAAAAGCGCACAGCGTTTACAAGAATTAGAAAATCTGATTGCAGCGAAAGAGGCCAGCATGAGAAAATTAAAAGAAACGCTGTCGAATGCTTTGAATAGTTTTGAAGGAAAAGGGTTGACAGTAGAACAAAAAAACGGGAAAGTATACGTTTCTATGGAGAATAAACTACTTTTCGATTCAGGAAGCTGGGCTGTAGGTTCAGAAGGAAAAAAAGCAGTTATTGAAGTAGGTAAAGTCTTGGGTGACAATCCGGAAATCTCAGTACTTATTGAAGGTCACACCGATGATGATGCTTTTTCGGCTTCTGGCCCAATTGCAGATAACTGGGATTTATCGACTAAAAGAGCTACGGCAATCGTAGCAATTTTAAGTGAAAACAAAAAAATCAATAAGCAAAGCCTTACCGCTGCCGGAAGAGGAGAATTCTCGCCATTGGGAAGTAATTCAACTGCAGAAGGAAAAGCAAAAAATCGTAGAATCGAAATTATTCTTACGCCTAGACTAGACGAAATTGCTGAAATGCTGAAAGACATAAATTAAGGATCCAAAATCCAACAGGTAAAAGGTTCAAAGGTATTTAACTTTTGAACCTTTTTCTTTTGGAGCATACCGTTGTACCTTTACCATTCTAAAACTTTGAACTTAAAAAATGAAATACACTACTTTACCTAATACGGATGTAAAAGTCAGCAAAATTTGCCTGGGAACTATGACTTTTGGGCAGCAAAATACGGAAACGGATGGTCATGCCCAAATGGATTATGCATTAGAAAACGGAGTCAATTTCTTTGATACCGCTGAGATGTATTCGGTTCCAGGTCGTCAGGAAACTTATGGGAGTACAGAGAAAATTCTAGGAAGCTGGTTTAAAAAAACGGGTAAAAGGGAAGAAATAGTTTTAGCATCTAAAATTGCAGGACCCAATCCTAGTTTTGAATACATGAGAGAAAAATTAGATTTCTCAGCAGCCAGTATCAAATTTGCATTGGATCAAAGCCTACTTCGCTTACAAACGGATTATATTGATGTGTACCAGTTGCATTGGCCGGAACGTAAAACTAATTATTTTGGACAACGTGGTTTCAAAGTGCAGGATGATGCTTGGGAAGATAACATTCACAACGTGTTAGAAACATTAGATGGTTTTGTCAAAGAAGGAAAAATAAAGCATATCGGACTCTCTAATGAAAATCCTTGGGGAATCATGCGTTTTCTGGAGGAAAGTAAATATAATAATCTTCCAAGAGTAAAAACGATTCAAAATCCATATTCGTTATTGAATAGACTTTTTGAAAATGGTTCCGCTGAAATTTGCCTGAGAGAAAATGTAGGTTTATTGGCATATTCTCCAATGGCTTTTGGAGTCTTGTCTGGTAAATTCCTTACTGGCGAAAATCATCCAAACGCTAGAATCAAGTTGTTTCCTCAGTATTCCAGATACAACAGCCCACAAAGTACTGAAGCAACCCGATTGTATCAGGAAATCGCCAAGAAAAACGGCTTGACTTTAACGGAGTTGTCTTTGGCCTTCATAGAACAACAATCGTTTGTAACCAGTACGATAATTGGTGCCACAACATTGGAACAATTAAAAGAAAATATTGATACGATTCAAGTATCCCTTTCGGATGAAATTCTTAGGGCAATTGATGAAGTGCAAGCTGTGATTCCTGATCCGGCTCCGTAAGTTAAGAAACCCTGTAAGAGTTCTAAACGCTAACAGGGTTATTTTTAATTAAAGATCAAATTCGGTATCAACGGCTATGGAATCTACCTTTATTTGTGTGGAATCTTGTGCTTTGAATTTGATAAAAGATTTTGCAGGTCCTGAAATCAGTATGGGTAAGGATTTGTAAATAGTGTCTTCTGGAGCCAAAAGTCCTCTTCGAAACATAATATTCGTTAAGAATGATTCTTGCTGTAGTGCAAAATCTTTTAGCATCCCTTGATCGTTGAACTGATACATGAATTTTTTTGGACTTGGAATAATTCTGGCGAGATACAAGCATTCATTCAGCGATAATTCAGAAGGTGTTTTTTGAAAATAAAACTGACTCGCTTCACCTATTCCATATACATTTGGACCCCATTCGATAATATTAAAATAGACTTCGAGCATGCGTTCTTTGCTC
This sequence comes from Flavobacterium sp. GNP008, assembly GCF_056428965.1. Taxonomy (NCBI): domain Bacteria; kingdom Pseudomonadati; phylum Bacteroidota; class Flavobacteriia; order Flavobacteriales; family Flavobacteriaceae; genus Flavobacterium; species Flavobacterium sp. GNP008. Next base: position 772,632 of record NZ_JBWJVL010000001.1, on the reverse strand, counting down.
ACAATCCTATTGTTTTCTAGAATATAAACCAGTAATATTTCTTCCAGTTTACGCGATACCGTTTTCTCTCGGCTCAGAAAAACATTTTTTACCAGTTGCATGCTGATGGTGCTGGCGCCACGAGAGAATTTTTTGGTTCGGATGTTTTTTACTATTGATTGCTTGAAAGCTTCATTTATAAAACCACGATGCGAAAAAAACGATGGGTCTTCAGTTGTTAAAACCGACTTTCTTAAATAGGGCGAAATTTGGTCGAGTGGCGAGTAATTTGGATTGACTGTGCCAACTAAAACCGGACGTTGTAACACATTTTTTATAAGTGCCCGATAGACAAATTCGCCATTAAGTTTGTTAAGATTGGCTTCCCCGTATTTTGTTATTTTTAGATTCTCTTTTTTTAATCTACTGTCAAAAACCAGCTGATTGGGCTTGTTTTGATTAAACGCAAAATCCAGTTTATAATCAAAAGTACCACTGGCTTCCATGCCTTGAAAATGAGTAAACAAACCCTCTGGCAGTGATGTGATGAAATCCTGCGCTTTCATTTTTGGGATGGTTACTTTGAGTTTGTAAATTGTGTCTTTTTTAGTTTCGTAAGCCAGATAGGGATGAAATTTTATTTTATTCAATTGAACCGTTGAGCTGCTGTCAATAGAAATAAAATCAGAGCCTAATAAGAATCGGTAATCAAATTTGGCGTTTTTAAGAAAAACATCTTTACTAGCAACTTTTGGATGGTTGATTTTTAAATTCGCAATGGCCATAAACCCATCAATATGCAATTCGTTACCATCTTTATCAATGTTTTGTATATTTAATCGGATAGAATCAAAGCTGGATTTCAAGTTAAAACGCTCGTCTAAATACGGCATTTTTATTGCGCCTGTATCCATGTTGACAAATCGGATGTCCGCTTTTTTATTTCTTGGATCGGCAAAGCCTTTAATTTTCCAGCGCTGTGAGATGGTGTTGGTTTGTACTTTTATTGAAGTTTCGAGTTGTTTGTTGACTAGTCGTAATTTTTGAAAATTAATTGTTGCTTTTTTTCCGTTATCATTTAATCGAAAAGACAGATTGTCAAGGATCATATCGGTTGGTACTAAATTTAGAACTTTAGATATAATTCTATAGGTAAACTGAGCGTAATCTCTTTTTTCGTCACGTACCTCTGTTTGATTTTCTTTTTTAAGGAAAGCATCGTAGTTTGCTGTTTTTCCTTTTTTTACCAGATGTACAAAGCCATTTTTTATTTCTAAAGTTCCTAACTGCAAATCACCCGTAATCAACCTCCACAAATTGATACTCGTTTTTAATTTTTGTATTTTAAAGATGGTATCGGCATTTTTTGGTACTACAATTATTTCGGTTAGATTCAGGCCCGACATGCCTTCAAAAGATGCTTTTTTTATTAAGAAAGTACTATTGTACTCAATTTTCATTTCATGGGAAACCTTAGCTATCGTTTGCTTTAAGACGGCGTCTCTAAATAGGTAAAAAGCACTTGCCAAGATGGCAAACAATACCAAGAGTATTTTTGCGGCAAGTGTTATTTTTTGTTTTCCGGTTCTCATAAACAGTTTTTCAGCTTGTTTCAATGGATTTGTATTCGTAAAGAAAAGCAAAAACTAAGGGGTATATCATTTTCTCAAATTATTTAGCTTTTTTTTGTGTTTTTCTATTTTTAAAAACAAAAAAACTACAACAGTTTTGTGGTTGTAGTTTTAGATTATTGTTAAAGTAGTTTGTGTATGCTGAAAGCACCGTGATGTAAGAGAATATTGGATTATGAAATATAGAATTTTTTAACTTTAGCTACAATCTCGTTTACCGTCATTTTATCTGCGGTTTCAACGGCTCTTAGTTTGTTAACAAATAATTTTTCATCCTGAATTTTTTGTTCCAGTCTTATCTTTGTTTCTGCAGGTCCAAACACAAATAGTTCATCAGCTCCTTTGACATAAGCGAGTACTTCTTTTATAAAAAAATCAAGTTGTTCTTTTTTTCGATTTTCAAATTTTGACTCACTGTTACCATGATGGCCTCCGGAAAAAGTTCCTTTGTTTCCTTCCTTATCGTGGTAAACACTGTTTTCAACATCAGAGTCTATTTCAGAAATTTTTTCATCTTTACCACCTTCAAGAGTAATAATAATTGCCTTTGAGGTGTCTATCCAAATGCCAGTTTGTCTTTTCATGTCTTTGTTTGTTAGGTTAAAGATATTTGTTTTTAAAAAAGTTTATTTCTGATTTAAGAATTGAATTTATGAGGGAGACTATTTGCTTTAAGCGCATAGTTTTATATTCAGGAATAATTGTATCTAAAGCATCCGTGTAGATTTTTTAGTACTTAGTTTAAAAAAGTGCTTTTGGATTTCTAAGTTTAATTAGAAATTCAATTATAAATTTACAAAATAATTAATTAGCACCTTCCTAAATTTAAGTTATAAGTTCTTTTTTGTGGTGTAATCAAAAGGTATACTACAAATAATTTTTGTAGTATATAAGAATAATTATGTTTTTAATAAGGATTTAAAAACGCAGTATTTTATTAATTTAAAAATAAATTTCACCCAAACAATTCACTCGCCACATCTTCAATTTTGGCTACCAATCGAATTTTGATTCCGGTATTTTTCAATGCGATTTTGTTGTATTTGGATACAAAAATGGTCGAAAAACCTAATTTTTCGGCCTCTTGGATGCGTTGATCGACCCGGTTTACCGGACGAATTTCGCCCGAAAGTCCCACTTCGCCAGCAAAACAGAAATCTTTATTCACAGCAATATCCTCATTTGATGATAAAATGGCAGCTACGACCGCTAAATCTATCGCAGGATCATCTACTGAAATTCCTCCTGTTATGTTAAGGAATACGTCTTTGGCTCCAAGCCTAAAACCGGCTCTTTTTTCTAATACAGCTAAAATCATATTGAGCCTTTTTGCATTGTAACCCGTGGTGCTGCGTTGTGGTGTGCCATAAACCGCAGTACTAACTAATGCCTGAATTTCAATCATTAATGGGCGCATGCCTTCTAGAGTGGAAGCAATTGCGGTTCCGGATAATTCCTCGTCCTTGTGCGAAATCAATATTTCTGAAGGATTAGAAACTTCCCGTAAACCATTGCCCAGCATTTCATAAATTCCTATTTCGGCAGTGGAGCCGAAACGATTTTTCAAAGACCTTAAAATTCGATAAACATGATTCCGGTCGCCTTCAAATTGCAAAACGGTATCAACCATGTGTTCCAGGATTTTTGGTCCGGCAATGTTTCCGTCTTTGGTAATATGTCCAATAAGAATCACTGGAATGTTGGTTTCTTTGGCAAATTTGATCAACTCTGCTGTTGTTTCACGGATTTGTGAAATACTTCCCGGAGTAGATTCTATATAATCGGTATGCAATGTTTGAATAGAATCGATAATTACGATTTCAGGTTGTATAGCTTCAATTTGCTTGAAGATATTTTGCGTCTTAGTTTCGGTAAGTATGTAACAATTGTCTCCGCTTGGGGTGATTCTTTCGGCACGCATTTTTATTTGCTTCTGACTTTCTTCGCCTGAAACGTACAGGGTCTTGTAAGGTAGTTTTAACGAAATTTGGAGCAAAAGAGTGCTTTTTCCGATGCCGGGTTCTCCGCCTAAAAGGATCAGCGAGCCGGGGACTATGCCTCCACCCAAAACACGATTTAGTTCTGCGTCAGTAGTGTCCATTCGGATTTCCTGCGCCGAATCTATTTCATCTATTCGCAAAGGTTTTGGTGCTTTACTACTTGCTGTAGTTTCACTTTTCCAGGCTATTTTTTCTTGTTTTTGAATGATTTCTTCCGCAATGGTATTCCATTCTTTACAAGAATTACACTGTCCTTGCCATTTAGCATATTGTGCACCACAGTTTTGACAAAAAAAAGTTGTTTTTACTTTTGACATTATTTTGTTGGTATTTTAACTTTCATGCTATCGTATTTGGACTCATTTTTTAATAAAAAAGTAGCGGTTTTAAAGACGTAAGTAATTTTGGACAACGCGCCGGTAAAGTACATTATTTACCTTTATTAAAAACAGAAACAGCAAAACCTACTACTGTCTAATTGAAGCTAAAAAAGCTTTTTTTGTAAAAAAAATCAACTTAGTTTTGTAAAATTTACGGTGTAAATCTCAATGCGGAGTTTTAATTCTAAAAATTTACGTTAGAGAATTATCATTTTCATTTGGGAAAATAACCCAAGGTTTAAAGATTTTAGCTTCTTCAAATTCCATAGTTGCGTATGAAATGATAATTATGATGTCGTCTCTTTGAACTTTTCTTGCGGCAGGTCCGTTGAGTGTTATTGTTCCTGAATTTCTTTCTCCTTTGATGGCGTAGGTTTCAAAACGTTCTCCATTATTAATATTTACAATGGAGACTTTTTCACCTTCTATAATATTAGAGGCGTCTAGTAATGATTCGTCAATAGTAATACTTCCGATATAATTTAAATCGGCGCCAGTTACTTTAACACGGTGAATTTTTGATTTTAATACTTGAATTTGCATGCTACAAAAGTAAATTAATTTAATGAAATGGTGTCAATCAAACGAATATTGTTGACCAATACAGCAATAAATGCGCGATATTTTTTATTTTTATTTTTTAGAATGTCTGTTAGAAGTGTTGCTTCATCAGCAATGGTGAAATATTCTAATGTAAAATGTGGATTATTTTCAAATGTTTTTTGAACCCATTCTGTAATTTCAGAGTTACTGTTTGTTGAGAATTTGTCTTGAACAGCAGTCAATACTTTGTAAATAATCCTTGCTTCTTCCCTTTCATGAACTGATAAGCGTTCATTTCTAGAACTCATAGCTAGACCATTAGATTCTCTATGAATAGGGCAACCAATTACAGTTACGTTCAGATTGCTTTTCTCTACCATTTTTTTTACAATTTGTAATTGTTGAAAATCTTTTTCACCAAAATAGGCATTGGTAGGTTCAATAATCTCAAAAAGACGTTTGACGATTGTACCGACTCCATTGAAGTGGCCAGGTCTGAATTTGCCTTCCATTTGATTTTCAAGACCATCAAAATCAAACGGTTCTGAAACAGGTTTTCCGTCATAAATGTCGTCAACCGTAGGTGCATATAAAATGATATTTGGATCTAAAGCGGTAAGTTTTTTTACATCTTCTTCCAATGTCCTAGGGTATTTTGCCAGATCTTCAGGATTATTGAATTGGGTGGGATTTACAAAAATACTTACAATTGTAATTTCGTTTTGCAATAAAGATTTTTGCATTAAAGCCAAATGTCCTTGATGCAAAGCGCCCATGGTGGGAACGAATCCCAAAGTAGAATGGATTGTTTTTATTGATTTCAAATAGTCTCCTAAAGATGCTTTTCCGTAGAAAATATGCATGACAGTATTATTAAAATTAATTGCAAACATAATATTTTAGTTAATAACTGCATAAATTTTTGTAATTTTGCATGGTTTTTATTGCCAATAAATTAAGTAAATTACAATATGAAAGATAAGAGGATATTATATGTGTCATCTGAAGTGGTGCCATATCTCGCTGAAAACGAGGTCTCTTTAATGTCTTATGACGTCCCAAAGATGATTAATGATCAAGGTGGACAGATCAGAATTTTTATGCCCAGATATGGAAATATTAACGAAAGAAGACATCAATTACACGAGGTAATCAGACTTTCGGGGATGAATTTGGTAGTGAATGATTTGGATATGCCATTAATTATAAAGGTGGCTTCTATTCCTAAAGAAAGAATACAAGTCTATTTTATTGATAATGATGAATACTTCAAACGTAAAGCTACTTTTGCTGATGAAGAAGGTGTGATGTATCCGGATAATGACGAACGTGCTATTTTCTTTGCAAAAGGAGTGGTTGAAACTGTAAAAAAACTCAATTGGGTTCCAGATATTATACACGTTCATGGATGGATGGCGGCCATGTTGCCAATTTACATGAAACATTTTTACAAAAATGAAGCATTATTCTCTGAAACCAAGATTGTTACTTCAGTCTACAGTCAGTCTTTTGAAGGTACTTTGAATGTTGAAATGATTAACAAAGTTAAATTTGACGGTGTTCCGGAAGATGCTATTGCTGATTTGGAAATGCCAGACTATGAAAATATCATCAAAGCTACTATTAAACATTCTGATGCTGTGATTATTGCATCAGAAAACCTCTCGCCAAGTTTAACAAAATTTATAGAATCTTCAGGAAAACCTTTTTTACCTTTCGCCCCGAAAGATGCATTCGCAGAAGCGTATACTAATTTCTACAGAAACGAGGTTCTTTAAATTAAACTTTTTTAATAAATATGTATAATAATTCTTTTTTTAAGAAAATACTGATAGTAGCTAGTGTGGTTTTTTTATATTCTTGTGATAAAGATTATAATGGAATTGGAGGAGATTTAATAGGAGATAACAACTTTGATCTTAACAAGGAAACCTACATTGTCTCGGGTTACAATCAAAAAACAGGGCCTATACAGTCAAATAATTTGGATATAAATCCATTAGGGATTTATGCTAATGCAAATTTTGGAGAAACAACGGCTAATTTTAGCACTCAGTTAACTTTATCAGAATTAAAAACGTCTATAGGTACAAATCCTTTTGTAGAGAGCGTGGTTTTGACAATCCCTTATTATACGGATGCTTCTCAAACAAAAACCAATGTGGATGGAAGTCATGTATACATATTAGATTCTATTTATGGTCCAGAAAAAGCTAAAATGCAATTGAGTGTTTATGAATCTGGTTATTTTATGAGGGATTCAGATCCTGCCGGCGGATTTCAACAACCGCAGAAATATTTTACCGATCAAAATACGGAATTCAATAGTTTAAAAGTGGGGAACCGATTAAATGACAATTCAAATACAGTTGAAAATAATCAGTTTTTCTTTGATTCAGCAGAACATGTTGTGGTTACTACGGATTCAATAACGAGTGTTAAATCAACAGTTTATACCCCACCGGGTATGAAGTTGAACTTAAACAAAGATTATTTTAAAACAAAGATTATCAATGGTGTTAATTCTGGTAAATTAGCCTCGAATGATGTTTTTAAAAATTACTTTAGGGGACTTTATTTTAAAATGGAAAAGTCGGGTAGTAGTGCTGGAAATTTAGCCATGTTGAATTTTAAAGCAGGAAAAATCACCATTACCTATAAAGAGGATTTAGCTTCGACGACGGGTGGTGCAACTACCAGAGTTAAAAAGACGATAGTGCTTAATATGACAGGTAATACAGTTAGTTTATTAAATACGGATTTTAGTACTAGTGGAATTGCTTACAATGCATTGCCAAATACAGGTAATACAACTGAGGGAGATGATAAATTATTTATAAAAGGAGGAGAAGGAACGGTATCTGTTTTAGAGCTTTTTGACAAAAAAGATGTAAAAGGATATGATGCTAATGGAGTCTTGACAGGTCCTAATGGTGTTTCAGATCAGTTGGATGATTTAAGAAACCCAGCGGATGGTAAGAAGTTATTAGTAAATGAAGCTAATCTGGTTTTTCACATTGATACCGATGCTATGTCTGGTAGCAATGAGCCACAACGAATTTACTTATATGACTATAGTAATAACCGACCACTTGTTGACTACTATTTGGATGTAACTTCAAATAATGCTGATCCAAAGAAATCGAAAGATATTTTTGGAGGTGTTATAAAAAAAGATGCAACCACAAAAAAGGGATCAACGTATAAAATCAGAATTACGAATCAGGTAAGAAATTTGATAAATAACAAAGATTCTATTAATGTTAAATTAGGTGTAGTAGTTACAGAAAACATTGCCGTAATTGCCTCTCATAAAGTCAGAACTCCAAATGCTTTTATATCACAAGCACCAAAAGCATCAGTTATGAATCCTTTGGGGACCATTTTGTACAGCGGGAAATCTACTGTTCCAGAAGGGAAAAGATTAAAACTTGAAATTTATTATACAAAACCTAATTAACTAAGACTATGTGTGGAATTGTTGGATATATTGGATATAGAGAAGCGTATCCTATTGTAATTAAAGGCTTGAAAAGGCTCGAATATAGAGGTTATGACAGTGCCGGAGTAATGTTATACGATGGTGAAAATCTGAAGCTATCTAAAACAAAAGGAAAAGTTTCAGATCTTGAGGAGAAAGCTTCAAAAGAGATTACGACTAATGGAAGCATAGGGATTGGTCATACACGTTGGGCAACTCACGGTGTTCCAAATGACGTAAACTCACATCCGCATATCTCGAACTCGGGGGACTTAGCGATTGTTCATAATGGAATCATTGAGAATTACGCACCCTTAAAAGCAGAGTTGATAAAAAGAGGGTATATTTTTCATTCAGATACGGATACCGAAGTATTGGTTAATCTTATCGAAGAAGTACAGAAAAAAGACAATTTAAAATTAGGAAAAGCTGTTCAGGTAGCTTTGAATCAAGTAGTAGGAGCGTATGCAATTGCTGTTTTTGATATAAAAACTCCTAATGAAATTGTGGCTGCCCGTTTAGGCAGTCCATTGGCAATAGGAGTAGGAGAAGGAGAGTTTTTTATTGCGTCAGATGCATCCCCTTTTATTGAATATACCTCTAACGCTATTTATCTGGAAGATGGTGAAATGGCGAATATTCGGTTGCATAAAGAAATGAAAGTTCGTAAAATTAAAGATGATTCTTTAGTTAATCCTACTATTCAAGAACTTCAAATGAATTTGGAGCAAATCGAAAAGGGTGGTTACGATCACTTTATGTTGAAAGAGATTTATGAGCAACCTAGTGTTATCAAAGATACGTATCGTGGAAGACTTCATGCTAATGAAGGTCTTATCCAAATGGCAGGTATTGAGGATAATTTAGAAAAATTTTTAAATGCCGAAAGAATTATAATTGTTGCGTGTGGAACTTCATGGCACGCGGGTTTAGTGGCAGAATATATTTTTGAAGAATTCGCTAGAATTCCTGTTGAAGTAGAATATGCATCTGAATTTAGATATAGAAATCCAATTATAAATGCCAAAGATATCGTTATTGCTATTTCTCAATCAGGAGAAACCGCAGATACTATGGCTGCTATTAAATTAGCTAAAGAAAGTGGCGCGTTTGTTTTTGGGGTATGTAATGTAGTGGGTTCTTCTATTTCCAGAGAAACTCATGCGGGTGCTTATACTCATGCAGGTCCAGAAATTGGTGTTGCTTCTACCAAAGCATTCACTACCCAAATTACTGTTTTGACCATGATTGCGCTCCGTTTGGCTAAAGCCAAAGGAACCTTATCAAATTCTGCTTTTCATGGTTATTTGCAAGAATTAGAAATTATTCCTGAAAAAGTTAAGGAGGCCCTAGAAACGAATGACAGAGCTAAAGAAATTGCTGCAATTTTTAAAGATGCCCCAAATTGTTTGTATTTAGGAAGAGGTTATAATTTTCCAGTGGCATTGGAAGGAGCTTTAAAATTAAAAGAGATCTCTTATATTCATGCCGAAGGCTATCCTGCAGCAGAAATGAAGCACGGACCAATCGCATTAATTGATGAACATATGCCTGTAGTCGTTATTGCGCCTAAACAAGGCCACTATGATAAAATTGTAAGTAACATTCAAGAAATTAAATCCAGAAGTGGAAAAATTATAGCTGTAGTCACTAAGGGAGATACACAAGTTCGCGAGTTAGCAGATTATGTTATTGAAATTCCAGAAACTTCTGATGCGCTTTCCCCATTGATTACTACCATTCCCTTGCAGCTTTTGTCCTATCATATTGCTGTAATGCGCGGGTGTAATGTGGATCAACCACGTAATTTAGCAAAATCAGTAACTGTAGAGTAAATTTGTTTTACTATTAAAATTGTAAGCCTCGAAAGTAATCTTTCGGGGTTTTTTTATGATCTATAATCTTTCTTGGAGAATCCGTAAAAAGTGAAAATAATGATAAATTTATGGATTATATTCACTTTTGTCAAATATCTAAAAATTAATAATTATTTTATGATAAATGTATTTATTGTATGCATGCATAGTGATATTCTATTGTTTTAGCACAATTTTTAACATTAAACAATAAAATATAAATGTAGAATAAGTGTAAATGGGGCAAAATAACTGATAAATATGAAATTTTTCAGGCGCTTTTTTATTAATATTAAAAATATTTGTACTTTGGCTTCATAAACCAACAAATTATAACCCAATGAGAGTGTATTTACTTTTTTTGTCATTGTTTTTTTGTAGCCTTACTTTTGCTCAAAACTCAATTTCAGGTATTGTTACAGATAGTAACAACCAACCGATTCCTGGAGCCAATATTAAAATTGTTGGAGATTCTTCTGGAACAATTACCGATCTGGATGGTTCTTTTACTTTACAGTCTTCAAAAACACCTCCTTTTATAATTGAGGTCACCAGCGTAGGGTATGTTTCCCAAAAAATTAATGTAGCGTCTAATAATCAAAAAATTACCGTTCAGCTTTTAGATGAAGAGAATAAACTAAATGAAATCGTGGTTTCTGCTTCAAGAACTCCAGAAAGAGTTATTGAATCTCCTGTGACTATTGAGAGAATGGGAATTCAGCAGATCAAAAGTACCACAGCGCCTACATTTTATGATGGTTTAGAAAATCTTAAAGAGGTGCATTTTAACACCAGTAGTATTTCCTTCAAATCGATTAATACAAGAGGGTTTTCTACTGTTGCAAATACTCGTTTTATGCAATTAGTGGATGGGATGGATAACTCATCTCCAGCCTTAAATTTTGTTTTAGGAAATTTAATTGGACTCTCTGATATTGATGTTGCTAATGTTGAGTTGCTACCTGGCGCTTCTTCAGCGCTTTATGGAGCAAATGCTTTCAATGGTATTTTATTTATGAATAGTAAAAATCCTTTTACAAACCAGGGCATCAGTACGTATGTGAAGTACGGGCAAACTAGTCAAAAGGCAGCTGGTACAAACGATTATTTTGATTTTGGATTAAGAGCTGCAACTGCTTTTAGTAAGCATTTTGCTGCTAAAGCAAATTTTAATTTTTTGAGAGCTACAGAATGGATTGCTGCTGATCAAAGAAGTGTAACAGGTGGTTCAGTTGGCCATGCTAACAATCAGAATTATGATGGCTTGAATTTATACGGAGATGAAGTTACAACTTTTATTACGAACGTGGGTCAAGTAAGTAGAACGGGGTATCGTGAACAAGACTTAAATGATAATAAAGTAAGAAGTGTAAAAGCAGATTTTTCTCTGCACTTTAAGCCATGGGAAGGTGAAACAGAAATTATTTTACAGCACAAATTAGGTTTAGGTAGTACTATTTATCAAGGGGCTAATAGATATGCATTAAATGATTTCTTCATGCAGCAGTCAAAGATAGAGGTCAAAGGGAAAAATTTCTTTGTAAGAGGATATATTACTGATGAAGATGCAGGTAATTCATATGATATGCGTTTTGCGGCTTGGAATGTTAATAGAGCGGCAAAATCAGATACAGAATGGTTTACAAACTACGCTACTGCATATCAGCTCTCAGGAGCTGTATTGGGTACTAATGCGCAACAATCTGCTACAAATGCTAGAAATTATGCAGATTATAATGTAAAACCAACAGGTTTGCCTTTTTTACCAACTCCAACAGGAAGCCCGCGATTTGAGCCAGGTTCTGCGCAATTTAAGAACGCTTTGGCTACTGCAATAGCAGAACCAGATTTAACAAAAGGGGCGAAATTTATTGATCAATCCAAAATTTATCATTCTGATGTGAATTATAACTTTAAAGAATTGATAAAATTTGCTGAGATTCAGTTAGGAGGTTCGTTCAGACAATATGAAATGAATTCACAAGGAACAATCTTTACTGATTTTGATGGTCCACTACGTTATAATGAATACGGTGCTTACACGCAGTTGACTAAAAAATTCATGGACGACCGATTGAAATTCACAGGGTCGGCACGGTATGATAAAAGTCAAAATTTCGACGGGAATATTTCTCCTCGTATCTCTTTGGTGTATTCAGCGGGTGCATCTAAAAGACATAACTTTAGGGCTTCCTATCAAACTGGCTTCAGAAATCCAACAACACAAGATCAATACATTGGTCTAGACTTGGGTCCGTTCGCTTTAATTGGTTCTGCTCCGGAGAATTTAGATCGTTTTACGGAAGTAAGAGGAGTTAGTGCTGCAGGACAAGCGTTAGGAGTTCCTGCAACGTTAACATTGACAGGTCAAAATGCCTATACTAATTCCTATACTTTGACTTCTGTTCAGGCGTTTAGTGCGGCCGTAGCCGCAAATCCAACGAATGTTCCCGCAGCCGCAGCTTTGTTGCAAGTTGCAAGAGTAGGGTTGGTAAAGCCAGAAGAGGTTAAAGCGATAGAATTGGGGTATCGTTCTGTTGTCAACAATGATTTGTCTATTGATGTCAATGGGTATTACAATATTTATAATAATTTCATGAATACTTCAAGAGTTATTAGTCCTTATTATGGAGATGTTGATACGGCTTTTGATTTTGGCAATCCAGCAACTTTAGGGACGCTTTCAGCGTTAAGCAATGGAGACAGAAGAGTGTATCAAGTATATACAAATACTACTGCTAAAATTACATCTTTAGGTTTTGGTGTAGGGTTATCTAAGAAAGTATATAAAGATTTTGAACTAGGTGTGAATTATAATTATGCTGAATTTAATTTTAATCAAGAAGAAGATCCTGGCTTTATTGCGGGTTTTAATACTCCAAAACATAGGGTGAAAGCGTCTATTGGAAATACTAAATTATTTGAAAATTTTGGTTTCAATATTAATGCGAGATACAATACGGAATATTTATGGCAGTCTTCTTTTGCTGATGGCATTGTTCCTGAAAACACTGTTTTAGACGCTCAAATCAATTATGGATTTCCTAAATTGAAATCAGTGCTTAAAGTTGGGGCTACTAACATAGGCGGAAAAGATTACATCCAAGTAATTGGAGCTGGTGCAATTGGACAACAATGGTTTGCTTCTTGGACAATCAATCCATAATTCAAAAGGGCAATAATTTTAAAAAATATATTATGATAAAAAATTTCAAATGGCTGTTATTGATTTCGCTAACCTTTGCAGCATGTAATAACGATGAAGAGGTAATTGTTGAAGAGCCATTAACAGCTGGTTCAGCAGATTTTTCTAAATATGTGGCTTTAGGGGATTCATTTGCTGCAGGGTTTAGTGATGGGGCTCTTTTTAAAGCCGGTCAAAAAAATTCATACCCAAATATTTTAGCTGAACAATTTGCTTTAGTTGGTGGTGGTGCCTTTACTACTCCATTTATGGCGGATGACAATAGAGGAGGTTTTTCAATTGGAGGAAATCAAATGGCACAATTTCCTACACGGTTGTATTTTAATGGTGCAGGACCTGTAAGCGTTTCTGGGGTTTCAGGAACAGCTGTAAACGCTAGCATTGCTGGAGCTTATAACAATATGGGTGTTCCAGGCGCAAAAGCGATACATTTAGGAGTTGCTGGTTACGGACAAGCTAATCCATATTTTGGGCGATTTGCAAAAACGGCAATGTCTAGTGTGATTAAAGATGCTACGGATCAAAATCCAACCTTTTTCTCTTTGTTTATTGGAGGAAATGATGTTTTAGGATATGCTACTAATGGCGGTGTGCCAACTTCACAGGATCCGGTTTTAGGAAATGATATTACTCCTGCGGGAACTTTTAATGCGGCTTATAATGCTTTGGCAACAGCAATGGCTGTTGGAGGAAGAAAAGGTGTAGTCGCAAATTTACCCTATATCAATAATCTTCCGTTTTTTACGACAGTTCCTTATAATCCGGTTCCTTTAGATGCAGCAACAGCAACGCAGTTAAACACACAGTTGTTGGGGCCTGTAAAACAGATTCTAACCGCTTTAGGAGCTGGAAGCAGAATCAAAACATTGTCCGCTTCTGCTACAAACCCTTTGCTGATAAGAGACGAAACATTGGTAAACTATAGTGCTCAAATTACTGGTGCATTAGTTGCGGCGGGTGTTCCAGCGGGTCAAGCAGGTTTAATGGGAAGTCTTTATGGGCAGGCAAGACATGCCAATGGAGGTGCAAATGTTGCTAATAAAGATTTTATATTACTTACGACGCGAACTGTAATTGGAACGGCACAAGCTGGAGTTCCGGCTCCTTTTAACACCGTTGGAGTTACGTATCCTTTACAGGATAATAGAGTGTTAACTGCTTCAGAGGTTTCGGAGATAAAACTAGCTACTGATGCCTATAACGTCACGATAAAAGGTGCTGCTGATTCTAATGGGTTGGCTTTTGTTGACGCCGCGTCAATTTTAAATCAGTTAAATAACGGAGGAATTCGTTTTGGTACTTTTCACATGACGGCTGCCTATGTGACTGGGGGAACTTTTTCTTTAGACGGAGTTCATCCAAGCCCTAGAGGCTATGCATTGATTGCTAATAAATTCATAGAGGCGATAAACGTTAAATATGGTTCTAACTTGAAAGGGGTTGATCTAGGGTTGTACGGAATTCAGTATCCAGCTGTTATTAAGTAATTATATCATATTTTTTTAATAAAATAACCATCCGTTTTGTGACGTGGTGGTTATTTGTTTTTAAGGATATTGCCATATTTTATCTGATTCGAAGCCTTTTCTCGATTATCTATTAAAAATATCCTTTTTTTATAAAAAAAATTATTGATTTTATATTTTAAAAAATTATCTTTGCGCACTGAAAAAAGCATTTAATCGATACGTATCGGTTGGGATTATTTCATAAACCTAAATAGCTATTTAATAAATACATAAGTAATGTCAAAAGTAATAGGAAAAGTTGCCCAGATCATTGGACCAGTAGTTGACGTAGTTTTCAACGGTAAGGATGTTGAACTTCCAAAAATTTATGATTCGTTAGAAATCACAAAAAAAGATGGTACTTTATTGGTACTTGAAGTACAATCTCACATTGGTGAAAATACCGTACGTACCATTTCGATGGACTCAACAGATGGTTTGAGTAGAGGTTATGAAGTAGTTGGAACAGGAAATCCTATCCAAATGCCAATTGGTGCTGATGTGTATGGCCGTTTATTCAACGTAATTGGAGATGCAATTGATGGTTTAGGAAACTTACCAAAAACAGGAGAAAACGGGATGTCTATTCACAGACAAGCACCTAAATTTGAAGATTTATCTACTTCTTCTGAAGTTTTATTCACAGGTATTAAAGTAATTGATTTAATTGAGCCTTACTCAAAAGGAGGGAAAATTGGATTGTTCGGTGGTGCTGGTGTTGGTAAAACAGTATTGATTCAGGAGTTGATTAACAATATTGCAAAAGGTCACGGTGGTCTTTCCGTATTCGCAGGAGTAGGAGAAAGAACACGTGAAGGGAATGACTTACTTCGTGAGATGTTAGAGTCAGGAATTATAAAATACGGGGACGAATTCATGCACTCTATGGAAAATGGAGGATGGGATTTATCTAAAGTGGATATGCCAGGAATGAGAGAGTCTAAAGCGACTTTCGTTTTCGGACAAATGAATGAGCCTCCAGGAGCTCGTGCTCGTGTGGCACTTTCTGGACTGTCTATTGCGGAATATTTCCGTGATGGAGCAGGAACTGATCAAGGAAAAGATGTATTGTTCTTCGTGGATAATATCTTCCGTTTTACACAAGCAGGTTCTGAGGTTTCGGCACTTTTAGGTCGTATGCCATCTGCGGTAGGCTATCAGCCGACTCTTGCTACTGAAATGGGTGCGATGCAAGAGCGTATTACATCAACAAACAAAGGTTCTATTACATCTGTACAAGCGGTTTACGTACCTGCGGATGATTTAACGGATCCAGCTCCGGCTACAACTTTTGCTCACTTAGATGCAACAACAGTATTATCTCGTAAAATTGCTGAGTTAGGTATTTATCCTGCAGTAGATCCATTGGATTCCACTTCAAGAATCCTTACTCCTCAAATTTTAGGTGATGAGCACTATGACTGTGCACAAAGAGTAAAAGAAATTTTACAAAAATACAAACAATTACAAGATATCATTGCGATCCTTGGTATGGAAGAATTATCAGAAGAAGATAAATTAGCTGTTTCAAGAGCACGTCGTGTACAACGTTTCTTATCTCAACCTTTCCACGTTGCTGAGCAATTTACAGGGTTAAAAGGAGTTTTAGTTGATATCAAAGATACTATCAAAGGATTTAATATGATTATTGACGGTGAATTAGATCACTTGCCTGAATCAGCTTTTAACCTTAAAGGTACTATTGAAGAAGCAATCGAAGCTGGAGAAAAAATGTTAGCGGAAGCTTAAAAATTATAAGTTATGAGTTATGAGTTGTTTCAAATTTTGAAAACTCATAACTCATAATTCAAAACTCATAATTATGTTATTAGAAATAGTATCACCAGAAGCAAAATTATTTTCAGCAGAAGTGACTTCGGTTACATTGCCAGGAGTCGATGGAAGCTTTCAAATTTTGAATAATCACGCACCCATCGTTTCTATTTTAGGAAAAGGTGTCGTGAAAATTACAGCTACTACTTTCGCTTTCGCAAAAGAAGTAGCAAGTAAATTCACGAAGCTAGATGATCAAAATTATGCGCTAGCAATCACTTCAGGAACAATTGAAATGAAAGACAATAAAGTTATTGTTTTAGTTGACTAAAGTAATTTAGATTATAAAAAAAAAGCCTAACAGAATTGTTAGGCTTTTTTTTGGTTTAAAAATTATTGCTCTTTCTTTCACTATGTTTCTTTTACATATTCAATAATATCTCCGGGTTGACATTCCAGAATTTCACAAATTAGCTCTAAAGTCGAAAACCGAATCGCCTTTGCTTTTCCGGTTTTTAAGATAGAAAGATTGGCGGTTGTAATTCCCATTCGATCCGCCAGTTCATTAGAACGCATCTTTCGTATAGCGAGCATTATGTCTAAGTTGATTATAATAGACATGGTTATATTGTTAGATTATTTTCCGTCTCGATGATATTTCCTTTTTTAATAACATCAGAAAAAGCTAATAGCCCAATGCCAATAGCAAGTAGTAATAAATACATGATAATATCAGATAGTATTTGGTCTTCTGGCGAATGATTCATATTCAATAGTCTAATTATGATTCCAAAAACGCTTATTAGCAACAAAAGATACCCACTTCTTTTAAATCTCTCTGAGCTTTTAAAATTAAAAAGCCCTTCTTTAATAAATGCTTGCAGTCCTTTTTGAATATTAAGTATCGCTAATATTAAGATCACTATTCGTAATAACATTATATAAGGACTAAAATTTCCGAAAATAGATTCCTTGTACATTAAAGTTATTTCTTCGCTAGTCATGTTATACCGTAAGCATTCGTCTATTGGGATAGCTAAGATTAATAATCCCATAAAGATTTTTAAAACCCAATTTAAAATAATAATTTTTCTCATATTTTTTTCTTGTAAATATATAAAATTATTGATAAACAATAATTAAATATTTAAAAACAATAATTAATTATCGAAATTAACAAAGATTAGTTAATGGGTTTGTTTGAAATTCATTTCTGTATAATATTTTTCATTGTATTTTCCTGCAACCACAAGGGCTCCAGAAATTAGAATAAGATTTTTGATTATGTATTGTCCAGCTAAAGTTGGGCAGTATGGAAAAGTATCAAAACAGATTGTTTTTAGAATAAAAACGGGAAAAAATGTAGCTGCCATGTGCATTAATAATAGCGGGATAGTATAAGGAATACAACGTTTTATAAGCAAGCCAAGACCTATAAGAACTTCGCAAACTCCAAGAATTGGAATGAATATTTCTGGTTTAAACCAATAAACGGTTTGTTCTACTAATTCGCCCGCCGGACTCCTACCGAAAATTTTCAAAGCACCAAACCAAACGTAAATTATTGCCAATGAAATCCGCATCATATTGACACTGTGTTTTTCCATTTTTTTACTAAATCTAAAATAAAAGAAGTTGAATGTACGCATCATGCTATGTATTCTTTTTAGTTTTGTTTAAATTTTTATGGAAACGGTGCCTGAAACTGTTCTTCCATCTGATGGCCAAATTCCTGGCCCTGGGTAGAATTGAGGCCGTTTTGTGAAATAATGATTATCTAGGATATTGTTAGCATTGATCTGAACTTTAATTTTATCGGTTAATTGTATTGCCAAATTTAAATCGAGTAATTGATAGGAAGGAACTATGCCACTGGCACCACTAATTGATGGTTTAACGGTATTTAATGCGTCAGCAAAACTATCAGAAGTGTAACTGTAAAGGGCTGAAAGACTAACGACAGCGTACGTAAGAGTAAATCCATTTCTACTAATCCAGTTTGGAACACTTTCTACTTTATTTCCACTAACATTAGTATTGGTAGTGCCGGACTTTATAATTGCATCCTGATATTTCGCATCCATATAAGAAGAGGAAGTAAAGATGGATAAACTTGCTTGGTTTCCTATATAGAAATCTTTTTGCAAAAATAATTCGACTCCTTTGGTTCTGGAATCTCCAATGTTAGTTTTAAAAATAATTAGATCGCCTTGTGAGTTGGTTTGTGCGATGCTTCCCAATCGATTATTGTACTGAAGGTAAAAAACGGTTGCATCCCATTTTAAGGACTTCCATTTGCCTCTAAAACCAGTTTCAGCATTATAACCGTAAGCATCTTTTAGATTTTTATTGGAGACTTCATAAATAGAAGTAGGAATAATATCTTTGAATATTACAGGCCGGTACGCTTGTGATGCACCGCCATAAAGATTTATATTTTCGGTTAGATCATATTGTGCACTTATACCAAATAAGGGAAAATTATGTTGAATGGAGTTTGGTAACTCGGCATCTGAGTAATATGTGGTAGTTCCTGTCAATTTGGTTTCGCCCTTTTCTATTCGTGCTCCTGTGTTAACGGAAAATCTATTCGAGAACAACCAGCGATTTTCAATAAATAGTGCAGTGTTATTCGTTTTAAAATGAAGGTCTCTTCCCCATCCCGGAGTGACTAACGATAAGTCAAAGTCAGTTCCAGTTGTTCCCTTGCCTTGCTGTTGGCGGTGCAAATCGTTATTCATGAACTGAATTCCTGTTGTAAACGTATTGGTGTATTTAAAAAATTTATAGGAATGGAGTACCCTAAGTTCTGTTGTGTAACTATTGAAGTGGTCAATGTCAACTTGGCGATTCGTGTATTGAAGTGTTGATGCTTGAACTGCATCATCAATAGTTGCTGGTTTGTCAAACAACACACTGTTTCTGGATCCGAGAACAGCTGATGATGTAAGCTGTAATTGTGTTTTTGGAGCAATTTTCCAATCTATTTTCATTGATGGTATATGAATATTAGGATTGTAATAATTTCTGGATCGAGTGGACATTTTCGGGTTACGGTTAAATAGTTCATCCGTTAGCGGACCAGCAAGATGAGTGACGTAATTGGAATGAATCCATTCTAACTTGAAATGTAGGTTCTTAGAAGGATCATAGAAAAAGGATATTGCTTCGGCATTATACTGCGAATCACTATTGTCTCTATAACCTGTAATCCATTTTTTGTTTATCCAAGTACTGTATCTGAATTTTCCAATTTTACCGGATGCTCCATTGTACGTACTAACCAGTCCATAAGAACCAATTGTATTAATAGTTTCAAAAATAAAGGCTTTGGTGGAGTCTGGTTGTTTACTAATGTAATTAAGCATACCGCCAAACTGGGCGCCGTATTGCAAAGACCCCGTTCCTCTTAGTAATTCAATGCGCTCCACGGCTTCCATGGGAATGTTGTAATGGCTTGCCGGATAGCCATACATATCAGAGTTGGTAATGATTCCATCTTTACGGATGTTAAATTCCCAGCCGCGGTGTGGATCAAGACCACGAACAGCAATGTTCATTTGATTGCCTGTGCCATCCATATCATATACAAAAACACCTGGAACTTTCGCGAAAATTTGCCGTCCATATTTTTCAGTCAGTGCACTATTTTTTTGTGTCATGTCAATGACTTCATTTTTCTTCCCAGAATAAATGTACGTTCCTTGTATTGGGGCAAGTCGAAGAATATCCTGTTTTATCCGAACTGTTTCAACCTTTACAGGGTTAAGATTGTTAATTTTTGTGGAATCTATTTGTGTTTGAGCCAGCATTGGGAGTGTAAAAAACAAGACTGTGAAAACAAATATCGAGGGTTTCATTTTATTATTTTTGAGGATGTTCAGGTTTGTCATTAAATAATTTAGTCTAGCTTTAAATTTTTCAGGATGATGATTAAACTCAGTTATTCATAAAAAAATATGTTTTAATTGTTGAAAAAAGCCCAACAGGTTTCCAACATCTGTTAGGCTGTAGCTGATAAAAGTATTTAAACAAACCATTTACAAATTATCAACTTATATTTTAATTATTCCGCTCCATCTATTGTGGCTCTTGCAACAGCATATCCACCTACTTTTTCACCTAATTCAAGTCCTTTTTCACAATCACTCCTGTAATGAATAGCGCCTAATAAGCGCGAATCAGAGGCCTGTTTAGCCATAGTTGAAAAGCTTTTCGCCTTTGCAGGAATAATATGCGATAAAACGGCACAAGCAGCACCACTAAAGGTAGAGTGACCTGATACATAAGCAGGAAAATTTGGAATCCCGGTTAATGTCTTTATAGATGGATCCATTTGACAAGGCCTTGGATTAAAATAAAAGTATTTTGCATCCCAGCAACTTATAGCCGCGTCCATCATGGCAATATTCAATAACGCCATATTTCTGGCCCATCGTACTTCACTATAATTTTGGGCTACAAATTCTTCAGCAGCAATAGCATTCCAGTGGCCTGGCGGTGTGTACGTACCTACGCCATCAGCCCAAAAGGTAACAATTTCCATGTTTTTTCTAGTAGCATTTTTACTGTTGGTTTTTACTTCAGCTAATTCTTTAGCAAATTGTTCTGATTTCGAGGGAGGTGGTGGGACCGGTCGGCTGGCGATAATCATTTCTGGAGTCATTAAAAATGATTTTACTTTACCAAACATTGGCAACATCGGTGGTCTAGCTGGAAAATCTAGAGATTTCCATGGTATTTCTCCAGTGGAAGCGGTTTGCGTCTCCAGTTGTGTCCAAAGAACCGGATTGCCAATAGCTGCACCAGCACCATCCGCAGCTGCTCTGGCAATAAACTTAGCGGCAATTTTTCTGCCTAAAATAATTCCAGCATCAACATCACTTCGAACATTGGCACCACTAATAATGCGATATATTTTTTGCTCTTCTGCTTTTTCTTGTATGTAAGCGATTTCTGTTGGGAATAATAATTTTAACAGTTCAACAGTTACTCCTGCTAAAACAGCATCTTCGGATGGATACGAAGGCAAGGTGCTTTTTGGGATTAAAACGGGTAACGTTGCATCAACTGTAAAAGGTGCCGCTCTGTTGTATAGTTTTTTATAGTGCCAAGTAGCAATCATCGCATCATATTGTGCGGCACTCACATACGCATACGCTCTGGCAGCGTAAGGAGGGTTTGAAAACGGAAACTGCGGATTCGAAAACGGATTTGCTCCGGAAGGTGCAGGATATGTTCCGTCTTGATTTTGATACGGAGGCCGATTGTGTCGGGACACTAATGTTCTCATGATTTCATTCCAGCGTAGTACCCCTCCGGCGCTCCAGTATTTGATTATTTTGTGTTGTTCCGGAGTTATGTTTTGTTGGTAACTTTTAATCTCGTTAATTTCTCTTGCAAATGCAGGGGTATTAGCTGCTACCGGTGCGTCAAGTGAGAACTCATCGGCTGAAGTCAATAAGAATGTTTTCCAAGTCCCTGCAAGCACATCAGAATTAGTCGGATTCAATTGAGGAAATTGCTCGTTGCGTTCTGTTAACTCATCACTACACGAGTAGAGTAACGCAAGTAATAAAACCAAAAGAGTATTTGAGGCTATTTTTTGTATTTTATTTTTCATCTTGTTGTGTTGTTTTTTTTAAATTAATAACATAAAATAAACCGCCATAAAAGGTATTGGATTGCCCTACATTTCTCCCTTCAGTGACAAAATTGCAGCCTCCTATAATAGATAATGCTGGTATTTTTTTGAGCGTATATTTAGTATTCAAGCCAATTTTTAACACATTCATAGTATTGCTAGGAAAAGGCATGTTGTTGGTAGTAATGTCAAATCCTCCAGATTGAGTAACCCAATTGTCTAGAATCACTTCCGTTATTAATCTGTTAGAGCGGTATCCAATCCTAAAGTTTACCGAAATTGCATCTGGCATATTAACTTCATTAGTGTAGTGCATTTCGGTAGTGTAATAGGCATTTCGGTCAATGGTAATATTAGCCCTTTTTACATAAGCGCCTGATATAGTTGTGAAAAAATTGCCTCTTTGGTAATCACCCATTAATCGCAAAGAAGCCGTCTTGCTCTGTAAACCCAAGCTTAATGGAAGATAATCAGCTGGGTAATTAGATACTGGAGCCGAAAGTCCTCCAAGCGCATATAAAGCATAAGTAGCGTTTCCAATTGTTTTTTCAAACGGCATATATTTTACCGTAAGCGATACATCCTGTAATCCTTTTTGACTTTCCATTGTTCCTGCAGAGGCAGTCGTTTCTATGTAAGGTAGGCTAAAAATAAGATTCAATTTATCAGAAACCCCATAATTGCCCATTAAAGCCACTGACGTTGTGGATACGGTGCCAAAATTGAGGTTTTCTCTTTTAAATGTTCCTTCCCAATACTTGTCCCAACTACTGTATTGGTATACTGTTCCAAAACAAAAATTGCCTTTACTCATCATGATTCCATCAATCTCTGTTTGAGCATTCATAAATAAAGGTGCCAACAGCAGGCAACTCAAGTAAAATTTTTTCATTAAAAAAATGGTTTCGGTTAATAGTTTTATACTTTAAAAGATCTTTTGGTATTCTCGTGGCACTGCCTATGAGGCAAACTGCTTGTTGAAATCGGGATGGTAATCCCACGGTAATCGAGTAACCTGCAAATGCCACATCTCCTTGAGCAGGAATACCTACTTTGGGTGCATTTTCTTTGTCGTTAACACTTTGTGTACGATTGAAAATTACGGCAAATGATATTGAAGCAAACAGAACGAATTTTTCACTCGGAGTTTACTAAGTTTTCAGGTTTTAAACCAAAGGAGATAGTCCTAATGGTTTAAAACAATTGGCAAAAAAATAAAATAATAATGTGAATTGGATTGGCGAATCAATGATTTTATTGAAGGAATAAGGTACTTCTCGCCGTAAATTTATACCAATGTAGCTAACACTAATCAATTTTAATATCAGAACCCAGAGGCGATATATTAATTTTAAAAAGTAATACTAAATACTATGGATTCAGTATTGTAATGTTTTTGGTATAAAATATAAATTAAACGAAATCCGGAGGTGTGTAGGGTAAAGTGAAATATCCAGAGCGCAAAGACTCTTTTGGATTTTTATTAAATGCAACAAGCTCAGTTTCTTTTTCGGTTAAAAAAGACATACAAATGGCTGTGTTGGCTACGTAATCTTTAAGGAAAGATTTTAGTAATTTTTTGACTGGAGACTCTTTTGATGAAGATCCGTTGAATAATTGATTGTCAACAATGTCTTTTAAATCCTGACTTATAGCATCTTGGTGAGAATTGCGCAAGTAGTACAAGCTTAAGATATTGTTTTGAATTCTTTTCTTGAAAATATGATAGCTTTTGTTGTTGATAATCACATCTTCATTTACGTATTTAAAATCAGTGTCTTCAATAAAAGAATATAAAGTTGCATTTAATTGGATTATTTGAAACTCAGGATCCTGTCTTTTTTCCATAGAAGATACCCATGCCTGCTCTTCTTGATAAGCAAACATCAGATAGTATCCCATCACGTTGTAAAACAACGTTACTAATAAGAAAAGTGATGCAATTCGTTTCATATTTGCCGAAAGTAGAAAACTATTTAATAAGTTAACATCTTCAATATTAATTTTAAGTTTTTTTTAACATAATTTTATGAATTTTATTAATCGAAACCGTTTTCGGAAAATTTTAGGACTATTTTTTTTAGTATTGTTTTTCAATTGTTAATTTTTAATCAATTTAACTTTAATCAATTTTAAAACGACATCTGAAATTAGAATTAATGTGCCAAAATTCATTTATTTAGACAAATTAGCAAACAAAATGGAAGCAAAATTCAGAAACCGAAAAAGATGCCTATTTTTGTCTACTATGAAACATTTCCCAAAAAATCTATCCGCTAAACTGGCATTTCGAAAGCAGAATAATGCGTTGCGACAATTGCCTTTGTCAAGTAAAGCGATTGATTTTTCATCTAATGATTACTTGGGTTTATCTCAGTCAGCAGCTATTTTTGATCAAACGCATCAGTATTTAATAAATACTAAAATCATTCAAAACGGAGCTACAGGTTCTCGATTATTGTCAGGTAATCATAAACTGTATCCAGAAACAGAAGATTTCATTGCTCAGTTTCATCAATCCGAAACCGCATTAATTTTTAATTCGGGCTATGATGCTAATATTGGTTTTTTTGGTGCAGTTCCCCAAAAAGGCGATTTAATTTTATACGATGAATTGTGTCATGCTTCTATACGAGACGGAATTCAATTGTCGAATGCCAAAGCCTATAAATTCAATCACAATGATTTTGAAGATTTAGAAAAGTTGATTGTACGGAATCCAGATACGGTTATTTATATCGTCACCGAATCTGTTTTTTCAATGGACGGAGATTGCCCTAATCTAGAACAGCTGACCCAATTGTCTACGAAACACGAGTGTTATTTAGTTATTGATGAAGCGCATGCTTTGGGCGTTTTTGGTTCAAAAGGGGAAGGATTTGTTCAAATGCTAGGCTTACAAGATCATGTTTTTGCCCGCATTATGACTTTTGGAAAAGGATTGGGATGCCACGGAGCCGCGATTTTGGGTTCGGTTGAATTGAGAAATTATTTAGTAAATTTCGCCAGAAGTTTTATGTATACCACAGGACTTTCACCACATGCTGTTGCGACAATTTTGATTGCGTACCAGCATTTAAAAAATGATTCGGCTCCAATTTTAAGACTAAGAGAAAATATTGTTTTTTTTAATCAGCAGAAAAATATGTTGAGTTTAAAACCGCTTTTTGTGCGAAGCAAATCGGCAATACAATCAGCGATTATTCCGGGAAACGAGAAAGTCAAAACCATTGCCAGTCAGTTACAGGAAAAAGGATTTGATGTAAAAGCCATACTTTCTCCAACCGTTCCTGAAGGGCAGGAACGCCTGCGTTTTTGTTTACACAGTTATAATTCAACTGAAGAAATCTCGGAAGTGTTAAGTTTGTTGAGTACTTTTGTTTTTACAGCGCAAGGATGATACGGATTAAGCAAATTATCGTTAATATTTAAATTTAAGAGGGCTGATTTATTGAAAGAAAATAAAGTGAAACTATTTTTAAGGGAGTGAATCTTTATGAAACAGAAAAATTTATGAAACTATTCATTACAGGAATTGGAACCGATGTAGGTAAAACGATAACCTCGGCCATTATAACGGAAGCTTTAGAAGCTGATTATTGGAAACCCATCCAAGCGGGTGATTTAGAAAATTCGGACAGCCATAAAATCAGATCTTTTTTGTCCAATAAAAAAACAGTGATCCACCCCAATAGTTATGCTTTAAAGACGCCAGCAAGTCCGCATCTCGCAGCAGAAATAGACCGAATTACCATTAATTTAAAAGAGATTATAGAGCCTAAAACGAACAATCACTTGGTGGTTGAAGGTGCAGGAGGTGTTTTTGTTCCGTTGAATTCAAATGACTGTGTTATTGATTTAATTCAACCCGATTATAAAGTGGTTGTGGTTTCCCGTCATTATTTGGGAAGTATCAATCATACGTTATTGACAATTGAAGGATTGCAAAACCGAAAAATTAAGGTAGCAGGAATTGTATTTTCTGGCGACGAAAATAAAGCGACCGAGGATATAATTTTAAATAAAACGGGCATAAAATGGATTGGGCGAATAGAGCAAGAGCCTTATTTTGACCAAAATGTAATAAAAGAATATGCTGAATTGTTCCGGGAAAAGCTATTGGAATTATAAATTAAGAAATAAGAAACAGGAAGTATGGATACGCTATTGTATGAATTCTTCTATCTTGTTTTTTACTTCTTTTATCTAAGATAAAATGAACTTAACAGAAAGAGATGGCCAATATCTTTGGCATCCGTATACCCAACACAAAACGGCAGCATTGCCTATTGCCATCAAAAAAGGAAAGGGCGCTTTGCTTTGGGACGAAAATGATAAAGAATACATTGATGCAATTGCGTCCTGGTGGGTGAATCCTTATGGACACTCGAATACCTTTATTGCTGATGCGATTTACAAACAGCTCACGACATTAGAACATGTGTTGTTTGGCGGATTTACACACGAACCCGCTATTTTGGTAGCGGAGAAATTGATGGAAATTTTACCGAAAAACCAACAAAAAATATTTTTTTCTGATAATGGCTCTACTGCAGTTGAGGTTGCAATTAAGGTAGCTTTGCAGTATTTTTATAATAAAGGAGAAAAGAGAACTACAATAATCGCTTTTGAAAATGCTTTTCATGGCGACACGTTTGCGGCTATGGCGGCAAGCGGAATTTCATTTTACACCCAAGCTTTTCAGGGAATGTTCATTGATGTGGTTCGGATTCCAGTTCCTGTAAAAGGACAAGAACAAGAAAGTTATGATGCGTTACAATTGGTTATAAAAAAGCACAGTTGCGCTGCTTTTATTTTTGAGCCATTGGTCCAGGGAGCCGCTGGAATGGTTATGTATGAGCCGGAGTCATTAGATCACTTGATGCGAATTTGTCAGGGAAATAAAGTGCTTACTATTGCTGATGAAGTTATGACGGGCTTTGGAAAAACAGGTAAAACTTTTGCAATGGATTATTTAGTAGAAAAACCGGATATGATGTGCTTGTCTAAAGCGTTGACCGGAGGGACTATTCCTATGGCAATTACTACTTTTACTCAGGATTTATTCGATGCTTTTTATGATGATGATATTAATAAAGCCTTGTTTCATGGGCACACTTTTACTGCAAATCCAACGGGTTGTGCGGCGGCTTTGGCAAGTTTTGACTTGTTGCAAACTACTGAAATGCAAGCTAATATTGTTCGGGTCAATCAACGCCATTTAGATTTTGAGCAACATATAAAAAACCATCCAAAAGTAACCACCACTCGTGTTTTAGGAGTCATTTTTGCTTTAGAAATAAAAACAGAAAGTGTCGCCAGCTATTACGGAAGCCTACGCAATACACTCTATAATTTTTTTATTGAAAACGGGGTTATTTTGCGACCAGTAGGGAATATTGTTTACATTTTGCCTCCCTACATTATAACGGATGCGCAATTGCAAAAAATATATCAAGTAGTTGAAAATGCATTAGATATTGTTTAGTTGCAGGTCGTATATTTTTCTAAGATATAAAATCGAAAAGAATTAAAAGACCTGTAGAATTAAGGTAAAGTAGTGTTGCCTGCAAGTAATTTTTGCTGCAAAGTTTAGAAAGATTGCAAACATCTCTGTCACTTTTGGAAAAACTTTGCGACCTTTGGGGTTAAATAACAGTAGTACTTTGTCTAAAAAAATTTCCATTACAGCCATAGCTTCCATCTCACCTTTAGGAAATACACCTGAAGCTATTTGGAAAAATTACCTCAATGATGAACATTGTTTTTCGGAATCAATTTTGGATCATAAAAAAACGTATGTTGCTAAATTGGATCCGGATTCAAAACAAAGTGTAGATGCTATAAGTGAGTCAGATCATAAATATAAATCGTTAGACAAATCAGTTTTGTACGCGATGGCGGCTTCGCGAATAGCAGTGGAAAAAGCGGGCTGGACTACAAAGGATATTTTTGGAATTAATATTGGTTCATCCAGAGGAGCAACAGATTTATTCGAAAAACACTATCAGGAGTATTTAGAAACTGGAAAAGCACAAACGTTGGCTTCTCCCACGACCACTTTGGGGAATATTTCTTCCTGGGTTGCGCATGATTTACAAAGTTCAGGTCCGGAAATTTCTCATTCTATTACGTGCTCTACAGCTTTGCATGCTGTATTGAACGGAGTGGCTTGGCTTAGAGCAGGAATGGCAGATAAATTTCTGGTTGGTGGTAGTGAAGCGCCATTGACTGATTTTACGATTGCTCAAATGCGCGCTTTAAAAATATATTCGAATAGTGCGGCAGCGTATCCAAATCGTGCGTTTGATTTAGAAAAAAAACAGAACACGATGATTCTTGGCGAAGGTGCCGGAGTTTGTTGTCTTGAAGTGGGTGAAACCGAAAATGCATTAGCATACATAGAAGGGATTGGGTACGCTACTGAAATTCTGGAACATAATATTTCTATTTCTACCGAAGCGATTTGTTTCCAGAAATCAATGAAAATGGCCTTACAAAACACTAATTTATCCGAAGTAGATGTTATTGTAATGCATGCTCCTGGAACTATAAAAGGGGATTTGACAGAGTATAAAGCAATTCAGAAAGTTTTTGGTATCTCACTTCCCTTGTTGACTACCAATAAATGGAAAATAGGACACACTTTTGGAGCTTCAGGAATATTAAGTATGGAATTAGCAATACTGATGATGCAGCACAACACGTTTATCGGAGTTCCTTTTGCGGAAGCACAAATACAAAAGAGACCCATCCGTAAAGTATTGATAAATGCAGTAGGTTTTGGCGGAAATGCAGTGAGTGTGCTTTTGAGTTTATGATTGGTAAAAAAGAGCGCATTTACATTAGGAAATGGTCTAGAAATCCATGTCGTTTGTGTTTAAATTCTCCAGCTCTTTTGCTTTCTCATACACCAAATTACTTTCAAATCCTTTGCGTAACAAATAATCACAGAATTTTTTTCTTTTTTTTAATAAATTGGGTTCTCGTATGAATTCCCAATGTCTCTCTGCTAGCGCATGAAAAGTTGATGCATACTCTTCCATGGTAATTTCTTTGAGTGCCAGGTTAATGTTGTATTGAGTGATCTTTCTAAATTTTAATTCATTGACGATTCTAATTTTACCCCAGAACTTAATACGGTGTTTCCCTCTGGCAAAACTACAAGCGAAGCGTTCTTCATTGAGAAATTTTTCGGAGATAAGATGCACTATGATCGTGTCGATTTCATCAGATTCCATTTTCATACTTCGCAATTTTTGAACCACTTCTTCGTGACAGCGTTCCTGATAGGCACAATAATGCTCTATTTTAGGTATGGCCACTTTTAGGGTATAAATCGGGTTCATTTTTTTGTTTTATAAGTGTTCAAGTGACTAAAATTTCTAAAAGTGTCAAAAATTCATATTCAAAAATAGCAATTTATATCTATACTGTCTTTGATTAGGAACTATTCTATTCTTAAAGTAAGTTAGACTATAATCAATAATATAATTCCCTCATGAAGTTTCAGCGTTTTAAATAAAGGGAATTAATAAAGATGGGGAATGTATAATTATTGATTTCGGTATTAAAAAAACGTGTTTAAACAGATTATTCTGTATTATATCGATAAAATTAAATTTTATTTATAAAACGTAGCGATATTACACCACTAATTTTTTTTAATTTCTTTGGTTAGAAAAGAAAATAAAAATTTGTTGAATTTAATCGTACGATTTATAAAATAATTTATAGCACATGAGTAAAAAATTACTTTTACTAATTCCGTTTTTTTTTAGTTTTATTTTGGGCTATGGTCAAGTAGCAAATTACTCTTTTTCACAAGCTAGTGGTACTTATGCAGCTCTAACGGGTGTGCCGAATGATTCTTGGAATGATTTTGTAACCGGGAATACTATCCCAATTGGATTCTCATTCAATTTTAATGGAATTAATTATACTACTTGTTCTGCTAATTCTAATGGATATATTACTTTTGGAACGACACTTTCTTCTGCTACAAGTTATACTCCTATTTCTTCAAATACTGGGTTTGAGGGTGCAATTAGTGCTTTGGGAATGGATTTAGTAGATAATAATTCAGCCATTGTTTATGGATTAATAGGTAGTGCACCCAATAGAGTTTTTGTAATGCAATGGACTAATGCCCGACGATTTGATAATGGAACAAGAAATGGGAATTTCGATTTTCAAATTAGATTGAATGAATCATCTAATGTGATTCAAGTAATTTATGGTGGTTGTGCTACTAATTATAATACTGATCTGACTGCTCAAGTTGGATTACGTGGGTTAAATAATACTGATTTTAATAACAGATTAGTGACTAATAACTGGCCAACATCTACTGCGGGTATTAATAATACCGCTAGTTGTAGAACAGGTAATGGTTCAGGGGAATTGCCGCTAAATGGCTTAACCTATACCTGGACACCCAAACCAGTTATTACTAGTTTTACACCAAATAATGCTTGCGCTGCACCTGGGATTTCGGTAGTTATTACTGGAAGAAATTTTACAGGAACAACGGCAGTAAATTTTAATGGGGTTCCAGCATCATTTACGGTAAATAGCAATACACAAATAACGGCTCAATTACCAGCTACAGCCACAACTGGATTTATAACTGTAACTACTTCTGGTGGGACGGGGACCAGTCTTAGTAGTTTTGTGGTAAATACACCTGTTGGAGACCAAATATCGTATGGTAATAATTCCTGGTTAGGTTATGTTTATGCTAGCACAAACGGAGGAAATCCTCCTAGTAATGCGTTTACAACGAATTATTCTGGTTATGTTTCTCAGGCAGAGATATTTGATCTGAATTTAGTTAATGGGTCATTGTCAGGCCCTAATTTGTGCAATACTTATGCTGATAATTTTGCTATTCGTTTTAAAATGAATAAAAATTTAGTTGCAGGATATTATACTTTTAATGTTGGCGGTGATGATGGATATCGGTTGAGTCTGGATGGGGGAGCAACATATGTTATTGACAATTGGGGTGCTCATTCATATCAATCTACAACTTTTACGGCTTTTCTTAACGGAAATACAAACTTTATTCTAGAATATTTTGAAAATTCAGGAGAATCAAGAGTCCAGTTTTCCTATACTTCTTGCACTACGATTTCAACTGCTCCTACAGCTATTGCCGGTCCAACGGCAATATGTAACGGAGATACAACTACCCTAACGGCTACTGGTGGAACTACAGCTACAAATTCTGTTTATCAATGGGGAACTGGTTCTACTATTGGAAACAATATAATAGCGGGCCAAACGGGTGTTTCCTTAATTGTAAATCCAGTTGCAACGACAGTATATTGGGTCAGAAGATTAGATTGTAACACCTACCCGACTGGTGGAGTAACAAAAACAATTACCGTGAATCCTCCAGTGACTATTAGTTTAGCTAAAACAGACGAGACTTGTTCAGTAAATAATGATGGTAAAATTAATGCTACTCTTTCTGGTGGACTTACTAATATACGTTACGTAAAACTAACACAAAAGTATGCTTCATGGCAACAAGTACAAGAGATTCAGGCATTTGAGATATTTACGGGTGTAAATGTTGCTTTGGCATCAAATGGTGCTTTAGGGATATCAACCTCAAATTATTTGAATGATGCTGTAAATTATGGACCTCAAAAGGCCATTGACGGTATTTCTACAGGTAATAATTTTTGGCATAGCAATTCAACTAATATTAATGAGTCGATAAATATTGATCTTCAATCAGGAAAAAATATCGATTATTTGAGAATATATAATCGCTCGGATTGTTGCCAGGATAGAGGCCAAAACATGTTGCTGGAACTTTTTGATGGATCTAATAAATTATTGTATTCAAAAACTGTAAATTTATGGGAAAATATTAATGGACCTCATTATGTCGATATTAATGTTTTAGATGTCAATTGGTCAGATGGTGGATCGGGATTAAATAGGGTAGGCCTTGATACGGGTAATTATATTTTTAATTATGCCGATGCGACCAGTTGTTCTAATAATACGTCAATAAATATTGGATCAATAAATACATCACCATCAGCGCCAGTTGCATCAGCCCTTATACATCCTAATTGTGCTATTGCTTCAGGAAGTGTAACTTTAAGTGGTTTGCCAGCAACGGGAACCTGGACTTTATATCAAAACGGAGTTTCAATAGGTATGGGTACTGGTGATATTAAGATTATTAGTGGTTTGGCTCCAGGAAACTATAATTTTACGGTTAGTAATGGTACTTGTATGTCTCCGTTGTCTTCAAACGTATTGATAAATCCATTGCCATTGGTCGCTACTTACAATGGAAGTTGGACAAATGGAATTCCAACGATTGATCAAAGTATTGTTTTTGCAAGTAGTTATTCTTCAATAGGAAATTTAGAAGGTTGTAATTGTACAGTTAATGCAGGTGTTAAGGTAGTTATAAAGAATTCACATACTTTAAAAATAGCAAACGAAGTAACAGTAAATACTGCAGCAGGTACCAGTTTAACTTTCGAAAACAATGCAAGCCTTATTCAAAACAATGATGCTGCTATAAATTTTGGGAACATAATATATGAACGTGAAACGGCTCCAATTAAAAAGTTTGATTATACGTATTGGTCATCACCTGTATTAAGTCAAAAATTAATTGATGTATCTCCGAATACGAATAATGATAAATTTTATTCTTATAATGCTTCAATTAATGATTGGAAAAAGGAAAATCCACAAGATTTGATGCAAATAGGGAAGGGTTATATTATTCGAGCACCTGAAAATATTGCAGTTCCACCCGCTCCAATGGGCTTGTATAAAGCTTCCTTTGTGGGTGTACCATTTAACGGGGCTCTCTCAATTCCTGGAATTATTGCGGACAGACCCTATCTTTTAGGAAATCCATACCCTTCTGGATTAGATGCGGATAAGTTTTTAATTGCTAATAGTTCAGTGTCTGATGGAACACTTTATTTCTGGACACACAATACTGCAATTGGAATTGGGGTTAGTAATCCTGGTACTGGAGATTATGCGTATTCATCAGATGACTATGCTACTTATAATCTTACTGGGGGAGTTGGGACTGGAAATTATATAGGTGGTGTTGAGCAAACAGGAAATAAACCAACAGGGAAAATTGCCTCTGGTCAAGCATTTTTTAGCAGTACTAAAAGCGCTCCAACAGGGAGTACTATTATTTTTAATAATAGTATGAGGGTAGATGTCGATGGTAAAATAATTGGGAACTCTGAGTTTTTCAAAATAAAGAACTTAGAGAAAAAGACAAATACAGTTGAAAAACATCGTATTTGGTTGAATATTACTAATGTGCGTGGTGCTTTTAAACAAATGTTAGTTGGGTATGTTACCGGTGCTACAAATGGAATTGACACTTCTTTTGACGGAAAAAGCTTTAATGGAAATGAGTTCCTAGATTTTTATAGTGTCATTGAAAACGAAATTTTAACGATACAAGGCAGAGCGTTGCCATTTAATGAAAATGATACGGTATTATTGGGTTATAGTTCTACAATGGGGGGGGATTTTTCTATTAGAATTGATCAGGTTGACGGACAATTAATCTCTCAAAATGTTTATATAGAAGATAAGACTGATAATTCTCTTCATGATCTAAAAAAAGCAGCCTATAATTTTAAAACCGAAAAAGGAGTTTTTAATGATCGTTTTGTACTGCGTTATACAAATAAAACATTAGGTCTTGGAGATTTTGATAAGATTGAACAAGCGGTTTCGGTATCAGTAAAAAATAAGCAAATTAAAATCAATTCGGCATTAGGAATAATTGATAAGGTTTTAATTTATGATTTACTGGGTAAGCAGATTTATAAAAAGACGAATGTTGAAAATAACGAATTTATGGTACGAGATCTAGGATCAAGTGAGCAAGCTTTAATAGTGAAAACGATTCTGCAAAATGGTCAAACGGTAACGAATAAAATTATACTTTAAAAAGAATCTAAAATAGATTTCAAAATCCCATTCTGTATATTCAGAATGGGATTTTTTTCATAAAAAACAGTTGCAATTCATATTAAGATATAAGTGTAAATATCACTAAATGTGGGTATTGTAATGAGAAAGGATTGTTTATATATTTATAAAAGTTATTTTTAAGATTTTCTTATTTTTAAATTTTAGTAAGAAATATAAACAATTTTAATCAGTTAATATGAAAAAAAATCACTTACTAAAATTATGAATTTTGGTGCAACTCAGACAAAAGCCACCAACCCTTTTCCAGTAATTAAATGGCAATATTTCACTTTCGTTTGTGTTTTCTTTTTAATCAATGTTGCTTTTTCGCAACAAGGAAAGACTGATGCAACATTCAATACTTATGATGACGGATTGCAAGGAGATGGTTTTGATGGGGCGGTGAGAACAGTTTCTCTACAAACTGATGGGAAACTGATTGTTGGCGGAGATTATTTAAATTTTAATGGTAGTTCAACATCCTATTTATGTCGATTATTATCAGACGGATCCAAAGACCCATCTTTCAATTTAGGCACAGGAATAAATGGGAAAGTATACTGTTCCCTTATACAGCCCGATGGAAAAATTATTTTGGGGGGATCATTTACCTTGTGTAATGGAAAATGGGCCAATCGCTTAATTCGGGTAAATAGTGATGGTTCTGTTGATACTACATTTGATACAACCATAGCGGCGAGTTCTGGAATAATATATGCCATGGCTTTACAATCGGACGGAAACATAATCATAGTAGGTAGTTTTACAAAATACAATGATGTGAGTAAAAATAGGGTAGTACGACTTTTGCCTAACGGAACTTTAGATTCGGGATTTGTAACTGGTATTGGCGCAAATGGATTGATCGAGGAAGTTCAAATTCAAGGCGATGGAAAAATAATTCTGGGCGGATCATTTATTTCTTTTAATTCAACAGCTTGTAGTAAAATAATTAGATTGAATGCAAACGGAGCTGTGGATACTACTTTTACACAAGGGACTGGTTTTAATAATGATATTTCAGCACTTGCCGTGCAACCCGATGGAAAGATAATAGTTGGTGGTAGCTTTGACACCTACAATGGTGTTACTGTTAATAGAATCATTAGGTTGAATTCCAATGGAACGATTGATACCTCTTTATTATCTGGATCTGGATTTGATGGCGGAGTGGTTGAAATTATAAACATAGCTTCGACAGGCGCTATTATGTTAGGCGGATCTTTTAGTGGGACATATAATGGAGCTAACGTCAATAAATTAGTTTTACTGGATTCTAAAGGTGTTATTAATCCTTCGTTTGATATAGGTTTGGGACCTCAGACGGGTACAGTAAATGCATTGGGAGATGAGTTAGGGAATTCTTGGTATATAGGCGGCTCGTTTTCTGTTTTTGATTCTCAAAATCAAGGGAGGCTTGCCAGAATTGACGCTGTGGGAGCCCTAGATATTGGGTATCTTACAGCTGGAGTTGGTTTTGACAATTCGGTTTATAAAGTTCTTTCCTTAGCCGATAATAAAACCATGGTTTTAGGGAATTTCACTAAATTTAATGGAACTATTTGCAGCAGAATAGCATGTTTATCTCCAGATGGAGGGTTTGATTTGTCTTTCAATGTTTCGGGTACAGGCGCAAATAATTCGATAAAAACGGCTCTTGTACAAGCAGATACTAAAATTGTTTTTGCAGGGGCTTTTACAAATTATAATGGAACGGTCCGAAACAGAATTGGGAGAATTTTGGCAGACGGGTCTATTGATGCTACTTTCATCACAGGAGTGGGTTTTAATAATCAAGTTTATGCTTTGGCTTTGCAACCTGACGGCAAAATAATTGTGAGTGGAAATTTTACAAATTATAACGGTAACCTTAGGAATAGGATTGTTCGTTTGCTTTCTGATGGGACATTAGATCCCAGTTTTAATATCGGTTCAGGAGCGGATGCTATAGTAGAAGCCATTTTGGTTCAACCGGATGGGAAAATAGTTTTAGGAGGCCAGTTTTCTATCTTTAATGGGTTTTCTTTTAATCGAATAGTTCGTTTGAATGCGGATGGAAGTATAGATACTGGGTTTTCTATAGGTAGTGGTTTTGATAAAAATATATATTCTGTAGCGCTACAATCTGATGATAAATTGATTGTTGGGGGGACATTTTTAAACTATAAAGGTGTTTCCGCAAAAAGAATTCTCCGATTGAATCGTGACGGGAGTTTGGATACTACTTTTGCAATGGGGGCTGGTTTCAGTAATGGAGAAATTAGAGCGATTTTGATTCAGCCTGATGATCGATTATTGATTGGAGGAACTTTTTCTGGAACGTACAATGGGACTGCTGTAAAACGCATGGTGCGATTGCTTGCAAACGGAATTTATGATACTACTTTTTCAGTGAATTTAAATAGTACACTGTATAGCATTTGTTTTACCCCAAATAATAAAGTCATGATTGGTGGAAATTTTAATTCTGTTTCCGGTATAACTAAACATAGAATAGCCCGAATTAAACTGTGTACAAATAGTTCAATTTGGAACGGTACTTCTTGGAGCAACGGGTTGCCTTCGTCTGAAAAAACACTAATTTTTAATGCCAGTTACAATCCAACTACTTCTCTTAATTCTTGCTCTTGTGCTATTAATTCAAATAATACAGTTCGTATTCCTGATGGACAAACGTTAAGTTTAATCTTTGATTACTCTGGTTCAGGAACATTAATTTTAGAAAATAATGCTGCGCTATATCAATCCGAAGATCAAGTTAGTAATTCTGGAATTATTCAACTAAAAAGAAAAACAACGCCGATTCTTTTAGCGGATTATACCTATTGGTCTTCCCCTGTTTCAAGTCATAGATTAATTGATGTTTCCCCGGACACACCTTCTGATAAATTTTATTCCTTTGACGCTTCCAAAAAATCATGGTTACCGGAGATTCCAACTAATGTTATGACTGTAGGTAAAGGATACATTATACGTGGTCCTGCAACTTTTTCGAAAACGGTTTCTGCTAATTATGAAGCTTTGTTTACAGGAATTCCAAACAACGGGCTGACATCAGTTCAAATTGCCACAACGCAAACCTCAAATCTGATAGGTAATCCTTATCCTTGTGCACTTGATGCAGATTTGTTCATAAATGCGAACAAAGGAATCCTGGACGGAACTATTTACCTCTGGACACACAATACGGCTATCAATAAAAACACATATACATCGGATGATTATGCAGTATATAACTTATTAGGTGGCGTTGGTACGAGTGCTGCGACAAATTCCGGAGTTAATAACAGCAAACCAGATGGCAAGATTGCATCTGGACAGGCTTTTTTTGTTACCAGTATCAATGGGGGAGGGATGGCTGTATTTAATAATAGTATGCGGTTAGTGGGACAAAATTTAAATTTTTTTAAATCGAATAATAGTAAAAAACTAGAATCAGATTTGGTGGAGAAACATCGCATCTGGTTGAATTTATACAACAATGAAGGCGCTTTTAAGCAAATTTTAATAGGATATGCAAGTGGAGCAACCAATGATTTTGACAGTTCTTTTGATGGAGAGAGTTTTAATGGAAATCAGTATCTAGACTTTTATACCATAAATCAAGATAAGAATTTAGTAATTCAAGGAAGAGCTTTGCCTTTTGAAGAAACAGATGAAATTAAATTAGGGTTTACCACTATGTTGGCAGGAACATTCATAATTAAAATGGACCAGATAGATGGACTATTTTTACATAAAAGTATTTTTATTGAGGATAAATTAAACAATAATATCGTAGACTTATCAAAAGGCAGTTATCTTTTTACCACAACAGTAGGGACATTTGAAAATCGTTTTAAATTGATTTATAGTGATAAAACATTGGCAGTAAATGAATTTATAAAAGAGGAAAACTCAATTTTTGTTTCGAGTGAAAACAAACAATTACAAATATATTCAACACAAGAGTTGATAGATGAGGTTTCGATATACTCCTTAGCGGGAAGAAGCATATATCAAAAGAACAAGATAAATGCAATGGATTTTTCTATATCTGGTTTAGGGACTAATCATCAAGTGATGCTAGCGAGGATAGTTTTGAAAAATGGCCATTCCATCGTCAAAAAAATAATTTATTAAAAAATAGGCATAAAAAAACCATCTTGTTTGGGCAAGATGGTTAGAATTTTTTTGTTTTTTATTTACCTGATGCTTCAAGATTTCTATCGATTGTATGTCCTGGTCTGGACCATTTTGGTTTTTCGCCTAATGGAGCAAATTGAGAATCAGAAGCCTCAACGGTTTGAGGTTGAGAAACTTTTGTAAAAGGTTTTTGTGGATTTAAACCTAACATTTCAAACATTTTCATGTCCTCATTTACATCAGGATTAGGGGTAGTCAGTAATTTATCTCCTGCAAAAATAGAATTGGCACCTGCAAAGAAACACATAGCCTGCCCTTCACGGCTCATATTCATTCTACCCGCTGATAAGCGTACTTGAGTTTCCGGCATGATGATTCTAGTAGTGGCTACCATACGTATCATTTCCCATATTTCAACAGGTTTTTCTTGCTCCATTGGAGTTCCCTCCACAGCAACCAATGCGTTTATTGGCACTGATTCCGGTTGTGGATTTAACGTAGAAAGTGCTACAAGCATTCCGGCTCTATCTTCGATACTTTCTCCCATTCCAATTATTCCGCCACTGCAAACGGTAACATTTGTTTTACGAACATTCTCAATGGTTTGCAAACGGTCTTCAAATCCGCGGGTTGAAATCACTTCTTTATAATATTCTTCAGAGGTATCTAAATTATGATTATAAGCATATAAACCGGCTTCGGCTAGCCGATGTGCTTGATTTTCAGTGATCATTCCAAGCGTACAGCACACTTCCATGTCTAGCTTGTTTATGGTACGAACCATTTCCAGAACTTGATCAAACTCGGGGCCGTCTTTTACGTTTCTCCATGCTGCTCCCATGCATACGCGAGAAGATCCACTCGATTTTGCGCGTAAAGCTTGCGCTTTTACTTGGCTAACGGACATTAAATCATTTCCTTCAATTTCAGTGTGATATCTTGCTGCTTGTGGACAATACCCACAATCCTCTGGGCAACCACCAGTTTTTATAGACAATAAAGTTGAAACCTGAACCACATTGGGATCATGATGCTCTCTATGAATTGAAGCTGCTTCATAAAGTAAATCCATCATCGGTTTGTTATATATTGCGATAATCTCGTCTTTCGTCCAGTCGTGTTTTGTGATGCTCATTGATGCGATTTTATGATGCATCAAAAGTAGTCAAATTGTTCTAAAGAACCAATGGAATAGTATTGAAAAGCCTGTTGCGAAGTTTTTATGACTAAATTGGTTTAGTTGTAAACTGACGTTTCTCTATTTTATGAGTTACTTAAGTACTACTCTATTCACTACTTTAATTTCTAATGAAAGTAAAGCAGATTTTAAAAAGATAGAAAATAATAAGGTCGCAAAGAACAAGTTAATAGTCTTTTGCGACCTTGAATAAATAAATTAAAGCTGAATCAGTAAGCTTAGCTATGATTCAGCGCCGTGTTTGTCTGAAGCATAACGGGTGTCCCAATACAGCATAAGGATAAATGTAACGATTACAGCGGATACGATTCCTTCAAATAGTAAAGAAATAGAATATGTCATTACAGATGGTTCACCTCCAAATAAGAACGTTTTTGATAATGACCCAACGTATGCGTCTCCACCTTTGGCATAGCTGTAAACAATTAAACCAATAATACTCAAGAAAATTCCTGTTAGGGCTGTTAATAGAGCAGAAACAGCATTAGAAACTAATACGACTTTCCCTTCAGCGAAATTAGATTTTATCGTTTTGTAAGTGCCATAGAATACAAACAGTACATTGAACAAACGTAATAAATAAATGTCCGCTAGACCCAAAAGCTCCATTAATAAGAAATATAGGCCAATTCCTATGAAAATTATAAGTCCGTTTACTAATTCTTTAGGTAGTTTCATACAGCTAGTTTTAAAATTTTAAAAAAGATACATTTGTTATAAACAGTATACTATCTTCAAATTTACAGAAAAAAAGGGAATTTTTATGAAAAAATCAAAAATTATTCAAGAAAGCAAGTGCTGTTTTCTTGTCTTTTTCAAGTTGTTCTTTTAGTAAATCAACCGATTTGAATTTTTGTTCTGAGCGAATTCTTTGTAGTATAGAGATGCTTATTTTGGTGTTGTATAAATCAGAATTAAAATCAAAATAATGAATTTCGATGGATTGTTTTTCGCCATCAACAGTGGGGTTAAACCCAATATTCATCATTCCAAAAACTGTTTTTTGATGTATTGTACTTTTTACAATATAAACCCCATTTTGAGGGATTAGTTTGTAACCTTCTTCAATTTTTAAGTTAGCCGTAGGGAAACCGATTGTCCTTCCTATTTGTTTTCCTTTAGCAACTATTCCAGTCAGAAGATAATCATATCCTAAATATTTGTTGGCCAATGATATGTCTCCTTCGCGTAATGCATGTCTGATTTTGGTAGAGCTTACCGATATCTCATTTATTTCTTGAGCCGATATTTGTTCGACATCAAAATCGTATTTTTTTCCAAAAGCGACAAGATCATCAATATTTGCGGTGCGATTTCTTCCAAATCGATGGTCGTAACCAATAATTATTTTTTGGATATGAAATCGATCTACGAGAATTGTACGAACAAATGCTTCGGCAGTCAATCTTGAAAATTTTTCGTCAAAGGGATGAATGATTAAATTTTGAACACCAATATTTTCCAATAAATCTATTTTTTCAGGTATGGTATTCAGTAATTTTATATCTGATTTTTCTTGTAAAACCATTCTGGGATGAGGAAAAAAAGTAAGCACTAAGCTTTCGTATTTGTCTTTTTCTGTCCCGAAACTCTGGGATTGAATAACTTTTTCCAGAATTTTTTTATGCCCAATATGAACTCCGTCAAAAGTACCTAAAGTTAGTATTGTTTTTTTAGCGGAAGTGAAATCGTCGATAGAATGAAAAATCTTCAAAGCATGTGTTTTATAATAGTGCGAATTTAAGATATCTATTTTAAAAGTAGCCGTATGAACAATTGATTTTCAAGAGAATTTCAAGAAAAAACAGGAAAAATGGATTTAAAAATTAAATATCATTGAATTTGCTTGTAATTGGTTTAAAATATCAATTAATTGAATCCTAGATTAACATAAATACTTTAATTTTGAGGTTTAAATATCATGAAATTATGAAAAGAATTATACTATTTTTTATAATTATTTTTTCCATTTCGGGAGTTCAGGCTCAAGATGGTTCTTTTTGGAAAAAAATTGCTCAAGATAAAGTTGCCGTTGCTGATAAAGTGACTGGTAAACCAAGTGTGGACGATCAGTTATTGTTCAATTTGAATGCAATTGCACTCCAAAATTCTTTAAAATCACTCCATAATAAAAAAGGAAAACAGAGTAGAATTGAAATTACTATCCCTAACAGGAAAGGAGATTTAGAAAAATTTTTGGTTTGGGAATCTTCAAATTTTGAACCCGAATTGCAAGCCCAACATCCTAATATAAGAGCCTATAATGGTATTGGAATAACAGATAGAAATGCCTCTCTTTATTTCAGTTTCTCTCCAAAAGGAATACAGACTATGGTTTTAAGAGGGGAAAGTGGCTCTGAATTTATTGAACCTTATACAAAAGATAATGCTATTTATGTGCTTTTTGACTCTAAAAGCAGAGCCCGAGGGAGTTTGCCTTTTGCTTGTAATACGGAAGATGTCGTTTTAAACAAGCAATTGTTAAACAAGACTAGTAAAGTTGTTGCTAGTAATAAAGTTTTTAAAACCTTAAGACTGGCTTTATCTTGTACGGGCGAGTACACTGCGTTCCATGGAGGGACTGTTGCAAATGCTTTGGCGGCTATGAATGCTACTATGACAAGAGTTAACGGGGTTTTTAATAAAGATTTAGCTGTAAAACTGAGTATTATTGCCAATAATAATCTCATAATCTACACAAATGCTGCTACTGATCCTTATTCGAATGCTACAGAAGGAGTAGCTGGAAAATGGAACCTAGAATTACAGGACAATTTAAACGCTACAATTACAAATTCCGGATACGATATTGGCCATTTATTTGGTGCGGATGGTGGTGGAGGAAACGCCGGTTGTATTGGCTGTGTGTGTGTAAATCCTACGGTGGATAACCCCACTGCAAAAGGAAGTGCTTTTACGTCACCCAGTAATGCAATTCCTCAGGGTGACACTTTTGATATTGATTTTGTAGCACATGAAATGGGACATCAATTAGGTGCAAATCACACGTTTTCTTTTGAAATTGAAGGTACAGGGGTTAATGTGGAGCCAGGCAGTGGTTCAACAATTATGGGATATGCAGGAATTACTGCGGGCTATAATGTTCAAAACAATTCAGATGATTATTTTGCTTATGCAAGCATTAAGCAAATACAAGAAAATCTTTTGTCTAAAACGTGTCCTACGAGTACTGTTATTAATAATGACCCACCAACAATTAGTGCGGGCCCAAATTATACCATTCCTAACGGTACTGCATTTATTTTGAAAGGTACTGGATCTGATGTAAATGGTGATGTGGTTACTTATTGTTGGGAACAAAATGATACAGCTGTCAATACTATAAATCCTTCAGTAAATGAAGACGGTGATTTTAGTTTTGCATCCCCTACAAAAATCAATGGACCTAATTTTAGATCTTTTTATCCCATTAGTTCACCGGTACGCTATATGCCTGCTTTTGTTTCGGTTTTGGCCAACAAACTTACAACGACCTGGGAGTCTGTCTCTACAATTGAAAGGACACTTACTTTTACACTAACGGGCAGGGATAATGCAGCTCTTGGGACAGCGCAAACTAATACGGATGAAATGGTGGTAAATGTTAGTGGGACAGTAGGCCCATTTGCAGTAACGTCACAAAACACCGAAAATTTAAGTTGGTTATCAGGAACGACCCAGACGGTGACTTGGAGTGTAAATAACTCCAGCACTTTAATTGGTTCAGCAAATGTGAATATAAAACTGTCAACTGACGGAGGATTAAATTTCACAACGGTGTTGGCTTCTAATACGCCCAACGATGGTTCGCAAATTATTACGGTTCCAAATGTAACGGCTAAAGATTGCAGGATTTTAATTGAGCCAACAGCAAATATTTATTATGCTTTAAATAGTAAATCTTTTGCAATTGGTTATTCTGTTGCTTCCTCTTGTAGTACGTATGCTTTTTCCACCCCATTTCCAATACCCGAATCTACTACGTATGCCACCCGAACAATTACCGTACCAGCTACATCTGATGTCATATCCGATGTAAATTTTTCGGTTGCTTTTACGCATACCTTTTTGTCAGATGTGCAAATAGAGGTTGTAAATCCACAAGGAACTGTCGTGAAGTTATTTGAGAGAAGTTGTGGTTCTTCAAGTCGCAGTTTAGTGCTGAATTATGATGATTTAGGAACTCCTCTTGATTGTGGAGTAGCTACGGTTCAGACCGTAGCGCCATTTGAATTGTTATCTGCATTTAATGGGATAAGTCCGCAAGGAAATTGGACTTTACGCGTTCGTGATTTAGATCAAAATGATGTTGGAACTATAGACTCAGCATCAATAACAATTTGTACCAAAACATATACTTTAGGAACACCAGACTTTGAAATCAATGATTTTGTGGTGTATCCAAATCCCAATAAAGGGAATTTTAATGTTCAATTTACCACTAAATCCTCTGCAGAAGTGAAGGTAATGGTCTATGATTTATTAGGAAGGAAGCTTTTTGAAAATGAATTTCAAAACAAGCCTAGTTTTAATGAAAACATACAATTAAAAAATGCTTCTCCAGGTCTTTATTTCCTGACGGTAATTGATGGGGACAGAAAAGAGGTTAGGAAAATAGTGATCAAATAGTGGAAAATAACGTTGAAAGAAGGAGTTGTTTTTCTTTCGTTATTTTCCGTTAAATGTGGTCATAGTGTTTTCTAATCCGGCTGTTCCAAAGGATTTTATAATTTCTGAAGCTAGTTCTAATCGCTCCGGGAGTGCTGCTTTTTCAGTATCGTCCCAGTCTCCCAAGACATAGTCAACTTGTTTTCCTTTTTTGAATTCATCGCTGATCCCAAAACGGAATCTCGTGTAGTTTTGTGTATTCAAGATCAGATTGATGTTCTTTAATCCGTTGTGTCCCCCGTCGCTTCCTTTTGGTTTGATGCGAATAGTTCCAAAAGACAGGTTCAAATCGTCTGTGATGACTAAAATGTTTTCCAAAGGAATATTTTCCTTGTCCATCCAGAATTGTACAGCTTTGCCGCTCAAATTCATGTAGGTATTGGGTTTCAAAAGAAAAAAAGTTCTTCCCTTAAATTTATATTCGGCTAGAGCACCCAGTTTTACAGTTTCGAAACTAATTCCTTCTTTTCTGGCCAGAAAATCGACAATTTTAAAACCGATGTTGTGTCTTGTGTTTACATATTCGGCGCCAATGTTGCCGAGTCCAACTATTAGAAATTTCTTACTCACGCTTTCTATATTGTTTTTTTGGTGTTCGTGAACCTCTGGTTTCATACAATGTGTAGTGTCGCCTGTTTTTGTTGATGAGAATAAATTTGAAATCCATTTTATCATGCTGCAAAAATAGACTTAATCTGTTAATTAAGTAAACTTGTGTTAGAAAATGTTTTGTTGGTAGCCGAAGTGGCCAATCTTTTGGAATACTCCCAAGAACAAAACCATAAAACCCAATTAGCCCCGATGGAAGGGAAAATCCTTTTTTTTGAGGCGATTTTTTTCAACTCAAAAAAGATTGGAATGACAGCGGGAAATCTATTTCCTAAAAAGCCTAATTTTTCGCTACTATTCAAAAAAAAAGCACCAGTTTTACAACTGATGCTTTTTTGAATGATTGAAAAAATA
This sequence comes from Flavobacterium sp. GNP008, assembly GCF_056428965.1. NCBI lineage: Bacteria > Pseudomonadati > Bacteroidota > Flavobacteriia > Flavobacteriales > Flavobacteriaceae > Flavobacterium > Flavobacterium sp. GNP008. Next base: position 727,687 of record NZ_JBWJVL010000001.1, on the reverse strand, counting down.
TTATTTTTTCTTTCCTTTTACAGGAGCTTTCGCTGCTTTCGCTGCTTCTTGAGCTGCTTTCATAGCCGCACGAGAGATTCTTACTTGAGCAACAACAGTGTTGTCTGGGTGAATCAATTTGTAGTTGTCGTTCGCTAATTTAGTAACGTACAATTTGTTTCCCATTTCAAGTGGAGTAATGTCAGCTTCAATAAAATCAGGAAGATTTTTTGGTAAAGCTTTAACTTTAAGTTTACGAGTATTCAAACGTAAAACACCACCAGCAAGAACTCCTTTAGAAGTTCCAGTTACTTTTACAGGAACTTCCATAGTGATTTCTTTGTCATCAAATAATTGAAAGAAGTCAATATGTAAAATCTTGTCAGACACCGGGTGAACCTGAATGTCTTGTAAAATGGCATTGAATGATTTTCCTTCACCAAGATCGATCTCAACTGTGTGAGCGTTTGGAGTGTAAACCAAGTTTTTGAAAGCCATAACTTCTGCTGAGAAATGAACTGCCTGATTTCCTCCGTATAATACGCAAGGAACCAATCCAGCATTACGTAAGGCTTTAGTCGCAACTTTGCCCACGCTTTCTCTTTCTGATCCTTTAATTGTAATCGATTTCATTGTAAAAAAAATATAGTTATTAAATAATATTACTTGTTTGGCCTTTAGCTTTTGGCTATCAGCATGATTTATAAATTTAAGACATTTGACTTTACGGCTATGCCTTACATTATAAATTTTCCACTAATGGAATTGTTGTGATGCACCATGTGCATGACTTCAGCAAAAAGTGGTGCACAACTCAACACTCTTATTTTGTTAGACTCTTTTTTCAAAGGAATAGAATCGGTAACTATTAATTCGCTCAATTGTGAGTTTTCTATTTTTTCGTAAGCACCGCCGGATAAAATGGCGTGTGTGCAAATGGCCCTTACACTTAAGGCTCCTTTTTCGATCATTAAATCAGCTGCTTTCGCCAAAGTGCCTCCTGTATCAATCATGTCATCTACTAAGATTACATTTTTGCCTTTTACATCACCAATTAATTCCATGGTATCTATAACGTTTGCTTCTTTTCTTTGTTTGTAGCAAATAACCACATCTGAATTTAAAAATTTTGAATACGCATAGGCTCTTTTAGAACCTCCCATATCTGGTGAAGCAATCGTTAAATTGTCTAACCCTAAACTTTCTATATACGGTATGAAAATAGTCGATGCAAAAAGGTGATCTACTGGTTTTTCAAAAAAACCTTGAATTTGATCTGCATGCAAATCCATAGTCATTACTCGTGTAGCTCCAGCGCTTTCTAGTAATTTAGCCGTCAATTTAGCTCCTATCGGAACTCTCGGTTTGTCTTTTCTATCTTGTCTTGCCCACCCAAAGTAAGGAATTACTGCCGTTATGTGTCTGGCCGAAGCACGTTTTGCAGCGTCAATCATTAATAACAATTCCATTAAATTATCTGCATTTGGAAAAGTAGAACAGACAATAAAAACCCGTAATCCTCTGATAGACTCTTCGTAAGAAGGTTGAAATTCACCATCGCTGTATTTTGACATGGTGATTTTGCCTAACGGAATTCCGTATTTCTCAGCAATTTTTTCTGCAAGATAGACACTTTGTGAACACGCAAAAATTTTAGCTTCTGGTTCTAGGTGTGACATTAATTTGTTGTTTTGTAGTTAGTTAGTGTGTTTCGTTTTACCGAGGTGCAAATTTATAAAATTTATTCAACTCTGAAAGGAAAAAATTAAGTATTTTTAGTTGAACATTTAATATTATTTTTTACATTTGCACCGTGTTAAAGGAATTGATGGTTGATTTAAACACAATCACCTCTTTTATTGCGTTTGAAGTAACTGTCGTTATTTCATGTCTGCTAAGCCCGGATGGCGGAATTGGTAGACGCGCTGGTCTCAAACACCTGTGGGAAACCGTGCCGGTTCGACTCCGGCTCCGGGTACAAAAACCGCTTCGAAAGAAGCGGTTTTTTGATTTTATATTACAACGAATTCCTGATAATCAAAGCACTCTTATTCTCGATTTGTTCTTTTTTACCCTCTAAAATCATTTGAGCCAGAATTTTGCCCATCACCTCAAAATTAGTCGATATGGTAGTGATTCCATTCTCGACTACTTTTTTTAATGGGGTTTCATTATATGAAATAATACCGTAATCGCTGCCTAATAGTAGCTTCTGATGTTTAGATTTTTCAATTACACGCACTAAATCCCGATCGTTCGGAATAATATACACTTCCCCCTTTTTTATTTCCTTATTATTAAATTCCGTTATGATTTCATAATGGAAATCAAAGTCCTTGCAAAAATTCTCAAAACCAATTTTCATTCCCAACGGCTCTCGAAATCCAGGAAAAATCATAATTAATTTTTCGTACTTGTTAAGTTTAGATTTTCCTTTCAGTAAACCGTGATAGATGTCCTTAACAAAATTCTGGTACACTGCGGGAAAACATTTCAAATCTGGATTGGTTTGATCTAATATATAAACGTCATTAACTGGTAGGGTTTTTATGATTGTAGCGGCTTCTGATAAATTAGTAGGCATAATGATGTATTTAGTATAAATGCCGTTACTATCGTTTATCAATTTTCGAAAAACAGGAGTGTTAAAATGATGGAAGAAAATGTCTACCTGAACATTCTTTCCAATGTGTTCCAGAAACGAATTATAAATATCCTCCTTAAAGATATTCAATTCATCGAAAAGTAAAAATATTCGTTGTTTTATAGTGATTTCTATACTTTTTATATAATATCCTTTGCCAGGAATGGCATAAATAATGCCTCTTTTCTTCAATTCTTCATAGGCTTGTAAAACCGTATCGCGTGACAATGAGAATTCTAAACAAACTTTATTGACTGAGGGTAGTTTATCGCCTTTTAAGATTTGCCCTACTTCAATTGCCTTCTCGACTGAAATAATTATTTGGCGGTATTTAGGAACTCCAAGATTATTTTGAATTGAAATGATTTTCATAAAGAAATGATTTTTTATGCAAGATACAAAAACTGGTAGGTACTGGTATGTTATTGTTAACAATTATTTTACATTTGGAATTCATATTTCACAATCAAATTATGAAAATAAAACACATATCACATTTTAATGCTAATTCTATAGTAGAATTATTTGGTTTAATGCCAGATGGTGAAGCGGTGTCTCTTCATCAGTTAACCAATAAAAGTGGCATGCAATTGAAAGTGACTAATTATGGTGCAACCTTAACTGCATTAAAAATTCCTTTAAAAAGCGGTGAACTTGTAGATGTGGTTTTAGGGTTTGATACTTTGGAAGGCTACATAGAATCATTTGATTTGGAAAGTGCACCTTATTTTGGAGCAACTGTAGGAAGGTTCGCCGGGAGAATAAGCGAAGGTAAATTTCTATTAAATAAAGAAGCTTTTCAGTTGCATAAAAACAATAATGAGCATTCGCTACACGGTGGTAAGTCAGGGTTTAGCCAAAAAATTTGGAAAGTAAAAAATTTAAATACGGGTAAAAATCCATCAATTACATTGTCTTATCTCAGTCCTGATCAAGAAGAAAATTATCCAGGTGATTTAGCAGTAGAATTGACTTATACAATATCAGAAGAAAATGAATTGATTATAGAGTATACGGCGACCACCACGGAAGATACGATAGTAAATTTGACCCATCACAGTTATTTTAATCTGGATGGCCATCAATCAACAATTTTAGATCAAGAAGTAAGAGTTAATTCTCAAAGAATATTGGAAACCACAAGCGAGAACATTCCTACAGGAAGATTTTTGAACGTATCTAATTGTCCATTTGATTTTACTATCGCTAGAAAATGTCCTGGTAAAATTGATACTACATTTGTTTTAAATAAAGAAAAAGAATTTTCGGCATCACTTTTTAATAAAAGGAATAATCTGAAAATGTCAGTGTATACGAACCAGCCGGCCGTTCATATTTATGTTGGAGGGAATTGCTTCAATACTTTAAAAGGGAAAGAAAATACGGACTATCATACCGTGAGCGGAATTTGTTTTGAAACACAAAATTTTCCTGACGCTCCCAATCACGAGTATTTTCCAAGTTCAGTTTTGAGAAAAGGGGATCTATATCACCATAAAACGGTTTATAAATTCAAATCCATTTAATATGAAAAGACAGGTATCAATACTTGGTGGGTTACTATTGCTCGGAATTCTTTTTTCATGCTCAAGCAATGATTCAGAGGTTGTGGCTGTAACTACACCACCAGTTGTGGCAGATTTATTTATTAGAGCAGCAGATGTTTCATTTTTGACTGAAATTGAAAATTCGGGAGTTGTTTTATACAACAACCTGCAAGCTGAAAACATGATTACAACTTTAAAAAATGCAGGGTGTAATACCATCAGAATTAGGCTTTGGAAAAATCCTATAAATGTACATTCAGGCATGGCAGAAGTTAAAGTTTTAGCACAACGCGTGAGACAGGCGGGTATGAAAGTATGGCTGACTGTGCATTATTCTGATGTTTGGGCAGATCCAGGAAATCAAACGACTCCAGCAGAATGGAAAAATTTATCCTTTACGGATTTGAAAGCGGCTGTTGCCAATTATACATCGACAATCATTGCAGAAATTAATCCGGATTTTATTCAAATTGGAAACGAAATTAATACTGGACTGCTGTGGCCACAAGGACATTTAATTAATCAAGAAGCACAATGTCTGGCCTTATTAGCAACTGCAAGTGCTACAATTCGTGCTAAAGCACCAAATGCCAAAATTATCATTCATTATGGAGGTGTAAATTCAGGAGATACCAACTGGTTTTTCACCAAAATGAAAAGTATCGATTATGATTATATAGGGTTGTCCTATTATCCAGTGTGGCATGGAAAAGAGGTGGCTATGGTAAAAAATACGATTTATGCCCTGGGGAAAACATTCAATAAAAAAGTATTGATTGCTGAAACAGCTTATCCTTTTACATTAGGATATAATGACTGGACCAATAATATCGTTGGGTTAGATTCACAATTAGTTTCAGGATATCCTGCCACTCCCGAAGGACAAAAAAACTTTATGCTGGCTATAAAAAACAGTGTAAAAACTTCAGAATATGGTTTGGGGTTTGCTTATTGGGGCGGAGAATGGATTTCTTTCAAAGGGAATCAAGCTACAAATGGGTCGTCTTTTGAAAATCAGGCCCTCTATGATTTTGACAAAAAAGTGTTGCCTGTAATTCAAGTTTTTAATAATTAATATAATGAAAAACACAATAAAATTAGCCGGACTATTATTTGGATTTGCCTTATTATTTGGATCCTGTAATTCGAAAATGAATCCTGTAAACTCAAATTCAAAGTTAGTTGTTTTTGCAAAAGGGGCTGACGTGGGGTGGTTGTCACAAATGGAAGCCACTGGATACAGGTTCTACGATGTTGATGGCTCACAAAAAGATTGTTTGCAATTGTTGAAAGACAGAGGGATAAATACCATTCGTTTGCGTGTTTGGGTAAATCCAAATGATGATAAAGCCAGTGGGCACTGTAGTAAAGAGGAAACTGTTGTCGCGGCTTTACGAGCTCAACAAATGGGAATGCGCATCATGATTGATTTTCATTACAGCGATTCGTGGGCCGATCCTGGTAAACAATTTAAATCAAAAGCTTGGGAAAATCATACTTTTCCGGAGTTAATGGTGGATGTTTACAATCACACTTTTGACGTTTTGAGTGCATTGAAATCAGCTGGAGTTACTCCGGAATGGGTTCAAGTAGGGAATGAAATTCCTGATGGTATGATGTGGCCCGAAGGAAGTACTAAAAATTGGAATCAATTGGCACAATTACTTAACAAAGGCTATGAAGCTACAAAAGCGATTGATCCTAAAATTAAAGTAATCGTTCATCTTGACGAAGGAAATAATAATGAAAAATTTAGATTGTTTTTTGACAATGCCAAAGCAAATAATGTAAAGTATGATGTAATAGGGCTGTCGTACTACCCTTTTTGGATCAAGAAAGACTACGCGGAAACTATAGCGGATTTAGCCAATAATTTGAATGATATGGTGGCCAGATATGATAAAGAAGTGATGGTTGTAGAAGTTGGTGGCGAATATGACAAAGTGCAAAATACGTATGAAATGGTAGCAGCAACAATCAAAGTAGTCAAAGCGGTACCAAATAATAAAGGACTTGGCGTAATCTATTGGGAACCACAAGGAGAAAAAAGTTGGAGCGGTTATTCCCTGAGCGCTTGGCAGTCGGATGGAAAACCGTCAATAGCTTTGGATGCGTTTAAAGAATAGTTTTGATTCTGCCTTTTGCGGAAGCAGGAGAATAGAGAGGAACAAGTTTTAATTGCATAAATATTGAATAATTTATAGGTTTAAAAATGAAGAAATTAATACGTATTCTTGTTGTGTTTTTAGTATTTACACAAATGGTTTTGTCTCAAACACGAGCCGTTAAAGTGTTAGATGCGAATTGGAAATTTCAGAAAGGCGATTTTGAAGAGGCGCATACAGTAAAATTTAATGATTCCAAATGGGAATCCGTAACCGTTCCGCATGATTGGGCTATTTACGGGCCTTTTGATAAAAATGTAGACCTACAGAAAGTTGCGATTGTTCAAAACGGAGAAAATGTTGCTACCGAAAAAACGGGACGAACAGGGGCGTTGCCGCATATTGGAACAGCCTGGTACCGCAATACATTTACATTGCCTAAAGATTCAAAAGGGAAAAAAATAATTTTACTTTTTGAAGGTGCCATGAGCGAACCTCAAGTGTACTTAAACGGAAAAAAAGTAGGTGAATGGGCGTACGGCTATAGTTATTTTTATTTTGATGTTTCCCAATTTATACAAGAAGGAGCCAACACATTGTCCGTAAAACTAACCAATAAAGAATTTGCTTCCCGCTGGTATCCTGGTGCCGGTTTGTATCGAAATGTAAGCATTATTGTAAAAAATAACGAAAGCATTGACCAATGGGGACAGTTTGTAACGACACCTTTTATAAGTTCAACAGCAGCCAAAGTCAATATTAAGACTAAATTTTCTGGAGTGAACACTCGTTTAATCACTACTATTTTTGATGCCGAAGGAAATGAACTAAGTTCAGAGGAGTCGGCGATACCATTTGGAAAGGAGTTTGATCAAAACATAAAAGTAGAAAAACCAAAATTATGGAGTCCCGAAACCCCTTATTTGTATAAAGCGGTTTCCCAATTGTATGTTGGAAAAGAACTGAAAGATGAAATTTCAACCCGTTTTGGAATTCGAGAAATAAAATACGAGCCCAATAAAGGTTTTAGTCTGAATGGAAAAATAACCAAATTTAAAGGAGTTTGTTTGCATCACGATCTTGGTCCCCTCGGAGTTGCCGTAAATAAAGCTGCTTTGCGCAGGCAAATGAAGATTTTAAAGGAGATGGGTTGTAATGCGATTCGCAGTTCGCACAATATGCCTTCTTTCGAGCAATTGGAGTTGGCGGATGAAATGGGTTTTATGTTTCTAGCGGAGAGTTTTGATGAATGGGTATTGCCAAAAGTAGAAAATGGGTACCATCGTTTTTTTGAGGAGTATGCCGAAAAAGACATCGTGAATTTAGTGCAGGCAACAAGAAACCATCCTTCTATTGTGATGTGGAGTTCTGGAAATGAAGTGCCGGATCAATGGGGAGAAGCGGGTGTAAAACGCGCCAAATGGCTGCAAGAACTATTTCATAGAGAAGACCCAACACGTCCGGTAACGGTTGGTATGGATCAGGTAAAAGCGACTATGGAATCGGGTTTTGGAGCTTTGCTGGATGTTCCGGGATTGAATTATCGGGTGCATTTATATGATGAGGCCTTTGCAAAATTTCCGCAAGGGTTTATTTTAGGTTCAGAAACAGCGTCAACGGTTAGCTCCAGAGGGATTTATAAATTCCCTGTGGTTCAGGAAAAAATGAAACAATATCCTGACTTTCAGTCTTCCTCTTATGATTTAGAGGCCTGTAGCTGGTCTAATGTACCCGATGAAGATTTTGTACTTCAGGATGATAAACCTTGGGTGATTGGCGAGTTTGTTTGGACTGGGTTTGATTATTTAGGCGAACCTACTCCTTATGATGAAAGCTGGCCGTCTCGAAGTTCTTATTTTGGAATTAATGATTTAGCGGGTTTACCTAAGGACCGCTATTATTTATACCGCAGCCGTTGGAATACGAAGGAGTCAACCCTTCATATCTTGCCTCATTGGAACTGGGAGGGGCGTGAAGGAGAGATAACTCCTGTTTTTGTATACACCAGCTACAACAGTGCGGAACTTTTTATTAATGGCAAAAGTATGGGAGTGCAGAAAAAAAATAATAGTACTCCCCAGAATCGCTACCGCTTAATGTGGATGGATGTAAAATATGAACCAGGAACGGTAAAAGTGCTGGCTTTTGATGACAATGGAAAAGCCGTTGCTGAAGAAGAAGTGCATACCGCTGGCAAGCCTTATCAAATTGTTTTAGATGCTGACAGGAAAACTATCACTGCCAATGGCGAGGATATATCTTTCGTAACGGTATCCATAGTTGATAGAAAGGGAATCCTTTGTCCTACGGCGACTAATCAGTTAAGATTTAAGGTTTCAGGGGCGGGGACTTACCGAGCTGCCTGCAATGGTGATGCTACTTCACTCGAAATGTTTCATAAAGAAATCATGAAACTTTTTAGCGGAAAGCTTGTCGTGCTTGTAAAATCGACCACAACTGCTGGCGCTATAAAATTGGAAGTAAATGGTGCTGGGCTTAGGAGTGGTAAGTTATCCTTAGTATCTATTAAATAAATAAAATTGTACTCTAAATAGCAAGTAAGTTTTTAAAATTGAATACTTTAACAATTTCAAAATAACAGTAATTTAAGGAAAATGAATGATATTTTAATACATAAAACAACTGATTTTTTTCAACAAACTTTTGGTTCATCTCCGGGGAAAATAGTGCTTTCTCCTGGTCGAATTAATATTATAGGAGAACATATTGATTACAACGATGGCTTTGTTCTGCCCGCAGCGATTGATAAAATTATTTGTTTTGCTTTTAAAAAAAACAATTCGGGTAACGCTAAAATTGTTGCAATAGATTTGAATGACGAATTTGAGATTGATATTACTGAAGAACAGATACCTACAGAAAGTGTTTGGACTAATTATTTCCGTGGGGTTCTGAATCAATTGAAAATGAATGGTTTTAAATTGGAAGGCTTTGACTGCGTTTTTAGCAGTAATATTCCAGTTGGATCTGGTTTGTCTTCTTCGGCAGCTTTAGAATGTGGCTTTTTATTTGGTTTAAATGAACTATTTAATTTAAATATAAAACCCATTGATATTGCTTTAATGGGGCAAAAAGCGGAACATTGGGTGGGAATCAATTGTGGAATCATGGATCAGTTTTCAAGCGTAATGGGTCTGGAAAATAAGGTGATAAAGATTGATTGCAGAACCTTAGAATTTGAGTACCATGAAGCTAATTTTAGTGATTTTTCATTGGTTTTATTCGATAGCAATGTGAAACATTCTCTCTTCAGCTCTGCTTACAATACCCGACGGGAAGAATGTGAGGAAGGTCTTTCCATAATTAAGGATAATTTCCCGGAAATCAATAGTTTTAGAGAGTGTACTGAAGCGCAGGTTTTGAGTATAAAAAATAGAATGACCGAGAATGTATATAAAAGGAGTCATTTTGTTGTTAAAGAAATCAGTCGGGTGATACAAGCCTGTAAAGCTTTAGATAATGGCAATATTGAAGCTTTAGGGCAATTAATGTTTGAAACACACGAAGGCTTGTCTGCGGATTATGAAGTAAGCTGTGCTGAGTTGGATTTTTTGGTTAATACCTTGAAAAAAGAAACAGCAGTAGTAGGTTCGCGATTGATGGGTGGAGGTTTTGGTGGTTGCACGATAAATTTGATACGAAAAGGGGAAGAAGAGCTTATAAAAAATAAACTTTTTAATTTATATCAAGAGGCTTTTGGAATTGAATTAAAAATTTATGATGTCAAAATCGGAAACGGGACATCACTTTATACCATTAATTAGCATGAAAAATTTTGACATCAACGAGGATCCCCACAGACGCTATAATCCGTTAATAAATGAGTGGGTTTTAGTTTCTCCGCATCGAGCTAAGCGACCTTGGCAAGGACAAAATGAAACAGTAACTTCGGATGCATTGCCTGAGTATGACTCAACATGTTATTTGTGTCCGGGAAATGTTCGAGCGAATGGAATGGTCAATCCAGATTATGAAAGTTCTTTTGTTTTTGAAAATGATTTTGCCGCTTTAAAACAAGAAGAAATTATTTTTGAAGAAAATAAAAACGAGACTTTTTTTAAAGCGAAACCGGAAAGAGGAATTTCTCGAGTGGTTTGCTTTTCCCCAAAACACAATTTGACATTGCCTGAAATGCCAACAGAAGCAATTGAAAACATCATACAAACCTGGCAAAAGGAATACTTGGATTTAGGTAATCTGGACTATATTAATCATGTTCAGATTTTTGAAAACAAAGGAAGCGTAATGGGATGCAGCAATCCTCATCCGCACGGGCAAATCTGGGCACAATCCTCCCTGCCAACGGAAGTGGAGAAAACACAAAATAGTCTCAAAGGGTACTATGATGAACATCAAAGAACGCTTTTGCAGGACTATTTACAGGAAGAATTGAAGTTACAAGAACGCATTGTCATTGAAAACGATCATTTTGTGGCACTAGTACCTTTTTGGGCGATTTGGCCCTACGAAACAATGATTGTCAGTAAGCGTGACCTTGGAAAAATAACTGAATTTACTGAAGCAGAAGTAACTGATTTTGCTTTGACTTTAAAGCAATTGACGACCAAATACGACAACCTTTTTGAGACGTCGTTTCCTTATTCGTCTGGAATACATCAGGCGCCTACTGATGGGGAATTACATCCAGAATGGCATTTTCATATGCACTTTTATCCGCCATTATTGCGTTCTGCAACCGTAAAAAAATTTATGGTAGGCTACGAAATGATGGGTGAATCGCAAAGAGACATCACAGCAGAGAAAAGTGCTGCCGTTTTAAGAGAGCAATCGAATGTACATTATAAAAATAAATAACCAATAACTAAAAACAGTTAACCAATGCAAACTTTAGCAATCCAAGATTACATTGTCTTTTTCTTCTATTTCATCCTGATCGTCAGTTATGGAATATGGATTTACAGGAAGAAAAAGAAGGAAGAAACGAGCAGTAAAGATTATTTCTTAGCCGAAGGATCACTCACTTGGTGGGCCATTGGCGCATCATTAATTGCCAGTAATATTAGTGCCGAGCAGTTTATAGGAATGAGTGGAAGCGGTTTCAAAATGGGACTTGCAATTGCAACTTATGAATGGATGGCGGCTTTTACCTTGATTATTGTTGCCATTTTCTTTATTCCGGTGTATTTGAAAAACAAAATTTTCACCATGCCGCAATACCTGAATCAAAGGTATAACAGTAATGTTGCTATGATTATGGCGGTGTTTTGGTTGCTCTTATATGTTTTGGTAAACCTAACGTCTATATTGTATTTGGGAGCTTTGGCGATAAGCAGTATCTCCGGATTAGACATTACTTTATGTATGATTTTCTTGGCCTTTTTTGCAGTAATGATCACATTGGGCGGAATGAAAGTGATTGGATATACGGATGTGATTCAGGTTTTCTTTTTGATTCTGGGGGGATTAGTAACTACTTATTTAGCATTGAATCTAGTTGCCGAAGAATTTGGTTCTTCAGGAGTTATAAATGGTTTCAATTTGATGACTACGCATGCGAACGATCATTTTCATATGATTTTCGAAAAAACGAATCCTAATTATATGGATTTACCGGGATTGTCAGTTTTGATAGGAGGAATGTTAATCATCAATTTAAATTATTGGGGTTGCAATCAATACATTACACAACGTGCATTGGGTGCTGATTTAAAAACTGCCAGAAATGGAATTTTGTTCGCTGCTTTCTTAAAATTATTAATGCCTATAATTGTTGTTTTACCCGGAATAGCGGCTTTTGTATTGTATCAAAACGGACATTTTGGTACTGAAATGCTGCAAGATGGCACTGTAAATCCTGATCGTGCCTACCCAGTCTTGTTAAACTTACTTCCGGTAGGTTTAAAAGGACTTTCATTTGCTGCTTTGACTGCCGCTATTGTTGCTTCATTGGCTGGAAAAGCGAATAGTATCGCTACAATTTTCACTTTGGATATTTACAAAACCAAACTGAACATTGATGCCGATGAAAAAAAATTAGTAAATGTGGGTAAAAAAGCAATTGTTGTTGCGATGTTAATTGCAGTTATGGTGGCGCCTTTTTTAGGAATTGATAAAAAAGGAGGATTTCAGTACATTCAGGAATATACGGGATTTGTAAGTCCGGGAGTTTTTGCCATGTTTATTTTAGGATTCTTCTGGAAAAAAACAACTTCTAATGCGGCTTTGTTTGCTACAATTGGAGGGTTTATGTTTTCCATACTCTTTAAATTTATGCCGGCTTTTGTAGATTTATCGTTCCTTCATTCAACTGGTTTTTCAGTTCCAAATGCTGATGGTGTTTATGAGATTCCTTTTGTTGACCGAATGGGATTTGTATTCTTGATTTGCGTAATCGGAATGTTCAGTATTAGTATGTATGAAACAGCTAGAGGTGTTAAAACAAATGGATTGGAAATTGACCGTTCTATGTTTAAAATGTCACCGGGTTTTACTGTCGGGATGTTGATTGTACTTTCGATTATTGCTGCTTTCTATACTATCTTTTGGTAGTAAATAACTTGGATTCAAAAAAAGCGATGCGTTCAATTCCTATTGAATTCATCGCTTTTTATTTAATAGTAGCGTATAATGTGAATTGATACCAGTAATTTAGATTCGTGTAAAGTTTTTTTAATACCCGATTCATATTTTAAAGGAACGATCGATGTGTTTACAAGTTGTCTTTAACTTACATCCTTTTCTTTGGGAAAAAACTCTAAAGTGTAGTTTAACAATAAATCACAAAAAAAGCCTTCGACATACCGAAAGCTTTTTTTGTATTTTAATAAATGCTTTATTAGTCTCTGTTAACCAATGCATCTTGTTTCCATGTTTTTACTGAGGCAATTCTACTGTTAGAATAATCAACTTCGTTTAGGTTGTTTCCGTTCCAGAAAAACCATTTCCCAGTTTTTGTGCCATTTTGATAATTCCCTACAGATTTTTTGTTTCCATTTGTATCATAAGAAACCCATGTTCCTTCAAGTTTCCCGTTTTTAAAGAATCCTTCTTGTTGAATCTTTCCGTTTTCAAAAAAGTAGGTTGTTTTAACCATTTGTCCTACGATTTCTAATTTTGGATTGTTTTCTTGTGCGAATAGCACCCCTGAAAATAAAATGGCTGTTAAGATTATATATTTTTTCATGTTATTGGTTTTTTAAATTCATATTAGCTTAACAAATATATAAAGTATTTTACAATAAAAAAACTTTTAGTTAACAATTTAGTAACATTGAAATGAAATTTAACATTTGAATAAACTTTATATAAAAACGAATAACTAAAATTTGGTATTTCTCAATTCATTCTTCATAATTAGTTCTAAATTTGCAACCGTGCCTTTAGGGCGAAATAATCTAAAATTTGGATCATGTATAGAAGTCATAATTGTGGCGAGTTGAACGCTGCACACATTAATACAGAAGTTACACTAGCGGGATGGGTTCAGAAATCACGTGACAAGGGATTTATGAACTGGGTCGATTTACGCGATCGTTATGGAATTACACAATTGATTTTTGATGAAGGTCGTTCTGAAAAATCAGTTTTTGAACGGGCTAAAACACTTGGTCGTGAATTTGTAATTCAGGTGACTGGAACTGTTATTGAGCGTGAAGCCAAAAATAAAAATATAGCTACAGGTGAAATAGAAATTTTAGTAACAGAATTGAAAATTCTTAATGCTTCGCTTACTCCCCCTTTTACTATAGAGGATGAAACAGACGGCGGAGAAGACATCCGAATGAAATACCGTTACCTGGATATAAGAAGGAATCCGGTAAAAAACAGTTTGATGTTTCGTCATAAAGTTGCTATGGAAGTGCGTAAGTATCTTTCGGATTTGGATTTTTGCGAAGTAGAAACACCTTATTTGATCAAGTCTACTCCGGAAGGAGCTAGAGATTTTGTGGTGCCTTCTCGAATGAATGAAGGACAGTTTTATGCTTTGCCTCAATCGCCTCAAACTTTTAAACAGTTATTGATGGTGGGTGGAATGGATAAATATTTTCAAATTGTGAAATGTTTCCGTGATGAAGACCTGCGCGCGGATAGGCAGCCTGAATTTACGCAAATCGATTGTGAAATGGCTTTCGTGGAACAAGAAGATATTTTGAATGTTTTTGAAGGACTGACGAGACATTTATTAAAAGAGATAAAAGGTATCGAAGTAGATAAATTCCCAAGAATGACCTATGAACATGCCATGAAAACATACGGTAATGACAAACCAGATATTCGTTTTGGTATGGAGTTTGGGGAGCTAAACCAATTTGCACAGCATAAAGATTTTTCGGTTTTTAATACTGCCGAATTAGTGGTAGGAATAGCAGTACCAGGAGTTGGAAATTATACCCGTAAGGAAATTGATGGATTAATTGACTGGGTAAAACGTCCTCAAATAGGTGCATCTGGAATGGTGTATGTGAAATGCAACGAAGACGGTAGTTATAAATCATCAGTAGATAAATTTTACAATCAAGATGATTTAAGTAATTGGGCAAAAACTACAGGAGCTCAACCGGGCGACATGATTCTTGTACTTTCTGGTCCAGCGGTTAAAACACGTACACAGTTAAGTGCGTTGCGTATGGAAGTAGCGACACGATTAGGGTTGCGAAATCCGGCGGAATTTGCACCTCTTTGGGTAGTTGACTTTCCGTTATTAGAATTTGATGAGGAAAGTGGTCGTTACCATGCCATGCATCACCCCTTTACTTCTCCTAAGCCAGAAGACATGCATTTGTTAGAAACTAACCCGGGAGAAGTGCGTGCTAATGCGTATGATATGGTTTTGAATGGAAACGAAATTGGTGGTGGTTCGATACGCATACACGATAAAGCTACACAACAATTGATGTTCAAGTATTTAGGATTTACCGAAGAAGAAGCCAAGGCCCAGTTTGGGTTCTTGATGGATGCATTCCAGTTTGGCGCACCGCCCCACGGTGGTTTGGCTTTTGGATTGGATAGATTAGTTGCGATTTTAGGTGGTCAGGAAACCATACGGGACTTTATTGCTTTTCCAAAAAATAATTCAGGAAGAGATGTCATGATAGATGCCCCATCTGCAATTGATGATTTGCAGTTAAAAGAGCTTCATATAAGAGTAATGTAATTGCAGTTTGTCGATAAAATTTGTTAGAAAACGTTGAATATCAATATTTTTGCAAAATAAAAACACAAGATGGTATTTCGTATTATATTAAATATTACATTTGCCTCATTATAAATTATTATTACTATTACAATGCGTACAGGTACAGTTAAATTTTTCAATGAATCTAAAGGTTACGGATTCATTACAGACGAAGAAACAGGAAAAGACATTTTTGTTCATGCATCAGGAATCAACGCGGAAGAATTGCGCGAAGGTGACAGAGTTAGCTATGAAGAAGAAGAAGGAAGAAAAGGAAAAGTTGCTGCGAAAGTAGCAGTTATCTAAGCGTAAAAAAATTATTTTTTTTTGCCTACGAATGTTTAAAAGACGTTCCGATTTATATCGGGACGTTTTTTTTTATTCTAAATTTTTTATTTTCGAAATAAATTAGCCTTCCTTTTAAGATTGATGAATTTTTACAAACGTTAAACACATCTTAAGATAAAAATATCTCTTATTTATAATTAATAAAAATTGTAAATTTACAACGTTGTAGTTGCGATCTATTTTTAAGTTTTAATTGTTATTTAATAATTTGAAAGGTATCTTTGTGGCTTATTTTCATTCAAAAAACGCGTAATATGCAATCCGATCAATTAAATTATATTCCTATTTTAATGCAGTTTGTTTTAGCTGTAGGATTTGTAGTAGGAACGATATTAATTTCAGGTAAATTAGGGCCTAAACGTTCTTCTGAAATTAAAGATAAAAACTTCGAATGTGGTATCGAATCAGTAGGAAATGCTAGAATTCCTTTTTCGGTTAAATATTTTCTGGTTGCCATATTGTTTGTATTGTTTGATGTTGAGGTAATTTTTCTGTACCCGTGGGCAATCAATTTCAAAGAGTTAGGAATGGAAGGGATGGTTAAAATGGTGATTTTTATGTTATTACTTTTGGTAGGTTTTTTCTACATTATCAAAAAGAAAGCGTTAGAGTGGGAATAAAGATTTATTCTAAAAGCTGGGTTCTAAATTTAAAATGATGTTTTAGTAATTTATAATCCAAATTTTATAATTCAAAATAATAAAAAATGAGCGATTCTAAAATAAATATGGTTGCCCCACCTGAAGGTGTTGTTGGAGAAGGTTTTTTCGCTACAAAACTGAATGATGTTGTGGGAATGGCTCGTGCTAATTCATTATGGCCTTTGCCGTTTGCTACCTCTTGTTGCGGGATTGAATTTATGGCTACAATGGCGTCACATTACGATTTGGCACGTTTTGGCTCGGAGCGAGTGAGTTTTTCTCCTCGTCAAGCGGATATGCTTATGGTGATGGGGACAATTTCTAAAAAAATGGCGCCTATATTGCGTCAGGTATACGAGCAAATGTCAGAACCTCGTTGGGTAATCGCTGTAGGGGCTTGTGCTTGCTCCGGTGGAATTTTTGATACCTATTCGGTTTTGCAGGGAATTGATAAGGTAATTCCGGTAGATGTTTATGTTCCGGGTTGTCCTCCAAGACCAGAGCAAATTGTTGATGGTGTTATGAAATTACAGGAATTAGTGAGAAATGAATCTGTACGAAGAAGAAGTTCTCCAGAATACCAAGAATTATTGGCTTCTTATAATATCAAATAAATAATGGCGCTAGAAACAATACAAATCCAAGAAAAACTAGTTGAAACATTTGATTCAGCTGTTTTTGAATTCAAGCAGGAAAAAGATATATTTTCATTTGAAGTCGCTTCCGATAAAATTACGGCTGTGATTCTTTTTTTGAAAAATGACACAGCATTGCGTTTTCATTTTTTAACTGATTTGTGTGGGATTCACTATCCTGACAATGATGTTGAACATCAATTTGCGGTAGTGTATCATTTGCACAATTGGTACGAAAATAAAAGAATTAAAATTAAGGTATTTATTAACGGTGAAAACCCAGAAATAAAAACGATATCAAACATTTTCTTAAGTTCAAATTGGATGGAAAGAGAAACATTTGATTTTTATGGGATAAATTTTATTGGTCATCCACAATTGAAACGTATTTTGAATATGGATGAAATGATTTCTTTTCCAATGCGAAAAGAATTTCCAATGGAAGATAGCGGAAGAACGGATAAAGATGACCGTTTCTTTGGAAGAACAACCGACAATTATTAAAAATACTCACTATTATAATTTTTCACATTAACTAAATGTCAGAACTATTATTACCCCCAGAGCATCGCTATGCTAAAAGAATAAAGGAGCAACTAAACGAAGACGGAAGCGAGCTTTCTATACTGAATTTAGGACCTACGCACCCGGCTACACACGGTATTTTTCAAAATATCTTGTTGATGGATGGGGAACGAATTCTAGAGGCGGAACCAACTATTGGTTACATTCACAGAGCTTTCGAAAAAATTGCTGAAAACCGTCCTTTTTATCAAATCACGCCTCTTACTGATAGAATGAACTATTGTTCATCGCCTATAAACAATATGGGTTGGTGGATGACATTAGAGAAATTATTAGATATTGAAGTTCCTAAAAGAGCACAGTATTTAAGGGTTATTGTAATGGAATTGGCCAGAATAACAGATCATATCATTTGTAATTCAATCCTTGGTGTGGATACTGGAGCCTACACTGGATTTTTATATGTATTCCAATTTAGAGAAAAAGTGTATGAAATCTACGAAGAAATTTGTGGTGCTCGTTTGACTACTAATATGGGAAGAATTGGTGGTTTTGAAAGAGATTGGTCACCAGAAGCTTTTAGAAAATTAGATGTGTTTTTAGAAGAATTTCCAGCTGCTTGGAAAGAATTTGAAAACTTATTCGAAAGAAATAGAATTTTTATTGACAGAACGGTTAATGTTGGAGCTATAACAGCCGAACAAGCGATGGCGTATGGATTTACAGGTCCAAATTTACGTGCTGCGGGTGTTGATTATGATGTTCGCGTGGCACAACCGTATTCTTCTTATGAAGATTTTGATTTTATTATTCCTGTAGGAAAATCAGGTGATACGTATGATCGTTTCTGTGTTCGTAATGCAGAAGTTTGGGAAAGTTTGAGCATCATTCGTCAAGCATTAGCAAAAATGCCGGAAGGGAATGACTTTCATGCTGATGTTCCGGATTATTACCTTCCGCCAAAAGAGGATGTATACACCAGTATGGAATCATTAATTTATCACTTCAAAATTGTAATGGGAGAAATTCCTGTTCCTGTTGCCGAAATATACCATCCTGTTGAAGGCGGAAACGGTGAATTAGGTTTTTATTTAGTTACTGACGGAAGTAGAACGCCTTACAGGCTGCATTTTCGCAGGCCTTGTTTTATTTACTATCAAGCATATCCAGAAATGATTAAAGGAGCATTGCTATCGGACGCAATTGTTATTTTGTCAAGTTTAAATGTTATTGCTGGAGAATTAGACGCATAAAGATTTCAGATTATTGATTAACAATTTCAGATTTTAAAATAAAACTTTGTGACTTTGTGCCTTCGTGGCAAAAAAAATAAAAATGGAAAGAACGTATCACAAACAAGAAATAAATATGACCGAAACATTGATGACTCGCATCAATGAATTGATTAGTCATTATCCTGAAGACAAAAGAAAATCGGCATTATTGCCTGTTTTACATGAAGTTCAAGATGCTCACGAGAATTGGTTGAGTATTGAATTAATGAATAAAGTAGCCGAAATCCTTTTGATAAAACCAATTGAGGTTTACGAAGTGGTTTCGTTTTATACGATGTACAACCAAAGACCAGTTGGAAAATACATGTTCGAATTTTGTCAAACGTCTCCGTGTTGTTTGAATGGAGTCGAGGATTTAATGGATTACACCTGTGAAAAATTAGGCGTAAAAGTGGGTGAGCCCACTGCAGATGGTCTCTTCGAAGTTAGAGGCGTCGAGTGTTTAGGGGCTTGTGGATACGCACCAATGATGCAATTAGGTGATTTTTACAAAGAGCATTTGACGGCAGCAAAAATCGATCAATTAATTGCAGATTGCAAAAACGATACAATACTATTACACGATAAATAATATGTCACAAAAAATATTATTAGATAAAATAAATATTCCTGGAATTAAAACCTACGAAGTGTACCGTCAAAACGGAGGATATGCTTCAGTAGAAAAAGCCATAAAAACATTAACACCGGATGAAGTAGTTGAAGAGGTGAAAACTTCTGGGTTGCGTGGTCGTGGTGGAGCAGGATTCCCCGCAGGAATGAAATGGAGTTTTATTGATAAAAAATCAGGGAAACCAAGACATTTAGTTTGTAATGCAGATGAATCAGAACCGGGAACTTTTAAAGACCGTTATTTGATGGAATTTATTCCTCATTTATTGATTGAAGGAATGATTACATCGAGTTATGCTTTGGGAGCTAACCTCTCCTACATCTATATTCGTGGAGAATACATGTGGGTGTATAAAATATTAGAAAGAGCCATTAACGAAGCTAAAGCTGCTGGATTTCTGGGTAAAAATATATTAGGTTCAGGCTACGATTTAGAACTGTATGTTCATTGTGGTGCTGGAGCTTACATTTGTGGTGAGGAAACTGCGTTGATTGAATCGTTGGAAGGTAAAAGAGGAAATCCTCGTATCAAGCCACCCTTTCCTGCTATTTCAGGACTTTGGGCAAATCCAACGGTGGTTAATAACGTAGAGACGATCGCCGCAGTGCCTTGGATTGTTAATAATTCAGGCGCCGAATATGCCAAAATTGGTATTGGACGTTCTACAGGAACCAAATTAATTTCGGCTTCAGGGCATATCAAAAACCCGGGTGTTTACGAAATTGAAATGGGTTTGAGTGTTTACGAATTCATGAATTCGGATGAATATTTAGGCGGAATGAGTTCTGATAGACCTTTAAAAGCATTTGTACCGGGAGGAAGTTCTGTTCCCGTTTTACCTGCCCATTTAATTTACAAAACTGCCGCTGGCGAAGATCGTTTGATGTCCTACGAATCGTTAAGTGACGGAGGATTTGCAACGGGTTCTATGTTAGGATCAGGTGGCTTTATTGTTTATAATGATACTGCTTGTATTGTTCGTAATACTTGGAATTTCTCCCGTTTTTATCACCATGAAAGTTGTGGTCAATGTTCTCCTTGTCGTGAAGGAACAGGCTGGATGGAAAAAGTATTGCACCGAATAGAAAATGGTCACGGTCGTGAAGAAGATATCGATTTGCTGTTGAGCATTCAAAGTAAAATTGAAGGAAATACCATTTGTCCATTAGGTGATGCGGCAGCTTGGCCAGTGGCAGCGGCAATTCGTCACTTTAGAGAAGAATTTGAATACCACATTCGTTTCCCGGAAAAAATTAAAAATAGAGATCATTTTGTTGCTGAGCCTTTTGAAAAAGTAAAGCATTTAGTTTCTAAAGTAATCGTATAAAGTCAACAATTTCAGAAAATGAAAGTAACCATAGACGGTCAAAGCATAGAAGTAGAACCAGGAACAACAATCCTGCAGGCAGCACGAATGATAGGTGGAGAAGTAGTTCCGCCGGCAATGTGCTATTATTCTAAACTAAAAGGAAGCGGTGGAAAATGCCGTTGTTGTTTAGTGGAAGTTGCCAAAGGAAGTGAAGCTGATCCAAGACCAATGCCTAAATTAATGGCATCTTGTGTAACCGGCTGTATGGACGGAATGGAAGTGAACAGTAAATCTTCACCGAGAGTTCAAGAAGCAAGAAAATCAGTAACTGAGTTTTTATTGATAAATCACCCATTAGATTGTCCGGTTTGTGATCAAGCTGGCGAATGTGATTTGCAAAATTTAAGCTTTGAGCACGGGAAATCAGAAACTCGTTTTATTGAAGAAAAAAGAACTTTCGAGCCCGAAAATATAGGTCCAAATATTCAATTGCACATGAATCGTTGTATTCTTTGTTACCGTTGTGTAATGGTGGCGGATCAATTGACTGATGATCGTGTTCACGGGGTAATGGATAGAGGCGATCATTCGAATATATCAACTTGTATCTCAAAAGCGGTTGATAATGAATTTTCTGGAAATATGATTGACGTGTGTCCTGTAGGCGCTTTGACAGACAAAACGTTTCGATTTAAATCTAGAGTTTGGTTCAGTAAGCCTTATAATGCACACAGAGATTGCCCTACTTGTTCTGGAAAAACTACCGTTTGGATGTTTGGTGACGAAATTCAACGTGTTACCGGAAGAAAAGATGAGTACCATGAAGTAGATGAATTTATTTGTAACGGATGTCGTTTTGACCACAAAGAAATTGCAGATTGGACTATTGAAGGGCCAAGAGCATTCGAAAAAGATTCGGTGATCAACCAAAATAAATACAACAGAAAATTACAAAAAGTGGAAATCGCTACCGAAGATCATATCCTTCTAGGTAGAGAAGAAGACCGCAAGAAAATAAGCATGGCCGAAATTCCATTGACCGAAGAAGACATTATTAATCAAAAAAGCTTGGGTAATAATGGATAGTACTATTATCATAGAAAAAAGTGTCATCATTGTTGCAGTTTTTGCTTTGACAATGTTGATGGCAATGTATTCCACTTGGGCAGAACGAAAAGTGGCCGCTTGGCTTCAAGATCGTGTTGGACCAAACAGAGCGGGTCCTTTTGGATTGTTGCAACCACTTGCAGATGGTTTAAAATTATTTTCGAAAGAAGAATTTGAGCCAAACACTCCGAACCGATTTTTGTTTTTTGTAGGTCCGGCAATTGCTATGAGTACCGCTTTAATGACAAGTGCCGTAATTCCTTGGGGAGACAGACTGCATTTGTTTGGTAGAGATATTTTATTGCAGGCTACAGATTTAAATATTGGATTGTTATACTTTTTTGGCGTTGTTTCCGTGGGTGTTTATGGAATTATGATTGGGGGTTGGGCATCTAATAATAAGTTCTCTTTGATTGGTGCGGTCCGTGCTGCATCGCAAATGGTGTCTTATGAAGTTGCGATGGGATTATCCATAATTGCTTTATTGATGATGACTGGAACGTTGAGTTTACGAGAGATCTCTGAACAGCAAGCAGGAATGAATTGGAATGTGTTTTACCAACCGTTGTCTTTTATTATATTTTTAATTTGTGCTTTTGCCGAATCAAACAGAACTCCTTTTGACTTAGCGGAATGCGAAACGGAACTTATTGGAGGATATCACACCGAATATTCATCGATGAAAATGGGTTTTTATTTATTTGCTGAATATGCGAATATGTTTATTTCCTCTACAATTTTGGCGGTTTTATTCTTTGGAGGCTATAATTATCCTGGAATGAGTTGGGTTGTTGAAAATTGGGGAGTGAATATTGCCAATGTTATAGGATTTGGCGCTTTGTTTATCAAATTATGTGGATTTATCTTTTTCTATATGTGGGTTCGCTGGACTATTCCAAGATTCAGATACGATCAACTGATGCACTTGGGTTGGAGGATATTAATTCCATTGGCGATCATCAATATTATCATCACCGGAATTGTAATTTTGAGAGCAGAAATTGCTACTTATTTAGGATTTTAATTAGTATCGAAAAAGCCCTAGCCCTGATAGCAGTGGAAATCCTTTTATCCTGAAACAAGTTCAGGATAAAAGATTGAAACAAATAGCAGGATTAAGCTTCAAATAAAAATAAAAAATGTCAATAGAAAGTATATCCTTATCGGGAAGAAAAAAGCTAGTCTCTAACAAGGAGATGACTTTTTGGGAAAGAATGTATCTTATTGCGATTGTCAAAGGTTTGATAATTACGATTCAGCATTTGTTCACCAGAAAAGTAACGATTCAATACCCGGAGCAAGTACGTGAAATGAGTCCAGTGTATCGTGGTCAGCACATGTTGAAACGTGACGAGGAAGGTCGTGAGAATTGTACAGCTTGTGGTTTGTGTGCGCTGTCCTGTCCTGCCGAAGCCATTACGATGAAAGCAGAAGAGCGCAGAGCAGATGAAAAACATTTGTACAGAGAAGAAAAATATGCGTCGATATATGAAATTAATATGTTGCGTTGTATTTTTTGTGGGTTGTGTGAGGAGGCTTGTCCGAAAGACGCTATTTACCTGACGACTTCTAAAGTATTGGTTCCTTCCAGTTATGAAAGAGAAGATTTTATCTTTGGAAAAGACAAATTGGTCATGCCGTTGGAAATGGCAATGAAAAACGCTCAACTTAAAAACGCTAACTAATGTCTACGATACTTATTATTTTTTGTGTTTTATCAGCGATAACTTTGTCTACGGCATTTTTGACAATTTTTAGTAGAAATCCGATTCACAGTGCTATTTATTTGGTGATTTGTTTCTTTTCGATAGCTGGTCATTATCTATTATTGAATTCTCAATTTTTAGCGATAGTGCACATTATTGTGTATTCTGGAGCGATTATGATTTTGTTTTTATTCACCATCATGTTGATGAATTTAAATGAGGAAAAAGAAGTGCACCGACCTCGAATTACGCGTCTTGGTGCTATTGTTTCTTTTTGTTTGATTTGTTTGGTTTTGTTAGCCATTTTTATCAATTCAAAACCGATTGTTGGAGAATACGTAACTACTGGCGAAGATTATCAGTCTATAAAAGTATTGGGAAAAATACTATTGAATGAATATATGGTTCCGTTTGAATTTGCTTCTATATTGCTTTTGGTTGCTATGATTGGAACAGTGTTATTGTCTAAAAAAGAAAAATTGCAAAAATAAAATGAACAATATTTTAAACCACATTGGTATTGAAAATTATATATTCCTAAGCGTAATACTTTTTTGTATTGGTGTTTTCGGAGTGTTGTACAGACGAAATGCCATTATCGTATTTATGTCAATTGAAATTATGCTGAATGCAGTAAACTTATTGTTTGTAGCATTTTCAACCTATCATCAAGATGCGCAAGGACAAGTTTTTGTTTTCTTTTCGATGGCTGTTGCTGCGGCAGAAGTTGCGGTAGGATTGGCAATTCTAGTTTCTATCTTTAGAAATTTAGGTTCAATTACTATCGATAATTTAAAAAACCTAAAAGGATAAATGGAAATGAATACCAATATAGCTTTAGTTTTAGTTCTTGCTCCTTTTTTAGGATTTTTAATCAATGTTTTCTTTGGCAAAAGCCTTGGAAAATCACTGTCAGGAATAATTGGAACGCTTTCAGTAGTGGTTTCTTTTATTGCGACTGCTTATTTCTTCAGTGGAATTGCGGCCCAACCAGAAGGAATTCATATTGCTCTTTTTGACTGGATCCAAATCAGTACTTTCAAAGTTGATTTTGGATTTCAATTGGACCAATTGTCCATTTTGTGGTTGCTTTTCGTAACTGGAATTGGGTCTTTGATTCATTTGTATTCGATCAGTTACATGCACGATGATGAAAATATGCACAAGTTTTTCGCGTATTTGAATCTGTTTGTATTCTTTATGATCACATTGGTAATAGGAAGTAACTTATTAGTGATGTTCATCGGTTGGGAAGGCGTAGGTCTTTGTTCGTATTTGTTAATTGGATTTTGGCATAAAAACCAAGAATTTAATGATGCAGCCAAGAAAGCATTCATCATGAACCGTATTGGTGATTTAGGATTGCTAGTTGGAATTTTCATTCTTGGAAATTTATTCTCGACTTTAGATTACGCTACTTTAAAAACGGCTATCGCTGGTGCAACGGATCTTGATATGTATTGGCTTTCAGTTGCTGCTTTCGCTTTATTCATTGGAGCTTGTGGTAAATCGGCACAAATTCCATTGTATACATGGTTACCAGATGCGATGGCAGGTCCAACACCGGTTTCAGCATTGATTCACGCCGCTACGATGGTAACTGCAGGAATTTTTATGATTACCAGATTGAATTTCTTGTTTGATTTGACTCCGGATGTACAAACGATAATTGCAATTGTTGGAGCCGTTACTGCTTTAGTTGCTGCAACCATTGGATTGGTTCAAAATGATATCAAGAAAGTATTGGCTTACTCTACCGTTTCTCAATTAGGATTAATGTTCTTAGCTCTAGGTTTAGGTGCTTATGAAGTAGCCGTTTTTCATGTAATCACACACGCTTTCTTTAAAGCTTGTTTGTTCTTGGGTTCAGGTTCTGTAATTCATGCGTTGCACGGGGAACAAGACATGCGCAAGATGGGTGGGCTTAAAAAAGCAATGCCAATAACTTTTGCAACTATGCTTATTGCTTCTTTAGCGATTTCTGGAGTTCCATTGTTTTCCGGTTTTTTCTCAAAAGACGAAATTTTATTAGTGGCTTTTCATCATAACGTTCCGTTATGGATTGTGGCTTCGGTTGCTTCTATAATGACTGCTTTCTATATGTTTCGTTTGATGTTTTTAACGTTTTTCCAAGGATTTAGAGGAACAGCAGAACAAAAACATCATTTGCATGAAAGTCCTTCTTTAATTACTATTCCTTTGATCGTTTTAGCAATTTTGGCAACTATCGGTGGGTTAATCAGTTTGCCAGGAAACAGTTGGTTGAATAGCTATTTGACTCCTATTTTACCAAAATTAGCAACTGCAGAACACCATTTAGGCACTACTGAATATATCTTGATGGCCATTGCTGTTGTGGGTGGATTAGTAGGAATTGGTATGGCTTACGCCAAATACATCAAACAAAATACAGTTCCAACAGAAGATGCTGCCATTATAGGATTTTCTAAAGTGCTTTACAATAAATATTATGTTGACGAATTTTATGACGCTATTTTTGTTAAACCGATTAATTTCTTGTCTCGTTTTTTCAGAGACACTGTGGAAACTGGTTTGTCAGCTTTAGTTTTTGGATTCGGAAAAGTTACCAACGAAATAAGTTACCAAGGAAAGAAAATACAAAATGGAAGCATTGGTCTTTATCTTTTTGTTTTCGTATTAGGGCTTTGTGCCATTGTTTCTTATTTATTTTTAGCTCAATAATTTTTTACTATGAATGTATCTCTAATATTAATTATACTTTTGGTTGGTGTGTTTGCAACGTTTCTTGCAGGCGATAAACTGGCTTCAAAAGTGGCTTTGTTCTTTGGGTTAGCTGCTGCAGGCGCTTCTATTGTATTATTAAATCACTATAATTTAGGTGAAAATATCAGTTTCATTAACCAGTGGATCACGCAACCTAATATTTATTTTGCTTTAAAAGCGGACGGATTATCGATGGCGATGCTTTTGTTGACCACAGTTTTGACTCCAATAATTATTTTTTCCTCTTTTGGGAATGACTATAAAAATTCAAAATCATTTTATGCGTTAATTCTGTTTATGTCGTTTGCAATGGCAGGAACATTCTTAGCATCAGACGGTCTTTTGTATTACATTTTCTGGGAATTATCATTGATGCCAATTTACTTCATCGCATTAATATGGGGTAACGGAGACACAGAAGAACGCAAAAAAGCGGTAGTTAAATTCTTTATCTATACGCTTGCCGGTTCATTATTTATGCTGGTTGCGTTTGTTTACATGTACCAACAAGCGGGTAGTCTTTTATTGGAAGATTTATATAAATTAAATTTATCGGAAACCGAGCAACTGTGGATATTTCTGGCTTTCTTCTTGGCGTATGTCATTAAGATTCCATTGATTCCTTTCCACACTTGGCAGGCTAATGTATACCAAAAAGCTCCAACTGTAGGAACGATGCTTTTGTCTGGTATCATGCTGAAAATGGGATTGTACAGTGTTATCCGTTGGCAATTGCCATTAGCGCCATTGGCAGCCAAAGAATACATGTATATTTTCATCGGACTTGGAATTGCAGGTGTGATTTACGGATCTATCGTTGCATTGAAACAAAAAGATTTAAAAAAATTACTTGCGTATTCTTCTTTGGCTCACGTTGGTTTAATTGCAGCAGGAACATACACTCTGACATTAGACGGATTGCGAGGTGCAGTTTTACAAATGATTGCACACGGATTTGTAGTTGTGGGATTGTTTTATGCAGCTGAAATTATTTTTAGAAGATACGAAACTAGAACCATTGCTGAAATGGGCGGTATTCGTACGCAAGCACCAAAATTCACTTCGATGTTTTTAATTTTGGTATTAGCATCTGTTGCCTTGCCAACTACTTTTAACTTTATTGGAGAATTCACCGTTTTATACAGTCTTTCACAAATCAACATTTGGTTTGCCATTTTAGGAGGGACAACCATAATTTTAGGAGCATATTATATGTTGAAAATGTTTCAACATACTATGTTAGGTGAAACCAATTCTAATCCTTTTGCTGATGTAACAGTGAATGAAGGAATAACTTTGGTACTAATAATAGGTGTCTTATTCTTTTTTGGGATGTATCCAAAGCCAATTACCGATTTGATTACCCCAAGTCTGGAAGAAATTCTTAAAGTTATCAATAGAAATTAGGATTTTGATTTTAGAATGAAGATTTCAGATTTTTGATTTCAGATTTTTGTGAGATATTAAAAATCATTCTGTTCAAAGTAAAAAAATTAGTACAAAAAAATATATTATTAATACAAATAAATTAGGTTTCAGATATAAAGAATTAGTTGGTTTTTAAATCCTAATTCGTAAATCCCAAATCAAACAATCAAAAAATGAATACATTAATAGCTATAATAGGATTAGGTGTTTTATGCCTTTTATTTGAAATTTTTAATTTAAGAAAAGCCATTGTTCCAATAACAATCATTGGATTGTTGGGAGTGTTGGGTTTAACTATATCTGAATTTAATTCAACCGAAAGCTACTATAACAACATGATTGTTGTCAGTAAATTTTCAAGTACTTTTTCGTCTTTATTTATTGTACTTACTATTTTCTTGGTGGCTTTAGGGCATGTTTTTTATGAAAATCACCAATCTAAAATTTCTGATTTTATTGCTATAAAAATATTTTTATTAGCAGGAGCGGTAGCGATGGTTTCTTTTGGAAACTTAGCGATGTTCTTTTTAGGAATCGAAGTATTATCAATTGCGCTTTATATTCTTGCCGCAAGTGATCGTATGAATTTAAAAAGTAACGAAGCGGGAATGAAGTATTTCTTAATGGGATCTTTTGCTTCGGGAATCATTCTGTTTGGTATCTGTTTAATTTACGGAGCCATGGGAAGTTTTGATGTTACTGAAATCAGTGAATTATCACAATCAGCTGAATTGCCAATCTGGTTCCCAATCGGAATTGTATTGGTAACAATCGGAATGTTGTTTAAAGTGGCTGCAGTTCCATTTCATTTTTGGGCACCGGACGTTTACGAAGGTTCTCCGGCGTTGACAACGGCATTGATGAGTACTTTAGCGAAAGTAGTTGCTATGGCGACTTTGTACAAATTATTATCAGTAATGAATGCCGATATTTCTGAGTCATTCAAAACTATTGTGGTTGTGATTGCTATGGCTTCGATGACCGTTGGTAATATTATGGCTTTAAGACAAACGAATGTGAAACGTATGTTGGCTTTTTCAGGGGTTTCCCATGCGGGCTTCATGTTGATGACTTTATTGAGTCTGACTACATCAGCAGGTAGTTTGTTGTATTATGCCTCCGCGTATTCTTTGTCTGGAATCGCTGCTTTTAGTGTGATTTTATATGTTTGTAAAAATAGAGACAATGAAGATGTTGTAAATTTCCATGGTTTGGGAAAAACCAATCCATTGTTAGCAGCCATTCTTACGGCAGCGTTACTTTCTATGGCTGGGATTCCAATTTTTGCGGGATTCTTTGCTAAGTTGGTTTTGTTTAATCAAACGATTCAAGCGGGTTACTTGGCTTTAGTAATCGTAGCAGTGATAAACTCTATTATTAGTGTTGGGTATTACTTCAAATTAATTTTGGCGATGTACACCAAAGAACCAAATGAAGAACGAAAAGGAACTCCGGTTATTATTTATGCAGTTGCCGTTATAGCGATTGTATTGAATATCGCATTAGGGTTGTTCCCTTCATTTGTTTTGGATTTATTGGCATAAACCAAAGTTTTAAAATATACAGAAAACCATCAAGAGTAATTTTGATGGTTTTTTTGGTTTAAAAGTGCTTTCTTGATTCTAATAAATATTTACTATTCAAGTATCTATAATTAAATACTAAAACTCAAAAAGCTCCAAATTGAATTGATTATTTTTGTGTATAGTATAAATTTTAAATACAAGAAGATGGCAAATACATTAAAAATACAAATCTGGTCGGATATCATGTGTCCGTATTGTTATATAGGAAAAAGGAGAATAGAAGGCGCTTTGGAACTTTTTAACCATAAAGATGCCGTTGAAATTGAATGGAAAAGTTTTCAGCTAGACGCTGGTTTTATAGCGTCTCCGGAGGACAATATGGTAGAACATTTAGCAGAAAAATATAGAAAAGATACGGATTGGGCACAAAATATGCTAGATAGTATGACCGAAAATGCTAAAAATTCAGGATTGGATTTTCATTTTGAGAAATCTATTTTAGCCAATTCTTTGAATGCGCATCGATTGTTACATTTGGCTAAAAAACATAATCGGGCCAATGACTTAGAAGAATTATTGTTTAAAGCGTATTTAACCGATGGCAAGAACATTAATGATTTGAATACCTTAAAAGCTTTGGGTCAGGCAGTAGGACTAACAGATGAAGCTATTGATGCAGTATTGCAGTCTGATGCTTTTACAAAAGAAGTACAGCAGGACATTACAGATGCACAATCAATCGGTGTGCAAGGGGTTCCTTTTTTTGTTTTCGATAATAAATATGCAATTTCGGGAGCGCAACATGTTGAGACATTTGTGAAAACATTAGAGAAAGCATGGGAAGAAGGTAAGTTTGATTCAAAAGTAACGGTATTAAATGCTACCGATGGAGACAGCTGTGGTATTGATGGTTGTGATTAAAACGAAAATTACTTTATTTTTAATTAAAAAAAATGAAGTTAAAGCGATGTCTTTAGCAATAAACAGATAAATTTACTTCAAAATATTTATTCAAACCATTAAGAAATTAAGTTTCATGTAGCGTTAAATCTAAATGAAATTTAATTTCTCAATGGTTTAATTATAATGTGAAACATTTGCAGTAGTGCTTAATTGTTAGCAGCAATGAAAATCAGTAATTATGAGTGAACGTACAAAAGTAATTCGTTGGGGAATATTGGGATGTGGTGATGTTACAGAACTGAAAAGCGGTCCTGCCTACCAGAAAACAGCTGGCTTTGAAGTGGTAGCAGTGATGCGAAGAGATGCGGTTAAAGCCGCAAATTATGCTGAAAGACACGGAATAAGTACCTATTACACCAATGCGGATGATTTGATTAATGATCCTGATATTGATGCGATTTACATTGCCACGCCTCCAGATGTTCATAAATTTTATGGACTTCAGGTAGCCGAAGCTGGTAAAATTTGTTGTATCGAAAAGCCTTTGGCGCCAAATTACCAAGACAGTCTCGCCATTTATAATGCTTTTCAAGAAAAAAATATTCCTTTGTTTGTTGCCTATTACCGCCGTACATTACCTCGTTTTGAACAGATAAAAACGTGGCTTGATACCAATAGCATTGGTGAAATTAGGCACATAAGATGGCATTTGAGCAAACCGGCAAATGCTAAAGATATATCTAAAGACTACAATTGGCGGACTGATGCAGTTATTGCTACAGGCGGTTATTTTGATGATTTAGCGAGTCATGGATTGGATTTATTCATTCACCTTTTGGGAAATATAAAAGAAGTTTCCGGATTAAGTCTCAATCAACAGGGTTTGTATTCTGCTAAAGATGCTGCAACTGCTTGCTGGTTGCATGAATCTGGGATTACGGGTACTGGTAGTTGGAACTTTGGGTGCTATGATCGGGAAGATAAAGTAGAGATTTTCGGGAGCAAAGGAAAAATAACATTTTCCATATTTGAAAACGATCCTGTAGTGCTTTCTAACGAACAAGGGCAAACAGAGTTATTCATTAATCATCCTGAAAATATTCAGTTGTATCATGTTCAGCACATGCGAGAAGACCTTTTAGGGAATAGCAAACATCCTTCAACAGGTTTGACAGGAGCCCATACGAGTTGGGTTATGGACCAGATTATTGGAAATGTTTAGTGTTGTTCCGACTGCTTACAGCAAAAAAAAGAGGCTATCCGATAAAGACAGCCTCATAATTACTACAATTTATTTAATCACTATTTAGCAGCAACTGTTTCGCTAAATGTTTTACCATTATACGTTATTTCAAACGTATATTTACCGTTTTGAGCGCTACTCAAATCAAATGTTTTACCCACATAAAGATCAGCAGCCAAAGTTTCATTGTACACTTCGGTTTGATCGGAGTTGTAAATGGCAACAGTAACAGGTGCTTTTTCCAAGTTTAAAATATTCAGGGTAACAATTCCATTTTTGTTTACAAAAACGGGTTTGTATACTTCAGAAATAGCATCCGCTGATAATTTTGCTTTATTACCCACGACTTCAATTTTATACTTTGAAATTTTAAGATCGCTTTCTGCTTTCAAGAAGTAGATTCCGTCTGGCAAAGCAGTCAAATCGTATGTTCTGTTGATGTTATCTTCAGAAGTAACTTTTTCCTGATAGATTAAACTGTCATTGGTGTCATAAATAGACAAATCAATTTTCTTAATCTCTTTCAAACTAAAACGTACCGTTTTTCCTTCTTCTTTTATTAAATCCAGTGAAAAATCTGCGTTTACTGCATGTGCTTGTACGGCAGTCAATACTACTGCGGCTAACACTAAACTAAATTTTAAAATATTTTTCATACTTGTAATTTTTTAGATTTATAATGATACTTATCTGTGGCTAAATTAGTCTAAGCTATTCAGTATGAGTAGTACTAAATTTTCTAATTTGTGTGCTATTTTACCTTTTACGAAATCGATTAAGGTTAAAAAAGTTAATTGAGTATCTATTTTTCATAAATTTGTGGGAATTCTAAATACGGATCCGTATGAAAATTATACCTCCAGCTTTTGAAATTATTGCTCCATCCTTTGGGAGTTCTTTTTACTTTTCGAAGTATATCGAAAACGCTAAAAGCAAAGCGCACTTGTGGCATTATCATCCTGAAATTGAACTTGTTTTTGTTAATGGAGGTTCCGGAAAACGCC
Source organism: Flavobacterium sp. GNP008 (assembly GCF_056428965.1). Classification (NCBI taxonomy): domain Bacteria; kingdom Pseudomonadati; phylum Bacteroidota; class Flavobacteriia; order Flavobacteriales; family Flavobacteriaceae; genus Flavobacterium; species Flavobacterium sp. GNP008. Next base: position 695,227 of record NZ_JBWJVL010000001.1, on the reverse strand, counting down.
AGATTGGAAGTCACATTTCGTATTATACGGATGGTGATTTGATTTTGATAGGAAGTAACTTGCCGCATTGTGGGTTTACCAATGAAGAAACCGGAAACAAAAATGAAACGGTGATACAGATGAAACCGGATTTCTTAGGGAATGAATTTTTTGATATTTCCGAAATGATGAATATTCGGAATCTTTTTAGCCAAGCCAAAGCCGGAATTGCTTTTCACGGTGAAACCAAAAAAAATATCGGGAAGAAAATAGAGTCGATGGAACAACAGTCGCAGTTTGAACGATTGTTGACGATGTTGAGTATTTTGAATGAATTGGAATTATCCAAAGAAGCCACTGTTTTAAATGCCGATGGATTTTCGATGGAAATGCAAATGCAGGATAATGACCGCATCAATGCTGTTTTTAATTACGTAAAAGATAATTTCCAGGAGCATATTACGCTGGAAGAAGTATCGGAATTGGTAAGTATGACAGAACCTTCTTTTTGCAGGTATTTTAAAAAGATAACCAACAAAACTTTTACCAAATTTGTGAATGAGTATCGCTTGGTTCACGCCTCGAAACTGCTGGCTGAGAAACCCATCAGCATCACCGAGATTTGCTATGAAAGTGGTTTCAATAACTTCAGCTACTTCAATAAATCGTTCAAAGAATTCACGGGCAAAAGCGCTTCGCGATACCGCCAGGAACTGAAATCAGTGTTAAAATAAATGTTGTAAAAAAATTTTAGGTAGTACTTTCAAAAAAAATTCCCGCTGATACGACTACCAGCAGGAATTTTAAACAAACCTTTTATATAACTAACTAACTAACTATCTTCTGTCTATTCTGATGGCTACGTCTCCGGATACTCTAGTGTCCTCGATTTTAGTTTTCGTACCATTTGTTCTGTAATAGTAGGAATCATCATCATTCGAGTTTTGGTTGTTCCCATAATCGTTGTTCCAGTTGTTGTTTTGGCTGTATTCATAACCTCTTCCACCTTTTACGGATCCAACAACATCAACAATTTGACCACGACGGTTGTAGATAATTTCTAAACCACCCACTCGTTCCAAAGCATAACGGTTGTAGGTCATGTAAACGGAACCCACTCGTTTAACTCTATCATTTGAGTCATAGTTGATCATCACATTTCCAATACGTCTTATTCTGCCCATGTTGTCGTGTTCTACTTTTACACCATAATTTCCGTTTCGAACATTTGCTGGTGCACCATAGGTTTTATTCATGCCATTTTTTTTGCCTGTTTTATAATACATGCCGCCAGTTGAACCGGTTGAAGGGCGTGTATTAAAATCAAATTGTCCGTCTGGGAATATGAAGAACTCAATTCCTCTTTCTGTGAACACAATTGGGTCGGCGTCTCTAAAATCTACTGGAGATCTTCTTTCTACAGAAAAATCGATTTTCTCTGCTGCGTTTGCTACATTACCTCCAAAAACGAAGATACTAGCTACTAAAAAGGTAATTTTTTTCATGATACATCTATTTTGAATTTTGCCTACTCTTCAGCTTTTCGGCTTTCGCTTTTTTATGCTTATTTGATAAGATATATTCAAGTAGTATGCCAAAGTTTTGAATGATGGAGTTGTGATTGTAGAACAGGAATGGGTTTTAACAGCTTAATTTACTATTAATCAGTATTTTAATGATGCCTAAAATAAAAAATAATTTCATTAAAAAGCGAGAGTTATATTTTTTTTAATATACTTTTTTAGTTTGTTCAGTATTTTTCTTGGTGGTCTAGACGAAGAAATTATCACTGCAAAAGAGTAATTGTTTACTGTTTAAAAATATTTTTATGTAAAACTACTTATCAACAGTGCTTAAAATTAACTTTTGTTACGAACTCGTATCAATTGATATTGAGTAATTTTGTAACATGTATGCTTTAGTCGATTGTAACAATTTTTACGCTTCCTGCGAACGTGTTTTTCAACCGAAATTCAACGGGAAACCAGTTGCAATATTGTCAAATAACGACGGTTGTGTGATTTCCAGAAGCAATGAAGCTAAAGCCGCTGGGATTCCTATGGGTGCGCCAGCATTTAAGATTAAAGAATTGGTAAAAGAGAAAAAGGTACAATTATTTTCGTCCAATTATGCACTGTATGGTGATTTGAGCAATCGGGTGATGGCTATTTTAGGGCAGTTTACACCAAATCTAGAAATTTATAGCATCGACGAAGCCTTCCTAAATTTTGATGGTTTGACTGTTTCCGATTATCAGGATTATGGAATCCAGATGAAAACCCGTGTACAAAAATGGGTGGGTATTCCCGTTTGTATTGGTTTTGCACCAACGAAAGCATTATCAAAAGTAGCCAATAAAATTGCCAAAAAGTTTCAAGAAAGAACGCAAGGGGTGTATGTAATTGACAGTGATGAGAAACGCATCAAAGCCTTAAAATGGACCAAGATTGAAGACGTTTGGGGTATTGGTTATCGGATGAATAAAAAGATGAAGACCAGAAATATCACAACTGCTTTGGATTTTATTCAGCCACAGCATGAGGCTTGGATCAAAAAAGAAATGGGTGTGATAGGCATGCGTTTGAAATATGAACTGGAAGGAAAATCAGTTTTGGATTTAGATCCCATTGTGGATCAAAAGAAAAGTATCGCTACGACCCGAAGTTTCCCCAAACAAATTGCTGATTTTGATTTATTGCGCGAACGTGTGGCTACTTTTGCAGCGGTTTGCGCAGAGAAATTGCGAAAACAAAACTCCTGCTGTCATACTATTATTGTAATGTTAGTGGTGGATAAACATACGGTGCAAACTTCCAAATATTATTTTAACATGGCGATCACATTGCCATATGGGTCAAATTCTACGCTGACGATTTCGAATGCGGCTATTTCGATGCTGAAAAAACTGCACCAAGGAAATGAACATTTGAAATTCAAGAAAGCGGGTGTTATCGTAACCGAATTGATTGATCAGGACAAAAAACAGTTGCAGTTGTTTGACGAGGAAAACCCAAAACATTTGGTGCTGATGAAAGTAATGGATAGCCTCAATAACAAAATTGGAGATAAAAAAGTAAAGTTGGCTACCCAAAATTTAGGTTTGACATGGAATATGAATCAGAATCATTTATCACCAAAATACACCACTAATTTTAAAGATATTCTCGAAATAAAATGCCAATAAATAAAGATAAAGATCAAAAATTAACCTTCTTTCTGCCTGATTTTGAAAGTGAATTACGAATTCCTTTCATAAACGAAGGGGTTTCAGCTGGATTTCCATCGCCGGCAGCTGATTTTATGGAGACGAATATCGATTTGAACAAACAGCTGAGCGAAAACCCATTAGCTACTTTTTATATCAGGGTCAAAGGGAATTCTATGATTGATGCTGGAATCAATGATAAAGATGTTCTGGTTGTGGATCGAAGTTTGGAACCGCAGAACAATAAAATTGCGATTTGTTTTATCGATGGAGAGTTTACGGTGAAACGCATGCAACTGGAGAAAGACTGTTTGTATCTAATGCCAGAAAACCCCAATTATTCTCCGATAAAAGTCACCGAAGAAAATCAATTAATTATTTGGGGAATTGTGACCTATGTGATTAAAAAAGTATAAAAACCAGTTGTTGCCATTATTGAAATGGAATTCTTATTGAAATTTTTTATCATAAAAAAACCTGTTCAAATAAATGAACAGGTTTTCTGTTTAAAACAATTACGTTTTATACCGTATGTTTTGGATTAAATCCATCCTCGCTTAATTCGGTGTGTACGTAATCAGCGACCATTTCGGCTTCATAATCAACTTTTTCTCCTTTAGAAAGTCTGTTGATGGCTTTTTCCATAATTTGGTAAATTACCGGAACTACGACCAAAGTTAGGAATAATGAGGAAATTAATCCCCCAATAATTACCCAAGCCAAACCGTTTTTCCATTCGGCTCCAGCTCCAGAGGCTAGTGCAATAGGGAACATACCAAATACCATTGCGATAGTTGTCATCAAAATTGGACGAAGACGCGCATGATTCGCTTGAATTAATGCTGTTCTAACCGTTTCACCAGCTTTTCGTCTTTGATTGGTATAATCGACAAGCATAATCGCATTTTTACAAACTAGACCAATAAGCATGATGATACCTAAAATAGTAAAGATATTCAGTGTATTATTGGTTAAAGCCAAAGCTAACATTGCTCCAATAAATGAAAGCGGGATCGCAAACAATACCACAAATGGATGTGCAAAACTATCGTATAACGAGACCATTACTAGGTAAACCAAGATAATAGCAGCTAGTAACGCAATTCCTAATGTACCAAAACCTTCACTTTGATTCTCCTGATCACCACCCCAAATGTAATTGACACCTATTGGTTTTTTCAATTTTTCAATTTTTTCTTGCCATTGTGTTACAATTGTTCCAGAAGCTACACCCACATTCTGACCTTTTACAGTTACCGATGCCGATTTGTCTCTTCGTTCTAATTCACTTGGTCCAGAACCTTCGGTTACAGTTGCAAATTGATTCAGTTTTATTTGTTGTCCAGCATCATTTATAAAAATTAAATTATTTACATCAGCGATGCTTTTTCTGTCGAATGCATTGTATTTAATATTGATGTCGTATTCGTATTCACCAGCTCTAAATCTACCATCAGTATTTCCGCTAAAAGCAGTTTGCATGGTCATACCAATTGTTTGCAAACTCAATCCCAAAGCGGCCATTTTATCTCGGTCTACTTTTACGTTCACTTCTGGATTTCCATCTTCTACGGATAATTCGATTTCTGTTGCTCCTGGAATAGTACGTAATTCTTTTTCTGCTGCTTTTGCAAATTGCATAGCACTTTCTACATTTGGTCCAGTTACAATTAATCCTAAAGTGGCATCTTCTGCAGTTCCTAAAATACCAACCGGAACCGTTTTAACTTTTGCTCCAACTAATATTCTTTCTAATTTACGTTTTGTTTTTGCAGCATACACATTTGCCGGTTCATTCCGTTTGTCTAATCCAACCATTTTAACGTTTATCTCAGACTTGTAAGCAGTTGCTTGCGAAGCACCAAGGCCTTCACTGGTTTGACCAACCGTTGTAATTTGACTAAAAACGTATGCTTCTTTCTGCAAGAATGCTTCTGCTTTTTGCGTCATGAAATTGGTTTGCTCTAATGAAGCATCTTTTGGCATTTCTATTTGAACTAAAAACTCGCCACTATCAGACGCTGCGAAGAATTCTCCACCAATAAACCCACCACCAAATAAACTAATCATCGATCCAAAAAAGATGACTAAAACTATAGCTAGTGTTTTGAAATAATGATCCAAACACCATTCCAATAATCTTGAAACCCAATTTGTAAAGCGAGTTAAATAGCTTTCAAATCCAAGGATAATTTTTCCAAAAAGATTTTTTCCTTCAATGTGTTCTAATTTTCCATATCGGGAAGACAACCACGGAATGATTGTAAATGAAGCTACTAAAGACAACAAGGTTGAAATAATTACCGTTACACAGAATTGTGTAATAATATTAGAAACCAATCCGGTACTCATTGCAATTGGTAAAAACACCACCACAATTACTAAAGTAATTGACACTACAGTTCCACCAATTTCTGCAGTTCCATCATAGGCTGCACGAACTTTATTTTTACCCATTTCCATGTGCCTGTAAATATTCTCCAGAACCACAATGGCATCATCCACAAGAATACCTACAACAAGAGACAGGCCTAATAAACTCATCAAGTTTAAGGTGTATCCCATCAAATAAATTCCGATGAAAGTAGCAATTAATGAAGCAGGAATAGAAACCATTACAATCAACGAGTTTCTAATACTGTGCAAGAAAAACAACATCACTAGCGCAACTAAAAGTACTGCAATAAGTAAATCGTGCACAACAGCATCAGCAGCTTCGAGCGTAAAAATGGTACTGTCTTTAGCGATTTCTAATTTTAAACCATTCGCTTTATAATCGGTTTCCAGTTTAGCAATTGTTTTAACCAATTCTTCACTTACCGCAACCGCATTGGCATCCGATTGTTTAATAATTTGTAAAATAATAGCGCTTTTTTGATTGATACGCGCTACTTTTTCAGTGATTTTTTGAGTATCCTGAACATCAGCAATATCGCGTAAACGAACTTGAATTCCGTTTTTAGAGGATACCACCAAGTTTCTTAATTCGTCGACATTTTTATATTTTCCAGCCAAACGAATTAATATTTTTTGCTCCCGAGTTTGAATATTTCCTGTTGGAAAATCCAAATTAGAAGATAAAATATATTGTTGCACTTGCGGAACAGAAAGTCCGTAACCTTGCATTTTTACTGCATCAAGATTGACTTGAATTTCTCTTTCTTGTCCACCGATAATATTTACTTGCGCTACACCTTCTACACGAGAAATAACGGGTGCTAATTTTTTATCAATTAAATCGTAAAAAGCAACTTCATCCATTTTTCCGTTGGCACCAATAGTCATAATTGGTAAATCGCTTAAGGAAAATTTACTCAACGAAGGCGTTTCAACATCATCTGGTAAATCACTAAGAATAGCATTTATTTTACGTTGCGCATCGTTCATAGAGATATTAACATCAGCCGAAGAGGTCAATGTAATAGAAACAGTTGACAAACTTTCGTAAGACTTCGAGTCTATTTTTTTAATATTTTCTAAGGATGCGATTGCATCTTCAATTTTTTTAGTTACCGTGTTTTCTACCTCACTTGGAGACGCTCCAGGATAAATTGTAGCAACAGTAATTACATTGGTTTCAAATTTTGGAATCAATTCGTAGCCCAGTTGGCTGTAACTGAACAGTCCTCCTAATGTTAGAATCGTAAATAATACGATAACTAATGAGGGACGTTTTATGGATATTTCTGCTAATTTCATTTTTTTTCTTTGCTTTAGGCTTTAAGCTTTAGGCTTTAAGCGGTTTCTTTATGGCTTTAAGACTTTCGACTTTAAGACTTATTTTATAACGTCCACTTTAGATCCGTCTTGAAGGTTGATTTGACCTGTAACAATTACAGTCTCACCTTCAGAAAGTCCGTTTAAAATTTCTACTTTATCACCAAGAATTCTTCCTGCTGTAACCGTTTTCAGTTTAGCAGTTCCGTTTTCGATTACAAATATTTCGTTGCTGCTCACACTTCCTACAAAAGCATTTCTAGGAACAATCATCAAGGATTGTTTTTGCTGGTTTGAAGCAAATTCAGCAGTTCCGTACATTCCGGCTTTCAAATCATTTGAAGCATTATTAGCAATTTCTATTTCTACCGGAAAGTTTAAACTTGCATCTGCTTTTGGAGCGATGAAGGTAATTTTTCCTGAGAATGTAGCATCAGGATACACACTAGCTTTTACGGTAATTGTATTGCCTACTTTTAAACCTGCAACTTGATTTTCGTTAACATTTACTTTCAATTTCAATTTTGAAACATTTACAATGTCAAACATTTGTGTTGCAGCCCCAAGAACGGATCCTGGTTCAATGTATTTTTTGTTTACGACTCCGTTAATTGTCGCTTTGATATTGGTATCGCCAATATTAACTTTGGCTTGTTGTAATCGTGATTTTGAAGTTACCAAATTCAATTTGGATTGGTCTAATTGTTGTTTTGTCACACCACCAGTTTTAAACGCATTTTCAAAACGGCTGTAATCCGTTAATGCATTTTGATACGATGCTTGTGCAGTTTGCAAGTCAGCGGTAATTTGTTCGCTTCTTACAATTGCTAAAGTCTGACCAATTCGTACTCTGTCTCCTTCGTTAACTAAAACACGTACGACTCTTCCTGGTTTCTCGGCAGAAAAACTCAGTTCTTGAAGTGGTGCAAAATTACCATTAGCAGAAAAATCAAGAGAGATTTCCTCAGTTTTTACCGTTTCCACTTTAACTGATACGCTGGCATTTTTCTCAGCTACAATGGCTGTTTTTGCCTCGTTGTCTTTTTTGTTATTCATTAAAGTATATGCGATAACGCCTAAAGCTGCTACGATTGCTACTATGATTAGTATATTTTTTTTCATTTTTCTTAGTTATTTATAAGTGTTTTTAATTCGCCTTTTGATTTGATTAATTGTATTTCTGCTAATTTGTAATCTAATATTGCTGTGGTATAGTTGTTTTGTGCTTCTGTCAATGAATTTTCTGCATCCAGTAAATCAGTTAATGAGGCTAATCCTTGTACATAATTGTTTCTGGTGTTGTCTAAAACTTCTTTAGCTAATTGTGCATTTTCTCTTTGATTATTAATGATAGTTAAGCTATTGTCGATTTGCGTTTTTGCATTGGCGAATGCCAAGTCAAGGGATAATTTTGTATCGTTGATGTCTTCTTTTATGGATCGTAAATCGATATCAGCTTGTCTTACTTTGGCACGAGTACCAAATCCTGTAAAAATGGGCACTTTTAAATTCAAACCAATAGAAGAGAAATCTGACCAATATACGCCGTCAGATGGTTTTCCTCCAAGAGGCATTACGGGTCCCTGACCAATATAATTATATCCTGCGTTTAATGATAATGTTGGATAATAACCCGCTTCAACAGCTTTCTTCTGGTAACTTAGAAGTTGTTCTTGTTTTTTCAAAAGCAAATATTCCGTTCGGTTTGCCGTATTTGGAATTTCTGATACGGACTGTGGACTTACTTCAAATGCAGTTTGCGGAATCTCAATTTGCGTTTCTATGGGCATTCCCATATAAAATTTAAGTGCGTTTTCTTGAATTTGTACGGCATTCAAGACTTGTTGACGTTGTGTGGTGATGTTTGAAATTTTTACTAAAATTCGATCCAAATCTATTTTTTTGGCTAGACCATTATCAAATTGACCTTTAATAATGTTTTTTACTTTAGTGGTGTTTTTGTAGGTACTGTCAATAACGGTTAGTTTTTGTCTTTGAACATATACCTGATAATAATTATTGGCAACGCGCTCAATCACTTGTTCTTCGGTTAATTGTTCGTTAATTTGGTAAAATTCTCTAGTAGATTTTGCAGCTTTCAAACCTGTGAAAACCGTTTGGTCGAATATAGCTTGTGTCAAAGAAACACCAGCCGTAGAATTCCATGTTTGACCAAAAGCGGCTTGAATGGTTGTTCCGGGAGCACCAAATCCTGCTCCATCAATAACGGTTGTTTGGATTACAGGATTATAGGTCAAATTTCCATTTGCTGAAATTTGAGGCAACGCTCTAGAACGAATTTCCTGGATTTGGTATTCGCTGTTCTCTACTTTGAGTTTAGCTTTTTTTGCATCTGCTTTGTTTTCTAAAGCGTAATTGATAGCCTCTTTTAGTGTAATGGTTTTTATGGGGCGTGTCTCAATATTGCTGACGTTTTGTGATTGTACTGATAGCCCGATAACTAGTAGTGCTATTAAAATTGTATTCTTCATTATATAGTATAGTTTAGTAAGTTTTTTTCAAGTTCAATAATTCCTTCTGGTGTTGCCATGGCTCTTGTATGGTACTCTAAAATTTCAAGTTCTATTTTTTGACCTTCTTTTTCAGAAACCGTATTTCCTTTTATGGTGAAAATAAGATGGTAATAAAATTGTGTGTAGCTTTGAATATTGATAGAGGATCGGTACAAACCCTGTTGAATTCCTTTTTTAATATTTTGTTCAAAAGTAACATTGCATTCATTAATTTCTCGAGACATTACCTTTTCATATATTTCAGGATAATGTTTTTTTAATTGATAAATAGGAGAAGTGTCTGACGCTTTAAACATTTCTTTAAACATCTTTCGTATCTCAAAATTCTCTTCAATCGCATTGTAGTTTTTTGAAATAATACTGTCTATGATTTCATGAATTTCTTTGTGTATTGTAGTTGTGCTTTCTTCAATAAGTAACTCTTTATTACAAAAATATTTATAAATAGTTTTTTTAGAAATACACATTTCACCTGCAATATCATCCATAGTAATGCTTTTAAAACCTAGTTTTAAGAACATTTCGCTTGCTTTAGATATAATTTTCTCTTTCATTTTTTATGCTGAAACAATTTCAGTATGTTTTAATTAAAGGCCAATTCAATAAATTAATTTGGTAAACGAAGTGCAAATGTAAAGAGGAAACTTTTAACACTGAAATAGTTTCCAATAAATTTGTAATTATTTAACATTTACTTTAAACTGTGTTTTTTAAACTGTAAATTCTAGATTAGCAATCAGTTTAATATCTTGTCCCAATGCCAAACCATTGGTTTGATTGAAGGAATTAACAGTAAGGCCAAAATCTTTTCGATTGATTTTTCCTGTTATTTCAAAGGCAGCTTTTTGATTGCCATTGTAAGCGTTAATGCCAATTAATTCTGCATCGAGTTCCACTACTTTAGTAATATTTTTGATGGTTAAATTCCCTTTCAAAAAATTAATATTCTTGTTTACTTTTTCAAACGAGGTCGACTTGAAGCTAATGATAGGATATTGATGCACATCAAATAAATCGTTCATTTTTAAATGTGTGTCTATTTGCTCTAATTTTGTATCCTTATTGTTCACATCCAAAGAGAATTCAATCGATGCGTCTTCTATTTCGTTATTTTCAACTTCAATATGTCCTTTAAATTTATTGATGTTACCGGCTAAATAAGCTATTATTGAATGTCTCATTTTAATCAAAACATCCGATTGGCTCGAGTCAATTGTCCATTTAGTTTTCATATTTTTAGAAGTATTAAGAATTAATTCTATTTCCCAGTCACTGGAATAATTTTGTTTATTTCAGTAAAAAAAAATTCAGAGCGCAAATGTAAGGCGGAAACTTTGAATACCAAAATAGTTTCCCATGTATTTTTGATTTATTTAACATTTGATGGTAAAACGGAGTTTGTTATGCAAATTGAATACTGTAAATTAGCCAAAAAATTTATTTATGCATTCTATTTATCAATATCAAGAGTTTCTTTCAGATTATTTGCAATCACAATATGAGACCAAAGAACCTAGAAATTTATATGAACCCATTCATTACATTTTAGATCTTGGTGGCAAAAGAATGCGGCCGGTACTTACATTAATGAGTGCAGAGGTTTTTGATGCGGATTATAAAAAAGCACTGCCAGCAGCTTTGGCTGTCGAAGTTTTTCATAATTTTTCGTTGGTACACGATGATATTATGGATGATGCTCCTTTAAGAAGAGGGAAAGAAACGGTACATGAAAAGTGGAATTTAAATACTGGAATTTTATCAGGCGATGCGATGCTAATTTTAGCATACCAATATTTCGAACAGTACGAACCAATTATTTTTAAAGATTTAGCCAAACTCTTCAGCAAAACGGCACTCGAAGTTTGTGAAGGTCAACAATGGGATGTAGATTTTGAAGAGCGGAGTGATGTTACTATTTCAGAATACTTGAAAATGATTGAATATAAAACGGCTGTTTTAGTCGCTGCAGCTATGAAAATGGGAGCAATTATTGCGGAGACCTCTGAAGAAAATGCAAATTTGATTTATGATTTCGGACTCAATTTAGGATTAGCTTTTCAATTACAGGATGATTTCTTAGATGCTTTTGGGAATCCAGAAACCTTTGGAAAACAAGTAGGAGGCGATATTATCGAAAATAAAAAAACGTATTTATATCTTAAAGCAGTTGCCTTTTCAAATATTGAAGAAGCACAGGAATTGAGACGCTTGTTTTCAATTCAGCCAGAAGATAATACCAGTAAAATAGAGAGAGTGAAAGTTCTTTTTAATAGTTCTGGAGCATCAAAGGCAACTCAGGATGCGATTCAGGATTTTACTTTAAAGGCTTTCCATACTTTAGATAAAATGAATATTGGTGCCGATAAAAAAGAAATGCTGAAAGCTTTTGGTGAAAATTTAATGGGAAGAAAAGTTTAGATTTTTAATTCCAGAAGTTTACATCAGATAAAAATGGTTAATTTCAAAAATCGGTATAATTTAAAAAAATTAAACTTTTAAAGTAGTTTCTTAAAATCTAAATTCGTTAATCAACAATCTGAAATCAAATGTTTGTAGTTCCAAAGAATACTGATTTACTCCTCTCTGAAGCAGAGAACGAAAACTTATATTTAAAATTAATTGAACAGATAAACAAGGATTTCAATCTCGCTAACGAAGCAATTGATTGTTCTTTGAATAGCACCCCTGACGAGTTAAAGGCGCTGCTGCATGAAAAGATCTTTCGACTCATTCAATATAAATTTGCCGAATACCTCAATTTACTTTACATAATTGATGTTTCTGAAGAGGAAATAAAAAAGTTAGATGGATCTGATTTAGTACTTCTGGCAGAACAAGTTGCTTTTTTAATACTAAAAAGAGAATGGCAAAAAGTGTGGTTTAGGAACAAATATTAGTTATTGCAACTCTTTTTTTAAGATTGTTTTATTCCATAACGGAGTTCCTTTCGTATCATAAATAGTCAATTTCATCTGACGGTTTTCTTTTGAACCTAAAAAGGAAAGGGTTCCAAAATTATGCTGTGCAATCAAACTGCCTTTCGTTCTGTAAATGTTATTTTCCTGTAATATATTTTCAGATGCGACGCCAGAGGTTAAGGGAGAAACGGTCCAGTCGTACAGCGGATAGGTATTGTCTCGAGGAACCTCAGAGAATTCAGTGAAATGCCGGTCACCGCTTATAAACAAGACTCCCTTAATTTTATTATCAAGGATTTCTTTTAACAATCGTTCTTTCTCTTTAGGATAATTGCTATAGTTTTCTTTTTCTGCTACTGAATTTAATACTTGTCCGCCAATTACAATTATTTTAAAACTGGCTTTGGAAAAGCTTAAGGCATTAATCAACCATTCTAATTGTGTATTTCCTAAAACCGTTCTTTCGCCGGTAATTCTGTTGTTTGGAGTCTTGAAAAACCGGTCATCCAATAAAAAAAATTGAGCATCACCCCAGCTAAAGGTCGAATAAATCCCTTCGTTTTGTTCAGGATTCATACCGTAACTTTTATTTGCCCAGAAATCTTTAAATGCTTTTTGAGTTAAAAATTTATTGTAAAAACTGCCATCACTATCATCAGGACCAAAATCATGGTCATCCCAAATAGCAAAATTCTGTGTTTTTGCTAACAGGGGTTGTATTTCTTTTATTGATCTAGAATGAGTATAGCGATGATAAACACCAGTTTTACTATCCCAATCTGCTTCTCTTAAATAAATATTATCGCCACTCCAAATCATAATTTCCGGATTTTTTTTAGCAATACTTTCAAAAATCCCATACTCACTTCCATAGGCTTTTCCTGGTCTGTCTAACGGAGTTTCATTGAAATAGGAACAACTCCCAATGGCTACTGTAAAATCAGGTGCGTCTTCGCGCCATTCCCATAATTTTTTTGATGAAAAAGAAGTTTCGTAAGGCAAGATAATTTCCTTGTCATTTATAAAAACGGTATACTTATATTTTTCCCCGGGACTCAATTGATCCAAGATAATGTGATGTGTAAAGCCCGCTTCTTTTGAAGACGAATAGACATCAGAATAGAAAATTTTGCTAGGATTGTCAATGGTAAAATAAGCTATTTTTACCGAGGCCTTTTTATTAGTTTGTAGCCAAATCACTGCTTCGGTCATTTCGCAATACCCCACCATAGGTCCTGATTGTAAAATACCGTTTTGTGCAAAACTGTAGCTTATAAATAAAATACAGAATAATTGAAAAGTTTTTTTCATGGGATGTAATTAAAAATAAACTCTGATGAATGGCATAAAGGCACTGCCATAAATATTATTTTTATCAGTCAAAACATTGTAACGGGCACCAATTGTAGCATTCCCGGATCTGTATCCTGCGCCAAGAAACAATCCGGTGTTCCAGTAATCTTGTGAACTGCTATTGGATCCATCTAAATTGACATTTACCCTTAATTGTTCCAGTTCAGCTGAAAGTTGGATTTCAGGAATGGGATTAAATAATCCTATACCACTGCCGCCATACAGATGGGAAGCGTAAAAGTCTTTTTGCTTTAAATATTTATACTGTAACCCAATACCCAAAGCGACATATTCATTGAAATTGTAGATGGCGCTTGGTGCTAATGCAATATCCGTATAGCCAGAGCCAAAGCCTAAACCAATTCCGCCTCCAAATTGTACATTCCGCCAGAACTGATTTACCATTTTTGGCTGCATATCATTTTGTTGTGCAAAAAGACAACTTGAAAAAAACAATGTTAGTGTAGCTAAAAAGCTTTTGAAATTATTTAAAAAGCAATTCTTTGTCATAAGTTTTTCGTTTTTTAACAATATTCAATGTAAAAGTATCTTAAAATAAATTATAAATTTATTGTATTATCGTACTTTTGCCAAACTATTTTAACAAAAAAGGTATATTCACTAAATATTATGGATAGGTTTTCATTTTTAAACGCAGCACACACCGAATTTTTCGCACAATTATACGATCAATACTTAGAAAATCCAGACAGCGTGGAGCCAAGTTGGAGAAGTTTTTTTCAAGGTTTTGACTTTGGAATGAGTACTTACAATGCGGAAAACAATGTAGCGCAAATTGCAAATTTTGCTTCTAATAATACGGATGTAAGTTTGGTCTCTGATAAGCTTCAAAAGGAATTTAATGTATTAAAATTAATAGATGGGTATCGTTCTCGAGGGCATTTGTTTACCAAAACAAATCCCGTTAGAGAAAGACGTACCACATCACCCACATTAGAAATTACTAATTTCGGACTTTCTTCCGCGGATTTAAACACTGTTTTTGATGCCGCTAAGGTTATTAATATTCAGCCATGCACACTTCAGGAAATCATATCTCACCTGGATACAATATACTGTCAGCATATAGGTGTTGAGTATATGTATATTCGTAAGCCAGAAGTAGTAGAGTGGATCCAGAAAAAATTAGGGATTAATGATAATCAACCTAATTTTTCTCCTGACGAAAAAAAATCAATTCTTAATAAATTAAATCAAGCGGTTTCTTTTGAAAACTTTTTGCACACTAAATACGTGGGTCAGAAACGTTTTTCTCTTGAAGGTGGTGAATCAATTATTCCGGCCTTGGACGCTTTAATTGAAAAAGCTGCAGAAAAAGGAGTAGAGCAATTTGTAATGGGAATGGCACATCGTGGCCGTTTGAATGTTTTGGCAAATATTTTTGGCAAATCTACTCAAGACATTTTTGGAGAGTTTGATGGTAAAGATTATGATCAGGAATATTTTGATGGAGACGTAAAATACCATTTAGGCCTGACGGCTGATAAAGTAACGAGCACTGGAAAAAAAATCAATATCAATTTAGCTCCAAATCCTTCGCATCTTGAAACGGTAGGAGCGGTTATTGAAGGAATTACGAGAGCAAAACAAGATAAATATTTCCCTAACGATTTCTCTAAAGTATTGCCAATCGCCGTTCACGGTGATGCTGCTATTGCTGGACAGGGAATTTTGTATGAAATTGTACAAATGGCACAACTTGACGGGTATAAAACCGGAGGAACAATCCATATTGTAATCAATAATCAAGTTGGTTTCACCACAAACTACCTTGATGCAAGATCGTCAACATATTGTACGGATGTTGCCAAAGTAACACTTTCACCAGTTTTACACGTAAATGCAGATGATGCTGAAGCAGTAGTACACGCAATATCTTTTGCACTGGATTTCAGAATGGAATTTGGTCGGGATGTATTTATTGACCTGTTAGGATATAGAAAATACGGGCACAATGAAGGTGATGAACCTCGTTTTACCCAACCAGTATTGTATAAAATAATTGCAAAGCACAAAAATCCAAGAGATATTTACATGGAGAAGTTGCTTGCAGACGGAGTGATTGATACTACTTTTGTAAAAGGATTAGAGCAAGAATATAAATCTAATCTGGAGGTTAACTTAGAAGAATCCCGTAAAAAAGATTTAACTATCATTACTCCATTTATGAAAAATGAATGGAAAGGGTTTGAGCAAGTTTCAGATGTTGAAATGCTTAAAAAAGTAGACACTACTTTCCCTGCAGCAGGATTGACTGAGGTTGCAAATGTAATTTGTAATCTTCCGACAGATAAAAAGTTTATCAGCAAGATACAAAAACTGATCAACGACAGAAAAACAATGTTTTTCGAAACCAATAAGCTGGATTGGGCCATGGCTGAACATTTAGCGTATGGGTCACTTTTGAAAGAAGGATATGACGTTCGTATTTCCGGACAAGATGTTGAGCGAGGTACCTTCTCTCACCGTCATGCTGTTGTAAAAGTAGAAGATTCAGAAGAAGAAGTAACCTTATTGAGTACTTTGGAAGGAGCAACCGGGAAATTTAATATTTTCAATTCCCTTTTGTCAGAATACGGTGTGTTAGGTTTTGATTATGGATATGCTTTGACAAATCCAAACACATTAACCATCTGGGAAGCACAATTTGGAGATTTCAGTAATGGAGCCCAAATTATGATCGATCAATACATTTCTTGTGGTGAAGACAAATGGAACAACCAAAACGGAATTGTTCTTCTATTGCCTCACGGATACGAAGGGCAAGGAGCGGAACATTCTTCCGCTAGAATGGAGCGTTATTTACAACTTTGCGCTAGACATAACATGTATGTTGCCGATTGTACAACTCCAGCTAACTTTTTTCACTTGTTGAGAAGACAAATGAAAACAACATTCCGTAAACCACTTATTGTATTCACACCAAAGAGTTTATTGCGTGATCCAAGAGTAGTTTCTACAGTGGAAGAATTTGCAACAGGTAGTTTCCAGGAAACCTTTGATGATACAATAGTTAATAAAGCGGATGTAAAAACACTAGTTTTTTGCACCGGTAAATTCTATTATGACATTATTGCCGAAAGAGAAATTCTGACTAGAAATGATGTTGCTGTAGTTAGAATCGAACAATTGTTTCCATTACCAGTAGAACAATTAAAAGCAATTATAGCGACATATCCAAACGCTGATGATTTTGTTTGGGCGCAAGAAGAACCTAAGAATATGGGTGCTTACAGTTTTATGCTAATGAACTTCGATTTAGTGAAATGGAGATTGGCATCATTAAAAGCCTATGCAGCTCCAGCAGCAGGAAGTTATACACGAGCAAAACGCCGTCATGCCGATGCTTTACGAATGGTTTTTGATAAAAATTTATACAGATAAAAAAATAGTTTAAAGTTTAAGATTTAAGATTGCATTTGCAACACTTTAAATTTTAAACAATTCAAACCTTAAACAAAAAAAAGATGATTTTAGAAATGAAAGTCCCATCACCAGGGGAATCTATAAAGGAAGTTGAAATTGCAACTTGGTTAGTAAAAGACGGAGACTATGTAGAGAAAGACCAAGCGATTGCTGAGGTAGATTCTGATAAAGCCACATTAGAATTGCCTGCAGAAGCTAGTGGGATCATTACTTTAAAAGCAGAAGAAGGCGATGCAGTAGCAGTAGGAGCAGTAGTTTGTCATATTGATACCGATGGAGTAAAACCAACCGGGGATGCGCCAGTAGTTGAAACTTCAAAAACAGAGGAAGCTCCAAAAGTGGAAGTAAAAGCAGCAGTGCCAGTAGCTCCAGTAGCGACTACAACTTACGCTTCAGGAACACCTTCTCCAGCAGCAAGAAAAATATTAGATGAAAAAAATATAACGGCAGCTTCAGTAACCGGAACTGGAAAAGACGGAAGAATTACTAAAGATGATGCTGTTAATGCAGTACCTTCAATGGGGACTCCTACAGGTGGATCTCGTGGAACAGAGCGCACTAAGTTATCTATGTTGCGCAGAAAAGTAGCAGAAAGATTAGTGGCTGCTAAAAACGAAACGGCCATGTTAACAACTTTCAACGAAGTAAACATGACGCCAATCAACTTGATTCGGAATGAATACAAAGATGCGTTTAAGGCAAAGCATGGTGGAATTGGGTTAGGATATATGTCATTTTTTACTAAAGCAGTAACTAGAGCTTTAAAATTATTCCCGGATGTTAACTCAATGATGGATGGTGATCATAAGATTGCATTCGATTTTTGCGATATTTCTATTGCGGTTTCAGGACCAAAAGGATTGATGGTGCCTGTAGTTCGCAATGCTGAAAACTTGACGTTCCGTGGTGTAGAAGCGGATATTAAACGTTTGGCAATTAAAGCGCGTGATGGACAAATCACTGTTGATGATATGACAGGAGGAACTTTCACGATTACCAACGGTGGCGTTTTTGGAAGTATGTTGAGTACACCCATTATCAATCCACCACAATCAGGAATTCTTGGGATGCACAATATTATTGAGCGTCCGATTGCAGTAAATGGGAAAGTTGAAATTCACCCGATGATGTATGTGGCTTTATCCTATGATCACAGAATTATTGATGGTCGTGAATCAGTTGGGTTCTTAGTGGCTGTTAAAGAAGCTTTAGAAAACCCATTGGAATTATTGATGGAAAACAATCCTAAAAAAGCATTTGAATTGTAATACTAATATTCATCCTTTTGCTAAAGAAATAATTTGAATCCTGTCTTGTGTAAAAACGAGACAGGATTTTTAGTATAAAATAAATAAGATTATTTATAGCAGTAACAGTTGCTAAGCCTGTTTTTAAATTCAAAATTGTCGAACGGATACAACAACTAGTTTTTCATTGCTTTTTTTGATAATGGATTTAGCAGTAATCAGAATATTACTCCAGAGGCTGTAATTTTATTTGACATCTTCAGAAAAGAGTATCTCGGCTAAGCGTTCGTCTCTTAAATAAATATCATTAAAAAAATTAATTTCGCCAGAATCGTTGACCCAAGAGGTGAAATATCCAATATGAACTGGAATTTTCTTTTTTAGCACGTGAGTAGTTTCCTTGCCACTTTCCATCGCATTATTAATGCGTTCTACGGGCCAATCGGGATTGTTTTTTAAAATGAGGTGGGCTAATTCTCGGGCCTTATTGACGTTAATACATCCATGACTATAGGCTCTGTATTCCGATTCAAATAAACTTTTAGATGGAGAGTCGTGTAAGTAAATATCATTTGAATTTGGAAAAATAAATTTAACCTTACCCAAAGGGTTTTTTGGACCGGGTTTCTGTCTTACTCTACCGTTATTCCATTCCATATTATTAGAAACCAGATAGTTTTTGTCGCGAGCCATTGCCGTTTTTATCTCACTTTGAACAATGCTGGTTGGGATATTCCAGTATGGGCTGAATACGATATGGCTAATCTTACCACTAAAAATTACAGTTTCATTCATGGTTCCACCCACGAATACTTCAGACTCCAATTCGCTTTTTCCATTTCTTTTAAAAATTAGTTTGAAGGAAGGAATGTTAATAATAATGTACTGCTCAGCTTTGGTAAGCTCTGGAGCAATCCATCGGCATCGTTCCATGTTTAGCATAATGGTTTTGATGTAATTTTCAATAGGAATATTCATCCGCTGAATGTGACTGGATGTAATGTTATAGTCGGGTTTATACCCATTTCTTTTTTTGAAATTTTGTATTCCTGCCATTAGTTCCTCATCGTACGAACTGCTGTTGGAATCGTGTTTTAAATCTCCTATTACAGCAAGTCGTTGTCTGATTTGAGAGATGGTTTTGGAGTTGTCTCCAGGTTTGTATTGTCGGATTAAGGAATCAGTACCTATTAAATTCCATGTTCCGCTCTGTTCTATTTGCCGGTATTTTTTTAAAGCATCACGGAGTTTGTAATATTGTCCAAAGAATTGCTCCTCATTTTTATCTAACAATTGAGGATCCGCTAACAGAGTATTTAAAAGGCTGACATACGACAGGTTTTTGACAGGTAAAAACCAACCAATTTCTCTTATTTTTTCTACGTCAATACCTTGATATACTTTTTTTGCATAAAAAAGATACATGGCGGATAATAACAGTTCCGTTTCGGTTAAGGTTAGACTGTTGGCTAATTTGGGATTAAAGATAGCGTCAACTTTATCTTTATAGGCTAATCGGGATTTGACGCCTTCTTCCTCAAGTTGATTAACTTTAGAATATAATAAATTGGCAAATTCTATAACGCCTTTCCCATCAAACCAGATGGAATTATAATTTCTTTTTTTATACAAGGCATTAACATCTGATTTGTATTTTTTTAAATTGGGATATTTCTTAAAAAACCGATTAATAACTGTGCTGTCTATTATTACTGTCGATTTTTCTGAGTTTTTTAGTGAGGTAGTTTTTACAAAATAAGTTTTGTTACCACAGGAAATAATGGTGCTATTGGGATAAACTTTGGTTGTTGATAAGCCAATCAAGAAAAAGACAGCAAATAAAGTGAAGCTTCTCATGGCAACATGATTTGTATAAAGGTAGTAAAAAAGGGCTTTTATTTAGGATTATTATAAAATATTTTCGGTAAACTATTGGTAATTGGGGTTTTAAATAGTTTTTTTTGTTTGAAAGTAGTAGAGAAAAAGTTTCTTTTGAATGATTTTTTTCATTTTTTTACCTGTTACACATTCGGTCTTATATATTTCCTTAATTTTGCCGAAATATTTTGAAAAAGTGGGAAGCAAAAATAAATTAAAAAGATTCAAAGAAAACGAGACATTCAATAACGTTTTTCAACCAACTAGAGAAGATGTAGTAGGGGATTTATTTCCACTTAAAGGGAAATGGAATTCAGAATTCTTCAAAAATGAAAATCCTTTGATACTTGAATTAGGATGTGGAAAAGGGGAGTATTCTGTAGGTCTTGCTGAAAGATACCCCAACAGAAACTTTGTGGGTATTGATATAAAAGGCGCTCGTTTCTGGCGTGGTGCTAAAACTGCAGTAGAAACGGGATTGTATAATGTGGCTTTCATCAGAACCCAGATTGAATTAATCAATCATATTTTTGCTGAAAACGAGGTAGACGAAATCTGGATTACTTTCCCGGACCCGCAAATCAAATACAAACGAACCAAACACAGAATGACCAACTCAGAGTTTTTACAGTTGTATAAAAAAATTCTGAAAAAAGAGGGGATCGTAAATTTGAAAACAGACAGTGAGTTCATGCATGGATACACTTTAGGATTGTTGCATGGAGAAGGGCATGAAGTTTTGTACGCCAATCACAATGTTTATGTAAATGAAGGGAGTCCGGAAGAGGTAACTGCTTTTCAGACTTTTTATGAAAAACAATATTTGGAAATTAATAAAGCAATTACGTATATTCGATTTAAAATTAAAGAATAGTTTTCTATTTGAGATAGATTTCTTTTTTTGATACTTGTACTAAGTCTATGAATTTAATCATTTCCTTGTTTTTGGGTTTTATTACGGCTTTTGTAGGGATTACGCCTCCGGGATTAATTAATATGACAGCAGCTAAAGTTAATCTCAAGGAA
Source organism: Flavobacterium sp. GNP008 (assembly GCF_056428965.1). Classification (NCBI taxonomy): domain Bacteria; kingdom Pseudomonadati; phylum Bacteroidota; class Flavobacteriia; order Flavobacteriales; family Flavobacteriaceae; genus Flavobacterium; species Flavobacterium sp. GNP008. Next base: position 673,923 of record NZ_JBWJVL010000001.1, on the reverse strand, counting down.
GGAAAAAGAAGTGCTTATTGGTTTGTTCTAGGAGCCGTTTTTATAATTTTCTTTCAGGCTACGCTCGCCATCTTGTTTGCCCAATTCATAAAAGAGCATCCAGATGTTATTGTTTTACTTCGTGAAGTGGGTTTTGCTATTTTTTCCGCGCTTACCATCTATTTTTTGTTAATTGCTAAAACACCAAAAAAGAGAAAAGGTAAAATAAAAAAAAAGAGTACTTCCACCCGTTTTTTTCTTGGAATGTTGCTTTCTGCTCTTAATTTTTTTCCCATTCCGTATTATGTTTTTGTAAGTGTCACTTTAGCGTCATACAATCTGTTTTATTTTGATACAACTCATGTTTTTGTTTTTGTAACAGGAGTAGTACTGGGTTCTTTTTTGGTGTTTTATTGTTACATTACTTTCTTTCAAAAAATTCAAGATAAAACGGATTATTTCTTGCGCAATATGAACACTATTATTGGCAGCATAACGGGTTTTATATCATTAGTTTCTTTAATCAATATTATACGGTATTATCTGAGGTAGTTTTTCTGGAGGATATAATACTTATACACGCTTTTTATTACAGTCATAATTATGTCCAATGATAATTTTTTTGAACGGGTATACGCCGTTGTCCGACAAATACCTTATGGAAAAGTTACTTCGTATGGAGCTATAGCAAAGGCATTAGGTACAGCACGATCTGCCAGGATGGTGGGTTGGGCAATGAATGCCTCCCACAGTCTCGAGGATGTTCCAGCGCACCGTGTGGTAAATAGAAAAGGATTACTCACAGGTAAACTTCATTTTGATGGAACTAATCTCATGCAGCAATTACTAGAAAACGAGGGGTTAATTATTATTGATAATCAAATTATGGACTTTGAAAAACATTTTTGGCAACCGGAAGTTCGTTTAGAATAATAAGATGCCATTTTAGCCTTTGTACGAGTGTTTTAATACTATAAACATCCAGTTATCCTATAATCAGTATCAATTTTCGCATCAATAAATGCGATGCAAATCTTTTATAATAAGAACTTTTCATAGTATCTTTGTAATCTGAAATCAGTTTAAATAAAGATAATATTCGGGTATTAAAATGCCAATAGAAAACAGTAAACTAAAAATGAAATTAGACAGAAAAGATATTCTTAAAGCTTTAGAAACGATTACTATAGCTGGAGAAGGAAAAAATATGGTTGAAAGTGGTGCAATAGCAAACGTAATTACTTTTGGCGATGAGGTTGTTGTAGATTTAGTATTGCACACACCGGCGATGCACATTAAAAAACGTGCTGAAGACGATATCAAAAAAACAATTCTTGAATTAGTATCTCCGGATGCTAAAATCAAAATCAATAGTAAAGTTGAGGTTCCGGACAAACCAGAAATCAAAGGGAAATCAATACCAGGAATAAAAAATATCATAGGCGTTGCTTCTGGTAAAGGTGGAGTAGGGAAATCTACTGTAACTGCAAATCTGGCAGTAACACTAGCTAGAATGGGATTTTCAGTAGGAATACTGGATGCTGATATTTATGGGCCGTCTATGCCAATCATGTTTGATGTAGAAAATGAAAAACCTGTTTCTGTAACAGTTGATGGAAAATCAAAAATGAAACCCGTTGAGAGCTACGAAGTTAAAATTCTTTCGATTGGATTTTTCACGGCACCTAGTCAAGCGGTAATATGGAGAGGACCAATGGCTTCAAAAGCGTTAAACCAAATGATTTTTGATGCAGATTGGGGAGAATTGGATTTTATGTTAGTTGATTTGCCTCCAGGAACAGGAGATATTCACCTTTCTATTGTACAATCATTACCAATTACAGGTGTTGTCATTGTGAGTACTCCTCAAGCAGTCGCTTTGGCCGATGCTAAAAAAGGAGTTTCCATGTTCTTGTCAGAAGCTATTAATGTTCCTGTTTTAGGAATTATTGAGAACATGGCGTTCTTTACACCCGAAGAATTACCAGAAAATAAATATTACATCTTTGGAAAAGAAGGGGCTAAAAATCTTGCAGAAGATTTAGAAGTACCGTTCCTTGGTGAAGTACCAATCGTGCAATCTATTCGTGAAGCAGGAGATTACGGTCGTCCGGCAGCGATGCAAACAGGTTCCGTTATCGAAACTGTTTTCGAAGAAATTACCAGAAATGTAGTGCGGGAAGTAATTAGCAGAAACGAGAGTTTACCCGCAACTGAGGCTGTTAAAATAACAACCATGGCAGGTTGTTCAGCAGTAAAAAAATAAAAATTAGAAACTGAAAATGATTTTTAATCTTTCAATTTTCTAATTGTACAATCTTTAAATGAAGCAAATGACAACAGAAGAATTAACAATAGAAGTTCAAAAAGCACTTGAAGAAATCAGACCTTTTTTGAATTCTGACGGTGGTGACATCACATTGATTTCCATCGAGGACGATAAACACGTAAAAGTTCGTCTCGAAGGAGCATGTACTAGCTGCAGTGTAAACCAAATGACATTGAGAGCTGGCGTAGAAACCACCATCAAAAAGTTTGCTCCACAAATAGAAACTGTTGTGAATATTCTATAAATTTTTTGGGCGTGACGCTTTTAATAAAAAAAGCTGCTCGATATAATAGATGGTTGCGTTTTTTCTTAAAAGTATCGTTTTTTGAGAATTATGTGTAGGTGGTAATTTTTGTAATACAAAAAAATACCTGTCACCAGCTGTCCTCTTCTTAATCTCAAATCTCACGCACAAACAATACGCATTCCAAAAGTATACAATTGATTAACCAAGCAATTCCAAGTTTTAAAAAATGGATGTATTAATAAAGATTAAAGATCGTGAAGGAGTAGTACATGAATTACAAGCTCCTACAGATATGGCCATGAACATAATGGAATTGTGTAAAGCCTATGAACTTCCGGTAGAAGGCACCTGTGGCGGAATGGCCATGTGTGCTTCTTGTCAGTGTTATGTATTAAATAATGTTACATTACCAGAAATGGGAGAGGAGGAAGAAGCCATGCTTTCGGAAGCCTTTTATGTAAAATCAAACAGCCGTTTGGGTTGTCAAATCCCCATCACGGAAAGCTTAGAAGGACTAGAACTGGAGTTAGCTCCTGAAAATTAGATAATAAAAGTGAGTAGAAATTCTCATTTTTATTATTTATAATCCTTAAGGTTCGTCGGGCCTTCAAGTATTTCTTTAACAACTTGAAGAATACCATTTTCTTTTGTTTCTATTGACCATTTGATCAATGTGATCGTTCCATTTACAATCTCAATTCCGGTTATACTTCGGGGATGTACACAGCTACCGTCATTAAAATAGGGCGTTGATTTTTGATTTGGATATGAAAAACTAGGTCGGTGTGTATGACCCACTATGGTAATTTTGCGATTGTTGTTCTCAATCCATTTTTTGATGCGCAGCTCGATTTTTATACGTTCTATATAATTCTTAGCGGGACTTGTAGGGTCTGAAATTCCCCATATCTGTAAAGGTTTCCACAAGACACGCACCATAAATCGATTGATTTTCCATCCTATATAGTTCATGAAATCGGCTTGATGGCCATGAGTCAAAAACAGTTCTTGATGGGTTTCCTGATGAACTAAAACAAGGGCTTCGTGGCATTGTATGCCGGTAAACAAAGGTTCAATGGTGTCATTTTGTGTGTTTGTATAAGTGGTAAGCGTTTTCTCTACGTGGTCTTTATCTCGAAAAGTCATCTCATGATTGCCCCAAATTTTATGGTATCTTTTGGAGTCGTGGAATTTCTTTAGCAGAAGATACACGTTTTTGTGTGCTTCAAAAATGGTTTTAAAGAATATGTTTTCCCATAACTCATCACCGTCTCCCAGCTCACAATAGGCAAAACCATCGTTATAATATTGAGTCATTGCATGAAAATAGACATTACGATTGCTTGCAAAATCATCAGCAAAGCTGTTGTCACTTCTGTGGCAGTCGCTGAAAAGAATAAATTTTGATTGATCGTCAAAAGGTATTCTTTGGGCCTCTTTGTAAGCTCTTGTTAATCGTTCTTGGGAAGACATTTATTAATTTTAAAAAATAAAGATAAAAAAAATAGCGAAGTAAGTTCTTTTCTAAATTAAATACTTCCTTAAAAGAAGGTATTTTTAATTATTTAAAGCAGTTTCTGCTTTTTGTAAAATACGCTCTATAAATAAGGAATATGCTTCTTCAGAAGGATGTAATCCGTCTAGGGTTACAATGTTTATTGACTAAGCCTTGTCGGTTGATATCTGTTGTATTTATAAATACAACCATGTTGTCATGGCAATATTTTTGCAAAAGCATTATATGGATCAATTTCCGTAGAAATTTTCATTTGATTTACAGATCCTTGACCAAAAGGGATGTTGCCATAATCTGGAATAGAAACTACAATTACATTCGTTTTATCCCCTTTTGCAAGTGCAATAGCTTTATGGATTAATTCAGGAAATTCTTTTTCGAAGAATGAAAAAGGTTTGTTTTGGTACTGATTGTTTACACCAATTAGTATAAACAAGTCATAATTTGAAGAGCGGATCTGAGAGTTTATTGCTGCAAGTAGGTTTGTCGTAGTCCATCCTGTTTGCGCTGTGATTTTCAAAGAGTACGTATTTGTAGAATTGCTATTAGGTAGACTTTTCTTTAATAATTCAGGAAATCTACGTGTTTCATTAACAGACTATGTCTAATTGTGTAACTGTGGCCAAGTGTAAGGTAGTTTAAGATTGGTTTGTCCTTATGAGTAGAAAATTACGCTAGACCTGATCGCAGGAGCACTGATTGCTGGTTTTGGAGTTGTTCCTGTAACGGGATTGTCAGTACTGCAGCTCCAAGTAAAAAGTAGTAAAAAGAACGCAACTATTGGTTGGAATTGTTTTTCATTATTTTGAAATTAGATAGAAGTTCATTTCTAAATAATAGTTGCGTTTTTTTGGGTGAGTTCTATGCTAATTCTACTTTCATCATGATGGTTTCCTCGATGGCATCCCAAAGACCAATACGTTTTTCTAAAGCCAATTTCGAAATTTCCTCAACATCTGACCATTTTTGCGCATCTGTTCCACAAAGTTGTGTAATCATGTTCATTGCCATAGGACCGTGTTCATCAGCATCCAATTCGATGTGTCTTTCGAAATAATAAATAAGTTGTCTCAAATCCGTTTCAGGAAAATTTTCTTGAAAGTTTTTTAGGATTTCAGTGAACATGCTCGGAATCAAATCTTCTCTTCCAAAAGTAAAGGCAGCCGCAATTTCATGTGATTTTCCTTCTTCAATAACTCTAAAAGTGAAATCTAGAAAAGCTTTAATATTGGGGTGTAGATTACTTTTTTTAATAGCAACAAATATGTTTTTAAGTGAATCTACTTCTGACAGAAATTGTTTTATTCCTGCGGTATTTGCATTACAAGCTTCCATCGCTTCAATGTACATTTCGTAATGACTTGATCGTCGGCCGTCTAATGTCAAATCGGTCTCTTCAGCAAGTACAATTTCGTTAATCAGATATCTAGTTTCAGGGTTTTCTGTGGCAAACCAGGGTGTGGTTGTACAGGTTAACTTGGCCTGTAATGCCTTTAACAAGGACATGAAATCCCAAACGGCATAAATATGATTCTCCAAAAAACACTGTAAGTCTTCAACGGTTTTAACTTTTTTATATAAGGAATGTTGTAACAATAACTCTTTCTGAGGCTGAATGCTATTGTTGATTGTATCAATATTCATAGGTAATATTTTTATGTAAATATAAAAAAGCTTCCTGTTTCCAGGAAGCTTTTACTATCAATTTTACAAATACTTTAATAGTCGTTTAATTCTATTTGAAGGCTGCAATTCCAGTAATATCCATTCCTGTAATTAACAAGTGGATGTCGTGTGTCCCTTCATACGTAATTACAGATTCAAGATTCATCATGTGGCGCATAATTGAATATTCTCCTGTAATTCCCATTCCGCCTAACATTTGTCTGGCTTCCCGTGCAATATGTATTGCCATATCAACATTGTTTCTTTTGGCCATTGAAATCTGAGCTGTAGTTGCTTTTCCTTCATTTCTCAAAACGCCTAATCTCCATGTCAATAATTGGGCTTTTGTGATTTCAGTAATCATTTCGGCTAATTTTTTTTGTTGTAGCTGCGTTCCTGCGATTGGTTTGTCAAACTGAATCCTTTCTTTGGCGTATCGCAAAGCAGTATCGTAACAATCCATGGCAGCGCCAATAGCCCCCCAAGCTATACCATAACGTGCTGAATCAAGACAGCCAAGTGGTGCTCCTAATCCAGACTTATTAGGTAATAAGTTTTCCTTAGGAACTTTGACATTATCAAAAATTAGCTCTCCAGTAGAGGAGGCACGAAGTGACCATTTGTTATGTGTTTCCGGTGTAGAAAAACCTTCCATTCCGCGTTCTACGATTAAACCGTGAATTCTGCCTTCTTCATTTTTTGCCCAAACTATGGCAATATCAGCAAACGGTGCATTTGAAATCCACATTTTAGCACCATTCAGCAGATAATGGTCGCCCATATCTTTAAAGTTGGTAATCATACTTCCTGGATCTGAACCGTAATTAGGCTCTGTTAATCCAAAACAGCCCATGTATTCTCCCGTAGCTAACTTAGGTAAGTATTTTTTACGTTGTTCTTCATTTCCGTATTTCCAAATTGGATACATCACCAAAGAAGATTGTACGGATGAAGTGGAACGAACACCAGAATCACCGCGTTCTATTTCCTGCATGATTAAACCGTAGGATATCTGGTCTAAACCTGCACCACCATATTCTTCCGGAATATAAGGTCCAAAACCACCAATTTCACCCAAACCTTTAATAATTTGTTTTGGGAATTCTGCCTTTTGAGCATATTCTTCTATAATAGGAGATACTTCACGTTTTACCCATGCACGTGCAGATTCGCGCACTAGTTTGTGTTCTTCGGTTAGTAAATCGTCTAAGTTATAATAATCTGGAGCTTGAAATAAGTCTGGTCTCATGGTTAGGTGATTTTTATGTGATGCAAATTTACATAAAGAAATATAACAAAAGCATTAACAAATGTTATATTTTACAAATTCGATTCGTAATGAATTCGAGTCTCTAAAGTACGACTAAAGGTTCAATTAAATAGGAAACTATGAAATTTTGGGAATTGTGATAAAAACAAGTTTTTTACTTCTTGGAATAAAATTATTTGTTATTTAGATAATCATAAATTTGTAGGTTTGTATATTGGTAAAATTCTGTAATTTATACCTAATTTGCTAACGATTAGAATTAAATTATTGTATTTCATTAACTAAAAAGTTACCCTTAAACATGGATATGATCTTAAAGCGAATTACATTAATTCTATTTGGTTTGTTAGCACAAGTCTCAATTTCTCAAACAAAGCAAATAAAATTAAAGTTAACAAGTAATGCTAACACCTTTAACTTAAATCAGTATGAGTCGGATTTAAGACCTTTGTCCTATACTGATAATTTCATAGGGATCCCTCTGTTAGATTCCTTAAGGTTTCATTTCGTGGCAATTGATTATGTTCAAAATACTTTCGATCTGTTTAAAAATAATAAAATCGAAAAGAAAAGAGCGCTTGAATATTTTAGAAAATTAAAAATAGATACGCTAACCTTATCGCAAAAGAAAATTGATCAAGAACTAATTATACTAATAGGGTTTAAAAAGAATAAACAAATACTAATTGCAGATACCAATAAGAATAAGGATTTTAGAGATGAAATTAAATATGAATATGAAATAAATCAAAATGCTGACGAGGAGGAGGTTTTGGTGAATAGTTATTTACCTTCAGTTTATAAATTTGAGTATTTTGAAAATAATCAAATTAAAAATTTTGAAAGAAAGTTTATTTTATTACCTGATAGAGAGAATGCAATATCCCAAAAGATTAGTAAAGAAGATGTTTCTTATTTATCCTTTATTAAATTTGTAGATGCTTGGGTAGGTAAAGTAGATGGTTATGAATTTTATTTTTCTGATTTTCATGTTAAAAGTCAATTCTATGTTAAAGATAAAAACACTAATTTTTCTGCAGATTTTGTTTTTAATAATCAGTATAAATATTCCTTCAAAGATACAATTACTATTAATAATTCAAATTACACCATTAAAAGACAGTTAAAAATGGATTCTTTGTATCTAAATTCAATCAAAAAAGAGGCTGTGAAACGATTTGTAATTGGGAATAAAATACCATTACAGTATTCTTTTACAGGTTTAGATAACAATAATTTTATCCTTAAAGATGTTTTAAAAGATAAAGAATTTTTACTGTTAGAATTTTGGGGTACTTGGTGCGGACCTTGTGTAAAATTTAATCCACAAATTAAAGAATTTTATAATATAAACGAAAAAAAAATTAGTATTCTTGGCATTGCTGTTGATAAATCGAATGAAAAAGTATTAGAATATGTTATAAAAAATAATGTCAAATGGCAACAAGCTTTTATGAAATTAAACACTAGTAATAATTTTATAATGCAACTAAATATAAAGGCGTATCCAACAATCATTTTGCTAGATAAAAAAGGTGAAATTAAATTTGTTGGTGCTGGAGATAAGATTTCCTTAGAGTTGATTACTAAAATAATTGAGAAATAATTTGCGTTTTGGTGTTACATTTATTTAGAATCTTTCATTGTTCGCTTTTATGACACTTACATCTTTAAATAAAAATCCTTTGTCATTTCGATATATTCTGGGGTGTATTGGTGTCTTGAAGTTTCGATAATTAATTCATCAATTGTTATACTGGTATTTTCATTTCGACTAAAAGCCAATAAACTGCGCTTGATTTCGGTAGATGGAGTTCCTTTCACACGAGTGATTTTTAAAGGATATAATTCGAATGCTGCGGCTATAGCCAAGAAGTTTTCTTCTTCTTTAAAGGGAATTATGACAGAGAAAATACCGTTTTTAGAAAGTAGTAAAGCGGCCGCTTCGATTAAATCTTCAAAAGGCATTGCATCTGCAAAACGGGCTAAATCGCGTTGTTCGTTTTCAGATTTATAATCGTCAGTATAGAATGGAGGATTGGAAACAATTAAGTCGTATTCGTCTTCTGGCTCTTCTACAAACTCATCCAAACCGGCATGAAAACAAAATAATCGATCGCTCCATGGAGAGTTTTCAAAATTATCAACAGCTTGTTCGTAAGCTTGGTCGTCGATTTCTAAAGCGTCAATTTGTTCCGCGTTACTTCTTTGTGCAAGCATTAAAGCGATTACACCTGTTCCGGCTCCAATATCTAAAATGCTAAAGGGATCGTTTTTAATGGGTGTCCAGGCGCCAAGTAAAACACCGTCGGTTCCAATTTTCATGGCACAACGATCTTGTTGGATGGAGAATTGCTTGAATGAAAACATGAAGATTTAAGATTGTCTGTTAACGAGTATTGTTTTTAATCGCCTGTTCGCTAAAGTTCAGGTTAGATTTTGAGGAACGGAATACTAAAAAGGACTATGGTACACTAATTATAGGTACATTTCAATGAGTCCTTCGGGTAAATCCATGATGACTTTTTTGTTTTCTCTGTCAATTTTTATAAGAAAATGATCAATCATAGGGATAAGAATTTCTACATCGCCGTTAAGGACTTCAAATAAAGGTTGGGCAGTAGTGTCATTTATGGACTGGATTTTTCCAACAACACCTAGGCGTTTGTCTTCCACTTCAAAATCAATGACTTCGTGGAAGTAGAATTTGTTGCCAGTAAGTTTTGGCAACATATTTAAAGGAAGATAAATGGCGTTACCTATAATAGCATCGGCATCTTCTTCTGTATTCATATCTTCAAAACGAATTCTAAGAAAGTCGTTTTTGTGCAGGGAGCTGCTTTCAATAAAAAAAGGAACCAAGTGTTTGTTGCATTCAACAAACACTGATTCCAAGTTTTCGTATAACTCCGGTTCATCCGTGTCTAAATAGGCAAGAACTTCTCCTTTGAAACTAAATTTTTTAGCGATTTTACCTAAGTAGAAACAATCTTCTTTACGCATGTTCGCCTTCTAAAATTATGCTTCAGTTGTTTCGTTATTTTCTTCTGCAGCAGGAGCTTCTTCAGCTTCAACTTCAGCAACTTCTTCTTCAACAGCTGGAGTTGCAGCAGCAATAGCATCAGCTTCTGCTTGAGCAGCTGCAGCTAAACGTTTTGCATTGACATCTTGTTCTGCTTTGAAAGCTTTAGCTTTAACATCAGCTTGTGCTTTTGTTAAACCGTCTTTCTTAGCGTCAACTTTTCCAGATTTTGCATCTAACCAAGCATTTAATTTCACATCAGCTTGTTCTTGAGTTAAGGCACCCTTACGGATACCACCATCAAGGTGATGTTTCAATAAAGCACCTTTGTAAGAAAGAATTGCTTTAGCAGTATCTGTTGGTTGAGCACCATTGTGCAACCATTTTACTGCACTATCAAGGTTTAAGTCGATAGTTGCTGGGTTTGTATTTGGATTGTAAGTACCGATTTTTTCTAAGTATTTACCATCTCTTTTTGAGCGAGCATCAGCTGCTACAACCCAGTAAAAAGGTTTTCCTTTTTTACCGTGTCTTTGTAATCTAATTTTTACTGACATAATCTTGTGATTAAATTGTGAGGTACACGACCTCGATTAATTAAGGGTGCAAAGATACGTTTTTTATTGATTAATGCTAATTCGATAAATGTTTTAATCTTTACGAATGATTATAAGAACGATTTAGATGCGTTTTTTTTTTGAATAACTATTATTTTTGCGATAACAATTTTTTTGACAGCTCAAAAAGTGTTGTTTTGTGCAGTATTATTTGTAGCATAATGTGGCGTTTTTTCTGTAATTTATTATCAGAAAGGGATTGGTTTAATAGCACTTCTTTCAGGTCGTGAAAGGAAATGTTTTTTACGACCATAATCTTAACGCTAGCTTAATTTACAGATGGTTCATTACAAAAAGAATCATGAATTCCCAAGATTTAATTTTTAATACTACTTGTAAAATGTTTCAAAAGGAACTTGTAGGGATTGACTATTTAAAGACTTGTATAATTGTAGTAGAATTGGTATAGTAGCTGGGGCAATTAAACTGTACTTGCCAAGTATGAGATCTTAAAGTGCGTGATAGAGCGGGCTTTCGGATTTATTGTAAAAAAACAGAAACACAAATTCGTTTGACTACCTTGTTTTAATTTTCAACAAATTTTTTTTTCAAGCGATAAGCTTCGGGTACGTCCATCAGTTCCGAAAATCATAAGAATTGGGATTCTGAAAACACTTGATTTTGGTGATTTAAATGATTCGTTTTTTTGTTTCAAATTAAAATAAAATCATAAATAAGCTAACATATAGTAGATTAGAAAAAAAATACATTACATTTGTTGTATTATTTAAATAAGTACATATGAATATTTTTGTTGGAAGCCTTCCATTCAGTATTGAGGAAGCAGATTTAAGAGAGTCTTTCGAGGCTTACGGAGCAGTTGATTCAGTTAAAATTATTACTGATAAATTTACTGGAAGAAGTAAAGGTTTTGGTTTTGTTGAGATGCCAAATGATGACGAAGCTCAAAAAGCAATTGACGAATTGAACGGAGCTACTGTTCAAGGACGTGCAATCGTAGTAAACAAATCTGAGCCTAAACCAGAAGGTGAAAGAAGAAGTTTTAACAATAACAGTCGTGGTGGAGAATCACGCGGTGGTTATGGTGGTGGAAACAGCCGTGGTGGAGACAACCGTGGTGGTGGAAACAGAGGAGGATATTAATATTTTTTTCTAAAGTATAAAAAAAGGCGTCAATTTTTTGACGCCTTTTTTGTTGTTTATTATTTTGTTTAAAGCCGAGTAAAAGCTAAAAGGGAGTGTTGTTTTTCAGGTTGTAATCTTAGCTATTACTCAATTTTAAACAAAAAAACTTTGGAAATTTATAGATTAGCAACTAACCAGTCGCCTACTTCACTAGTTTTGTATGCTTTTGCATCTTTTCCAGCTAAATCCTCTGTTACAATTCCTTGTTCTAATGATTTGTTGACTACTACTCGTATGGCTGCTGCTTCTTCTTTTAATCCAAAAGCATCTTCAAACATCATGGCAGCAGATAATATAGTCGCTAGAGGATTGGCAATATTTAAGCCTGTTGCTTGAGGATACGATCCGTGAATAGGTTCGTACAATGAAGTGTGTTCTCCTACTGATGCAGATGGCATTAATCCCATGGAACCCGATATTACTGAAGCTTCATCTGTTAAAATATCACCAAATAAATTTTCTGTAATCAAGACATCATATGAATTTGGCCATTGCACCAACCGCATGGCAACCGCATCAACGAATTCATAACTCACCGTTACTTCAGGATACTCTTTTTCCATTGCTTGTACAGTTTCTCTCCACAAACGAGATGTCTCCATTACATTGGCCTTATCAACACAACATAATTTTTTAGTACGGGTCATTGCTAGTTCAAAACCTTTCTTAGCCAAACGTTTTACCTCAGATCTGGTATACGTACACGTATCAAAAGCGGTTTCACCATTATCTTTTCTTCCTTTTTCACCAAAATAAATTCCTCCAGTAAGTTCTCTCAAGAAGATTAAATCAGTTCCTTCAATGCGTTCTCTTTTTAAAGGAGAATTGTCAATCAAAGATGGAAATGTAAAGGTTGGGCGTACATTAGCAAACAATCCCAGTTTCTTACGCATCAACAATAAACCTTGTTCTGGACGAATTGGGGCACTTGGATCATTATCGTATTTTGGATGGCCAATGGCTCCAAACAAAACAGCATCCGCTTTCATGCAAATTTCATGGGTTTCGTCAGGATAAGGAACTCCAACAACGTCAATGGCACAAGCTCCCGTGAGCGCTGGCGTCCAAGTGATTTCATGTTTAAATTTTTGAGCAATCGCATCCGAAACTTTTACGGCTTCATTAATTACTTCGGGTCCAATTCCGTCTCCAGCTAAAAGGGCTATATTAAATTTCATATTGCTTAGATTTTTATTGTCGTTTCTGGCCCTCTCTAAACACAGGAGAACCCGGATACAATACAGTTGTGTTTGTTTTGATTTTAATTTTTAATTTCAATATTTCAACCCAGTCTTAATCGGGTCTATCTCTACTTCGAAGAAAGCTGGCGCGGGAATTACATTGAGCATTTTTTGGGTTGCTATGATTGCAGCAACTGTTTGGTCAGAGTCCAGTCCTCTAGTTTTAAATTCTTTGCCATTATTAATCCAAGTGATTATAGTTTCACACAAGGCGTCAGAGCTACTGCCTGGCGGGATTCGTACAGCGTAGTCAATTAATTTAGGCAATTCTAAATTTTTACTTTTATATATTTTTGCCAAGGCATTCATAAAGGCATCGAATTGCCCGTCTCCTTGGGCATGCTCTTCAATAATTTCTCCATCTATTTTTAAACACAAAGTGGTGGAGGGCCGCAAGCCTTTGGCGTGTGATAACACATAAGACTCCACAATAATTTTTTCTTGATAAGTCTGGCTGTCTAAAACATCAGAGATAATATAGGGTAAGTCTTCTTTTGTAACGGTTTCTTTTTTGTCTCCTAATTCGATAATTCTTTGCGTAACTAATTTTAAATCTTCGGGATTTAATTGCAAACCTAACTCTTGAAGGTTTTTTTCGATATTAGCTTTGCCAGAAGTTTTGCCTAAAGCATATTTTCGTTTTCTTCCAAAACGTTCCGGAAGTAAGTCGTTGAAATACAGATTGTTCTTGTTGTCGCCATCAGCATGAATACCGGCAGTTTGGGTGAATACATTGTCACCAACGATAGGCTTGTTTGCCGGAATTCTATACCCAGTAAAAGTTTCCACTAACTTGCTCACTGAATATAAAGAAGATTCTTTTACACTAATTTCTATTTCGGGCAAGAAGTCGTTGATTACTGCAACAGTACTTTCAAGCGGAGCATTTCCAGCCCGTTCTCCCATTCCGTTTACCGTGACGTGAAGTCCTTGAATTCCCGCTTTTACAGCTTCCATGACATTGGCGATACTTAAATCATAGTCGTTGTGCGCATGAAAATCAAAATGAATATTGGGGTATTTTTTAATTATTTTTGAAATAAATTCGAAAGTTTCTGCTGGAATCAGTACGCCTAATGTATCAGGTAATAATATTCTTTTGACAGGTTGCGTTACCAAAAAATCTAAAAACTGAAATACATATTCTGGAGAATTACGCATTCCGTTACTCCAGTCTTCTAAATAGACGTTGGTAGCAATATCATTTTTTTGAGCTAATGCTATTGTTTGAGCAATTTCAGAGAAATGTTGTTCGGGTGTTTTTTTTAATTGATGGGTTAAATGATTCAAAGAGCCTTTAGTCAATAAATTCTGCACCTTTGCACCAGTTTTTTTCATCCATTCTATAGAAAGGCCGCCGTCAACAAAAGTTAAAACTTCAATTCGGTTACTGTATCCTTTAGCTTTAGCCCATGTCATGATGCCTTTCACGCCTTGAAATTCTCCTTCGCTCACTCGTGCCGAAGCAATTTCGATTCTATCAATATTTAATTCTTCTAGCAACAATTGCGCAATGGTTAGTTTTTCTGCAGCAGAAAAGGATACTCCTGAGGTTTGTTCACCATCACGGAGCGTCGTGTCCATTATTTCAACTTTTCTTTTTTTCATTATAAATGGGATGCAATTTCGATTTCATAAATTTGAAATCGGGATGTGTTGTTTGGATAAAAAAACTAAAAGAATTACTCCTGGGGGAATCCCCAAAAAATCTTTAGTAACTGCATTTTAGGATTATTTTTTAATAAGGAAGTTGATTGGCAAATTCCACTACCTCTGATTTTATATTTTTTAAATAATCAATATCATCAAAACCATTAATCATATTGTCTTTTTTGTAACCAGAAATAGCAAAAGAATCTACCTCTCCGGTTGCTTTAATAGTTATGGTTTGTTTTGGAAGGTTTATTTCTATTTCTGATTTTGGATCTGCTTCAATCGCTTTGAATATTGTAGCTGCAAATTCAGCACTGACTTGAACAGGTAAAACGCCAACGTTTAAACAATTATTTCTAAAAATATCAGCAAAAAAACTAGAAACAACGGCTCTAAACCCATAATCATAAACCGCCCAAGCAGCATGTTCTCTTGAGGAACCTGAACCGAAGTTTCTGCCCCCAACAAGGATTTTTCCACTGTAGATTGGATTATTCAAAACGAAATCTTCTTTTGGGGTATTGTCTCCATTGTATCTCCAGTCCCGGAAGAGGTTGTCGCCAAAACCCACGCGTTCGGTTGCTTTTAGAAACCGAGCAGGAATGATTTGATCTGTATCTACATTTTCTATAGAAAGCGGTACTGCGCTACTTGTAAGTACATTGAATTTATCGTAAGCCATTTGATTTTTAATTGTTAATTAACGATTTCTGATTTTTAATTCCTGTTTTTGAAAATAAATCTTTAGTCGCTAACGGTTTAAATAGATGCTATAAAGTTTGGAAGCTAACTTAAATAGGACTCGAGCAAAACGAATAAACGAAGCGAATCAAATATAGACAGCTTAATGGATTTTTTTTAAATAAGTTCGCGGGGATCTGTCAAAACACCTGTCACCGCTGCAGCTGCAGCCATAAACGGACTAGCTAATAAGGTTCTTGATCCGGGGCCTTGACGTCCTTCAAAGTTTCTATTCGAAGTGCTGACGGCATATTTTCCGGCAGGAACTTTGTCGTCATTCATGGCCAAACAAGCAGAACAGCCAGGCTGACGCAATACAAAACCGGATTCTGTTAAAATAGCAAGAATTCCTTCTTCTTTAATTTGTGCTTCTACAACATGAGATCCCGGAACTAGCCAAGCGGTAACATTATCTGCTTTTTGCCGTCCTTTAACGATAGAAGCAAAAGCTCTAAAATCCTCAATACGACCATTTGTACAACTCCCTAAGAATACATAATCAATTTGTTTTCCTATCATGGCTTCCCCTTCTTGGAATCCCATATAGTCTAATGATTTTAGGTAGGTTTCGTCACCACCTTCTACGTCTTGTGTATTGGGGATGCTCTTAGAAATCCCTAATCCCATTCCGGGATTTGTTCCATACGTAATCATTGGTTCGATATCTAAGGCTGAAAAAGTAATTTCCTCGTCGAATTTTGCATCAGCATCTGTTTTTAATGTTTTCCAATAGGCAACTGCAGTGTCCCAATCAGTTCCTTTTGGAGCAAATAAACGGCCTTGTAAATAATCAAAAGTGGTTTGGTCCGGTGCTATCATTCCTCCGCGAGCTCCCATCTCGATGCTTAAATTACAAACGGTCATGCGTCCTTCCATCGTCATGTTTTCAAAAACTTCTCCTGCATATTCTACAAAATAGCCGGTGGCGCCCGAAGTGGATAATTTTGATATAATATAAAGTGCAACGTCTTTTGGAGTAACTCCAAATTGGAGTTCACCAGTTACGTTAATACGCATTTTTTTAGGTTTCGGTTGCATGATACATTGTGTAGAAAGAACCATCTCAACTTCAGAAGTTCCAATTCCAAAAGCAATAGCACCAAAAGCACCATGGGTAGAGGTATGTGAATCTCCACAAACAATCGTTGCTCCAGGTAAAGTGATTCCGTTTTCAGGGCCTACTACGTGAACAATCCCGTTTTTTATATTACCCAATCCCCAGTGGCTGATGCCATATTCTTTAGCGTTTTCTTCCAATGCTTTTAGCTGATTGGCAGATAATGCATCCTCAACCGGTAAGTGTTGGTTTATAGTGGGGGTATTGTGGTCGGCAGTGGCAAAAGTGCGCTCTGGATACAATACTGAGATTCCTCTTTCTTTTAAACCTAAAAAAGCTACAGGACTAGTAACTTCATGGATGAAATGACGGTCAATGAAGAATACGTCTGGTCCATCTTCAATTTTGCGGACCACGTGTGAATCCCATACTTTGTCAAATAATGTAGTACTCATTTTAAATATTTTTAAGTGTATTTCTTTTTTACAACCCAATTATTTGCATAAAGTTGTAACAATGGGAACAAATCTAAAAAAAGAAATAAGGCTGTAAATTTTAATATTTCATTATATACGATACCCAAAATCGTATTAAGGTATTTCTTGGATGGTTTTTATCTTTTAGGTTTCTTTTTTATTAGTACAGTTTATATTTAGATAAAATAAAATTTTAATTTATTGCCATTTTTGATATTTATCAAATAGTTAAAATAAGCTCCTAAAAACCTATTATATTTATGAATTTTTAATTTAATAGAGTTAAAATCGATTTTTTTTAATTGTATTTGGCTATTTGACTTTTGTTGAAGTTGTTTTTTGAGGCACTTCTATTAATAAATGGCATATTTTATAACTGTATTTCAGTATTTTTTTTTTGAAGAAATACTACGACATCCAAAAAATGTATTTTTTTGTTTTTTAGAATAGAATTAAATGAAATTAAAGGCATTCATTTTTTATAAATTGTTCATTTATGACAAGTACCTGACAATTATTTTAAATGAAGATCGCTAATTTTGAATAGTATAAAAAATTAAAAATAATATCATGCATTTAAATCAAATCGCATACAGACTTGGAGTTTTGGGAACAGTTATCATTTTAATTTGGGTGGGACTTTTTAAGTTTACTGCTGTCGAAGCGGAAGCCATAAAAGGTTTGGTCCAAAACCATTTTGCCATGGGTTGGATGTATAAACTAATGTCTGTACAAACAGTCTCTAATATAATTGGGATTTTTGAGGTTGTAACTGGAATTGGGTTAATACTTTCTTTTTTTAATAAAAAAATCGGAATGTTTGCTGGTCTGGCTTCGGCTATTATATTTGTTACCACTTTAAGTTTTTTGGCAACCACTCCGGGTGTTTTTAAAATCGTAGAAGGTTTTCCAGTAACTGATTTTTTTATCCTAAAAGATATTCCGTATTTGGCAATTTCTTTAATGGTTTGTGCAAAAAGTAAAGAATAAAAATTATTGATAGGTGTTTATAAAATCCTGCATTCTTTCTCCAAAAAAAGACTAAATTTGAAATTCATTTTTTGCATTTTTTACTAATTTTAAAGTGTTTAAAACCAGTTAAATACACGGTCTGAATCTATGGATTTAGGCACCCTTTCCTCCCGGAAGGGCTGGGGAGGGGATTATGTACTTAATATTCGATACCGAAACTACAGGATTACCTAGGCGTTGGGGCGCACCCATTTCAGATACGGATAACTGGCCCCGTTGTATTCAAATCGCTTGGCAGTTGCACGACGATATGGGAAAACTCATCGAGCACCAGGATTATTTGGTGAAGCCCGAAGGATTTAATATTCCGTATGATGCGGAACGAATTCACGGTATTTCTACGGAATTGGCGGAAGCCGACGGAATTTCGTTGTCAGAAGTTTTAGAAAAATTCAATATTGCATTAGGCAAAGCCAAATTTATTGTGGGTCAAAATTTAGGTTTTGACATCAATATTATGGGGTGTGAGTTTTATAGAATGGGAGTGGAAAGCCAAATGAGTTCGATGCCTATTTTGGATACGTGTACCGAAGTTACTGCTTCCTTATTGCGATTGCCAGGAGGTCGAGGCGGTAAATTTAAATTGCCGACCTTAACCGAATTGCACTCTTATCTTTTTAATAAACCCTTCGGTGAAGCGCACAACGCAACGGCCGATGTGGAAGCAACCACGCGTTGTTTCTTGGAGTTAATCCGTCGAGATATTTTCACTAAGGAAGAACTCGATGTTGAAATTGGTTATTTTAAAGATTTTCAAAATAAAAATCCAAGTGAGATTACACTCATTGGTTTAAAACATATTAATTTTAAGGAAGCGTCGGATAAAATTCGTCAGCAGTTTGGAGAAAAGCAAGCGCCTGCGGTTTCCAGAGCAGCGCTTTCTGAGAATAAAAAGGTACTTATTGATACGCCTTTTGTACACTTACACAACCATACGCAATTTTCGGTATTGCAATCGACCATTAGTATTGCGGCATTGGTAAAAGCGGCGGCGCAACAAAAAATGCCTGCGGTTGCCATGACGGATCATGCGAATTTGATGGGTGCTTTCCATTTTGTCCGTGATATTTTATATCATAATAAAGCGGTTGAAACCAAGAATAAAGCCGCTATCGCAAATGGTGAAGAACCTACCGAAGTTACGATGAAACCAATTGTAGGTTGCGAGTTCTTTGTTTGTGAAGACCATAAAAACAAGTCGGTTAAAGACAATGGGTACCAAATAGTACTTTTGGCGAAGACCAAAAAAGGCTATCATAATTTGGCTAAAATGTCTTCCATCGCTTATACCGAGGGGTTTTATTATGTGCCAAGAATCGACAGGAAAGTCATTCAGGAATTCAAAGAAGATATTATTGTTTTGTCTGGTAACTTGAATGGTGAAATCCCAAGTAAGATTTTGAACATTGGTGAAAACCAAGCCGAAGAGGCCTTGATTTGGTGGAAAAATGAATTTAAGGAAGATTTTTACATTGAGGTGATGCGTCACAATCAGGAAGATGAAAATCGGGTGAATGCGTCTTTAATTTCATTAGCAAGGAAGCATGATGTCAAGATTGTAGCGACAAACAATACCTTTTATATAGACAAAGAAAATTCAAATGCACATGATATTTTGCTTTGTGTGCGTGACGGTGAAAAGCAAACTACACCCATAGGTCGTGGTCGTGGGTATCGGTATGGATTGCCCAATCAGGAATATTATTTCAAGTCGGGAGACGAAATGAAACAACTCTTCAATAATCTGCCGGAAGCGATTTCGAATATTTCGGAGATTGTTGATAAAATTGAAATTTTCGATTTGGCACGGGAAGTTTTATTGCCAAAATTTGAAATCCCTATTGAATTTAATAATCCTGAAGACATATTAGACGGCGGAGTTAGAGGTGAAAATGCGTATTTGAGGCATTTGACTTTTGAAGGTGCCAATCGCAGGTATCCCGTAATTACTGAAGAAATTCAGGAACGACTGGATTTTGAATTATTGACGATATCCAATTCCGGGTATCCGGGATATTTCCTGATTGTACAGGATTTAATTGCCGAGGCAAGAAGTATGGGCGTTTCTGTGGGACCTGGTCGGGGATCCGCGGCGGGATCGGTGGTGGCGTATTGTTTAAAAATCACGAATATCGACCCGTTAATGTACAACCTGCTTTTTGAGCGTTTCCTGAATCCCGATCGTGTGTCACTTCCCGATATTGATATCGATTTTGATGATGAAGGACGCAGCAGCGTGATGGATTATGTGATCCGGAAATACGGCTCGAAACAAGTGGCGCAAATTATTACCTATGGTAAAATGGCAACAAAATCGGCGATTCGAGATACCGCTCGTGTTTTGGATTTACCTTTATTTGAAGCCGATAAAATAGCAAAATTGATTCCGGGGATGATGCCGTCCAAGTGGAATTTAGCGCGATTTTTGAATGAAAAAGAAGATGTTATTAAGAAGGCCGTTCGTCCGGAAGAATACGATAAAATAAAAGAATTAATAGGTCTTGCGAATGAAAGTGATTTGGGTGGAGAAACCATTCAGCAGGCCAAAGTTTTAGAAGGAAATCTAAGAAATACAGGTATTCACGCTTGTGGGGTGATTATTACGCCAAGCGATATTACGAATTTTGTTCCAGTGGCTACTGCCAAAGATTCCGATTTGTATGTGACGCAATTTGACAACTCGGTCGTGGAAAGTGCCGGTTTGTTGAAGATGGACTTCTTGGGTTTGAAAACCCTGACTTTGATAAAAGATACCGTCAAATTAGTAAAATATAGGAGTAACATTGACCTTAATCCAGATGAATTTCCTATTGATGATTTAAAGACGTACGAGCTTTTTCAACGGGGTGAAACAGTCGGAATTTTCCAGTATGAAAGTGCTGGAATGCAGAAATACATGAAGGAATTGAAACCTACGGTTTTTCCCGATTTGATTGCGATGAATGCATTGTATCGTCCGGGACCGATTGCTTATATTCCGAGTTTCGTCAAGCGAAAAAATGGTGAAGAGGAAATTATTTATGATCTTGATGCCTGTGAAGAATTGCTAAAAGATACGTACGGAATTACCGTTTACCAGGAACAGGTAATGCTTTTGTCCCAAAAACTGGCGGATTTCTCCAAAGGGGATGCCGACGTTTTGCGTAAAGCGATGGGTAAAAAGCAAAAAGATGTTTTGGATAAAATGAAACCTAAATTTATCAGTCAGGCTGCCGCCAAAGGGCATCCCGAAGATAAGCTGGAGAAAATTTGGAAAGACTGGGAAGCCTTTGCGGAATATGCTTTTAATAAATCGCACTCGACTTGTTATGCTTGGATTGCCTACCAAACGGCATTTTTGAAAGCGAATTATCCTGCCGAATATATGGCTGCGGTTTTATCTAATAATATGAGCGATATCAAGCAGGTTTCGTTTTTTATGGAAGAGTGCAAACGTATGGGACTGCAGGTTTTAGGGCCTGATGTGAATGAATCGTTTTATAAGTTTACCGTAAATGACGATTATGCGGTACGTTTTGGGATGGGAGCTGTAAAAGGAGTAGGTTCAGGAGCAGTGGCTACGATTGTGGAGAATAGAAAAGACGGACGATACAAATCGATTTTTGATTTGACCAAACGTATTGATTTGCGTGCAGCGAATAAAAAAGCGTTGGAGAATCTGGTTTTGGCTGGTGGTTTTGATTCGTTTTTAGGAACAACACGAGCGCAATATTTTCATGATGATGGCGATGGAATTACTTTTTATGAGAAAGCGATTCGGTATGGATCGAAGTATCAGGAAAATGAAAATTCATCGCAAGTAAGTTTGTTTGGTGATACTAGCGAAGTCCAAATCGAAGAGCCTGTTGTGCCACCGTGTGAGGATTGGAGCACGATGGAAAAACTCGCCAAAGAAAAAGAGGTTGTTGGGATTTATATTTCGGGACATCCGCTGGACGATTACAAATTTGAAATGAAATATTTTTGTAATGCCAAGCTAGAAGCATTGAAAAATATGGAGTTGCACGTCAATAAAAACCTTGCATTTGGGGGGATTATTAATAATGTGCAACATCGTGTGGCTAAAAACGGCAAAGGTTGGGGTATGTTTTCATTAGAAGGGTATGACGAAAGTTATGAATTCCGAATTTTTGGGGAGGAATATTTAAAGTTCCGTCATTTCTTTATTCAAAATAATTTCACCTTTATGAAAGTGATGGTTAAAGAGGGCTGGACAGACCGAGATACTGGCAAAAAAGGAGAGCCAAGATTACAATTTGTGGAAGTAAAGCAGTTGCAAGATGTGTTAGAGGCTTTTGCTAAAAAATTAATATTATTGTTAAATATTAAGGATTTAGAAAATGATTTTATTCATAAATTGAGCCACCTTTTTCAAGAGAATAAAGGAGATAATACGGTTTCATTTGAAATTATGGAACTGGAAAAAACAAAACGACTCGTTACTGTTGCTCCTGTTGAAATAGAAAACGAAGAGGTGGCTTTTGTTGACGAAAATGAAGATTCTGAAATGGAAGCGCTTCAACTTCCAGAGATAAATATTGAAGCAAAAGTGGAAGAAGTCGAAGAAATTAAAGTGGTAACCAAGTTAACGATGCCAAGCAGGAAATTGAAAATCAAGATCTCCAATGAATTGCTCGTAGAGCTAGAGAAAATGCAGATAAACTTTAAGTTAAATTAGAGTATAATGCCATAACTCTGATAGAAGTAGAAATCCTTTTGCAACCCGGTCTAGGTTTTGGACGCGATTAAGTTGTGAAAAATGAAACGAATACCAGTAAATAGCAGGAAATAGCTGGTAATTTATTATAAATAACAATTGACAATACACTTATAATCAAAACTAATTTGAGAATAGTGTTTGATTTGTTTTTAATGTATAAATTTGTAAGCTAGTTTGAAACTTTAAGATGTTCAACTAATAAACTTTAAATAAATAATTATGGCATTAGCAATAACAGATGCTACTTTTGAAGAAGTAGTTTTGAAATCAGATAAACCGGTAATGGTCGATTTTTGGGCAGCATGGTGTGGACCTTGTAGAATGGTTGGGCCAATCATTGATGAATTAAGTACTGAATACGAAGGGAAAGTTGTTGTTGGAAAAGTAGATGTAGATGCAAACCAAGAATTTGCAGCTAAATACGGAGTAAGAAACATTCCAACGGTATTGGTTTTTCATAACGGAGAAGTAGTAGGAAAGCAAGTAGGAGTTGCTCCAAAACAAACCTACGCGGATAGTTTAGACGCTTTGTTGTAATCGGTAGATTATGATTTATATAGAATCTGAAAGGATTCAAATAAAAGGTTTGGCGAAAGTCAGGCCTTTTTTTGTAGGATTTACAGCGTTTCAATCAGGCATATAAAAAAGCACTACAAATTCTCGAATTAAAACAACGATTTTAAAATCAGTGAATCAGATGTAGTTCTATATTCTTTTCAATTTTTAAATTTTTAAATCGTTCAATCTTTTAATATATTTGGAATATGAAGATTGAATCGCAAATAGAGAAAATTTCCAGTTTTCAGCATTTGGAGTTGCTGGCTCATCAGGTGGTGGAGGGTTTTATTTCAGGAATGCATAAAAGTCCGTTTCATGGGTTTTCGGCTGAATTTGCCGAGCACAAAGTGTATAATGTAGGCGAAAGTACAAAGCATATCGATTGGAAGTTGTTTGCCAGAACGGATCGTTTGTACGCAAAACGTTTTGAGGAAGAGACTAACTTACGGTGTCATATCATTATAGATAATTCTTCCTCGATGCATTATCCTAAACTGAAAGAGAGTCAGAATTTTTTTGAAAATAAGATTGGTTTTTCGGTTTTGGCTTCGGCGGTTTTAATGAACCTTTTAAAGAAGCAACGCGATGCTGTAGGGCTAAGTGTGTTCTCAGATACATACGAGTATTATGCGCCAGAGAAAGGAAGTGATCGCCACCATCGAATGATTTTGAATGCGCTTGAAGGGCTTTTACAGCAACCAAAAGTTCAAAAAAATACGGATACGATTACATTCTTACATCAAATAGCCGAAAATATCCACCGTCGTTCGATGATCATATTATTTACGGATATGTTTCAGTCCGGTAATGAGCAAGCGTTGTTTGATGCGTTGCAACATTTGAAACACAACAAGCATAAAGTGGTTTTGTTTCATGTTGTCGATAATAAAACAGAATTGAATTTCGACTTTGATAATGCTCCCAGAAAGTTTATTGATGTGGAAACAGGAGAAGAGGTAGCCGTTTTTGCCGATAATGTAAAAGAAGAATACGAAAAACAGGTAGAAAATTACTTCAGTAAGTTGGCTTTAACGTGTTCTCAAAACCGAATAAAGTACATTCCGGTGGGTGTAGCGGAAAATTTCGAAAAAATAGTGATGACATACTTGGTTGAAAAACAAAACTTTGGGTAGTAGGGCGAAATTTTATCAATTATTTTTTTATAAAACGCTTGCGTAAACGGAAATCTATTGTATCTTTGCCACCGCAATAACGCAGAGGTTTGGTAGTTCAGTTGGTTAGAATACATGCCTGTCACGCATGGGGTCGCGGGTTCGAGTCCCGTCCAGACCGCAATATTGGGGAAAGCCTTTCGTAACAGAAAGGCTTTTTTGCCCCATAAGGTTTTTAACGTTAGTTGTGTTGTTTGCTACGAATTTGTAACTCGTAGCGGGTTTAGTAGTTAGACCAATGAAAAGCTTTCCACTCTGGTGGATAGCTTTTTTGATTTAAAAATAAAGCAGGTTTGATAGTTCAGTTGGTTAGAATACATGCCAGTCATCTCGTTTTTTTAGGACGAGACGGGTTCGATTCAAGAAGCTGGATTAACGGCTTCAAATGTTATAGATTAAAATACTGGTTTGGTAGTTCAGTTGGTTAGAATACATGCCTGTCACGCATGGGGTCGCGGGTTCGAGTCCCGTCCAGACCGCCAGTAATAAGAAGCTTTTCGTAATAGAAAAGCTTTTTTTGTTAAATATAGTTCTAAAACTAAAGGTACATTAAAACAACTGAGATTTATAGTTCCATACAATCCACACAAACAATCCCAAATACATTACGCAAATCACAAATTTCATAAAACTGGAAGCTAGAAACCCCGCAAAGGAACCTGCGGCCGCTTTAAAAGCCCTGTTGTGGTCTTTAAAATCATAAATAAGCTCGCCTATCAACGCACCAACAAAAGGACCGATAATGAACCCAAAAGGTACTGGAGCAAGAATTCCAATAATCAGACCGATGTTTGTTCCCCAGATGCCATACGTGCTTCCGCCAAATTTTTTGGTTCCCTTTGCGGGAATCACATAATCTAAAACCGATATGATCACAGTGATTAAGAATGCAATGCCTAATATCCAATAATTTGCCGGAACAGCCTTCGTAAAATACAGTAATACCAGCCCAACCCAACTCACACTTGGCCCAGGCAAAATCGGTAAAAAACTGCCAAAAACCCCTAAAATCATACACATAAAACCAAGAACCAAAAGCAGTACATCCATAAATTTATTTTTACTAATTTTGAAAACAGAAAAGCAACACTTAGCAAGTTTATAAAAGGTATTAAATTAAGTTTTTTCTTTTCGATTATGTTCTTTTTCTTTTTTTCTTTTCGGACTGTAAATGACCAAGAAAAAATTGTAAATAGTAATCATGCGCTTTTAAAGGAAACTATTTACAACGAGAATTGAGTAAAAGTATAGGATTTTTCTAAGAGAGAGTTTGATAGATTTTTTTGATGAAAAATCAAATCCCAATGCAGTCTTGACCAAAGAGGAATTTTATAATTTGATGAGTTAGATTGCTGTTTTTTCAAATCAATTAGCGGCTCTGGATCCAGATCAAAAGGAAATTGCTGCCGAAAACAAAAAGGAATGGTTTGCTGAAAACTACGAAGATTATTTGCTTTCGAAAGCATCTCAAAAAAAAAATTGTATTTTTATAGAATATTAGTCCAATTCAAAAACAAAACCTTGAAGCAGCATTACCTCTTTTTAGTATTTATATTTTTTAATTCCTGTCAATACTTTGACAAGCAAATTCCATCGGAAAAAGAATTGTTGCAAAAGGAACTGAAATCCATCAATTGGAAAGAAGTCGATGAATATCCATCGGTTGTAGATTGTGAAAAAATAGATGATAAAAAACAACGCCAACACTGTTTTTTTGAGGTTTTAACGCAGCTGATTCAAGAGAAATTGAGCATTGACACCCTTTCTGTTCTCTATCCTGAACTGGATACGATTGAAGTGAAGGTTACTGTTTTTCCTAATGCAACCCTGCAATTTGAACCTCAATTCCCTAAAGATTCCGTAACCTACGACAGAATCAAGATTGACAGTATTCTGAAAGCCCGTTTGGTTGGTTTCCCAAAAATAAATCCAGCGATCAAGCGTGGTATTCCCGTAAAAACGCAATTTATTCTTCCGGTCATTCTAAAAGTGGAGTAGTTATTAAAAAGGATTTCCGAATGAAGATTAACGATTTTTGATTTCAGATTGCGTTATTAATTACTTTTTGGCTCGGATAAAGATTTTTGATTTCAGTAAGCCTTTAGATATCTCCAATAATTATAAGCTGAAAACGGACTGTTTTAGTTTTTTAACCATGCGTTAAATCAAAAATC
Organism: Flavobacterium sp. GNP008; assembly: GCF_056428965.1. NCBI lineage: Bacteria > Pseudomonadati > Bacteroidota > Flavobacteriia > Flavobacteriales > Flavobacteriaceae > Flavobacterium > Flavobacterium sp. GNP008. The sequence goes on along the minus strand of NZ_JBWJVL010000001.1, from coordinate 647,308 downwards.
TACAATCTAAAATCGTCTACCTTTCCATTCGTATTTTCCAAACAACGAATACAAAGCCACGCTCACACTAAAAAAAGGATAGAACAGACTGCTCAAAAATAAATGCTGTATTTGGGTTTTGGTTAGAAAACAATTGGTTTTGTATATCAAAATAGTATCGACTGAAAATTTTAAAGTAAATACTAAAAATACATTCTGAAAAGCAGTTAAATCGAAGAACCAAGACCCAAGAATAAATATCCAACTCAGATTTCCTGCAAAAACTAACAGACCCAGTCCTTTTCCAAAACTACTTTGATACGAGCTTGTTTTAGATGCCCATCGAACGCGTTGGTAAAATAATGATTTCCAATTGTCCAGTGGTTTTGTGAGGACAATATTGTTTTGAGATTTTAGATAATGTACTTTTTCAGGGGATTTCGCAATCGCTTTTTGCAACAGGAAAACATCATCTCCGCTTGCAATCCCATCATTTCCTTCGAAACCGTTCAGCTTTTTAAAAAACGATCTGGTATATGCAAAGTTGGCGCCATTACACATAAATCCTTTTTTAATTCCAAAACTTCCTATTGTTGCTCCTTGTAAACTAGCCAAATCCAATTGCTGGAAATGATGTAGAAATGAATTGCTACAATCATACGTTACTGCGCCCGCAATCATAGCAACATCATGAAGCTGAATATAATTATCCAATGCCAATAACCAGTTTTTATTGATCACACAATCCGCATCGGTGGTGATAATCCAGTCCGTATTGACGATTTGCATTGCTATTACAATGGCATCTTTCTTAGGCGAATTCGTAACCCTAATGTTCTTTATAATCGAAACTTTAAATTTTAAATATTTAGTTTTAAAGGCTTCCTCCGATTCATCATCGACCAAAATCACTTCAAACAATTCCATGGGATAATTCAATTTCGACAAACTGTCTAATAAAACAGGTAAATTTTCCGCTTCATTCCGGAAAGGAATGATAATCGAGAATTTTGTTTTTGGCGTTAAGCCAATATAATCAATAGCATTTACTTTGTTGAAACCATAAATCAAGAAGATAATTGCAACGCAATATAGGATTATAACGAAGCACAAAACAAAAATCATTTTGAATTTTTAGTTTTAAAATTCAAAACATAATAACTGCCAATTATTACAGGTAGAACTACATTCAGAAACCACATAAGTGTAGTTATAAAAATCACTATCCATTCGTTTACACCAAGAATCCCGAAGAAATATACAGCCACACTTCCTTTTACAGCAAAATCTAAAAATTGAAAAGTAGGCAAGGAAGACGCTAAAAAATAAACAGACGAAATGGTGGCAATTAAGGTGAAATAAGGCAAGTGAACATCAAAAGCCAGAAATAAAAAGTAGTATTGATGTGAGAAAACCAGATACCGGCAAATACCCAAAACGATATTTTTTTGATGAATTGATTTTGGGATTTCATTAATCTTATGAATTAGTTTTTCAATAGAGTACCCTTTGATAGTGATTTTTTTAACCGAAAATAAAACAATCATAATTAGTAGTAGGATCCCAAAAAGAATCGTAACGGTTTTTGTGGTAATTACGTGGTATTGCGCATTGAAATACAACAACCCGAAAATTCCAAAAATAACGGTCAATATCATTTGGATTCCGTTGCAAATCAGGTTCAAGAAAATCACTTTTTTAGTGTTTGATTTATCAAAAAACAAGGCTTTTCCGGCATATTCTCCAACTCCATTCGGTGTAAAAAGTCCTGCGGTTAATGCACCGAGAACTTGCTTGGTTGCTGCTCCCAAAGAGATTTTATGGATAAATGCGACTAAGTTTTGCCATTTCAAGATTTCAAAAAACCGATTCAAAACACTCAATAGCAAAATAAACGCAATTCCGCCAATGGACTGGTTTTTCTGGAATAAAACGATGAATTTTTGCCAATTCAGTTTGTCGTTATTGGCTAATTGATTGTAAATAAAATAAAACGCACCGCCCACAATCAAAAGTTTGATTAGAAGTACGAGGAATTGCTTAGTTTTGTGTGGAATTGTAATCATTACTGCAAAATAACAAATTAAAATTGGCAAACGAACGCATCATATTAGGAATTGACCCAGGAACAACGATTATGGGTTTTGGATTGATAAAAATTGTCAATAAAAAAATGGAGTTTTTGCAACTGAACGAATTGCAATTGTCCAAATACGATAATCACTATCAAAAATTGAAAATCATTTTTGAACGCACGATTGAGTTAATCGACACGCACAATCCTGATGAAATTGCAATTGAAGCGCCTTTCTTTGGTAAAAACGTGCAATCGATGCTGAAACTAGGAAGAGCACAAGGCGTAGCCATGGCAGCAGGACTTTCAAGAGATATCCCTATTACTGAATACGAACCTAAGAAGATAAAAATGGCGATTACTGGAAATGGAAACGCCAGCAAAGAGCAAGTTGCTAAAATGTTACAGCAACTTTTAGGATTAAAAGAATTACCCAAAAATCTGGATTCAACTGATGGATTGGCTGCTGCAGTTTGTCATTTTTTTAATTCAGGGAAAGTAGTTGGAGAGAAAAGCTATACTGGATGGGATGCTTTTGTTAAACAAAACGAAGAACGAGTTAAAAAGTAGTGATTAATATTCAGTACATATGTGATACTAAATAACTGCTAACTGAACACTTTCTCAAGACTTGATATTAAAAAAACGGACCACCGACCACTTTCTTAAAACTGAATACTAATAAATGAGCGGAATATACATCCATATCCCTTTTTGCAAGCAGGCGTGTCATTACTGCGACTTTCATTTTTCAACCTCTATGAAGAATAAAGAAGAAATGGTATTGGCAATTGGCAAAGAAATTCAAATGCGCAAAAGTGAGTTTGAGAATGAAGAAGTCGAAACCATTTATTTTGGCGGAGGAACACCTAGTGTTTTGACCTCAAAAGAAATTAATTTCCTGATAGCAGAAGTGTATAAAAATTATTCTGTTTCAGAAAACCCTGAAATTACACTGGAAGCCAATCCAGATGATTTGTCGAGTGAACGAATAATCGAATTGTCTAAAAGTAAAATTAACCGATTAAGCATTGGGATTCAGTCTTTTTTTGAAGAAGATTTACAACTGATGAACCGTGCTCATAATTCGGCGGAAGCCAAAAAATGTTTGGAAGAAGCCACCAAATATTTTGACAATATTTCCCTTGATTTGATTTATGGAATTCCGGGAATGAGTAATGAAAAATGGAAAGAAAATATAGAAATAGCTTTGAGTTTTGGGATTCCGCATATCTCAAGTTATGCCTTGACAGTGGAACCCAAAACCGCTTTGAACAAACTCATTCAAATCGGAAAAATTGCGGCTCCTAATGATGAAGCCACCCAAGAACATTTTGCTATTTTGGTAGAAACCCTTGAAGCCAATAATTTTATTCATTATGAATTATCTAATTTTGGAAAGGAAAAATATTTTTCCAAAAATAATTCGGCGTATTGGTTGGGGAAAAAATACCTTGGAATTGGTCCTTCGGCGCACAGTTATAATGGGATTTCCCGAAGTTGGAATGTTTCGAATAACTCTCTTTATTTGAAATCCATTCAAGAAAATAAAGTACCAAATGAAACAGAAATCCTTTCGACAGCTGATTGCTATAACGAATATGTTATGACAGGTTTGCGTACGATTTGGGGAGTTTCTTTGGATAGAATAAAAACGGAATTTGGGGATGAATATTTGAAATATCTGAACAAACAGGCACAGAAATTCCTTGATGATGATTTAGTTTTTATCGAAAACAATATCTTGAAACCTACGCCAAAAGGAAAGTTTTTGACAGATGGAATAGCAAGTGATTTGTTTTACTTAAATTTGGAAGAGTAACTTAACCGCAAAGGTCGTAAAGTTTTACGCAAAGTTTGATACTAATCTTTGTGCTTTAGCGTCTGAGTGGTGTAAAACATAATTTGTGTTAGCAACAATTCAACATAACAGTCACACCATTGAAGTCGATTTATCAAAACCCATTGATATTTCGATTCCGTTGACTAATACAGATGAAAATCCAATTGCATGGTATATTGATAAACCAGAAATTGAGCCCGTGGTTTTTGGGGATTGGATTGGAAGTGTGAAGCAAGGTGCCTCTACTAATTTCAATACTATTTTCTTCAATCCACACGGACACGGAACCCATACCGAATGTTTGGGGCATATTACACTCGAATTTTACAGTATTAATCAGTCGTTGAAACAGTTTTTCTTTTTGGCAGAATTGATTTCGGTTGTCCCAGAAATACAAGGAGAAGATTTGGTCATAACAAAAAGTCAGATTGAAAAAAGTTTGAGTGGGAAAACTCCTGAAGCTCTAATTATAAGAACACTTCCGAATTTTAAAATAAAAAAATCTTTAAAATATTCGAATACTAACCCGCCATTTCTGGAGGAAGATGCTGCGCGTTTCATTCGCGAAAGCGGAATTAAACATTTATTGATTGATTTGCCAAGTGTCGATAAAGAAAAAGATGATGGAAAATTACTGGCACACAAAGCCTTTTGGAATGTGACGAATGTCAATAAGCTGAATGCTGATGTGCGATTGGATTGTACGATTACCGAAATGATTTTTGTATCTGAAGCAGCCAAAGATGGCAGTTATTTACTGAATTTACAAATTGCATCTTTTGAGAATGATGCCAGTCCGAGTAAACCAGTTTTATATGCTATTTTAAATGATGATTTATAAATTTTAAATGAAAATAATTTCATAAATGAACTTAGAAACGTTTTACGAATATTGTCTTTCCAAAAAAGGAGTGACGGAGCATTTTCCTTTTGATGAAGATACACTAGTTTTTAAAGTGGGCGGAAAAATGTTTGTGTTGTCGTCTTTAAATCAGTGGGAAAAAGGGGAGCCATCCGTTAATTTAAAATGTGATCCGGAGTACGCGGAGGAATTGCGCGCTGAACACGATGCTATTCAACCGGGTTTTCACATGAGTAAAACCCATTGGAATACAATTTCAATAAATGCATCAGTTTCGGATGCGCTTGTCAAAGAATTGATTGATCATTCCTATGGTTTGGTTCTCAAAAGTTTAACAAAGAAATTGCAGAGTGAAATTCAAGAATTAGAAAATTAGGCATTACTTTTGCGAATAAATTCAGAATAAAAATTATAAATAGCTACTGAAATTAACTCAGCATATCACATGAAAGAACAATTTAAGAAATTTTTAAACGAAGAACAAGACCCAAAAGCTATTGAAAAAATCGCTTCTAAATTGAGTGATTTATTGATGAAGAATGAAGAAATAAGGTATATCGCTGTTCAAAAAAAACCAGCGATTACCGTTTTGCCGGATAGTATTGTGATGACGAATAAAAGAATTATTATATGTCAACCTAAAAACCTGGGACTTTCAATGAATTTCATTGATTACACTTGGGACGAGATTGAAGGCACTTTTGTTAAAGAAAATATTCTGGGTTCTGAATTTTCATTTACAACTAGAACCAATATGGAGGTTTCGATTGATTATATTCCTAAGATCCAAGCCCGAAAAATTTTCACCTACGCTAAAGAGCAATTGGATATCTTGAAAGTTGGGTCTGTATTAAACGCAACCCTTATTGATGAAGTTCCCTTGATACCGATTCAGGAAGAAATTGACGTTGTTGAAGAAATGGAAACGGAAGAAGTGACTAATTTTGCTGAAATAATGCCAGTTTCGCAACCCAATTTTACTGCTGAAAGTCAACCATTTGAAGAAATAGCCTTGCCTTTAAAAGATAGATCTTTAAGCGATTTGTCGCAAGATGAACTTTTTGAAAAACTACAGAATTATAAAAAATTGCTTGATAATGGATTAATTTTGCAGGGCGAATACGATGCGTTTAAAAGAGAGATTTTGAGTTTTATGTAATTAGTTTCAAAGCCGAAAATCATAAAGTAAAAAGATATTTCATTGCCTTTTTACTTTATGACTTTTGAATTTCTAATATTAAGACTAAAGAGTTCTTTTCTGTTTTTCAATAAAATTATTGGATTGTAATTCTAGTAATTCAGTAGCGTTTTTTCGCTGCAAATCATATAGTTTTTTATCATCAACGATGTCTCCGTATATTTTGTCGTGCATTGCTGCACTGGTTTTTACTAGCAAATTGCGTTGGTATTTGTCTTGTTCGATTGTGGCTTTTAATGCGGTTTCCAGATCTTCTAATTTATAATCGTATTCCCCTTTTGGCGAAAGCAATTTGGCAATGATAGGAGACGTTTCGATGGCTAGAAACAAGAGCATAATAAAAAAGGAAGGCAACCACGGTAATTTATCCAAAGCATTGATACGAGCCATTAAACCATCAAATCCATCTATAATAGGTTGGGTTTCGATAATCTTTTTATTTAAATCGGTTTGGAGGGTTTTGGTGTTTTTCTCCATTTCAGCAATTTTAGCCAAGTTTGTTTTTTGTAAGGTGTCTAGTTCTTTTTTAGCCAAATCATGTTTGGCGATTTTTTCTTTAAAAACGGGGCCTTTGCCTAATTTTTTGGTTCCTGCAGTTCCTTCGGCCTCTGTGATATAGGTTTCATATAGTCTATTGACTTCTTTTTCTTTCTTGGTAATTTCGGATTTTAAATTATCGCTTTCAATTTTGTTTTTATCCATATCTGATTTGAAATAATTGGCGACTTCTTTTTTGTTATTTAAAGCCATGGCATTTTTCTCTTTCAATAAAACGGTATTGATTTCTTTTTCGAAGATTTTAATTTCCAATGGTTTCGAAATCACTATCGCAATGATTATTGCTAAAATAATACGAGGAGTAGCTTGAAGAAATTCACTTCCAAATTGGTCTCTTTTTCGAATAGTGGAAACAATAAAGCGATCTAAATTAAAGATAAGCAAACTCCAAACAACGCCAAATGCGATTGCGGGATACATACTGTCAAAAACAGTAAACAGCGCATACGAGCTGGCAAGAAAAGCCATGACCGCAGTGAAGAATACGGTGGCGCCAATACCAACATACTTGGTTTGTTCGCCTTCGGAACAACCTTCAAGAAGGTCTTTGTCAGCTCCAGAACAGAGGATAAAAAATTGTTTTAACATGATTGATTTTTTTGATTGCTTCGCCAGTTTGCTATTCTAGCTCGGGTGATTGATGATAACAAATTTAACGCCAAAAAATGAATATTGGTATAAATACTTGATTTGATTTTAATTAGCTTTTTAGCTATAAAAACAGCGCCACTCGTAAAGAGTGGCGCTGTAGTTCTTGAATTAATAGTAACCTAGGCTAATGGTGCTCCTGCCATGATTTCGGCATTGGCAAATTCTTCAAATTTGGTAAAGTTTGCTTTGAATTTTTCAGCTAATTCTACTGCTTTGATGTCGTATAGTTCAGGGTCTTCCCATGTATTTCTAGGATTTAATATTTCGCTAGGTACATTTGGACACGTTTGTGGTTTTGCAATTCCAAATACTTGGTGGTTTTCGTAAGCTACATCGTCCAGTTCTCCGTTTAATGCAGCGGTAATCATAGCTCGTGTGTATTTTAATTTCATTCGGCTTCCTATTCCGTAAGGACCACCCGTCCAACCCGTATTGATTAACCAAACTTTTACATGGGCGTCTTTCATTTTTTTACTCAACATCTCAGCATATTTTGTTGGGTGTAATGGCATAAATGGTGCGCCAAAACAAGCCGAAAAATTAGGTTGCGGTTCTGTAATTCCAGCCTCAGTTCCAGCTACTTTTGCGGTGTATCCGGATATAAAATGATAGGCGGCTTGCCCCGGAGTTAGTTTAGATATTGGAGGTAATATTCCGAATGAATCTGCGGTTAAAAAAAATATGTTTTTTGGGTTTTCCCCAATTGAACCAGGCTGAATATTATCAATATGGTATATTGGATAACTTACACGAGTATTCTGAGTTATGGATACATCTTCAAAATCTACCTCAGTTGTTCCTTCTTTAAAAATCACATTTTCTAATATGGCACCTTTTTTAATGGCTCTAAAAATATCTGGTTCATTTTCTTCAGTAAGGTTTATGACTTTTGCATAGCATCCACCTTCAAAGTTAAAAACCGTGTTTTCGTTGGTCCAACCATGTTCGTCATCACCAATTAGCTTTCTGTTAGGATCGGCAGATAAAGTTGTTTTTCCAGTTCCTGATAATCCAAAGAAAATGGCAGTATCCGCGTTTTCTCCCACATTCGCACTACAATGCATGGGCAGCGTATTTTTGAAAACCGGTAAAATGAAATTCAAAGCAGAAAAAATTCCTTTTTTCATTTCTCCAGTATAGCCAGTACCTCCAATTAAAACTACCTTCCTTGTAAAGTCAAGAATAGCAAAATTACTTTGACGTGTTCCGTCTAAAGCTGGGTCCGCCATAAAGCTTGGTACACACAATAAAGTCCATTCTGGGCTGAAATTCGTTAATTCCTCCTGTTCGGGTCTTAAAAACATATTGTAACAAAATAAATTTGCCCAAGGAGTTTCTGTGATGACACGAACATTTAATCTATAATTTGGATCAGAGCATACATAAGAATCTCTCACGTAAATTTCTTTGTTGGATAAATACGCAGTGACTTTATTGTATAAAGATTCAAATGCAGCTGGTTCAAATGGGATATTTACTTTTCCCCACCATACATGATTCTCACTTATGCTATCTTTTACTATATATCGGTCTTGTGGCGAACGGCCAGTATACTCTCCTGTATTTACAGCTAATGCCCCGGTTGAGCTTTCTGTTCCTTGCCCTAATTTAATTGTTATGTCGTGTAATTCTTCAGGGGATAACTGGTAATGAATTTTTGCATTTTCAATTCCTAATTCTTTTAACGAAATCGATTGCGTGAAAAGTGTGTTATTGTCCATAAATTAATTGTTGTGTAGTTACTTTTTTTATAGAGTGCAAAAGTAGAAATTATATTTCAGTTAGCCTTTAATTCTTCTGATTTTGTGCTTTTTTTATTTAGTAATGTTATTAGTAAAACACCCCAAGCCAGTATTAATAGGAGACCACCAATGGGCGTTAGAAATCCAATTGCTTTAAAATCGAAAGTAGTAAGCTGATTTATTGCTAATAAATAAATAGACCCAGAGAATAGAATAACACCAAAAAGAACTAAAAAATAGATTGCTTTTTTGGTTTTTTCGGGTATGTCTTTCAGTAGTCCAATACACAATAAAAACAGCGCATGGTACATTTGGTAGCGCACTCCGGTTTCAAAAGTAGATAATTGTTCAATAGACAGTACTTTTTTTAGGGCATGCGCGCCAAAAGCACCAAGAATTATAGCAATCATTCCTATAATTGTTCCAGTTGAAAGAATCTTTTTGTCCATTTTTTTCTTGTAAAAGTATTTCATATTCTCTCGATTTAAAAGCGTTTTGAAAAATTACTTTCAGTTTAGTAGAGGGTTTTTTGGTAGAATTTTTGTTTCATCTTAAAATAAATCAAAACAGTTTGTTATGAATACAACAATTTCGTATGTTTGTGTTATAAATATGTAAAAATGAGAACAATTTTGATTATTGGAGCAGGAAGATCAGCTTCCTCTTTGATTCAATATCTTTTAGGCAAATCAGAAAAAGAGAATCTACATCTTGTTATTGGTGATTTGTCATTGGCTTTAGCACAAAAAAAAACAAATAATCATGTCAATGCAACAGCGATTGCTTTAGATATTATTGATAAAGACCAAAGAAGAAAAGCGATTCAAATTGCTGATATTGTCATCTCGATGTTGCCTGCTCATTTGCATATTGAAGTTGCTAAAGATTGTATTTTCTACAAAAAACACTTGGTTACCGCATCGTACGTGAGTGATGCCATGCAGGAATTAGATGCAGCTGCCAAAGAAAATAATCTTATTTTCATGAATGAAATTGGGCTTGATCCTGGGCTTGACCACATGAGTGCGATGAAAGTGATTGATGAGATTAAAGAAAAAGGAGGCGAGATGCTCTTGTTTGAATCTTTTTGTGGCGGACTTGTCGCTCCAGAATCGGATACGAATCTTTGGAATTATAAATTTACCTGGGCACCACGCAATGTAGTTCTCGCTGGACAGGGTGGCGCTGCCAAATTTATTCAAGAGGGAACTTATAAATACATACCGTACTGTAATTTATTCCGTAGAACTGAGTTTCTGGATGTAGAAGGTTATGGTCGATTTGAAGCGTATTCGAATCGGGATTCCTTGAAATATCGCAGTGTTTATGGTTTAGATAATGTGCTTACTTTATATAGAGGAACGATTCGCAGGGTTGGTTTCTCTAAAGCTTGGAATATGTTTGTCCAGTTAGGAATGACAGATGATAGTTATTTTATGGAAGATTCTGAGAATATGAGTTATCGAGAATTTGTGAATTCTTTCTTGCCGTATCATCCTACGGATTCTGTAGAAATTAAAACGCGTTTGATTCTCAAGATTGACCAAGATGATATCATGTGGGACAAATTGTTAGAATTAGATTTGTTCAATCGGGATAAAAAAGTAGGATTGAAGAATGCTACTCCGGCACAAATTTTAGAGAAAATACTCAGTGACAGTTGGACACTTCAACCTAAAGATAAAGATATGATTGTCATGTATCATAAATTTGGATACGAAATACATGGCAAAAAAGAACAAATAGATTCCAAAATGGTTTGTATTGGTGACGATCAAACGTATACGGCTATGGCAAAAACAGTGGGTTTACCCGTTGCCATGGCAACTTTATTAATATTGAATGGTAAAATTACAACGCCTGGAGTTCAACTGCCTATTCGTAAAGAAGTCTATGTGCCTATTTTGAAAGAATTAGAAGAATATGGTGTTGTTTTCAAAGAACAATCCATGTCGTATTTAGGATACAATCCGGATAAAGAGTTTAGTTAGTAGTTTTTTAGATTTTTAGTTTGATAAATCCGCTTCTTTTGAAGCGGATTTGTTTTTTAAAATTCTTTATTTATGCTGAGCGTAGCCGAAGTATGGGCGTGACCCTCAAATTGCTTCGTCGTTCCTCCTCGCAACTTCGGGTCGGGCTGTTCGCTACAATCTTTATGTTTTTAAAGAAAAAACATAAAGGATTTTCGCTGCCATCCCTCACGCAAAGCATTTCATTGAAGGGCTGTTTTTTTAATAAATTGTAAGAAAATTTGATTATATTTGGAAAACACAGAGCGAAACATATTTTCTCTAATCTACCCATGTGTGGGTGTGTATACGAAGGTTAGTTTCGCTTATATATAAGTTAGGGCTAATACTAGCAGAAGCTTGAAATAAATAATGAAAAATAATTTAACCAAAAACCAAACTAAAATAAAAAATGGAAATCATTACAAATAATTACGAATGGATATTTAGCGGAGTCGGAGTTTTAATAATTGGCTACATTATCACTTTTTTTTTACCAAATAAAAATCAGAAACAAGATATTCCAATAATCAATACGCCTAATTCAAACACAAATACTAATTCTTTTGTAGTTAATAATATTATGGGAAATACAAACCAAATTGACAAATCAAGTACCGAAAATACTGATGATAGATTAAAAGGGAAAACTAAAATTTTATTTATTGACGATAATCATACCGAATATAAAATGGTATCAATCCTAAAAAAATCCGGATGGATAAATACCAAATCTGTAAAAGATGTTATCGACCTTGATGATCCAAAAGTTAATGAAGCAGATATTATTTTTGTTGACATTAATGGAGTTGGAAATACTATGTTTCAAGATCAAGGGTTAGGGTTAGCATCAGCATTAAAAAAGAAATATGAGAGCAAAAAAATCATTCTGTATTCCGCAGAAATTACTGGAGATAGATTTCATAGAGCCTTAAGAGAAGTTGATGGATGCTTATCAAAAAATGCTGAGCCATATCAGTTTATTAATTTAATTGAGGAATTTGCTAAATAATCAAATATGAAACATTTTTCAATTATAGATTTTTCTGGGATTGTAATTTCTGATAATTTAGAAAAAGAATGCAAAGTCTGTTTTGAGAATAATAATACAGCTGGCAATTTAATTCCAAATTGTCCAAAATATAGCGGAGAAAGACGTCAAGGAAAAATTAGTAACAGTAAAGGCATTACATTTTTATGTTGTGACACAACTAAAACGACAAAACTATTTAAAAATAAATTAGAAGGACTGTCTTATGCTTACTACGACCTGATAATTCCGAAAAAGCAAATTGAGGATGATATAAAGAAATCCGAGCAGCAAAAAGTAAATCGCTTAGTACATAATTTAACTTCAATAAATGCACATAATATCCAGGAAATTTATGACTTGATCCCTCAAGAAGTACTTTCTTCTAATTGGCGTACACAAATTGAGTATATTGAAACTGAATTAAAGAGAAATTCCAAAAAAGCATCGATGATGTTTTTAAGAATTGCTAAACATAATATACACATGAAGTCAGAATTTTCAATTTATAGAAAACTTGATAGAACTGATGCAGTATCGCTTGAAATTAGAAGTTGGTCAGTTCGAAATGTTTTACTAAATGTTCTACATACTTTTTTTGCAGATTTCACAAAAAACAGAATTTATGTTCAAGTAAACGATTTTTTTGGCAAAGTAAAGTTCGATTATGAAACAATTCAGGTTGCTTTTTATCATTTAATCGAAAATGCGTCAAAATATGCTAAACCAAATTCTACAATAGATATTAATTTTATTGACAATCCCGATTCGGTTACTTTATCTATAGAAATGATAAGTTTATATATTAATCCATTAGAAAGAGAGAAAATATTTTTAGAAGGCATATCTGGCAGTTTGGCGAAATCAATTGGAAAAAGTGGTGATGGAATTGGAATGTGGAGAATAAAACAAATGATGGAATTAAATGAAGGTACATTTGAAATAGTTTGTGGAGATAATTCAGAAAAATTAAAAGGAATACAATTTAGCGAAAATCGATTTAACCTATCTTTCAAAAAGTACTAGTCCTAACAGCCATTTTGAGCTAGCTGGAATTTAGTGGAATTATCGTTTCGCATCAAGTTTTCGTTAAGCCGAAAACTGAAAGGTTACGAATTTTCCACCGTCTAAAATCCATAAAACATTAGTAAAAAAGAAATCTGCTTCTTTTGAAGCGGATTTCTTTTTTACAATTACACCTTTCCAGATTGAATAGTTATAGGTAAGCTATACATTACTCTCACAGGAACGCCGTTCATTTTTCCGGGAATCCATTTCGGGCATATTTTCAAAACACGGATGGCTTCTTCACCGGTTCCAAAACCAATATCTCGTATGTTTTTTATATCGCTTAAGCTGCCGTCTTTTTCTACTATAAAGGTGATGTATACTTTTCCTTTTAAGTTAGGTTGTTCTGGAGTTTTAAAATTATTGCCCACAAATTTGTAAAATTCCATAATTCCTCCCGGGAAATCTGGTTTTTCAGTTATTCCAGCAGTATTATAGACTTCATTTTCCCCTTTTTGGACAAACTGATTTTCAGAATCGTACGCATCAATTTCAATCACTTCAGGAGCTCCTTTACTTAAAATCCCCAGAAGTTCCTCGTTTGTAGGCAATTCTTTTTGCTTGGATAGGATGGAAGGTATTGCCCTCTTTTCTATAGGAGTTAGTTCATTGTATTTTTTTTCGCTGGCAATCTTTCCTTTTTCATCTTTGATTTTAAAAGTAGTTTTGTCGTAATACGTTTTAAATAAATTTTCGGATTTTTTAGGAGTAGTTTCTTTTTTTACATTGGTTTCTTGCGCAACGACTTTCGTACACAATAAAAACAATAAGGCAGTTACTAGAGGGATTAGCATTGCTTTTTTTAATAAAGCTTCTGTTTTTGATGTGGTTTTTGTCATCATGAGTAATCGTTTTTTAGTTATTAAATAATTCAAATTACTGGCCAAGTAAAAAGTTTGGTTCTCGTTCGCTTTCGATAGTAATAAAGATTGGTAGAACGGAACATTGTTATAGGAGGTCACTACTTTCTCGTCAGCAAGAAATTCGTGGTTGAGTTGTATTGCTTTTTTGTAAAAAATAAAAATAGGGTTGAACCAAAAAACAGTTTTCAATAGTTCGATGAATAAAATATCCAAAGTGTGTTTTTGGGTTACATGTGTGAGTTCGTGGGTGTACAATTCTGCTTCTATCTCACGGTTATTGTATTCCGTTTCGTTAATGAAAATCGTATTCAGGAAAGTATGTGGCAATGTTTTTTCGGGAACCAAAATCAATTTTGCATTCTTATAGGCAATTGGTGTATTCGACTTCATTTTAGAAGAAATTTTGATGATATTGCTGATAAAACGTATCGCCAAAATAACAGTTACTAAACCATACAAACTCCATAATCCTATTGCCAGATAGTTAGTTTCCTCCATGATTACTGCGTTTCCTTGCAGTAGTTGGATATTTCCCGGCTTGACTGTAGGTTGTGCTATTTCCTGAATCACTTCTATGGTTATAAAGGGAATCACCATCGAGAAAACAAGGCTGAACAATAAGTAAAACCTATTGAAAACATGTATTTTTTCTTTTTCCAAAAACAAATGATATACCGCCAGTAGCACGAATAAAGTAATTGTTGATTTAATTAGAAAGTCGCTCATTTTTTCTTTTTTTGAATTTCACTGTCTATTATTTTCTTAAGTTCTTCCAGCTCCGTTTGAGACAAATTCGTTTCGGTAGTAAAGAAAGAAGCAAATTGTGATGCCGAATTGTTGAAAAAATTACTAATCAATCCGTTGACGTGTTTCGAGAAATAATCGGTCTTTTTTACCAAAGGATAATATTCCCGGGAGTTCCCAAACTCCCTGTAGGCTACAAATTGCTTGTCGATCATTCTTTTCAATAAAGTAGCCACAGTTGTGGTAGCCGGTTTTGGTTTTGGATAAGCTTCGAGCAAGTCTTTCATGAAAGCTTTCTCGAGTTTCCAAAGGTGTTCCATTACTTGTTCTTCGGCGTTGGTGAGTTGTTGCATGTTTATTTTTTATTTAGTGTAAATTTCTTGAACAGGTATTCCTTTTTCATAGATTTTGGTTCCAAGTAAAATCCCTTCGGAGTCATAAAATTTCCATTCTCCTGTGGGTAGCCATTCTATTTTTGAATTTATTATGGCTTTATTTGAAACACCTATTTGTTGAATTTTTCCAGTATTATGATATTTGATAATATAGCAACTGTTTTTTTTATATTTTTCTTTAGAAGTTAATCTATCGCTGATGAACTGTTTCCAAGTTCCAATCTTATTTCCTTTTTTGTACTTTCCTGTTGCGCTGGATTCGATGTTCATGAATTCTTCCGTTTGAATCCATTTACCCGTTTTTAATCCGTTTTTGGTTTGATTAATTTTACAGCTAGTCAGGCTTAGAGCTATTAGGAGGATGACAATTTTATATTGATTTTGGACTTTCATATTCTACAGAATAAAACATTGCTCTACAAATGTAGAATATAAATTGAAATAAACAAATTTTAAATAAAATATTTTGGTAGTCAGCGGTTTGCGTTAAGGATGGGAGTGGAAATCCTTTTTATTTTTTAAACAAAAAAATAAAAAGATTGAGAACGGACAGCCTAACCCGCTATTTTCAGCGGGAAATGCCAAAAAAAAATCCGCTCATTGCTGAACGGATTTTATTCTGTATCGAAGAAATTTATTTAGATAACTCCACGAAATATTTGTAAAATAACGGAATGGTTTCAATTCCTTTCAGGTAATTAAAGATTCCGAAATGTTCGTTTGGCGAGTGAATCGCATCACTGTCCAGACCAAATCCCATTAGAATAGTCTTACTTTTCAGTTCTTTTTCGAATAGCGCGACGATAGGAATACTTCCTCCGGAACGCACTGGAATTGCGGGTACGCCAAAGGTTTCTGTATAGGCCATGTTTGCAGCTTTGTAGCCAATGCTGTCTGTGGGGGTTACATATCCTTGACCGCCATGATGCGGTTTAACTTTTACGGTAACGCCAGCAGGAGCAAGGCTTGTGAAGTGTTTCGTGAAAAGTTCGGTGATTTGCTCCCAGTCTTGATTTGGAACCAAACGCATCGAGATTTTAGCAAACGCTTTGCTGGCAATCACTGTTTTCGCACCTTCTCCGGTGTAACCACCCCAGATTCCGTTGACGTCCAGTGTAGGGCGAATGGAATTTCTTTCGTTTGTGGTGTAGCCGCTTTCACCATAAATGTCATTTAAGTCTAATGCTTTCTTGTAGTTTTCTAAATTGAAGGGTGCTTTAGCCATTTCAGCTCTTTCTTCCAGAGATAATTCTGCTACATGATCATAGAAACCGGGTATGGTAATGTGGTTGTTTTCATCATGAAGCGAAGCAATCATTTTAGCTAAAACATTGATTGGATTGGCGACAGCACCGCCATATAATCCAGAATGTAAATCACGGTTTGGTCCCGTAATTTCTACTTCTACATAGCTTAATCCACGTAATCCTGTTGTAATCGATGGTTGCTGATTAGAAATCATTCCGGTATCCGAAATTAAAATCACGTCATTTTTTAGTTTTTCCTGATTGCGTTCCACGAACCAACTCAAGCTTTTAGAGCCAATTTCTTCTTCGCCTTCAATCATGAATTTCACGTTACAAGGCAAAGTATTCGATTGAACCATGTATTCCAATGCTTTTACATGCATGTACATTTGGCCTTTGTCATCACAAGATCCACGGGCAAAAATAGCGCCTTCTGGATGAATTTCTGTTTTTTTGATTACCGGCTCAAAGGGAGGTGAAGTCCATAAATCTATTGGATCTGGGGGTTGAACATCATAATGTCCGTACACTAAAACCGTAGGCAATGAAGGGTCAATTATTTTTTCAGCATAGACAATTGGATATCCTGGAGTATCGCAGATTTCAACCAAATCACAACCGGCTTTTTCTAAACTAGCTTTAACGGCAGCTGCTGTTTCAAAAACATCATGTGAATACGCTGGATCAGCACTCACGGATGGAATTTTCAACAATTCGATTAACTCATTGACAAAGCGGTCTTTGTGTTCTTGAATGTATGTTTTAATATTTTCCATTATTTGAATTTAATTGTAATTTCAAAAGTACAAAAAAGAGTATGAATATTTTTGTCAAATTTACTTTGAAAATTGGAAGTTATGTTTATCTTTGCACCCACAATTGCGCGGATATGGTGAAATTGGTAGACATGCCAGACTTAGGATCTGGTGCCGCAAGGCGTGTAGGTTCGAGTCCTATTATCCGCACTTTAAGAATCCTTTAATCGTTTATTAACAACGTTTAAAGGATTTTTTATTTTATCCTTCCCCCGTATTTCCCCCGAACCATTTTATTTTTGACTGATTAAATTATGTAACTAGTTTTTCATTCCCATCATTTTTTTATTAATGCGAATGAAAATTAGATATAATAGGTGCAATTGTTTTTAAGCCGTTTAGATTATTAATTTGTGATTACCACTTTACACCGATTAATCTCCGTAATATTTTTTCGAGTCGATAATTCACCAATTTATTATTATCATATTTTATTTAATTATATCTAATCCTTAAAGACCTCAGCAATAATAAGGATTGTTAACTTTTGTTTATTCTGCTAACGATTATTTTTATGATTGCACTTGACTTATTTTTTATATGGAGTATAATTGAATATATAAAATAAATGAAAATAATTAGGTGTTTTCCAATTAAGTGCATATTTAATATAAAGGAGCAAATTGGTTATAACCTCTCTTGTCCTTACTATGTTAAACAACCAATAATATGAAAGAAGAATATAAAAAAATAATTAACGAAGTAAACGGAACTAGAGCTAAAATATACTATCAGCTTAACCAATTGGAACAAATGACAGGAATGTCACCAAGAGCGTTAAAATACAGAATGAAGGATGTAAAAGAAAAATACAGTGGTATGTCTAATTTGCTTTATCGTAATGGTAGGACGTGGCAAATCCATTATACTTTAATTAGTGAGTTCATGCCTAAGTATAAAAAGGCAGAAACGAATATAACCAACCATAAATGGGAAACGCTAATTACATGGAACATGAAAGATGATTATGATGTTAATTATCATATTCAGTTAATAAACGAAGTCAAAGAACAAATGCCATCTGTAAATATAGGTTACGTTGTTGAAATCGATGACCGTGGGGTAAACCACCTTCATGCCATTACCGATGGGTATAAAGATGATGTTGAAGTTGAGGTTACTGGGGTGCTGAATAAATATTTAGATTCTAAACTATACCGTCATCAGATTGAAAAAATAAATAATCGTGGTAGCATCACCCGTTACCTTAAAAAAAATGGTGGCATAACAATATTATAAAATAAAATTATGGAAGAAATAAATGACTTTCGGTACAATCCGATACTACGTGAAATGTTGGTGAATTATTGCCTAAGAATGTATGAAGGCGATGCGATTATAGATGATGAACATCTGATGATGGAGTATAGGCTTTTGATTAGCGACAATAATCTAAATGCACTGCATTATGAAGAATATTTGATTAACTCCCTTAATGATGACTTCAATAGAGGATAAAATAAGGGTAAAAAATATGCTAATATCGGGTGAAACGGACCCTATTCATAAACAAGAACTGCATAAGCAATTACTAAAATTGCAGTTGCAGAAAGAAATAGAACAAATTAGAAAACGAATTGAACAATTAGGGTGACCCCCGTCCGTACTGGTAAATATAAAATATTTGTAATTCTAGTTACCGATAACATATAGTTGGTTTTATGGTGATGATAATAAGGGTATGATGAGGTTCGAAAATTTTTTTTAAACAAAAAAATGGCTCCGTTTTGAACCAAGCCTAGCAACTTAGTGCTCATGAAGGGTTTTTTAAAAACAGTGTTTTTATTACTAGAATCGCCATAAGTTATGATGGTGTGTGAAGTGTTTCAAAAAAATTATGGTCGCAAATTTTGCGACCATTTTTTATTGTACCAGTTTTTTAATTTTTTGGACCGTTCCAGAAGATTTCCCCGTGAGTTTCATTATATTACGTATAGATTGCTCTTGTTTGATGAATTTTACGATGTCGGAATGTTCGGATAAAAGTTTCTTTTCGTCTTTCTCCGAGCCGATTTTACGCCCAAGTACCCCACCATCACGTATATATTTGTCACGCCCAGAATTTAAACGAATTTTCGTCTGAACCAATTCTGCTTGTGAAAATGAAGCTCCGATTGATAACATCATCTGAACCATAGTATTAATGGTTTTGTCATTGTTAAGGGTATGGAGGTTGTAATTTTCGATAACCACATTTATTTTTTCGTTGTTGCATTTTTCAATGAATTGCAAAACATTAACAACCTTTCGAGATATTCGGCTTATTTCGGAAACAATAATGTTTTGGATGCCGTTTGAAATTGCAAAAGCCAGCATTTCTGAATTATTGTCTTCATTTTTAGTTCCGCTTTGGTAATATGCAAACGTTTTGACAATTTTATACTGATTACCGAATTTCGCTTCCAGTTCTTGCGTTTGTCTGCTTACGTTTTGTCTTGTCTCGTTTGTTGAACATCTAGCGATGATTATTGCTGTTTCCATGGCTTAAAATATTATATATAGTTTTAATCTATTGATTAAGTAAATATAATAAATAAAAATTATGTATGCAAATAAGTCAAAGATTATTATCGATGCATTTAGCTGTGTCATTTTATGTAGCTAATAGGTATATATTGATACAGTTGAGGTTTTGATACGTTTGAAATGATAAGGTGGTTTAAACACACGGGTGTTATTGAAGCAATTATATCATCGTAATAGTTACTATTTTAAAGTAGGGTTTGTAGAAATGAATATAATTGTAAATATAATTTTAGGTTTATAATTTGAATGAATTTTATTTGTAATATTTTTATGAAAAAATATTACATTAGCTACGATTACTAACAATCATTTTTAATCTACAAAACTACCCAAATCTCGATGGATTCTAGTATTGGTGTATAGAAGTTAGCGAAATGATAAAACCTAAATTAAAAGAATATGTTTTTCAAAGAATTATTTAAAAAAGACGAATTATTTTTGAGAGCCGAAGTTAAAATATCTAATATTTCAACTTTTGATATTATAGAAATATCCCCTAAAATAAATGATAGGGTATATATTTTGTTTGGTTTGTTAATTTATGCAAGAATACTTCGTATTGAGCCTTTACAGATAGAAAAAGATTCGTTGGTATCATTATTTATCGAATTCGCTGATAACCATAAAACATCGATTAATAAAGAAGAATCTTTGAAAACTATTATGAGTTTTTTTGATTTAATTAAAGACGGGCATAGTTACGTTACAATTAAGGAGCTTAAAACTAAGGTAAAGCTTAAAAAAAATAATGAAGGGGAATTTTATTTACACATGGGAAATGTTCTTGTGGAACCAATGTCAAAAATAGTTTACACAACATTTCTATGTATTATGATGAAGGTCAAGAAAGAAAATCAAAGCCATTTATTAGAGGCTTTTGGTGTACTTAGCAAAATGTATCAAATAGAAAAATTTAGTAGTATTGATGCGGTTATCTTTCCTAATGTTATTGTAGATGAAATGACTAATTAGCATTTTAAAAACCATAATAAAACTGTGAAAAAAAAATAAATTTCATATTTAATTTTTTATTAATACCTATGAAAGTATAAAAAACAAACAATAGATAACATATAAAGAGATTATGAAAACAGTAAATAACCATAAAAAATAATATTGCTTATATCATTAATCACAAGGATAATCGTTTACAAAAAAAAGATAAAAACATTTCAAAATTATGAAGGAAGAACATGTCTATCAAAAACAACATATAGTTCCTCAAATTTATTTGAAACAATTCGGCTATAAAATTGAAGATGAATATTGGGTTTCAATATATAAGTTAGGGAATAAAATGACAGAGAATGTTAAGATAATTGAATTTACAACAGAAATTAATATTTTTGATTTACCAGTTGACGATTTCGAAATTAAAAGACATTTTGAAAATTTAAGTAGTCAAATTGAAAGTTTTTATCGAACTGTAATTTCAAATCTTCGTCACCAAAAAAGGTTGGCCCCTAAAGATAAAGATGTGTTAAATCATTTCGTTGCTAATTTATTATGCAGAACTAATCCATTTAGAAGCTATATAAATAATTTGCTTACTTGCGAAGAAACAAGAGATAAACTTATAAATGAAATTACCATATTTTCAAATGATGCTGAATCAAATAAATTCGTTTTGAATCATTTTGAACAAAACTTTCATTTAAATATGATTTTGGGAACACTAATGAATCATCTTGTAAATGTCTTTAGAAGCTTTAATAAAGTAATTATTAGAGATTGCGATAATAAGGGTTGGATTACGACTGATAGTCCAGTGCATTTAGATAAACAGGAAAACTTTAGTTGTGTTATTCCAATTGAGTCAGAAATTTACTTTCCATTATCAAAAGATTTTTGCTTATTTATGTATCATCCAAGTTCAGAAAAAAATAGCAATACATTGCGAAATCTTACAACAGACAAAATAAATGATATTTCATTTGAACAATTTGAGCAAGTCTCTTATAAAATAGGAAGAGATTACGACAAATATCTAATATTTTGTAATGAATATGAACCTATGGAAATGGGAATTAAATGATGCCTCTGTCAAACAATGGTTATTAGTTTTGTAAGTCACCACGATAGGAATGTTCTATGACGTTATCAGTAATGTGTAAAGTGTTTATTTTGGATAGATACTGTTGGATGGTCATTATTTTGGAGGTCAGATTTATTTTATTAATGTAGGATATTTTATTAATACTTAAGTACGGATGATTTTAGTTCTGTTAATTTATTTTTGAGATTAACTTGAAACTCAATTAGTAAAGAAGTATATTTGGATATATCAGTTAATGGTAAAATAATTCTCGCACCCTTAATAAAAACAGAGATTGGGAGCAAGGTTGAAATGTTAAATAATAATCTATTAAATTTTAATCAAATTGGATTTGATGAAATAATAAAAAAAGAAGTCGAGAGGCTAGTTAGGTTGCAAATGGATAATTTTGAAAAACAATTATCAGAAAACTATTTTTTGGATGATAAACTTTTATCAAGGAAGGCGACAGCCGAAAAACTTGATATTTCTCTAAGAACTTTAGATGATAGGGTTAGTAAAGGGAAAATAAAAAGTGTCAACTTAGGTAGAGGTGTTAAGTTCAGAAATTCAGATATTTTAGAATTTATAAAAAATTTAAAATAAACAATCCGACTCTAGTCGGATTGTTTGTTTTGGTACATTTCAGCCCAAAGTTTACTTAATTTTTCGGCATGGTGTTTAGGAGTAATTTTAATATAAGCGAGAAATTGTTTCTCTGTTTGGTGTCCTGTAATTTTCATGATGGTTAATGTATCTATTTTACCATAAAGATTAGTAGCAAAGGACCTTCTGCAAATATGTGAGGTTACTAGTTCATACTTTTTGTATTTGCCTTGTTTTTTTCGGTGAATTTTTTTTCCATTTTCATCCAGTATTGGTTTGCCATTTTCATCTTTTATTTCAATCATCTTTGAGCCATCAACCATTTCATTGAATCCAGTTTCTTCAGCTACTTTTTTTATATAATCGTTGAAATTTTGGTCACTAATATGTCGTGGGAATTCACCATTTCTTTTTTGAAGAATTTCTTGAACAGTAGGATGTATAGGTATAGTTACGGGAATATTAGTCTTAAAGTTGGTATTGTCTATGTATCCATTTTTAATGTCTCTTTTGGTTAATCCGAGAAGGTCTGAGACTCGAAGTCCTGTCCACAAACCAATGATTAACCAGTCCCGTGCGTTATCAAGGTAGCTGTCAAATTCAAATTGGTGATTATTTATTTCTAATATTTCATTTTCATCAAAATAAATATCTTTTGGTTTGGATGATGGTGAATAAAAATCTTTGCTTTTGTATTGGGGGTTGGTTTTAATTTTGCTCAACTCAGCATCACGAAGGAAAGCTTTAAGATTGTCTATTTTTGCTCCAATTGTATTTTCTCCTAGTTTTTGTTCGGTGCGAAGAAAGTCAATGAAATCTTTGTGAAATTTTAAGTCAACATCTAAAAATTTTATTTTTTTGCGAATAAATTTTTCGTAAGCCTTTAATTTGTTGCTTGTATCTTGAAAATCTTGGATTGTTCTAAGTTTTAATTTCTCTCCTGTTCTTTTGTTGGTCCTGTTCTTAGAATCTTCTGTAAACTTGTCTGAAAAGGCTGTTAAAAAAATTTTTATGTCTTTGTCAGAGTTTGTTGATTGGTTGTTATATGAATAAATTTGAACTTTTAGCCAATCTTTATCGATTGTCGTGCCTTCTTGATAGTCGGTATTAAATTCCTCAAAAATAAATTCTTCAAGATTTTTTAATGTTTTGTTTACCTTGTTTCTTGTATCATCTGAGTCGGCTGTAGTTTTTATTTTTTGCTTAGTTTTACTCCAATCTTTTTTATAGACTTCTATTTCAGTTGGTGCTTCGCAATCAAAATTCTTACCTCTAAACCTAATGTAAATTTTGGTTGGGTCATTAACTGCTTTTTCGTTAATTCGGTAGTTTATTGTAGCCATATTCAAAAATATAATATTTCCCCCGTATATCCCCCGAAATAGTTGCGTTTATTTGCACCTTGGTGCAAGTCAGAAAAAATAATATACTAAAAACCGAGTAAATAAAGGCTTTGAATGTAATTTGGATTGCAGTGAAATGCAGTGAAATACTAAGGCGTTGTTTCTATTATCCGCACAAAAAAAGCTTCTCAATTGAGAAGCTTTTTTTTTGACTACAAACTTGAAAGGAATTTTGCCATCTCAACAACACTCTTTTCATCTTTTATAGAAAAGTTATTGTTTTTAAGATAAGTTGAAATCTCTTCTTTTTTCATTGGAAAAAATTCTTGAAATTCTTTTTTATTTTTCGGTAAGGCTACAGCTGTTTCGTTTTTTAAGCTTAAATAATATTCTGAATTTGTTTTGACAAATTTTGCTGGTGTTGCTTGCTGATAAGTAGTTCTAGTTTCTACTGCTTTTTGTAGAATAATTTTATCCCTTCTGTACAACGTAACATTATCTTTGGAGTATAATTGCAGCAGGTACCCATAAATATTGTTTTCTTTATTTTTGTAATTTAAAAGTTTAAATTTATTTCCATTAGCAATTATGGTGATAGTATTGTAAGGGTTTTTTTTTGTAAGTGAAAAAAAATCTAAACCTGTACTTTGAATCTCTAAAGTGTCGGTAACAGCATTGTATCGCACCATTAATTTTTGTGGAACAGTAGAAACTTCAGCTAATTGAAAGTCTTCATTGAGATACTTTGAACCTTCTATTTTTGCTAGATCACGACTGTTCAAGAGGGCATTTCTATATAATACACCTGTAGAGTATGGGTCAATTTTATCAAGATGTCCTTGGGCATTACTGTTGAAAACAATAAAGAGCAGGAATAGGATGTTAAATGGTATTTTTTTCATTTTAGTTCGATTTAGTTATCCATTCATTAATTTTCTTTTCCAATAAAGCTAAAGGCATTACTCCGGATTCCAATACTTTTTCATGGAATTTTTTAATATCAAATTTGGAGCCCATTTTAGCTTCTGCTTTTTTACGAAGCTCTATAATTTTTAACTGACCAATTTTATAGGACAATGCTTGTCCCGGAATCGCCATATAGCGTTCGATTTCAGGAATAATACTCGCTTCACTTTCGGCTTCATTGGCTAACGAATATTTGATAGCTTGTTCTCTGGTCCATCCTTTGGAATGTAATCCAGTATCAACGACTAATCGAACCGCTCGGTGCATTTCATTACCTAGCATTCCAAAATATTGATACGGATCTTGATACAGTCCAAGCTCTTTACCCAAACTTTCAGTATATAAAGCCCAGCCTTCTCCATACGCACCAAACCAATTGAATTTTCTGAAATCAGGCAGACTCTCATTTTCTTGTTGTAAGGAAATTTGAAAGTGATGTCCAGGAATGGCTTCATGTAAAAATAGATCTTCATCTCCATACAGATTATAATTGGTCACATCTGGTATTGGAACATAAAAAATGCCGGGACGGGAACCATCAGCGGTACCTTGATTGTATTCAGCACTTGCTGTTTTTTCTCGAAAAGCTTCCGTTCGTCTAATTTCAAATTTTGTTTTGGGTTGCAGTGCAAATAATTTATCTACATTTGGCTTGATACGGGTATAAATGCTTTGGAAGTTTGCAATAACTTCTTCTGGCTTAGTGAAAGGTTTTAATTCCTTTTTATTTCTAACTTCTTCAAAGAATGCTAATAAAGTGCCTTTGAAGCCTACTTGAGTTTTAACTTTTTCCATTTCGGCATTCAATCGGGCTACTTCTTTTAATCCCAATTGATGAATTTCCTCTGGAGTCATCTCGGTGGTGGTCCATTGTTTTACATAAGTAGCATATAGTTCTTTCCCAAAAGGTAGACTTCCTATTCCGCTGGTGGTTCTGGAGGCAGGGAGGTATTCTGTGGTTAGAAACTCCGCCATCTTCTTGTATTGAGGGATCAACTTGGTGTTGATTGTCAAAGTGTATTGAGCGGTTAAGTCTTCTTTAACCCCTTCAGGAAATGAGGCAGGCATTAGTTTTATAGCTGAGTAGAATAAGTTATCTTCTATTTTTGGTGTAGCCATTTCTGCAAACTGCGGAATCAACTTTAGTGTTAACGCTTTTGGTAAAACAACACCTTGCTCCAAACCTTTTTTCATGTATACCATTGCCGAATCGATCCATACCGCGTATTTGTCCATTCTTTTTAGAAAATTGGTATAGTCCTTTTCCGTTTTAAAAGGCTGTGCGCTGGTTCCTCCGGCAAATTGTCCCATAGTCAAGTGCGTTCCCCAAAACTGATGAACTGGCAGAAGATTCGTGGGCTGTTTTAAGAGGTCTTTTCCAATTTCAACTTCCCATTTGATGATTTCATAGCTGTTTTTTTCTTCATCAGATAAGTCTTCTAAATCAACAGTTTTTAAAGCGGTTTGGTATTTGTTGAAAAACGATTCTTGTGATTTTCTAAAACTGTCCGTCATTTCAAATTGCAGCTGATCGTTGTATTCGTTTTGACCACTTTGAGTCGCATCCAAAGGGTTCATTGCATTTTTATTGTCAAAATAGTTTTTGGTCAAAGTTGAAAAATCGAGTGTATTTTCGTCTTTTTTACAGTTGATCAACAATAATGAAAACAGAAAAACAAATAATAAGGATAATGGTTTTTTCATAGTTTTTAAATTTATAACAGCTGTAAAGCTACTTTATTTTTTTGAAAGTAAACTCGTAAATTTATCCATGATAGACTCGAGAAGCAATTATTTTATTTTCTTTGATGTCTAATACTTCCGCAACAAGCAAATCCTCTTCGCCAGTAACCGTTCGAGTGTATTCCATGAAAACGCGGTCTCCATTTGCAGTAAGTGATTTAAGTCGATAATTCAAACTGGGTAAACGAGAAAAGGCATCTTGCCACCAGTGACGTAAAGCCTCTTTACCTATTACAAATCCGTTTGTGTCAGGTTTGTAAATTTTTAGTTTTGGACTAAAATGAACGGCATCTTCGTCATACAATGACAGTAGTTTTTCTAATTCTTTATTGTTGAAAGTTTCAACCCATTTGAAGGCAATAGACTGTAGTTTTTCTGGGGTCATATTAATTAGGATTTATTTTTAATTAAAAAATCCCTTTTGCTTTAAGCGAAAAGGGATTTTATTTTTTATAATTACAAAGAGATATTAGACGTTCTTCAAATTGATAATTTCTTGTTCTGTAAGCAATCTCCAGTTTCCTCTTGGTAAATTCTTTTTGGTTAAACCAGCGAAAGAAACCCTGTCAATTCGCAATACATCATAACTGAAATGTTCAAAAATGTTGCGGACAACTTTTACGTTAGACGATCTTAATTGCAACCCAATTTCACTTTTTGCTTCTCCATCAATGTAACTTACGTCTTCTACAAAAACACGGTGCCCATCAAGAGTAAGTCCTTTGTTTATTTTTTCTAAATCCTCAAATTTCAAATTTTTATCTAATGAAACTTGGTAAATTTTAGATGATTTTTGGCTTGGTAACGTAAACTTACGAATCATATCGGTATCGTTTGTAAACAATAGTAATCCAGTGGTATTCTTATCCATTCTCCCAACTGCTCCAATTTTTGCAGTGGTGGAGCCTTTTACCAGTTCCAATACATTACGATACTCCTGACCTTCATCCATTGCAGTGGTAAAGTTTTTTGGTTTGTTCAGTAAGATGTAAACTTTTTTCTCTGGTGTCAAAGTAGAACCGTCAAAATTTACAACATCTCCTGGTTTAACCATGTATCCCATTTCTGTGACTGGAATCCCGTTTACTTTCACCGTACCAGATTGAATGTAGATATCAGCATCACGACGCGAGCACGCACCAGAATTAGCGATGTATTTATTCAAACGAATTTCGTCCTTTACTTTCGGTCTCTTTGGTGCTTGATTTGGTTTTTTCTCTACTTTATCAGTAGCAATATCGGCAACTTTAGTAACTACTTTAACTTTTTTCGGCCCTTGAGCGCGCTTCTGCATGGCAGGTTTTGGCTTATTTGAACTGGGTCTTGCGCTATTCGCTCTTGGACCACTTTTCTTATCATTGCCTTCCTTCTTATTCATAATATTCAATAATTTGTGCAAAGATACTATTTATATAATTGACAATCAATAACTGCCAATTATAAAAACGCTAACTATCTAATTAATACCATAATTAGTAAGTTTATGTTTCGTTTTTTGGAGCTATTTTGTAGTGCTAAATTTTGCATGTTCTATATTATACTATTTTTTTTCTCTTTATCATAAAGATAAAAAAGAGGCTGTGACATTGTAGTATGTTGTCATGTAGGACATTAGTTGTTCTTTAGGAAATTGTTGTGGAGGTATAATGATTTTGAAGAAGACGAAGTTTATCCAATCATCAACAATCTCTTTCCATGCCACAATACACTAGGATTTATCAATACAATACAAAAAACACCAGCCACAATAAGGAATTTAAGGATATTATGAAGCAATAAAAACTGAGGCTTAGTGTTTGATTTCCACAAATAGAGCAAGAAGAAAATCAAGATTATGAGGCAGGAATAAAAATAAATATCCATGTAGCCCACATCATAAATATCTATTAAAGCGTAAACTGGAAAAAGGGTAAAAATAGTCAGTGCTGTAATGGTTTTTTTTGAAATTTCTTCACCATAAACAATAGGTATTGTTTTGTAATCATTAGCCAGATCTCCTTTGAGATTTTCTAAATCTTTAATCATTTCTCGAATCAACAATAATAAGAATAAAAACAGGGCATGAGAAAAAATTACACCTAGTTGTCTTTTGTAATTTTCAATGTCTTCAAAAGGAATCCGAGTATAAAAATACAATAATATTGCAAAAAAAGGCAGGACAGCCAGTAAAGCTGCAGTTAAATTTCCTATTATAGGATATTTTTTTATTTTATGGGAATAATACCAGATGAAAAATATATACCCTGAAAAAAATAGAAAGACGCGCCAAGAAACAAATAAAGCCATTAAAGCGACTATGAAATTCAGGACGAAATAGACATTCAGTTTTGTCTCTTGACTTACCAATCGATCCAGCATTGATTTATTAGGGCGATTAATTAAATCTTTTTGACTGTCATAAAAATTATTGATAATATACCCCGAAGCGATGGTCAATGAAGAGGCAAAAACCAGAATAAATAAGTTTAAATCGAGCAGAATGTCCAACGCTCTTTTTTCGGGAGCAAGAATAAATATGGCGGAAAGATATTGTGCCAATATAATAATAGGAATGTTATAGCCTCTAACAACAGAGAACAAACTTGCAATTTTCATTATAAGAAGTTTGTGTTGCCTGCTTAACATTTAGATTTATTTTAAGAATGCGCTTCCAAGGATCAGGATGCTGCTTTAGATTTTTTTTGTAAGGTCTGAAAAATAAATTTTTTAAAATTGATACACTACTTCTAGCTTATACTCTTTCAATGAAATTCTGGCTTTCTCTATGTCTTCTGTAAAACCCAGGATATAACCACCTCCACCAGAGCCACATAGTTTTAAATAATAATCATTGCTGTCAATGCCTTGTTGCCAAATTCCGTGAAACTGTTCGGGAATCATTGGTTTGAAGTTATTCAAAACTACTTTTGATAATTTTTTAGTGTTCATAAACAATGATTTCATATCACCGCCTAGGAAATTTTCCACACAAGCATCCGTGTATTTTACAAATTGATTTTTTAACATGGCACGAAATCCTTTGTCTTTTAGGTTCTCCATGAAAATATTCACCATAGGTGCTGTTTCACCTACAATTCCTGAATCCAGCAAGAATACTGCACCTTTTCCGTCAAAGCTTTGTGTTGGAATTCCAGTTGCTTCTATATTGTCTTTAGAATTAATCAGAATCGGGATGCTTAAATAACTGTTTAATGGGTCTAAACCAGAACTTTTTCCGTGGAAAAAACTCTCCATCTGAGAAAATATATTCTTGAGTTGTAATAATTTTTCACGAGTCAAATTCTCTAAAACCGTGATTTTATGATGTGCATATTTATCATAAATAGCTGCGACAAGTGCACCACTACTTCCTACTCCATACCCTTGTGGGATACTGGAATCAAAATACATTCCGGTTTCTACATCATTTTTCAATGTGTCTAAATCAAAAGTTACTAAATCCGGCTGCTCGTTTTGTAACGTTTCTAAATAGGTCACAAAACGTCTCAAATTCCCATTTGATTTAATCGCTTCTTCAGATGGATTTTCATCTCTTTTCAGTGCACCATTATAAAAGTTATAGGGGATAGATAGCCCTTTTGAGTCACGAATGATTCCGTATTCTCCAAAGAGTAATATTTTTGAATAAAATAAAGGTCCTTTCATATTAGATTGTAATTAACAATTTGGGGTCGGTAATTATATTGTAAAACTTAAATTTTTATAAATCAACTTTATCTCCACGATTTGCTTCTTGAATTTCAAGATCAATTTCTTCTTGTTGTTCAGGAGATAATTCTTTCCAGACGTCTTTTTTTTGTGAGTTGAAAATGTTTTTAACAGCTGTAATTATGCTCGTGTCGTCAGTTTCTAACAGCAATTTTATCAATTCTAATTTCTCTGTTTGGATATCCATGATTTCAGTTCTTTAAAAATTAAAGATAGTGAAAAAATAAATTAATACTGCAAAGCTCCGTTTCCAATTTCGTCACAAAGATACTGACCATTTTGGCAATAGCCAACTAATTCGTCTTTAATAAATTGTAACACTTTTTCTTTACTATTAAATGGATACAATACATGTACGTTTGCTCCAGCATCCAGTGTGAAACAAACAGGGATTTTGGATTCATTTCTGAATTTCCAAATGGCATTAATGATCTCCAAAGTATTTGGTTTCATTAATATAAAATAAGGTGTTGAGGTCATCATCATAGCATGTAACGTCAAAGCTTCGCTTTCTACGATTTTGATAAATTGTTCCAGATTTCCAGTTTTAAAAACTGAAATTAGTTGGTCTAAATTTTCATGTGCTTGTGCAAATCGCCTTTCCGCAAATGGATGGTTGTGCATTAAGTCATGTCCGATTGTACTCGAAACTTGTTTCTCTCCTTTGTCAACCAGTAAAATAGTATCTTGAAAATTCTTGAAATTAGCATGAATGACATTTGGAAATTCAACCCCAAATAAATCCGAACTTTCGGAGATTTTTGCATGATTTCCCCAAACTACAACCTGTCCTTTTACACTTCTGCAAGCGCTTCCGGAACCTAAACGTGCTAATAAAGACGCTTTCTGATAGAAATATTCCTGTGTCATTGCAGGGTTTAACGCTTTTTCTAGACTCATGAAGTTCATTGCTAAAGCTGCCATTCCTGATGCTGATGAAGCAATTCCGGAACTGTGCGGAAAAGTATTCTCGGTGTCAATTGTAAAATGGTAGTCTTTTAAAAAAGGCAAATAGACTTCGATCCGTTCCAGAAATTTTTGAATTTTTGGTTTGAAATCTTCTTTGGGTTTCCCTTCAAAAAGTAAATCAAAAGAAAATAGACCATCATTTTGTTTTTTGGCGTAAGCCAATTTAGTTATCGTTTTACAATTATTCAACGTAAAACTCACAGAGGGATTTGCAGGAATTTGATTGTCCTTTTTTCCCCAGTATTTTACAAGAGCAATATTACTGGGTGCGCTCCATTGAAAATTGCCGTTTTCAATAGAAGTTGTGTATTTTGATGGAATAAAATCGTTTGCTGAAATCATGAATTTTAAAAATTTATACAAAGATACTTTTTTTGATTTACACGCAGATTTGTTTATTTGTCGAATTGTACTAATCTTTTGATTAAATTTGGCTTACATTAGAAAAATATAAAAATGAATAAAATCACCCGAATATTAGCTGTTGTTGTTACGTGTCTTGCGATTGGTTATTTCTCTGGAATAGTTACCCGTGCTGCCATTACAACGTGGTATCCAACTTTAGTAAAACCAAGTTTTAATCCACCTAATTGGGTTTTTGCGCCAGTTTGGAGTATGCTGTATGTGATGATGGGTGTGGCTGCTGGATTAGTTTGGGACCGAATTGAAATAGAAAAAGAAGTCGTACAAAAGGCGTTAATTTTCTTTGCCATACAATTGGCATTAAATGCATTGTGGTCGTATTTATTCTTTGGTTTACACAACCCAATGTTAGCCGGATTAGAAATTATTGTATTGTGGTTGATGATTTTTGAAACGTACGTTCAATTTGCCAAAATCAATAAAATTGCGGGCTATTTGTTTATTCCGTATTTGGCTTGGGTAAGTTTTGCCGCCGTTTTAAATGGAAGTATTTGGTGGTTGAATCAATAGTTATAGGTTACAGTTTTTTAAATTCAATATTTTTCGAAAGCAAAAAATCCATTACACTTAATACATTGTTGCTTTCGAGGACTACTTTTGATTTTGGATCTGCATCACAAAATTCGAGGAAAAGCGCTATTTCATCTGGTTTTAGTTTTAAAGTTTGAAGATAAAATTTTTCATCACAGCAGCTTCTTGCCAATTGTTTGAATTCAATTTGTGGCTCATTTTCTGGAACTTCCTCTTTTTCTTTTTTGAATAGTCCTAAAATCATTCCGCCAATTCGCATTAAATCCATTCCATTTTCGATAGTTCCTTGGTAAACTCCAGGATTTTTCAAAGCTCTTGCGGCTTTCTCTAGGGCGAGTTTATCAAGTTTGCCTTGTTCATACGCTTTATCTGCACTTAATTTTATAGCTGGTATTTTTGTAATTACCACTTCTTCTAATTGTTCCGCTTTTAAGATTAATAAAATGAAGAGGTTGTTTTTGCTAATGGTCCTTTCATCTAAAACAAATTTTTTGGCATCATGATTTTTCGAAATAAAAATGAGTTCGTCACCCGATTTTGCCCAAATAGAAAATTCACCTGATGCATTAGTAAGGGTAATTTTTTTAGAACTAAAATTAGCAACCTCAACTTTTTCTACTGGAAATTCTTGGTGTAAAACTTTTCCGTGAATTAATTTTTCGATTTGTGAGAAACCAGATTGAAGTACAAAAAAAAGTAAGAAAACAAAAAAGTAGTTTTTAATCATTCGTAATATTTTGATTACAAACATATTCAAATCATTTGGTGAAAATGAAAATGGAATAATAAATTGATGTTAATCAAAAACTAAAGTTCTCTTAATTAAAGTTTTTATACTGTAATGACTTTGGTCTAAACTGCATTTGCCACAATAAATCCGCTTGTCCACGCATTCTGGAAATTAAATCCACCGGTAATGGCATCAATATTCACGATTTCTCCAGCAAAATAAAGGTTTTCATGCAATTTGCTTTCCATTGTTTTGAAGTTAATTTCTTTTAAATCAATTCCGCCTGCAGTTACAAATTCTTCTTTGAACGTGCTTTTTCCATTCACTTGAAAAGTCCCATTCGTCAATTGATTGGCTAGATTTTGTAATTGTATTTTTGACAAATCGGCCCATTTGGTTTCCACTTCAATTCCGGAAGCAAGCACCAAACTTTCCCATAATCGATTGGTTAATTCGAAAGGCGATTTCTTTGAAACTGATTTTTTAGCGTGTTCTTGCTTTAAATCTTTTAGCTTTTTCTCGACATCGGCAGTATCTTCATCATTCAACCAATTTACAAAAATAGTAAACTGATAATTTTTGTCATGCAAGATTCGGGCACCCCAAGCGGAGAGTTTCAAAATCGCAGGTCCGCTCATTCCCCAATGGGTAATTAACAACGGTCCTGTTGAGCTGAGTTTGGTATCCTTTACTTTTACGGTAACTTGTGCCGCAACTCCGGGTAATTCTTTTATCCTGGTATCTTTGATGTTAAAAGTGAATAGGGAAGGAACTGGGCTAATAACTGCGTGTCCAAAATTCTGTAACATTTCCCATACTTTAGGATTACTGCCTGTGGCTAAAATTAGCTTTTCGGCAAGATAATTTTCAGTTTGGGTTTCAATTTTCCATTCATTTTCTTTCTTGAAAATAGATTGCACACTTTGTCCCGTAAGTACTGCAATTCCCAGTTTTTGTGTAGCTTTCAGGAAACAATCAATAATCGTTTGTGAGGAATTCGAAACGGGAAACATGCGTCCGTCTGCTTCGATTTTGAGTTCTACGCTATGTTTTTCGAACCATTCAATCGTATCACCAGAACAAAACTGATGAAATGGGCCTCGCAATTCTTTTTCGCCACGCGGATAAAACTTCACTAATTCGTTCGGTTCAAAACAAGCGTGCGTTACGTTGCATCTTCCACCACCAGAAATACGAACTTTATTCAGCACTTCTGAACCACGTTCTAAAATTGCAACTTTCAGTTTTGGATTTTTCTCTACGATATTAATCGCTGTAAAAAAACCTGCCGCGCCACCGCCTACTATTATTATATCGAAATTCTGGTTCATATTCTATTTGGGAAATCGGTGATAATTCCGTTTACGTTGAAGGTTTTTATTTTTTGAATGTCTTCTAATTCATTGATGGTCCAAGGAAAAACTTGTAATCCTTTTTCCTGTATTTTTGCCGTGTTTTCTTTTGTCAATAAATGAAAATGTGGATGAATGGATTTTGCCTGAATGAATTTGGCGAAAGCCAAAGCCAAGTCTAAGTCGGTTTCCGTTAAAACGCCAATGGGAATTTTATCATTTAAAAACGCCACTTGTTGCAACGCGTTCCAATCAAAACTGGAAATTAAAAATCGTTCGTATTTCCAGCCTTTTTTAGAGACATACTTTTCAATCAGTGAAACCACTTTATCTGTTGCTTCATAGCTTTTGAGTTCAATATTGATAAAACAATCTTGGTTAACCAAATCAAAAACCTCTCTTAGTGTTGGAATTTCATTGCCTTCAATTTGAAAAGCCTTCAATTCACGCAAAGATAATGCACTTACAAAACCTTTTCCATTGGTCGTTCGGTCAATAGTTTCGTCATGGATAACGATTATTTCGCCATCAGCACTCAAATGCACGTCAAGTTCAATGCCGTCCACTTGCATGTCTAGTGCTTTTTGGAACGAAACAAAGGTATTCTCGGGTTCATATCCTTTTGCGCCACGATGTCCAATTTTGAGCATTGCCTCTTGTTTTTTGGTAAAGGTAAACATAAAAAAAACGCCTTCATTTCTAAAGGCGTTTGGATTAAAATATTTTAAAAATTATTTTTTCAATTCTAATAAAACAATATCGAATTCAGTATTGATTGTCACTTTTCCATTGGAAACAATTGCTTCTTTTCCAGAATAGGCATCTTTTAATGATGTGCCGTCTGCGAAAATTGAATCAACAGCAAGTTCTTTTGTACCAATTACCAAATCCAATCCAACAACTACTTTATCTGTAAAATCTCCTTTAGAGAAAGTTCTGCTAAAAACATACGGTTGAGCCGAAATTTGCGTGTGAATTCCCGCACCTATTGAAGGGTGATTTTTTCTGAATTGACCTAATTTTTGCCAATGCAACAGTGTTTTTTGAGTTTCAGGATTTGATTTGATAGCCTCCCAATTCATAAAGGAACGTAATGTTGCATCGCCTTGTGTTCCTTCAATAACTAAGGAACGGGCACTTTCATCTCCATAATACACTTGAGAAAGTCCAGGGCTCAGTAATAATTTTGTTCCGCTTTCTATGGTTTTGGTGCGTTGTGCATCAAATGGTCCACCATCGTCATGCGAGGATAAATAGTTCAAGACACTGTATCCTTTTAGTTCGTTGTTCAGCTTGTTTGAATATTTGGAGAATATAAATTCGTAGTCTTTTTGTGCATCCCATTTGAATTCGAAATTGATCATATTGTTGAAACCATTTTTAAAATAGTTTATTTTTTTGTCTCCAAAATCAAAATCTTGTCCGCCGCTGATGCCATAATTGTACACTTCAGCAATCGTGTAAAAAGTATTGTTGTCTAAAACTTTTGTTGGATTGTTTTTCTTCCAATTTTCAAAAGCATAATCACACTGGGTTTTAAAATCGGCCCAAACGGTTTCATCCGTGTGTTTTACGGTGTCACCTCGGTACCCATCAATTCCGTAATCTACAATATAATCCGTCAACCATTTGATGATGTAATATTTTGGTGCTCTTGGATAACCGGTACGCGCAAAAAACGCATCCAATTCTTTAGTTTCTTGTTCGTATCGTCCTTCTTTTTTCCATTTTTCGATTAAAAAAGGAGGCAATTCCACATTTTGATTGCTTTCTGTTTTTATATCCGGAAGATTAGAAACCAGCGTACAAGCGGTTGTGTTTTCAAACGATTTATAATCGCAATTTGGTCCTGTTCGCACCCAGTCCTCTGGCCAAACCGTATCCTCGGGAGTTACGGGACCGGTATGATTGATGACGCCATCAAGAATGATTCGAATTCCATGCGCGTGTGCTTTTTGAACTAATGCAGCCAAATCTTCTTTGGTTCCAAAGTTAGGATCTAAGTTCGTCCAATCTCTTGCCCAATATCCATGAAAAGCATAACTCAAACCCGTTCCTTCATCAACGGCATCGTGAATTTGTTCCGCTACTGGTGTAAACCAAATGGCATTTATTCCTAATTTATCAAAATAGCCTTCGTCAATTTTTTGAGAAATTCCTTTGATATCGCCACCTTCAAAACCACGAAGTTTTCCGGTTGTTTTGGTCCTGTTGAAGTTTATATCATTGGAAGTATCCCCATTATTAAAACGGTCCGTCATTAGAAAATAAACATTCGCTCCTTCCCAAACGAAAGGCGTTTTGGTACTCTCGGCAACGGTTTGTGTACTGGAGCAACTGCTTATTATTGTCATGGTTAATAGTAAAAGTGGGATTGAATATTTTTTCATTTTTTTAGCATTAAATCATTATTTTTTTTTGAAACATATAAGGAATTATCAAATCGCTTAAATGCCTTACAAGGTTCAAATTACTGTAACTCTAAAATTAAAACCGACTTAGGTTCTATTATAATCTCGTTTGTAACGTTAAATGTAAGTTCAGAAATCACGTCTTTTCCTGTTTTAAATTTTTTGATGTTTTCCTTGAAACGGTGCGTGTTTATAGTTTTGGTTTCGTTGCTGTTGTTCATTAAAACCATAATTGTTTCATCTGTGTTGTATCTAAAATAAACGTAGGTATTATTCTCTGGAATGTAATGTGTCATTTTTCCAAAATGAATCGCCGCTTTAGTTTTTCTCCAATTAAATAATTTAGAAGTAAAATCAAAATACTCATTTTGTCCCGGAGTTCTTCCTTCTTTGATGAACGCATTATTTTGATCGCCTTCCCAACCGCCAGGGAAATCTTGACGAATAGCAGCATCGCCTTTATTTTTGTCACCGGCCATGCCTATTTCGCTTCCGTAATACAATTGTGGAATTCCACGAAGGGTAGCCATCAAAGTCATTGCCATTTTGTATTTTCTAATGTCGTTTCCGTAGGTTTGATTGATCCTATTGGTATCATGATTTTCGACAAAAATCAAGATGTTATTGATGTTTGGATACAGAAAATCATTCGTAAAATTGTCATACAATTTCGCCATTCCTTTGTCCCATGTACCTTCGTCTTCATTGAAAACTTTAGTGGTTGCTTCATATAATGTAAAATCCATTACACTAGGTAAATACGAGTTGTAATTTTGAATTTGAGCTATTTTACTGTCTTTTTGCCAATACGCCATTTGGGCTTGACTTTGCATCCACACTTCTCCAACAATATTAAAATTTGGGTATTCATCCGTTACCGATTTGGTCCATTTAGCAATGCCTTTAGGATCTGAATAATTATAAGTGTCTACTCTGAAACCATCTAAATCAGCGTATTCAATCCACCAGATCGCATTTTGAATCAGGTATTTTAAAGTCAAAGGATTTTTCAAATTTAAATCGGGCATTGATGGAACAAACCAGCCGTCTATTGTGACTTTTTTATCAATTTCTGAAGCATTAGTGTCATGAATCACCGTTCTTTTGTGATTGGTTTGGGTATATGTGTCAAATTGATTGATCCATTCTTTTGTAGGTAAATCTTTCATCATCCAGTGTTCAATTCCCCAGTGATTCGTCACATAATCCATCACTAGTTTAAGGTCTCTTTTGTGCATTTCGGCAGCCAATCGAACATAATCAGCATTGGTGCCATAGCGGGGATCTATTTTGTAAACGTCGGATTGACCATACGTGTGATACGAAAAAGCAGCGTCATTATCTTCGCAAAGCGGTGTACTCCAAATGGTTGTTGCCCCAAGTGAAGAAATGTAATCTAAATTTTTTATAATTCCTTCAATATCACCACCATGTCTTCCGCCGGGTAATTCTCTATTGTATTTTTCTTTGGTAGCGTCCTCACTGTCATTATTTCTGTTTCCATTAGCAAAGCGATCTGGCATCAATAAATACATCATATCCGAAGAGTCAAAGCTTTTGCGTTGCGCCGAGTTTTCTCTTCTTTGGCGCAAGCTATATTTTTGTGTAAATGTTTCTTTGTTGTTGTTTTTAAAAGTAAAAACGAAATCTGATACCGCCACTTTTTTGGTGTCAATGGTAACAAAAATGTAATTGGAATTTTCCGTTCTTTTTACATTGGTTATTTTTATTCCATTGGAAACAGTCACTTGATATTGCGCTATGTCTTTGCCATAAAATAAAATTTGCAACTCTGGATTTTGCATTCCTGCATACCAAAAGGGCGGTTCAATTTTATCTATTTGAGCGTTTATAGTGAAAGACATAAAAAAAAGGAATAAGGTTGTTTTTTTTAAAAAGCTCTTATTTAGGAACGGTAAAGGAATAATTTTATTCATTGTGAAATACATTTTATTAAATTTTTAAACAATATTAAAATAAAGTCGATGTGCTTTTCAAGGAATTATTGTTTGGAACAATACAAAAATACTGCTAAGTGGTGTTATCAAGTAAACAATCCCAATGTTTATTGGGATTGTTAATAAGCCTGACTAGGCTAGGGTTCAAATGATAGAATTAACTACAAGTTCTAGCAATTGTTTATTATATAGTAACTAAATTTTCAGACTTAACAACTATAGGCTGACCATTTACTATGATGTTCAATTCTTTGGTACCATCAATTGAAAAAGTTGTTTCCGTATGATTAATCGCTACTTTCAAAATTTGATTTCTGAAATTAATTTTAAACGAATACCCTTCCCATTCTTTTGGAATTTTTGGAGAAAAATGAAGCGTATCTTCTTTAATTCTCATTCCGCCAAAACCTTCCACAATACTCATCCAAGTTCCTGCCATCGATGTAATGTGACAGCCTTCTTCCACTTCTTTATTGTAATCA
The DNA here is from genome assembly GCF_056428965.1 of Flavobacterium sp. GNP008. Taxonomy (NCBI): domain Bacteria; kingdom Pseudomonadati; phylum Bacteroidota; class Flavobacteriia; order Flavobacteriales; family Flavobacteriaceae; genus Flavobacterium; species Flavobacterium sp. GNP008. The sequence continues at coordinate 608,447 of NZ_JBWJVL010000001.1, read as the reverse complement.
TCTAAATCAAGACGGGAAGTTCTCAAATAGAACGTGTACGCCATATCCATTTTGTCTAATAAAGCGGCCTGGATCGAGTGTACACAAGGCGAAAGTGAACTTTCGTGAACGGTAAAAGATTCGTAAAACTCAAAATTATTTTTCAGTTCTTCTTTCGAAAAATGATCTTCAAAGAAATAGAAGCACTGCAAAACATCGGCTTGTTTGATGTAAGGCGAACGTAAAATTCGGTCCCAAGACCATTTTTGATTGATGGGTCTTTGGCTTTTGTCCAAATCGGCTACGCGAACTAATTCTTTGTCCAAGAAACCGTCTTGTTGTAAGTATACATTATGTTCTTCCGAAAATGGGAAATACATATTATCCGAAACTTTTTTCCAAGATTGTAATTCGGAATCCGAAATCTTTACTTTTTCCGTAATTCTTTTGTGATCCGAAGGATATTCCAGAGATACTTTCTGAATTTGTTCGTAGGTATATTCCAGACACCATTTTGCAATATAATTCGTGTAGAAATTATTGTTTACATTGTTCTCGTATTCGTTTGGACCTGTAACGCCAAGAATCACATATTGGTTTAAATGAGTCGAAAAATTGGCTCTTTGATGCCAGAAACGAGCGATTCCGATTAATACTTCCAGTCCTTTTTCAGGGATATAACTGTAATCGCCAGTGTATCTGTAAAAGTTATAAATGGCAAATGCGATGGCTCCATTTCTATGAATTTCTTCAAAAGTAATTTCCCATTCGTTATGGCATTCTTCGCCGTTCATCGTTACCATTGGGTACAAAGCAGCGCCGTTAGTAAATCCTAATTTGGCAGCATTTTCAATGGCTTTGTCCAATTGATTGTAGCGGTAGGTCAATAAATTTCGAGCTACTTCCTGATCTTTGGTCGCCATGTAAAACGGAATGCAATACGCTTCGGTATCCCAATAAGTTGATCCGCCGTATTTCTCACCAGTAAATCCTTTTGGTCCAATATTCAAGCGAGAATCTTTTCCTAAATAAGTTTGGTTCAACTGAAAAATATTGAAACGAATTCCTTGTTGCGCTTTTACATCGCCATCAATGGTAATATCTGACATTTCCCAAATTTTTTCCCAAGCATCGATCTGGTCCTGTAACATTTTCTCGTATCCTAATGCTAATGCGGATTGAATCACTTTCTCCGCAGCAGCAATGGTGTTTTCATGGTTTAAAGAAACCGTGTAACCACCAATTTTCTGGATAGATGATTTTTGGCCTTGCGCCACAATTACATCGTAACTAAATTGAATTTTATCAGAAGTTGCATCAATATTAGAGGGAGAAATAGCCGTTTTTTCACCATTGCTCAAAATGCTATTTTGCATAAAAGTAGTTACTTTGAAATGTGTTTTGAACGTTTGTGCCGTTACAAAAGCTTCATTTCCTGACTTTTTGACGTCCAGTGGTTCCCAGAATTTTTCTTCCCAGTTGGCATCTTCATTAGTCACCCCAGCATCGATATAGGGTTTGTAAACTATTTTAGCATCTTTATTTAAGGGTGTGATTTCGTAATTAATTATGCCCACTTCATCAAGGTTCAAAGAAAGGAAACGACGTACATTTACGGAAATTTCGGTTCCGTTTTTTAAAGTCGCGTCAAAAGAACGATGGTACCACCCTTCTTTCATATTCAGTTCACGGCGAAAATTCTGGACTGCTGAACAGTTGTTCAAATCTAGTTTTTCTCCGTTGATTTCAATGTCAATTCCAATCCAGTTTGGAGCATTTAAAACCTTAGCAAAATATTCTGGATATCCATTTTTCCACCATCCTACTTTAGTCTTGTCTGGATAATAGATTCCTGCAATATAACTTCCCTGAAATGTTGCTCCAGTATAATTTTCTTCAAAATTAGCCCGCTGTCCCATGGCACCATTACCAATACTGAAAAGACTTTCGGATGATTTTATGCTCTCGGTATCAAATCCCTCTTCAATGATAGACCAATTGTCTGGTTTTATATAATCTTGATTCATTTTTTCTAATTTAAAGATTCAATATATTTAAAAATTTAAAGATTGTTGTGATTCGGATCCAATCTTGTTCTTTTTTACTTTTTTGAATCTTGTTTCTTAATTCTTTTTGACTCTATTCTTTAATTAAATCTTCTATGAAGTTGATGTCAATTGCTGTGAAATCGTTGAAGATGTATTTTGCTTCATGTAAAATACCAGAGTCACCTATTCCTACACTGGTCATGTTACCAATGTTAGCTGCTTGAACTCCCGCCACTGAATCTTCAAAAACAATTGCGTTCTCTGGTTCGATATGTAATAATTTTGCAGCTATCAGGAAAACTTCCGGATCAGGTTTTGCGTTGGTCACATCATTCCCATCGACAATAGCATCAAAGTAGGAGAGTAATCCGGTCTTTTCAAGAATGGGTCTGGCATTTTTACTAGCAGATCCTAAAGCGATCGGTTGATTTTTTTCCTTTAAAAATTTTAAAACAGAAAAAACTCCAGGAAGAATTTCACTTTGATCCATATCGACCAAATAGGATAAATACTCCTCGTTTTTTTGAACCAACCATCGGTCTTTATCTTCTTGCGAAGCTTCCACTTTTCCTAATTCTAATATAATATCCAAAGAACGCACACGGCTGACTCCTTTTAATAATTCATTGTGTTCCAGTGTAAATTCAATATTTAATTCATTGGCGATTTTTTGCCACGCTAAATAATGGTATTTTGCTGTGTCTACAATTACTCCGTCCAAGTCAAATATGAATGCTTTTCTATTAGTCATGAATTTCAATTTTTGTTCTGTTGTTTACTCTAAGGGTAAGTAAACCGGCAAATATCATCGATACTCCGCCAATTAATAATGCGTAAATAGGTTCGTTTTGGAAAAATTGTTTGACAATAAAACCTAATATTGTTGCGGCAACAATTTGAGGAATAACTACAAAAAAGTTAAAAACGCCCATGTAATATCCCATTTTTGCTGCTGGTAAAGCGCCCGATAACATCGCATAGGGCATTGATAAAATACTGGCCCATGCAATACCAACTCCTAACATTGGAATTAATAATAAATATTTGTCTCCAATAAAATAAATAGAAAGTAATCCTAAACCACCAGAGCACAATGCCAATAAATGTGTGGATCGAACCCCTACTTTTTTTGCAATTACAGGCAATAAAAAAGCAACTGCAGCGGCTACTCCATTATAAACCGTGAAAAGTACTGATACCCAGTCGGCAGCATCATTATATACTTTTGAAGTCGTATCCGTTGTTCCAAAAATATGCTGTGTAACGGCTTGAGTAGTGTAAATCCACATAGAAAAAAGTGCAAACCAAGAAAAGAATTGGACCCAAGCCAATTTTTTCATTGTAGTCGGCATATTCAATAAATCGGTCATGATGATGGTGAAACCATTTTTTATTTGAACAACCCTAAGTCGGGACGTAATCATGAATAAGATTCCAATAACAATTAACCCGATAAATAAAATGTAGAGCTCTTTGGTAAGTTGGTTTTCGTAAATGATAAACGAAATGATGCTTCCTAATAAAGTCATTACAAGTCCTAGATTGAATTGTCTTTTGATATTCGCTTTGGATTCAAACTCAGTTTCAATTGGAGCAACTTCTTTAGTGTCTTTGTCTTTTTGTTCAAAAGCTTCTAATTCTGCAGGAGAATATTCAGTAGATTTAAAAATAGTCCACAATACAGCCAATAGAAAAACAATTCCTCCTATATAGAAGGACCATTTTACAGAGTCAGGTATGATTCCTTCAGCAGCAGTGTTGCTTACGCCAAAAACATTTGTGAAAATGTAAGGAAGTAAGGAGCCGACAACGGCACCCAATCCAATGAAAAAACTTTGCATAGCAAAACCTAAAGTACGCTGCTTTTCGGGTAGGTTATCCCCCACAAAGGCGCGAAATGGTTCCATCGAAATGTTGATTGAGGCATCCATCATCCATAATGTGCCCGCGGCAATCCACAACGAAGGCGAATTGGGCATTATAAACAAGGCTATCGATGATAAAATGGCTCCTATCAAAAAATAAGGTCTACGTCTGCCTAATCTTGTCCAAGTTCTATCGCTAAAATAACCAATTATGGGTTGGATAATTAAGCCGGTAACAGGAGCAGCAATCCATAAAATAGGGATTTCATCAACTTTTGCACCTAATGTTTCAAAAATTCTTGAAGTGTTTGCGTTTTGCAGTGCAAAACCAAATTGTATTCCTAAAAAACCGAAACTCATGTTCCAAATTTCCCAGAAACTTAATTTACGCTTTTCCATTATCGTAATTTAAAAAATTAATACGATAAGCGCTATGCTTATCAAAACTTATCTTATTTTTCGAAGTAAAAGTTAAAGCCTTGAGGGGTAAATATAAAAATATATTTCAATCTTTTGTTTTTCAGAAACAAATATTAGATAACTTTTTTCACTACAAGGTTGTAGTTCGGAATAAAATAGCTAATTGGTTGACTCTCTTTCTATCAAATGCGTTTCAATAACTTCGGTTTTGTAATTTTCGTCTTCTTCATCCTCCTCAGATTCGAGTCTTTCAATAAGCATTTTTGCCGCTTTATTACCCATTTTTATTCCGCTTTGACTGACAGTAGTAATTGTAGGAGTTGAATATTTTGAAATGATGCCATCAGTAAAGGCAATAACTGCTAAGTCTCGCGGGACATTTAGTCCTATTTTGTTTGCGGTTTTTATTATGGTAACGGCAAATAATTCATTTACAGCAAATACAGCATCAATGGCTTTGTCTTCCAGTAGTTTTCCAATCGTGATTTCACAAGTATCAACATCTTCTATTTTGATAATCAAATTTTCATTGAAAGGAATATCATTGTCCAGAAGGGCTTTAATATAGCCGTCAGTGCGGAGTTTACCTACGCTCACATAATCTACAGTAGTCACTAAGGCAATTTTTTTTCGTCCTTTATCGATTAAACTCTGAACTGCTTCATAAGCTGCCGATTGATCGTCGATGATCACTTTGTCACAAAGAATATCATTGGTAACACGGTCAAACATGACTACAGGCATTCCTTGATTTATGACTTCAGTAATGTGGTGAAAATCGCCTCTGAATTGGGTTTCTTTCGAAAGAGACATAATGAATCCGTCGATACTGCCGTTAGCAAGCATTTCCATGTTAAGCACCTCTTTGTCAAATGAATCGTCAGATAAACAGATGATGACACTGTATCCATTTTCATTGGCCACTTGTTCTATTCCGTTAATCACTGTAGAGAAAAAATGATGCACAATTTCAGGAATAATAATTCCTATGGTTTTGGTTTTTCTATTTTTTAAGCTCAGCGCAATATTATTGGGTTTGTAGTTGTAGAATTTGGCGAAAGCCTGTACTTTAAGTCTGGTTTCTTCGCCTATTTCTAAGCTGTTTCGTAATGATTTGGAGACGGTAGAAATGGAAACATCTAATTCTTTTGCAATTTGTTTGAGGGTGATTTTCCTTTTCATGATAAGATGTGGTATTAATTTATTTCGTAATAAAGATAAAATTTAATTTTACAAATGGTAATTAAAGTAATAAAAAATTAAATAAATCAGAAAGTTTTCAACACTATTACGTTTTCGTAACGCAATTAAAAAGGGCTCTTGTCGGAGGTGACAAAATTTACATAAATTTAACATTCGAAGTAATGGTTAAGCTTAAAAACTCAATAAAAATTAAATTAATTTAAACAAAAAGTATGAAAACAATTTATAAAAAGTTGTTAATTTTAGTACTGCTACTCCCTTTTAGTATTCTGGCTCAGAAGACTATTGGTGGGACTGTTCTTGATAAAACATCAGGGCAGCCTATTCCGGGTGTAAATGTAAATGTGCAAGGATCCACAAATGGTGTTTCTACTGATTTTGACGGAAAATATCAGTTGTCTAACGTAAAAAGTGGAGATAAAATCGTTTTCTCTTACATTGGTTACACAAATACTGTTGTAGACTATGTTGCTCAAAATTCATTAAATGTATCCTTGCAGGAAGACGCGAATCAATTGCAAGAAGTAGTCGTTCAAGTGGGTTACGGTACCGTTAAGAAGAAAGACGCAACAGGTGCTGTAACGGTTCTGACTACAAAAGATTTTAATAAAGGACCTGTAACGTCTGCGGATCAAATGATCCAAGGTAAAGTTGCCGGTTTGCAAATTATTAATGGAGGTGGTTCTCCTGGAGAAGGGGCAACTATTAGAATTAGAAGTGGGTCTTCATTATCAGCAAACAATGATCCTTTATATGTAATTGATGGTGTGCCAGTAGCGGCTGGTGGTATAACGGGCGGAAGAAATCCACTGACAACTATCAATCAGAACAATATCGAATCTATTTCAGTATTGAAAGATGCTTCTGCTACAGCTATTTATGGTTCTCGTGCTTCGAATGGGGTAATTATCATTACTACTAAAAGAGGTAAAGCAGGTGAAATGAAAGTAAATTATAATGGAAATTTTCAAGTATCTGAAATAGTAGATAAAGTAGACGCTTTATCAAGCACTCAATTTAGAGCTTTTGTCAATGCAAATGGAACACCTGCTCAACAAGCTTTGATGGGCACTGCAGATACCGATTGGCAAGAGGAGATATTCAGAACCGCTATTGGTACAGATCACAATATCGCATTGAGCGGTGGCGTGGACAATATAGTGTACAGAGCTTCTGTGGGATATACTAATTTAAATGGTATATTAAAAAGAGATAACTTAGAAAGATCAACTTTAGGGGTGAATGTTACTGGAAATTTTCTAGACAATCATTTGAAAGTTGAAATAAACAATAACACGTCTCTACTAAAAAATAATTATAGTAATCGTGGTGCAATTGGGGCAGCTATTAGTTATGATCCAACACAAAGAATCACAAGAGCATCTGACGGTAATTATTACGAATGGTATTCCATCAATAATGGTAAGGAAGAACTAAATCAATTGGCTGGTAGAAATCCACTATCATTAATTGAGCAACAAAATAACTATGGAACTTCCTACAGAAGCATTGGAAATATTCAAACAGAATATAAGTTACACTTTTTGCCAGAGTTAAAAGCAGTAGCGAATTTTGGTTATGATGAATTAAGAGGTAGATCTTATGGCAATACAGATGCTAAATATTTAAATGGAGTTCCAGGATCTGGATTCAATAATACGTATGAAAACACAAATTCAAGATTCAATAAATTGATGGATTTGTATTTGAATTACAACAAAAAAGTTGAGTCTATCAATACGGTTTTTGATGTAACCGGAGGGTATTCGTATCAGGATTTTAGAGATACAAATGGAGGTTCTTCATATAATTTTGAAAATAAAACGACTGTTGATGTGGTGTCATTTCCATCACGTGTAAACTTGCAGTCATTTTTTGCCAGAACTAATATTTCAATCGCTGATAAATATTTATTGACCTTGTCTTACAGAAGGGATGGTACTTCAAGATTTACGGAATCGAATCGTTGGGCAAATTTTCCAGCTGTGGCTGTGGCGTGGAAAGTAAACGAAGAAAACTTTTTGAAAGATGTGGCAAGTGTATCTACCTTAAAAATTAGAGGAGGATGGGGAGTAACTGGACAACAAGATATTGGAGTAAGTTATCCTTCTATTCCATTGTATTTAGTATCTAACAGTGCTGCTCAATATCAGTTTGGAAATATATTTTACAATACATTTAGACCACAACCCTACAACAGTAACCTGAAATGGGAAGAGACCACTACCGCTAATGTGGGTCTTGATTATGGTTTTTTAAATAACAGAATCAATGGTAGTGTTGATTTGTATCAGAGAACTACAAAAGATCTGTTATTGTACACACAAAATCCGTCTTTCTTTGGATTTTCTAATTATGACAATTATAACATTGGAACAATAGAAAATAAAGGAATAGAATTGGCTGCTGAAGTAGTGCCTTTTAAAACGGATAATTTTGAATGGAGTTTAGGAGGAAATGTAACGTTTCAAGACTCTAAAATCACTAAATTAACTACAGTTTTAGACAACACACCCGGAATTAATGTAGGTGGTTATGCAGGAGCTACTGGAAATACCATACAAAATCATCAGGTGGGTTATTCTCCTAATTCTTATTATGTATATGAACAAGCCTACGGCGCTGATGCAAAACCTATTGATGGTGTCTACATTGACAGAAACCAAGATGGTCTTATTACAGAGCAAGATAAATACCGTTTTCACAAACCAGCTGCCGATGTTTTTTACGGTTTAAATACGAGTTTAGTATATAAAAACTTTGATATGGCAATGACTTGGAGAGGATCTTGGGGTAATTACAATTACAACAACGTAGATTCGAGTAAAGGTTCTTACCAAAACATATTAATAAGAGAAACAGATTTGTCTAATGGTGTTGCCAATCTTTTAGAAACGGGATTTACTACTCAGGATACCAAAAGATTCGAATCGGATTATTACATTCAAGACGCTTCGTTTATTAGACTAGACAACGTAAGTGTTGGCTATACTTTTAATCAAAAAGCAAATGCTACTTCATTAGTTAAACTAACATTAGCAGCTCAAAATGTTTTGTTGTTTACGGATTACACCGGTATAGATCCTGAAATTTCGGGAGGTATTGATAACAATTTATACCCAAGACCAATTACTTTTACGTTAGGTTTAAACGTTAATTTCTAATACAAATAACAAGAAAATGAAAAAGACAAAAATAAAATTATTGGGTATTTCTTTGTTACTGTTGGTGATGGTATTCCCATCCTGTACAGATGATTTGAACCAAGCTCCAGAGAGTGTCAATGCCATTCCGGGAGAACAGTTTTTTAGCACCCCAGAATCGTACAAACAAAATCTAGCTAAATTATATGCAGGATTTGCCACTTCAGGTCAAACTGCAGCCGGATCTCCAGATATCTCTGGAATTGATGAAGGAGAAAGTCAATATATAAGAGGATTTTGGTTAATGCAAGAATTGACTACTGATGAAGCAGTAATTGGATGGAATGATGGAACTATCAAAGACCTGCATTCACAAACATGGACTTCTTTGGATCGTTTTATCACAGCTACTTTTGCACGTTTCTCTTTTCAAATTGTAAACTGTAATGAGTTTTTAAGACAAACTACTGATGAAAAGTTAGCCTCTAGAGGCCTTGATGCTGCTTTAATAGCGGAGATTAAAACGTACAGAGCCGAGGCTCGTTTCTTACGCGCCTTAACCTACTGGCATCTAATCGATTTGTTTGGTGGTGGTTCCTTAGTTACTGAAAATTCACCAAGCACATTTTTTTACCCGGAATATGCTACAAGAGCTGAATTGTACAAATTTGTTGATGAGGAATTAACAGCAATTTCTGGGGAATTGAAAGCGCCAAAAGCAAATGAAGCATATCGCGTAGATCAAGCTGCAGCTTGGATGCTTCAAGCAAAATTGTATATGAATGCTAAAGTATATATAGGAACGGATAACTATGCAGGAGCAGTGCCATTAATCACTAAAGTGATTGGGTCTGGGTATGCTTTGCATACCAATTACAACCAATTGTTTTTTGCTGACAATGACAAGAATGGAGCTCAAAATGAATTCATATTTGTTATAGGTTTTGATGGTATTCACACCCAAACTTATGGAGGAACAACATTCTTAACGCATGCGCCAGTAGGAGGAAGTATGAATGCGAGTGAATTTGGAATTAATGGTGGATGGGCTGGAATTAGAACTACTGCTGCCTTTGTAGATAAATTCACACCCAATACAACGGATACCCGTGGACAATTTTATACAAATGGACAAACTAAAGAAATCAAAAACATTGGATCTTTTACCGATGGATATGCCATTCAAAAATTTAGAAATGTAGATGTAAAAGGTGTACAAGGATCAGATAAAGCAGGGAATTTCTCGGATTCAGATTTTCCTATTTTCCGTTTAGCGGATGCGTATTTAATGTATGCTGAATGTGCTGTTAGAGGAGCTGGTGGGACATTGCCAACTGCAGCAACATACGTAAATGCATTGCGTACAAGAGCCAAAGGAGCTTCGGTTACTCAAGGAGATTTAACCTTGAATTTTATTCTTGATGAAAGAGCTAGAGAGTTGCACTGGGAAGGACAAAGAAGAACGGATTTAGTTCGTTTTGGTAAATTTTCTGGTGGAGGGTACTTATGGCCTTTCAAAGGAGGATCTGCTGGTGGATCTCCAACGCAAGCGTTTAGAGATTTGTTTCCAATTCCTGCTACAGCGTTAGCATCAAATAATAAATTAAAACAAAACCCAGGATATTAAATAATTTTAAAAAATCAATACAAATGAAAAATATAACTAAATCAATACTTGCTTTATTTGCAATAGTTGCTTTGTCTTGCAGCGTTGAAGATGTACAGGACAGACCTGTTATCGAAGGAATAGATTCTCCAATGTTGACCGCTCCAACCGCGGGTGCGCGGTATGTGTTAAAACCAGAAAATGCCACTGCACAAGCAGAACGTTTTACTTGGAAATCGGCTAATTTTGGTGGAGATGTTCAAGTGAATTATGTAGTTGAAATGGACAAAAAAGGAAATGAATTTAAAACGCCTAAAGAAATAGGAAGTGCATTGCCTTCGGAAAATCAAGTTTCTGTTTCTGTAGAGTCTTTGAATGGAGCTGCATTGGTATTAAAAGCGACTCCTTTTTCTCCAATTGAATTTGAAGTGAGAGTGAAAGCTACTGCCGGAACTTTACCTGCCATGTATTCAAGTGTAATAGGGATCGTTGTTACCGCTTATACCACAGAAAGCCCTAAATTATGGGTTCCTGGTGGTTATGCTGCTGCTTCAGGTTATCCTAAAGATTGGGATCCCGCTACGTCTCCTCAACTTTCTGCTTCAGGATTTGGGAAAGTAGATTTTGAAGGGTATATTAATTTTAATGATGCTAACGCTGAATATAAGTTTACAAGCTTTCCGGAATGGAAAGGTGAATTTGGTGCTGGAGCAACTGCTGGAACTCTAGATCCAAAGGGCGCTAATTTTAAAATTCCAACTGCTGGTTATTATCAAATTGTAGTTGATACAGAGAAATTAACATACAAAGCAACAGCAACTGTATGGGGAATCATAGGAGATGGAACTCCAGGAGGATGGGACAATAGTACTGCTATGACTTACAACAAAACCACTAAAGTATGGACTCTTACTGCTAATCTTACTCAAAAAGAGATGAAGTTTAGAGCAAATAATGCTTGGGACATTAATTATGGCGATAAAGGTGCTGATGGAACATTAGAATTGAATAGCGATAACATCAAAGTTCCTTCTGCTGGAAATTATACCATTACCTTGGATTTAAGTTCTCCTAGAAATTACAAATATTCGCTTACAAAAAATTAGTATTTTTTACTGTTAGTAGGGCTATCTCATGGATAGCCCTTTTTTTATAAAACCAAATAGCTATGAAAAAAACTATACTTTTATTATTACTTTTCTGGTCACTGATCTCCTTGGCTCAGCAACAAACAGTAACTAGCACTATAAGTCCTAATCCCTTTGAAGAAACAACATCCATTACGATAACTATTGCTGGAAGTAGTGTAAATGAAGCAAGTTGGGGAATTACTGATCATTCTTTATATTTATGGACTTGGTCTTTAGATATCAATGATGCCAATAGCGTTGACTGTCCAACAAATGGTTCATGGACCGCTTCTAACGAGGCTAATAGGTTTACTTACACGTCAGCCTCAGATACCTATACTAAAACATTTACTCCAAATGCCTTTTATAACAGAACCGGAATTGGGAGAATAGGATTTCTTGTCAAAGCAAAGGATGGAACAGGAGATAAAAAATCCCAAGACAACTTTGTTGAAGTCGGCGCGTATCAAGTTAACCTAACAGCACCTGCCGAAAATAGCGCAACAATTATTGCTTCAGGAGGTAGTTTGAGTATTGCTGCTACTAATACCGGTGGAAATGCAAGCTATGTATTGAAAGCAAACGGAAACACTATCAATACCAATACTAGTACATCCAGTTATAGTTTCAATCATACTAGTATTACCGGGAATCAAAATTACGAATTGCAGGTTACTCAGGGAACAACCGTAATTACTAAAAAGTTCAGTGCACTTGTTAATCCGGGTACAGTTAATGAAGCGATGTCTGCGGGATTATTGGACGGAATAAATTACAATACGGGTGATGCAACAAAAGCGACTTTAGTGTTGGATGCGCCTTTAAAAGATTTTGTATATGTAGCAGGAAGTTTCAACAACTGGCAGCCTGCAGGTTCTTTTGCGATGAAAAAGGACTCTGGTTCAGGCAAGTTCTGGTTAGAATTAACTGGATTGGTTCCTGGAACAAATTACACCTATCAGTATTGGGTAGTTGATGCAACCCCTATTGCAGGAACCCCTTCTTTAGTGAAAACTGCCGATCCATATTCGACACTTGTTTTGTCTCCTAATGATGATCCTTATATTCCGGCATCGACTTATCCCAATCTCCCAGTTTATCCGGTGGGACAGGAAAGAGAAGTTACCGTTTTGCAAACAGGAAAAACTCCTTACGCCTGGAGTAGTGCAACCACTAATTTTGTAAAGCCTGCCAAAGAGAAATTGGTAGTTTATGAATTGTTGGTGCGTGATTTTGATGCCAATAGAAGCTATCAAAATTTGATTGACAAAATTGATTATTTCAAAAATTTGAAAATAAATGCGATTGAGTTGATGCCTGTAATGGAATTTGAAGGTAATGAAAGCTGGGGATACAATACCTCTTTTCACATGGCTTTAGATAAATTTTATGGTACTTCGGAAAAGTTAAAAGAATTTATTGATTTATGCCATCAAAACGGAATTGCCGTTATTTTTGATGTTGCATTGAACCATGCTTTTGGAAGAAACCCAATGCTGCGCATGTGGATGAATGATCCTGATGGGGATGGTTGGGGTTCTCCTTCTGTTGAAAATCCATATTTCAATACTGCAGCGATGCACAGTTATAGTGTAGGGGAGGATTTTAATCACCAACAATCCAGAACGCAAAACTATGTGCAACGTGTTATTAAACAATGGGTTGAGGAATACAAAATTGATGGCCTTCGTTGGGATTTAACCAAAGGGTTTACACAGAATTGCCCTGCAAATGTAGCCGGAGGACAAGAAGCGTGTACCGGAGTTAAACAACAAGACCGAGTGGATGTATTGCGAAAGTATGCCGATTATTCTTGGAGTTTAGATCCAACACATTATGCTATTTTTGAACATTTAGGGAATGATGATGAAGAACAACTTTGGGCCAATTACAGATTGAACGAAACACCAAGCAAAGGTATTATGATGTGGGGAATAATGACCAGTCAGTACAATGAACTGTCTATGGGCTATACAGGAAATATTTCCCGTATGAATAGTTCCAGCCATGGATTTACAACGAATAGACTTATGGGTTATGCTGAGAGTCATGATGAGGAACGCCTTATGTATAAAAATTTGCAATTTGGTAATAGTGCAAATGCGGCTCATGATGTCAAAACATTAAATGTAGCCTTGTCAAGAATGTCTGCCTTAGGGGCTGTTTCATTGTTGGTTCCAGGACCAAAAATGATTTGGCAATTTGGAGAACTAGGGTGGGAATCGTCTATTTTTACGTGTAATAATGGAAGTGTAAATTCACCTTCAGATGCAATCTCAGGAGATTGTAAGTTAGATACTAAACCCCAACCACAATGGGCCAGTAATTGGATTGGTGATACAAACAGAAGTGCAATTTATAACGATTGGGCTAAAATGATTACTATGAAAACTGTAGAGGCTGTTTTTTCAGGAACAGCGACCATAGCGAATACTAGTTCTTTGTATCCAAATATCAAAATTACTAATACTGCTTTGGCGTCAAGCCAACTCAAAGATGTATTGATCTTAGCTAATTTTAATGTAACCACTCAAAATGTGGCTACTGGATTTCCTTATACAGGGGTGTGGTATAATTTGATGGATAACACTACGATTACCGTTACTAATGTCAATGATCCAATAACAATCTCAGCAGGAGGATACCGAATTTATGGAAATAAAACAGCAGCTTTGGCAATAGTGGATTATGAAAAAACGCCAACGATTTTGTTGTACCCAAATCCAACTTCAAGCTATTTTACATTAACTGAAACAACTTCTAAAGTAGATGTTTTTTCAGTAACGGGACAGTTGCTAAAAAGTTTTGATGGAGATCAATCGGCAGGACATCAATTTTCTGTTAGTGATTTGAATCAAGGACTTTATCTTGTAAAGGCCTACGATGAAAACAATAGGACTCAAACGATGAAGTTCATCAAAGAATAATAAATGGTGTTTGTTTTAATATTTGAAAGGCTGTCGTAAAAGACAGCTTTTTTTATGTAAAAAAAACTGCTCCATAAATGAAGCAGTTTTCAACCACAATTAAAATTAAAATCTAAATTTTGCCCTCTTTAATTTCTTCCACAATTTCAGGATTCAACAAGGTTGAGGTGTCGCCAAAATTAGAATAATCACCTTCGGCAATCTTACGCAGTATCCTGCGCATGATTTTCCCGGAACGGGTTTTGGGTAAACCAGAAACAAACTGGATTTTGTCGAGTTTGGCAATTGGTCCTATGTGATCGGATATGTGTTGATTAATCTCTTTACTAAGATTTTCTCGGTCTCGATATTCTCCAGTTTCTTTTAAAATTACAAAACCATACAAAGCATTCCCTTTGATGTCATGTGGGAAACCTACAATAGCACTTTCGGCAACTGCTGGATGTTCATCGATGGCATCTTCGATAGGCGCAGTTCCCAGATTGTGTCCAGAAACAATAACGACATCGTCAACGCGACCGGTGATTCTATAATACCCTACTTCATCGCGTAAAGCACCATCTCCTGTAAAATATTTACCGGGAAAAGTAGAGAAATAAGTGTCTTTATACCGCTGGTGATCGCCCCAAATGGTCCTTGCAATTCCTGGCCAAGGGAATTTAATACACAAACTTCCGGTAACTTGGTTGCCTTCAATTTCGTTTCGTTTTTCATCCATCAAAACAGGTTGAATTCCCGGTAATGGTAAGGAAGCGTAGGTAGGTTTCGTAGGGGTTACGAAAGCAATGGGCGAAATCATAATCCCCCCGGTTTCTGTTTGCCACCACGTGTCTACAACAGGACATTTTTTATCTCCTACGTGGTTGTTGTACCAGTGCCAAGCTTCCTCATTAATAGGCTCTCCCACGGAACCAATTACTTTTAAAGAATCTAGTTGATAGCGCTGTACGTATTCGATACTTTCCTTGGCCAAAGCCCTGATGGCTGTTGGGGCCGTATAAAATTGGGTAACTTTATGCTTTTCGATGGTTTGCCAAAAACGACTAAAATCAGGATAAGAAGGAACGCCTTCAAATATCACTGTGGTGGCACCGTTCAATAACGGGCCATACAGAATATAGGAATGTCCGGTAATCCAGCCAATATCAGCGGTACACCAAAAGATATCATTTTCTTCATAGTTGAAAACGTTCTTAAAAGTATAAGCGGAATATACCATATAACCCGCTGTAGTGTGTACCATTCCTTTTGGTTTTCCAGTTGAACCAGAAGTATAAAGGATGAATAAAGGATCTTCGGCATCCATGATTTCGGCCACATTATTATCTGATGCTTGGTCTAAAAGAGGTTGCAGCCACTGGTCACGGCCTTCTTTCATAGGAATGATCGTGTTGATTCTTTTTACAATCAAGACGTTTTCTACACAAGCACAACTCAATAAGGCTTCGTCAACGATTGATTTTAAATCGATCGTTTTGTTGCCACGATATCCGCCATCAGAGGTAATGACCATTTTACATTGGCTATCATTTATTCTAGCTGCCACTGCCGAGGCAGAGAATCCTGCAAAAACAACCGAGTGTATGGCTCCAATTCTGGCACAAGCCAAAGTGGTAATGGCTAATTCAGGAATCATTGGGAGATAAATACAAACCCGATCTCCCTTCTTTATACCTTGTTCTTGCAATACGTTTGCCATTTTACAAACCCGTTCATGCAACTCATTGTACGAAATGTGTACCGCTTGTTCAGTTGGGTCATTAGGTTCAAAAATGATAGCCGTTTTATCTCCTTTTTTGGCCAGATGTCTGTCAATACAATTTTTTACAATATTGACCTTGGCATTGGTAAACCATTTAATTTCGGCATCTCCCATATTAAAATCAACTACTTTATCCCATTGTTGGTACCAAGTAAAATTTTCGGAAGCAATTTTATCCCAAAACTTTCGAGGCTCGCGAATTGATTTTTTGTAATGTTTGAAGTATTCTTCTAAATTATTAATTTTATAATAGCTCATGATTGTGGATAAATTTTATATGTTGTAAATACCTATTTTATACTTTTTTAGTGTGGCGGTGATTTCTGCTACAATGGATTCATCATCTATAGTAGATGGGATTTGGAATTCAGCACCATCAGAAATGCTACGCATTAGTTTTCTAAGAATTTTTCCGGAACGCGTTTTGGGTAGTCGCTGCACGATGACTACATTTTTTAAGGAAGTTACAGCTCCTATTTGCTGTCGAACCAGTTTAATAATCTCATGTTCTAATTGATAGTGTTCGATTTTTTCACCCAATTTAACTACGACTAATGCCAAAGGAACTTGCCCTTTTAGTTCATCGTGAATTCCAATAACAGCACACTCCGCAATAGATGAGTGTGAAGCAACAACTTCTTCCATCTCCGCTGTTGAGAGGCGGTGTCCAGCTACATTGATTACATCATCCGTTCTTCCGGTTATAAAAATATAACCATCTTCATCTTTATAACCGCCATCTCCGGAGAGATAGTACCCTTCAAATTTATTAAAATAACTCGCTTTGAAACGCGTTTCGTTTTCCCAAATGCCCAACAAGTTGCCTGGAGGTAATGGTAACTTTACGACTACTAAACCTTCTTGATTTGCAATTAATTCTTCTCCATTTTCATTAAAAATCCGAATGTCATAACCACAAACGGCTTTTGTTGCTGACCCGGATTTGACGGGCATTTTTTCAATACCAAGTGAATTGGCAATCATTGGCCAGCCCGATTCAGTTTGCCACCAGTGGTCAATTACCGGTATTGGGATGTGTTTTTGATACCATTCTAAAGTGGCATTGTCACAACGTTCTCCGGCCAAGAATTGATTTTTTAGTGCACTTAAATCGTATTGTTTAATAAATATTCCGTCAGGATCTTCTTTTTTGATGGCTCGAATGGCAGTTGGCGCCGTAAACATCGTACCTACTTTGTGTTCAGAGATTATTCTCCAAAACGTACTTGCATCTGGAGTTTTGATTGGTTTTCCTTCGAAAATTATGGTTGTATTCCGATTTAATAACGGCCCATAAAGGATGTAGCTGTGGCCTACTGCCCAACCCATATCTGAAGCAGCCCAAAAGGTCTCGGCTTCCTTTACATTATAAATATGTCTCATTGAAAATTTCAAAGCAACCGCATAACCACCGGTATCTCTTACAATTCCTTTTGGTTTGCCCGTAGTTCCTGAAGTATATAAAATATAGAGCGGATGATTGGAGTTCAAAGGAATACAAGGCGTTTCTTCAGACCCGTAAACCAACGCGTCATAATCCACATCGTACTTTTTAAACGGAATTCGGGCCCCTAATTTTCGGTTAAAAACAATTACTTTTTTTGGGCGATGTGAAGCAAGTGCAATGGCTTCATCTACCAATGGTTTATAAGCAATTAACCGATCAACTTCGATTCCTGATGATGCCGTAATAATTGCTCGAGGTTTGCAATCATCGATTCGAATGGCCAATTCATTTGGTGCAAAACCACCAAATACAACTGAATGGATTACCCCAATTCTCGCACAAGCCAGCATCGCAAAAGCAGTTTGAGGAATCATTGGCATGTAAATTATGGCGGTATCTCCCTTTTTTAATCCCAGTGATTGCATCCCTCCCGCCAGTTTTGCTACTTCGGTTTTTACTTCCGAATAGGTGTATTTTTTAATAGTTTGTGTTACCGGAGAGTCATAAATAAAAGCAACTTGATCCCCATGTCCATCCTGAACATGCTTGTCTAATGTAAGGTAACAAATGTTTAATTCACCATCGTTATACCAAAGTGG
Source organism: Flavobacterium sp. GNP008 (assembly GCF_056428965.1). Taxonomy (NCBI): domain Bacteria; kingdom Pseudomonadati; phylum Bacteroidota; class Flavobacteriia; order Flavobacteriales; family Flavobacteriaceae; genus Flavobacterium; species Flavobacterium sp. GNP008. The sequence continues at coordinate 590,318 of NZ_JBWJVL010000001.1, read as the reverse complement.
GTATCCGTTTTTATCTTTCGATAAAATAGTTTTTGGTTTACTGTACCATTCAATAGCATCGGCCTGAGCTGCCCAGAATTTTTCTGGTTGGTTTATGCTTTGGGTATAAATTTCTTCGTATTTCATGGTGTGAATTTGGCTCTTATTGAATTAAATCCTGAACTTGTTCTACTAATTTTTTGACGGAGAAGGGTTTGACCACATATAAATTAGCGCCTAATGAAAGTCCTTTTTCGATGTCTATTTCCTTGTTTTTTGCTGACAGGAATATGACTTTACAATGCTGTAAACGGTCGTCTTTTTTTATTTGTTCTAATGTGGCAAAACCATCTACCATTGGCATCATGACATCCAGAATAATCACATCGGGTAATTGGTTTTTCAAAATATCTAATGCTTCTTGACCATCTCGCGCTATGAAAACTTCAAAATTGTTTTTTTTGAAAGTATATTCCAGTGACATTACAATGTTTGGTTCGTCGTCTACTATTAAAATCTTCTTCATTTTTTAACTGTTTGCGGTTGTATTATAGTTGGGCAGTCTAAAGATAAAAGAGGCTCCCTCCGTGATGTTTTCTTCTGCCCAAATTTTGCCTTTATGATGTTCAATTATTTGTTTGCAAATGGCTAAACCCAATCCGCTCCCTATTGGTTTTTTTACATTCTGGTTTCTGGACTGAAAGAATTTGTCAAAAATGGCTTCAAAGTCTTCGGGGTTAATTCCCTTACCATTGTTGTGTATTTTGACTTCAATATAGTCTCTGTTTTCATGAATGGAAATCACTATTTTTCCCTCGGTTTCAGAACAAAATTTTATGGCATTTGATATTAAATTATGAATAACCTGAATGATTCGTTCTTCGTCATAAAAGGCTTTTATTTCTTTATTAGAATCATCGAATTCAATACTAATGTTTTTGTTTTTAATTAATTGATTCAGCGAATCCAGTGTGTTTTTAATGGTTTTTGTGATGTTGTTTTTAGACAAATAAATTTTTTGTTTTCCGGTTTCGAATTTTTCTAAATCCAGAATTTTATCAATTAAACGATTCAAACGATCCGATTCGGATATTATGTTTTGTAAAAACTGTTTTCTCAGTTCTTCCGGAATGTCATCATCGTCATGAAGAATCTCACTTGCGGCACGTATTGCGGTGATTGGGGTTCTTAATTCATGGGTAACGGTGTCTAGAAACTCGTCTTTTTGAATGTCTTTATTGACCAGTTCCTGATTGGCATTTTTCAACTGTTCGGATATTTTTTTTAATTCATTTGAAGTGTCCGTCAGCTTCTTATTAATGATGATATTTTCCTTGGATTCTTCTAAAATTCGCAGTACTTCTGGCAGGCTTATTTTGTCTTCCTTGACTACACTGGAGATTAATATTTTGGCGGAAGCCGTACCAATATGTCCAGTCAATAGATTTTCTGCAAACTTTATAAAACGCGCATCGGCGGTGGTAATATTCTTGTCAATATTGTATTTTAAATTGAATATTGTAAGCGCACGTTTTGTCCTTTCTTCACCAAGAAATCGCTGCAACACTTTTTGAATATCGGAGATGTAAGCGGTTCCTTTCCATACAAAAGCATTTTCGTGGTTGGTAATGTATTTGTCAATATCAACAAACATTTCAGCATAATTACGTTCTCTGTAATTTCCCTTGAAACTTACGGAAATAGCCATATAGCTCATCATATTAATTAACAAACTCCAAAAAACAGCATGGGGAATAGGTTCTAAATAATCCAATCCAAAAAGTTGAAAAGGTTTCAGCAATTCAACACCCCAAGGTCCTTCTTGAATAAACAGGCTTGTGGATTCAGTTATTCCAACAGCATACGGAATTAACAGCGTGTAAAAACAAGTTAGAAAGCCAAGAATAATTCCTGTTACGGCTCCCTTCTTAGAGCCTCTTTTCCAGAATATTGCTCCAAAAAAAGAAGGAGCCAGTTGGGCTATAACGACAAAAGCAACCAGTCCTATGGACACCAAAGAGTACTCCAAAATGAAAATCCTATAAATGGCATACGCCAAAATAATAAGCGAAAAAATTCCTATTTTTCGGCTAATTAAGATCCGCTTGTTGTTTTTTTCCTGTGAAGAATTCTGAAGTGAACCTATGAATCCATACGGAATTAACAAGTTGTTGCTTAACATGGTTGCCAATGCAATAGAGGATACGATAATCATTGATATGGCTGCCGAAAATCCTCCCAAAAACACTAGAACAGTTAGTGTATTATTATTGAAATATTGTGGAATTAATAAGGAATACGTGTCGGAATTGTATCCTTGGCCTTCAAAAAGAATGTTTCCTCCCCAGGCAATTGGGAAAACAAAGATATTAAAAAGCAATAAATACAATGGGAAAAGCCACATTGCTGTGCGGATGTGACTCTCTTTATTGTTTTCAACAATAGCTGCGTGAAACTGTCGAGGCAAAAGAAAAATGGCAAACATAGATAACACACACAGAAAAAACCAGTTAATCCCATCCGTAATACTTCCAATGGTATTCTTTTTTTTGAAATTTTCAAGTACAACCGCTTTTTGGTAAATGTCATCAAATCCATCAAATACAAAGAAAGTGACGTAGATACCAATCATTAAAAAGAAAACTAGCTTCAAAATAGATTCCATGGCTACGGCGGTTACGATACCGCGTCTTTTTTCGGAAGCGTCAACATAACGTGTCCCGTAATACGAAGCAAATAATGCTAGAGCGATACAAACATAAGTGGTAGTATCAGTAAAAATATTTTCGCTTGATTGGGTTTTACTGACAATATGAAAAGTGTCTGAAATGGATTTTAGTTGTAAAGAAATATAAGGCACTATTCCAAAAATACAAACCATAGTGACTAATGCTCCTAAAAATCTACTGTTTCCGTATCGTAAAGAAATAAAATCTGCAATACTTGAGATTTTATTTACTCTCGAAATTCGAATAATTCTCTTCAGGATTATCATCCAAGTGGGTATAATAATTATGGGTCCTAAATAAATAGGTAAATAGCCCAATCCAGTATCTGCCGCTACACCGATGCTGCCATAGTAGGTCCAGGCCGTACAATAAACGGCTAATGAGAAAGAATACACATAAGGATTGTTTGTCCATTTAGAATGTTTTCTTTTTTCGGACCAATGTGCTATGTAAAATAAAATCGAGACATACAGTGCTAAAATCAATAAAAGCCAAATACTATTCATAATACCTTTTTATAATTAAGTACGTAATAGCAATTGAAAACAACCATGCCGAAAAAATGTAAAGATAAATTATGGGGAAACCAAAGAGAGGTTTCGAACTGTCAAATAATAGCAAAAGCGGAATGTTCAATGCTAATAGAATTAACACTGAAAGAATAACCAACTTTTGTTCATGTCTTTTTTTCATTGTATAAAAAATAAACAATCTCTACAAATGAATGCAGAGATTGTTTGCTTGGAAATGATTTAATTAATTGTTTTTTTCATCGTAATCTCCCATCAAGGCATAATACCCAAAGGTACCTAATCCTAAAACGATTAATGGCGTAAGGATGAAAAGGATGATTATTCCGAATACTAAATCCTCTTGCTTGCCGGATACAAATTTTGGTAATCCAAAGGTGAAGATGCAAAAATAGGCAGCGGCGATTGCTAACGCTATCCAGACTAATCCTAAAAGTCTTTTTATTTGATTCATAGTTGTGTTTTTTAAATGTGAGCGTTTTTGTCTTTGTTTTTAATGTAAACCATTCCAATCACAAAACAGATGGAAGCAATAACGATAGGATACCAGAGCCCTTCAAGATAAAATTCCGGATCACCTGCCTCTTTTGCATTGATAACAAAATAAGTCGAGATGGCAGGAAGTAACCCTCCAAAAATCCCATTTCCTACGTGATATGGTAATGACATAGAAGTATATCTAATTTTAACTGGGAACATTTCAACTAAGAATGCTGCAATAGGACCGTAAACCATAGTTACAAACAAGACTTGTATGAATACTAAAAAGATCAAAGCCCATTCATCGGCTGTGTTGATTTTTAGAGTTGTTTTAGTTTCTATTTTAGCTTTACCATCTACAATCATAGCCTTGCCGTTTTCTAAAGATACGGTTTTCACTTCAAGCAAAGTGGTTCCATCAGCAAACTCTTTGTTTGTGGTGTAGATAGAATCCATAGTTTGTTTCTTGTTTTCTTTCAACTCAGCAATTAGAGTTGTTTTTTCTACCATTTCTGTTTTATTGGCTACTGATGTAGTTTCGTACATGCTTTTGTAAATAGGTCTGTATAATAGGATGGCCAATAGCATACCACCCATCATAATGTATTTTCTACCAACTTTATCGCTTAACCAACCAAAAAGAATAAAAAATGGTGTGCCAAGGATTAATGCGATTCCTAGTAAAGTATCGACTTGTGATGAATCAATAGACATTACTGTTTTCATGAAGTTCATAGCATAAAATTGGCCCGTGTACCAAACAACCCCTTGGCCCATAGTAGCACCAAATAATGCTAATAATACAAATTTCAAATTGTACCGATTTCCAAAACTTTCTTTCAGTGGATTTGTACTTGTTTTTCCTTCGGCTTTGGCTTTGGCAAAAACAGGAGATTCATCCATGTTTTTTCGAATCAAATACGAAACAAATACCATGATTATAGAAACCCAAAAAGGAACTCTCCATCCCCATTCGTCAAATTGTTCCGGAGTAAGAATGTTTCTTGTGGCTAAAATAACCATCAAGGAGATAAATAATCCAACAGTTGCCGTAGTTTGAATCCAAGAAGTCCAATACCCTCTTTGTCCTACTGGCGCATGCTCGGCTACATAAGTGGCAGCTCCACCATATTCGCCACCCAGCGCAAGACCTTGAAGTAATCTAAGAATTAATACTAATAATGGAGCCATAAACCCAATGGTTTCATAACTCGGGATACACCCTATCAAGAATGTTGCACCACCCATTAATAACAACGTAACCATGAAAGTGTATTTTCGACCAATTAAATCGCCTAATCTCCCGAAGAAAAGAGCTCCAAACGGGCGCACTACGAATCCGGCAGCAAATGTTGCCAATGTAGATAAAAAAGCTGCAGTAGGATTGTCTGAAGGGAAAAATTTTGTTGAAATTACAACTGCTAAACTTCCGAAGATATAGAAATCATACCATTCAATCATTGTGCCCATTGAGGATGCGGAAATGACTTTCCATATTCCTTTTGTTCCTTTAGTACTCATAAATTATTTTTTAGAATTAGTTTATAGATAAATTTGTAGTTGTACTACGAATTCCCCTTTAGATCCTGAGATAGTTGAGGGAGTAGTGTAAACCGGCCTTGTTGAATATTGTGCCGTGATTTTGGCGTGTTGCCCATCTAGGAAGAAGTTCGTTCCAAGGTCAAATTGGGTGCTGGACTGATCTAAAGCATCAAAGTTCTTGTACGTAAAAGCTCCAAATGGCTGTACGCGTACTTTTGGTTTGGCTGCTTTGCTGGGCAACAAAATTCCTGCTTGAGTATACCAAATATTTCCTGATCCAATAGTAGCTTGTGCGTTTCCAGGACCAGCCATTGCTCTGTTTCCTGTAAAGTTAGGGTCAACAGAGCCAATATTCATAATGGCTACATTACGTAAATAATTGGGTCCAAAATCATAATCATAAAAAACGCTGTATCCTGTAAGGGCCATTTTGTTTTCTTTTTTTCCAACCGGTAAATCAAGAAAAACATCTGCCGCAAAAAGATTGATGTTGTGTTTGCTAATAGTGTTGTTAACGGAAGACTTAGTTGCATCAGGAGCAGTGTAAAAACCAGCACCGATGTTAAATACTTTTTTAGTTCCAAGGTAACTTCCCACTTTATACGGCAGTACATTAGCTTCTTGATCTATAAATTGGTATTCAAAATATCCTGCTTTTGACCATTTTGTATTTCCACTATTGTCAACCGCTACGGCATTTTCAGCTGAAGTTACATTTGTAGGCGCTAAGTTGGTCGCAAATGGTTTGTTATAGCTTACCCTGTATTCTAGTTTTCCATATTTACCCTTGGCAAATAAGCCCATTTGTCGGGCAAATTGATCGGAGTTTTCAATTAATGGCCAGTTGAAGATAGGCGCGTCAATAGTTAAAAAGTTTAATGTAGAGGCCATTGTGGCTCTGGATAATCCCATGTAATAGTGCAATCCTCCACCCAAAGTCATACTGAATTTTTTGTCTTTTTCAGGTAAAACTAACGCGTACTCGTTCCAGGCATCGTGGAAAAATATCCCTGGTTTTTTTCCGGCTCCATATCCTCCAGTTCCTGCAGATCCTGCAGCGCCTCCATTGGTAAAGGTTTGATTGTTGATACCAAAGTGGGTCACAATCATGTATCTTTTTGATATTTGGGAATAGGCTAGAAAACGCAACCGCCTGTTTCCTATATCCGTTCCAGTTGAAGCCGATTCGCCTCCTATCATTGTTCCTGGATTCATTTGGCTGGAGCGAAACCATATCTGGTTCCAGGCAATGAAGCGCATGTATTTTGAACCATCTTCGTTCAAATTGAATTTCATTCCGCTACCGTAATCGGTGGAGCCTTGCGAAAATCCTTCCAGAGACAATAATAATATTGCAGCAGTAAAAAATATTTTTTTCATAAATAGAATTTGGGTATTAAATGGTTGGTTAATAAAGTGCCAAATTGAGTTATTTAATTCTAGAAAAAAAAAACGATATATTTTAGTGTAAATTACTATAGTTAATCTTTGAATCGCTCCCATTTTATGAGCATAAATTTATCCCCGAGCTCCGTTATAATCATACCAGCTCCGGAAAGTAATTGTTTGTTTTTTAAATATTCGACCAGCTCTAAATGACTAAAAATCTTATAAGTAGGATGGTAATTGGCGTGAGATGGTTTTTTTATATTATAGCTCTTAACCCAATTGCTCACAGTGACATGGGAAACCCCGATAATTCGTTCAATTTCACGAAAACTTAAGCCTTCAAGATAGAGCTGTAGTGCCTTTGTAACATAGTAATCGTCAATCTTTTTTCCTATTTTATTGACCGTAAAAAAATAATTGCATTTTTTGCACAAATACCTTTGTTTACTATTGATGATGCCGCTTTTTATAATGTGGTTGTTTTGGCATTTCGGGCAGGTTAAAATCTCCATGTATATAAATTTTGCATAAATATAGTAATTTTGCAACTATACAAAAGAGAATTATACAATAAAATTGGTTTAATTTTATGAAAGGTGTATTTTTATTGAGAAAACTATGGGTGTTTGATAAATTTTATGACTTTTAAAATAAAGACTTTCCTGAAGGTCTTAGTTTGGTTTTGAAATCATTTTGTCTACAAAATATATTTTACGGAAGTTAAAATTGCATTTTTGCAAAAAGGGTTATGTGAAATGATGGTGTGGTAAAAGTGTAATTGAAGTACAGCATCGAAACTTGATGTAATAGACCAATGTTTTGATGCTCATGGAATAACCCCTTTTGATTTTTGTAACCCGTGCCTCCTCTATGTACAAGCTGTGTTAATAGTGTCAAGGCGATGTCTATATGCGAGAAATGAATACAGTTTTTAATGTTCTCTAAAGGAAAGGGTATGTATGGATATTGTTATTTTTTAGATATAGAAATCGAATTACAATCCCAGAGCCTCTTTTATCAATTGAAAGTTTGTCGTGCTGAAGTTGATCTTTAGAGCTTCCTGATGTCCTTTTTCAGACATTTTATTCCAAGTTTTAAGAATTATATTTTTTAGTTTCTCCCTGTCGTGTTTAAGAACAAAAGGGTCTAAATAGTATTCTAGAAACACCAAGCAGATTACGTCTTCCAATAGCTGTGTTTCGGCGTCTTTCTTGAGTAATTTTTTTTCGATTAGGAAAGTTACACGTGCAATGAATTTCTCGGAATAGCCTGCTTTTTTTAAAATTATGGCAGTAGTGCTAGCGTGGAATTTTTTTAGATCCTCACGCCATTTTAAATAACCCACTCGGTCCATTGGATAAGTTTCTCGTGCTACTTCCCATCGGCAAATGTGTTGCGCTTTGGAAGCAATCTGTACTTCTTCAGACGCTTCAGGATAAAAAGATATTAGTCTTTGGTACATTCGATTAGAATATAATAATTCCTTCGGATAGTGTAAAGATTGATAAATTTCAATATTTGGATCTTGAGCATTTTCCGCGTCAATCCAATCAGATGTATTTTGAAATTGTGATTTTGTCATTTGAAATGTTTAAAACCAAAGGTACATTATTATTCCAAAAAGCTAATGAATACTTTGCTATCCGCTAGTTTTAAAGGGTAAGTTGATTTTCAATTCGTGCTATTTAAATTTACTCCGCTTATAAGTAGAAATGGGTTTAATTGAACAGTCTATTTTTTTCGATAGTATCCATTGAACGTAGAATTCCTTTAAAAGAATTATTTCTATTTTGCGAAGGCATGCATTTTGATTGCTATGCCTTTTGGAATAAAATTCATAGGTGTATTTTACTTGTCTTTATTTAGCCATCTTTCGAAGAATTCAAATGTTCGTAACATTTGGTCCATTCGCTGCCGGTTGTCTCCATTTCTGGTAATTTCATGTGTTGCGCCAGGGTGTACCACATATTCGACAGGACGGCCTAATACTTTAAGACTGCGAAACATCATTTCTCCTTGAACAAACCCCGTTCGACGATCGTTGCCTCCATGAAAAATAATAAATGGTGTCTTGATATTTTCAACGTAGGTTAAAGGGGATTCTCGTATTAGAATTTCCTTAACTTTTGGTTCCCATGGATAACCCCCAAAATAATTTGGAACGAGTCTCCATGCATTTCCTTCGCCAAAAAAGGTGGTGAGATCATAAACACCACGTTGTGCGCAGGCGGCTTTAAAGCGATTGTCATGACTGATAATCCATGCTGTAAGATAGCCGGCATACGATCCTCCTGTTATTAATAATTTAGATGGGTCAGCCCAGCCTTGATCTATCGTTTTGTCAAGAGCCGTAAGTACATCGCTGGAAGGGCCTTTGCCCCAATCATTGACATTACCTCTTAAAAAATCTAAACCGTAACCGCCGGAACCTCTTGGATTGCTGTAAACAACGCCATACCCTTTACTGCAGAAATATTGGTATTCGTGCCACATGCTTTCTTCTCCTGGTCCCCACATAGCTGAGGGGCCGCCGTGAATTTCTAACAATAACGGATATTTTTCTCCCTCTTGATACTGGGTAGGCTTCATTACCCAATACTCAATTGTCATTCCTATATCATTGATAAAAGTTTTCTTTTCTGGAAAGGATAATTTCTTATTTAGTAGCCAGTTGTTAAAATCGCTTCCCTTCTTTTCTTTTTTGAAATTAGTATTTGAAAAATACAGCTCAGAAGGATTTGATACCTGTGTCTTAGAATAAACAAGAGTGTTATTTGAAATATCAAAACTTGTAATACCAACTTCGCTACTGGATAACGGCTCTATATTTTTGGTGTTTATATTGAGCCTATTCAGGATGTTACCTCCATTACTTTGTCCTGTGAAGTATAGGTATTTATCATCCTTACTCCAGGTAAGATTTGTTTTATTGCGGTCGAAAGGAAAGGTTTTGATGTCCTTTTGGGTTCCATTAAGTGGTATAATTGCTAAGGTAGGGACAGATATAAAAGAGGTGTTGCTATAGAGGAAAGCCAGCCATTTGCCAGAATGTGATACAGATGCATTGCTGTATTTTTTATCTTTTTCGCCTAAAATCATTTTAAAATTACCACCATCACTATCCGCTATATAAATTTCGCTTTCTAATGAACGGTCTGGGTTCTCTGTACTATCAATATTTCCCGAAAACACAATTTGTTTGCCGTCTGGTGTGTATTCAGCATTAGTGAAACTATAAAAGCCTTTTGTTAATAAACGGGGTTTGGCGTTTGCAGTGGTATTAATGTCAAAAAAGTGAGTGAAATTCATTTCGGAAGAAATAACTGACTCATTTTGAAAGTTTAATTTATGGAGTACAATAGCTTTTTTATCCGTAGCATTTTTATCCAAATAAGCTCTTATTTCAGATAAACTTCCGTCGGGGTCTAATCGGGCTTTATTAGGCAACAAATATTCATTTTTGTCAAAACCTGGTTTTTCCATTGTCCAAGTTGGTATTGAAAAAGATTTGTTTAACGTAGAATCTTTGAGTAGTTCTTGAAATGAGATATTGGAAGAAAACATTATTTTTTTTCCGTCAGGGGACCATTTGGGATTGTTTGCCCCATATTTATGGCTTGTCAATTGGATAGGTTCTCCTCCTTCAGTGGATAAAATAAAAATTTGGGAGTTGTCGTCTATCATTCGAGTAAAAGCCAGTTGTTTCCCATCAGGACTCCATGCAGGTTTTGTAGCACCTTCTTTAGAAGTAGTGAGTTGTAAAGGGGGTGAGGTATTTGATGGAGAAGCACTATAGATTTGGGTCAGATACTTGTAATCTAACTTGTTGTTTTCATCAGCTTCAATAACGGTAACAGTGAAGGCTGCTTTTGACCCGTCTTTAGTGAGCGTTACATTTCCAACAGTCTTAATTTTTAACAGATCCGTCAGGTTAATAGCCTCTTTCCCATTTTGAGCAATGGCAGATTGTAGAGTAGTGATAAAAAACAGTAAAATTGAAAGTTTTCTCATAATTGTAATTTTGTAGCTAAACTTTATTTGATGCCGCGTTTCTAATATTTGCAACAAGTAGTGCTGTGTCAAATTTTAATTGTGTTGATCGAATAAAGGTGAGACTTGGGTTTTAGTAAATATATAAAAGTATGGGAAATCTGCGTAGTATTATTCATTGTTTTTTATTTCTTGGAATATACATAAGGTAATTCTAAAGCAGGAATTACGTTAATTTTATAATGAGTAGAAAATATTTTTGATATTTCAAGGGGGTTATTTTAAACACGGTAGCCTGCTAGACAAAATAATATTGAATGATGGTCTGTAAAAGAGTGTTGTTTGTGTTGTAAAACAGGACAAATAAAAGATCTAAGCAATTATCAGTAGTCGAATAGGTCCAAAAACAAAAAATCCCTAAAGCCTCATTAAAGGATTAGGGAAATTTTTTGTGGTACCTCCAGGGATCGAACCAGGGACACATGGATTTTCAGTCCATTGCTCTACCATCTGAGCTAAGGTACCTCGCTATTGCGGGTGCAAATATAGAATGATTTTTAGTTTATCCAAAACATTTTTTAAAAAAAATCAATTCGTACCTTCGCACCATCAAAAAATCAATTATGAATTTAGTAGTCGATGTGGGAAATACAAGAATTAAAGCAGCTGTCTTTGAGGACGCTATGCTTTTGGAAATTTTTGTTTTCACGAAAATAGAACTAGAAAAAAATATTAAAAATATTTTGAAAAAGTTTAAAAAAGTAAGCGAATTGGTTGTTTCCTCAGTTACGGAGGTCGAAAAACAATCATTTTTAGTATTCGAAAAAGAGCTTAATGTACATTTTATTTCCAATAAAGATTCTTTTCCGTTTCAAAACAACTATGCGACGCCACAAACTTTGGGAATTGACAGAATGGTTTTAGCTGCGGGCGCAACGCTTCAGTTTCCTGATCAAAACCGGCTGGTAATTGATGCAGGAACATGCATTACATATGATTTTATTGATCTGGAGAATAATTATTTAGGCGGAGCTATTGCTCCAGGGCTTCGATTGCGGTACGAAGCATTACATAATTTTACTGCCAGGCTGCCTTTGCTGACACTTTGTAATCCGGAGCATTTTATAGGAAAATCAACGGCTGAATCAATTCATTCCGGAGTGGTCAATGGGCTGGTTTATGAGATTGATGGTTTTATTGAGGAATATAAACTAAGGTATTTAAATTTTATAATAATTTTAACGGGTGGGGACACAGATTTTTTGGCTAAACGATTAAAAAATACCATATTTGCCAATTCAAATTTTCTTTTGGAAAGTTTGAACCAAACATTTCAATATAAAATCAAAAATGATTAAAAAAATTATAATAAGTGCATGTTTGCTTTTATCATTAGTAACTTTTGCTCAGGAGGGGACATCGTCTCCGTATTCTTTTTACGGAATAGGTGATGTAAGGTTCAAAGGGACTCTTGAAAATCGTTCTATGGGAGGAATTGCTATTGAACAAGATAGTATTCACATGAACTTACAGAATCCTGCAAGTTATGCAAGTTTGAAACTGACCACATTTACTTTGGGAGGAACTTATGCTACTACAGAATTGAAAAATAAAACGGAATCAGCAAATACGAGACGAACAACTTTAGATTATCTGGCAGTAGGACTGCCTTTAGGTAAGTTTGGACTTGGTTTTGGATTGATTCCCTATTCATCTGTAGGTTATAAAATTGAATCACCAGGATCACTCACTGAAAATAACCAACGTTTTAATGGAACAGGTGGTTTGAATAAGGCTTTTCTTGGCTTAGGCTATAAAATAACTCCCAATTTTAGTATTGGTGCCGATGTGAACTATAATTTTGGAAAAATTGAGACCAATAATTTAGAGTTTATTACTGATATTCCTATTGGTACACGAGAATTAAATAAAGTTGATTTGTCTGGAATTAATTTCAATATTGGGATGATGTACCAAGCCAAAATTTACAAAAAAGTATCTTTTTTTAGTAGCTTAAATTATTCGCTGGAAAGTACTTTAAATTCCCAAAACACCAGAAACATTGCTACCGTATTCTATAATTCAAATTTTGATTTGTCCGTTGTTGATGTTCTGGATGATATGAAAACAGAAACGAGTTTGAAAATCCCTAGCAAGTATGCTGCAGGAGCAGGTTTTGGTGAAGCGAGGAAATGGTTGGTTGGAATAGGATATACTTTTCAGGAGGCTGGTTCTTTAAGAAACAATTACAACGCAATGGGTAATGTTACTTATGAAAAGCATTCAAAGTATAGTATTGGAGGGTATTATTTGCCAAATTACAATTCCTTCACAAGTTATGGCAAAAGAGTAACATACAGAGGTGGTTTTAGATTTGAAAACACCGGGTTAGTGATTAATTCTGAACCTATTGATGATATGGCCTTGACTGTGGGAGTAGGGCTGCCGTTGACAGGGACATTTTCTAATGTGAATGTTGGACTGGAATTTGGTAAAAGAGGAACTACAGCATCAAATTTAGTCGAAGAAAATTATGCAAATGTTAGTGTTAGTTTTTCACTTAACGAGCAATGGTTTGTCAAAAGAAAATTCAATTAAAAGGACGCATTTCATTAAAGCTTTTTCGTAAGTTCAGCGTATGACGGTATTCCAAAAATATGGTTTTAAATTAGTTGTCACGGTTTTTACTGTGACACTGTTTTTTGGATGTGAAAGTAATTTTAAAGAAGTGCAGAAAATTAATTTTTCTGAATTTGTTCCCAGCAGTGATGCCGATATGGTAAATCTAAAATACACGGATTCTGGCCGAATAACCGCCGTGTTAATCAGTTCAAAAATGTTGGATTACGCTAGTGTTGATTTTCCATTTACGGAATTTCCAAAAGGGATCGATGTTACTTTATATGATAAAAAAGCCAAAAAAACATTTATTAAATCCAATTATGCAATTTCTTACAAGTTCACAAACATTATTGATTTACAAGGAAAAGTAAAGATTTTCACCGAAGACGGTCAAGTACTCGAAACAGAGCAGTTGTACTTTGATCAAAAAAACGAATGGTTTTTTACCGAAAGAAAGTTTAAATTTACGGATCCAAAAGGAGTGTCAAACGGACAGGGAATAGATTTTAGTAAAGACTTTAAGGTGATTAATTCTCAAAAAATAACCGGAGAAGTAGAAACGAACGATTAAAATAAAATACTACACTATGAATTACCTAAAATACACACAATACGTTTATCTTGTTTTTGGAGCTTACTTCCTTTATGATGGCTTTACAAAGGTAAACGATCCTAGTTTAGGAAGTCCTTGGCTGAGTTTTATGATTGCTGGATTGGCAGTTTTCATGTTCTTTTTTAGAAGAAAATTTGCAAAAAAATTCGAAGATCGCAATAAAAATTCCTAGTTGATGGAAATTAGTATTATCATATTGTGTCTAATACTAAGTGCTTTTTTTTCAGGAATGGAGATCGCCTTCGTGTCTTCCAATAAAATATATCTTGAAATTGAAAAAAAGCAGGATAATTTTTTGTCTAAAATACTGACAAAACTTACTGAAAAGCCCACAAATTTTATTGTTGCCATGGTTATAGGCAATAATATAGCCATGGTTGTCTATGGTTTTTTAATGGGTGATGTATTGATGGATTGGTTGGCAATGCAGGGATATTTTTTTTCAGATTGGTTGAATCTAGTTGTGCAAATCTTGATTTCTACAATAATCATTTTGGTTACAGCAGCGTTTCTTCCTAAAGTTTTTTTTCAAATTTATGCCAATTCACTACTCAAATTTCTAGCAGTTCCAGCTTTTCTTTTTTATAAAGTGTTCTATTTTATTTCCATATTTTTTATTTGTATTTCAGATTTTATTTTAAAAAAATTCTTCAAAACACAGGGCGATACTATTCAGCTTTATTTTAGTAAAATTGAACTTGGAAATTATATTACGGAGCAAATGAGTACTTTTGAGGGTAATGAAGTAGTAGATTCTGAAATACTAATGTTCCAGAATGCACTAGAATTTTCAGGAGTTAAGGCTAGGGATGTGATGAGTCCTCGAACCGAAATAATAGCGGTTGATCTCTTCGATTCAATCGAAGAATTGAAGCAATTATTTATAGAAACAGGGTATTCTAAAATAGTGGTGTACCAAAATTCGCTCGACGATATTATAGGGTACGTACATTCCTTTGACTTGTTTAAAAAGCCTAACAATATCAAAGAAATTGTGATTCCGGTAGAATTTGTTCCCGAAACAATTTTTATTAAAGATGCCATGAATTTGCTTACCAAAAAACGAAAAAGTGTTGCTGTTGTTTTAGATGAATATGGTGGAACATCAGGAATTATAACTATTGAGGATATTGTAGAAGAACTTTTTGGCGAAATCGAGGATGAGCATGATTCCAATGAAGAACTGATTGAGAGAGAATTGGAAAATGGGGTGTATGTACTTTCTGCTCGACTGGATGTAGCCTACCTGAATGACGCTTATAAGTTTGCCATTCCTGAGAGTGATTCTTATGGGACACTTGGTGGATTTATTGTCGATTTTACTAAGGAAATTCCTCAAAAAGGAGATGCGATTACCATAGGTCTCTATCATTTTATAATTGAAGAAGCCACAAATAAGAAAATAGAATTAGTAAAAATGACGGTGCAAGAGTAATTTTTTTTAAGAAAATAAAATTTCTTGTAAAATAAAACGCTACTAGTATAATTATTAATTAGATAATTGTATTTTCGCAAACTGAATATAAAAATTAACAACAATAAAATGGCAGTTTTACAAAAAATTAGACAACGTTCACTTCTTCTGATACTTGTTATCGGGTTTTGTTTATTAGCATTTATAATAGGCGATATATTCAATAGTGGTGGTTTCAACAGTACCTCAAAAGATGTAGGAAGCATTGATGGAAAAGACATTTCATTTGAAGATTTTAGAGTCAAAGTAAGTAATGTTGAAAAAAGTACACAAGGTATTACGTCAACTGAAGCAGCTAACAGAGTATGGGAACAAGAAGTTTCTATTGCTTTATTAAGTGCCGAATTTGAAAAATTAGGGCTTAGAGTAGGTGAAAAACACTTATTAGAAGTGTTGAAATCTGATCAAAATATTGGGGGTAATCCATTGTTTTTAAATGCTGCCGGGATATTTGATGTTGTTAAATTCAAAGAATATTTTAAAGCAAATCCAGCACAAGCTCAGTTTTTAAAAGATAGAGAAAAAGACGCTGATTTAAACGCCAAATATCAAATGTACAATACGATGATAAAAGCGGCAGTTTATACGACTGAAAGCGAAGGGAAGATGAAATATGAAATGGAAGCAAATACAGTGAATTTTGCTTACGTTGCGGGTCTATATTCAACAATTAAAGACAGTGAGGTAAAAGTGACTGATGCAGAAATTGTGGATTTCATGAAGAAAGATGAAAAAAAATACAAAGCAGACGAATCTCGTGAAGTAGAATATGTTTTGATTGAAGACAAAGCATCTACGACTGATGAAGCGGAAATAAAAACCAAAATAAACGCATTGCTTTCAGGAAGTGTAGTTTACAATCAAGCTACAGGTAAAAACGATACGTTGCCAGGGTTTAGAACAACTGCTAATACAGTAGAATTTGTGAATTCAAACTCAGATGTTCCTTATGATTCAACTTACATCGCTAAGAAAGATTTACCAGCTGTAGATGCTGATAAATTATTCAACCTTGCTCCAGGGGCAGTCTATGGACCATACATGTTTGGTAAATACTATTGCATTTCAAAATCTATGGGAATGAAATCAGGAGTTAATGCTAAAGCAAGTCATATTCTAATTGGCTATGAAGGAACACAAGTTCCAAATCAAAAGGAAAAGAGAACCAAAGAACAAGCTAAAGCAAAAGCGGAAAGTCTTTTAGCGCAAGTGAACGCAAATCCAGACAGTTTCTTAATGTTGGCTTTCACCGCATCTGATGATTCATCAGCACAACAAGGTGGTGATTTGGGTTATTTTGGTCCCAATCAAATGGTAAAACCTTTCAATGATTTTGTTTTCAATAACAGTATTGGTAAAGTTGGTTTAGTTGAAACTGATTTTGGTTTTCATATTATTAAAATTACAGACAAACAAGACGGAATTCGTTTGGCTACAGTAGCGCAAAAAATTGAAGCTTCTGAAACTACTTCTGATAAAATATTTACGCAAGCAACTAAATTTGAAATGGATGCTGTAGATAAAGATTTTAATAAAGTAGCCAAAGAAATGAAACTTACTGTTGCTGCTCCAGTTACTGTTAAAGGTATGGATGAGAATTTTGGTTCATTAGGAAATCAAAGAGCTATTGTAAGATGGGCTTTCGAAAAAGGAGTTAAAGAAGGTGCTGTAAAAAGATTTGAAGTAGCTAATGTAGGACACGTTATTGCAAAAGTAAAAAGTATTGATCAATCTGGTTTAGTAGCGGTTTCAGTTGCCAGACCTTATGTAGAACAAATTCTTAAAAATAAGAAAAAAGCGGAATTAATTAAAGCTAAAATGACTGGTTCTTCACTTGAAGCAATGGCTAAAGCAGTAGGAGGAAAAGTACAACAAGCTACTGGTTTAACAATGGAAAATACAACCTTGCCAAATGTAGGCCCTGAACCAAGAGTAGTTGGAAATGCATTTGCTTTAGTAGCAAATAAACTATCTGCTCCAATTGAAGGTAATACGGGTGTTTATGTAGTTAAAAATACAAGTACAGTAAATGCACCCGCGTTAAAAAGTCACGCTCCTTATGTTGCTAAATTGAAAGCTCAAAATGCATCAGAAGTAAATAGAGTGATTCCAGCATTGAAAGGAAACGCTAAAATCGAAGATAACAGGCAAGATTTCAATTACTAAACTAAAGAAAGTAAGAAACACAAAAGTAAAACCCCGATACAATCTACTGAATGTATCGGGGTTTTACTTTTGTGTTTCTTTTTTAAAAAGGATGAACGTACTAATTAATAAGGTATAAATACGGTGATTAAGAACGTATCATTTCAGTGTATGGTATAATGGTAGAGTATCCTTTTGCAGTAAAGTATTCTACAGGATTCTCCCTAGTAATTACCAATACAAAATCACCTCCCCAAGCACCTAAGCTTTTTATTGCTCCATCAAAATCTGAAAATAAAGATTCTTTTATCGTAGGAATTTTTAGAATTCTACTCATTTGAGCTTCATGTTTTTCTATTGCCTCGGCAAAAGATTTAAGGGTAGTGGCTGTGTTAACCTCAGAAGTTATTAAATCATTTGTAGCAATAGTCGCGGCCAGGTTGTTTTTTTTGTTCAGGTTGTATGCTGCTATTGCGGTTTTACTGCTTTGCTTTTTGTTGAGATACACAAAGTACAAGTGCTGTTTAAATTCAGGATTAAAAGCGATCTTTTCTACAGTTGGATTACCTTGATTCAGACGGTATATAATAGGAGTGTTGTTTTGTGCGCAAGCAATATCATAACCACTTCCTCCAAAACTGTTTTTAAGCAATGTAAAAGCATCAATTTGCAGCCATTGAGCAATATTGTTTATCAAAGTTGACGACGTTCCCAGGCCCCAGTTTTTAGGAAACTCAAGTTCAGTGGAAATGGTGTATCCGTTTGAATTAGTAATGAAGTTCGGATTAAGTAAGAAAGCTTCGTGTAGAATGTTAGTCAGTATGGCTTTGACCGATTCGCTTTTAGGATTTATTTTCTTTGAAATGTCCAAAAATAGAATGGTATCTTCAAACCAAATACTACCGTCAGCATCATAACTTTTCCAGACGATTTCCTGATTGTTTCCCTCTTCTATAATGAGGCTCTGTCCCATTTTTGTAGGCAATGCAAAGGCTTTGGCTCCATCAAGAACCAGGTATTCTCCTGTTATTAAAAGTTTTCCGTTACTGTAGAATGTTTTTTTCATTATTCTTATTTTAATCCCTGCCAGGGTTATAAACTTTGATAGGGTTGTCGACAATCAAAGTTATTTTCTTAAACTTTCAATAAAAGTCACCACGGCGCTATGAGAAACGGTATTTTTTTTGAAATATTTATGAATTAAAACCCGTTCTTCAACAGTGGCTTCGTACTGGTTGATGATGTTGTTTAAGTGCATTTTCATGTGCCCTTCCTGAATTCCTGTAGTTGTCAAAGAGCGTAATGCACCAAAATTCTGTGCCAGACCCGCCACGACTACAAACTGCATTAGTTCTTTGGCTGTTGGATTTTCCAGCATTTCTAAGGACAATTTTACCAATGGATGTAAGGAAGTAAGTCCGCCCACTGTTCCTAATGCTAGTGGGATTTCTAACCAAAAAGTAAAAATGCCATTTTCGATTTTGGCATGGGATAGACTTGTGTATTTTCCGTTTCTGGATGCATAGGCATGCACTCCAGCTTCGACCGCACGGAAATCATTTCCTGTTGCCAAAACTACGGCATCTACTCCGTTCATGATTCCTTTGTTATGTGTTACAGCTCGATAGGGTTCAACTTCGGCAATTTGAACGGCTTGAATAAATTTCTCAGCAAATTCTTGAGGATTCGGAATGTGTTTGTCCTCTAAATCAGCAATTGGGCATGAAACTTCCGCTCTCACAATGCAATTAGGGACATAATTCGAGAGAATACTCATGACTACTTCAATCTCTTTTTCAGTTTCAGTAAATAAATCATAGGCGTGTGCTTCTTCTTTTAAGGTTTTAGCAAACTGTTCCAAACATGAATTTATAAAATTAGCACCCATGCTGTCTTTGGTTTCAAAAGTTGCATGCAGTTGATAATAATTGGGCATTAAATTAGTTTTGTCATTTAGAACAATGTCTAAAATGCCGCCACCGCGTTTTTGCATGTTTTTTGTAATTAGTTCTGTCTCTGAGAAAAATTTATTTTTGTTTTGTGCAAAAAATAAATTCAGTTTTGAAACCTCACCTTTATAAATGAAATGAACCTGTCCAATTTTTTCGGTGTTGATTACGGTTGTTTTAAACCCACCGCGGGTGGACCAAAACTTCGCTGCTTTTGCGGCAGCGGCAACCACAGAACTTTCTTCAATGGCCATAGGAATGGTACAGTATTTTCCATTAATTAGAAAATTAGGAGCAACTCCTAGCGGAATGTAGAAATTGGTTATCGTGTTTTCAATGAATTCATCGTGTAATTTCTGTATTTTTTCATCAGAATTCCAATAGTTTTTCAACAAGGCCGTGGCTTCTACAGGTGTTGAAAAATAGTTAGTGGCAATCCATTTAATTTTTTCTTCTTTGGATAATTTAGAAAATCCGTTAATGGCCTTATTCATTCTCAATAGATTATAGTATGTATACCTGCAAAGATACGCTTTTAGCGGTTTTATTGACTATGATAGTATCCTCAATAAAAGAGGGTTTAAAATATTGTTTTTAAGATTTAACACATTTAATGTGAAATTATTGTAAATTTTTCACTAAAATTGACGGTTTTTATATTTAAATAAATATCATGTACTTGAAAAAAATTATTGCATTATTTTTATTCCTGAGTTTTACTGTTGTTGGTCAGCAAAAAATCACAATTGATGAAATTTACAACGGCACATTTCGAGCCAAAGGAATGGATGAATTACAGTCTATGAAAAATACAAATCAATACACGGTATTGAATTTAGACAACCAGTCCAGAAGTATGCAAATTGATTTGTATGATTTTGCAACTTTAAAAAAAGTAGCGACACTTATAGATACAAAATCCCACAAAGATCTTTCAAACGGGATTGACAGTTACACGTTTGATGCTTCAGAAAAAATGATTTTGCTAGCGTGTAATACGAATCAAATCTTCCGCCACTCCTTTACTGCGGATTATTATTTGTACGATATAGCCAGTAAAAAATTAAAAAAATTATTTGATTCTCCCGTGCAGGAACCTACTTTTTCACCTGATGGAAAAAAGATAGCGTACGCCAAAGAAAATAATCTGTATGTATATGATTTAGCTACTAATAAATCGACTCCAATAACTACAGACGGACAAAAAAACAGCATTATTAACGGTATTACAGATTGGGTTTACGAAGAAGAGTTTGCTTTTGTAAAAGCTTTTGATTGGAGTGCTGACAGTAAAAAAGTGGCCTACATTCGTTTTGACGAAAGTCAGGTGCCGGAATTTTCAATGTCTATGTTTGGAAAAGAGTTATACCCAACGACGCAAACATTCAAATATCCAAAGGCCGGTGAAAAGAATGCTTTGGTTTCTTTACACATTTATGATGTAAATTCGAATGGAGTAAAAAAAGTAAATCTGGGGAATTACACTGATTTTTATATCGCCAGAATGAAATGGACAAATGACGCGAATTCATTGTCTGCGCAAGTATTGAATCGTCATCAAAATAATTTGGATTTGTTGTTTATCGACGGTAATTCAGGAACTGCAAAAGTAGTTTTGAACGAAAAAGACAAAGCGTATGTTGATGTTACGGATAACTTGACTTTCTTGAAAGACAACAGTTTTATATGGACCAGCGAAAAAGACGGTTTCAATCATATTTACTTATATGATAAAAACGGAAAATTGAAAAACCAGCTTACCAAAGGAAAATGGGAAGTGACGAATTATTATGGTTTAGACGAAAAGACAAATACGGTTTTTTATCAGTCTGTAGAAAACGGATCTATCAATAGAGATGTATACCGAATAGGACTTGATGGAAAAAACAAAGTGCGTTTGTCACAAAGTACAGGAACGAATGCAGCAACTTTCAGTCCAAATTTTCAATACTACATCAACACGTTTTCTAGTGCGTCTCAGCCTACAACGTATACATTAAACGAAGCTAAAGTTGGAAAACAAGTTCAAGTCATTGAAAACAATGAAGCATTAGCTTCAAAACTAAAAAGCTATAATTTACCTGGAAAAGAGTTTTTTGTTTTAAAAACCGCAAAAGGAAATGAACTGAATGCTTGGATGATTAAACCTAAAGATTTTGATCCTGCAAAAAAATATCCTGTTTTCATGTACCAATATTCTGGTCCGGGTTCGCAGCAAGTGAATAACGAGTGGAACAGTACAGATGATTATTGGTTTATGATGTTGTCCCAACAAGGGTATATTGTGGCGTGTGTTGACGGACGCGGAACTGGTTTTAAAGGTGCTGATTTTAAAAAAGTGACTCAATTGCAATTAGGAAAATACGAAGTGGAAGACCAAATTGACGCTGCTAAAGTAATAGGAAATTACGCATTTGTTGATAAAGCTAGAATTGGTATATTTGGCTGGTCGTATGGTGGTTTTATGGCGTCTAACTGTATCATGAAAGGAAATGATATTTTCAAAATGGCAATTGCGGTAGCTCCGGTTACAAACTGGCGTTTTTATGACAGTGTGTATACGGAACGTTACATGCAGACACCACAGGAAAATGCGAGTGGATACGATGATAATTCCCCAATAAATCATGTGGATAAATTGAAAGGAAAATTTCTTTTGATACATGGTTCAGGAGATGATAATGTACATGTTCAGAACTCCATGCAAATGATGGAAGCCTTAATTCAAGCCAACAAACAATTTGATTCTCAAATTTACCCGGACAATAATCACGGGATTTATGGCGGAAAGACCAGAATTCAATTGTATACCAAAATGACTAATTTTATCAAAGAAAATTTATAATAGCGCTTTATGACGAACGATGCATTGAATAAGGAAGAATTTTTTGGACATCCAAAGGCGCTTTTTATATTGTTTTTTACCGAAATGTGGGAACGGTTTTCTTTCTACGGAATGAAAGCCCTGTTGATTTTTTATCTGACAAAATACCATTTGTTTTCGGATACTTCTGGAAATTTACTGATTGGGAGTTACGCTGCCTTGGTGTATGCAGTTCCCGTTTTAGGCGGTTTTATTGCGGATCGCTATCTAGGATTTAGAAAAGCGATTGTTTTTGGGGGTATTATGCTGGTATTAGGTCATATAGGAATGGCGTATGAAGGGAATGCCGCAACTGAATCCATTACGGGGGAAATTACACGGGATGAAACCGCCTTGCAAATATTTTACTTTTCATTATCATTAATAATTGTCGGGGTTGGTTTTCTAAAAGCCAATATCTCTTCATTGGTGGGAGAATTATATGAAACAGGTGATAAAAGAAGAGATTCTGGATTCACTTTGTTTTACATGGGGATCAACTTAGGATCCTTTATGGCTACATTGATATGTGGTTGGCTTGGAGAAACGTATGGATGGAGCTATGGTTTTGCAGCAGCTGGAGTCGGAATGTTTTTTGGATTAGTGACTTTTATTTCCGGAAGGAAATTATTAATGGGGAAAGGGGAAACTACCGTGCCTGAAATTTTAGAAAAAAGAGTATTCGGGGTCAAAAGCGAATGGCTAATTTATTTGCTAAGTGCTTCCTCGGCATTAATTTTTTGGCAAATGGTGCAACGTCATGAAGTGGTTTCTTATTCCTTGATGGTTGCCGGTGCTGTTTCGTTCGTTTATATAGTCTATTATGCCGTTACTCAATTGGATAAAAAAGCAAGAGAGCAATTAATGGCTTTAACCATTTTGATCGTATTTACGATTATCTTTTGGGCATTATTTGAACAAGCATATACTTCATTAAATTTGTTTGCAGATCGCATTTTAGACAGAACGGTTTTTGGGTATACCATAACAGCTAGCCAATTTTTAAGTTTTAATGCCTTGTTTATAATTTTATTAGCACCAGTTTTTGCTTGGTTGTGGGTAAAATTAGGGAAATACAATCCAAATACTGCCGTGAAATTTTCAATAGCATTGCTGTTGGTAGGTTTAGGTTTTGGGTCTTTGGTTTTAGGAATTAGTTTGTCAGGGATGGGAAAAGTAGCCATGATTTGGTTGATTCTTACGTACCTTTTGCATACTTGTGGGGAATTGTGCTTGTCACCAGTAGGCCTTTCAGCAGTGACTAAATTATCACCAGCAAAAATTGTGGGATTCATGATGGGCGTTTGGTTTTTAGCAACAGCCAGTTCCGAATTTATTGCTTCCATTTTGGCTAATATCGCTTCTGTCGATACTTCAAATGGTACAGCACCTGATTTGAACTTAGCAAAACAGAGTTACTTAGTACTTTTTGAATACTTGTTTTATACAGGACTAGGTTTCGGATTGCTGTTATTGGTACTTTCGCCAGTAATAAAAAAATTAATGCACGGAGTAGATAAAGAATTAAACAATTAATAATATGAGTGAAAATACTACAGATCAATTTTTTAAAAGTACCGTATTAGGGCATCCAGCGGGATTATTCGTTTTGTTTTTCACAGAGATGTGGGAGCGATTTTCATTCTACGGAATGCGTTCTTTACTGATATTATTTTTAACAGCTTCTTTTACAGATGGCGGTTGGGAATGGACTCGTGAAAATGCTTCTGCTTTATTTGGATCCTATGTTGGGTTGGTTTATTTATCCACAATGTTAGGTGGTTATTTTGCCGATAAAGTAATTGGTTTTAGATGGGCTGTTGTTGTTGGAGCCAGTTTAATGACTTTAGGACATGCTTCTATGGCTGTTGAAACAGAATTTTCTATTTATTTAGGATTAGTATTATTGGTTTTTGGGAATGGTTTTTTTAAACCAAACATGACATCAATCGTGTCTGAAATGTACAAAGACCGTCCTGAAAAGAAAGATGGTGCCTACACTTTATTTTACATGGGTGTAAATGCCGGAGCTTTCTTTGGTATTTTACTTTGTGGTTATTTAGGAGAAAAAGTAGGTTGGACGTATGGTTTTGGTTTAGCCGGGATTTTTATGTTTTTCGGAATGTTACAGTTTTGGTTGTCTCAAAATATCTTTGGAGACATTGGTTTAAAACCAAACAAAGAAAGCAAGGCGAAAGCAGAAGCTTTGGATACGGATAAAAGAAATCCTTTTTCACCAATACAATTAGCAGCTATTGCTTTTTCTTCTATATTAGCGTTATTATGGCTTGTGAATGATCCTGCTTCCAAAATATCTGGGGGCAAAGTAAATATTTTTTCATTTCTTGGAAAAGATGGTAATGCTATTGCGATACTTTCAGCACTAGTTGTTTTTATTATATTGTTGATTTATAGGTTTACCCAATATTCTAAAATTACTAAGGAAAAATTAATAGCGGTAACTTTCTTTGCCTTTTTGACAATTTTCTTCTGGGCAATTTTTGAACAATCTCCAAACAGTTTAACCATTTTTGCGAATGATTACACAGATCGGGTGTTAACAGGTAATTGGAGCGTGGTTTTTCTAGTAATGAATTCCTTGATTACGATTTTACCATTGGTCATTATTACTTGGGTTTTAATTTTATTATTTAAACAAACCTTCCAGTTTTATGCCCTTGCAAATATTATTCTGAGCATCAGTTTTATTATTATTTGGGTTATAGCGATCTGGATGTTGACTAAAGATTATTACACAGCTGGATATTTGACATTATCAGATGCAACTTTACAAACATTAAAAATTGACAAAGTAACGACTGCCTTGACAGAAGTTCCTGCAACTTGGTTTTCTACCTTAAACTCCTTGTTCATTATCTCTTTGGCACCATTATTTTCAAAATGGTGGGAAAGCAAATACAATCCTTCTGCAAATTTAAAATATGGAATCGGAATGGGATTGTTAGCCCTTGGAATGGCTTGTGTCGCCTTTGGCGCAAGTGGAATCGAAGCGGGAGCAAAAACAGCTTCAGTGAGTATGATCTGGCTTATCTTAGTGTATCTTTTCCATACCATGGCAGAGTTGTGTATCTCACCGGTAGGATTATCTTATGTAAGTAAATTAGTTCCAGCTCGTATGATTGCTTTCATGTTTGGTGTTTGGTATTTAGCAGTAGCAATCGGTATGAAAGGTGCAGGTATGTTTGGAGAAAATATTGATAAAATAGCCAATGAACATGGATTAAGTTACTTCTTCTGGATGTTAACTATAATTTCCATTGTAGTTGCTTTATTCTCTGTTGCGATGACTCCTGTTATTAAAAAGTTGATGCATGGTGTTCGATAAATTTTAGGCATCATTTTTGAATTTAGAATCACTAAAATTATAGGTATGAAGAAAATTATAGTTGCCGTATTACTTTTTGCTGGATCATTTGCAGCAGAAGCACAGGAGTTAGTTTGGGAGACCAATGTCAATAAGGCAATGGAAATTTCGAATGAAACTAAAAAACCATTATTGTTATTTTTCACCGGAAGCGATTGGTGTGGATGGTGTATCCGTTTGCAGAAAGAAGTGTTGAGAACACCTGAATTTGCCGCTTGGGCCAAGGAAAACGTGGTTTTAGTAGAATTAGATTATCCAAGGAAAGCACTCCAAACGCCGGACATAAAAAAGCAGAATAACGAATTGCAAATGGCTTTTGGAATTCAAGGATTTCCAACCATTATATTAGCAAATGGAGTCACAAAAGAAGGCAAAGTGAGTTTTGAAGGCATCGGGAGTACGGGTTACGTCGCTGGTGGACCTTCCGCTTGGTTAGCTGTAGCCAATAGTTTTCTTAAAAAATAAAAGTTTAATTCAATCTATAAAATCCCTTTTCACCAGTTGCGTGAAAAGGGATTTTTTGTTTTTCACAACTGGCTTTCCATTTTTTTTGAATGGTTTTAAAGTTGGATGCATCGGCAATGACTAATTTTGGTTTCATCTTTTGTAGCATACGATCTAAATTTATTTTAGCAGATTGTGTCAATAGGATAATATCTGGGGCGCTGTTTTCCGGATAAAGTCCGGAGCTGTCTAAAACAAAAATCTTTTTTCCATTAAAATAGATAAAGTTAGAAAGTTGTCGTTTTTGTAATAAAGTGCTTAAATGTGCGATGCGATAGGATTTTAAAAGGCGGTTTTGCTGAGCAGTATTTAAAAGGCTGTCATTGGCATATAGTAAAATATGTTCACCTTTCCTTTCTGTAATCAAAGTGCTGTTTTTGCTGTTAAAAACCAGTAGTTCCTGTTCGTTTAGGATTTTCCAATGTATTTTAAAATAAGAAAGTTGTAATATAATTATGGAAATTAAGACTGCAATCAATTTATTAAAGCTTGGTTTTTTAAACCAAATGATTACTGTAAATAGTAATGTATAACCGCTCAGTAAAAAATAAAAATGAAGTGGTATGTCCTGAATGATGAACTGTTCGAAGGAAGCAATTGCGTTGATAATTTTGTTCAAACAGTAAATGCTTGATTCCAATAGGTCAGAAAGAAAAGGAGGAATAAGGTTGAATGCAGCCATAAGCATGACAAGCACTCCTAAAATCATAATGAAACTTAATACTGGAATAATAACTAAATTGGTTATAAAAAATAAGCACGGAAACTGATGAAAATAATAAATGCTTAGTGGTAAAGTACCTATTTGTGCGGCAATAGAAACGGTTAGAATATTCCAGATGTAGTTTGAAACTTTGTTTTTAGGTAACCAAATCGAAGCCAGAAGTGGCTGTAACCAAACAATAAAAAACAAAGCGATATAGCTCAATTGAAAACCAACATCAAATAAAAAAGAAGGTTCAAAAAGTAAAATCAACAACGCAGAAACTAATAAAGTGTGGTATATGTTTACGCTTCTCCGGAGATGATTTCCAATGGCTACAAAGGAAAACATGGTTACGGATCGAACCACAGAAGGCGCTAAACCCGCAATGATTCCAAACATGGATAAGGAGAGGAGAATGACGAGTAACTTGATAAAAGAACCTCGCTTTGTGTTTGGAATTGCTTGTAGCATATATGTTACAAAAAGCAATATAAATCCAATATGTAATCCCGATACGGATAAGATATGAACGGCTCCTGCATATTGATAATCCCGAATAATTTCTGGAGCAATATCTTGTTGTTGTCCCATGATTAAAGCAATAGCTACATTCAGCTCGGATTTGTTAAAGTTATTTTTCTCTAAATTTTTAATAATTCTAGTTCTTAATTGAGAAGAATAGTACCAGATGTTTTTCTCACTTTCAGTACTAATTTTTATTTGGTCAACGTTGGCATATAGTTGTGCATAAATTTGTTTGTTTTTCAGGTACTTACTATAATCAAATTGATTAGGATTATTTGGCGGTTTGTTTCTCGTTAGTATTCCTTTAATCAGTAAAAAATTCCCTGCTTTAATTGCGTGTTTTGAACTGTTCTTTTGAATGTTTAGTATAATCTTTCCGGTTTGTTCTTTTCCACCTATACGGTTTACAATGGCAATGTATCGGTCGCTAAACAGATTGCTTTTTAGTTTTTCTCTTATCGTAATAGAAATTGAAAGGGGTCGTGCAAAAATTTCTAAGTTATGAGTGTAATTGCTTTTCTGAAAAGAATCAGTATGAACTATTTGGTTAGAAATACCAATAATAAAAGACAGAAGATAAGTTCCAATACCAAAATAAATGGAGCCTTTACTTTTAGAGAAAAAGTACAGTGTTCCAAAAAGAATAATGGAGATTAAAAGAATAGTGAAAACTGACAAAATAGAAGGTTGCACGTAATGTGCGAAAAGCAACCCTAATACAAACCCGATTGTTATTCTTGCTAAAGGGAATCGTAGTACTTTCATAACCCTAAAGTACGTAATTTTAGTAAGAAATAGATTTATTTTTAGAGCATCTGTTTAGTTAAATATTCCATTTCGGTTAGGGTCTATTTAATTGCTAAAGTATTCGATTGATCTGAACAAATGTTTTTTTATAATAGGGTTCTTTAGTTGAGGAAATAATTACTCCTTTTGAAGTAGAGGAATGTATGAATTTTATTTCTTCATCTGTGACTTCTATCACTATTCCTACATGGTTTATGTGTGTTTTTTTGCTGGTTTTAAAGAATATCAAGTCTCCTTTTTGGGCCTGATCTCGTTTTTCATCTAATACGATCCCTATTTTTGATTGTTCAAACGAATTGCGAGGTAAGGTTATGTTTTCTGAACGAAATACAGTATACATCAAACCGGAACAGTCAAAACCGTTGCTAGTAGTGCCCCCGTATTTATATTTTGTACCAATATTTTCAGCGGCTGAATTTATTAATTGTTCTGCTAATTGATTATTTTTTCTCTTATCGGACCGAGATGATTTTTCTTTCGTAGCGCCTTTTTTTGAAGGTTCAATTGAGGAGGTAGATTTACAAGCGGTAAAAAAAGTAACAAGCAATAAAAGATACAGGAAACGTTTCAAAAGGGTTTGTTTTTAGTTGATTTTAGAATTTAAAGTAAATTAAGATTTATTTTAAATCACTAACAATCAGCGTGGCTGTTTTTTCACTAGCCCCAATTCCGCCTAATTGCTCTTCTAATAACGCATATTTTTCTAAAAGCGTATTGCGATTGTTGGTTTTTAGTATTTTTTGAAGTTCCTCCCGTATGCGTCTTGTATTGCATTGCTCTTGAATTAACTCGGTGACAACTTCTTCATCCATGATTAAATTTACTAGTGAAATGTATTTGAGTGTAATGACTCGTTTCGCAATTTGGTACGAAACCCAACTTCCTTTATAGCATACTACTTCTGGAACTTTAAAAAGTGCTGTTTCAAGTGTAGCAGTTCCTGACGTAACTAATGCAGCTGTTGCATTACGCAATAAATCATAGGTTTTATTAGAGATAAATTTTATGTTTTCCTGAGTAATGAAAGTGTTATAAAGAGAAAATTCCTGACTAGGAGCTCCGGCAATTACAAATTGATAGTCTGGAAAATCAGGGACAATACTTAGCATTACAGAGAGCATTTTAGTAATTTCCTGTTTTCTACTACCGGGTAAAATAGCGATAATTGGTTTATCGTTTAATTGGTTTTCTTTTCTGAAAAGAACGGGATCAACTGCTGCTTGGTTGTGAATTGCATCAATCAGTGGATGACCAACAAATTCCACCGGGAAATGATGTTTGTCTTCGTAAAATTTTTTTTCGAAAGGCAAAATCACATACATTTTATCAATATCGCGCTTAATATCTGTAATTCTACTTTCCTTCCAAGCCCAAATTTGAGGAGAAATATAATAGTGCGTTTTCATACCTAATTTTTTGGCCCATTTTGCAATTCGTAAATTAAAACCTGGATAGTCAATAAAAACAAGAACATCGGGCCGAAACCCTACAATATCTTTTTTGCATATCTTGATGTTGTTCAGAATGGTTTTAAGGTTGAAAATCACTTCAATGAAACCCATGAAGGCTAATTCTCGGTAATGTTTCACTAATGTCCCTCCAGCACTTTGCATCAATTCACCACCCCAAAAACGGATTTCGGCAGTAGGATCTTTTTTATAGAGTTCTTTCATCAAATTAGAGCCGTGCAAATCACCTGAAGCTTCTCCTGCAATTATATAATATTTCATTTTTTTTCGGTTAGAAAATTTAAACGGATTAAATCATATTTAACGTCCCCTGCTTTTTCGAGAACAAAAGTAAATTCAAATAAAGATAGTGAGTATCGCCAAGACAATTACAGCCAAAACTACTCCACGCGCCATTATTTCTTTATTTATTTTTAGCAAAATTCCAAAGGTCAGTAAGGCAAGTATAGATCCTAATGTGATTATTTTTCCCAAATTTCCTTGTGATTTCATAATTTGGATCCCCGCAATAAACTTGAATTCAGTAAAAAAAGTGATAAAAATATACGAACCAAAGAGTGTCGTGGCAAAACCTATTAAAAAGCCGAGTAGTAAATCTTTTTTATTCATTCCATTTCCAGGTATTAAGTTGTTGTATAGCATGATGTGCTGTCAAATCAAATTGAACAGGTACAACCGATATAAATCCATTTTCTAAGGCCCATTCATCCGTATCTTCTCCTTTGTCTTGGTTTACAAATTCACCTGCAAGCCAGTAATAATCTCTTCCTTGAGGTGTTTTTCTTTTATCGAATTTTTCTACCCAAATAGCTTTTGCTTGACGGCAGATCCGAATTCCTTTGATGTTTTTTTTCTCTAATTTGGGAAAATTAACATTCAAAACTACCCCTTCCGGCAGGCCGTTTTCTAAAACTTCTACTGAAATTTTGTGAATAAAAGATTTTATAGCATCAAAATTAGCGTTCCAATCGTAATCCAACAACGAAAAACCGATAGCTGGAATTCCCTCAATTCCTGCTTCAACAGCGGCACTCATTGTTCCGGAATAAATTACATTTATAGAAGAATTTGAACCGTGGTTAACACCTGAGACACACAGGTCAGGTTTTCGTTTCAAAATTTCGTTGACCGCAAGTTTTACACAGTCTACTGGTGTTCCGGAACAACTGTATTCAAGAAAGGGATCGTTTTCTTTTGAGATTTTATTTAAATATAAAGTGCTGTTTATAGTAATGGCATGACCCATGGCACTTTGGGGTGTATCTGGTGCGACCACAACAATATCTCCTAATTCAGCCATAACTGAAATTAATGCTCTAAGACCAGGTGCTGAAACACCATCATCGTTAGTTATTAAAATTAAGGGTTTTATTTTTTTCATTATTTAGCAAAGAAAGTTTGATTTTTATGATTTTGATGGCAAATGTAATGACACCGAATGGGATTCAGTAAACAAAAGATAAAAATATGTTATCTTGATACATTTCGCAGAATAAAAAAAAACATTTTTTATATCTTTAACAAAAATTTATGGAGACTCCGCTGCTGTTGGCATAGTTTTTACCGTAACTTAGAATAAAAATTCATGAATACTATTCTTAACTTTATGAAAAGAAATTATAAAATTATACTTGTTGTCGTATGTATTTCGGTGACATTGTTTGCCTTTAAAATGAATACTTCAAAAACGGCAGATCCAGAAAAAGACAAACTGCTTTTGGAGTTACTGACCTTTGTTATAGAAAAAGGGCATTACAGTCCTGCAACAATTGACGATGCTTTCTCAAAAGGAATATATAAAGATTATATAGAGGCGTTGGATCCTTCCAAACGTTTTTTTATGCAAGCTGATATTGAAGAATTTTCAAAATTCGAGTTGCAATTAGACGACCAGTTGTTGAATAAAGATTTGTCATTCTTTAATTTAACCTACGATCGTTTGATGAAAAGAATGAATGAAAGCACTAAAATTTATAAAGAGGTATTAAGTACTCCTTTTGATTACACTATTGACGAAAGTTTTAATATAGATTATGAGAAGGCTCCTTACCCAAAAAATATAACTGAACTTAAGGACAAATGGCGCAAGCAAATTAAATTATCAACACTATCATCTCTAATTGATAAACAAAAATTAGAACAGGATAAAAAGAAAAATGATACAAACTACAGCATCAAGTCTTTTGATGTTTTAGAAAAAGAAACCAGAGAAAGTTCGGTAAAATCCTTAGATGAATATTTTGGATTTATAAAGGACTTAGATAGAAATGATTGGTTTTCGGTTTATATCAATTCAATTACCGCTCGTTTTGATCCGCATACCAATTATTTTGCTGCTGAAGAAAAAGAGCGCTTTGATGTGAGTATTAGTGGTAAATTAGAAGGAATTGGCGCTCGTCTTCAAAAGAAAAACGATTTAACTGAAATTTCTGAGCTTATTTCAGGAGGGCCAGCTTGGAGAGGAAAACAACTGGAGGCAGGAGATTTAATTATGAAGGTTGCGCAAGGAAATGGAGAAGCTGTTGATGTTGTTGGGATGCGCCTTGATGACGTTGTAAAGAAAATTAAAGGACCTAAAGGTTCCGAAGTACGTCTTACCGTTAAAAAAGTGGATGGAACAATTAAAGTTATTTCTATTGTTAGAGATATTGTAGAAATAGAAGAAACGTATGCAAAATCGAGTATTGTAAATAAAAATGGATTGAAATACGGGGTTATCTATTTACCGAAATTTTATATTGATTTTGAGAACACTAATGGGAGAGATGCGGGAAAAGATATTGCCATTGAAGTTGATCGATTGAAAAAAGCAGGAGTTAACGGTATTGTACTTGATGTTAGGGATGATGGTGGTGGATCTTTATCTACCGTGGTCGATATTGCAGGATTGTTTATTGAGCAAGGGCCAATCGTTCAGATTAAATCTGCAGGTAGAAAAAAAGAAGTGCTTTATGATCGAGATTCAAAAATAGAGTGGGACGGTCCTTTGGTAATTATGGTAAATAGTTTTTCTGCTTCCGCATCTGAGATTTTGGCTGCTGCCATACAGGATTATAAAAGAGGAATTATTATTGGTAGTAAACAGACATATGGTAAAGGAACAGTTCAAAATGTTATTGATTTAAATCAATTTGTAAGGAGTAGTTCCGTTGGAGATTTGGGAGCCATTAAAACTACTACCCAAAAATTTTATAGAATTAATGGGGGTTCAACACAATTAGAAGGAGTGCGTAGTGATATTGTTATGCCAGATCGTTATGCCTATTTAAAAATGGGAGAGCGTGATGTTGATAATGCGATGCCTTGGGACAAAATTGATCAGGCTGATTATACCGTGTGGAACAATAATGCTAATTTTAGCCAAGCGATCATTAATAGTAAGAACAGGATTAATGAAAATTCGCAATTTCAGTTAATAGAAGAAAATGCAAAATGGATTGATAGTAGAAGTGAAGAAAACGTTTATAGTTTGAATATTGATAAATTTAAAATCGCTCAATCAGAAATTGAAGAGAAAGCTAAAAAATACAAACCAATTATAGACTATAAGAATGCATTAACATTTACTTCATTGCCTTATGAAGCAGACGCCATGAGTAAAGATATAACTTTGAAAGAAAAGAGAGAAAGATGGCATGAAGCGCTATCTAAAGATATTTACGTAGAGGAAGCCCTAAATGTTTTGGATGATTTGCAATCAAAAGCAATTTCTAAAAAGAGTGTTCCGGTTAAAATCAAAAAAGATAAATTGGCAAAATCTTAAGTTAGATCTATAATAGATAATAATAGTAAGCTGAAACGCCCAAGAAATTTAAATAATTTCTTGGGCGTTTCTATTTTGTAAATAGTAGGGACTAATTGTAATTTGCTATAGATGATTTTGTTCTGCCAGTTCTTGTTGTGCATGCATCGTAACTGAGTCAACTAAACTATCATCTAACTCAAACCATTATGAATGTAATAAGGAACTGTTTATATTAAACTAGCAAAAGGGTGTTATTGAAGCTAGCTAATTTTTTAAAACAGAAAGTTATATTTAACGTTTAATTTATTGAAAGTAAACTAAGCTTTACAAAGATGTTTAGATGTTAAGCAAAATAAATCTTTAGATATAATTTTACCACTCGTTTACTTTATTAGCATCCATTTTGATAAAAATAAATAGTAAAATAGTGAATCCCCATAGTCCGGACCCTCCATAAGAGAAGAAGGGCAACGGTACTCCAATCGTTGGAAAAATTCCAACAACCATAGCAATATTTACAAAGAAATGTGTAAACAAAATACCGGCAACACAATAGCCATAAACCCTGCTAAATTTTGTTTTTTGCCTTTCAGCCAAATAAATTATTCTAAGAAATAAGCCGGTAAAAAGAGCGATAACCACTAATGAACCCGCAAATCCCCATTCTTCTCCTACTGTAGTAAATATGTAATCGGTATGTTGTTCCGGTACAAAGCCACCTTTAGTCTGGGTGCCTTCGAGAAATCCTTTTCCAATCCAACCTCCAGAACCAATTGCAATTTCTGACTGATTGGTATTGTATCCAATCCCTTTCATGTCTACGGTTTTTCCTAAAAGTATGTTGAATCGATCTCTGTGGTGTTGTTTGAACACATTGTCAAACACATAATCTACTGATAAGACAAATCCAGAAATTAGCACAAAAAGTATACTGCTAAGAACGATATTTCTATCACCTAATCGAGATTTGAAATGTACGATTAACAAAATGATAAATCCAATGAGAATTACATATTGTGGTTCTAATACTAACGTTAGGACAAATAGAAGAATAGTTACAAAACCAGTCCATACATACCAAGCAGGAAGACCTTCACGATATAAAACGATGATAAATATGCTGTAAATTAAGGCACTTCCAGGATCGGGTTGTGGTAGAATTAGTAGTACCGGTAGTAAGATTATAGCTAATGCTTGCCATTGTCTGGTTACATCCTTAAGATTGATTTGGGTGTCACTTAAATATTTTGCTAAAGCCAATGCTGTTGCTGCTTTTGCAAATTCAGAAGGTTGAATTGTAAAACTTCCTATAGCATACCAACAGCGTTGTCCGGCTATTGTTTTTCCAAATAAAAATAATCCCGCAAGTGATAGTAGTGAAACACTAAATATGATACTTGCATATTTCTCATAAAATTTCCCGTCCACTGAGAGTACGATGAAAATCAAGGGAATGGTAAGTACAATAAATATTAATTGTTTTTCATAAGTGTCTTCCATTGAAGATAAAGAAGAAGAATAGATATTCAACCACCCCATAATAACTAATGACGCATAAATGATTATACTTATCCAGTCAATATTATTTGTTACACTTTGATTTTTCATCTGAATTAAATAACTTGTTTTTTCTCTTTGGTGGAATCAATTTTTACTTTTAAATTGGGAATTATTGTTTTCTTTTTTAGAAGAGAATCACTAATTCTTAATTGTAATTTTACCGCTTCAGAAAGTCCGCCTAATTTTGCATATTGACTTTGTAGGCTGGTTGCAAGTATTCTTTTTTCTAAATCAAGTCTGGTAATTTTTTGTCTTAGGTATTTTTCAATCATCAAACTTGCTATAGGTCCTGCTATTGTTGCACCAAACCCTCCATTCTCAACCATAATAGCAATAGCAATTTTAGGATTGTCTTTTGGAGCAAAAGCAACAAATATGGAATGGTCTTTAAGTTGGACTCTTTTACCACCAATTTTAGCGAAATTTTCTGCCGTTCCTGTTTTGCCACAAATATCAATTCCTTCCACTTTAAGAGCACTTGCAGTTCCCATATTGTAAACGTCAAATAAACCACTAATTATAGGTTTGAAGTGTCTTTTCTCAATTGTAGTTAAATGCTTGGTTGTGAATTTTTTATCAATGCTTTGACCTTCTATTTTTTTAATAATATGAGGGGTAAAATAATAGCCTTCATTAGCGATTGTTGCCATCATATTAGCTAACTGAATAGGCGTCATCACGACTTCACCTTGACCAATTGAGTTAGAAACGATAGTGGTGCTTCTCCATCCGCCATTCGGGTATATGCGTTTGTATGTTTTTGAATCGGGGACTTTTCCTTTTTTACCAGTTGGTAGATCATAGCCCATAAATTGTCCTAGACCAAAACTTTTTATATGGTTACTCCAAACATCTACCGCTTGTGCGGGTTTAGTATATTTGTTTATTGTTTTCATGTAAGCTGTAGCAAAATAGGAATTACAAGATTCATAAATTCCTCTATGCAACTGAAGGCTACCACCTCTACAATGACATCGCATGAATCGCCCTCGTGCATAGCTAAAACCACGGTTGCAACTAACGGTTGTGTTTGCATCTATTACACCTTCTTGCAATGCAACAAGTCCGGTTAAAATTTTGAAAGGTGACCC
Organism: Flavobacterium sp. GNP008; assembly: GCF_056428965.1. Classification (NCBI taxonomy): domain Bacteria; kingdom Pseudomonadati; phylum Bacteroidota; class Flavobacteriia; order Flavobacteriales; family Flavobacteriaceae; genus Flavobacterium; species Flavobacterium sp. GNP008. Next base: position 554,221 of record NZ_JBWJVL010000001.1, on the reverse strand, counting down.
AGGAGGATACTCGGCTAATAAACCTCTATCATATAGCGGTTTTGCAATAGAATCACGGTATAATTCAGTATAATTTTTAGATCGTTGTCTCCCCACTAATATAGAAGGGTCATAAGATGGCGCAGTAACCAATGCCAGAATTTCTCCCGTACTAGGTTCAATGGCAACAATTCCACCTCTTTTATTGATCATTAATTCCTCACCATATTTTTGCAATTCAGCATCTATTGTTAGATTGATATCTTCGCCTTGAACTGCAATAGTATCGTATTTTCCATCTTTGTAGGAGCCAATTTCACGATTGTATTTATCTTTCTGAAAATACTTTACTCCCTTTACCCCACGTAAAAGATCTTCATAACTCTCTTCAACACCTTGTCTTCCTATTAAATCACCACTATTATAGTATGGGTTTTTTTCAACTAATTTTTCGTTTACTTGAGTAATAAATCCAAAAACATTAGCGCCAAAACCAACTTCATAATCACGAAGAGAACGCTTTTGAAAATAAAATCCTTCGTATTTTCTTATTTTCTCTTGAAAAGCTGCAAATTCGCTTTTATTTAACTGCGATAGAAAAACAGACGGTAAGCGTGGACTGTAAACCTTCGCTTTTTCAATTTTTTTAATAAAATCTTCTTTAGTAATATTCAGCAACTGGCAAAATTCTAAAGTATCTGTTTTTTTTACTTCTCGAGGTATTACCATGATGTCATAAGAAGCCTGATTAGCAACTAATAACTTTCCTTTGCGGTCATAAATATAGCCCCGTTCCGGATACTCATATTTTTTTTTAATAGCGTTATTTTCAGATTTTAATTTTAGAGTGTCGTCAACCACTTGCAAATAAAATATTCGCATTACAAGTAAAGTAGTAGCAAGAATGATTAAGGAAGGCAACAAGACTTTTCTCATCTTTTGTTTGGCTTAATGAGGTATATTATGATAATGCAAATAACGATTGTGAATACAGTGCTTAATAATGTAGTTATTAAAGTGTCTAGTATAAAGGTCAATTGGAATGCTTCCAATAAAAATAAGGTAAAGTGATGTAGTACTACCGAAAGTAATATAAATGAAAAGCGTTGCGGTGTTAGAACATCATTTAATCTTATGGTTTGATATTCATAACTCAGACCAAATGCAAATTTAAAGATGGAAGGTCTAAAATAAGCTAAAACTAAACACGCCGTCGCATGTGTTCCTCCGGAATTAGTAAACAGATCCATGATAAGTCCAAGCAAGAAGCTAGCCGCTACCAAGCCTGATTTATTTCCATTTACAGGATACAGTATTATGAATAGTATATATGGAAAAGGACTGATATAGCCCAAGAAATTCATGTTATTGAAGATAATAATTTGAAGTGCTAACAACAGAATAAATCGGAAAATATTGACTAACAAGGTGCTATTCATCCTTTTCTTTTTTTTCTAAATTAGTAATTTCTTCACGATCTTTACTTTTTATGATGTAAACATGGCCTAAATTTGTCATGTCGTTAAAAAGTTTTACATCCAGTGTGTAATAATTGGTTTGTGTGTCTCTGTAAATTTTAGCGATAGTACCAATGTTGATGTTTTCTGGAAAAATAACGGACTGTCCTCCGGTCACAATAGTGTCTCCAATTTTTATTAATGCTAATCGGGGAAGATCTGTTAATTGAACAAAGCCAGTACTCTTGCCATTCCAGTTTAAAGAACCGAAATGATCTGATTTTTTAATTTTGGCATTGATTTGAGATCTTTTATTCAGGATGCTTATTACAGTAGAATATTTTGGGGAGGTGTTTTCAATTATCCCTACGATGCCTAAACTGTTAATCACTCCCATATCTGGCTTCACGCCGTCTATTTCGCCAGAATTTAATGTGAGGTAATTTTCATAGACATTATAAGAATTGTGAATCACTTTTGACACTAGTATGTCTTCAGGTTTTACGCCTTTTAAACTGTCTAATGTTTTAACGGCAGTAGTGTCTTTACTATTAAATAGAAGGCTTTTTAGTTTAGCATTTTCAAGAGCAAGTGCATCATTTTGAGTTTTTAGATTCAAATACTCATTTAGATTATTCACCCTTTCATAAACACCACCACTTAAAAAGTTAGCGGAACTTATTATTTTACTTCTGTGGAAGGAATGGGATTGAATCGTGAGTGATAACGAGATACCCAAAAGCAGCAAAAACAGTATTCTGTTACTGTTTTTAAAAATAAAATTAAATATTTGCTGCATTGTATAAAATTAAATATTAAATAATTCAAAAAAAAGTAAATTCTAAATTCTTCTTTTTAATAATCAAAAGTAAAAATTGGAATTTAGAATTTATTTTTTGGTTATTTTATAAGGATACTTTTAAATTTCACGATATTTTTAAGTGCCATACCTGTCCCTCTTACAACAGCTCTCAATGGATCTTCGGCAATATAAACAGGTAAATCTGTTTTTTGCGAAATTCTTTTGTCTAAACCTCTAAGCATTGATCCCCCACCAGCAAGATAGATACCGGTATTGTAAATGTCGGCCGCTAATTCTGGGGGTGTTTGAGATAAAGTTTCCATTACAGCATCTTCAATTCGTTGTATCGATTTGTCAAGTGCTTTGGCAATTTCTCTATACGAAACTTCAACTTGCTTCGGTTTACCGGTAAGTAAATCTCTACCTTGAACTGACATGTCTTCAGGAGGAGTTTCTAAATCTTCTATTGCGGCACCAATTTGTATTTTTATTTTTTCAGCAGTACTTTCTCCAACAAAAAGGTTGTGTTGGGTACGCATGTAATAAACGATGTCATTGGTAAATACATCGCCGGCAATTTTAACTGATTTGTCACAAACAATTCCGCCTAGAGCGATTACTGCAATTTCAGTTGTTCCCCCACCGATGTCAACAATCATGTTCCCCTTAGGTTGCATAATGTCAATACCTATTCCTATAGCTGCTGCCATAGGTTCGTGTATTAAATATACTTCTTTACCATTTACCCTTTCACAAGATTCTTTAACTGCCCTCATCTCTACTTCAGTGATACCAGATGGAATACAAACAACCATTCTTAATGCTGGAGTAAACATTCTTTTTTTCAATGCTGGGATGCTTTTTATAAACATACTGATCATTTTTTCTGAAGCATCAAAATCAGCAATTACACCGTCTTTTAAAGGCCTTATTGTTTTAATGTTTTCATGTGTTTTACCCTGCATCATGTTGGCTTCTTTACCAACAGCAATGATTTTGCCCGAAACTCTATCGCGAGCTACTATTGAAGGGCTGTCAATTACGACTTTATCATTATGAATGATTAAAGTATTAGCGGTACCAAGGTCTATCGCAATATCCTCGGTCATGAAATCAAAAAATCCCATAAGTTTTTTAAGGGTTAAAAGTTATAAATTTGTGACGGACAAAGTTAAACAAATTAATGTTTAAAATGACGAGTTCCTGTAAATACCATTGCAACTTTATTTTCGTTGCAATAATTGATGCTCAATTCGTCTTTTATTGAGCCTCCAGGCTGAATTACGGCAGTTATTCCGGCATTTTTAGCTATTTCCACACAATCGGGAAAAGGAAAAAATGCATCACTTGCCATTGACGCTCCATGCAAATCAAATCCAAAATTTTTAGCTTTTTCTATAGCTTGTAGCAAGGCATCAACTCGTGATGTTTGTCCTGTGCCAGAAGCAATAAGTGTGCCGTTTTTAGCAAAAACAATCGTGTTGGATTTTGTGTTTTTACAAATTTTAGACGCAAATATTAAATCTTGAATTTCTTGTTCTGTAGGCGTATGTATAGTAACGGTTCTTAAGGCTTCTTTATTGTCAGTGATGTTGTTTCTTTCCTGAACTAAAATCCCATTCAAGCAAGTTCGTACTAGTTTTTGCGGTAATGCAACCTCGTTTTGCACTAATATGATTCGGTTTTTCTTTTCTTGTAAAATAGCCGTAGCTTCATCATCATATTCCGGAGCAATTACGACCTCGCAAAACAATTTGTTTATTTCTCTGGCAGTTGCAATATCAATTTTGGTATTGGAAATCAAAACACCTCCAAAAGCGGAAGTAGGATCACACGCCAATGCGGCTAGATAAGCTTCGGTAATGCTTGCTCTTGATGCTAGCCCGCAAGCGTTATTGTGTTTTAATATGGCAAATGTAGGACCGTCATTTTTGAATTCATTAATCAAATTTACCGCAGCGTCTACATCCAATAAGTTGTTGTACGATAATTCTTTTCCATGAACTTTTTTGAACATCGCGTCAAAGTCACCAAAGAAAAATCCTTTTTGATGTGGGTTTTCACCATATCTTAAAACTTGGCCATTGGCAATACTTTCTTTATAAATGGTTTCATCTTTGTTGAAGTAGTTAAAGATAGCAGTATCATAGTGGGACGAAACATGAAATGCTTTTGTAGCCAATAATTTTCTGTCTTCCAAAGTTGTTGCGCCATTTTGCTCTGTAATCAAATCTAGTAGTAAAGGGTATTGATCAACCGACGCTACGATTACGGTGTCCTTGAAATTTTTTGCGGCAGCACGAATTAAAGAAATACCACCAATATCTATCTTTTCAATTATATCTGCTTCAGTAGCTCCTGATGCAACCGTTTTCTCAAAAGGATATAGGTCAACAATGACCAAATCAATTTGTGGAATGTTAAACTCTTGCATTTGTTGTACATCACTCTCATTATCTTGGCGATTTAGTATTCCTCCGAAGACTTTTGGGTGTAATGTTTTTACTCTACCACCTAAAATGGAAGGGTAAGAAGTCACATCTTCAACAGGAATTACAGGAATCCCTAAATTTTTTATGAAATCCTCTGTTCCTCCAGTAGAATAAAGTGTAACATTTTGACTGTTTAGTTGTCTTACTATAGGTTCCAATCCTTCTTTCGAAAAGACTGAGATTAATGCCGATTGAATTTTTTTAGTTGTGCTCATTATGTAGTTATAATTATAAAATGCAAAAATAGTTTTTTAATGTTAAAATTAAGCCATTTGAAATTGAGATAATTGTAAATTTTATTGCAATTTCATGGATGGATAAAAAATAATAGACCATAAGTATAACCAAACAATTATTCATTAGGTTTTTGAATAATATTTATAGAATTTTACTTTAACACAAAATAGATTGTATGTTAGTTTACCTAAGATTATTAAAAGAGAGTTTTGGTTTTGCTATGAGTGCCTTGCAAAATAATAAGTTAAGAACCTTGCTTTCTTTATTAGGCGTTACAATTGGAATTTTTTCGATTATAGCAGTACTTGCGGCGGTAGATTCCTTAGATAGAAAAATCACTAAAGATTTGAGTAGTTTAGATAAAAACACCATTTACTTGATGAAGTTTTCTTTTGGCCCTTCTGATATTCCGCAATGGAAAAGAGAGCAGTTCCCTAATGTAAAATACGATGAATACACCTATATGAAAGGGGCGATGACTAATACGGAGCAAATGAGCTACCAAATATTTACTAGAAGGGAATCCATCAAGTATGATTCAAAGACGGTTAGTGATGTGAATATTGTTCCAGTTTCTCATGAGTTTATCGATATACAGGGTCTAGAATTTGAAAAAGGACGATTTTATAATGAATCTGAAGCCAATTCGGGTGCTACGGTCATTGTTTTAGGAAACGAAATTGCAAAATCCTTGTTTGAAGAATCGGAACCTATTGGTAAAAATGTACGTTTGTATGGAAAACGCTTTACCGTAATTGGCGTTTTAAAAAAAGAAGGCTCCGGTTTGTTTGGTGACAGTAATGATACATCAGCTTATATTCCAGTAAACTTCGTTCGACAATTGTATGGAGATAATAATACTTCTCTAACTAATGTTATTATTTTAAAACCACAAAAAGGGGTAGATATGGAGGCCTACAAAGGCGAGATTTCTCAAAAATTAAGGAGTTTTAGAGGTTTAAAAGCAGGAGAAATAGATAATTTTTTTATTAATGTATTTTCTGGTTTCACGGATCTTATCGATGGTATTTTGGGTCAAATGAATCTTGTGGGTTGGGTAATTAGTGGTTTTTCATTACTAGTGGGTGGTTTCGGGATAGCTAATATCATGTTTGTTTCTGTAAAAGAACGGACTAGCTTAATTGGAATTCAAAAATCGCTAGGGGCCAAAAATAGGTTTATATTGTTTCAGTTTTTATTTGAAGCGGTTATCCTCTCCGTTATCGGAGGGGTAATTGGACTTTTATTAGTTTGGATTATTTCGGTAGTTTTAACGAAAGCATTAGATTTTGAATTCGTCTTGGGGATGGGAAATATTATTTTAGGAACCGGATTGGCCGCAATAATAGGATTGATCTCTGGAATACTTCCTGCTATCGCTGCGTCTAAATTAGACCCTGTAGAGGCCATTAGAACTGGAATGTAATCAGAGTTGTATTCATACTCGTAGTGAAAAATGCTGTTTTCCGAATACGTAATCTCAATAAAAATGTAACAAATTGTTTCTACTATTTTTGGAAGCTGTTTTTGGTACTATCTGGTTAAAGTAATATTTATTCATTTTAAATGAGAAATCCCGATTGCTCGGGATTTTCATTTATCTGATATTGTTATTCTGAATCAAATCGATGTACAAGTTAATCTTGTCTTTCAATTCTTTTCGGGGTGTAATAAAGTCTAAGAAACCATGTTCAAGAAGAAACTCTGCAGTTTGAAAGCCTTCCGGTAAATCTTTACCAGTAGTGTCTCTTACTACTCTAGGTCCGGCAAATCCAATGAGTGCTCCGGGTTCAGAAATGTTGATGTCTCCCAGCATGGCATAAGACGCAGTTGTTCCTCCTGTTGTAGGGTCTGTACACAATGAAATGTAAGGTAGTTTTGCTTCGGCTAGCTGAGCCAGTTTTACAGATGTTTTAGCTAATTGCATTAATGAATAAGCAGCTTCCATCATTCTTGCTCCACCGGATTTAGAAATCATTACAAATGGTAATTTGTTTTGAATAGCGTGGTCAATTCCTCTTGCGATTTTTTCTCCCACGACAGCTCCCATGGATCCTCCAATAAAGGCAAAGTCCATACAGCAGATCACCACATCTTTTCCTTTAGATTTCCCCACTCCTGTGCGCACTGCATCCTTAAGTTTGGTTTTCTCCATTACATCTTTTAATCGGTCTGCATATTTTTTAGTGTCCACAAAATGCAAAGGATCTTTAGAAGTCATGTTTTTATCTAGTTCAACAAATTCATTGTTGTCAAATAAGATCTGAAAATATTCGGCACTCCCTATTCTAACATGAAAACCATCTTCGGGACTTACAAATAAGTTCCGAGCTAGTTCGTCGGCATCAATAATTTTTCCAGTTGGAGATTTGTACCAAAGCCCTTTTGGAATGTCCATTTTGTCTTCGGTAGCAGTAGTAATCCCTTTTTCTTTTCTTTTAAACCAAGCCATTTTTCAAGTATTCAGTGTTCAGTAATTAGGTATCCAGTGTTTTGTAATCAGTTTTAGTGTTCCATTATCAGCATTTGAGAACTGAACACTAAAAACTGAAAACTGACCACTATTTTTATAATGTATTCACGTTGTTCAAGTCAGCAAATGCTTGCTCAAGTCTTGTATTGAAAGTAACTTCACTTTCACGCAACCATTTTCTTGGATCGTAATGTTTTTTATTTGGTACATCAGCTCCTTCTGGGTTGCCAATTTGAGTTTTCAAATAGTCAATATTTTTAACCATGTAATCACGAATACCTTCCGTAAATGCAAATTGCAAATCAGTATCAATATTCATTTTTATGACACCGTAGCTAATACCTTCTCTGATTTCTTCCAATGTAGAACCAGAACCACCATGGAAAACAAAATCTACTGGATTGTGTCCTGTGTTAAATTTATTTTGAACAAAATCCTGAGAGTTTTTCAAGATTTTTGGAGTCAATTTCACATTTCCGGGCTTGTAAACCCCATGAACATTTCCAAAAGCAGCAGCAATAGTAAATCTTGGGCTTACTTTAGAAAGTTCTTCATAGGCGTAAGCAACTTCTTCCGGTTGGGTGTATAATTTTGAACTATCAACATCTGAATTGTCAACACCATCTTCTTCACCACCTGTGATTCCAAGTTCGATTTCAAGTGTCATTCCCATTTTGCTCATTCTTTCTAAATAGCCTTTGCAAATTTCGATGTTTTCCTCGATTGGCTCTTCAGATAAATCAATCATGTGGGAGGAGAACAATGGCTTTCCAGTTTTAGCAAAATGTGCCTCTGAAGCATCTAATAAACCGTCAATCCAAGGTAGTAATTTTTTTGCACAATGATCGGTATGTAAAATTACAGTTGCTCCGTAAGCTTCCGCCAAAGTATGAATATGTAATGCACCAGCTATACCACCAGCGATAGCAGCTTTTTCGCCTACATTCGAAAGTCCTTTTCCAGCGTTAAATTGTGCTCCACCATTAGAAAATTGAATGATTACCGGAGCGTTTAGTTTTGCGGCAGTTTCAAGAACACCATTGATAGTATTTGATCCCGTAACATTTACTGCCGGAAGTGCAAATCCTTTTTCTTTAGCATAATTAAAAATTTCCTGAACCTGATCTCCTGTAGCTACGCCTGGTTTTATGTTGTGTGCCATTGTACTTTTTTTAGTTGTTTTTTTTAGTTTTTAGTTTTGCAAAAATAAGAATTAATTAGCATTAGAACGGATAATTTATTCCAAAATTTAAAACGGAGTTTGCAAAGTTGTATTCTCTAAACCATCTTTTGTTAGTTTCATTGGCTGGATTGTAGGTTTTGAATCCTAAATCAAAACGAATTACGAAAAAACTCAAATCGTATCGGATTCCAAAACCTGTACCCAATGCCATGTCTTTTAAGTCGCTAAAGCTCGTAAATGTTGATTTTTCATCGACTACATTATCCAGTACATTCCAAATATTGCCCGCATCAGCAAAAACAGCGCCTTTTAAACTGCCTAGAAGTTTAAATCGAAATTCGCCGCTAATAGCAATTTTCATGTTGGCTTCATTAAAATCATCCAAAGCACCGCTGCTTCCTGGTCCTAAACCGTAAGGTTGCCATGCTCTGTTGTCATTGGATCCGCCTGAAAAATAACTTCTTGAAAAAGGAATGTTATTTGAGTTTCCAAAGGGAATGGCAATTCCAAAGAAGGATCTGAATGCGAATATTTTTTCTTTGGATAGATCCCAATGTTTAATATAATCAAATTCTGTTTTTATATATTCGGAATATTCCAAGTTGAATATTTCATAATTCCCACTGAAGTTTTTTTTCTGATTGGTCGTTTTTGCAAAAGCAGATAAAAGAGTTCCTGCAGATTCTATTTTAGTTTTAAAAAGATAAAAAGTATTATCAGTTAGATCTTTTTTTGTTGTTTTTGAAAAAGTAAAACTGGTGGCTAAAATAAAATCGTTCTCTGTAAGTCTCATTCTTCGTTCCTCAATACTTCTTACGGCTTGAATATCGGCAGGTTCTAATGGTTTTAGAAAGGACCCATTACCAGTAAGGACATCATTTGTAAAACCAATCGTTCCTTGTTCAACTAGCAAATCTTTATCTGTTGCATTGTTATAATAAGCAGGATTTGTATTGTATTCTTTGCTTAATTCATTTAATGCATTATAGGAAGATCCATATACATTAAAATAGTTTTTAGGGTTTAGATTGCGTACAAACTGAGTGTTAAAAAGATCAAATCTTGCGGTATGATTTATTTTGGGAGTCCAATTGTAAGAAAGCGCTCCTGTAAAATTCTCTTTATCCAATCCTATATTTCTTTGTTTTGCAAAACCAACGGTAATAAGTGTGGAAGGGATCATGCTTTTAGCGATAATTTTATCGGTATTAAACGGCATCAAAATACGAGGGATGTTTAGTTTTAAATCCAATCCATACTCAGAAACATTGAAAAAATTATTTCTTGGATTCGCTAAATCTTTTGATGAGCCTACATTACCCCGCGCTGCTATTTCTAGAGTTTCCGCACCATTAAATACGTTTCTTATAGTCTCAGACACACTCAAACCAATACCAAAATCCTGAATGTTTGAGTGGGTAACATCCAGGGTTGTTCCGAAACTATATTTTTTTCTTGGTGTCAAATAGACTTTGGCAATCAAAGACTGAGCAGTAGTATCTCTTTTATCAACTTCATATTGTATGGATGGATAGTTGAATATTTTAAGATTATTCAAGTAGCGCGTTGTTAAAACGGTTTTATTATCGGCATACAAGCCTCCTTTTGTTATGAAAATAGCGTTTGTTATCGCTTTTGGTTTGTATTTTAATTTTTCCTGACTATAAAGATGAAAGTTTTTATAAGTGGTGCTATCAGTAATCTTTAACGCATTATTACTGGGAGAGTAATCGGTATAAATATTTACATCACTTATTTTGTATATTTTGAAAGGTTCCGTTCTGGTAGAATCGCCTTCCTGATACGAGTAATTATTAATCATCAAATTGATATTCGCCTGATTTACTTTTTTTATGGTATCAATGTCAAAAGTTACATAATTGGGTTGAAAATAATACACTCCATTGTTTCTAAAATGAGTGGTAATTCGGTTTTTTTCATTCTCAAAATCATCGGTTTTATATTGTTGTCCAGATTTTATAAAGGTGCTGGATTTATTAGTTTGGTACAAAGAGTCTAACGCTGGGGTCAAAATACTTGTTCGTAATGAATCTAAAAAGTACGCATTTCCAGGAATGATCGCGTATTTAATCTTAGCTTTTTTAATGCTTAAAGTATCAATCTGGTAAGCTGATTTTACATTAAAATAACCATTGTTGAAATAATAGTAATTCAATCGCAGTAGTGATTTATCACTTCTTTCTTTATCAATGATTATGGGAGGTTCTCCAGTTCTTTTCAAGAAATCATGTATCCCACGATACCAGAATGATTTGCCCAGCCGATTTACTTGTTTTTCAGAAAGCCATTTTGATTTTCTTTTAAATTTTTCTGGATTATTAGCAAATTTTGCTTGATAGGTTGAGTCTGGGTTTAGATTGGCTAAGTTGTAAAGATTCAATCGTAAGCGATACCCCAGCAAAGTACTATTTGGTTTTTGATACAATTGATTAAAGACGTTTTCGTCTTTAATAGTTTTGTTATTTACTGAAATTTCATTTTTTGTAAGTAGCAATTTGCCTTCTGGAACTCTTTTTACAGCATTGCAAGCACAAATTAGTGTTGCAATTAGAATAAATGCTGTTATTTTTGTGGAAATTTTTTTCAAGTGTTCTAAAATATTTAATTCAAAAGTACATTATTTTATGGTTAGTAAAAACCAAATAAAACTTATAACGAGTTTACAGCAAAAAAAATATAGAATAGCTACTAAATTATTTTTTGCCGAAGGCGTAAAAGGAATTCAGGAATTGCTGGATTCTAATTTTGAATTGGAACATTTGTATACTACCAAAAATGATTTTGAAGCAGTATCTAATCTTATGAAAACGGTTATTCAAGTAGCTGATTTAAAAAGAATCAGTGCGTTGGCTACCCCTAATTCTTGTTTAGCAATTTTCAAAATTCCTGAAGAAAAGCCAATACTTGAAGCACCTTTGATTTTGGCTCTTGATTCGATCAGAGATCCTGGAAATTTAGGGACGATATTGCGTTTGTGTGACTGGTTTGGAATACAACAAGTTGTGTGTTCAGCAGAAACGGTGGATGTTTATAATCCAAAAGTGGTGCAGGCCACTATGGGATCTATAGCCAGAGTCAATGTGAATTATATTGATTTGAACACTTTTGTTGGACAAACAGATTTGCCAGTATTTGGTACTTTTATGGATGGAGCTAACATTTATAAAACTGTTTTGCCACAAAAAGGAATTATAATTATGGGCAATGAAGCCAATGGAATATCAGCAGAACTTGAAAAATTAGTAAAAATTAAATTAGCAATTCCTCGTTTTGGGCATGTTCAAAAAACAGAAAGTCTGAACGTTGCTACTGCCACTGCGATCGTTTTAAGTGAGTTTTGTAGAGGTTGATGTTTTTGTAATACCAGTTTCTAGCAGACACAATTCATTAATAGATTTAATGGAAAGAAAAATTGATAAAAATAGCTCTGGTTTTTAGCGATTCAATATTTCCTGTCCAAGGACTGTTAGGATCGTTGTCTCGGATTAATTCATCATTTAATCCAAATACCCCTCTTATTGATGGTGAAAAGATGAAATATTCTGAAAAAAGGTCGATTCCAAAACCCAACTCATAATTAGTAGTCCATGATTTTACTCGAAAACGTTGCTGTAAATTATCATCCATCAATTTTGAATTGCTGGACAAGTTTAAAGTAGCCGATAATCCTCCCAAGGCATAGGGACGGATGTTTCCAGTTCTGAGGGAAGAAAGCTTTACTAGCAAAGGTAAATGAATATAGGTACTATTAACTTCCCTGAGCGCATCGCCGCTATTTGTGAAATTAGGGTAAAATAATTCTCTCTTAGTATAATACAATCCGGGTTCAAATCGCAAGTTAATGTATTCTTGAAGTTTTAAGTCACCAATAATCCCAACATTGAAACCAGTAGTTTTTTTGACAAAAATATCCGGGGTTTGAGTTTTATAATCGATCTTAAAATCGTAGGAATTGAATCCTAAATAGAACCCATAGTAGACCCTTTTTTTTTGAAAATTTTCCAAATTGATGATGGGATCATTACTAAATATATTTTTAGAGTTCTGAGCGTATCCCTTTAGAATAAAAGCAAAAAAAAGTAAGACAATTATTTTTCTCATATTGGAGTTGAAAATGTGGAGTGTTATTTTTTAGATGCAGAATATATCGTAGCCACACCAAAAGTTTGTGGTAAAGCAACAACATCTATAAACCCAGTTTTCTTCAAAATATTGTTTAAAGCTTCGCCATAAGGGAATGCAGCTGCGGATTCTGATAAATACCCATAAGCGACATTATCTTTAGAGAATAATTTTCCTATTAATGGGAGGATATTCTTACTGTAAAACGTATACCCTTGTTTGTAAAGCGTTTTGTCTGGTACTGAGGTTTCTAAGATTACAAACACGCCATTTGGTTTTAAAACTCTTAAAATTTCCGCTAATCCTTTTTCGAGTGTTTCAAAATTCCGAACGCCAAAAGCAACTGTAATTGCATCAAAATAATTATCTTCAAAGGGCATGTTTTCAGAATCACCTAAAATCATTTCAATAGTATTTGAAAGATTTTTAGCCATAATTTTCTTTTCGCCTACTTCCAGCATTCCGGCTGAAATATCTAACCCAATTATTTTTTCAGCATTGGTTTGTGCCATTAAAATGGCTAAATCTCCAGTTCCAGTAGCAATGTCCAGAATAATCTTCGGGTTTGACTTTGAAACTATTTGCAATACTTTTTTACGCCATTTTATATCAATACCGAAAGAAATGACGCGGTTTAGGTTGTCATAGTTTCCGGAAATAGTATCAAACATTTGTGCAACCTGTTCTTTTTTGCCTAAGGTAGAATCTTTATAGGGTGTTATCTTTTCTGACATTTTTTTAGTTTGTACAAATATAAGATAAACTTGATCAACTAAAAATGAGTTTCAAAAATTAGAATTAAGTTTAGTGCTATTTTAAAAAAGTGGTTTCGATTTAATAGTACCGCAACAACCAAAAGAATAAAATTCACTTTTATTTGAAATATCACTAAAAGTGGGTATTGTAACTCCAGTTTTATTTATACAAATTTGTTATTCAAGAAAATAACCATGTTAGATGATTAAAAGAGAATCAATGAACCAAATCAAATGGATATTTTTAGCGCTAATTATCTCATTTGTTCTTGTTAGCTGTTTTGAAAATATTGTTTTACATAGCAGTATTGTAGTTAAAGCGCAACATACGTTCTTAGGATTAAATTTGTTTTTGGAAATTTTAATTTTTTTCGTCTTTAGTACCTTCGTGGTATTTGGTACTAAAGGTTTTTTTGAGATGTATTCTCAAAAAACATCAAATATTATAATCTCCATTTCTGGAGTGTTACTAGTATTTGTAATTTTTATTTTATGTTATCAAATACTCTTTCAAGAGTAGTTCATTTCTCTAAATCAATGGTTAAAAAAAACATCCCGTAAAAAGGATGTTTTTTTGTTTATTTTCGGATGAAAGTCTGATAGGTGTAATCGAAGAGATGTTTTTCGTCCTTCTCATTAAAATTAGATGTTACCATCTTCCATTCTTCTTCATTGATTTCTGGGAAATAAGCGTCAGCTTCAAAGTTGTTATGTACTCTTGTAATTTCTATTTTATCCGTGTAAGGAAGTCCTAATTTATATATTTCACCACCACCTATAATAAATGAAATTTCTTCCTTGGGACAGGTTTGTATTGCTTTTTCAATATTGTCAACAATAATACATCCTTCCGCTTGATAGTCTTTTTGTCTGGTGATTATAATATGCGTTCTGTTAGGCAATGGTTTCGGAAAACTTTCAAATGTTTTTCTGCCCATTACAATATGATGGCCTGTTGTAAGTGATTTGAATCGTTTAAAATCATTTGGTAAATGCCAGACTAATTTATTGTCTTTTCCAAGTGCATTGTTTTCGGCTAGGGCCGCAATCATTATTATCATAACTGATGTGCTATTATTTGTTTTCGTCGTTAGATACTTGTGTCTCTAACTGGTCCACTTTCTTTTTTTGCAAAGCGACAAGTCGGTCTATTTGCTCTCTTTCCCAATCTTTATTCATAAAACGATCGGTGATGAAAATTTTTATAAAATGCAATATAAATAGGAACAGCCATAGAGTAATTATCCAAAGATACCAATTGGAGACTACAATACTATCAAGGAAATTGTGTGCCACAAAAAGTAATAAACTTCCTAAAACGAAAAGAACAAAATGAAAATACAGGCGCTTTTTTTGCTTTATTCTTCTTCTCGCATACTCATATTGTTCGTGTAATTCTTTTTCCATCGATTCAGTTTTAGTTTATAAAGATAAAATTTATTTTGGAAAGTCAGTATTGTGGCTCTGGATTATTTATAGAGAAAACGTTTTCTCTTTTTTGAATAGTAAATATTGCGTTGTTTAAATTATTAAATTATTTGAAAATTAACATAGTTTGTAGTTTTACATTAAATCTTCTAAAAGCTTGTTGAAAGTCCGAAATGTTTTACGTACTTTGTTTCATAAACCTATAAATGAATTAGTTATGGCAATTAAAAAACAATTTATAAAAACAAAGCCAGTTTGTAAAGTTACTTTTTCTGTAGCGGCTAAAGAAGCGAGTGAAGCCTCAGTTGTGGGAGATTTCAATAATTGGAATGTTACTGAAGGTGCTTTGAGTAAATTGAAAAATGGTACTTTCAAAGGAGTATTCGATGTAAACAAAGATGCAGCCTATGAATTCAAATACGTTATTGATGGCACATTCGTAAATGAGCCAGAAGCAGATTCTTTCAAATGGAATGAGTTTGCAGGAAATGAAAACGGTGTTTTAGTAGTTTAACTAAAACACCGTTTTTTTATTGCGTTATATCGCAACACTGCCTTTTATCAAGGCATGTGGTTCATAGCCTTCGAGCGTGAAATCGTCAAAATTGAATGCGAAGATGTCTTTTATATTGGGATTCAAAATCATTTTAGGCAATGGTTTTGGCTCACGAGACAATTGCAATTCGAGTTGTTCAAAATGATTGTTGTAAATGTGTGCATCACCAAAAGTGTGGATGAATTCGCCTGGTTCCAAGTCGCAAACCTGAGCAATCATCATGGTGAGTAATGCATAGGAAGCAATGTTAAAAGGAACGCCTAAGAAAAGGTCAGCACTTCGCTGGTACAACTGACACGATAATTTGCCTTCAGAAACATAAAACTGGAAGAAAGCGTGGCAAGGCGGCAACGCCGCTTTGTTGTTGGCTACATTTTCATCAAATGATTTTGTAGTGTCTGGAAGAACCGAAGGATTCCATGCCGAAACTAACATTCTGCGACTGTTAGGATTGGTTTTTAGTTCTATAATCAATTCTGAGATTTGATCAATTTCTTCACTATTCCAGTTGCGCCATTGGTGTCCGTAAACAGGTCCTAAATCGCCATTGGCATCAGCCCAAGCATCCCAAATTTTAACCCCGTTTTCTTGAAGGTACTTAATATTTGTATCGCCTTTTAAAAACCAAAGCAATTCGTAGATAATAGATTTCAGGTGTAACTTTTTGGTAGTGACCATTGGGAAACCTTCATTCAAATCAAAACGCATTTGGTACCCAAAGACACTTTTTGTTCCTGTTCCTGTGCGATCTCCTTTCTGGCAACCATTTTCCATTACATGCTGCACTAAATCTAAATATTGCTTCATTTTGCCTTTTTTATAGTATTATATAATGGATTTAATTTTTATATATTTTTCCGTCTTTCATTACAAAAACAACATTTTCAAGTGTTTTGATTGTGTTCAAAGGATTCTCGTCGACTGCAATGATATCCGCATAAAAGTTTTCTTTAATTTGTCCCACTTCATTTCCAATACCTAATAACATGGCATTAGTAATAGTTGCTGATTGTATCGCTGCTAGTTGAGGCATTCCAGCTTCAACCATATAGCCAAATTCTTTTGCATTTATACCATGCGGGAAAACCCCGGCATCCGTTCCAAAAGCAATTTTGACTCCTTTTTTATAAGCCTTTGCAAATGTTGCTTTGAGTTGAGGTCCCACTTCTTTAGCTTTTGGCACTACAATGTCAGGATAAAAACCAGTTATTTCTGCATTTTTCTCTACTTCTTTTCCCGCAGTCAAGGTTGGTACTAAATAGGCATCGTATTTTTTCATTAACTCCATTGTTTCTTCACTCATAAAGGTACCGTGTTCTATGGTCTTTATGCCACCTATAATGGCGCGTTGCATTCCTTCATCGCCATGAGCATGGGCTGCCGTAAGCATGTTGTAATCTTTGGCAGTTGTAGTAATGGCTTTTATTTCGTCTAAAGAAAACTGAGGATTCTTGCCGCTTTTAGCAACACTTAAAACTCCGCCTGTAGCTGTAATTTTAATAACATCAGCTCCTTCTTTGTAGCGTTCTCGAACTGCTTTTACTGCTTCTTCCGGAGAATTAATTACGCCTTCATGTGGTCCTGGATCGCCTACCAGTTTTCTATTGCTTCCATTGGTTGGATCAGCATGTCCGCCAGTTGTAGCAATGGATTTTCCTGCAGTATATATTCTTGGACCTTTTACGATTCCTTTATTAATGGCATTTCTTATAGATATATTTACTCCGGTTCCTCCTAAATCCCGTACGGTTGTAAAACCGGCTAGTAACGTGATTTCAGCACAGCGAACGGCTTGGAATGCAATATCAGCCTCATTATCTAAATATTTAGACATGTAGCTCTTAGTGTTATTTTCTCCCTCAATATGTACGTGTAGATCGATAAGACCTGGTAAAACATATTTATTTTTAAGATCGATTTCAATGTCTTCAGGTTTGGCTTTAGATACAAATCCCTCTTGTATTTTTAAGATTCTGTTTTTAGAAACAAGTATCGTTTGGTTCGATAGTTCTTTACCGGATACTGTATTTAGAATTTTGCCACAATGTAAATAATAGTCTTGAGAAAATACTACTGTCGAGATAAATAAGGTTGCGGCAACAAGGGTAAGTTTTGTTTTCATAGATTGGTTTTATATCAGTTGTAAGTAAAAATGGATAGCAAAGGGTAATACAAAATTCAATCGTATTTTATCTAAGATCAATTGATTTAAAACGTAAAATGACTGCTAGTTTTAGTCAAGAGATAACAAATCAAGCTTTAATTACGATTCTCTCTTCGAAATTTCATCTCTAATCTTTGCTGCTTTTTCGTAATCTTCGTGCAATACCGCTTGATCCAATAGTTCGTTCAATTCCTGTAGGCTATGTTTGGAATAGGTTGTTCCGGATTGATTGCTTTCTTCCTCACGACCAAATGTATCTGGGTTAGAAAGGACATCATCAATTTCCTGAGAGTCTTTATTGGGTTCTAAAGGATTTGCTTTCAAATATATACCGGCTTTATCCAAGATGTTTTTATAAGTAAATATGGGAGCATTAAAACGCAAGGCCAAAGCTATCGCATCAGAAGTCCGTGCATCAATAATCTCTTCTATTTTATCTCTTTCGCAAATGATACTGGAATAAAAAACACCATCAACAAGTTTGTGAATAATTACCTGTTTTACGATAATATCGAAACGTTCCGCAAAATTTTTGAAGAGGTCATGTGTCAAAGGACGTGGCGGTTTTATTTCTTTTTCCAATGCAATTGCAATGGATTGGGCTTCAAAAGCGCCTATGACGATAGGCAACTTTCTTTCGCCGTCAACCTCATTCAAGATTAAAGCGTAGGCTCCGTTTTGAGTTTGACTGTATGAAATTCCTTTTATAGATAATTTAACTAAGCTCATAATTGTTGTTATGGGAAAGTACAAGGTACTTTTTTTGATAAAAAGGGTGCGATTTTAATGAAAAAAAGTACACAAAAAAGCTGCCCAAAAGCAAAGATACGAATATCTTATTTTTTGGCAGCTATTATTTTTAAAGAGAATTTTTAGAATTATGAATTATGCGCTTTAAAAGTTTTTAATTTTTCAATCAATTGAGGGACAATTTCAAAAGCATCGCCTACAACTCCATAGTCTGCTACTTTAAAAAATGGCGCTTCCGGATCACTGTTGATTACTACTTTAATTTTAGAAGAGTTGATTCCGGCAATGTGTTGTATTGCTCCAGAAATTCCTATAGCTATGTATAGATTTGTTGCTACCGGTTTTCCCGTTTGTCCTACGTGCTCCCCATGAGGTCTCCATCCCAAATCAGAAACCGGTTTAGAACATGCTGTTGCGGCACCAAGCACAGTAGCTAATTCTTCGATCATCGCCCAGTTTTCGGGACCTTTTAGTCCACGACCTGCTGAAACTACAATGTCTGCATCCGCAATAGAAACTTTTCCGGATCCTTTTTCTACGGATTCTACTTTTACTCCAAAATCATTTTCTCCAATGGTTGGATTAAAATCTTCTTGGATTAAGGTAGAAGCATTTTCAAAAACACCGTATGAATTTTTAGCCAGTCCAAGCACTTTTACGTCTGTAGCAATTTCAGTGATATTGAACGCTTTGTTTGAAAAAGCATTTCTTTTTACTTGAAAAGGCGAGGTTGAAACGGGCAATCCAACAACATTTGAAGCGTATCCGGCTTCTAGAGCCACTGCAACAAGAGATGAAAGGTAAATACTATCGGTAGTGGATGAAAGTAAAACTAATTTTACGTTTTCTTTTTGAGCAGCTTGTTTGATCACATCAGCGTATGCTTTAGCTGTAAATCCGGATAATTTATCGTTGTTTACTTTTAATACTTTGTCTACTCCGTATTTTGATAATTCCGAAACATCCCCAGCATTTACAGTCACCGCTGTAACTGTTGTTCCTAGAGTTTCAGCTACTTTTTTTGCATATGAAGCTAATTCAAAAGCTACTTTCTTAAATTTTCCTTCTGCGTATTCCGCATATATTAGTATTGACATAATTTTTTATTTTAGTCTTAAAGTTTTAAAATCCAAAGGCATGAAGGGAAATCAGTGTATACTTATATCCTTTTGACTTTAGACATTCGGCTTTATTACGGTTAGATTACTTTGGCTTCGTTGTGTAATAAATTAATTAATTCATCTAAATTGTCAGCAGCAATTAATTTTACCGCTGATTTTGGGGCCGGCTTTTCAAATTTTACCGCTTTTGTGGTTACCGTAGCATCTACTGGTTCTAGGATTGTTAATACTTTACTTCTGGCTGTCATAATTCCTCTCATATTTGGAATACGCAAGTCTTTTTCTTCAACTAATCCTTTTTGTCCACCAATGATTAATGGCAAAGTAGTAGCAACGGTTTCTTTTCCTCCGTCAATTTCACGAACGGCTTTTACGTTAGTTCCCTCAACAGTTAAGTTGGTACAAGAATTCAGGAAATTGTATCCTAAAATTCCGGCAATCATTCCCGGAACCATTCCGCCATTATAATCTAAAGATTCTTTTCCGGCAATGATTACGTCGTAACCGCCGTTTTTGATGACTTCAGCAAGTTGTTTGGCAACGAAAAATCCGTCAGTAGGTGTGGCATTGACGCGAATAGCTTCGTTAGCACCTATCGCTAATGCTTTTCTTAAAGTGGGTTCGGTTTCTGGTCCTCCAACATTGACAACGGTAACGGTTGCGCCTTGTTGTTCTTGAAACCAGATGGCACGGGTTAAACCAAATTCGTCATTTGGATTGATTACGTATTGTACCCCATTGGTGTCAAATTCAGAGTCGCCATTGATAAAGTTAATTTTTGAAGTAGTATCAGGAACGTGACTGATGCAAACTAATATTTTCATACTTATATATTTAATTATTCGTAATTTCTGTTACAAATTTAAAATATTAATTCGAATAATATACTATGCGCGCATAATATTTTTGATTACTATTTCGATTTCGTAGCCCGGATAGTAGCGGCATCCTTCCTGTGGTTCCTTTAGCCACAGGAAGATACAGCGGAGAGCCGGAAATAGCTCCTAAAAATTATCCCTATAAATCCTGATTAATTTAAAGTAATTTATGCTTTTAAGTGGTTTAAAATATTTATTTTTGCTTTTCGAAAATTAGACACATACAACATATAATATGAGAACGATACAATTTAGAGAGGCCATTTGTGAAGCGATGAGTGAAGAAATGCGTCACGATGAGTCCATATACTTAATGGGTGAAGAAGTTGCAGAATATAATGGTGCCTATAAAGCATCCAAAGGAATGCTTGCTGAATTTGGTGAGAAAAGAGTTATCGATACTCCTATTGCTGAGCTTGGTTTTACAGGGATTGCAGTAGGATCTGCCATGAACGGATGCAGACCAATTGTAGAATACATGACTTTTAATTTCTGTTTAGTAGGGATTGATCAAATTATAAACAATGCTGCCAAAATGCGTCAGATGACCGGTGGGCAATTTAATGTGCCAATCGTTTTTCGTGGTCCAACGGCTTCGGCAGGACAGTTAGGAGCGACACACTCTCAAGCATTAGAAAACTGGTTTGCGAATACTCCGGGTCTTAAAGTGGTAGTTCCTTCTACGGTTTATGACGCTAAAGGTTTG
This sequence comes from Flavobacterium sp. GNP008, assembly GCF_056428965.1. Lineage (NCBI taxonomy): Bacteria > Pseudomonadati > Bacteroidota > Flavobacteriia > Flavobacteriales > Flavobacteriaceae > Flavobacterium > Flavobacterium sp. GNP008. Next base: position 533,097 of record NZ_JBWJVL010000001.1, on the reverse strand, counting down.
TTGAAAGCAGCTATTCGAGACAATGATCCTGTTATTTTCATGGAGTCAGAACAAATGTATGGTGACAAAGGGGAAGTGCCGGATGGTGAATATACCATTCCACTTGGAGTTGCAGATATTAAACGTGAGGGTACGGATGTAACGATCGTTTCTTTTGGAAAAATTATCAAAGAAGCACATATCGCTGCTGAAGAATTAGCGAAAGAAGGGATCTCTTGTGAAATTGTTGATTTGAGAACGGTACGTCCGATGGATTATGAGACAATTTTAACTTCGGTTAGAAAAACAAACCGATTGGTAGTTCTGGAGGAAGCCTGGCCTTTTGCAAGCGTTGCTTCTGAAATTACGTATATCGTTCAAGAACGTGCTTTTGATTTTTTAGATGCGCCTATTCAACGAATCACAACGGCGGATACACCAGCGCCGTATTCTCCAGTATTGCTTAAAGAATGGTTGCCAAATGCAGGTGATGTTATAAAAGCAGTTAAAAAAGTAATGTATAAAAAATAGTCGTTTTGATGCATTTGGTTTTAGATAAAAATTAACAATTGGGATTCTAAATACCGTATTATCAAACGGTCTAATTAACTATATTTGAAGCTTCATCAATTTTCTATTTGATGGAGTTTTTTTTTGAATGACTATGAAAAATAATTTTTTGTTTTTGTTGTTTTTTATCTTTGTTTTTGCGAACACAATTTTTGCACAGACAAAAATAAGCGGAGTTGTGGTTGATAAAGGAAATCAACCCATTCCTTTTGCAAATGTAGTTTTTAAAAACTCAAGTGAAGGAATTGTTGCCAATGAGGATGGTCGGTTTTATTTGGAATCAACGAAAACACATAGCACAGTGTTGATATCTTCCGTTGGGTTTTCTGAAAAAGAAATAACATTAGAAAAATTAGTGAACTACAATTTAACAATTCAGCTAAACGAAGCCGAAAGTTTGAATGAAGTAATGGTTTTTGCCGGTAAAACATCAAAAAAGAATAATCCTGCTCTTGATATTCTTCGAAAAATTTGGGCAAGAAAACGTCAAAATGGCTTGTACCTGTTTGACCAATACCAAATGGAGAAATATGAGAAAATAGAATTTGATATGAATTCGATTGATAGTGCTTTCATGAAAAGTACTCTCTTTAAAGGGATGGAGTTTATCTTTAATCAAATGGACACTTCAAAAATTACTGGTAAAACATATTTACCCATTTTTGTTAACGAATCATTGAACGATGTATACGGGGATACTAAATTGAAGAAAATTAAAGAAAAAATAAAAGCCAGTAAAACATCTGGTTTTAATGGGAACCAACAAATTTTAACCTTTGTAAAAGATTTATATTCTAATTACGACATCTACAATAACTACTTAACTTTTTTTGACAAAAGTTTTACCAGTCCGTTATCTAAAACAGGGATTGATGTATACAATTATGTGTTGAAAGACAGTGCGTATATTGATAAAAAATGGTGCTATAATATTGTCTTTTATCCCCGACGTAAAAATGAACTTACTTTTAAAGGTGATTTTTGGGTCAATGATTCCACCTTTGCCATTAAGAAAATTAATATGGCAGTTACCAAAAGCGCTAATATCAATTGGGTAAAAGACATTTATTTAGAACAGGAATTTGAAGTGGTCAGTGATTCTGTATTCTTGTTAACTAAGGATTATTTGATGTCGGACTTTGCCTTAAATAAAAAAGAAAAATCCAAAGGTGTTTACGGAAAACGAACCTCCTATTATAGGAATCACAAGTTTAATATAGAAAAACCAGTTTCTTTTTATAAAGATGAGGTCAATTATATGGATGCCGATGTTTATAATAAGTCTGAGGAATTTTGGACTGAAAACCGTTTTGAGAATTTAACTAAGGATGAATTAGGCGTTTATAAAATGCTCGATACGTTGCAAACAGTCAAAAGATTTAAACAAATTTACAGTACAGTACAGGTTTTGGCAAGTGGTTTTTTACAGTTTGGAAATTTTGATTATGGGCCTCTTTTTTCAACTTTTGGTTATAACGAAGTAGAAGGGATTAGATTGCGAGCGGGGGGGAGAACGTATTTTGGAACAAATGATACGTGGCGTATTCAAGGCTACACGGCGTATGGCTTTAAGGATGAGAAATTCAAATATGGGTTTTCTGGGAAATGGATGGTCGATAAGAAGAAAAGAATCATTTTGTCGGGAGGCAACAGGCGCGATATTGAACAAATTGGGGCGAGTCTGACGACTACCTACGATATTTTAGGCCGAAGTTTTGCGTCCTCTTCTGTGTTTTCATCAGGAAATAATGGAAAATTGACGAATATCAACCTCAGTAATATTGCGGTGGAAATTGAGCCGATTAAAAATTTAATTTTTCAAACCGGAATATCATATCGTACCTTAGAATCCGCATCGCCAACTTTTAGTTTGGATTATTATACGGATATTGCAAATGCAGTGATAAAAAGCGATGTGAAACAGTCCGAAGTTAACTTTCAGGTGGAATATACTCCTAAAAGAAAAACCATTGGGTTTGCTGTTGAAAGAGAAAATGTAGACAGTCCCTACAGTCGCTTTTTCGTCAACTACAGCCATGGTTTTAAAGGACTATTAAACAGCGATTTTAAATACGACAAAATACAATTGTATTACAAGCAACCTATTATTATTGGGCCACTGGGAAGGACCAATATCATTATGGAAGTAGGGAAAACCTTTGGGACAGTTCCTTTGGGATTAATGAGTGTGATTCCGGGGAATCAAACTTTTTTCATCCTTGAAAATACCTTTAGCAATCTTAATTTTTACGAATTCTTGTCGGATCAATACGCGACTTTGCAGTGGAATCATAATTTCAATGGCCGACTTTTTTCCAGAATTCCGTTTATGCGAAAACTCAATTGGAGAGAAATTGTTTCGGTAAAAGGAGTCTATGGCAGTATATCAGAGGAGAACAGAGCGATCAATGCTTCGGGTTTAGTTTACAACGCACCCGAAAAAGGGTATTGGGAATACAGCGCCGGAATTGGAAATATTTTTAAAGTTTTTCGCATCGATTTCGCTTGGAGAGGCAATTATCTCAATACACCGGATATGAATCGTTTTACTGTAAAAGGGTCGTTTGGGTTTAATTTCTAGGAGCTATTCCAGCTGTACACTATATCTTTTTATAAGGCGAATAAAAATCGCTTTATAAAAAGGATGCCGTTTCCATCTGGGCTAAAAAAATATTAGATTATGCAAGAAGCCATCGACTATCTTTTAGAAAAAGAGATCATTTTTAAATCAATTATTGAGCAGTACGGATTGCCAGCCATTCCTATAAGGCCACAAGGTTTTGAGACTTTGGTATTGTTGATTTTGGAGCAGCAAGTATCTATAGATTCAGCTAAAGCCACATTTCTAAAAATAAAAGCCAGCCAAAAAAGCATAACGCCTGAGGTACTCCTTAATTTATCGGATGAGGTTTTTAGAAGTCTTGGCGTAAGCCGTCAAAAAACGTCTTATATCAAAGCATTGTCAACAGCAATACTAAATAAAGATATTGATTTGGAAAGTTTGCCAGCTAAAAAAGCGGAGCAAGTGCGCGAGGAACTCATAAAGATCAAAGGAATAGGAAACTGGACTATTGATATTTACTTGATGTTTTGTCTGCAAGAACCGGATTTGTTGCCATTAGGGGATATTGCGGTTGTCAATACGATAAAAGAATTGTTAAGTATTCACGATAAAGGCGCCATGGAAGCACACACGATGAAATGGAGTCCGTATCGTTCTTTTGCAACATATCTTTTGTGGCACCATTATTTGAAAAAACGAAATAGAACGGTGGTTTATTAAAGTACGGTATGTTAAAATTTAATCAAGAGATAACATAAATTTCGTATTGTGTAATCGTATAGTTTCCTTACTTTTGCAACCATAATTATAGATAAGAAAAAACTAAAATGACTGCAGACAAATTAACAACTTTCGATGTCTTAATCGAAATACCAAGAGGAAGTAGAAATAAATACGAATATGATTTCGAAATAAAAAGAATGCGTTTTGACAGAATGTTATTCTCATCGATGATGTACCCGGCTGATTATGGATTTATTCCAGAAACATTAGCATTAGACGGAGATCCATTAGATGTCTTAGTTTTGGTAAATGAACCTACTTTTCCAGGATGTGTGATGGAGGTTAAGCCTATTGGTGTTTTCCACATGGCAGATGATAAAGGGCCAGATGAAAAAGTAATCTGTGTGCCGGTTTCTGATCCAATCTGGAATTCATTAAATGATTTGTCGGATATGAATCCACACTTATTAAAAGAAATTGAACACTTTTTCCAAGTGTACAAAGATCTTGAAAACAAAAAAGTTGATGTAGGCGGTTGGGGAGATGTAAATCAAGCGTATGAAATAATCAGAAAATGTACGGAGCGTTTTAATCAAATCGAAAATAAACCAGAGGGATTATTTAGTATTAAATAATTTTATACCATAATTTTTACAAAAAGAGCAATATTCTGTTAAGAGTATTGCTTTTTTGTTTAAATTCGTTTTGTTACACTATTGATTTTAACCAAAAACCAAACCAAAATTATGAATACAATAATGATTTATTTGCCAATAGCCATGGCATTTATTGGACTGGCATTTATGTTTACAAAACGAGCATGGGTTTTAAAACAAGATCCGGGTGACGGTAAGATGAAAGAGATTTCGGATTACATCTACGAAGGAGCCTTGGCTTTTCTTAAAGCAGAATATAGGTTATTGACTTTCTTTGTAATTGGTGCAAGTATTGTTTTAGCCGGAATTTCATTTATCGTCCCTACTACGCATATATTAATAGTTGTGGCTTTTATTTTTGGTGCTTTTTTCTCGGCTTTAGCGGGGAATATGGGTATGAAAATTGCAACAAAAACCAATGTTAGAACTACGCAAGCGGCACGCACTAGTTTGCCGCAAGCTCTTAAAGTTTCTTTTGGTGGTGGAACCGTAATGGGATTAGGTGTTGCGGGTTTAGCTGTTTTAGGATTGACCACTTTCTTTATTTTCTTCTTTCACTTTTTTATGAATGGAGTTTGGACTTCTACAGAAGACATGACCATTGTATTGGAAACATTAGCCGGATTTTCTCTTGGAGCAGAATCTATCGCTTTGTTTGCCAGAGTTGGCGGTGGGATCTACACCAAAGCGGCCGATGTTGGAGCTGATTTAGTGGGAAAAATAGAAGCTGGAATTCCAGAAGATGACCCCCGTAATCCGGCGACAATTGCAGATAACGTAGGAGATAATGTAGGAGATGTAGCCGGAATGGGTGCTGATTTATTTGGGTCTTATGTAGCAACCGTTTTAGCAGCCATGGTTTTAGGAAATTACGTCATCAAAGACATGGGCGGAAATATTCAAGATGCTTTTGGCGGAATAGGACCTATTTTATTACCAATGGCAATCGCTGGTTTTGGTATTTTATTTTCTATTATCGGTACAATGTTAGTAAAAATAACAGATGATAACGCTAAAGAAGCACAAGTTCAAAAAGCATTAAATATAGGCAACTGGGTTTCTATTATATTAACAGCGATTGCGTGTTTCTTCTTGGTACAATATATGTTGCCGGAAACGATGAAAATGGATTTCTTTGGCGAAGGGACTAAAGAAATTTCATCTATGCGTGTGTTCTATGCCACAATCGTAGGGTTATTGGTTGGAGCTGTTATCTCATCGGTAACAGAATATTACACAGGTTTGGGTACAAAACCCGTTATGGCTATTGTACAAAAATCGTCAACCGGAGCTGGGACAAACGTAATTGCAGGTTTGGCAACCGGAATGATTTCTACGTTCCCAACGGTTTTATTATTTGCTGCAGCTATCTGGACTTCTTATGCTTTTGCAGGGTTTTATGGGGTAGCTTTGGCTGCATCCGCAATGATGGCCACAACTGCCATGCAATTGGCAATTGATGCTTTTGGGCCCATATCTGATAACGCTGGAGGAATTGCCGAAATGAGTGAATTACCAAAAGAAGTGCGCACCAGAACAGATATCTTAGATTCTGTAGGAAATACGACTGCCGCAACCGGAAAAGGCTTTGCTATTGCTTCGGCAGCATTAACGTCACTGGCTTTATTTGCTGCTTATGTAACCTTTACGGGAATTGACGGAATCAATATTTTTAAAGCACCTGTTTTAGCGATGTTATTTGTGGGCGGAATGATTCCTGTAGTTTTCTCGGCTTTGGCCATGAATTCCGTTGGAAAAGCAGCGATGGATATGGTGTATGAAGTACGGCGCCAGTTCAGGGAGATTCCAGGAATTATGGAAGGAACCGGAAAACCAGAATATGCTAAATGTGTTGATATTTCTACCAAGGCTGCTTTGCGCGAAATGATGTTACCTGGAATTTTGACTATTGGGTTTCCAATCGCTATTGTTCTCTTGGGTAAATTAGTTTATGGAGATAATAATCAATTAATCGCTGAAATGTTAGGCGGTTACATGGCCGGAGTTACTGTTTCTGGAGTGCTTTGGGCTGTTTTTCAGAACAATGCTGGTGGTGCTTGGGACAATGCAAAAAAATCTTTTGAGGCGGGAGTTTTAATAAATGGAGAAATGACTTATAAAGGTTCTGATGCGCATAAAGCAGCAGTAACTGGAGATACCGTGGGTGATCCGTTCAAAGATACTTCTGGACCATCAATGAATATCTTAATTAAATTAACGTGCTTGATTGGGCTTGTAATAGCTCCAATTTTAGGAAACGGAAGTCATACGATTTCTGGCAAAGCAGCGTGTTGCACTTCGACTGAAATGTGTACGTCAATGTCGAAAGAAGAGTGTCTGGCGAAAGGATGTGACAGTAAAACGTGTAAATTTATGAATGTTTCAGGAGCGGTAACTGAAATTATTTCCAAAGAAGTTACTATTGAAAAAACGAATGTTGATGGAAAAGTAAAAGCGACCATTAAAACAATAATAAACGGTAAAGTGGTTATCCAGAGTTATGAAGGAACTGATGCAGAAGTTCAAACTAAGATTGATGCTGTGAAATAAAATCTTTTGTTGTTAAATAATAAATGCCTCGCAATTGCGAGGCATTTATTATTTATGAAAATCTGTAATTATTTGTGCAGTCTGCGTTCTAAAACAATCCGTTCAATTCAGCATCAATGCGGTTAAAAATAGTTCCTAAATCTTCGGGTTTGTCAACAAAATTAATGTTGTCCACATCAATGATTAGTAGTTTTCCTTTGTCATAGGTTTGAATCCAACCTTCGTAGCGTTCGTTCAAACGGCTTAGATAATCAATGGATATTGAGTTTTCGTATTCACGGCCTCTTTTGTGTATTTGCCCGACTAAATTAGGGATAGAACTTCTTAAATAAATCAATAAATCAGGTGCTTTAACCGTAGATTCCATTAATTCAAATAGCGAAGAATAATTTTGAAAATCACGATTGGTCATCAAGCCCATGGCATATAGGTTGGGAGCAAAAATATGGGCATCTTCATATATAGTTCGGTCCTGAATGATTTTTTTACCGCTTTCACGGATTTGCATCACTTGACGGAAACGGCTATTTAAGAAATAAATCTGTAAATTAAACGACCAACGTTCCATTTGATGGTAAAAATCATCTAAGTACGGATTGTCGACAACGTCTTCATAATGTGGTTCCCACTTAAAATGTTTCGCTAACAAGCGCGTTAAAGTTGTCTTTCCAGAGCCAATGTTTCCTGCTATTGCTATGTGCATTACGGTATTATGATTTTATAATTTGTAATTCCTTCGAATGTAAAAATAGATAAAATTTGGTCCTTGTAATAGAATTTTTTAAACGTTTTTTCTGAAATTTCAATTTCAGTTTTTTTACCTTTTTCAAAATCCTGCAGAAACAAACGGGAGTCTTTTGAATACATAAACTGATTTTTATTTATAATTGCAATCAATTCAAAATCAGGAATTTTACCTTTGATTGTTATTCTTCCAAAAATATCACAAGTGTACCAATTATTTTTAGTGTCAACCCAATGGAAGAAATTGAAATCTGAAGAGTAATTCTGGATGCTTCCTACAAAAGGAACTGAAATGGTTTTGTACTCCTTGTTTAAATAATCGTACAGTCCCAATTGCTGATTCATACTGTTATAAATCCACAATTGATTCATTGATGCGATTCCAATCGCAGTAGCTACAATTGGAATTGTATTTTCTGAAAAATTTATTTTTTGAATTTCATTCAATTGATTGTCTAATATAACAACAGTATTGAAATTTTCGTAGAACAAAACAATTTTTAATGGGTTTTGTAAGTCAACTTTTGAGATTTTGCCCAAAGAAATATTTTTATATTCTAAAGTACCTATCGTGTTAATTTTAGAAAAGACATTATTTTTAATGGTGTAATAAAAACCAAAAGGATCGTATCCTAAAAACTGATCTCCATCAAAACGAATAGAATCGATTTTATGAGCAGTTAATTTTTGGTTCTGACTTGATACGACAGAAAACGAAGCGATAATTAGCAATAGCATTACTTTCTTCATAAAAGCGAAATTACGATTAAACCTAATATAATTAGGGGTGTCTTATTGTTATTTTAACAGAATCCTTGTAACAAAAATACTATTTCCCAGTCTTATTTATTTAAAACCAATAATATGTATAAAGTAATTTTCGCATTAGTTGTAACAGTCGCATCATTTATGGGACTTCATGCTCAGGAATTTCAAGGAATGGCAATTTACGAATCTAAAACAAGTACCTCCGATTTTAAAACACGCATGGAAGGCAATAAAGAGATGACTCCGGACATGCAAAAAAGGATTGAGGAAAGTATGAAAAAAATGTTCGAAAAAACTTTTATTCTTAATTTTGATAAATCGGCTTCGATATACAAAGAAGAAGAAAAGCTAGATACGCCGGGTCAAGGTGCTGGTGGAATGCGCATGATGATGTCTATGACGGGCGGTGGAGGAACCTATTATAAAAATGTGAAAGAGAAATCCTATACCATTGATAAAGAATTTATGGGGAAAGAGTTTCTGATAAAGGACTCCTTGCCTAACTTACAGTGGAAAATGGAAGTAGAAACCCGCGTTATTGGTGGTTACAATTGTTTTAAGGCCACTGCTGTACGTGTTGCAAGCAAAACAGATTTTAGGAACTTCAGACCCAAAAAAGAAGATATCGCAACCCCGAAATCAGTAGATTCCAATAAGAAAACAAGTCTTTTGGATGCATTAGAGATGCCTAAAGAAACGATCATTACGGCTTGGTATACGCCAGAAATTCCAGTGAATCAAGGGCCGGAAAATTATTGGGGATTACCAGGTTTAATATTAGAAGTAAATGACGGTAAAACAGTTATTTTATGTTCGAAAGTGGTTCTGAATCCTAAAGTTAAAACCGAAATAAAAGCAGCAACAAAAGGAAAAGTAACGACTCAAAAAGAATTTGATGAAACTGTATTGAAAAAAATGGAAGAGTTCAGAGACATGAACCAAGGACGTGGTGAAAATGGAGGAATGAGAATAAGAATTGGAAATTAAAAGTAAGCCAAATTAGAGTCTATAATCATCACAATACGATTTCATCTATAATTTATTAAATGAAAAATACAATAGTAGTTGCCCTGTTTTTTATTGCCTCAATTTCCTTTGCACAATCCGTTAAATTGGAAGGTTTTATAACTAATTCAAAAACAGTTGGTCTTGAAATGGCCAATGTGATGGCGGTAAATAAAGCCACAAAGACAATGGATGCCTATGCCATAACAAATGATAAGGGAAAGTTTCTTCTTACTTTAAAACCAAATACAGCCTATAGTTTAAAAATTAGTTATTTGGGAATGCAAAATAAAGAGCTGGAGATTATTACTGCTTCAGAGAATAGCCTTAAAAACATTACCCTTGAAGAAGGCGGGATTGAATTGGATGGTGTTGAAATTGTTCGGGAAATGCCTGTTTCGATAAAAGGCGATACTATTGTTTATAATGCGGATTCTTTTAAATCTGGAACGGAACGGAAACTAGAAGATATTCTCAAGAAATTACCCGGTGTAGAGGTCAACGCTGATGGCGAAATTGAGGTTGAAGGGAAAAAAGTGTCTAAATTAATGGTAGAAGGCAAAGACTTTTTTGATGGAGATACCAAGTTGGGGGTGAAAAATATTCCGGCAGATGCCATTGATAAAATTCAAGTGTTACGCAACTATAGCGAAATTGGCGCGTTAAAAGGAGTAGAGAATAATCAGGATAATATTGCGATGAATATTAAACTTAAATCAGGAAAGAAAAATTTCTGGTTTGGGGATATGACCGCAGCAATTGGAGTAGCGCATGAAGAAAGTCGTTATTTAATAAATCCAAAATTGTTTTATTACAACCCAAAATACAGCATCAACGTAATTACGAATTTTAATAATATTGGGGAATTGCCGTTGACCGTTCAGGATTATTTTAAATTCACGGGTGGTTTTAGAGGTATGATGCAAAAAGGCGGTTCCAGTTTTAATGTTTCTTCAAATGATTTGGGAATTTCATTACTTAGAAATAACCGAGCCAAGGAAATTGAATCCAGGTTTGGAGCTACAAATTTCTCCTACAATGTAAATAAAGAGTGGACGTTAAGTGGTTTTGGGATTCTTTCCTCTTCGCTAACGGATTTAGAAACAAAATCGCAAACGAATATTTTACAACCTAATTCTTCTGAAATTCTTTCTACCGAAAATCGTCAAGAAACGGCAAATCAAAAAAGTAATTTGGGATTATTCAAATTGAGCTCGAGTTATAAACCAACTACTAAGTTTCAGTTTGATTATGATATATTGGCTAAATTTTCCAAACAGGACGAGAATAATTCGTTATTAAGGGAATCTATTGTCAACAATAAAGCCAATACAGAAAATATAAATACAGTAAAACAACAAGAGCCAATTTCGTTCAATCAGAATCTTAGTTTGTATTACACGCTAAGCGATAAAAATATTTTTGCTTTCGAAATGCAGCATTTGTATCAAGAGGAAGATCCATTTTACAAGGCTAATTTGCAATCACAACCCTTTAGTTTGGCTGGATATATTTCGGGACAAAATAGAAATGACATCAACCAAAGTCGGTTTGTAAAAACCAACAAGCTGGATGCTAAATTGGATTATTATTATATGGTAACCCCAAAAAGCAACATCAATCTGACGCTAGGAAATACGTATTCTTATCAAAATTTTAATTCTGGTATTTTTCAAATTTTGGATAACGAAACAGTCAATAATTTAAAAAATATTGCCAATGTAAATGATGTGAATTACAATTTCAATGATACGTTTTTGGGATTGCATTATAAGATTTTGAGTGGAAAATTTACTTTTACTCCCGGAGCGAGCTTGCATAGTTATAACATGATAAATGAGCAATTAGGGACCGGTAACAGTCAAAATTTCTTCAGAGTATTGCCAGACTTGTTAGCAATTTATCAAATTAAAAAAGCAGAAACATTAACCTATAATTTTTCGTACACCAATAATTTTACGGATATCAATCAACTCGCCGAAGGATTTATTTTCTCCAATTATAACAGCTTGACCAAAGGAAATCGATTTTTAGAAAACGCGATCGCACAAGTGCATTCGTTGCGTTACTTTAAATACAACATGTTCAATTTTGAGAACATTACTGCTTTTGCCACGTATTCTAAAAGGGTAGACGCTATAAAAACCCGAGCCGTTTTCAACGGAGTCAATCAAACGTCATCCCCATTCAATTCTGATTTTGCTGATGAAACCTTGTCCGGAAATGGTTCGTACGGACGTTCCTTTTTAAAGAATTACAAAGCCTCTTTTGGAGCTTCTCTTAATTGGTCTAAATTCAATAACATCCAAAATAATGTGTTATCAACAAACGAGAGTTTTACCCAAAACTATACTTTTAAAGCGTCAACAAATTACAAGAATATGCCCAATCTGGAATTAGGATATAATGTAGTAACGAATGATTATAATAATGCTATTTTTTACACGGAAAAACCCTTTGCAAGACTGGATTATTTTTTCCTGAACAGTTTTTCTTTTGTGGCTGAGTATGAATTTTATCATTATTACAACAACACTAAAACGGTCAATAATGAATATGATTTTTTAAGTGCGAGCTTGATTTATCAAAAGAAAGGCAGGAAGTTAGAATATAAAGTAAGCGGAACAAATTTAATGAATACGACTGCATTAAATGACGATAACTTCAGCCAGTTTGCGACCAGAACCTCACAATATATTGTACAGCCACGCTATGTGATCTTCTCTTTAAAGTATAATTTGTAGGAACTAATATTCCACTGTATATTGCAATCTTTTTCAGCAAAGGATTTCCATTTCCATCAGGGCTAAAAAAAACCCGCAATCCAATCGAATTGCGGGTTTAAATATAAAATGCTAACGTATTAAAGTCCAAATGCTGTTTTAACTTGGTCTACGAAATCTAATTTTTCCCAAGTAAACAATTCAACAGTAACTGTTTTTTCATTTCCACCTGGAGCAGAAAAAGTTTTAGTTACCGTTTCTGGCGTACGTCCCATGTGCCCGTAAGCAGCAGTTTCACTGTAAATAGGATTTCTTAATTTCAAACGTTGTTCGATAAAGTAAGGTCGCATGTCAAAAATAGCTTCTACTTTCTTGGCAATTTCACCATTGGTCAAATTCACTTTTGATGTTCCGTACGTATCGATAAAAATACCCATTGGTTTTGCAACACCAATTGCGTAAGAAACCTGTACTAAAATCTCGTCAGCAACTCCCGCTGCCACTAAGTTTTTAGCGATATGACGGGTTGCATAAGCCGCACTTCTGTCCACTTTACTTGGATCTTTTCCAGAGAATGCACCGCCACCATGAGCGCCTTTTCCACCGTAAGTGTCCACAATGATTTTTCTTCCTGTTAAGCCAGTATCTCCGTGAGGACCTCCAATTACGAATTTTCCAGTTGGGTTGATATGGTATTGGATTGCATCATTGAATAAATGCGCATGTGCAGGATTTTTGGCAATGATTCTTGGAATCAAAATTTCGATGATATCTTTTTTGATTTTTGCAAGCATTGTTGCTTCTTCATCAAAATCATCATGTTGAGTAGAAATTACAATAGCTTCAATACGGGTAGGCTTATTGTCATCGCTGTATTCTAAAGTTACTTGTGATTTAGCATCCGGACGTAAATACGTAATTTCGTTGTTTTCGCGTCTTAAAACAGCTAATTCCTGCAATAATTTATGAGATAAATCAAGTGCCAACGGCATGAAATTTTCCGTTTCATTAGTTGCATAACCAAACATCATTCCTTGGTCACCAGCACCTTGCTCTTCAGGATTTGCTCTGTCTACACCTTGGTTAATGTCAGCAGATTGTTCGTGAATCGCCGAAAGAATTCCACAAGAATTGGCTTCAAACATGTATTCGCTTTTTGTATAACCAATTTTCTTGATTACATCACGAGCGATTTGTTGTACGTCTAAATAGGTATTTGATTTTACTTCACCTGCCAAAATTACCTGACCGGTAGTTACTAAAGTTTCGCATGCTACTTTTGAGTCAGCATCAAATGCCAAAAAATTATCAATTAATGCGTCTGAAATTTGATCTGCAATTTTGTCTGGATGTCCTTCGCTTACAGATTCTGACGTAAATAAATAGGCCATAATAATTATTATTTTAAAATTAAGCGAGAAAAAATAATTGCTGAAAAGGACTAAAGGAGGGTTCCTGCTTTAGCATTTTTTCTACTGAAAAAATTTCAGTATTCATAATGAATTGATTTCATTATGAAGAGGTTGCAATCAGTTCAAATTTTTCCTCTTGTATTCGGGTGCAAATGTATGAAACCATTTTGAATTGCATATTATTCTTAACTTTTTTTTGAGTATAAATCTTTTCATCATTTTATTCATTAAAGAAAATAAGAATTAAAATATTTTTACTGTTATTTTTTGAAACTTAGTTGGATATTTAAAAAATATTTTGCAAATTTGATTATCAAAAATACAAAGATGAAATTTAATAACTATTCTATTTTTAAAGTCACTCAGGTAAAATCCTGTGGGTTGTTTATTGTATAGTTTTAAATTAAAATTATATAGCAAAAGCTTCCCTAAAATTGGGAAGCTTTTTTTTTGAATACAAGTAAATAGAATGAATTTTTACAGTAATAAAAGCATAAATGAATAACCTAAAAAACCAGAAAATAAATAATTTAACAGTCACTACTATGATTTGTGTTAATGCCATTATGGGTATTTACGTCTGTTGATTCCAAAAGTGTAAGTTTATAATACGACTTTAAACCCTTTTGGATACAGATCTAAAAGGGTTTTTTGTTTTATCAACGTATTTCAAATTTTAAAATAATAAATATAATGAAACCTAGAGAGAGTTTAAAAACCTAAAACCTAAAAAATTATGAGCACAACAAAGTATTTTCCAAAGACATTTCAGTTATTAAGAAGTATTAATTTCAGAAGAAAAAACGAAAAGGAGAACGATTCTAAAAACGAATTGATTCATCCTAGATTCGAGATTTCTAAGAATGACGCTTTGGCACAAAAAAAAGTGCCTAATTCATTGCTTTTTCTAATGTATTCAAAAGAGAATGAAACATTATTTATTTAAGAAATCGGAATTTATTTTCGGTTTTGGGAATCTGGAGAAAGCACGAAAATATGTTGTTTTGACGAGATAGAAAAAACATTTGGGATACTTTCTATTTCGTCAGAATAACAATAATGTATTTGTAATTTCTAGATTTTATTTAATTCCAATCGAGAAATGAATCTGCTTGAAAATTTGGTTGTTAAAAAAAATAGTAGTTAATTTGCATCTTTAAGTTCAAAAACGTATTGAAATGTTATAAAGAAAGGCAGAGGGATTAGACCCGATGAAGCCTTAGCAACCCTTCGATTTATCGAAGAAGGTGCTGCATTCTACCTTTATTCTGAATCATTTCAGAATCTAAAGGAAAGATAACACTAAGAATTCTTCTAGTTCACTTCTAGCTTTCTTTCTAATATTTCCAGACACAAATCAAAAATCATAAAAGATTTGAAATTGGAAAATAAACCAACATCTAGTACTTTACAAAATTTCACCACCGAAAGTGGGGTTTTTCATGACGCCTTAAACTTAAGTTATCAAGTTTTTGGTCCCGCTTTGCATACCGCTCCAATAGTTTTGGTAAATCATGCCTTAACCGGAAATTCCCAAGTTGTGGGAGAAAACGGATGGTGGAATGATTTAATTGGTGTAAATAAAACGATAGACACTACTAAATATACAATACTCGCATTTAATGTTCCAGGAAATGGTTTTGATGATTTTATCATTGAAAACTACGCGGATTTTAATGCTAGAGATATTGCCAGAATTTTTATTGAAGGCTTACGTTTTCTTAAAATAAAACAACTGTATGCAATTATTGGTGGTTCCGTAGGAGGAGGGATTGGATGGGAAATTGCGGCCTTGGAGCCAAAAATAACCCAACACTTAATTCCGATTGCAACCGATTGGAAATCGACGGATTGGTTGATAGCCAATTGCTTTTTACAGGAACAAATATTGAATAATTCTTCAAAACCTATTGAAGATGCCAGAATTCATGCCATGTTATGTTACCGAACTCCAGAATCTTTTGCAGCAAAATTTCAGCGAACCACCAATGCCGAATTAGCTATTTTCAATATAGAAAGTTGGTTGTTGCATCATGGCGAAAAATTGCAAAAACGCTTTCAAATTTCGTCGTATAAAATGATGAATCAATTGCTGAAAACTATTGATATTACCAGAAAAAGAAATTCATTTGAAGAAATAACGTCAAAAATTGAAGCTGATATTCATATCATCGGCATCAATTCAGATTTGTTTTTTACTGCAAATGAAAATAAAGCAACCTACGAGGAATTAAAAAAATATAAAAATAATGTCACCTATCAAGAAATTGTATCCATTCACGGCCACGATGCTTTTTTGATAGAATACAAACAATTAGACAATTTGCTTCAGGATTTATTCTAAGCCAAAAAACGAACAGAATGAAAATATTAAAATTTGGAGGGAAATCATTATCGAATGGTGAGGGAATCAATAAAGTAGTTGCTATTATTGTTGATAAAGTGAGTCAAGGAGAGGAAATTGCAATAGTGGTTTCGGCAAGAGGAAACGCTACAGATGAGTTGGACGAAATTTTAAAAATGGCTTCTAAAAACGGTGCTTACAAACCGTTATTTGAAGGATTTAAATCCTACCAACAAGATGAATACCATGCAGTAGACTTGTCGGAGGAATTCAATGTTTTAGAAAAATTATTTGAAGGAGTAAGTTTAATTGGGGATTACAGCAATAAAATTAAAGATCAGATTTTGTCAAAAGGAGAATTGCTTTCTGCAAAATTATTGACAGCTATATTGGTTGAAAAAGGTATAAACGCTCGTTTCGCCGATACACGTGAATTAATAAAAACCGACTCTAAATTTGGCGATGCCCAACCTTTGGAACAAATTTCGAAGAAAAATGTAATCCATTATTTCAAGCAAAATAATGGTACAACAGTAAATATAGTTACTGGTTTTATTGGCTCCAACACTAATAATGATACCACTACTTTAGGAAGAAATGGAAGTAATTATACGGCTTCATTAATTGCTAATTATTTGAATGCAGATGAGCTTCAAAACTACACGCACGTTGACGGAATTTATACTGCCAACCCGGATTTAGTAATTGATGCAAAAAAAATCGATCATTTATCGTTTAATGAAGCGAATGAAATAGCCAATTTTGGTGCAACAATTCTTCATGCCAAAACTATAATTCCGTTGCTGGAAAAAAGCATTCCGCTTCGTATCTTGAATACATTCAACCACGAAAATAAGGGGACATTAATTACATCCAATTCTAATAAAGAAGGGATTAAAACACTTTCGGTGCTTGAAAATGTTTCTTTAGTGAACTTAGAGGGAAGAGGATTGCTTGGAAAAACGGGTGTTGATGCACGAATTTTTAGAGTGATGGGTGACAATAATATCAGCGTAAGTATCATTTCTCAAGGTTCTTCTGAACGAGGAATTGGTTTGGTGGTGGCTGCTGATAAAGCTACTTTAGCCATGATTGAACTGGAAAAAGAGTTTGAAAATGATTTTTATTCGAAAGATGTCAATAAAATTACGGTTACCGATGATGTTTCGGTAATTTCTATCATTGGTCAGGATTTAAGTACGTTTCATAAGCCTTACACGGCGTTGATAAAAAATAAAATTGTTCCCATACTTTTCAATAATACGGTTACGGGTAAGAATGTGAGTTTGGTGGTGAAAAAATCACAACTTCACAAAGCCTTAAACGTAATTCATGGAGAGATTTTTGGAGTTTCCAAGAAAATTAATATTGCCATTTTTGGTCACGGATTAGTGGGTGGAACATTGATTAACCAAATATTGGAATCTGCTGCAGCTATTGAGAAAAGGAAAGACATCAAATTGAATGTTTTTGCAATCGCCAATTCAAGTAATGTACTTCTAAATAAAAATGGAGTAACGCCAAATTGGAAAAATGAAATCCAGAATAACGGCTTTTCATATACCATTAACGATGTGATTGCGTATGCAAATGAGCATCACTTGGAGAATCTAATTGCGATTGATAACACCGCAAGCACTGCATTTGTCGAGAACTACATTTCTTTAGTAGAAAGCAGTTTTGATTTGATTTCATCCAATAAAGTTGCAAATACACTAAGTTATAGTTTTTATAAAAAATTGCGAAAAGTATTGGCAGATAATCAAAAGAGTTATCTTTATGAAACCAATGTTGGAGCGGGATTGCCTTTAATTGATACTATTAAATTACTACACCTTTCAGGAGAGAATATTACGAAAATTAAGGGTGTTTTTTCAGGAACATTGAGTTATTTATTCAATAATTTTTCTGCCAAAGATGCTCCGTTTAGCGAGATTTTAAAGGAAGCTATTGACAATGGGTATACGGAACCCGATCCAAGAGAAGATTTATGTGGAAACGACGTTGGTAGAAAATTATTGATTTTAGCAAGAGAATTAGACTTGCAAAATGAGTTCGAAGAGATTAATATTCAGAATTTAATTCCAGAACATTTGCGCGAAGGTGATGTTTCTGATTTCCTAAATAAACTGACGGAGCTCGACCCAATTTATGCTAAAATAAAGGCCGACCAAAAACCAAACCACGTGTTGCGATACATAGGTGAATTATCGGGTGATTTGCAAAATGATAAAGGTGATCTCGAAGTGAAATTAGTTTCGGTACCTTCGGATACCGCTTTAGGCGGATTGAAAGGTTCTGATTCATTCTTCGAAATTTATACGGAATCGTATGGGGACAGACCCATCGTTATTCAAGGCGCAGGCGCAGGATCAGCCGTGACGGCGAGAGGTGTTTTTGGGGATATTTTGAGATTATCGGATAAAGGGTAATACTTTAAGATTGCAGATTAATGATTTTTGATCTCAGATAAAAAAAATACAAGATGAAAATAACATTAAACAGAGTAAATGACAATTTCCACTTTGAATTAAAAAACGAGCGTGGGCATATAGTAAACGTTGATAGCCGACCTGAATTTGGCGGGAATGACATGGGTGCAAGTCCAATGGAGTTAGTATTGATGGGTGTTGCAGGTTGCAGCGCCATTGATATGATTTCGATTCTAAAAAAACAAAGACAAGAAATCACCTCTTTTAAGGCTGAGGTTGAAGGGGAACGGGTACAAGTAGGAGAAGCAAAACCATTCAAGGAAATTACCGTGGTTTTCTTTTTGGAGGGGCCTATTAATGAAGAAAAAGCAGCC
This sequence comes from Flavobacterium sp. GNP008, assembly GCF_056428965.1. Classification (NCBI taxonomy): domain Bacteria; kingdom Pseudomonadati; phylum Bacteroidota; class Flavobacteriia; order Flavobacteriales; family Flavobacteriaceae; genus Flavobacterium; species Flavobacterium sp. GNP008. The sequence goes on along the minus strand of NZ_JBWJVL010000001.1, from coordinate 514,254 downwards.
AGAGCAGCGCAGCTTTCTTTCGAAAAATACTGTTCGGTTTCTAAAACATTAGAGCCAACAGCGACGATACACTATAAAGTAGTTTTAAACAATAAACCATTATAGTTTGGATAAAATGATTGGTGAAATATTACTCCAATAACTTTACTCCTTAAACTTTTTAAACAATTAGAATGAACGAACAAGAATTTGGTTTTGAAACCTTAGCCATCCGCACCCAATTAGAAAGAACGCAATATTTAGAGCATTCTGTGCCTTTGTACTTAACGTCCAGTTTTGTATTTGAAGATGCCGAAGACATGCGTGCTTCTTTTGCTGAGGAAAAAGACAGAAATATTTACAGCCGTTACAGCAACCCAAACACGAATGAATTTGTAGACAAAGTCTGTAAAATGGAAGGTGCTGTAGCTGGTTTTGCTTTTGCTTCAGGAATGGCAGCAGTGTATTCAACCATGGCAGCTTTATTGAAATCGGGTGATCATATAGTTTCTTCCAGTAGTGTTTTTGGAGCGACACATTCTTTATTCATCAATTATTTTCCAAAATGGAATATTGAAACCTCCTATTTTGATATCAATAAGTCAGAAACGATTGAAAGTTTTATTACTCCAAATACAAAGATTCTTTTTGCTGAATCACCTACCAATCCGGCTGTTGATATTATCGATTTAGAACTGTTAGGAACGATTGCTAAAAAACACAATCTGATTTTGGTAATTGATAACTGTTTTGCTACACCTTATCTGCAACAACCGATAAAGTGGGGTGCGCATTTAGTGGTGCATTCCGCTACAAAATTAATGGACGGTCAAGGAAGAGTGTTGGGAGGAATAACTGTTGGTGATGCTGAATTGATTCAGAAAATCTATTTGTTTTCTCGACTTACTGGCCCTTCTTTATCCCCATTTAATGCTTGGGTATTATCAAAAAGTTTAGAAACGTTGGCGATTCGTTTAGACAGACATTGTGAAAATGCCATGAAAGTGGCTGAATTTCTGGAAAGCCATGCGCAGGTTAATAAAGTGAAATATCCTTTCTTGAAATCGCATCCGCAATATGAAATTGCCAAAAAACAAATGCTTTTAGGTGGAAACATTGTTGCTTTTGAAATAAAAGGCGGTCTTGAAGCCGGAAGAAATTTTTTGGATAAATTAAAACTATGCTCTTTATCACCAAATTTAGGCGATACGAGAACCATTGTAACACATCCTGCATCAACAACACACAGTAAATTATCTGTAGAGGAACGTTTAGCGGTAAGTATTACCGATGGTTTAGTGCGTGTTTCTGTTGGATTGGAAACCGTGAAGGATGTAATTGCTGATTTGGAACAAGCGCTTTCATAAAGATTTTTGAATGTAGATAGACGATTTTAAATTGCAGATTTCTCATCCAACAACAATCGTTAATCTACATTCACCATTCTTCATTCAAAAAGTATATTTTTGTTGTTGTAAAAAGGATATGTTTTTTTGATTTGAAACCATAAAAAATCAGAAATCATTTATCTCAATCAAAAATCAACTATGCTTTCAAAGAAAACTAAATACGGAATAAAAGCATTGACTTTTTTGGCACGCCAGAAAGATCAAACACCGATACAAATTGCTGAAATAGCAAGAAGCGAGACTATTTCGATTAAGTTTTTAGAAAGTATTTTACTACTGTTACGCCATTCTGGTTTTTTAGGAGCCAAAAAAGGAAAAGGCGGAGGCTATTATTTGATAAAAGATCCTAAGGAAATAAATATGGCCCATGTGTATCGCACTCTAGAGGGACCTATTGCATTACTTCCTTGTGCCAGCCATAATTTTTATGAGCCTTGTGCAGACTGTGCTGATGAAACTACTTGCGCCGTTCGGAAATTAATGACCGAAGTGCGAGACAATACCCTGATGATATTGGAAAATAATACCCTAGCGGATATTGCATTTTAACAAACATTTTTTTAAATAAGTTTTGTAGTTAAGCAAAAAGTGGTATTTTTGCATATTAATCTAGCTTTCCTATAGGGTAATAGATAATTATTAATACAAGTTGATTTTCCATAGAATATGAATAAAGAAGCAGTAGAACATAGGGTCTCCTTAAAACCTGAAATTACATTTAAAGAACGTTTGTGGGTTATTATTCCGGTTGCCTTATTAATTGGATTAATTGCTACATTGGTTTACAATCATCACGCTGAATTTTCATGGAATAGTTTGATTGCTGGGTTGAATCAAGAATTTTTAATCTTTTTCTGCATTGGGATTTTTGCACAGCTGGTAGATGGGACTTTAGGAATGGGCTACGGAGCTACTTCAACTTCTTTTTTATTAGCATATGGAATTCCACCAGCCATCAGTAGTACAGGTGTTCATGTTGCCGAAATGTTTACAACCGGTGCTTCTGCGATTTCGCATCATCGATTTGGAAATATCAATAAAAAATTAGTAAAACATTTGTTGATACCAGGAGTTTTGGGTTCGATTACTGGAGCTTATTTGCTATCAGATGTAATTGATGGAGATGCAATAAAGCCTTTTATTGCGGTGTATATGATTGCTTTGGCGGTTATAATTATCAGAAAGGCAATGCAAAAAAACATTATTAAAAAGAAAACAAAGCGATTGAATATTCTGGCTTCTTTTGGAGGATTCATGGATTCTGTTGGAGGTGGAGGATGGGGGCCAATTGTTACTTCTACATTATTAGGACGCGGTAGAAATCCTAGATACACAATTGGTTCTGTGAATGCAGCTGAATTTGCGGTTTCTTTTGCTAGTGGTATTACATTTATGATTTTTGGAGGAATCCAAGGATGGCAGGTTATTATAGGTTTAATTTTAGGAGGTGTGATTGCCGCGCCAATCGCCGCTTTATTAGTCAATAAAATTAAAAGGAAACCCATGATGATTTTGGTAGGTATTTTAATTATTATTTTGAGTTTAAGAACCTTGTCAAAATTGTTGTAAAAGAAAAACAGAATTATGAGCACAGATACAGTAAAAGCTTTATTGCATAAAACCAAAGATTTTTCCATAGAGGAAACGCTTCGTTTTTTAGCCAATGAATATAAGGATAGCGTAGTTTTTTCTACCTCTTTTGGTCAGGAAGATCAGGTGATTACGGCTTTAATTGGTCTAAATGATTTGCCAATTACCATTTTTACTTTAGATACAGGAAGATTATTTCAGGAAACGTATGATGTTTTTCATAAAACTTTAAGAAAATATAAAATAGACATTAAGACCTATTTCCCAGAAACAAATGCGGTGCAAGAGTTGTTAAATCAAAAAGGTCCAAACAGCTTCTATGAATCGGTAGAGAATAGAAAAGAGTGTTGTTTTATTCGAAAAGTGGCGCCGTTGACCAAAGCATTGAAAGGGAATGACATCTGGATTACTGGTTTACGTGCGGAACAATCTGAAAACAGAAATGCCTTAGATCTTTTTGAATACGATGAAAAGTTCGACATTATAAAATTCAATCCATTGTTAAAATGGACTTTGATAGAAGTAGAAGCCTATTTAGAAAAAAACAATGTGCCACAAAATGTACTACACAAACAAGGGTTTGTAAGTATAGGATGTGCTCCATGTACCAGAGCAATTACTGCAGATGAAGACATACGAGCAGGCAGATGGTGGTGGGAATCCAGTCATAAAGAATGTGGTTTACACCAAAAGTAATTGTGAATATAAATTATAAAGGATTGTTGAATCTTTAATTTTTTCGATCCTTTAAATCTTTAAATTAAAATAATGAGTACCATATTAAAAACAAACGCTTTAGAAAGCGAAGCGATATACATATTTAGAGAAGTAATTTCTCAATTTGACAAACCGGTTTTGCTTTTCTCTGGTGGAAAAGATTCGATTACATTGGTGCGTTTAGCACAGAAAGCTTTTTTTCCTGCTAAAATTCCTTTCCCATTGTTGCACGTAGATACAGGTCATAATTTTCCAGAAACTATTGCTTTCAGAGATAAATTGGTTGCAGAATTAGGATTGGAATTAATTGTTCGTAATGTGCAAGATGCTATTGACGAAGGGAAAGTTGTAGAAGAATCGGGTAAATATTCCAGCAGAAACAGTTTGCAAACGACAACATTATTGGATGCAATCGAAGAGTTTAAATTTGATGCTTGTATCGGTGGTGCGCGTCGTGATGAAGAAAAAGCAAGAGCGAAGGAACGTATTTTCTCTGTTCGTGATGATTTTGGCCAATGGGATGAAAAAAACCAACGTCCGGAATTGTTTGATATTTTAAACGGAAAAATTGAAAATGGTCAAAACGTTCGTGTTTTCCCAATTTCGAACTGGACGGAACTGGATGTATGGAGTTATATCGAACAAGAGCAAATAGAAATTCCATCGATTTACTTTTCACACAAACGAAAAGTATTCTTGAGAGATGGTATGATTTGGTCGCATTCTCCATTTGTATACCAAGAAGAAGATGAGCAAATTGAAGAAAGAATTGTTCGTTTTAGAACCGTTGGAGATATGAGTTGTACTGCTGCTGTTGATTCGTATGCAGCAACGATTCAAGAAGTAGTAGGCGAAATTAGATCTTCGACTATTTCTGAAAGAGGAGCCAGAATTGATGACAAACGTTCTGAAGCCGCGATGGAAAAAAGAAAACAACAAGGGTACTTTTAGGAAACAATTATGAATTATAAATTATGAATTGTTCCGAGACATTTAAAATTTAAAATTCAACATTTAAAATAAAAAATCAAATTTAGAAGTTTACATAAGGTGTTTTGAAAACCTTAAACTTTTAGACTTCAAATAAAAAATAAGGAATGGAAGTTTTAAAAATAGCAACAGCAGGAAGTGTAGATGACGGAAAAAGTACCTTAATCGGGAGATTATTGTACGATACAAAATCCTTGACTACAGATAAGATTGAAGCAATAGAAAAAAGCAGCAAGCAAAAAGGATACGATTATTTAGATTTTTCATTGGCTACTGATGGTTTAGTTGCTGAGAGGGAACAAGGGATCACGATTGATGTGGCGCATATTTATTTTTCGACAGCCAAGAAGAGCTACATCATTGCCGACACTCCGGGTCACGTAGAATATACACGAAACATGGTTACCGGAGCTTCAACTTCACAAGTTTCAATCATTTTGATTGATGCCCGTAAAGGAGTTATTGAGCAAACGTACCGTCACTTTTTTATCAATAATCTATTGAGAGTAAAAGACGTTATTGTTGCGGTAAACAAAATGGATTTAGTTGATTACTCAGAAGAAGTATACAACAAAATCAAAGCAGACTTTCAGGCATTAAATGCAAAAAGCGCTTTCAAAGAACAAAATGTAAGTTACATTCCGCTAAGTGCAATCAATGGTGGTAATGTTGCCGATAAATCGGAGAATATGCCTTGGTACACTGGACAGACGGTTTTGGAACATTTGGAAGCATTGGAACCAAATGATATCTACGAAAACGGAATCGCACGTTTTCCTGTTCAAACAGTAATTAGACCAAAAACGGAAGAGTATCATGACTTTAGAGGATATGCCGGAAAATTATACGGAAACACTATCAAAGTTGGGGATGCTGTAACGGTGCTTCCTTCTTTAACAGAATCTACAGTAACAAATATTCATTTTTTTGACAAACAATTTGATGAAGCGACAGCAGGATCTTCTATTACTTTGGAACTGGAAAATGATATCAATGTAACCAGAGGGGATATGATTGTAAAATCGAATGAACTTCCTAAAATTGAAAAAGACATCACAACAACTGTTTGTTGGATGGACAGTAAAAAATTGGTCCCAGGTGCAAAATATTATGTACAGCACAATAGCAATAGAGTTTTGGCGAAAATTGAAGGGGTAAAAAATGTAATCGCAACCGATTATTCAGGAACAACTCCAGCGACTCAATTAGCTATAAACGAAATTGGAGAAGTAACTATCAAATTGAGCAAAGCCATTTATTTTGATGCTTACACGGATAATAAATCTAACGGAGCCTTCATCTTAATAGATGCTGCAACCAATACAACAGCAGGAGTTGGTTTTATAAAATAATTTTTAGCTTATGCTAAAAAATTAAATAAGTTAAAAGATATAGATTAACAGCTAAAAGCCCAAAGCCAATAGCTAAAAGCTAAAAAAGATGCAAAGTTTTAGAACCGAAATAGAAGATCCGATTGTCCAAAAAGAGATTATCGATTTAGAGAAAAAAATTCATTCCTTCCGAAGTGGACAAATTGACGATGAGCGTTTTCGCAGTCTTCGTTTGGCACGTGGTATTTACGGTCAACGTCAAGAAGGCGTGCAAATGATTCGCATTAAATTACCTTACGGAAAAGTGACTAGCGAGCAATTGAAGCGTATTACCGAAGTATCCGATAAATATTCTACGGGACGTTTGCACATTACAACCCGTCAGGATATTCAAATTCACTATGTGAGTTTAGACAGAACGCCTGAACTTTGGTCTGAATTAGCCAAAGATGATATCACTTTGAGAGAAGCGTGTGGAAACACCGTGCGTAATATTACTGGAAGCGAATTAGCGGGAGTAGATGTTGACGAACCTTTTGACGTGTCGCCTTATGCGCATGGTTTGTTTCAATATTTATTGCGTAACCCAATTTGTCAAGAAATGGGGCGTAAATTCAAAATCTCCTTTTCCTCGTCTGATAAAGATACCGCTTTGAGTTATTTGCATGATTTAGGATTTATTCCAAAGATTGTAAATGGTGAAAAAGGGTTCAAAATAATGTTTGCCGGAGGTTTAGGTTCTCAACCAAGTCACGCTGAATTGCTTTCAGAATTTGTACCGGTGAACCAAATTATCCCAACTGCCGAAGGTATAATTAGGGTTTTTGACCGTTACGGAGAAAGAGCAAAACGTTTGAAAGCACGTATGAAATTCTTAATCAAAGACTTAGGGCGTGAAGAGTTTTTGCGTTTGGTTGACGAAGAGAAAAAAGCCTTGCCTTTTCATACTTACGAGATAGACACTACTGCATTTGAAGGAGCAATTACAGAACCATTGTTGGCAGTGCCATCAGTAACAATTGAGGATGTTGAAGCTTTTGAAGCTTGGAAAAAATCAAATGTGATTCTACAAAAACAAGCAGGATATGTAGCTATTGGTATTAAAGTACTTTTAGGAGATTTTTATACAGATAAAGCAAGATTATTGGCTGATTTGATTAAAAATTATGGTGCTAATGAATTGCGTTTTTCATTACGACAAAACATCGTTTTACGTAATATTAAAGAAGAAAATCTAGCGTTCTTTTACCAAGAATTAGCCAAATTAGATTTTGTTGCTTTAGGATATGATACTATCGGAGATATCACGGCTTGTCCGGGAACGGATACGTGTAATTTAGGTATTGCAAGTAGTACTGGTATCGCGGATGAATTAGAAAGAGTATTAAAAACTGAATACCCACAATACAGCAACAACCAACAAATCGCCATTAAAATTAGCGGTTGTATGAATGCTTGTGGACAACACAATATGTCCGAAATTGGTTTCCAAGGAATGTCAATTAATGCAGGAAAACTAGTTGCTCCAGCACTTCAGGTATTATTGGGCGGAGGAAATCTAGGAAATGGAAACGGAAGATTTTCTGATAAAGTAATCAAAATTCCAAGTAGAAGAGGACCTGATGCGTTGCGTTTTATCTTAAATGACTTTGATGCGAATGGAAACGGACAATCATTCTTGAATTATTACGATGCAAAAGGAGAAAAATATTTCTACGAGTTTTTGAAACCATTAGCGGATATAACAAACCTTACCGAGGCTGATTTTGTTGATTGGGGAAATGCTGATAACTACGTAAAAGCAGTTGGAGTAGGAGAATGTGCAGGTGTAGTTATTGATTTAGTGGCTACTTTAATATTAGAAGCCAAAGATAAAATGACTTTTGCACAGGAAGCTTTCGAAGATAAAAAATGGTCGGACGCGATTTATTTAGCCTACGCCGGTTTTGTAAACGGTGCCAAAGCAATATTATTGGCTGAAAACGAAAAAACAAATCACCATGCTGGAATTATCGATTTGTTTGATACTGTTTTTATCGATAGCAAAAAAATAGAATTGGACTCAAGCTTTAAAGATTTGGTTTATCAAATTAAAGATAATGAGCCTTCTGCCGAATTTGCACAAAAATACATTCAACAAGGCGTTGCGTTTTTTGATACAATAGAGAAATATAGAGCCAAAGATTTAGCTGATGCATAATACAATTCAACCCAAAGTAACTTTAGTAGGCGCTGGTCCTGGCGATCCAGATTTGCTTACTCTGAAAGGAGTAAAGGCGCTGGCAGAAGCGAATGTGGTTTTGTATGATGCACTAGCCAATGATGAAATAATGATTCATGCACCCAAAGATGCTATAAAAATATTTGTAGGGAAACGAAAAGGCTGCCATGAATATACGCAAGACCAAATCAATCAGTTGATTGTAGACAATGCGCTTACCTATGGAAATGTCGTTCGATTGAAAGGTGGCGATCCCTTTATTTTTGGACGTGGAAGTGAAGAAATTGAATTCGCAGAAAGTTTTGGAATCCCTACATTTGTAGTACCCGGAATCTCATCTTCGATTGCAGTTCCAGCTTATCAAGGAATTTCTTTGACAAAAAGAGGAGTGTCCGAAAGTTTTTGGGTTATTACAGGTACTACTTCTAATAGGAATTTGTCAGATGACGTAGCGCTTGCAGCACAATCATCAGCAACAGTTGTAATTTTGATGGGAATGAGTAAACTATCACAGATTGTGTCTTTATTTCAAAAGGAATCCAAAGGAGAAACGGCTGTTGCAATTATTCAAAACGGAACCACTGTAAATGAGAAAATTGGAGTTGGAACTATAAATAATATTCAAGCAGTTGTTGCCGAGAACAATTTGAGTTCACCAGCGATAATAGTTATTGGAGAAGTAGTAAAAGAAAGTAATAAGTTGAAAGGGTTTTACGAGGAGTTCGTAGGAAGCAAATCGTATAAAAATAAAGTATAAATTATTACAATCTTTGTTGACTCATCTCAAGAGAATTAAGAGGTTTCTGCAGTAGAGAGGAAAATAACATAATAATGGAAAGAAATGAATTGTATCCTGTTTTTTTAAAACTACACAACCTGAATGTGTTGATTGTAGGTGGAGGAAATGTGGGTTTAGAAAAGTTATCTTTCATGTTGAAATCGAGTCCAAATGCAAATGTTGAGGTGGTGGCGCCAAGGTTTTTACCGGAACTAGAAACGCTAGTACAAAAACATCCTTCGGTAAAATTGACCTATAAAAAGTTTAATCGCTGGATGCTTCGCAAACGCCACATGGTAATTGCCTGCACCGATGATTTGAAAGTAAATAAAAGGGTATTCGACTTGTGTCGAAAAAGACACTTAATTTGCAATATTGCCGATACGCCAGATTTATGCGATTATTATTTGGGCGGAATTGTAACCAAAGGAAATGTGAAAATCGCCATTTCAACTAACGGAAAATCGCCAACAACAGCCAAAAGATTACGGGAGCTTTTTGAAGAAATCATTCCAGACGATATCAATAAAATGGTCGAAAACCTAAATGAATATCGCAAAACACTCAAGGGGAATTTCGAGGAAAAAGTGCAGAAAATGAATGAAATAACCGAGTCGTTAAAAAATAAAGAATAAAAGCATTGCAAAGGAACGAATGATATTTATCATTTAAAGCAGTAAAAAGCAATCGTTACTTTGTATTAAATAATTACATAAAGAAAAAAAATGATTAAGACAGACATACTTATAATAGGAGCCGGACCAACTGGTTTATTTGCCGTTTTTGAAGCAGGATTGTTAAAACTAAAATGTCATATTTTAGATGCCTTGCCTCAAGCAGGTGGACAACTATCTGAATTGTATCCAAAAAAACCAATTTATGATATTCCAGGTTTTCCGGAAGTATTAGCGGGTGATTTAGTGGATAATTTAATGGAACAAATCAAACAATTTGAGCCTGGTTTTACGCTGGGTGAACGTGCAGAAACCATTGAAAAACAAGAAGACGGAAGTTTTATTGTGACTTCGAATAAAGGAAAAAAATTCCATGCTTCGGTTGTAGCAATTGCTGGTGGGTTAGGAAGTTTTGAACCTAGAAAGCCATTAATTGAAGACATCGAATTTTACGAAGATAAAGGAATCAAGTATTTCATTAAAAATCCGGAAAAATTCAGAGACAAAAGAGTCGTAATTGCTGGAGGTGGTGATTCCGCATTAGACTGGAGTATTTTCTTATCTAATATTGCTTCCGAAGTGACTCTAATTCACAGAAGAAATGAATTTAGAGGTGCTTTAGATTCTGTAGAAAAAGTGCAGGAATTAAAAAATTCAGGAAAAATAAAAATGATCACGCCAGCAGAAGTAGTTGGTTTAAATGGAGCCGAACATTTAGAATCAATTGATATTGAAGAAAATGGAGCCCACAGAACCATTCCTACAGATTATTTTATTCCGCTTTTTGGATTAACGCCAAAATTAGGCCCTATCGGAGACTGGGGATTAGACATTGAAAAAAATGCTATTAAAGTTAACAATGCCTTAGATTATCAAACGAACATTCCGGGAATTTTTGCCATTGGTGACGTAAATACCTATCCAGGGAAATTAAAATTGATTCTTTGTGGTTTTCACGAAGCAACATTAATGTGTCAGGCAGCCTACCAAATCATTAATCCAGGTAAGAAATATGTATTAAAATATACTACAGTTTCTGGCGTGGACGGATTTGACGGAACTCGTAAAGAGGCTCCAAAAGCTGTAGTCAAAGCCATTGTTTAACAACTTACTAGAAACTAGTTAAAAAATATAGCGCTAATACTTGCAAGTATTAGCGCTTTGTCTTTACTTTGCAGTGTTCCTATATTTATTGACAGTTATCACGAAAGGCGGAGGGAATGACCCAATGAAACCTTAGCAACCCTTTATCTTTAAAGAAGGTGCTACATTCTACTTTATACAGAACCAGTTTCAGTATCTAAGATAGATAACACACGAATACTCACTTAGTATTTCTCAAAACTTTTCTTGACAACATATCGATATTTAGCCTACTGAATTAATTTGAGTATCAGAAGCAAACAATTGGTGTTTTTTTTGCCAATATTGTTCCCGCTTTCCGCTATATCTTTTTTCTGAACACCAGAAAAAAAGGATGCCGCTGCACTCGGGGCTAAAAAGCTAATATAGTGAGCTTTTGGAGTTAGTAATCAAAAGTATAAATCCCGATATGTATCGCGATTTACAAGAAATAAAAAGTTATGTCAAGCATTCAAGAAGCTATCAAAAAAAACATACTCATACTCGATGGAGCTATGGGAACCATGCTACAACGGTACAATTTCTCGGAAGAAGATTTTCGAGGGGAACGTTTCAAAGATTTTCCACATTCTTTAAAGGGAAACAATGATTTGTTGTCACTCACGCAGCCGCAAGCGATACGTGCTGTTCACGCCGCTTATTTTGAAGCAGGAGCGGATATTGTTGAAACCAATACGTTCTCTGGGACCACCATCGGAATGGCGGATTACCATCTCGAAGATATTGTTTACGAACTCAACTTCGAATCGGCACGAATAGCCCGTGAAGTAGCCGATGAGTTTACAGCCAAAAATCCAGAGAAACCTCGATTTGTAGCAGGCTCAATTGGACCAACAAACAGGACGGCGAGCATGTCACCCGATGTAAATGATCCAGGTTACCGAGCCGTAACTTTCGATGATTTGCGCATTGCGTACAAACAACAAGTAGAAGCGTTAATTGACGGAGGAAGTGATTTGCTTTTAGTAGAAACTATTTTCGATACGTTAAATGCCAAAGCAGCACTTTTCGCTATTGAAGAAGTTAAGGACGAACGCAATATTGATATTCCTATCATGGTTTCCGGTACCATTACGGATGCGTCAGGAAGAACACTTTCAGGTCAAACCGTAGAAGCTTTTTTGGTTTCAGTTTCACATATTCCATTGTTGAGTGTAGGTTTCAATTGTGCTTTAGGAGCCGATTTATTAAAACCATATTTGCAGACCTTATCACAAAACACTTCTTTTAATGTTTCAGCACATCCTAATGCAGGATTACCAAACGCATTTGGAGAGTATGACGAAACGCCAGAACAGATGCAAGCCTTTATCAAAGAATATTTAGACGATAATTTAGTAAATATCATAGGCGGTTGTTGCGGAACAACCCCAGAACACATCAAATTGATCGCTGATATCGCTAAGGAGTATAAACCCAGAGTTTCTACAGCGACGATGTAAAACGTAGAGACGCGATTTATCGTGTCTAACATAATACTAGTTTAGTTATCGGCTAGCGCGAGCGTCTCGCTCGTGCCCACAAACAAAGGCAAGATAAAAAAGTTTGACAATAGAATTATAATTTAGAATGGGCACGAGCGGAACGCTCGCGCTAGCGAAAAAAGCACAAAAGTTGCGTAGGAACGAACTATTTGTAGCAATGGAATTGATCCGTTGTATATAAATAGTGTTGAATTGAACAGTGTCCGCGTGAGGGATAGCAGTGAAAAGCCCACAGACTAATTCCGTCCCGATAGCTATCGGGACGGAATTAGTCGAGGACTTGCAACGAATAGCCCGACCCTTGGGTCACGCCCAAAATAAAAAGAAACAAAACGAACTACACGTTTTTAAAAAAGGTAGAAATAAATAAAAAAAGCTAGACTTACACGGTTTTTGAAACGGTGCAAGGATTAAATAAAACAAAATGGCACACGCAGAAAAGAGAAGAAACCTAGTATTATCGGGATTAGAACCTTTAATCATTACGCCACAAAGCGTTTTTGTAAATATTGGGGAACGAACCAATGTTACCGGTTCTAGAAAATTCCTTCGATTAATCAAGGAAGAAAAATATGAAGAAGCATTGAGCATTGCCAAAGAGCAAGTGGAAGGTGGCGCGCAAATCATCGATATTAATATGGATGAAGGAATGCTCGATGGCGAATATGCCATGACAAAATTCCTGAATTTAATCGCTGCCGAACCTGATATTTCTAGAGTTCCAATCATGATTGATAGCTCGAAATGGGATATCATCGAAGCGGGGCTAAAAGTGGTGCAGGGAAAAAGTGTGGTAAACTCGATTTCTTTAAAAGAAGGCGAGGAACAATTTATTCATCATGCTAAGTTGATTAAGCGCTATGGTGCTGCGGCAATTATTATGGCATTTGATGAAACGGGACAAGCTGATAATTACGAACGCCGCGTAGAAATTTGCCAACGTTCGTATGATATTTTGGTAAATCAAGTTGGTTTTCCTCCGCAGGATATTATTTTCGATTTGAATATATTTCCAGTAGCAACAGGAATGGAAGAACACCGCGATAACGCATTGGATTTCTTTAGAGGTACGAAATGGGTTAGAGAAAATCTTCCGCATGCACATATTAGTGGAGGAGTAAGTAATGTTTCGTTTTCGTTTAGAGGAAATGACACGGTTCGGGAAGCGATGCACTCGGTTTTCTTGTACCACGCTATTCAAAACGGAATGACGATGGGAATCGTGAATCCTGAAATGCTTTCTATTTACGATGAAATTCCAAAAGATCTTTTGGAACGTGTTGAAGATGTAATTCTAAACAGACGTGATGATGCCACTGAAAGATTGTTGGACTTTGCCGAGAATGTAAAAGGCGATGTAAAGAGTACTGAAAAAGCGGTTCAAGAATGGCGTTCAGGTACAATCCAGGAACGATTGACACATTCGTTAGTAAAAGGAGTCGATGAATTTATAGAACTAGATGTGGAAGAAGCCCGATTGGCAGCTACCAAACCGATCGAAGTTATCGAAATCAACTTGATGACGGGAATGAATGTCGTTGGGGATTTATTTGGTTCGGGTAAAATGTTTTTGCCACAAGTGGTAAAATCAGCACGCGTAATGAAAAAAGCAGTAGCGTATTTGCTGCCTTTCATTGAAGCTGAAAAAGATGGAGTTTCGAGTTTTGCAGGTCGTATCTTGATGGCGACTGTAAAAGGAGATGTGCATGATATTGGAAAAAATATTGTTTCGGTTGTTTTGGCTTGTAACAATTATGAAATCATAGATTTAGGGGTGATGGTTGCACCGGAGAAAATCATTGCAGCAGCAATTGAGCACAATGTTGACATTATTGGATTAAGCGGATTAATTACGCCATCACTAGACGAAATGGTATATCTCGCCAAGGAATTAGACAAGCGAAACATAAAAATCCCCGTAATGATTGGTGGAGCAACCACTTCACGAGCGCATACTGCTGTGAAAATTGCACCGCAATATAGAGAAACGGTTATTCACGTAAATGATGCTTCGAGAGCCGTAACGGTTGCCGGAAATTTATTGAACAAAGATAGAAAGCTATATGCAAGCGACATCAGAGCTGATTATGATGCTTTTAGAGAGACGTTTTTGAATCGTTCGCGAGACAAAAACTTCTTGACTATTGAGCAAGCTCGTGTCAACAAACTAAAATTAGATTGGGACACTTACACCCCAATGAAGCCTAATTTTATTGGAGTAAAAACAATTGAAGTCGACTTGGATGTTTTGGTTCCGTATATTGACTGGACGCCGTTTTTCAGAACATGGGAATTGTTTGGAAAATACCCAGCTATTTTAACGGATACTGTTGTTGGTGAACAAGCAACTTCCGTTTTTGCTGATGCCAATGAAATGTTGGACGTTATTTTAAAAGAAAAGAAACTGACTGCGAAAGGGATCTATGGAATTTTCCCAGCAAATCAGGTGAATGATGATGATATCGAGTTGCGTGATGAAAACGGAAAAGTGTTAGAGAAATTCTTGACATTACGTCAACAATCACAGAAAACGAAAGGTGCTCCGAACATTGCCTTATCTGATTTTATTGCTCCGAAAGACAGCGGTAAAACCGATTATATGGGTGCATTTTGTGTGACTACCGGTTTTGGTGTAGATGAATGGGCGGCTGAATTCGAAAGAGATTTAGACGATTACAATTCGATAATGGTAAAAGCATTGGCGGATCGTTTTGCTGAAGCTTTTGCGGAATATTTACACGAAAAAATCCGTAAAGAAATTTGGGGGTATTCATCAGATGAAGCTTTGAGTACAGAGGCAATGATTGCCGAAGATTACAAAGGAATTCGTCCAGCTCCAGGGTATCCAGCTTGTCCAGACCATTTAGAAAAACCAACGATTTGGAAATTACTAAATGTTGCAGACGAAATTGGTGTGACCTTGACCGAAAGTATGGCAATGTGGCCCGCTTCATCCGTTTCTGGGTATTATTTTGGAAATCCCGAAAGCAGGTATTTTGGACTTGGAAAAATAAAAGAAGACCAAGTTATTGATTACGCCAAACGAAGAAGCATACCAACAGAACTAGCTATGAAATGGTTGAACCCGAATGTAGCAGATTAAAAACACAGTCATAAAGTCAAAAGGACGTGACTTTCGACATTCAAACTTTAAGATTTAAGATGAAAGTAACACAGCATATAGAAGCCGCCAAAGGAGAAACTTTATTCTCCTTTGAAATTATTCCGCCCCAAAAAGGCAAAAGCATTCAGGAATTATACGACAATATTGATCCATTAATGGAATTTAAACCACCATTTATAGACGTAACAACTTCTCGGGAAGAGTATATTTATGTTGATAAAGGCAATGGTTTACTTGATAAAAAATTGACCAGAATGCGTCCTGGAACACTAGGTATTTGTGCTTCCATAAAACATAAATACACGGTAGATACAGTTCCTCATGTTCTTTGCGGTGGTTTTACCAAAGAAGAAACAGAATATTTATTGGTGGATTGTCATTATTTGGGAATTGATAATGTGATGGCCTTGCGTGGAGATGCGATGAAAGATGAGCAATATTTTATTCCGAAACAAGGAGGTAATGATTTTGCCGTTGATTTAGTCAAACAAATCAACCAATTGAATTGTGGAAAATATTTGCACGATGTAATGGATGTTGACAACAAAGCTAATTTTTGCATTGGAGTTGCTGGGTATCCAGAAAAACATTTGGAGTCTCCTTCCTTAATTTCAGATTTAAAAAGGCTGAAAGAAAAAGTAGAGGCAGGTGCTGATTATGTAGTGACCCAAATGTTTTTTGACAATGCAAAATACTTCGAGTTTGTTTCCAAAGCCAGAGAAATGGGGATTACGGTTCCTATTATTCCGGGAATCAAACCTATTGCAGTGCAAAGGCACTTACAAGTATTACCACAAATTTTTAGAATTGATTTGCCGGAAGATTTAATTCATGCGGTAGATCAATGCAAAAATAATGCGGATATCAGACAAGTAGGAATCGAATGGGCTATCCAACAATCTTTAGAATTGAAAGCAGCCGGAGTTCCAGTATTACACTATTATTCTATGGGAAAATCAGAAAATATTCGACAAATAGCGAGTAAGGTTTTTTAATTTTACGGTATTAGCTTAAAAAGCTGGTTTAAACTCAGTTTAAACCAGCTTTTTTATAAATAATTTACTTTGTAATCTCTCTAAAAACAGCCTCTAAATTTTTATTCTTCTGGTTTATTTGCAGCGTTTTCAAACCGTTTGCATTCGCAAAATCAAAAACAGCTGGGCGCATGTCTTTGTCAGCTTTAAAAGTTAATTCCCAAATCATGTCGTGCGTATTTTTATAAGAAACAAGATTTTCAATTTTGGCAATTAATTGTTCTTCTATTTTATAATCAAATTCTACTTCGATAACTTGTTCTTTATCGTCTGAAATTAAGTGATCCAATTTTTTATCGGTAACAATTTTGCCATTATTGATGATAATCACACGATCACAAATCGCTTCGACTTCCTGCATGATGTGTGTGGAGAGGAAAACAGTTTTATCTTTCCCTACGGTTTTAATCACATTCCGAATTTCCATTAATTGATTCGGGTCTAAACCAGTGGTTGGTTCATCGAGAATCAAAACATCGGGATTGTGCAATAACGCATTGGCAAGGCCTACACGTTGCCGATATCCTTTAGATAATTGTCCTATTTTTTTATGACTTTCGGTACTTAAACCGGTCAGTTGAATTACTTCTTCAATACGGGATTTAGCTACTTTATAGATATCGGCACTAAAAGCCAAATATTCCCTCACATACAAATCCAAATACAACGGATTGTGTTCCGGTAAATAGCCAATAGAAAGCTGAACCGCTTTTTGTTGGGTGTTTACATCATTTCCATTTACTAGTGCAATGCCTGCATCGGCAGTGATGAAGGTTGTCAATATTTTCATCAAAGTCGATTTCCCAGCTCCATTTGGACCCAAAAAACCAACAATTTCTCCTTTATTAATGGAAAATGAAATGTTATCTAGTGCTTTTTGGGCACCATAACTTTTGGATATGTTATTAACTTCTATTGACATGGAATATATTTTGTTGCAAAAGTAAACAGAAAAAGTATTGATTTATTGTTTTTATAAAGCAATATATAAAAGGCCTTCATCAAAGTTGACTAAGCAAGAGGATATTCTCTTTTAGATTTATATATTTACCTTAAACTATGTAAATATGAATTTAAAAAATATACAGTCGGGTAGTTTCTGGAAAAACTACCAAAGTATTTTATTGCTGCTTGGCGGAATTCTGGCAGGAAGTATATTGGGTTTGGTTTTTGGAAAAGGAGTAGAAGTGATTAAGCCTTTGGGCGATATATTTCTAAATTTACTCTTTACGGCGATCATTCCTTTGATATTTTTTACCATTGCATCCTCAATTGCCAATTTAGAAAAAACAGAAAAACTCGGAAAATTATTTGGAATTGTGATGGGCGTTTTTCTAAGCACGGTATTGATTTCAGCTATTTTGATGATTATCGGTGTTTTGCTTTTTCCTATTCACCAGGATATAATTAGTTCTAAACTGCCTATAGAAGCTGTAGAGGTAAGTTCAGCGGGTTCTCAAATCACACAGTTGCTTACTGCTAATGATTTCTTTGAATTGCTATCACGTAAAAATATGTTAGCACTCATTATATTTTCGTTTTTAATAGGATTTGCCAGTTTGAATTCCGGTGAAAAAGGGAAAGATTTCAGTAGGTTCTTGAATTCAGGAAACGAAGTGATGAAACAATTGTTACATATGATTATGAAAACAGCGCCAATAGGACTGGGTGCTTATTTTGCGTATCAGGTTGGGATTTTTGGACCACAATTATTTGGTGCTTATGCAAAGCCTTTGGGGCTTTATTATGCGGTTTGTGCTTTTTATTTCGTAGTATTTTTTAGTCTATATGCTTTTATGGCTGGAGGAAGAAAAGGATTCCGTATTTTTTGGAAAAATAATATAACCCCATCATTGACCGCATTGGGAACTTGCAGCAGTATTGCGACAATTCCGGCTAATCTGGAGGGAGCGGAACGAATGAATATTCCGATTCATATCAGTAATGTAGTTATTCCATTAGGCGCGCCTCTGCATAAAGATGGGTCGAGTATGTCATCTATTATAAAAATTGCAGTTATTTTTGCGATGTTTGGCAAAGATTTCAACGATCCAAATACGTTGCTGATGGCACTAGGAATAACAGTAATTGTTTCGGTTGTAGAAGGCGGAATTCCAAACGGGGGATATATAGGAGAAATCTTGGCAATAACGGTGTATGGATTTCCTATGGAGCAAGCTTTACCGGCTGCGATGATTGTGGGAACCCTAGTAGATCCTATGGCAACGTTGCTGAATGCCAATGGAGATTTGGTTTCGGCGATGCTGGTTACCCGAATTGCAGAAGGGAAAAAATGGCTTTCGAAAAAAATAATCGTTTGATTTTAAAGATAAAAGCAGAGGAGGAATAGTTACTCTCCTTAAATCGTCAAATCCGGACTGCTTAAAAAAGAATTTAATCGCCTTTTTTTAAACATTATATAATTAATAACCAGTTTTTTAGTGAATCCTTTTTTTGTTGTACAAAAGCAACTTTTTTCTTGGGATAGCTAGAAATTATGTATACATTCGCAGAGTAATGAATACAAAAAAGCAACAGTATGTTGAATAACCGATTTTATTTTAGCAACTCTTATTATTTCTTCTGGAAAGTGGAAAGGGATTGTTGTATGGTTATTTGATTATAAAATTAAATTGATACTATAAATATACAATCCCGATGAAAATCGGGATTTTTTTTTGCTTAAAAGTTTGTAAAATGAATGAAATAATTGGAATACAGGGGATAGCGGGTTCTTTTCACCATCAGGTTGCTCAAGAATATTTCAATCAGGCGGTTGTTGTTGACGAGTGTTTGTCTTTTGAAGAATTAGTAGACAATTTGCTGTCAGGTAAATCCGATCAGGCGGTTATGGCAATAGAAAATTCTATTGCGGGTCCAATTATACCAAATTACGCTTTGATTGATAAAAATAATTTGCACATCATAGGAGAACATTATTTAAGAATTCACCAAAATTTGATGGCATTAAAGGGTCAGAAAATAGAGGATATTCAAGAAGTGCATTCCCATCCAATGGCTATTTTGCAATGTATGGAATTCCTTAAAAAATATCCGAATATAAAATTAGTCGAAGACAAAGATACTGCCGAAACGGCGCGTAGAATTCAGGAAAAGCAGTTGAAAGGAATTGCTGCAATTGCCAGTAGAACGGCTTCCGAAATGTATGATTTAGAAATTTTGGCTCCGGAAATTCAAACGATTAAGAACAACATGACTCGTTTTGTGATAATAAAAAATGAGAATTCATTTGTTCCAGAAAACGAAATTAACAGGGCTTCCATTAAATTCGAATTGGATCACAAGCGCGGTAGTTTGGCCGCAGTACTCAATGTAATGAGTGATTGCAAATTGAATTTAACGAAAATTCAATCGTTACCAAAAATAGAAACACCTTGGAAATATTCTTTTTTTGTGGATGTTACTTTTGATAGATACGAGGATTATGCCAAAGCAAAATCACTATTGTTAATCATGGCAGAGTACTTCAAAATATTAGGTGAATATAAAAACACAAAACTATAAAGCGTTAAAGAAGAAACTCGGATAGCGACAAGGTCATAAAAAAATAAAATCATGATTACTACAGCAAAACGCCTGGATATAATTGAAGAATACTATTTCTCCTCAAAGCTGAGGGAAGTGAGGCAACTGGCTTCCGAAGGGAAACCAATTATCAATATGGGAATTGGAAGTCCGGATTTGCAACCATCACAAGCGGTTGTTGACGCAGTGGTTCTGGCAATGCAAGATGATAATGCGCATCAATATCAGAGTTATCAAGGATTGCCGGAATTGCGTAAAGGCATGGCTGATTTTTATCAAAATAACTTTCAAGTAGCATTAAATCCAGCTAACGAAATTTTGCCTTTGATGGGTTCCAAAGAAGGAATTATGCATATTTCACTGGCTTTCCTGAATGAAGGCGATCAGGTGCTGATTCCCAATCCAGGGTATCCAACGTATACTTCGGTGACGAATTTAGTGGGAGCAGTCCCCGTTTATTATGATTTAAAAGAAGTAAATAATTGGGAACCGGATTTTGAAGCATTGGAAAAACTGGATTTGTCGAAAGTGAAAATCATGTGGTTGGGTTATCCGCACATGCCAACAGGAGCAAGAGGCAGTTTGCAGTTGTTTGAAAAATTGGTGGCTTTTGCCAAAAAGCACCAGCTATTATTAGTCAACGACAATCCGTATAGCTTTGTTTTGAACGATAATTCGATAAGCTTATTACAAGTGGAAGGCGCAAAAGAAGTGGGTTTAGAATTGAATTCTTTGAGTAAGACCTTTAACATGGCAGGCTGGAGAGTTGGAATGGTTTTAGGAAATGCAGCTTGTATAGATGCTGTGCTAAAAGTAAAAAGCAATATGGATAGCGGGATGTTCTACGGGATTCAAAAAGGAGCAATTGAAGCTTTGAAAAGTGACAAGGTTTGGTTTGAATCGATGAATGCGATTTATAGAAAACGCAGAATCCTTACTGAGCAACTGGCGGAGAAATTAGGCTGTAAAGTATATAAGGAAGGAGTTGGATTATTTGTTTGGGCAAAATTGCCGGACGGAATCACATCGGCTGAGAAATTCATAGATGAAATTTTATATGAAAAATCTA
The DNA here is from genome assembly GCF_056428965.1 of Flavobacterium sp. GNP008. Taxonomy (NCBI): domain Bacteria; kingdom Pseudomonadati; phylum Bacteroidota; class Flavobacteriia; order Flavobacteriales; family Flavobacteriaceae; genus Flavobacterium; species Flavobacterium sp. GNP008. Next base: position 493,165 of record NZ_JBWJVL010000001.1, on the reverse strand, counting down.
TTTTTATTACGCCGGGAACCATTTTTGGAAGTAATGGTGAAGGATACATACGATTTGCCCTGTGTGTAAAGGAAGAAAAAGTACAAGAAGCAATTGATAGATTTGCGTAATGTAGAACTAATAGATTCGTTTAAAGAAAATTTTAAAAAACGAGATGCCCTAGCCCTGATGGCAGAGAAAATCCTTTTCCTTTTTTTATAAAAGGAAAAGATTGAAACGAATAGCAGGATTAGCTACTAAAAAACAAGAAATGAAAGTATTTGTAATAGGAATAGGATTGATAGGCGGTTCGATGGTATTGGACATTAGAACGCTGCATCCGGATGCCAAAATTTATGGAATTGACACTAACGAAGGTCATTTGGCGGAAGCCGTAGCTTTAGGAGTTGTTGATGGCGGTGCTACATTTGAAGATTTAGTTGATGCAGACTTTGTAATCGTTTCGGTTCCTGTTGATGTAGCATTGACTGTTTTGCCAAAAGTTTTGGATGTAATAGGAGAAAATACAATTGTTTTTGAGGTGGGTTCTACTAAGACTCCTATTTGCGAAGCGGTTGTCAATCATCCTAAGAGAAGAAATTTCATAGCAACACATCCTATTGCAGGAACGGAGTTTTCAGGACCTTCGGCAGCGGTAAAAGGATTGTTTCAAGGGAAGACGAATATTATTTGTGAAGTAGAGAAAACGACTTTCAAATTACAGGAAAAGGCGTTGGAGCTTTTTACCGCAATGGGAATGAGAATCCGTTATATGGATCCGAAATCACATGACAAACACATTGCTTACGTATCGCATTTGTCCCATATTAGTGCCTTTATGCTTGGAAAAACGGTAATTAATAAAGAGAAAGACGAACAGGATATTTTTGACATGGCGGGTTCTGGTTTTGAAAGTACGGTTCGTTTGGCCAAAAGTTCCCCGGCAATGTGGACGCCTATTTTTAAACAAAACAGAAAACAGGTTGTGAAAACATTGGAGGAGTATATTTTGAATTTATCAAAATTTAAGGAATTATTAGAGAAGGAAGATTACGATGCGATTTACAATGAAATGCAAAGTGTCAATAAAATTAGGGAAATATTAAACGGAATGAATGTAAAAAAGTAAGCCGTTTTTAGTAGATAGTCTCACAAAACAGTTTCAAAAAGAACAACACATAATAAAAAATAAATTTAGAAAAGATGGAAAACAAGAAAGAAATGAGAAATTGGTTGAATGAATTCAATTTGACTCATCCCTTTGTGATCGCAGGACCTTGTAGTGCTGAAACAGAAGAGCAAGTATTGAAAATTGCACATGAATTGAAAGATTCAGACGTGAGTGTTTTTAGAGCAGGAATTTGGAAACCTAGAACGCGTCCCGGAGGATTTGAAGGAGTAGGAGAGATCGGATTGAAATGGTTAAAAAAAGCCAAAGAACAAACCGGATTGCTAATGGGAACAGAAGTGGCAAACGCAGCTCACGTTAAATTAGCTTTAGAATATGATATTGATGTGTTGTGGATTGGTGCGAGAACAACAGTAAACCCTTTTGCAGTGCAAGAAATTGCAGATGCTTTGGCAGGGACTAAGAAAATCGTATTGGTGAAAAACCCAGTAAATCCAGATTTGTCGTTATGGCTAGGCGGTGTGGAGCGACTGTACAATGCTGGAATCGAAAAATTAGGGGTAATTCATAGAGGTTTTTCTACGTATGAAAAAACAAAATACAGAAACATCCCAGAATGGCAGATTGCTATCGAATTACAAAATAAATTTCCTGATTTACCTTTGATAATTGACCCTTCACATATTACAGGAGATCGTAAAATGATTCTGGAAGTGACTCAGGAGGCATTAGATTTGAATTATGACGGTATGATTATCGAAACACATACGGATCCCGATAATGCTTGGAGTGATGCTGCTCAGCAAGTCACACCAGATGCGTTGAAACAAATCTTCATTGACTTAAAAGTAAGAAAGCTAGATGATGTTTCTGATGAGTTTACACTTAAAATGAAAAAATTAAGAGCTAATATTGATGTTCTGGATGCCACTTTATTAGATTTGTTAGGGAAAAGAATGAAAGTTGCAGATGAAATTGGCCAAGTAAAAAAAGCTGCTAACGTTGCTGTATTGCAAAATAATCGTTGGAATGAAATCCTTGGAAAAATGATATTAGAAGGGGAGAAAAAAGGATTAACTGAGGAGTTTGTGTTAAGAATGTTCAAAGCCATCCACCAGGAAAGTATTGGTCACCAAGAAAAAGTATTGAATGCTTAAGTAACCAAGTAAATAATTATTTATTTATTAAAACCTACAACTTGATTGTAGGTTTTTTTGTATTATTGCGTAGTTTTAATGATCAAAATTTATGAAAAAATTATCGTTTGCAGTATTAAATATGATTTTTTTAGGGTTTCTCTTTTTCTCATGTAATTCTAATGAGGATGCAACTCCACCTTCTAACAAGAGTTATAATATGGTGACTACTTTCGCTGGATCTGGTTTGCCTAACGCTAGTGAAGATGGAGTAGGAACTCAAGCTACTTTTTGGAGACCAGAAGATCTTGTGGCAGACGCAGGAGGTAATTTGTACGTGGTAGAAGTAGGTGCTAGCAAGATTCGGAAAATTAGTCCTGCAGGAGTAGTAACTACTTTTGCGGGTAATATGATTCCTGGAAGCATTGATGGTATAGGTATAAAAGCAAGTTTTGTAGGACCTTCAGGGCTCACAATTGATGCTACTGGTAATCTATATATAGCTGATACGGGTAATAATAAGATTCGCAAAATTTCTCCAACGGGTGTGGTAACTACTGTAGCAGGAACAGGAGTTGGCGGTAGTGTTGATGGAGATAGAAGTCAAGCAAGTTTTTTTGCCCCTACTGATGTTGCTGTAGATGCTTCAGGAAATCTATATGTAGCTGATATTTCAAATAATAAGATTCGCAAAATTAATCCATCAGGTACGGTAAGTACTTTTGCCGGTAGTGGAGCCGAAGGTAGCATAGATGGCATAGGTGTTTTAGCTAGTTTACATCATCCTAGTTCTATTACTATAGATACTTCAGGGAATTTATATGTATCAGAATGGGGTAGTCATAAAATTCGCAAAATTAGCCCTACAAGGGTAGTGACTACTTTAGCCGGTGGCGGCATATACGGTGTTGATGGTACTGGTAGTAATGCAGGTTTTGGTCTTCCTAGTGGCCTTACAATTGATGCTTCAGGAAATCTATATGTTGCGGATGTTCATTCTAATAAAATTCGTAAAATAACTCCTGCTGGAGTTGTAACCACGTTTACTGGTACAGGAATAGCAGGTAGTCTTGATGGATTACTTGCTACTGCGACATTTGATAGACCTTTTGGTGTTGCAATAGATAATAATGGGAATGTATATATTGCTGGAAATGGGAAAATAAGAAAAATTGCTTACGAATAGACAGTGTAATTACGAATGCCACTCTAAAATTCTTTAAGACAATTCACCAGAAAAGTATTGGTCACCAAGAAAAAGTATTGAATGCTTAAGTAACCAAGTAAATAATTATTTATTTATTAAAACCTACAACTTGATTGTAGGTTTTTTTGTATTATTGCGCTCTTAATTATTTAAACTTAAACTATTTTATTATTATGAGAAAATTTATCTTTTTGGTTATTGGCCTATTATCTACAACTTTTATGTTGGCCCAATTCGAAAGTTCAAAACAAATTTTTGAGTCGCCTAAATTACAGCAACTTGTTGCATCGCACAAAACAGTTGCTATATTACCCTTTAAAGCATCAATTTCGTATAAAAGATTACCAAAAAATTTTGATGCCCAAACTAATAAAGAAGAAGAAAGAAAATTAGGATCTAACTTGCAATCAGGGATGTATACATATCTTCTTAGAAAATCAGATGATTATTCTGTTGTTGTTCAGGATATTGAAAGAACCAATGTTCTTTTAAAACAAAATGAAATTTATGATAAAATAGATGTAATGACTCCAGACGCACTAGCTAAAATATTAGGCGTTGATGCAGTAATTAAATGCGGATATGCTTATGAAAAAACAAGTAGTGAAGGTTTAGCGATTGCTAAAACACTTTTAATTGGTTTTGGAACAGGAAAAGTTGCTAGTGGAGAAATGACTATGAATGTATATAACGGAACAGATGGCGATTTGCTTTGGCGATTTTACAAAGAGATGAATGAAGATGTAATGAGTTCAGCAAATGCCGTGATGGAAAGAATGATGCGAAAAGTAGGTCGTAATTTTCCATACCAAATAAAAAAATAAAGAATCGAGTATTAAGAACAGTTGTGCTGAAAATCCCCAAAACTTTTTGTCAAAAAAATTATGGGGATTTTTTATTTCTAACTTAGAGTAATGGTATTCATAGTGAAAAATTTTAAACTTTATTCTGAAGCTTCGGGATAAACGGGAAACAAAGAATTATCTTTGCAAAGTCTTAAATTATAAATAAGAAATCTAAGATCGTTAATCTTCAATCAAAAATCCTCAATGACAGGACTCGTATACAAATCTACAGGAAGTTGGTACACCGTAAAATCCGAACAAGGCGATTTTATCGAATGCCGTATGAAAGGGAAATTCCGAATTAAAGGAATCAAAAGTACCAATCCTATTGCTGTGGGCGATGTTGTGGATTATGAACTCGAAGAATCATCTGATACCGTTACCGGAACCATTCATAATATTCATGAGAGAAAGAATTATATTGTTCGAAAATCAGTGAATTTATCCCATCAGATGCATATTATTGCGTCAAATATTGATCGGGTTTTCTTGTTAGTTACTATAAATAATCCACCAACTACCTTTAATTTTATTGACCGTTTTCTGGTTACAGCCGAAGCGTATGGAATTGAAACCGTGCTGGTTTTTAATAAAATTGATACGTTTGATGAAGCTACGCTGGATGAACAATTGTATATGCAGCATGTGTATCAGGAAATTGGATACAAATGCCTGCGGGTTTCTTCTACGGAAATGAAAGGAATTGAGGAGTTGAAAGCTATGATGATTGGTAAAGTAAGTATGTTCTCCGGTCATTCCGGTGTTGGTAAATCAACGTTGGTTAATGCGATGGAGCCTTCGTTACACCTAAAAACAAAAACTATTTCTGAAGCCAGCAAGCAAGGGCAGCACACGACGACTTTTGCAGAAATGTACGATTTGTCATTTGATGCCAGAATAATTGATACACCCGGAATCAAAGGTTTTGGAATTGTAGATATGGATGCAGCAGAAATTAGTGGTTATTTTCCTGAATTTTTCAAGTTAAAAGATCAGTGTAAATTTAATAATTGCTTGCATAAAGAGGAGCCGCATTGTGCTATTAAAGCGGCTTTAGATAAAGATGAAATTGCCTGGTCCCGTTATAGAAGTTATCTTAAGATTTTAGAAGGGGATGATGAAAATTACCGTACGGATATTCATAACGAAGACCGAATAATTAGTGATAAAACGAGGGAGTAGTTCTGAAATTAATAAAATTTTAGCTTCAATAATTATTTGAACTAAAAATAGTTTAAAAAAATAATTATGAATATTCATAATTTATCATTCCTAATTCACCATTATTTTGAAAGTTGTAATTCAAAGAGTTTCCTCAGCTTCCGTGACCATCGATAATAAAATTGTTGCCGATATCCAAAAAGGACTGATGGTCTTAATTGGTATTGAAGATGCCGATACTAAAGAAGATATAGATTGGCTGGTTAATAAGATAACTAACATTCGCATTTTTGGCGATGAAAACGATGTCATGAATTTATCCGTTAAAGATATTGACGGAGATATTATTGTGGTAAGTCAATTTACATTACATGCTGCTACTAAAAAAGGCAATCGTCCTTCCTATATAAAAGCTTCAAAACCAGAAGTTGCTATCCCATTATATGAAAATTTTGTAAAACGCTTGGAAATAGAGTTGGGTAAGAAAGTACAAACGGGAGTTTTTGGTGCGGATATGAAAGTACTTTTGTTAAATGATGGACCTGTAACGATACAAATAGATAGTAAAAATAGAGAATAAGATGAACCTAAAAAACTCCCAACAAGACGTTGATACTTGGATAAAAGAACACGGCGTTCGGTACTTTAATGAGCTTACCAATATGGCACAACTTACGGAAGAAGTAGGGGAAGTAGCCCGAATCATCGCCCGTCGTTATGGAGAGCAATCTGAGAAAGAAAGCGACAAAAACAAAGATCTTGGTGAAGAATTAGCCGATGTGGTTTTTGTGGTTATGTGTCTGGCGAATCAAACTGGAATTGATTTGCAGGCTGCTTTCGATAAAAAGATGGATCTGAAATCTATTCGAGACAAAGACCGTCACAAAAACAACGAAAAACTCAAATAAATTGTGAACTATAAAGGAGGAGTGGTAAATTGCACCCCAAAGTATTTGAGTAGAAAGCGAAAGCTAAAACTCATAATTCTAACTCATAATTAAAATATGAATTTACAGTTACAAACTTCCCAATCCAATTTACAAGCTCAAATTGCTGTTACTGGCTCAAAAAGCGAAACCAACCGACTGTTGTTATTGCAAGCGTTGTTCCCGAATATTACTTTGGCCAATACTTCAAACTCTGATGATAGTGAAGTGATGCAAAAAGCATTGCGAGGAAACGAGGAAATAGTTGACATTCATCATGCGGGTACGGCGATGCGTTTTCTAACGGCTTATTTTGCTGTAAACGAAGATCGAGAAGTAGTCTTGACTGGTTCGCAAAGAATGACAGAGCGTCCGATACAAGTTTTAGTAGAAGCTTTGGAACAATTAGGGGCGCAAATCTCTTATGAAAATGAAGTAGGGTATCCGCCTATTCGAATCAAAGGACAAAAAATCACTGCTTCTAAAGTTGCTATTCCTGCAAATGTGAGCAGTCAATACATATCAGCATTGTTATTAGTAGCTCCAAAACTAGAAAATGGTATTGAAATTACTTTGGTAGGTGAGATCACTTCGGTTCCATATATTAAAATGACCTTGGCTTTATTGAATGATTTGGATATCAAAACTAGTTTTGATGGAAATGTTATCACAGTTTACCCGAAACAGGAAGTGGAATCAAAAGTAATGACTGTAGAATCCGATTGGAGTTCTGCTTCTTACTTTTTCAGTTTGGCTGCTCTGGCTGAGAATGCAGCAATTTCATTGACTAGTTATAAAGAAACTAGTTTGCAAGGCGACTCCGCGTTGGTTGAAATCTACAAACAAATGGGTGTTGATACGCATTTTGAAGGAAACAAAATGGCCCTTACAAAACAAGTGGGGTTTATTCCTCAAACGGTAAATTTTGAACTTAACAATACCCCTGATATCGCACAAACGATAGTAGTTACCTGCCTTGGATTAGGAATTGGTTGTCATCTTACAGGACTTCATACGTTGAAAATTAAAGAAACCGACAGATTGGAAGCGCTTCGAATTGAGCTAATAAAACTCGGAGCCAGTATATCAGTTACTAATGATAGTTTGACGCTTTTGGCCTCAGACGAAATTGAACACAATGTAACAATTGCGACCTATAACGATCATAGAATGGCGATGGCATTTGCACCATTAGCTTTAAAAGTGCCAATAATTATCGAAAATGCGGAAGTGGTTTCAAAATCATATCCTGATTTTTGGGAAGATTTAAGACGTTTAGGTTTTCAGATTTCAGAAAAATAAGCGTTGTAAAGCATAGTGAATCAGTAGCTTTTGAAAATAAACAGCAAAACACTTGACAACGCCTATCTCACAATCGTATATTTGCAAACGATTTAGAATTTTGTTGTCTTAAGCGATCTTAAAGGGCATAATTTATAAGTCATAACTCATAACTTTTTTAAATGAAATTATCACATTTTCAATTCGATTTGCCAAAAGAACTTCTTGCCGAATATCCAGCTGAAAACAGAGACGAATCACGTCTAATGGTTATTGATCGTAAGAAGCAAACCATAGAGCACAAAATGTTCAAAGATGTTATCGATTATTTTGATGACGGTGATGTTTTAATTTTGAATAATACTAAAGTTTTTCCAGCACGTTTGTATGGAAATAAGGAAAAAACAGGAGCAAGAATCGAAGTTTTTTTACTTAGAGAATTAAATTCTGAGCAAAGACTTTGGGATGTTTTGGTTGATCCAGCACGTAAAATCAGAATCGGAAACAAATTATATTTTGGAGATGATGATTCCTTAGTTGCAGAAGTTATCGATAATACTACTTCACGTGGGCGAACTTTGCGTTTCCTTTACGACGGTTCTTACGAAGAATTCAGAAATAAATTAACAGAACTAGGAGAAACTCCAATCCCAAAATACATTTCAAGAGATGTGACCCCGGAAGATGCGGAACGTTACCAAACGATTTATGCTAAAGAAGAAGGAGCTGTTGCGGCACCAACTGCAGGATTGCACTTCTCTAAGCAGTTACTGAAAAAATTGGAAATCAAAGGTATTAAATTTGCCGAAGTGACACTTCATGTTGGTTTGGGAACTTTTAATCCAGTTGAGGTTGAGGATTTATCAAAACACAAAATGGATTCGGAGGAATTAAAAATTACGCAAGAAGCTTGTGATATTGTGAATGAAGCCAAAGCTAAAAAGAAACGTATTTGTACCGTAGGAACGACTTCTATGCGTGCGGTAGAAAGTTCAGTTTCCTCACATAATACATTGAATCCTTTTGATGGATGGACAAATAAATTCGTTTTTCCTCCTCATGAATTTACAATTCCAACGTGTATGATTACTAATTTCCATACACCAAAATCAACTTTATTAATGATGGTTTCAGCATTTTGTGGTCATGATTTAATGAAAAGAGCCTATGCAGAAGCAATTGAAGAAGGATACAAATTCTACTCCTATGGTGATGCGATGTTGATTATCTAATTAAAAACTGATTTCACATACAACAAAATCTCGTCAATATTGGCGAGATTTTTTTTTGGTGTGTGTCCCGCTGAAAAAGCGGATCAGGTTGTACATTGTATCTTTATTTTCTTAAAGAAAAAAAATAAAGGATGCTACTTCCATCCCTCACCTAAGATAATTCAGGGATAATTCATAATTTGTATTCCTAATTCACTTGATACACCAGCCGTACCGTAATATTAGCTGTTTTGTTTTTGGACTGCGTATTGAAAGAGCCACCATACGAAAAATCTTCAGATGAGTTTTGACCTGTTATTTGGAAAACACCCATGTCTGATTTTTTTAAATTCCCTAAACTGGCATCAGCATTTTCAGCAATGCTTTTGGCCCTAATGCTCGCATCTTTGGTAGCTTCGGCAATCATCTTTATTTTTAGTTCGGCAAGTTTTGTATAATAATATTCGGGTGGATTGGAGTAAAATTCAACACCTGAGTTGATCAATTCACTGGACTGTCGGGATAATTCCTCGATTTTATTGACTTCCTTAGATTGAATAGTCACACTTTGGGTTAAGGTAAATCCAGTGAAATTTTGTTGTCTTGTAGTTCCGTTTTCATTAAAAATTGTTTCAAAATCTTTATTGAAATTCACTGCGGAAAAGACCATCTCGTTTGGAGTAATTCCTTTGCTCGATAAATAGTTTTTTATTTTTTCTCTATCAGAATCCAGAGCAGCGTATGCTTCTTTTAAAGTCAGGCTTTTTTTAGAGAAAGAGCCGCTCCAAACAATCAAATCAGATACGAAATCTTTCTTTCCGGAGCCGGTCACACTGATGGTGTCATTGCTTTTATTTCGATTTTGAAAAGCATTCGAAAATAAATACGAGGAAATCACCACAGCAATAGCAATAATAATAACGTTTAAACTGTTTTTAAGCATAGCTAAGGATTTTAAATTCAATCAAATATACTTAAATAACGATTTGGTTTTTAATTCAGTATAGTATTTGATAACTATTTTTCTTAACTGTAATTCTGACGGTATAAGTATAGCTAAACGGATAAAGTCTTTTATCTATTTGTCTTTTTTACTACTTTTACAAAACAAAATATAAAATATGACTTTCCAAAATACCCTTGAATTTGCAAAATTGCTAGATTCACAAGATCACCTACAAAAGTATCAAGATGAATTTATTTTTCCTAAAGTGAATGGTGAAAAGGTCATTTATTTTACTGGAAATTCATTGGGATTACAGCCTAAACGGAGTAAAGCCTATGTAGATGAGGTAATGGATGATTGGGCTAATTTGGCTGTTGAAGGTCATTTTTATAGTAAAAAACCATGGTGGGATTACCATGAACGCTTTGCGAATCCGTTGAGTAAAATTGTAGGTGCTTTACCAAGCGAGGTTACTGTAATGAATACCTTAACGGTAAATCTTCATTTGTTGATGGTTTCCTTTTACCAACCTACAAAAACTAGATTTAAAATCATTTGCGAGGAGAAAGCATTTCCCTCGGATCAATATATGTTTCAAAGTCAAGTGCATTTCCACGGGCACAAACCCGAAGATGCCATTGTTGAAATCAAGCGTCGCGAAGGCGAACACAACATTCGCTTGGATGATGTTTTGGCAAAAATTGCAGAAGTTGGTGAGGAATTGGCTTTAGTTTTAATTGGCGGTGTTAACTATTATACGGGACAAGTTTTTGATATGAAAACCATAACGGCTGCTGGACATAAAGTAGGAGCTTATGTTGGTTGGGATTTAGCGCATGCTGCCGGAAATGTAAAATTAGAATTGCACGATTGGGAAGTTGATTTTGCTGCTTGGTGCAGTTACAAGTATATGAATTCCGGGCCAGGAAATGCTTCAGGATGTTTTGTTCACGCAAAGCACCATAACAATCTAGAGTTGCCAAGATTTGCAGGATGGTGGGGACACAATAAAAAACGCCGTTTCAAGATGGAACAAACATTTGATCCAATTGATGGAGCGGATGGATGGCAAATAAGTAATCTTCCCATTCTTTCTCTAGCGCCATATTTAGCATCTGTTGAACTATTTGACGAAATAGGAATGGATGCTTTAATTTCAAAAAGGGATACAATAACTTCGTATTTAGAGTTTATTCTAAAAGAAATAGACAAAGAAGTAGACAGTACTTTCGAAATAATCACTCCTGCTAATCCATCTGAAAGGGCCTCACAATTATCCGTATTGCTTCATGGAGAAGGCCGTGGTTTGTTTGATTATTTAATGAAGCATGGAGTAATCACGGATTGGCGGGAGCCAAATGTTATTCGCTTAGCTCCTGTTCCTTTGTATACTTCCTTTGAAGATATGTATCGTTTTGGACAAATTCTAAAAAGAGGAATTCTAAGATAAATCAGTCCCGGAATTATATAATAAATAGTTTGAATTCTATAAGTTTATGACGAGGTTTTAATGTTCCTTTGTAGACTTAGTAATTTTTAAAATTTTAAATCATGAAAGTATTATATTTTATATTAGTTTCTCTAGTTGTTGTTTCTTGTCAAAATCAAGGAAAAATGGATGTTCAGAAAGCCAAACAAGTTTCCGTGGATTCTATGAAAGTTGAAATAGAGAAACAACGCGTTATTGATTCCATGCAAGTTGAAATAGCTAAAATAGAAGAAGCAAAGATAGAAACTCAAAAAGAAGTTATTGTTGTTAATCAACAAGCCCCTAGAACAACTACTACAACGACAACAGCTACAACCACAAAAAGGAAAGGTTGGAGTAGTACTGCTAAAGGAGCTGTAATTGGAGCTGGTGTTGGTGCCGCTACTGGCGCTATTATTAGTAAGAAAAAAGTTCAAGGAGCTATAATTGGTGGTATTGCAGGCGCTGGAGTGGGTGCAGGAACAGGTGCTATTATAGATGGAAGTAAGAAAGAATAAATAGTTTTTTTTATAATGAGAGTGTTTAAGTTCCAATAGAATTTAAACGCTCTTTTTTTTTGGTTATTTTTATTTAAAGAGAATCCATATCTTCGATAATAGTATTAGCCTTTACTTTGATTTTATACAATTCTTCAGGATTCATTTTTTTTAATAAATTCAGCATCATCCCCATGCGCTGGTTTCCTTTGAAATACTCTTTTTTCTCATCTAGGAAATTCCAATATAACGTATTGAAAGGGCAGGCTTTGTCTCCAAATTTCTCTTTGACATTGTAATGGCATTTGCTGCAATTATTACTCATTTTATTGATATAGCTCCCGGAGGAAACATACGGTTTAGTCGCAATAATTCCGCCATCTGCATATTGTGACATGCCTCTAGTGTTGGGCATTTCTACCCATTCAATAGCGTCAATGTAAACGCCAAGATACCAAGCATCTACTTCGTCAGGATTAATTTGTGTCAACAAGGTAAAATTACCGATTACCATGAGGCGTTGAATGTGATGTGCATATGCTTCGTCTAAACTCTGATTGATGGCATGGCTCATACAATTCATCTTAGTTTTTCCCGTCCAGAAGAAATTTGGTAATTTATTGTGATTTTCTAAAGCATTCAGTTGTGCATAATTGGGCATTTCTTTCCAATAGATTCCACGAATGTATTCGCGCCAACCTAAAATTTGTCGCACAAAGCCTTCTACCTGTGAGATGGAAATTTCAGTTTCGTTTTTATGATAAAAAGCAATAACGGTTTCCAGAACTTCTTTTGGCGAAAGCATTTTACTATTCATTGCAAACGACAAACGAGAATGGAAGAGAAATTTTTCATCTGTGTGCATCGCATCTTCGTAATCGCCAAAATGTTTTAATAAATTCTTACAGAAATAATCCAAAACCTCCAAACTTTCCTCACGGGAAGTAGGCCAGCTGAAATTAGTTTCAGTAATATTTCCAAAAGTGATTATGCCGGCTTCTTGAATTTGAGAAGCTACTTCAGATACATTTTTATGAAAATTTTTCTCTGTTGGAATCGGGACTTCTCCTTTGTATTTTTTACGATTATCAGCATCAAAGTTCCATTGATTTCCTACAGGAGTAGAGCCATCCATTAAGAGATGGTGTTTCTTGCGCATACTACGATAGAAATTCTCCATCAACAATAGTTTTTTACCTTCAAAAAAATCAGAGAGTTCGTGGCGCGTGGTGTAAAAATGCTCGGTATCAAAAACTCCTGACGCTATTTTAAGGTTAGCACAAATGGTCTTGAGTTGCTCGTCGAGTCGATATTCATCGGGTAACAGGTATTCGAATTTTTTGATGTCATATTTGTGGATACAAGCAGCAATGATCTTTTCCAGATCTTGTGGATTATCAGGATCTGTAATTTGAAAATAAACGGCCTGGTGGCCCTGAGCCTGTATCGTTGAGTAAAAATTCCTCATCGACAAGAAAAAAGCCACTACTTTCTGTATGTGATGCTTTACATAATCCGTTTCTTGACGCATTTCGGCCAAGACGTAAATAATGTTTTTGTCATTTTTATGAAACCAGGAATGATTTTCATTCAACTGATCGCCAAGGAGTAACCGAAGTGTCATCATACTTATTTTTTATAAAACGAAACGGTAGGTATTTCTTTTCTAGCATATTGAAAGCGATCTACTAATTTGGGTAAGCAATACCCATCAAGACCATTAAGCGCCACAACATTTCCTTTGTCAATCTGTAACCAGCCATCCTTATGTTCTAATTCCTCTTCAAAAAACAAACTTTCAATTGCCGCAATTACATGAATTGTGTCATTTTCCTTGATGTAATATTCATTTACATATTTGCAATACAGCTGCACAGGGCTACCTTTTACAAAAGGGATTTCAATATTGGGTTTGTATTCTTCTTCTAAACTAGTTTTATCAAACTCAGAAATGCCCAATTCATAATTTGCAGATGTGTGGTGGGCGGCTTCAATCATGTCAACAGTTATGTGATTTACGGTGAAATATCCAGTTTCTTTAATATTTTTATAAGTATCTCTGGGAACTGTCGTGGGACGCATTATAAATCCAATCATTGCAGGATTACTCCCTAAGTGGGTTACACTGCTAAAAATAGCTACATTAGAGTTTCCTTCTAGGGATTTTGTTGCAAGTAGGTTAGCTGATTTGTAACCCGTGCAGGAATTGATAAGATTCAATCTTTCAATCTTTTCCATCTGGGAAATATCATTTTTAGAAATGTGTTTCATTTTTTTAAATTTAATTAAACAAATATACTTTTTGTTTAATTAAATTTAAAATATATTAAACAAATAATTAAAATTTAGATTAAAACTGTTGAATCTGATTTGAATTCAAGTGCTGAAATAAATAGTTTTTCAAATAACTACCAAATCCTATATATTTGTTTTTCAATTTATCTAACAATGAAAATACTTAGTAAAGGTCTATTGGTATTGTTTTTGGTAGTTTTTGTCTTAACAATAACTATAATTATTTATGGTTTTTATCTAAAACCCAAATATGAAGGCAAAGTGCGATTAAAAAACATCCAAAAAGAAACAACTGTTTATTTTGATGAATTTGGGGTTCCTCACATCTATGCTTTGAATTCAAAGGATGCTATGGTGGCTTTAGGGTATGTGCATGCACAAGATCGATTGTGGCAAATGGAATTAATGCGTCGCATTGCGCCCGGACGGTTGTCAGAGATTTTTGGCTCTGTAGCCTTGAAAAACGATAAATTCTTTGTTGGATTAGGAATCGAAGAAGCTTCTGCTAAAGCGATTGCAACTGTAGATAAAAAGAGTCCAAGCTATCAGTTGACAATGGCATATTTAGACGGTATCAATCAATATCTTGAAGAAGGAAAAAAGCCTGTAGAATTCAGTTTATTGGGTGTAAAAAAGGAGAAGTTTACGATAAAAGACGTTTATAATATTTTTGGTTATATGTCTTTTAGTTTTGCAATGGCCCACAAAACAGATCCGTTACTGACAGATATTCGAAATAAATTCGGGTTGGATTATATCAAGGATTTTGGAATTGACGGTTCTTTTAATACCACCAAAATTAAAAATTCGAAAAACAGGTTGCAAGAATATGCAGCTATTTCAAAATCGGTAGTATTACTTTTAGGGAATACTCCAGTTGCTCCTTTTATAGGAAGTAACAGCTGGGTTATTGCTCCAGATAAAACTAAAAATGGGAAAGTTATCTTTGCTAATGATCCACACATAGGTTTTTCACAGCCAGGAACGTGGTATGAAGCGCACATTGTTACTCCGGAATTCGAGTTGTACGGGTCCTATTTAGCGGGAACTCCTTATCCGCTTTTAGGCCACAATAGAGAATATGCGTATGGCTTGACGATGTTTGAGAACGACGATATTGATTTTTATCAAGAAGAGACTAATCCCGCGGATGCCAATTCATACCAAACACCCAAAGGTTACAGTGGCTATGAGATTCGCAGGAAAGCCATTCGTGTAAAAGATTCAGAGAATGTGGTTTTGAATGTAAAAATATCGCGCCATGGTCCAATTATGAATAATTTGATTGATGGTTTGAAGCTAGATAAACCCGTTGCTATGTCTTGGATTTATACCCAACAACCCATTCAAATTCTCGATGCGGTGTATGTACTTTCACATGCTAAAAGCAAATCCGATTTCCAGAAAGGAGTGTCGTTAATCGCAGCGCCTGGATTAAATGTGATGTATGGCGATGCCAAAGGAAATGTTGCTTGGTGGGCAACCGGAAAATTATACAAGCACCATGAGGGAGTAAATCCTAACTTTATTCTGGATGGAACCAATGCGAAGGATGATATTACCGAATATTTAGATTTCTCTCAGAATCCTTCGGCTGAAAATCCCAGCTGGAATTATGTGTATTCAGCGAATAATCAGCCAGAACCAGTAAATGGATTTTTGTATCCAGGGTATTATCTTCCTGAGGATAGAGCGAGACGAATTACGCAATTATTGAATCCAAAATCCAATTGGGATAAAGCGGCAGTGGGAAGAATGATTTTTGATAATACATCAACCGTTGCCCCAGAAGTGGTTGCGAATTTAATTTCGAATGTGGATCAAACAGCGCTGTCTAAAAATGAAAAGAAAGCCTTAATGGTTCTGAAAGAATGGAAAGGATCTAATAATCTTAGCGATGTTGCTCCAACAATCTATAATAAATGGATTTATAAGTATTTGAAAAATACTTTCAAGGATGAATTAGGTGCAGCAAATTTCAAGCAATTTTTAGAAACCCATATTGTCAAGCAAATTATAGCCATACAAATTATGAACGAAAAATCACTTTGGTGGGATAATATAAACACAAAGAGTTCTAAAGAAACAAGAATGCAAATTGTAACCCAATCGTTTAAAGAATCAATTGTGGCATTAGAAAAGCAATTGGGAAATTCCGTTTCGGATTGGACTTGGAGTAAAGTGCATACAGTGGAACACCAGCATCCATTGGGGAAAGTGGCGGCTTTAAGAAAAATATTTAATGTTGGCCCTTTTGAGGTTTCTGGTTCTACAGAAGTAATTAATAATTTGTTTTTTGATTTTACGGATGATGGGAATTACATCGTAAAAGGAGGGCCATCAACGCGAAGGATTGTAGATTTTTCTGATATAGAAAACAGCTGGAGCATATTGCCAACTGGACAGTCCGGGAACCCAATGAGCGCACATTACAGCGATCAGGCGGAGTTGTATAACGCTGGAAAATTCAGAAGAATGAAGCTCAATAAAGAGGAGATTGTCAGAACTTCTACAAAATTGGTTTTTACTCCACGTAAAAAATAATTGTTTTTAAAGTGCTTAACATAATAAATCAGTAATTTTGCCTAACTTTTTATAAAAAAATAATGCAAACTCCCATAAAAATAGCGGTTGTAGGTTCTGGATTAGTCGGATCTTTATTAGCTATTTATCTTCGTAAAGCAGGTCATACTGTTCATGTTTACGATAGAAGTCCCGATATCAGAAAAATACAATTTTCTGGTCGTTCTATTAATTTAGCGATGTCCAACCGCGGTTGGAAAGCATTAGATGGAGTCGGTATAGGAAATGCCGTTCGTGAGATTGCAATTCCTATGGAAAAACGGGCCATCCATTTAGTAGATAAACTTAATTTTCAAAATTACGGGCAAGAAGGAGAATCTATTTATTCCATTTCGAGGGGAATATTGAATAGGAAAATGATTGATTTAGCAGAGGCAGCAGGAGCTGAATTCTTTTTTGAACATAAAATCTGGGATGTAACTCTTGATGATGCTACGCTACACATTGGTGAAACAGAGCGTGGAGCTTGGGAGGATAAAAAGTACGATATGGTTTTTGGTGCTGATGGTGCTTTTTCAAGAATCCGTCACCGCATGCAACGCCAAAGCATGTTTGATTACTCACAAGAATTTTTACCAATTGGTTATAAGGAATTGAATATCCCCGCAAATCTGGACGGAACCCATAAGTTAGATAAAAATTCCTTTCATATTTGGCCTCGTGGTGCATACATGCTGATTGCATTACCCAATTTAGATGGTAGCTTTACTTGTACTTTATTTATGCCATTTGAAGGAGAAAATTCATTTGCATCATTAAAAGACAGAAGATTAATAGAGGATTTTTTCAAAAAAAACTTACCGGATACCATTGATGTAATACCAAAATTAGTTGAAGATTTTTTTAATAATCCAACAAGTACATTAGTGACAATGAAATGTTTCCCTTGGACTTATGAAGATAAAATAGCCCTAATTGGCGATGCCAGTCATGCGATTGTCCCTTTTTATGGACAAGGAATGAATGCAGGTTTTGAAGATATTTCAGTCCTATACGAAATGATTGAAAAGTATGGTGACGATTGGAAAACCATTTTCTCAGAGTACCAAAAATCCCGCAAGCCAAATGCGGATGCTATTGCAGAACTTTCATATCGTAATTTTTTAGAAATGAGTTCCAAAACGGCTGATGAGAAATTTCTTTTGCAAAAGAAAATCGAAAAATCATTCTCCGATAAACATCCTGAAAAATGGATTCCTCTTTACAGTCGTGTTACATTTAGTGATCGCCCCTATACAGAAGCTTTGGCTATAGGAGATTATCAAAATGCAATCATGGAAGAAATTTTAAAAATGGAAAAAATTGATGAAATTTGGGATTCTAAAGCAGTTGAAAATAAAATTTTAGAATTATTAAAATAAAAAAAGGACTCTATTTAGAGTCCTTTTTTGCTTTATTTGTTTTTTGTTGCTGGTTTTAATAATACTCGTAAAGTGCTATCATTGCTAAAATAACTGAACATCCAAGTGATGAAAATGGAGAGTTTGTTTTTTACGCTTAAAATCAGCATTAAATGGATAAACATCCAGGTGAACCAAGCCAGTCTTCCTTGAAAACTAAATTTTGGCAAATCTACTACTGCCTTACGCTTTCCTACAGTTGCCATAGATCCTTTGTCATGGTATTCGTATTCTATTTGGGGTTTGTTTCTTAGGTTAAGTTTAAAATTTTGAGCCAATACTTTTGCTTGTTCAATGGCAACACTGGCGACTTGAGGATGCGCATTGGGGTATTTGGGGGTTGCCATGAAAGCAATATCTCCTAAGGCATATACATTCTCTAAATTCACAATTTTATTGAATCGATTGACAAGGTATCGATTTCCTCTGGTAGTATTTTCAGCAGGAATACCTTGTAGCGTGTTTCCAATAATACCTGCTGCCCAGATTACATTTTTAGACTTGATAATATCTCCGTTCTGTAAGCTGACAATTTTACCGTCATAATGGTTTACAATCGTGCTAGTTTTTACAACCACTCCCAATTCTTCCAAATATTTGCGAGACATTTTTTGAGAATCTTCACTCATTGGGTTTAATACATTCGAAGATCCTTCAAGAAGATAAATAGTTAATTTAGAGAAATCTTTATCTGGATAATCTTTAGGGAGAATGTTTTTTTTCATTTCTGCTAAAGCACCGGCAAGTTCTACTCCTGTGGGTCCGCCACCTACGACTACAAAGTTCATTAGTGATTGTAAATCTTCTTCCTTTGTAATCAAAGCATCTTCGAAGGTTTGCAAAATTTGATTCCGGAGTTGAATTGCTTCTGGAACTGATTTCATTGGAAAAGTGAATTTTTCTATTTCAGCATTTCCAAAATAATTCGTCGTACAGCCAAATGCTATGACAAGATGATCGTAATCAAAATCAGCAATAGAGGTTTTTATTTTATTGTTCTGTGTATCAACGTTAAGTACATCAGCAATTCGAATACGAACATTTTTAGAATGTTGAAATACTTTGCGCAGAGGAAATGAAATGCTTGCTGGTTCTAACCTCGCGGTTGCTACTTGATACATCAATGGCTGAAACTGATGGTAATTGTTCTTGTCAATTAGCAATACGTCAAAATCAGTATTTTCTAAGTCTTGAGCCAAACGTAAACCAGCAAAACCAGCACCCACTATTACAATTCTCTTTTGAGTTTCCATTATTTTAAATTTTGAAAGTATAAAGATATAAATTAATGATGGGGTTACTCTTCTCTATTAACGTTTTCTGGAGAAAAAGCGGGTTTGCAAATCGCAATATACTCGCAAGGTTCTTCAAAAGGATTAGAATACTGTACGCGTGAATTCTTTTCAATTTTTATCGATTGTCCAGCTTCCAGAATGACAACTTCATCTTCAATTATGAATTGTTTTTTACCTCTAATAATATAGGTGTATTCATCAAACGCAGGGGTTTGAAACGGTTCGCTCCATTTAGGCGGTGCAACCATGTGAGCTATCGAGATTTCACGATTGTGCGTAGAGGCTAATCCGTGGTGTTCTTCAATTAGTTTTCCATCAGTAGTGGGAACAACGAAAGGAGCGTTTTGGACAAAATATTTTTTCATAATTAATTTTACTATTTTAGAATTACCCCTTTTAATACTTCACAGTAAAAGGGTGTTGAGGGAGTTATTTTTTAAACATTTTTGTTAGTACTCCAAAAGCGCCTCTGATAAATGTCGCGCTCGTCAGTACTTTTAAAACTGATTTTCCAACAACACTTCCAGTACTTGGCTCTTGGTCTTGTTGTTTTTCGGAAACTTCTTTCTGGGCTTTTTTGGAAACGTCTTGTTCTATAATACTGATTTTTTTCTGGAGCATTTCATACGCACTTTCACGGTCTATAAGTTCGCTGTATTTTTTTACTAGTTTTGATTTATTGTTGATTTCCTGAATTTCACTTTCAGTTAGGATGTCCATTCTGCTCATTGGAGCACGCATCATTGTAGCAGCAAGGGGAGTGGGAATTCCTTTTTCATTTAATGCAGTTACCAGAGCTTCGCCAATTCCAAGGCTGGTCAAAATTTCGTCTGTTTTATAATAGTCAGACGTTGGGTAATTATCGGCGGTTTGTTTAATGTCTTTTCGGTCATTTGCAGTAAAAACTCGCAAAGCATGCTGAATTTTTAAACCTAGTTGTGCCAGAACACCACTCGGAATATCCATCGGGTTTTGAGTAATAAAATAAATACCAATTCCTTTGGAACGAATCAGTTTTACAATTGTTTCAATTTGTTCAAGTAATGCTTGGCTGGCTTCGTTGAAAATTAAATGAGCTTCATCAATGAAAATAATCAATTCCGGTTGTTCTGAATCGCCTTTTTCGGGCATTTGTTGGTAAATCTCCGCTAGCAAACACAGCATAAATGTGGAGAATAGTTTTGGCTTGTCTTGAATGTCCGTTAATCGTAAGATATTGATATATCCTTTTCCGTTTTCATCAATGCGCATCAAATCCTCTATATCAAAAGACATTTCTCCAAAAAACAAATCAGCTCCTTGTTGTTCTAATTCTATTATTTTTCTAAGAATGATTCCTGTGGTGGAAGTGGAAATTTTCCCATAATGTTCTTCAATTTCGTCTTTTCCTTCCTCGGTAATGAAATGGATTATTTTTTTAATATCCTTTAAATCCAACAAAGGCATTTTATGGTCATCACAGTATTTAAAAATAACAGCCACTACTCCGGCTTGAGTATCGTTTAAATTGAGGATCCTAGAAAATAATACCGGTCCAAACTCAGAAATCGTTGCCCGAAGACGAACACCGTTTTGTTCCGATAAAGTCAGTAATTCAACAGGAAAACCTGCTGTAGAATAGGGTATGTTAATTTTAGCGTGGCGTTCTGTTATAAATGGTTTTTCCTGACCCTCTTTAGCAATTCCACTAAAATCACCTTTAATATCCATCATCAAAACAGGAATCCCGAAGGTGGATAACTGTTCGGAAAGCACTTGAATAGTTTTTGTTTTCCCAGTTCCGGTAGCTCCAGCAATTAGGCCATGACGGTTTAAGGTTTTTAAAGGTACTTTTACAAGGGCATCTGACAAAGCCTCTCCGTCTAATAATGCGCCACCCAAAGTTATGCTTTCTCCTTTAGAACTATATCCCTCAGAGATATGCTTAATAAAATCTTCTTTTCTACTCATAATACGTTTGATTTTACTTCAGAAGTATGATATTATATTTTTCTAAAACCAATAATTTTAGTGTATACCGCAGTTTTCCTGCTTTTTTATTGTTAATAAAACAAAATAATAGTTTTCCTGCTAAAGGCGTTGTTATTGAAATATAATGTTAATTTTTCATAAAAAAATATGTTATTTTTTGTAAAGCGATTGATTTGTTTGCGAATTTTGATATAAATGCAAAGGGATAATCGATAAATATGTTTTTGAAATAAATTTAATAATAATTAAATAAAAAAAAGTTTTTTTATTTGAACTAAAAATATAAATTTGCTCTACTACAAGTTTAATATAACTAAGATAATTTATTTAAAACTATTAAAATTAAAAAAAATGGCAAACGTTAAAAAAGAAAAAGGTGCAAACGGAGGAGGAATGATTTCAGGAATCATTATTGTAGCATGTATTTTTGTTGGATGGTTAATTTGGAATTTTATAATGGGTAATGGCGCAAATTTTGAAGGCGGTGTTAATACAGGGCATCCATTACCAGGGAATATGTTAGCAATGGTTTATAAAGGAGGACCTATTG
Organism: Flavobacterium sp. GNP008; assembly: GCF_056428965.1. Classification (NCBI taxonomy): domain Bacteria; kingdom Pseudomonadati; phylum Bacteroidota; class Flavobacteriia; order Flavobacteriales; family Flavobacteriaceae; genus Flavobacterium; species Flavobacterium sp. GNP008. The sequence continues at coordinate 471,285 of NZ_JBWJVL010000001.1, read as the reverse complement.
TACCAATTTTGTTAGGATTTCTATTGATGGTTGTTGTGTTCTCGTTTGAGCGTTATGCTGTAATTTCGAAAGCAGCTGGTACAGGGAATCTTGATCAATTCATGAAAAATGTACAAAAAGATATTAAAGAAGGTAATATTGAAGGAGCAATTGCTGCTTGTGACAAACAAAAAGGTTCTGTTGCAAATCCAATAAAATCAGCTTTATTGAAATATCAAGAAGTTAAAAATGAAGGTTTAGATAGCGAAGCTGCTGCTGAAACTATTCACAAAGAAATCGAAGAAGTTACTTCACTTGAAATGCCAATGTTAGAGAAACACATGACTATCCTTTCTACAATGGTATCATTGGGTACACTTGCAGGTTTGTTAGGTACAGTAACTGGTATGATTAAAGCATTTAGTGCATTATCTGCTGCTGGAACTCCGGATCAAGCTGCACTTGCAAATGGTATTTCTGAGGCATTGATTAATACTGCTACTGGTATTGCTACTTCAGCATTAGCGATTGTTGCTTACAACTTTTTTACTTCTAAAATTGATACTTTGACGTACTCTATTGATGAGGCAGGTAATACGATTGTAAATACTTACAGACATTACAGAAGTACAAGAAAATAATTAATAATTTTATTTATAATGAAAATAAGGGTCTTGTAAATAGATCCTGTTTTCTTATAAGTATTTAAAAAATATATTAATGGCTATAAAAATGCAAAAAAAAGCAGGGTCTACTGATATGACCGCTATGTGTGATGTAGCTTTTCTTTTGTTGTCGTTTTTTGTAATGACAGCAACGGCAAAGATACCGGAAGCATTGCCAGTAGATACGCCTGCATCAACAGTTCAATCAAAGTTACCGGAAGATAATTTAGCTACCATAACTGTTGGAAAAGGAAAAATATTCTTTGATCTGAAAGGTAGAGAAGTTAGAAAAAAGGCCTTGGAGTTAATGGGTCAAAAGTACGGCGTTGCATTTACAGAAGAAGAATCTGCAAAGTTTGCCTTAATGGAGGGTATTGGAGTTCCAATGGCTAACCTTAAGCAATTGATTGCAATGAAAACTGCTGATAGAGGTAAGCCAGGTTTACAGCCAGGAGTTCCTAAAGATTCATTGGACAATCAATTGAAAGATTGGATCTACAATTCGCGTATTGCAAATATTGATGTGAATGATAAGGAGTTGCAAATTGCTATAAAAGGAGATGCAAAAGAAGAATATCCTGCAATTAAACAAGTAATGGATGTTTTACAAGATCAAAAAATCAATAGTTTCAATTTGGTTACTGGTTTGAGAGCTAAAGATAAATAACTAAAAAAATACACTAAAATGGCTGAATTAAATACTGGCGACGGTGGAGGCAAAAAAGGTGGTAAAGTAAGAAGTAAAAAAACCAACTCAAAAGTGGATTTAACTGCGATGGTGGATTTGGCATTCTTATTGATTACATTTTTTATGCTTACCACTACGTTGTCGAAACCTCAATCGATGCCTCTTGGATTGCCTGACAAGCAGGATGATCCTAATGAGAAACCTATCAAAGTTGATGAGAATCGTACCTTGACGGTTTTGTTAGGAGACAATGATAAGATGGTTTATTATATGGGTTTATTAGCAACTCCTATTGCTGGTCCTAAAGATATTTCTTATGGTAAAGAAGGTATTCGTAAAGAATTATTGAAAAGAAAAAAATCAGTAGTTGAATATACCGGAAATAAAGACAAAGGTTTAATCGTAATTATTAAACCAAGTAAAAAATCAAATTACCGTAATTTAGTAGACATACTAGATGAGATGGCAATTGTGGGAGTGCCTTCAAACGCAATTGTAAATGATTTTTCTCCCGAGGAACTAAAATTGTTAGAAGGTAAGTAAGATTTTCTTATTACTCTATAACCTAATAATTAAGAAAAATGAAATTAGATATATTCACAAACCAATGGCTTGATATTGTATTCGAGGGTCGTAATAAGGCTTATGGCGCTTATGAGCTTAGAAAATCAAATACCAAGACCAATATTAAAGCTCTTATCATTGGTGCATTTGTTTTCGCTTTTGCAGTTGGTGCTCCACTTATTTTAAATTTGCTACCAGATTCTTCGGATGATGACCAAGTATTAGATACTAAAATTGTAAGCATCAAATTGCCACCCAAAGAGGAAATTAAAAAAAATATTCCACCACCACCGCCACCGCCACCAAAAGTTGATCAACAAAAATTTGTGAAACCAGTCGTTGCAAAAGCGGAGGAAGTTACTGAGGAACCGCCAAAAACGGTAGAGTTAAAAGATAAGAAATTAGGTTCTGAAACTATTAAAGGAGATCCAGATGCAGTTTTAACTGTTGAGCCAGTAGGTACTGGAACTGCTGCTGTAGTAGAAGAAGTTGATAACCAAATTTACAATACTGCCGGAATTGAAGTTAAGCCTGATTTTCCAGGTGGAATCGAGAAATTTTACAAATTTGTTGGGAATAATTACCAAACTCCAGAAGAAGAAGGATTAAAAGGTAAAGTGTATGTTACTTTTGTCGTTGAAAAAGACGGTTCATTAACTGATATTAAAGTAATCAGAGATATTGGTTATGGAACAGGAAAAGAAGCGATTCGAGTTTTGAAAAAATGTCCTAAATGGACTCCAGGAGAACAAAATGGTAAGAAAGTAAGAGTACTGTATTCACTTCCTATTACTATCCAATCTGCGGAATAATGTTAGAGAACATACTTAATAATATTAAGAAGAAATCGCTTAAAGAGCGATTTCTTCTCGTTTTAGGAATTTTGTTTTTTCTGGTCTATCTTGTTTTAGGTTTATTCATTATCTTTATGAAGAATTTTCCTCTAACAATGGAGCCTGCTTACAGAGTTGCTTTTGGAGTTTTACTCATTGTGTATGCTTCTTTTAGGTTTTTTAGAATTATTAATGATAATAATAACTAGATTATGAAAAACTATGCTAAACTTCCGTATTTTATTTTTGTCCTAGTAAGTATATTAATCATTGCTTGTAATCAAACGAATAGTTCAAAGAATGATGAAACTATTTTGAAAGGTTCAACATCTATTTTTGTTGATGAAACTTTGACTCCTATAATTGAAGATCAAGTAGCTGTTTTTGAAAATAATTACGAGGCTAAAATAAAAATTGTTTCAAAATCTGAATCTGAAACTGTAAATTCTTTATTCAATGAAAAAGGAGCGATTGCAGTTTTATCCAGAAAATTGACTGCACAAGAACTTAAGATTTTTCAACAAAGAAAAATTAATCCTAAAATAACCGTTTTTGCCACGGATGCTGTTGCTTTTATTTCTAATAAAAATAATAAAGACACAATTATAGCGCTAAAAGATGTTATAAGTTTTATGCAAGGTAAATCAATTCCAGCTATTAAAGGATTGGTATTTGATAATTTAAATTCCAGTACAGTGCGGTACATGAATTCATTAGCGGGTATTAAATCTATTCCTCAAAAAGGTGTTTTCTCTTTTAAAACTAATGACGAAGTTATAAAGCACGTATCGCAAAATGTTGGAATGATTGGGGTCGTAGGGGTGAACTGGCTTTCTCAGCCTCTACCAGCAATGCAAAATTTTGTTGATAATGTAAATACGTTAAGTGTAAAAGGGCTTACAAGTAAGGAGTACTTTTTGCCATCACAAAATAATATAGCAGAAAAAAAATACCCTTTGGCACGTGATTTGTATATAATAAATTGTCAAGGATACTCTGGTTTGGGAATGGGTTTTGCATCATTCGTAGGCGGTGATATCGGACAAAGAATAATTTTAAAATCTGGATTGTTACCTGTACGTATTCCAACAAGGAAATTTACAATAATTAAAAGCCAAAACAATGAAAAATAAATTAACTACAATGACAATGAATAAATTAACAGCCTTAAGCGTGGCCTTGTTGGCTTCAGCTTTTACGACTCAAGCTCAAGACATTAATCAAGCAAAAAAAGCGATAGATGCAGAGCAATTTGAAAGTGCAAAAACAATTTTGAAATCAATTATTAAAGCGAAACCTTCAAATGGAATGGCTTTTTATACTTTAGGAAATATTTATCTTACACAAAGTGTTGAGGATTCTGCTAAAATCTATTTTCAAAATGGATTAACAGCTTCTGAAAGTGCTAAATTGAACTATATTGGTTTAGGTCAAATGGATTTAGATAAAAATGATCTTGCTGGCGCTCAGGCAAAATTTGCTCTTGCTACTAAAGACATGAGAAAAAAAGATGTTCAGGAATTTGTATACATAGCCAGAGCATACATGAATGCTACAAAGCCCGATTATAAAAGTGCTATTGCAATTTTGACTCGTGCAGCAATTAATAATTCTCAAGATGCGCAACTGCAACTTGCTTTAGGAGACGCTTATTATGGCGAAGGCAAACAAAATGAAGCTTATGTAGCCTATAGAAGTGCTTTTCAATTAGATAATACTTTGCTTAGAGCTAAAATGCAATTAGGTGTTTTGTTGAAAGGAGCTAAATCCTATGACGAAGCGTTGAAAGCATACAACGAAGTTATCGCATTAAATCCTGCTTATGGACCTGTTTACAGAGAATTAGCTGAAACATATTACAAAATAGCTCGTAATAAGCCTTCACAAGCTGCAGTGAATTATAAGACTGCAATGGGATACTATGATAAATACATGTCTTTAACAGATTATTCGATTCATTCTAGAATGCGTCGTGCTGATTTTCTTATCTTAATTGAAGATTATGTAGCTCTTGAAGCAGAAGCTAATAAAATGATCGAGTTGGATAAAGTTAATCCAAGAATCTATCGCTATTTAGGATACGCTGCTTATAAAAACGGTAATGTTGATGTAGCTATCAAATCATTAGAAAGTTTCATCAATGCTCCAGCAAACAAAGCGATAGCTTTAGATTATTTGTATTTAGGATTGACTAAAATTAAGAAAGGTACTAGCGCAGACAAACTTTCAATTGATCCAATTGCTTTTCAAGCAGGTTTAGTGGACATTAAGAAGTCTATAGAAATGGAACCTTTAGCAGTTCAGGATTTAAGCGAAGTTGGTAAAAACTTATTTACGCAAAAATTATACAAAGAGTCAGCTGCAATATTTGAATTTGGCGCTAATACTAAAGAGTCAACAAATTATCTTGATGATAATGTGTATTTTGGATTAGCTAATTACTATGCTAATATCAATAAAGGAAAAGATGTAAAAGTTGATGTTGTCGCTTTGCAAAAAGCTGACGCCGCTTTCGAAAAAGTATTAGTCGCTTCTCCAACATATCTTGAGGCTTATCTTTATAAAGCAAGAAATAATAGATTGCTTGAAAAAGATGATTTAATGGTTAAAAATTATGAAGATTATATATCAAAAACTACTGAATTAGGAGTTGAAGAAACTTCCAAACCAGCAGTAAAAGCTAAAATTATAGAAAGCTACAACAATATGGCAGCAAGTTTCGCTAATACGGATAAACCTAAAGCCATAGAATACTTTAAAAAGACATTAGCTTTAGATCCAACAAATAGTTATGCTTTAGAATCTATTAAAATTTTAAAATAATTTTTTTTTACTCAAAAAACCGATAGTGAAAACTATCGGTTTTTTTATGCCATCGATTTAGTAATTTAGGTTGTTACGAAAGTAGACACTCACTTATTTTGTGGATTTAACTGTTTTTTTAGTGATGAGTCTAATTATCAAATCATTTTAACTATTGAAACTTTATTACTTTAGTCTAAGTTTTCAAATTAACTCCTTTTCAAATTAACTATCTTTGCGTTTTTAAAATTAAATAATGTTATCAAAGGAAATACAATTAGAAGTCAATAAAGGAGCAATGCTTCCATTGATGGAAGAATTCTACACCATTCAGGGAGAAGGATTTCACACAGGTACTGCTGCATACTTTATCAGGATTGGTGGATGTGATGTGGGCTGCCACTGGTGTGATGTTAAAGAAAGTTGGAATGCTGAATTGCACCCACCTACTAGTGTTGATCAAATTGTTAGGAATGCAAGTAAGTATTCAGAAACTGTTGTGGTTACTGGTGGAGAACCTTTAATGTGGGATATGAATTTGCTAACGCAAAATCTAAAAGAAAAAGGTAGAAAAGTACATATTGAAACTTCTGGAGCGTACCCACTTACGGGAACTTGGGATTGGATTTGTTTGTCTCCAAAAAAGAATAAATTACCAACTCAAACGGTTTACGATAATGCACACGAGCTAAAAGTAATCATTTACAATAAGCACGATTTTATTTTTGCCGAAGAGCAAGCCGAAAAAGTCAATGATAATGCTATTTTATTCTTGCAGCCAGAATGGAGTAAAAAAGAAGAAATGACTCCGTTGATTGTTGAATATGTTATGAACAATCCGAAATGGCGCGTATCGCTGCAAACACATAAATATTTAAATATTCCTTAAAATTGAAAACCCCAAACAACAATTGCTGTTTGGGGTTTTGAATTAATAGATAGTTCAGTTATTTTTTGTAATCGTATTGCCTAGCCCAGATATAGCGAATAGCTGGAAATAGCTCCTAAAAGGACCACCTTTTTTGTTTTTTTAATTCGGTGATATGAGCTAAGTGGTGGTTTCCATGCCAAGCATAGGTTGCGATTATTTCTTTCAGGTTGAATTCCGTGTCATGCTCGGGATGAATGAAGGACTTTTCCAAATCGGCTTCGGTAAGACTATTCATTAAATAAGCCAAACGAAAGTGCAATCCTTCCAGAAATGAAAGTGTAGGCTGGATTGGCATTGTTGTATTATCATGTAATTCTGCCCAACGATCTTCATGATACGCTTTTATTACAGGTTTGTCTTCAGTCAATGTCCATTTGATTCTAAGGAAACAATTCATGTGACTGTCGGCGCAATGGTGAATGACTTGACGAATCGTCCAACCATCTTGACGGTATGGTGTGTCGAGTTGTTCCTCAGTTAAATGAATCACTTCTTTTTTTAATCGTTCTGGGAAACTTGCGATTTCTGCTGTTTTATTATGGAGATATTCGGTTGAATAATTTTTCGGCGTCACAAATTTCCCAATGGGATAACGTAATTTTTCCAATACTGAATTTTCCATTCTATAATTGATTTTTATGTGTTGTCTAAATGGATAGTTTTGCTAAATAATCAAAATGCTCGCCTTCAAGAATCAACTCGCATTGCAATCCATTGTCTAAAGCGGCATTTTGCAGAGTATTATAATCAATAAACATCCAGTCGAATGGTTTTTCCTTCTCGCCTTTGTATGAAATATTAAAAATAATTTCGCCATAATATTCATTTTGGGAAGGAATCCACTTTCCACCGTCTTCATCATCATCAAACATATAAATTATATCAGAACTGTCTAACAGAATTTGTCCGCCAGGATTCAATAAAGATTTTAGTTTTAAAAGGAAATTCGGGATGTTTTTCAGTTTTCCGCACATTCCAGCACCATTCATCAATAGGAGTATCGTATCGTATTTCTCGTTTTCTAATGTCAGTACATCCTGAACTTTTGCTTTTTTTAGTCCGCGAAGGGTACACGCTTCGATAGCATTAGGAGAAATGTCGATTGAAGTAACGTCTAAATTGCGTTCATTTTGCAAAGACAAACTATGACTTCCTGCACCACAACCTACATCCAGAATTTTACCTTTGGCCAGTTGTAGCGCTTTTTGTTCCATTTTAGGCATTTCATCATAAGAACGAAACAAATAAGCAACGCTCATTTCGTCTTCTTCAGATATCGTGGTTTCTGTAATTAAATCTTCTGGTGAATTATTGGTTTGAAAATCAAGTATGGCTTTGCCAAAAAGGTCTTTCATTAGAGTTGCTGTGTTAATTTAGTTATTTGTTGATTTGTTTTAAGTAATTTTGCAGAATGTTTTATTGAATAACCCGAATCTACGCATGAATACTATTATAAACAATCTTCCTAAAGAAGCCAAAGATAAGCATATCGAAAACAAAAAGTATTTCGACAAGCTGAAAAAGAAGACACCAAAGAATTTAGATTACGTGATGCAGGATTTGCATGATGCTGAATTCAAGAAAATGGATTGTTTGAAGTGTGCAAATTGCTGTAAAACTACGGGACCTTTATTTACAGATGCTGATATTGAACGTGTTTCAAAATACCTACGCCAAAAGCCTCAACAATTTATCCAGCAATATCTTCAAATCGATGAAGACAGAGACTATGTATTGCAAAGTGTTCCTTGTACTTTTCTGGATAATGAAAATGCGTGTATGATATATGATGTCCGTCCAAAAGCGTGCAGAGAATTTCCGCATACGGACCGAAAAAAGTTTCAACAAATTACAGATTTAACTCTAAAAAACGTTGCGATATGCCCGGCAGCGTTTAATATCGTAGAGGAAATGAAAAGGAAATTGCCTTTATAACTAATTTATGGCAAGTCTTGCTTCTTGTTTCTTTTTTAATATATCAAATATTTCATTCTCATTGCCTTAAACTCAGTTAACCCTTTCTTCCAACTTTCCCTAATTTCCTTTTCCGAAGTTCCATTTTCTATTTGCTGTTGCAGTTTTTTAGTTCCTGCTAATTTTGTAAAAAAAGGATTGAAAAATTTTGATTTATCGGTTGTGGCCCGATAGGCTTCAATCAACCATTTTAATTCTAATTGATTTACTCTTGAATGTTTTGATAAATCTTGACCATTGCATTCTATACCATTGTAAACAGGATTTTGTGCCCCTAAATTTGGTTTTGGAATAAAGCTAAAGTTACTTTTCGCTAAATAAGGAGAGCCGTAAATCTGAAACTGCTTTTCAGTCCCTCTTCCAACGCTCACATTGGCTCCCTCAAAAAGACACAAACTCGCATATAGATTCACGGCTTGGTCATTCGGAAGATTTGGTGAAGGTTTTATAGGTAAACTATAATTCATTGTACGGTTGTAATTAATACAGGGAATTACGGTCAGTTTACATTGTGCACCGCTTTGTAACCATTTTTCACCATTTATCATTTGTGCATACTCGCCAATTGTCATTCCGTGTAACAGTGGAACTGGATGCATACCCACAAAACTAGAAAATGCTGTTTCTAAAACGGGTCCGTCAATAATACTTATATTAGGATTCGGTCGGTCAAGAAGTATAAGCGGAATGTTATTTTCGGCGCATGCTTCCATAATATAATGCAACGAAGAAATATACGTATAAAATCGTGCTCCAACATCTTGCAAATCAAATACAATGATATCAATCCCGGCCAATTGATCAGGTTTCGGTTTTTTATTACCGCCATATAGAGAAATAATTAGCAGTCCAGTTTTAGAATCTCTTCCGTCAACTACATGTTCACCCGCATCAGCCGTTCCTCGAAAACCATGTTCAGGTGCAAATATTTTTTGAATAGCGATATTTTTCTCTAATAGAAAATCAACTAAATGAATTTTGTTAGTAAGGATTCCAGTTTGGTTCGTTACAATCCCAATTTTCTTATTCTTTAATAATGGGAGATAATTGGCATAGTTCTCGGCTCCGGTTAGTATTGTTCCGGATGAATTGTTTTTACGTCTTTCTAAATCCGATTTTATAGTGCTGAGGGCTGCTTTTCGGGCTAAGCAAGAGGTCGAAGTGATTGTTAAAAACACAAAACACAGTAATTTTTTGAAAAATGGTTTCATAGAGCGGTTCAAATAAAATTAAGGCCAATTAGTGTAATTCGTGTTTTAGCTGTATTTTTGGCTAAGGCAACGCAAACTGGCGGAGCAAATCCAAATTAGAAACGCAATCAAATTGAATTTAGAGTATTTCATCGCCAAACGCCTTATCACTGCTAAAGAGTATAAAAGTAGCATATCTGCGCCAATTATAAAAATTGCTATTTCGGCAATTGCCATTGGAATGATAATGATGATAGTTTCTGTTGCTACAGGAATCGGATTGCAACAAAAAATCAGAGAAAAAGTTTCTGCTTTCAACGGACATATTATTATTTCAAATTATGACAACAATCAATCCGAAGTTACATTAATTCCAATTTCTAAAAAGCAAGATTTTTATCCAAAGTTTACCACCGTACCTGGAGTAAGCCATGTTCAAGCGATCGCTAGTAAAGCTGGAATAATAAGAACTGAAAATGCTTTTGAAGGAATTATTTTCAAAGGAGTTGGAGACGATTATAAATGGGACAATATAAAGGAATATCTTGTGTCTGGTAAATTACCGGATTATTCAAAAAATGTCAATCAAGAAGTGCTAATCTCACAATTCCTTGCCAATAGATTAAATTTGAAAGTTGATGATATGTTCAATACATTCTTCATTAAAGAAAATCAAAATCAGTTGCCCAACATCCGAAGATTTAAAATCACAGGGATTTTTAATTCCGGTTTTCAAGAATTCGATGCCACCTATATAATAGGTGATATTCGGCACATGCAGCGTATCAATAAATGGGCTCCAGATCAAATTGGTGCTTTCGAAGTTTTTGTAGACGATTTTAATACGATAGAATCTACCGGAGAGCAGGTTTATGCTAAAACAGCATCAACATTAGACAGCAAAACGATAATTGAGAAATACAGTTATATATTCGAGTGGCTTCAACTATTTGATTTCAATATCATTGTTATATTAGTAGTCATGATACTTGTAGCCACCATCAATATGGTAGTAGCACTATTGGTACTGATTCTTGAGCGAACCCAAATGATAGGGATACTAAAAGCATTAGGTGCCAATAACTGGTCAGTGAGAAAAATATTTCTCTACAATGCCTTTTACCTTATTATAAGAGGACTGTTTTGGGGGAACTTAATTGGAATTTCATTATTGTTAACCCAACAACAATTCGGTATAATCCAATTGAATCCCGAGAACTATTACGTCAATCAAGCACCAGTTTATCTCAATTGGGGATACATACTTTTATTGAACCTGCTTACCGTGACCGTTTGTTTCGTGGTACTATTAATTCCCTCCTATATAATAACCAAAATTTCACCAGTCAAAGCCATACGTTTCGATTAGATTTTCATTTTGGCGTTCCACCTTATATAACGAGAGGCAATTATCTAAAAGGATAGTTGCCTCTGTTTATATAAGGAGTCGAGCTATTCGCTGTAAGTCCTCGCAAAACTCCATTTCATTTCGTTTTCCTTTGGGCTTTTCGCTGCTATCCCTAACGCAAACTTTGGTAAGCCAGTATTTTTAGTTATTTCGAGCAATATTATGATACCATATATAGGAGTGAAAAAGTAATAGCACAATTTAGTTCTACATAATGTATAGGACAAAACCATTAGTTAGTTTAATTTGTGTTTGAATAATGACACGGAAGTAAGATTTGAAAGAGCAAAGCGTAGTGATGAGCTACAAATAGCGCAATGATGTTTAAATTTCGAAAGATGTATCAAACAAAGCAATACTTCTGATGATACCCTTTCCTTACTGAAATAGGGTATTTTGACAATAAAACGAGTTTACTAGTTGTTTGATTGTAGTTTTGTTTAAAAAGATTTGGTTTCAAAAAACTTGATATCAGCTAGTTAAAGATTAGGTTAAGAAAAGGTCAAAAAAAAGCGATTAAAAAGCTTGTAAAAGCGAATAAAGGGTGTAGTTTTGCACCCGCAATGACGCATACGTTCTTTTAAACACTGGCAAGAAAAACGAATCAAGGAGAAAATTTATTTTCAAAAAAAGATTGTAAAAAGCTTGTGAGATTAGAAAACGGAAGTTACATTTGCACCCCGCAAAACGCGCAATGTTCCTTGACAGATTGGTAGTAAAACGAGAAGAAAGAGAGATAGAAATATTTCTAAAAAAACTTCAAAATTTTCTTGCCAGTTGAAAAAAGAAGTTGTACTTTTGCACCCGCTTCCAGAGAGACACAATATGAATCAAACGAAGAGAGAAACAAAGAAGAACACGTTCCTAGACATATTGAATTGACAGCCGTTTTAAGAGAGATCTTAAGACAAAAGAATAAAGAGTAATAGAATCGAGAGATTTGAAAAAACCACTAGAATTTAGTCGAATAACAATAGCTTGAATTTATTCAAGCGTACAATATACGATGAAGAGTTTGATCCTGGCTCAGGATGAACGCTAGCGGCAGGCTTAACACATGCAAGTCGAGGGGTATAGTTCTTCGGAACTAGAGACCGGCGCACGGGTGCGTAACGCGTATGCAATCTACCTTTCACAAAGGAATAGCCCAGAGAAATTTGGATTAATACCTTATAGTATATATGAATGGCATCATTTATATATTAAAGATTTATCGGTGAAAGATGAGCATGCGTCCCATTAGCTAGTTGGTAAGGTAACGGCTTACCAAGGCAACGATGGGTAGGGGTCCTGAGAGGGAGATCCCCCACACTGGTACTGAGACACGGACCAGACTCCTACGGGAGGCAGCAGTGAGGAATATTGGACAATGGGCGCAAGCCTGATCCAGCCATGCCGCGTGCAGGATGACGGTCCTATGGATTGTAAACTGCTTTTATACGAGAAGAAACACTCCGACGTGTCGGAGCTTGACGGTATCGTAAGAATAAGGATCGGCTAACTCCGTGCCAGCAGCCGCGGTAATACGGAGGATCCAAGCGTTATCCGGAATCATTGGGTTTAAAGGGTCCGTAGGCGGTCAGATAAGTCAGTGGTGAAAGCCCATCGCTCAACGGTGGAACGGCCATTGATACTGTCTGACTTGAATTATTAGGAAGTAACTAGAATATGTAGTGTAGCGGTGAAATGCTTAGAGATTACATGGAATACCAATTGCGAAGGCAGGTTACTACTAATTGATTGACGCTGATGGACGAAAGCGTGGGTAGCGAACAGGATTAGATACCCTGGTAGTCCACGCCGTAAACGATGGATACTAGCTGTTGGGAGCAATCTCAGTGGCTAAGCGAAAGTGATAAGTATCCCACCTGGGGAGTACGTTCGCAAGAATGAAACTCAAAGGAATTGACGGGGGCCCGCACAAGCGGTGGAGCATGTGGTTTAATTCGATGATACGCGAGGAACCTTACCAAGGCTTAAATGTAGATTGACCGGTTTGGAAACAGACTTTTCGCAAGACAATTTACAAGGTGCTGCATGGTTGTCGTCAGCTCGTGCCGTGAGGTGTCAGGTTAAGTCCTATAACGAGCGCAACCCCTGTCGTTAGTTGCCAGCGAGTCATGTCGGGAACTCTAACGAGACTGCCAGTGCAAACTGAGAGGAAGGTGGGGATGACGTCAAATCATCACGGCCCTTACGCCTTGGGCTACACACGTGCTACAATGGCCGGTACAGAGAGCAGCCACTGGGTGACCAGGAGCGAATCTATAAAACCGGTCACAGTTCGGATCGGAGTCTGCAACTCGACTCCGTGAAGCTGGAATCGCTAGTAATCGGATATCAGCCATGATCCGGTGAATACGTTCCCGGGCCTTGTACACACCGCCCGTCAAGCCATGGAAGCTGGGGGTGCCTGAAGTCGGTGACCGCAAGGAGCTGCCTAGGGTAAAACTGGTAACTAGGGCTAAGTCGTAACAAGGTAGCCGTACCGGAAGGTGCGGCTGGAACACCTCCTTTCTAGAGCCCGAATGTTAGTTGTGTAAACAACACTTTTGGGAAAGAAGACGAAAGTTCGAGAAGGAAACAAATGTTGAAATTATATTACTCTTGCTGTTAGTTCAAATAATACCATTTAAGAATAAGAGTGTCTCGTAGCTCAGCTGGTTAGAGTACTACACTGATAATGTAGGGGTCGACAGTTCGAGTCTGTCCGAGACAACTATTTTAGACTTAAATAAAAGAAGAAATTCTAGAGTTGAGGCGTTATGAAAGTATTTCATAATTCATAATTCACAATTCATAATTAGATTGGGGGATTAGCTCAGCTGGCTAGAGCGCCTGCCTTGCACGCAGGAGGTCAACGGTTCGACTCCGTTATTCTCCACAAGATGTTGAAATAAATTCAGCATAAAAGTTCATTGACATATTGAGATAAGAAAATAATAAAAAGTAGAAAGCATTTTTTGCTTGTTTATTTATAGACAAGTAAAAGAAACGGCACATTTTAAATAATGTGTTGGTACAATAAGCAAAATAAGGGCGTATGGGGGATGCCTTGGCTCTCAGAGGCGATGAAAGGCGTGATAAGCTGCGAAAAGTTACGGGGATTGGCACACACGATATGATCCGTAAATACCTGAATGGGGCAACCCACTATGTTGAAGACATAGTACACCGATAGGTGGGCAAACCCGCTGAACTGAAACATCTAAGTAGGCGGAGGAGAAGAAAACAAAAGTGATTCCGTAAGTAGTGGCGAGCGAACGCGGATTAGCCCAAACCAATGTTGTTACGGCAATATTGGGGTTGTAGGACCACGTTATTTGTTGCGGATAGAATTAGAATCTACTGGAAAGTAGAGCCAAAGAAGGTGATAGCCCTGTATAAGTAATAGAAGATAACGATAGTGGTATCCTGAGTAGGGCGGGACACGAGAAATCCTGTCTGAATTTGGCGGGACCATCCGCTAAGGCTAAATACTCCTGAGAGACCGATAGTGAACCAGTACCGTGAGGGAAAGGTGAAAAGAACCGTGAATAACGGAGTGAAATAGATCCTGAAACCATACGCTTACAAGCGGTCGGAGCCCTTTCGTGGGGTGACGGCGTGCCTTTTGCATAATGAGCCTACGAGTTAACGTTGCTGGCAAGGATAAGTGGTTAAGCCACGGATCCGTAGCGAAAGCGAGTCTGAATAGGGCGCTTTAGTCAGTAGTGTTAGACGCGAAACCGTGTGATCTACCCATGGGCAGGATGAAGCTGTGGTAACACATAGTGGAGGTCCGAACCGGTTGACGTTGAAAAGTCTTCGGATGACCTGTGGGTAGGGGTGAAAGGCCAATCAAACTCGGAAATAGCTCGTACTCCCCGAAATGCATTTAGGTGCAGCGTTATGCGTAAAGTTATATAGAGGTAGAGCTACTGATTGGATGCGGGGGCTTCACCGCCTACCAATTCCTGACAAACTCCGAATGCTATATAATGTTTCATAACAGTGAGGGCTTGGGTGCTAAGGTCCAAGTCCGAGAGGGAAAGAACCCAGACCATCAGCTAAGGTCCCCAAATATATACTAAGTTGAAAGAACGAGGTTTGTCTGCCCAGACAGCTAGGATGTTGGCTTGGAAGCAGCCATTCATTTAAAGAGTGCGTAACAGCTCACTAGTCGAGCGGACGAGCATGGATAATAATCGGGCATAAGTATATTACCGAAGCTATGGATTTAGAGTTTACTCTAAGTGGTAGGGGAGCATTCTCACAGGGTAGAAGGTGTATCGTAAGGTATGCTGGACCGGTGAGAAAAGAAAATGTAGGCATAAGTAACGATAATGCGGGCGAGAAACCCGCACACCGAAAGACTAAGGTTTCCACAGCTATGCTAATCAGCTGTGGGTTAGTCGGGACCTAAGGCGAACCCGAAAGGGACAGTCGATGGACAACGGGTTAATATTCCCGTACTAGTTATTACTGTGATGGGGTGACGGAGTGATGAAAGCGCCGCGAACTGACGGAATAGTTCGTTGAAGTACCTACCTATAAGCTGCGCAGGCAAATCCACGCGGCTTGGGGAAATACGATAGTACTCGGAGTCTTCGGACAAAGAGATAGTGCGCCTAAGGGCTTCCAAGAAAAACCTCTAAACTTCAGGTAATAAGTACCCGTACCGCAAACCGACACAGGTAGTCGAGGAGAGAATCCTAAGGTGCTCGAGAGATTCATGGCTAAGGAATTAGGCAAAATAGACCCGTAACTTCGGGAGAAGGGTCGCCAGCAGCAATGCTGGCCGCAGTGAAGAGGTCCAGGCGACTGTTTATCAAAAACACAGGGCTCTGCAAAATCGTAAGATGAAGTATAGGGCCTGACACCTGCCCGGTGCTGGAAGGTTAAGTGGAGATGTTATCTTCGGAGAAGCATTGAAATGAAGCCCCAGTAAACGGCGGCCGTAACTATAACGGTCCTAAGGTAGCGAAATTCCTTGTCGGGTAAGTTCCGACCTGCACGAATGGTGTAACGATCTGGACACTGTCTCAGCCATGAGCTCGGTGAAATTGTAGTAGCGGTGAAGATGCCGCTTACCCGCAGTGGGACGAAAAGACCCTGTGCACCTTTACTATAGCTTAGTATTGACCTTGGACAAATGATGTGTAGGATAGGTTGGAGACTGTGAAGTGGCGTCGCTAGGCGTTGTGGAGTCATTGTTGAAATACAACCCTTTGTTTGTCTGAGGCCTAACCCCGCTATGCGGGGGACATTGCTTGGTGGGTAGTTTGACTGGGGTGGTCGCCTCCAAAAGAGTAACGGAGGCTTCTAAAGGTTCCCTCAGTACGCTTGGTAACCGTGCGTAGAGTGCAATGGCATAAGGGAGCTTGACTGAGAGACATACAGGTCGATCAGGTACGAAAGTAGAGCATAGTGATCCGGTGGTTCCGCATGGAAGGGCCATCGCTCAAAGGATAAAAGGTACGCCGGGGATAACAGGCTGATCTCCCCCAAGAGCTCATATCGACGGGGGGGTTTGGCACCTCGATGTCGGCTCGTCACATCCTGGGGCTGGAGAAGGTCCCAAGGGTTGGGCTGTTCGCCCATTAAAGTGGCACGCGAGCTGGGTTCAGAACGTCGTGAGACAGTTCGGTCTCTATCTACTGTGGGCGCAAGAAATTTGAGTGGATCTGATTCTAGTACGAGAGGACCGAATTGGACAAACCTCTAGTGTATCTGTTGTCACGCCAGTGGCATCGCAGAGTAGCTACGTTTGGAAGGGATAAGCGCTGAAAGCATATAAGCGCGAAACCCACCACAAGATGAGATTTCTTTTAAGGGTCGTAGGAGATGACTACGTTGATAGGCTATAGATGTAAAGGCAGTAATGTCATAGTCGAGTAGTACTAATAACCCGTAAGCTTATGTACGCTTTTCCCCGGGGCAACCCGGGGAAGAAACTTTCTAATACTTTTTATTTTCTTTATCTCAGTATGTTAAGATATTATGTGATTGGTGTTTATAGTAGTATAAACAACATTACAGTAATTGCCCAAAGCAATTATAACCTCTTAAGGTGGTTATTGCGGCGGGGCTCACCTCTTCCCATCCCGAACAGAGTAGTTAAGCCCGCCTGCGCAGATGGTACTGCAGTTATGTGGGAGAGTATGTCGTCGCCTTTCTTTAAAGAAACCTATTCATTTATTTGAATAGGTTTTTTTTTGCCCTCTTTTTAAATAATATCAATTAGTATTGACACATTTTTCCATAAATAATTTTCCGAGAAATTATAACATTATTAATACTCAAAAGTATCAGGATATTTATATGATTTTTTTTTGGATGTTATGTGAAATTTTAATTTATTATACTTTTAGTCTTGTATTATATTATATGAGGTTTAACTTTATTAGTGAATTTTATGTCAAAACAAGAAATTTATGAAAAGTGATTTTATCTTTTTAAATTTTAAAAAATATGTAATTCCTTATGTTTTTTAAAGCTAAATGGGTTGTGTTTAAAATATAAAATCACATATTCGCTGAATAACTAGCACTTTAGATTTTTAGATTTTAATTAGTTAATTTTTTATTAAAATATGATTTGTTCAATGAAAATAAAACTTTACTTTTAGTTATTCAATTATACATTATTGTATATTAACAACAAAATTTTGTTTATGAAGAAAATTTTACTTTTATTTTCGCTCTTTCATTTATTGTTAGGTTATTCTTTAAAGGCTAAAAATTTAGAAGATAATTTGAGTTTTAATAATTTAAATTTTAAATTAATTTCATCTGATACTATAAAGAAAAAGGAAAAAAAAACAAGAGTTGCAAGAAGCTCCAGAATTTTAGCTATTTTGCCGCCTCCTATCACCACGGCAGGGAGTTCTTGTAGTAATGGTATTAATCCTGTGCAAATTAATGTTTATGCATTTGGAGTAAATGGTAACGAAACTATTGAATGGTTTGTTTCCCAATCTTCTGTAATACCAATATTTACAGGAAGTATTTATAGCCCTAGCATAAGTACTACTCGTACCTATTATGTACAAAGTAGATTGGGTAACGATATTAGTACTCGTGTACCTGTGGTTGCTTCTGTTTATCTTGTTCCTCCAGCTGTATCATTAACGGCTTCTCCTGCTAATAACCCATCTGCGCCTTTATGTTTAGGTACATCTGTCACTTTTACTGCAACAGGTGGAGGTGATTTATTTGAATTCTCTGTAGATGGTGTTGTTAAACAGGCTATGTCAACTAATAAAATGTTTGTTACTAATACTCTAACAGATGGTCAGGTGGTTAGAGTACGTACGCGGTTTGCAGTAGTTTTTGACGGAAATATAACAGAAAAAGCATGGGGTACAGGACCTTTAGAAGATAATTTTTTGTCCGCACCGTTGTCCCTAAATTCAACAACGGGTTATATTAATTCGCTAAAAATTAGTTCTACAGAGGATAAATTAGTATTTGGAATCGCTGGAAAATCATTAAGTAATAGAAGAATTTTATTATTTCTTGATACAAAAGTAGGAGGTTTTAATGTTTCGAATTATGGTGATGAAACTGGACCTATTCCTTTAGTAAATGGATTTAACTTTTTTAATAATTCCTTAAATACTTTTGATTCATATTTCCAAGCAGATTATTGTCTTGTTATTGGAACAGATGCAGGAGAAACCAATTATATTTCAGATATAATTGAATTAAAAACAGGAACTTCTATTAAAACAAATTTAGGAAATGCTAGTACGGGAACCGCATCTTCTGTTATGGGGGTAAACAAGAATAATACAGGTATTAATGACTATAATTTAGGTTTTGAAGTTGAAATTTTGAAATCACTTTTGGGTTATACAACAGGTGATATTAAATTTTTTGCCATGACTGTGGCTGACCAAGATGAAACTAATTTTGTAGTTGCAAATTCCTTTTTAAGTCCTGAACGGACCAGTAGTTTGCATTATGGGAATGGAGCAGTAGATTATAATTTAAAAGATCCAAATCCAGTTATAGTCTCTTCGGCTGCATTAACTCCTTGTTATTCAGAAGCAAATGTCATGATGAATTTTGTCTCTATCCCAACAACTTCTAGTGTTGTTCAGCCCACTTGTGCGGTACCGTCAGGAAGCATTTCTATCTCAACACAATCAGGGGTAGAGTATAGCTTAAATGGAATAGCGTACCAAGCATCCAATGTTTTTTCAGGTTTGACGCCAAATAGTTATCCGATATTTGTAAGAAATATATCGGATACCGGATGTGTGACTTCATCATCATCTAGTATCATTATTAATGCAGTTCCAACTCCACCAGTTGCACCAACAACTGCTAGTGTTGCTCAGCCAACTTGTGCTGTTCCATCGGGAAGTATTTCAATTGCAACACAATCAGGGGTGGAGTATAGTATAAATGGAACAATCTATCAAGCATCCAATACTTTTTCAGGATTGACTGCCAATAGTTACACATTGTATGTAAGAAATTTAGTAGATGCTACTTGTGTGACGGCATCTAACACTTCAGTGATTATCAATACTACTCCAAATCCTCCACTTGTTCCAACAACGTCTAGTGTTGTTCAACCCACTTGTGCTGTACCATCAGGAACTATTTCAATTACAACACAATC
Organism: Flavobacterium sp. GNP008; assembly: GCF_056428965.1. Taxonomy (NCBI): domain Bacteria; kingdom Pseudomonadati; phylum Bacteroidota; class Flavobacteriia; order Flavobacteriales; family Flavobacteriaceae; genus Flavobacterium; species Flavobacterium sp. GNP008. Next base: position 451,638 of record NZ_JBWJVL010000001.1, on the reverse strand, counting down.
AGGGGTGGAGTATAGTATAAATGGAACAACCTATCAAGTATCCAATACTTTTTCAGGATTGACTGCCAATAGTTACACATTGTATGTGAGAAATTTAGCAGATACCACTTGTGTGACTCCATCTAACATTTCAGTTGTTATCAATGCTGCTCCAAATCCCCCACTTGTTCCAACTGCGTCTAGTGTTGTTCAGCCAACTTGTGCTGTACCATCAGGAACTATTTCAATTACTACACAAACAGGAGTAGAGTATAGTGTAAATGGAGCGACTTATCAAACGTCTAATATTTTTCCAGGATTAATACCTAATAGCTACACAGTATATGTAAGAAAAACGGCGGATGCCACTTGCGTGACTCCATCTGCAACCCCAATTACGATTAATGCAGTTCCAACTCCACCAGTTGTACCAACAACATCTAGTGTAGTTCAACCAACTTGTGCAATACCGTCGGGGAGTATTTCAATCACCACACAATCTGGAGTAGAGTATAGTTTGAATGGTACGACCTATCAATCATCTAATATTTTTTCAGGATTGGCACCTAATAACTATACATTATATGTAAGAAATACAACGGACACTACTTGTCTAACTACTTCCTCCTCGACAATTTCGATTAATCTGATTCCAGTCCCTCCAATTGTTCCAACTACGGCTAGCTTAGTTCAGCCAACTTGTGCAGTGCCATCAGGAAGTATTTCAATCCGAACACAATCAGGGGTAGAGTATAGCTTAAATGGGACGACATACCAAGTTTCCAATACTTTTTCAGGATTGACACCCAATAATTATACATTATATGTGAGAAATATAACAGATGGAACATGTACAGCTCAATCGGCATCAGTTATCACAATTAATGCAATACAAATATTACTTACACCTACAGCAGCGAGTGTAGTTCAGCCAACTTGTGCTTCTCCAACCGGGGCAATCGTAATAACAACACAACCGGGAGTAGAATACAGTTTGGATGGAATTGCATTTCAAGTTTCTAACACCTTCACTGGGCTACCTCCAAATAGTTATACCTTGTATATAAGAAGTACAATTGATGCCACTTGTCTCAAGTCATCAGTATCAATGGTAACTATAAATGTGATTCCAACTTCTCCTACTGTTCCTACAACAACAAGTATTGTTCAGCCGACATGTGCTGTTCCATCTGGAACGATAGTAATAGCTTCTCAACTTGGTGTTGAATATAGTTTGAATGGAACTGCTTTTCAAACTTCAAATAGTTTTACAGGCTTGGGACCTAATACTTACACTTTATATGTTAGAAATATAGCTGATCCTACTTGTTCAGTACAAAGTAGTATAAAGGTGATTATTGATCCACTTCCTGCTTTACCTATGACGCCAAGTTTGTTTAAAATTATCCAGCCAACCTGCTTGATTCCTTCCGGTAGCATTGAAATTACGGGTCAGACTAATGTTCAGTACAGTGTAGGGAATACATACCAAGATAGTGCTGTTTTTACTAATTTGGCACCTGGTAGATATACAATAAGTGTGCGATTTACAAATAGTGTAGCGTGTATAGCGGTAGGTTCAGTACTGACTATAAATGCTATTCCTCCACAAATTCAATTTGAAACTGTTGGTGATTGTGAAAATAAAGAATATACTTTAACCGCTAATCCAATATCAGGAACCTATGATCCCAATAATGTGTCGTATCAATGGAAAGATAAATTCGGAAATCCAGTGGGAACTAATTCAAATGTATTAAATGTTACGAATGTTATCGCTTCAACTCCAGGTGGACAAGTTGTATTTCCTGTAGCATATACACTTACAGTAACTTCAGTAAATACTGGTTGTGAGACATCTGGTAATATAGTTGTTGAATCTATTTATTGTAATATGCAAAAAGGAATTTCACCGGATGGAAATGGTTCGAATGACTTTTTTGATTTAAGATCAATGAGTGTAAAAAAACTGGAGGTATTTAATAGATATGGTATAAAGGTGTACAGCCAATCTAATTATACAGATCAATGGAACGGACAGTCTAACAAAGGGGAAGAACTTCCAAGTGCGACTTATTACTATGTTATAGAGTTTAATAGTGGTGAGTCAACTACAGGTTGGATTTATCTAATCAGAGAAAAACAGTAAATAAAAGATCTATTAGTGCTCAACATTTAGTAGACTCACAAACCGAAAAATATATAGATATGAACAAAATACTATTGATGTCTCTTTTTACTCTCCTTATATTTATGGATGTAAAAGCGCAACAAGATCCACATTATACCCAATATATGTATAATATGAATGTTATAAATCCAGCCTATGCCGGTTCCAAAGAGAGTCTGTCTTTGGGTCTATTGTATAGAAAACAATGGGTTAACATAGAAGATTCGCCAGCTTCTTTTACTTTTTCAGCACATACGCCTGCAGGAAGGAATGTAGGTGTTGGAATATCCTTTATTTCAGATAAAGTTGGGCCAGTAACAGAACAAAATGTATTTGGAGATTTCTCGTATACTTTGAAATTAGGGGATACTCAACGATTAGCATTTGGACTAAAAGCTGGTGTGTCTTTCCATAAAGTAGGACTTAGAGATATTCAATCGAGTTTACCAGATCCCAACGAAGGTGTTTTTGGAGAGGATATTAATAATACGGCATTGAATTTAGGATCAGGATTGTTTTATTATACGGACAAATATTACGTTTCATTATCGATTCCTAATATGATTAAATCAGCACATTTAGATTATAACGGGCGTGAATATGGATCTGATGTATCGCACTATTTTTTAACTGCTGGATATATTTTTGACTTAAATTATGAATTGAAATTTAAGCCTTCTATAATGTTAAAATCTGCATTTAACGTAACTCCTTCTTTAGATCTTTCAGCTAATTTTTTATTTCAAGAAAAATTCGAAATTGGCGCTACTTATAGATTGCAAGATAGTTTTGGTGGGATGATTAATTTCGCCGTTACTCCTGAATTAAGAATTGGATATGCTTATGATCATATTGTTTCTGACTTGAGAGTAACTGCACCCTCTTCACATGAGTTTCTATTACTTTATGATTTATTTGAAACTAAAAAAGTATCCCGTTCTCCTAGATTTTTCTAAAAATTTAATCACTCTACTTGATGAAAAAAAATATAATTTTATTGTTTTTGGTGCTTACCAGTTTCGCAGTTATGGCACAAAATAAAGAGACTAAAAAAGCAGATAAATTAGTTGAAAGTTTCGAATATGGCAAAGCTGTTGCGGAGTATCTGACTCTAGTAAAAAATGGAAATTCAGATCCTTATGTCAGCAAGCAACTCGGAAATTGTTATTATAACATGAATAATTCCGTAGAATCTGAAAAGTGGTATGCCGAAGCGTTAAAAACCCAGCAAGACACCAATACCCATTATAGATATGCTCAAATGCTTAAATCTAATGGGAAATATGCGGAATCAAATGTTCAAATGAAAATATTTGCAAATATGGCACCCAGTGATCAACGTGCTATTGCATTTAATAAAGATCCAAATTATCTTACGAAATTAAACAATACGGAAAAACTTTTTGAGGTGAATAAAATTTCATTAAATTCTAAAAGGTCTGACTTTGGGGCTATACTGTCTGGAAATCAACTTTATTTTGTAAGTGCTAGAAACGAGAGTAATAAAATTTATGGTTGGAATGATGAACCCTTTTTGGATATTTACCAATCTACTTATAATGCTGATGGGAGTTATTCAGAGCCAATTCCTGTTAATGAATTAAATACTAGGTTTCATGAAGGCCCGGTTACAATGACTAAAGAAGGTAACGTTATGTATTTTTCGAGTGAAAGTTTTCAAGATAAACTTTTTGAAAAAGCAAAAGACACTAAACTGAAGTTTGGTCAGGTTAGTCTTTACAAAGCAATTAAAAAAAATGGTAAATGGGGCGATATAACCCCGTTGCCATTCAACAGTAAAAGTTATTCTGTGGGTAATCCATCTATAGACAAAGAAGGCAAAATTCTTTATTTTGCTTCCAATATGGTAGGTTCAGTAGGGGGAACTGATATCTGGAAAGTAATTGTGAATAGCGACGGGACTTTTGGAACTCCGGAAAATTTAGGAGATAAAATTAACACACTCGGTGATGAGAATTTTCCTTTTGTTTCGGATGATTCAATTTTGTACTTTTCATCAAATGGATTGACGGGTTTTGGCGGTTATGATATTTTTTCGGTTAATTTGAAAAAAGGAGCAGAGCCTTATAATCTTGGAAAGCCAGTAAATTCTGAGAAGAATGATTTTGCCTTTACTATTAATAAGGAAAAAAATATTGGATATTTATCCAGTAATCGGAGTGGTATTGATCATATTTACGGTGCGATACCAGTATGTGAAGGACAGATTCTTACTGTCGTAAAAGATGCTAAAACAGGAAAGTTATTAGATAATTCTAGAGTAGTTATTCTAGATTCAATAAAGACAATTTTAGACACTAAAACAACTAATGGGAAGGGTGAAGTGCTCTATACAGTAAAATGTCAAAAATCATATACCATAGGAGTATTTAAAGATGGCTATATTTCTAAATCGTTTCCAGTCACTAAGATTAATGGAGAAAAATTTATTATTGATGCCCCAATTGATCCAATTGATGTGATTGTGACTGATACAGAAGTTATATTGAAGCCTATTTATTTCACATACAATAAAAGTAATGTGACCAAGAAAGGTGCAGTTGAACTCGATAAATTAGTGTATGTACTGTCGCAAAATGACAAACTCAAAATTTATGTTAAGGCTCATACTGATACAAGAGGTACACATACCTATAATTTAAATCTTTCACAACGAAGAGCGAATGCTACTGTAGCATATATTGTTTCAAAAGGAATTAGTGTAGATAGAATATCAGGCAAAGGGTTTGGAGAATCAGATGCTAAAATTGACTGTCAAGAAAAATGTACCGAATTAGAACATGCGCTCAACAGGCGTTCGGAGTTTATGATCGTGAAATAATTTGCGAGGTTATATATTTAAATAAAAAGCAGGATACTTAATAGTGTCCTGCTTTTTATTTAAAATAGATTAGGAGTTGTATAGGATCTAACCGTGCATGGTTTCTTGTTTTCCATAATTGGTGATTATTGAAGTTTCAAACTCAATCCATTCCTTCCAGCGTTTGTCTACATCTATATTGTCAGCATATTTTCGCGCAAAACCCAAAAAAGTAGTGTAATGGCCTGCTTCAGAAATCATGAGGTCTCTGTAAAAAGTAGCTAATTCAACATCTTTTATATTTTCTGATAGGACTTTAAATCGTTCACAACTTCTGGCTTCAATCATTGCTGAAAATAATAATCGGTCACAAAGTGCATCTTTTCGGCTTCCATCTTTTTTCATAAACTTAAAAAGTTCATTCACATAATGATCTTTCCTTTCTCTACCCAAAGTTAGTCCTTTGCTTTTAATTAAATTATGGACTAACTGTAAATGATCTAATTCTTCTTTTGCAATAACAAGCATCTCGGTTACTAATTCCTCTAATTCGGAGTTGTAAGTAACTAAACTGATTGCATTAGAAGCTGCTTTTTGTTCGCACCAAGCATGATCCGTCAAGATTTCTTCTATATTTGATTCAACTATATTGACCCAACGCGGGTCTGTGGCTAATTTTAATCCTAACATTGTATTGGAATTTGTTCAATACAAAATTAGTGTATTATAATCTATTTTAGGTTGAAATGACTGGATTGAAGTCAAAATAGTATTATTTTGCAATTGAAATTTTATAATACTATGAATCAAGTTCAAAAGCTTTTAGTTATTGGTTTTGTTTGGCCAGAACCCAATTCGTCTGCGGCGGGAGGAAGGATGATGCAATTGATTTCGCTTTTTAAAACACAAGGCTTTTGCATTACGTTTGCTAGTCCTGCACAAAACAGTCATTTCATGGTTGATTTGCAAGAGTACAAAGTAGAAAAAAAATCTATTGAACTTAATAATTCCAGTTTTGATATTTTTATAAAAGTCCTGAATCCAGATGTGGTTTTGTTTGATCGTTTTATGATGGAGGAGCAATTTGGTTGGCGTGTAGCTGAAAAGTGTCCTAATGCATTACGAGTATTGGATACTGAAGATTTACATTGTCTGCGATTGGCGCGCCAGAAAGCATTCAAAGAAAACCGTTCTTTTATGACAACTGATTTATTTGTTGAAGAGGTTGCGAAACGTGAAATCGCGAGTATTTTACGTTGTGATATGTCTTTGATGATTTCCGAATTTGAAATGGAACTTTTAGAATCTTCATTTAAAATAGATGCATCTTTATTGTATTATTTGCCATTTTTATTGGAACCAAGTACGCGTTTCGAAATGGAGGAATTACCGACTTTCGAAGAACGAAAAGACTTTGTTTTTATCGGAAATTTTCTTCATGAGCCCAATTGGAATGCCGTTCAGTATTTAAAAGAAACCATTTGGCCTTTACTAAAAAAACAAGTTCCCGAAGCTGTTCTAAATATTTATGGGGCTTACCCCTCACAAAAAGTACTGCAAATGCATAATAGTAAGGGTGGTTTTTTAATAAAGGGAAGAGCTAATAACGCTCAAGCAGTAGTTAAAGAAGCACGGGTTGTTTTGGCTCCTTTGCGTTTTGGTGCGGGTATTAAAGGGAAATTATTGGAAGCCATGCAATGTGGAACACCAAGTATCACGACCTCTATCGGGTCTGAATCCATGCATGGTGATTTGCCTTGGAATGGTTTTATTACGGATGATGTAGCTGATTTTGTGGATACGGCAGTACGATTGTATCAAGACAAAACAATTTGGGGTAAAGCCCAAAAAAATGGAATGGTGATAATCAATCAACGCTATTCTAAAGGTTTATTCGAGACTGACTTTAGAAAAAAAATAGAATTTTTAAGCTCTAATTTACACCAACATCGATTGAATAATTTTATGGGAGCCATGTTGCAGCATCATACTTTAAAAAGCACAAAATATATGTCGCGATGGATAGAAGAGAAGAATAAATAAAAAATCCCGTCAAGTTTTATAAACAAGACGGGATTTGTATTTTAAGAACCGAGTTATTACGCGAGCATCGTAACTGGGTTTTCTATAAATTGTTTCAATGTTTGTAAAAATTGAGCTCCAGTAGCACCATCAATTGTTCTGTGGTCGCAAGCTAAAGATAACATCATTGTGTTTCCTACAACAATCTGACCATTTTTAACCACCGGTTTTTCTACAATAGCTCCTACGGATAGTATAGCAGAATTGGGTTGGTTAATGATAGAATTGAATTCTGTGATACCAAACATGCCAAGATTAGAAACTGTAAAAGTACTTCCTTCCATTTCTGTAGGTAATAATTTTTTGTTTTTAGCTCTTCCTGCAAGATCTCTTACGCTTCCGCCAATTTGAGATAAATTCATAGCATCTGTAAAGCGTAATACAGGAACTACTAATCCATCTTCAACAGCTACAGCAACTCCAATATTCACATGATGGTTGATAAGAATTGAATCTTCTCTCCATTGAGAATTTATTTTTGGATGCTTTTTCAAAGCCATTGCACACGCTTTTATCACCATATCATTAAAAGATACTTTTGTATCTGGAACGTTGTTGATGATAACTCTTGATTTCATTGCTTCATCCATAGTTACTTCAATCACTAAGTTGTAATGTGGTGCCGTGAATAAAGATTCTGCTAAACGTTTCGCAATGATTTTTCTCATTTGCGAATTCTTGATTTCTTCTGTGAAAACTTCTCCCGCCGGAACAAATGGTTTTGGAGCAGCTACAGTGTCAGTTTTAGCTGGTGCTGAAGTTGTCGACACTGGAACAGCAGTGGTTTGTGGTGTGAAGTTTTCGATATCGCTTTTTACAATACGTCCATTTTCACCAGAACCTTTTACTTGTGTCAATTGGATTCCTTTATCACTAGCAATTTTCTTTGCCAATGGTGATGCTAAAATTCGTTGTCCGTCAGTTGATGGCTCTTGACCAACTGGTTTTTGAGCCACTGGCTCTGAACTTTTTTCTGTCGAAGCAACTTCTTTTTCTTTCTCTTCTTCAGCTGCGGGTGCTGCTTGTGGTGCTCCGCCAGTTTTGTAATTTTCTGCAATTCCGGAAATTTCCGTTCCTGCTGGTCCAATTATTGCCAAAAGGCTGTCCACTGGTGCTGCATTTCCTTCTTCGATTCCTACATATAATAAAGTTCCTTCATTGAAAGATTCGAATTCCATTGTTGCTTTATCGGTTTCGATTTCAGCAAGAATGTCTCCTTCGGCAACTGAATCGCCTACTTTTTTCAACCAAGTCGCTACGGTTCCTTCGGTCATAGTGTCGCTTAAACGCGGCATAGTAATAACTACAACTCCTTTTGGTAAGGAAGTTGTGGCAGGTGCTGCAGCTTTTGTAACTTCAGGAGTAGAAGTTGTTTCTTCAGTAACTTTTGTTTCCTCAGTTCCTTTTGATTCTTCTTTTACTGGAGCTGCATCAGTTGGTTTTCCTGCTAGTAATGCCGAAATATCCTCTCCTTCAGTTCCTATAATTGCTAATAACGAGTCAACCGGAGCAGTTTCACCTGCAGGTATTCCTATGTGTAAAAGGGTACCTTCGTTAAAAGACTCAAATTCCATTGTTGCTTTGTCAGTTTCAATTTCGGCAAGGATGTCCCCTTCGCTTATTTTATCACCTACTTTTTTTAGCCAAGTCGCTACCGTTCCTTCCGTCATCGTATCGCTCAAACGAGGCATTGTAATTATTGTTGCCATAATTGATTTATAGTTTATGAGGTAAAAATGGATAGTTCTCTTGTTCGTATACTACATCGTATAGCTGTTGAATAGGAGGGTATTCAGATTCCTCAGCAAATGTTACACATTCTTCTACTAAATCTTTAACTCTTTGATCGATAGCTTCGATTTCTTCTTCCGTAGCGTATTTTTGATCTTTAATCACATCTAATACTTGAGTGATTGGATCAATTTTTTTGTATTCTTCTACTTCTTCTTTCGAACGGTATAATTGTGCATCTGACATAGAGTGACCTCTATAACGGTATGTTTTCATTTCTAGGAATGTTGGTCCATCACCACGACGGGCTCTGTCAATTGCTTCAGTCATTGCTTCAGCAACTTTTACAGGATTCATTCCGTCAACTGGTCCGCAAGGCATTTCGTATCCTAAACCTAATTTCCAGATATCAGTATGATTTGCTGTTCGTTCTACAGAAGTTCCCATTGCATACCCATTGTTTTCAACTATGAATACAACAGGAAGTTTCCATAACATAGCCATGTTAAAAGATTCGTGTAAGGATCCTTGACGTGCTGCACCATCACCAAAATAAGTCATAGTAACACCACCAGTTTCAAAATATTTGTCTGCAAAAGCTAATCCTGCACCTACAGGAATCTGGCCTCCTACAATTCCGTGACCCCCATAAAAACGGTGCTCTTTTGAAAATATGTGCATGGAACCACCCATACCTTTTGAAGTTCCGGTAACTTTTCCTAAAAGTTCTGCCATCACGCGTCTAGGATCAACTCCCATGCCTATTGGCTGAACGTGATTTCTGTAAGCCGTAATCATTTTGTCTTTTGTCAAGTCCATTGCGTGCAATGCACCTGCTAATACTGCTTCTTGACCATTGTATAAATGTAGAAAACCTCTAACTTTTTGTTGGATGTATAATGCAGCAAGTTTGTCCTCAAACTTTCTCCAAAGTAGCATGTCTTCATACCACTTTAAATATACTTCTTTTGTAACTTCTTTCATCTGAATTTTTCTTTTGCTAAAGTGTTATTGTATTATCAATTTGTACCTATAACGCAAAATAGTTTCCTCCCACAAATTTGCGAAATGCAAAAATAAGACATTCCAAGTAAGAACTATAATTTAATAGGCGATTTTTGGAATTTTTACAAGAATTTTTTATCGAACATAAATGGAAGTAAGTTTTTCAGGGATTCTGATTTGTAAATCACACCAATTTCTCCCATAAAATAGATTTCGATAGGGGTTTCTTGTCGGATTTCGTATTCAGCAATTGATTGTCTGCAAGAGCCACAAGGTGGAATGGGAGTTGTGGTTTGATTCGAGTCAGAAGCAGCCGTAATAGCCATTTTTAAAATTTTGGCTTCCGGGTAAACTGCTCCAGCATAAAAAATAGCGACACGCTCCGCACAAAGTCCAGAAGGATACGCGGCATTTTCTTGGTTTGAACCTACTACAATTTTGCCATTGTCTAAAACAATTGCAACTCCAACTCTGAATTTTGAATAGGGAGCATAAGCATTTTTCCGAACGTCAACGGCTTGCGTCATTAAATCCTGAATGTCATTTGGTAAATCTTGAATGGAATCGAATACTTTGAATTGGGTAGTAATTGTTATTTCTTTCATACTTTATTAAGGAAAAAAAATCCAAACTTCATGGCGTTGAAATTTGGATTGTTATTTGTGGATTTTATTTACGTTTAATATTCTTCATATTTATCTCCAAAATTGAAGGTAAGTGAAAAACGAAGCGTGTTTTCTAAAGGGTTTTTTACTTTTGATGCCGAGAATAAATAGGACACATCTACTTTAACTACATTGTACTTGAAACCTGCTCCAAGCGAGAAAAATTGTCGGGCTCCTTTTAGAGGACTTTCGTGAAAGTATCCCATACGCATTGCAAAGGAATCTTGGTACAAATATTCAGCACCTACAGCGTAGGTTACTTCTTTTATCTCTTCGCCAAATCCATCAGGAGCATCCCCAAATGATCTGAAAACTCCAGAGGTCCATCCAATAGAACGGTAATTGTCATTGTTTTGATTGCGTTCTTCTGGCGTCACTGTGCCATCGCCATTCAAATCTGGGTTTTGCGGAGTTGGAACTAAAAGTTTATTAAATTCAACATTTACGGCTACCTTGTTATAATCGTCTAATATAAAGTCAAAACCAGTTCCTATTTTTAAGTTAGCGGGTAAAAAATTATTGTTGAAATCATCGTTGTCATAACTGATTTTTGGGCCCAAATTTTGAATATTGAATCCAGCTCTCCATCTTCCGTTAAATTCATTATAAGCGAGCTCTTCAGATTGGAAGAAACCGGCAACATCGACTGCAAAAGAATTTGCAGCAGAGGCATCATTGTTATCTGCTGCTACTTTTAGATTGGAATTGATAAAACGCCCAGCAATTGCCATCGAGAATTTTTCGCTTAGTTTTAACGAATAGGATCCGTCAATAGCAAACTCGTTTGGAGAGACTATTCTGGGTTCATCATTCGCATCCTGTCTAAGCTCAATTTCACCTAAACCAAAATACCGGATACTTCCAGCAAATGCACTTCTCTCATTCAGTTTTTGATAATACGTTAATTGGCCAAGGGATATGTCATTTACTAAATCAGTAAGATAAGGCGTGTAGCTTATAGAAAATCCTTGTGCGTCAGTAGCAAAAGCATATTTTGCAGGATTCCATTGTTGAGAAAATGCATCAGCAGAGGTTGCAATACCCATGTCACCCATACCTGCAGCTCTTGCATCAGCCGCTACTAACAGAAAAGGAACGCCAGGGTTAATAATTCTATTTTGGGCTTTTGCAGAAGTGACTAGCAGCAAAAAAGTAACTATCGGTATTATTTTTCTCATTAGGATGCGAATATTTATTAGACAAATATACTATATAATTAAAGGATTACAAGTTTTTCAAATTTTTCAGATTTTTTGTTCGTTAAGCTTGATTTTACAGTGAGTTTATACACATAAACTCCTTTCCCTATTCGATCTCCAAAATCATCTTTGCCATCCCATGTTATTTCTTTAGATAAGAATCCTTCGGTGGTGATAATCTGGTTTTTTGTCCAAACAATTTTTCCAGTTATTGTCATTACTTGCACTTGAACCTCCAGTGGCTCATAAGGTCTGTTGTGTGTAAACCAGAAAGCTGTGTGGTTGACAAATGGATTTGGATAATTCAACACATGGGTCAATGTTATTGTTTCATCACCTACTACTATAAATTGAATCTCGGTCGTTATAGGATTGTTATACACATCCCAAGCCTTGAAGGTTATAGTATGCAATCCGACAGCTAAATTTCGTAGTGGAAAACGAAGCGTTCCGCTAGTGAAATCATCTCGTTTTGTTTGGTAATAATCATTTAGAACAAAAGGATTACTTACGTCTCCATCCAAAATAGCAACAAGATCATGACCTATTCCACTTGCTGTATTAATCCCATTCTCATCTTCTAGATACGCAACTAAAAACGGAGATTCATTTGTTGTACCTCCCGAAACGAAACTCTCTTCATTCATATATAACTTCACTCTTGGACTAATATTGTCTGTAACAGCATTTTCGTTTATTCCTCCTATTTTTATATTAGAATCATATCCAGTTTCATTTTGTAACTGCTCATTCTTTTTAGCATAAAAACTAATTCGTCCGTTTGCCAATGGAATTCTAATGTCTCTTGGTATAACAAAACTAAATTCAAATTGGCCGTTAGTAACCGATGCATTGCCTCTAAATATTGTTTCTCCTAAAACAGTAAAGTTAACAGCGGGACTGTTCCCATCATTGTTATAGGTAGTTCTGGAAACCGTCTTGTCAAAAATAGTTGTTGAAACTTCACCGGAGTAATTAGTCAATAAATTGTTATTTTCATCTGTAATTTCTCCAGTCAACTTGATTTTTGATAAGGATTTGAGATCATCAATTGATTGGTTTACAGGAATGTCATTTACCTTTGTTAATTTGATTTTTGGTTTGGCTATAGCAAGCATTAAAGCAGGGTCACCAATGTAAAAAACGACATTGGTTGCTGAGTTGGGATTGCTATTTTTCGAAATTCTTAATGCTTCTGCAATTGATGTGTACTGGTTAGAACCATAGGATAATAGATTTTTAGTAAAAACATCATTAAAATTTTCGGCGCTAAACTGACCTATGGAGCGTATGGTGGTGATCATAGCTATTGCTCCGCCCTTTGGATTCCAGTACGTGTATTCTCCTGCAGTAGGTCTTAACGGATTATCAAAACGGGAAAATTCACAAGTGATGGTTATGAATAATGGATACTTGTATTGATTGCTTAAGTTTTGGCCATCTGATTTTTCCCAAATCCGTTCACTTGACAAACCATCTTCACCGCCGTGTCCTAAATAATTAAACACCAGAGCTCCTTTTTCAAAAGCATTAAAAAAATCAGTGCGGGCTTTTGGATATCGGGAGCCGCCTGCAGAGGCTTCTTGTGTGTAAGAGTCTAATAGAATTTTGCTAACATTCAAAAAAGGCTTTTTGGAAAAAATTATATCTGCAAGACCATTTTGTCTGTTTTGTAAACTAGCATCTGATGGTACATCAGAATCATCAGAAATTAGAACAACATTGTTTCTCCAGTTACCATACGATTTTAAATCATGGTATTCTATTACTTTGTTTACCATTTCACTAGCCTGTTTGGTGTCATTCAATAGCATTCTTCCGACTGCAATATCAATACCTCCAAAATTGGAAATAATATTTCCTTCAGAAGGATCCATTAATCCAAAAAAATCATCGGAGGCAAAAGAACTCTCGCCTGTTGTGTTGCTATTTAGGGAGTGGTATATCGGTACTACATTTGTATTGTTAAGAATTCTGTTTTTAAAGTCGTAAGATGCATCGCCAAAAAGATTAATATATTTCACTCTTTTCTCCGGTGTTGAAGCATTTTCATAGATGTACTTAATGCAATTTCGGATTGCTGCAACATCTTGTTTTCCGGAAGAAAATTCCTGATATATTGATTCTAAAGAAATTACTTTTACCTTTAAATTAGAGTTGGTGCGGTGGAAATTAGCTAATTTTTCGGCTTGCGAGTTCAGAAATGAGGGCGAAATAATTACGTAATCAATGTCCTGAAATTGACCTTGGCTGTTTTTTAATACTGTGCCCTTTAGGTTTTGATTTGGAATTTTTGCTTTATTATCTTTCAAAGGGCTGTAATAATCGGACGGGTCTAATGCGATGTATTTTCTGAGTTCGCCCAAGCTAGCTTTAAACTTAAAGGTATTCTGATTCGTATTTACTAGGTTGCTTACGTTATAGGTGTCGGTAATGTCCCAAATTTGAGAAATTCCCGTTGCTTCTGAAATATCATAATTTACAATTCCAAAACTAGAAGCCGATTGGTCATATTGGAAACGAAATTGTTTCCCATAGCCTTGTAGCTTTCTTTTGGCAATAAGTCTAATGTGATCCAGAAAACCTTTAGAACCCGGAACTCCATTGTTATTGTATTTTAATTTTATTTTGATTTTTTCTGCTCCAACGAAAGAAGCGTTATTTGGTAAAAGTCCAACGATAAATTCGGTTCCAGAATTGCTGTTTAATGCTGGAAATGAAATAGTCCCAGCGGAACCTCCATTAGCGGTGATGTTAAATGAAGTTGGTGTAAAAGCCGCCGAGGCAGCAGTCAGCATTATTTTTACAGGAACTGAAGAGTCGAAATTTGGAAAAATAAAATCAAATTCTTGCTCCTCTTTTACCTCAAATGATTCTCCAAACCATTGACGGCCCAAACGGGCAATATTTATAAGATCTAATTCGTGGAATTGATAGTCGTCGAAGGAGTTTAAATTCACAGTGCTGTTTCCGGCAGGTTGTGTCAAAGAAGCGATTCTTTTTCCATCTGCTCCTTGTACGTTAATATAATAGTAGGATTTTGTATCATACAAATTCAGGTGCGTTCTACTTTCTTGATTCCAGGTGTCTACTCCTTCACCATAGAACAGGATGTAATCTTCATTATTGAAAACACCATCACTTTCCCCATTAATCTGAATGGCGTTTTCACTCACGTCATTTGGGTAGTAAATGTTATTTGAAAGTGGTAACATTCTGCCACCATTACCGTATATTTTTATTTTACGAGGATCAACGGTATTAATATCAAGGCCTAATTGTTGCAAAAAACTTTTAGAAATTTTATAAACTCCTGATTTTTCAATATAAAATTGAAACCAATCCCCAGTAGCTAAGACAGAATTAGTGATGGAGTTAGAAGTTTTACTGAATTGTGAAACTCTAGCGTTATTACTTTCAATTTCATAAGAAAACGATTTGATTCGTTTGAAGCCAAAATCATCTTTTATCAGAGGGGAAAGGCTGATGAAAGCCTCTTTAATATTTCTTGAATTAGTAATTAAAAGGGTTTGATTTGCTGTTTTAGGAATGTTTTCAGGAGCTAGATTTCCAAGCTGAGAAAGGCTTATTGACTCATAAATGACATTTGTGATTTGAATTTTTCCCTCGTCAAAAGAGACTGCCTCTTTTATTTTTAAAGTAAAAACTAATGTTTGGTTCGAAGCCTCATAATGAAAACTATTTCCTGTAAATTGAGGGATAATGACTTTAGAATTCCCATAAGACATTTCTTTTTTTTCTAACCATTCGATAGTGACTGCACCTTTAATTTGAGCCAAAGCAAGAAAGGGAATTAGGGCTAGAAAAGCCAAAAATATTTTTCTCATTGTTTTTTTAACGTGATTAATAGGAGGTTATTATTAATGCGTAAAAATAAATCATTTCGTGTAATTGTAAATAATAAATATTATAAATTTGCGTTAGATTAGATAATTTAATGTTAAAGTTAGATTTGTAAAAATATTAAAAATCTTAGATGCGGATTAATTGTTAATTATTATATTGCGGCACTAAAATTATTACCCACTAAAGAGTATGAAAGCAAACAGAATTATGGGCTTACAGTTGTTACTATCGATCATATTGATTGTTGGTTTCTCCAGTTGCAGTAAAAAATCCAGTTCAAAGAACACTTCGAGAGCAACAGGTTGGAATATGGATAGTAAAAAAGGCTCAAGCAAGAAAAAGCAAGAAGCAGGACCAGGTTTGGTTTTTGTAGAAGGCGGTACGTTTACGATGGGTAAAGTGCAGGATGATGTTATGCACGATTGGAATAATACACCAACACAACAACACGTACAGTCATTTTATATGGATGAAACAGAGGTTACTAATTCTATGTATTTAGACTATTTAGATTGGCTGAAAAGTGTTTATCCACCTACAGAAGAGAATTATAAAAATATATATGAAGGAGCCTCTCCAGATACTTTGGTTTGGAGAAATAGATTAGGTTATAATGAAACAATGACTAATAATTACTTAAGGCATCCCTCGTATGCGGACTATCCGGTAGTTGGAGTAAACTGGATACAAGCAGTAGAGTTTAGTAATTGGAGAACGCAACGTGTAAACGAAGCTCTTTTAGAAAAAAATGGGTATCTAAAAAAGAATGCAAAAACTCTTGATGTAACCGCGGAGAGCAATTTTGATACTGAAACGTACTTAAACTCGCCAACGTCTACTTATGGTGGAAATGAAGACATTGTATTAAAAGGAGGAAAAGGAGCTAGAAAAACTCCGAAAGCAGGAAAAAATGGAACAGTTACTGAGCCAAAAAATGTGTATGCACAACGATCATCTGGAATTCTTCTTCCGGAATATAGGTTGCCAACTGAAGCAGAATGGGAATATGCAGCTGCTGCAGATGTAGGCCAAAGAGAATATAATATTTATAAAGGTCAGAAAAAATATCCGTGGTCCGGTGGATACACGCGTTCGGGAAAAAGACAAAGTAAAGGGGATCAATTAGCCAATTTTAAACAAGGGAATGGTGATTACGGTGGAATAGCCGGTTGGTCGGATGATGGGGCTGATATTACCAACGAAGTTAAAAAATATCCTGCAAATGACTTTGGATTGTATGACATGGCTGGAAATGTAGCGGAATGGGTACAAGATGTTTACAGACCTATTATTGATAATGAAGCGAATGACTTTAATTATTTTAGAGGAAATCAATACACTAAAAATAAAATTGGAGAAGACGGTAAAGTGGAAATTGTTACAAAAGACAATATGAAATACGACACTTTAAGTAATGGTAGAATAGTAGCCAGAAATTTCCCAGGCCAGATTGCTCAAGTTCCGGTTGATGAACAGGAGACTTATTTGAGACAGAATTTTGACAAAAGCGATAACGTAAATTACAGAGATGGTGACAAACAATCTACCAGATATTATAATTTCGGAGATGGAGAGTCTGATGAGAAATCAAAATTAGATAAAACAATGTACAATTCTCCAAAACATAATGTGACAACTGACAGTTTAGGTAAGATGGTTCGAAAATACGACAGATCTAGTAAAAGAACTACATTGATTAATGATGAATCCAGAGTTTACAAGGGTGGTTCCTGGAGAGATAGAGCGTACTGGTTAGATCCTGCACAAAGAAGGTATTTTCCACAGGATATGGCCACGGACTACATTGGTTTTAGATGTGCTATGTCTAGGGTAGGTCCTAAAGCAGATAAGAAAAGGTCAGCAAGAAACTAAATTTATTATATAATAAAAATAAAAGCCCTTTGATTAGGGCTTTTATTTTTTTAAATCGTTCCAAAATGGATATCAATTACATTCATAGCTTGTTTTTACAATGTAACTCAATTTCAATAGATACACGTAGAATCGAGCAAAATTCATTATTTGTAGCTATAAAAGGAGAATATTACAATGCTAATACTTTTGCTAAGGAAGCATTAGAAAAAGGGGCTTCTTATGTACTAATTGATGAGGCTTCTTATTTTATTGACCAAAGAACAATATTAGTTCAAAATAGTTTAGTAGCACTTCAGAGACTGGCTAACTTTCATCGGGAGTATTTAAAAATACCCATTATTGCACTTACAGGGAGCAACGGGAAAACAACAACAAAAGAACTTATTCAAGTTGTCCTTTCGAAAAAATTTAAAACAAAAGCAACTGTTGGTAATTTAAATAATCATATTGGAGTTCCATTAACCTTACTTTCTTTTGATGCTGAAACTGAAATAGGAATAGTAGAAATGGGGGCAAATCATAAAAAAGAAATTGATTTTCTATGTGAATTAGCACAGCCAGATTATGGATATATAACCAATTTTGGTAAAGCACATTTAGAAGGTTTTGGTGGTATTGATGGAGTTATTGAAGGTAAAAGTGAGATGTATAATTATCTTATGAAACAAGATAAACTAGCTTTTGTTAACTTGGACGATACAATTCAGCTGGAAAAAACCAAAAGTTTAGAAGCTTACACCTTTGGGGTCAATAAATTAAACGCGGATGTCAATATTACTGCTGTTAAAGCGAATCCATTTGTAGAAATTGGGTACAATGCTCTTATAATAAAATCTCATTTGATAGGATTGTATAATGCCAATAATATCAGCGCTGCTCTAGCAATAGGTAAGTATTTTGGAGTTTCTGATAACGCAATAAAAGAGGCACTTGAAAGTTATATTCCTGAAAATAACAGGTCACAATTAGTATCAAAAGGCACAACTCAAATTATTCTGGATGCGTATAATGCAAATCCAAGTAGTATGGCAGTAGCAATAGAGAATTTTCTGCAATTAGATAATCCTAATAAAATTTTAATATTGGGGGATATGTTTGAGTTGGGGCAGGAAAGCCAAGAAGAGCATAAGTCAATAATAGCGATGCTGGAAAAGGAAGAGAACCTGAAGTGCTATTTTGTTGGCTCTGCTTTTTATGCCAATAGATTTGATAAAATTAATTTTTGGTTTTATGAATCCTTTGAAGCTTTTTCTAGTGATGTGTCAGCGGATGATTTTGTGAATACTACTATTTTAATAAAAGGCTCCAGAGGAATGGCATTAGAACGAACTTTGGATCTTATTCAGTAAATATTCGAAAAATTAGTTTCTTTAAAAATGCCGTCACGATTTATGTTGACGGTATTTTTTTGAATCAAATATTCATTAGAATTAGATAAAGTTTTCTTTTTTATTACTCAGTATCGTTCTGATTCTATGCCGCCACTAGAAATATTTATAATTTCTGAACTCTATTTTGTTTACAGATTAATCGATAAATATGTATACACATCCACTTCTTTGTAGCGATAGCAAGTTATTTCTCTTTTAGTCTTTTAAAAAAATTAGAATGAATGTTTTAATATCTCTCAAAATCGATCTAGCTTTTATTGTCACTTAAAGGCGTTGATGGTTTCTTAAGGTATAGGTTATTGCATCGTTGACTATACATTTAAAATTGTTCTTGTAGGTTCTGTTCAAATTTCTACTAACTTAGTAGAAATTTGAATATTAAACAGAATAAAAGTTAGATTACAACTTCAATGGAAGCAAGTTTGGTATAAACAGATATGTTAATAATTAAAAAAATTACTTCATGAAAAAAATTACATCAATAGCCCTTTTATCACTAAGCTTTTTGACTTTTTCACAACAAAAAAACAAAACTGAACAACTGTCTTTTTCAACAAAAGGGAAAATAGTTACCGTTTATACCACTGCAGAAAATACCAAATTAAGATTAACTCAAACGGATCAATTGGGCTTCGGTATTGCAAAACAACCTTTAGAGTATGAAGTATCAGTTTTTGTAGAGCCTAAAAAAACATTTCAAAATTTCATGGGAATTGGTGGGGCAATTACAGTTGCCAGTGCGGAGGTTTTTGCAAAATTGAGCAAAGAGAAACAACAGGAATTTCTAAATGCGTACTATGATAAAGAAAAAGGAATTGGTAATTCATTACTAAGAACTACCATCCATAGTTCTGATTTTAGTAGTGGGAGCTATACCTATGTTAAAGATGGAGATAAAGATTTAAAAACGTTCAATATTGAGCACGACAGACAATTCCGTATTCCTATGCTTAGAGAAGCCATCAAAACGGCAGGTGGGAAATTGTTACTCTATGTTTCCCCATGGAGTCCTCCCGCTTTCATGAAAAGCAATAATAGTATGCTAAAAGGAGGAACATTACTTCCGGAATTTTACCAGTCATGGGCAAATTATTATACGAAGTTTATTAAAGCGTATGAAAAAGAGGGAATGCCGATTTGGGGATTGACTATTCAAAACGAACCTATTGCAACGCAAACTTGGGAATCCTGTGTGTATTCTGCGGAAGCAGAAAGAGATTTTTTAAAAAATTTCCTTGGTCCCACAATGAAAAAGGAAGGTTTAGGAGATAAAAAAATTGTGGTTTGGGATCACAATCGTGATATGATGAACCAGAGAGCGAATGTTATTTTCTCAGATTCGGAAGCTTCAAAATACGCTTGGGGAATGGGATTTCATTGGTACGAAACTTGGACAGGAGGAACGCCAATGTTTGATAATGTTCGAAAAGTTCAAGAAGCTTACCCCTCTAAAAACTTATTGTTTACTGAAGGATGTATAGAACGATTTGATGCTAAAAAATACCAATTTTGGGCAAATGGGGAACGATACGGAATTGCTATGATTAATGATTTTAATAATGGAACGGTTGGTTGGACGGATTGGAACATTCTTTTAGACCAAAACGGAGGTCCAAATCATGTAGGGAATTTTTGTTTCGCTCCCATTCATACGGATACGAACTCTGGGGAACTAATTTATACTCCGTCGTATTATTACATCGGGCATTTCTCAAAATTCATTCGACCAGATGCAAAAAGAGTCAGTACAGCAGTAAGCAGAAGTACTTTGTTGAGTACGTCATTCCTGAATAAAGATGGAAAAATGATTACTGTGGTAATGAATCAAAGCGATAAAAAAGTCACTTATAATTTAATTATCGCTACTGAGAAAACGGTTGTTGAAATTCCGGCTCACGGGATTCAAACATTAGTGTATTAACGTATAATCAGCCTTGTTTTTAAAACTTATTGATAAAAAAAGTAGTTTTAGTAGCCTTTGTTTGGTTTTAATTTGCTTCGTTTTGAGAAGGATACTTACATAGAAATGAACAAGAAATTATATTTAAATACCTGAAATAGTGTTTTTAGGTTAAGGATTGGTCCGAGGGATGGTGTACGATAAATACCAACGACTGGTTACTGTGACATTTTTTTGCATGTAATAAAAAAGAAGTTCCGGATTTAATTGGTGCTAAAACACTAGTAATACGATCAATTGTTGCAATATTGGAATAACGAAAACGCTAAGCCTACTGAAGATTTTCCAAAAAAGAATTATGGATTTTACTGAAAACTTCAAAATGAAAACCTGACCATCAGATATGATGTGATGTTCAGACAAGTTCAAGCTACCGTTGCTATGAAATACAAAAACTATTCTTTGCCCGGGAAAGTATTCGCAACTGAATATGATTTAGTACAAAACAGAGATACTTATTTGGATAAAGATACCGCTGATTGTGAATGTGCTATGTTTGTCAAGTGGAACAAAGGCGGACTGACGGAGTTAATATTCAGTCTTGTAATGATACAATAACAACTGGATTTCAGGTTACCTTTATTGAGGATGATTAATGGTTACGATACACCGTTGACGTAAAGACCAAAACTGTTTTTGATGTTGCGGAGCTTTATGTACATGAGGCTTCAGACGGAAAACTGTATTTAGAAGATGAAAACTGAAAAATTTCCCAAACAAAAAAATTCTATCCTCAGTTGGAATGAATAATTGGAAAATCGGGACATTATAAAATATGATTTTAAAACAAGAAAAATAAAAAAGGAGCTCGAAACTTAAAAATCCGTTTCATACTATTTTAAATAGCTACTGAAACAACAACGAAATTTGAAATGAAAAAAATAGTAACTACAGTTTTTTTATTGGCGTGTTTTCTTGGGTTTTCCCAACAAAAAACAATTGACCAAAAAGTGAATGCTTTGCTAAAGCAAATGACACTCGAAGAGAAAATAGGACAGCTCAATCAATATACAGGAAATAATCAAGCGACTGGGCCTATAACCATAAATCCGAATAAGGAAGCCGAAATTAAAACAGGTTTAATTGGTTCGATGTTGAATGTTTTAGGAACTAAATATACGCGTCAATATCAAGAATTAGCGATGCAGTCTCGATTGAAAATTCCATTGTTATTTGGTCAGGATGTTGTACATGGGTACAAAACTACTTTTCCACTTCCTTTGGCAGAAGCAGCAAGCTGGGATTTAGAAGCGATGGAATTTTCGGCAAGAATTGCTGCTGTAGAGGCATCTGCAAGTGGAATTCATTGGACATTTGCGCCTATGGTTGATATTGCCCGTGATCCTCGTTGGGGACGCGTGATGGAAGGCGCTGGAGAAGATACTTATTTAGGTTCAAGAATCGCCTACGCCAGAGTCAAAGGTTTTCAAGGGAATTTGGGAGATGTCAATTCGGTTATGGCTTGTGTGAAACATTTTGCTGCTTATGGAGCTGCTGTTGGCGGGAGAGACTACAACTCGGTTGATATGAGCGAAAGAATGCTTTGGGAAACGTATTTACCTCCTTTTAAAGCAGCGCTAGATGCTGGAGCGGCCACTTTTATGAATTCATTTAATGATATTAACGGAATTCCTGCAACTGGAAATAAATACCTCCAAAGAGACATTCTTAAAGGGAAATGGGACTTTCAGGGTTTTGTAGTGTCGGATTGGGGTTCGATTGGAGAAATGGTTAATCACGGATATTCAAAAGACAATAAAGAAGCAGCGTTACAAGCCATAATTGCTGGAAGTGATATGGACATGGAAAGTAATGCGTATCGATACCATTTAGCGGAATTGGTTAGAGAGAATAAAGTACCAATCGCTTTGATTGATGATGCCGTAAAAAGAATTTTACGCAAGAAATTTGAATTAGGACTTTTTGATAATCCCTATAAATACTCGAATCCGGAGAGAGAGCAAGCTGCATTGAACAATCCGGAGCACAGAAAAGCAGCAAGAAATATTGCCGCAAAAAGTATCGTGTTATTGAAAAATGAGAAAAACATTTTGCCCCTTTCTAAAAACATAAAAGCAATCGCTTTTATTGGGCCTTTGGTTAAAGAACACAAGCAAAATATGGGTTTTTGGGCAGTAGAATTACCAGAATTGGATTATGATAAACAAGTTGTTTCCCAATGGGAAGGTGTGGTAAATAAAGTAGGTAGTTCCACCAAATTGCTTTACGCCAAAGGGTGTGAAATTGAAGGCGATAACAAAGATGGTTTTGCCGAAGCTATTGCTGTTGCCAATCAAGCCGATGTTGTGATTTTGAGTATTGGGGAAAGAGCTGATATGAGTGGCGAAGCTAAAAGTCGCAGCAATATTCATTTGCCTGGAGTTCAGGAAGAATTGGTAAAAGCGATTCAGGCAACAGGAAAGCCGGTCGTAGTTTTGATTAACGCAGGAAGACCGCTTATTTTTAATTGGACTGCGGATAATATCCCAGCAATTGCTTACACATGGTGGTTAGGAAGTGAAGCAGGAAATGCTATTGCTGATGTTTTGTTTGGCGATTACAATCCTTCGGGGAAATTGCCAATGTCTTTTCCAAGGGAAGAAGGGCAAATTCCTATTTATTACAATCATTTTAATACAGGAAGGCCAGCTTCAAATGAAACGGCATTTAATTACGTTTCAGCGTATACGGATTTAAAAAACAGTCCTAGATTTTCTTTTGGATACGGGTTAAGTTATACTACTTTCGAATATTCAGATTTGAAGTTATCTAAAAATAAAATTAAAAATATAGAAGAAATCGAGGTTTCATTAAACGTGAAAAATTCAGGAAAAGTAGCAGGTGAAGAAGTAGTTCAGTTGTATTTGAGAGACAAAGTGGGTTCTGTAGTCAGACCAATTATTGAACTGAAAGATTTTCAAAAGATAAAACTAAATGTGGGTGAAACAAAAACAGTCAAATTTATCATTGACAAAGAAAAATTATCTTTTTACAATGCGGCATTGGAATGGATTTCTGAGCCGGGAGATTTTGATTTAATGATTGGATCATCCTCAGCAGATATTCGTTTAAAAACGACTTTCGAGTTGGTAAAATGAAAGAAACTCAATCGGTAGTATTTCTAATAATACTCTCGATAGAGTTTTAAAATAAAAAAGTATTGACGCTACACCTATTCCCTAGTGCACTTTTCGCTATGGTTGTTAGATTTCAAAATGGTATCTAGATTTCCGTCTGTGAATTTCCCTCCTAATAACAAAATAATTTATTGGCACCAGTAAAGTTATCAACAAGTGACTCGTATGATGTTTATTAATTTTAAGTTTCTTAAATAATGATTCCCTTGTTAGGATAGTTTTTAAAGCTTTCGTAGATTCAATAGCTATAGTTTGTTTTAAAGGTAAAAAGCCTTGTTTTAACACTAGCACTAGCTTTATATAATATGTTGTTTCAACAGAACGTAGAGGTGTTTTTCTTTCTGTGTTAGTTGTCTAACTAAATGTATTTAGTATAAAACGCATCTTTTTTTGTAAGTTATTTTTAACTATTTTGTGTGCGAATATGTTTTCTTGTTGAATGAATTTGTTTCTTGGAGTAAACATTTTTTGTTTAAACCAAAAGTAAATAATAGGAAACTTTCAAAAATAGGCATTTCTTTATTTTCTTTAAAAAAATGAGCTAAATTGCGTCTTTAAATAATATAACTTAATTACTAGAATAGATCACATGTTAAAAACCATTTTAGATAACAAGGAAGAATATCAACCGGGTTTATCAATAGATTGTGTGATTTTCGGATTTCATGATAATCAGCTGAAGGTATTATTAATAAAAACAAGGTACAGTGATAAATGGGCTTTGCCTGGCGGGTTTGTACCTGTAAATGAAGATATTGATGAGGCTGCGGTTACTGTTTTACATGGTAGAACAGGACTGAAAGGTATTTTTCTGAGGCAGTTTTCTACATTTGGAGCAGCTAGAAGGTGTAGTGTGGCTGTTAGCAATGCTGTTCTGGATTTTTATGGAATACCTTTAGACGAAGGAAAATGGTATGCTAGTCGTTTTGTAACGGTTGGTTATTATGCCTTAGTCGATTTTTTACAAACCGTTCCACAGCCTGAAGGCATAAATGAAATTGTGGAGTGGATTGACCATAATGCGGTACCGGAATTGATTTTGGACCACAGACAAATTCTAGAGACAGCATTGGAAACTCTTCGTATGGAGTTAAATTTAATGCCGGTAGGGTATAATTTACTTCCCGAAAAATTTACTATTCCGGAATTGCAAAAATTATATGAAACGATATTAGGTAGAAAACTCGACCGTAGAAATTTTCTGCGTAAGATAATGGCAATCGGAATCTTGACAAAGTTGGACGAGAAGAAAAGTAATGTAGCTCACAAAGCTCCAAATTTATATAGTTTCGATAAAGATAAATACGAAAAAGTGGTTAAGAACGGATTGACGCAAGGTTGGTAATCTCAAATAATACATCATAAATCTCTTTAGTATGAATAATGATAAAGTAATGAAGCCTGGTGTTGTTTTAAATGGAAATAGCAATAATACGATACGTCATTCGGTCGTTTTTAGATTTAATGAAGGAATGAATGAACTTGAAAAGCAACAATTTTTTTATGCAATAACAAAATTAACGGCAATCAATGGCGTTGAAAAATTTGAAATACTTAAACAGGTTAGTATCAAAAATAAATTTGAATACGGAATTTCAATGGAATTTAAAAACGAAGAAGGATACCAATATTATAATAATCATCCAGATCATGTTGCCTTTGTGCAAAATATATGGTTGAGAAACGTAGAAGATTTTTTAGAGATAGATTACAAAGCGTTGGATTAAATTTCAAATTATTGAAAATCTAAAGCATAAAAAAACTCCATTATTTCTAATGGAGTTATCTGTGGGCGATGAGGGGTTCGAACCCCCGACCCCCTCGGTGTAAACGAGGTGCTCTGAACCAGCTGAGCTAATCGCCCTATACAATTTGGTCACTTTCGTTTCCGTTATTGCGTGTGCAAATATACATCACTTTTCTAGATTTGCAAGTAAAAATCAAAAAAATTATAAAATTTCTGCTACTACAAAGGTGCTTCCGCCAATGTATATAAAATCAGATTTCCCAGCGTTTTCAATTGCTCTTTTATAAGCTTCTGAAACAGAATTGTATACTTCCCCTTTTAGTTCAAAAGAGGCTGCTTTTTGTTTTAGAATTTGCACATCCAATCCGCGAGGAATATTTGGTTTGCAAAAATAATATTTGGCATTTTTAGGGAATAAAGGTAAGATTTCATTTAAATCTTTGTCGTTTACTACTCCTAAGACAATATGTAAAGCGTCAAAATCTTCTTTTTGTATTTGTTGTAAAACAATTTCCAGCCCGTTTTTGTTGTGTGCGGTGTCGCAAATAACTTTAGGAAATTCATTTATCTGTTGCCATCTGCCTTGAAGGCCAGTATTTATTACAACTCGTACGAATCCTGATTTTATATTTTCTGGAGTAATTTTAAATTTATTTTGGTTATTTAAAACAGCAATAGTCTGTAAAACTGTTTTCTTGTTGTGCATCTGATAATCCCCAATCAAATCTGAGGGATGGTTTTCTGAAATTAAATCGGAAGCAAAATAGATTTCCGAACTGCATTCTTTGGCTTTGGCCATAAAAACAGGCTTGGTCTTAGTGGTGTATTCTCCAATTATTACAGGGATATTGGGTTTTATGATACCCGCTTTTTCAAAAGCGATAGCTTCTAGTGTGTTGCCCAAAAATTGTATATGATCCAATCCTATATTGGTAATTACCGAAACTAATGGCGTAATAATATTGGTGGCGTCCAATCTTCCGCCCATTCCCACTTCTATAATGGCAATATCTACTTTTTCTTTGTAGAAATAATCGAAAGCTAGCCCCACGGTCATTTCGAAAAAACTCATATCGTTTGATTCAAAAAAGTTCTGGTGGTCCTTGATGAAATCAATGACAAATTTTTCAGAAATTTCCTTTCCGTTAATTTTCATACGTTCCCGAAAATCTTTTAAATGTGGGGAAGTGTACAATCCCACTTTATAACCGGCTTCATGAAGTATGGATGCTAACATATGTGATGTAGATCCTTTTCCATTAGTTCCCGCAACATGAATGCATTTTATTTTATCTTGTGGATTTTCAAGATGAGCTAATAATAAATGCGCGTTGGTTAAATCTTTTTTATAGGCTGAAGCGCCCTGAAGTTGGTACATCGGTAGCTGATTAAACATCCAATTTATGGTTTGCTGATAGTTCATTTTAGTAATAAAATAGGGTTGTTTAAAATATTTTTCGTTTTTTTTAGTTTAATAGTACATCGAAAAGTATCTTTAGTGCAAAATTGAAATAATTTTTAGAATTAATGATTAAAATACAATAATATTATATGTTTAGTTTTATACAATTACAGGCCGACACCATTGCCAACGCTGCTTCAAACGTAGTTATTGAAAAAATTGCTCCAAATACCGAAATATCCACTTTAGGATTTCTTTTAAAAGGTGGTGTGTGGTTAATTCCGATTGGGATACTATTATTTTATACCTTTTATCTGATTATTGAGCGGTATTTGTATATCAGTAAAGCATCGAAAATTGATACTCTTTTGATGCGTGATGTACGCGATAATCTAAATTCAGGGAATCTTGATTTGGCGCGATCTATCGCAGAAAGAAACAATACAGCTTCAGGAAATATAGTAAAAGAAGGAATTCTGGTTATCGGGAGACCTATTATTGAAATTGAATCCAATATGGATCGAGCAGCAGATATTGAAATAGGAGGTATGGAAAAGCATTTAGGACATTTGGGACTTATTGCCGGAATTGCCCCTACACTAGGATTTATTGGAACTATTTCTGGAGTTATTAAAATATTTTACAGTATTTCGGTAACTGAAAACATCAGTATTGGTAATATCTCTGGAGGATTGTATGAGAAAATGATCAGTAGTGGCGCTGGATTAATCGTTGGTATTATTGCCTATAGCGGGTATCATTTATTAAACGGTAAGATTGATAATTTTGCTTTAAAAATTCAAAAACAAATATTAGAGTTTGTAAATATTATTCAAAGATCATAATATGTCTATAAAACGAAAAAGGAGATTTCATGCCGAGGTGGCTACTTCGTCATTAAGTGATATTATGTTTTTCTTGTTGTTGTTTTTCTTGATTATATCAACGTTGGCAAATCCTAATGTGATCAAAATGACATTGCCAAAAGCAAAATCCAATGAGAAAACAAACAAGCAATATATTAGTTTATCTGTTACTGAGGATAAAAAGTTCTATATTGACAAGCAAGTAGTTTCCTTTGAAGAACTAGAGACAGCTTTGATGTCAAAAATGAATACGGAGAAGGATCAAACAGTTATTGTTCGCATTCCATTCAATTTGCAAGTACAAGATTTAGTTGACGTGTTGCAAATAGGAGTCAAAAACAATCTGAAATTTGTGATTGCTACCAGTCCAAAGTAAATGTAATTGCGGGTTTTCACGAAGCAATCGCACAGGTTAAGCTTTCTGTATTTTGATTTTAAAATAAAAAAAATGCCTCGAATAGTTCGAGGCATTTTTTATTTAGGATTGTGTAATTTAATTCAAATTGAAATTATAAACAATTTTACCAACTTGTTTTTCCGGTGCATCGCTGCTGGCATCCCATCTCGTGTTCATAGCGGCAATTCGAGCTTGGTCTAATAAGCATTTTGCAGTATTAGTTGTTCCCTTAACTCCAGCAACGGCGTTTACAGTTCTTCCTGTTCTGTCTACCGATACTTCAACAACAACTTTACCTTGTTCATTACACGTGTATTTTGGTGCGGGTTTAGAAACTGCTTTTCTGTTTCCTAACGAATATCCAATGCCACCACCCGAACCGCTTCCTGTTCCGCCACCGCTTCCAGAACCATAGCCACTGCCAGTACCTATTCCGGTTCCAGTGCCATTTCCACCACCTGTTCCGCCTCCGGAACCTCCCGTTCCATAATAACCGCTAGAACTCAAGCTTCCATTAGTCTTTCCTTTATTTCCGGCGGTTTTATCATCGCCATCGCCACCTTTATTAGAACCTCTTAGAATACTGGATAAGGCATCATTGGTATTATTAGAAACTTTAGGTTTTACAACCACAGGTTTCGTTACTTCTTTTATGACCACTATTGGTTTTTTAGTTTTTTCTTTTGTCGGAATCACAACACTTTCTTCAGTACTGTTTTCTTGAGATAAAATAGCTTCGTCTGGAGTTGATTTTAACGGAGTTTGTTTGGTTTGGTTTTTTACCTCTAAAACTTCGCTTTTGTAATTAACTCCAGAACCTAGATCGCTGTCGCCAAAATTAACCGTAACGCCACCGCCACCTCCGCCTCCAGCAAGTTCATCCATGTTTGCAGGTGGCCAAAATCGGATAAAAAATAAAATCAACAACATTGTCGCGTACAAAAGAATGGATAGTGCTAAGGATTTCTTTTGATCTGATGAAATGGTGGAACTCATTTGTATTTTAAATTTTAAAAAGTGTATTACTAAAAAACGTTGAAAAGTACTAAAAATTGTTAAGAGTAAAAAGCCACTGCTGGAATATAAATAAGAATACTGCACCTAGAACAGAAATGATAAAAGGGATTAAACAGATTATAAAATCTGCTTAATCCCAGTTCCGATAAATAGAAAGAATACTATTTTATTTTAAGTAAGCTGCTTCAGTGCAATTTCAAAAGCAGTGGCACTGATATTTGTTTTGCTTGGATTTAAAGCGTGTGCTTTTTCAATTGCTTTTTTAATAATTTCCGATGTGTCTTGGAAAATAGCTTCATCCGTCATTTGCACTTTCTTTTCCATAAAGTAAGCAAAAACACGAGCCATCCCACAATTAGAGATAAAGTCAGGAATCAAACTTACTTTATGATCTACATCTTCCATAATAGGTCCAAAAAAGATTGCTGCATCAGCAAAAGGTACATTCGCACCACAAGAAATTACTTCAAGACCATTGGCAATCAAGCTGTCAATTTGAGATTGAGTTACCAATCGAGAAGCGGCACATGGAGTGAATATTTCAGCGCCAATTGTCCATATTTTTTGATTGATTTCTTCAAAAGGAATCATGTTTTCGGCCACCAGTTTGTTTCCGTCTTTGGCAAGAAACAAGGCTCTTATTTCTTCAAAAGTGAATCCTTCTTCATTAATTAATCCTCCGTCTCTGTCGATAATACCAATTACTTTAGCACCCATTTCGGCTAAGTAAAATGCGGCAGCAGAACCTACATTCCCAAAACCTTGTACAATGGCTTTCTTACCTTTTACATCACCACCATAAATCGTGTAATAATTGCGAACGGCTTCGGCAACACCATAACCGGTTATCATGTCAGCAACAGTATATTTTCTAGAAACATCAGGAGAGAATCTTGGGTTTTCGATCACTTTAACGACACCTTGGCGTAATTGCCCAATTCTATTGATTTTATCCGCTTCGGTAGGTTTGAAATGACCGTTAAAAACACCTTCTTGTGGGTGCCATACACCACATTCTTCCGTCATAGGAATAACTTCGTGAATTTCATCCACATTCAAATCACCACCAGTTCCGTAGTAGCTTTTCAATAATGGAGAAACGGCTTTATACCAACGTTGTAAAACGCCTTTTTTTCTTGGATCACTCGGGTCAAAATTAATACCAGATTTAGCACCGCCAATGGCAGGCCCTGAAACCGAAAATTTTACTTCCATAGTTTTTGCTAGCGACAAAACTTCATTCATATCTAACCCTTTTCTCATGCGAGTACCACCACCGGCAGCACCACCGCGTAGCGAATTGATGACTGTCCATCCTTCAGCTTCTGTTTCTGCATCTTTCCAATGGAAAACTATTTCAGGTTCTTTATTTTCGAATTTCTTTAATAAATCTTTCATTTGTTGCGATATGTTTAATTTTGGCAAATATAAAAAATAGAATAATGTGAATTATCTATTTTTAATTTTATTTTGGTGAATAAATAATTCCGGAACTATGATCTTTCTTTGCGCCTGTAACACTACTCAAAACATTGATTTCTCCGCGTAATTTTAAAACACCAAGCAATGCAAAAATCAATGCTTCTTTGAATTCCAAAATTTTAGTTGATGGAATAATAATTTTCATTTCCAGTAAATGATATTGGATGCGCTCTATCAGAAAATTATTATATGCACCACCGCCAGTTATAAGTATACTGCCTTTTTTTATAGGTAATGCCAGCGCAATTTGAATAGCTATATGTTCAGTAAAAGTGTGTAATTTGTCTTCAATGGGAATAGAATATTTTTCGATAATAGGTAAAACAGTTTCTTTTACAAACTCAAAACCCAATGATTTAGGGTGTTTCTTTTGGTAGAAATTCAAAGCATTTAATTCATTTAATAAATCTTCGTTACAACTTCCAGTTCTTGAAATACTACCTCTGTCATCATAATCCAATCCCAATTCATTGGCGTAAAAATTTAAAACAGTATTTACAGGCGAAATGTCAAAGGCGATTCGTTTCTTTTCTCGCTCAAACGAAACATTCGAAAAACCGCCTAAATTAATGCAGTACTCATATTCAGAAAATAATATTTTGTCGCCAACAGGGACTAAAGGGGCACCCTGACCACCAAGTTGTACATCTTGAACTCTAAAATCACAAACGACCGTTTGGTTAATTAAAGTAGCGATTTCGGGTAGATTACCAATTTGAAGTGTCAATCCGTTTTGTGGTTGATGTAAAATAGTATGTCCGTGGGAACAAACGGCATCAAGGTTTTTTATTTTGTGCTTTTCGATAAAGTTAGAGATAATAACAGCTAGGAGTTGCGTGTAGTCTTGGTTTAATTTTTCGAGTTTATCTTGAGAAAAATCAACTGCTTTTTTTAATTTGTTTAACCAATCAACAGCATAAGATATGGTTTCGGATTCCAGAATTTGGAAGTCCCATTTGTTGTTTTTGACAGTAAAGACAATATGTGCTAAATCTACTCCGTCTAGAGAAGTTCCAGACATGATTCCTATTATAATATACTTTTCTTTAAACATTGGCTAAATTTACGAAATCGTTTGAAAACTAGTTTTTAATAATTACTTTTGTCCTCAAATTTAAGAACATTTAATTTACTATAAAAATATGGATTTTAATCTAACCGAAGAGCACTTAATGATTCAACAGGCAGCACGTGATTTTGCAAATGCCGAATTGTTAGCAGGAGTTATTGAAAGAGATGAACATTCGAAGTTTCCAACTGAACAAGTGAAGATGATGGCCGAATTGGGTTTCATGGGGATGATGGTGGATCCAAAATATGGTGGATCAGGTTTAGATAGTATTTCGTATGTTTTAGCCATGACAGAAATTTCAAAAGTGGATGCATCTGCTGCGGTAATTATGTCAGTAAATAATTCATTAGTTTGTGCGGGGATTGAAAAATATTGTAATGAAGAACAAAAAATGAAGTATTTGGTTCCTCTTGCAAAAGGAGAGGTAATTGGTGCTTTTTGTTTATCAGAACCAGAAGCGGGTTCCGATGCAACTTCTCAAAAAACAACGGCTCTGGATAAAGGAGATCATTATTTATTGAATGGGACTAAAAACTGGATAACCAATGGTTCTTCGGCATCTACCTATATTATAATCGCTCAAACAGATATTGAAAAAGGACACAAAGGAATCAATGCTTTTATCGTTGAAAAAGGATGGGTTGGATTTGATATTGGTCCCAAAGAAAAGAAAATGGGAATTCGGGGTTCAGATACGCATTCATTAATGTTTACGGACGTTAAAGTTCCTAAAGAAAACCGAATTGGAGAAGATGGTTTTGGGTTTAATTTTGCGATGTCAGTTTTGAACGGCGGACGAATAGGTATCGCTTCTCAAGCATTAGGAATAGCAACCGGTGCGTATGAATTGGCGTTGAAATATTCTCAAGAAAGAAAAGCTTTTGGAAAAGAAATTTTTAAACACCAAGCGATCGCTTTTAAATTAGCAGATATGGCCACTCAAATTATGGCTGCAAAAATGCTAGTTCTCAAAGCAGCATCTGAAAAAGATGAAGGGAAAGATATCTCACAATCGGGTGCTATGGCTAAGTTATTTGCTTCACAAACGGCTATGGATACTACAATTGAAGCTGTTCAAATTCACGGTGGGAATGGATATGTGGCTGAATATCATGTAGAGCGTATGATGCGTGATGCTAAAATTACTCAAATTTATGAAGGAACTTCTGAAATACAAAGAATTGTAATTTCAAGAACATTGGTTTCATAAATATATTATATAATATTTTACAAACCCTTTCAAGTTCTGATTTGAAAGGGTTTTGTTTTTTTACTCGTTTTTTCAATACATTTACGAAAAGAATTTTATGTACGAGGATTTAAAATATTGGTATTTGCGCGATCACAAATTATTTAGGACGTTGAGTTTTGGACAAATAAGACAATTGTGCATTATTACTGGTTTTAAAAAAGCACAGAAAGGCGAAATTATCTATTTTTCTACGTCGGATTTGCCGAGAATTTTTCTTTTAAAAAAAGGGAATATAAAAATTGTTGCGGTCGATGAAGATGGAAATGAAACGATTAAAGACATTATTCAAAAAGGAGATTTGTTTGGAGAGTTAGCTTTAGATGTTGATAATCAATCTAATGAATATGCAAAAGTGCTATCCGATGATGTAGCTATTTGTAGTTTTTTGATGTCAGATTTTGAAGATTTATTGTTGCGAAATCCAAGTCTGGCGTTGTCCTACACTAAGTTCGTAGGCTTAAAGATGAAACGCATTAAGAACAGTTATTCTAATTTGATTTCTAAAGACGCCAGAACCAGATTGTTTCAGTTCCTAAAAGATTGGGCTGAAAAAGAAGGCAAACAAGTAGCGAATAAAGTTGTAATTGAAAACTACTTAACCCAAAATGATATTGCACAAATTATCTGTACTTCGAGACAAACGGCAACACAATTGATCAATGAAATGGAAACGAATGGTACTATTATTTACAGCAGGAAAGAAATTGTCATACCGGATGTTAGTAAATTATAGTTATTTTAGTTAAACTGTAACATAGCCGACATATCATCTCGATATTACACAGTAGCTTTACAACTTAAAAATGTAACACCATGAAAAAAATAATTTATTTGGCTTTATTAGCTTTGGGAATATCAGTAAATGCTCAAAATAATTTGCCAAAATCAGCTTCAGAAATTGCACCATTACTTATTGGTGAAAAAATTCCGGATGTTATTTTAAAATCTGTTGAAAATAAAGAGGTGAATTTAACCGAATTAATTGCAAAAAAAAGAACCATTTTAGTTTTTTATCGTGGTGGTTGGTGCCCGTATTGTAACATTCATTTAGCTGCGCTGGCAGAAGCCGAAAAAGAATTATTAGATTTAGGATATCAAATTATTGCTATAAGTCCGGATGCTCCAAAAAGTCTGAAAGTAACAGATGATAAAGAGAAATTAAATTATTTGTTATTATCGGATAGTAAAGGCGAATTAGCCAGGGGTGTAGGAATTGCTTTTCAAGCACCAGAAAATTATAAGGCTGTCATAGCAAAAGGTTCTGAAGGTGCAAATAATTCTTTTTTACCTGTTCCTGCAGTGTTAATTTTAAATGTGAACGCTGAAATAGAGTTTGAACACATTACTCCAAATTATAAAAACAGGATATCAAACGAATTGTTAATTGCCGTGGCTAAATCTTTAAATAAGTAACAATGAAAAAAATGTTGTTGATTTTATTTCTATTAGCTACTTTTTCAGGCTTTTCGCAAAAGGACAATAAACGAGTGATTCATTTCAACCTTGAAAAAAACGAGGCTATTCAAGGATATGATCCTGTGGCTTATTTTAAACAGGGAAAAGCAGTTAAGGGAAAGAAAGATATATCAGTATTGTATGAAGGGGTGGTGTATTATTTTTCATTGCAAGTAAATAAAGAATACTTTTTGAAGAATCCTTCAAAATATGAGCCTCAATATGGGGGTTGGTGTGCGTTTGCAATGGGCGATTCTAATGAGAAGGTTCCCATAAATCCGGAGACCTTTAAAATCAGTAATGGAAAATTGTATTTGTTTTACAATGCTTATTTTAATAACACTTTGAAAAGTTGGAATAAAAATGAATCTGGATTGATGAGTAAAGCAGATGTTAACTGGAATAAAAGAGTTAAAGTAAAAGCAGTATCATGAAAACATTTTTGTTTTTCTGGATAATGAGACTCACAGTTGCGGTAATTTTAGTGCAAACGTTGTATTTCAAATTTACGGCTAGTGACGAATCCGTATTTATTTTTGCTGCTTTGGGAATTGAACCGTACGGAAGAATTGGTACCGGAATAGTGGAATTAATGACAGTGATTTTTATTTTAATACCAAGTACTAGGCTGTTTGGGGCTATATTGGGTTGCGGCGTTATGCTTGGTGCGATTTTTGCTCATTTGTTCGTCCTTGGTATTGCAGTGAAAAATGATGGTGGCACACTTTTTATTTTAGCACTAATTACCTTTCTTTGTTGTGTTACTTTAGTTTATAAAGATAAAACGAGAGTAATGAATTTCTTGAATTAAAACTTAAATATGCTACTACCTTCTATAAATAATAGTTTAAATGAATTAATTGATTTGCTGAATCAATTGTCGCAAAAAGAATATTCAAATTCTTGCGTAGAATTAAGTGATGCAACTATTGGAGAGCATACCAGACATATTATAGAGATGTTTCAGTGTTTAGAAAATCAATATGATTTAGGTATTGTAAATTATGATAAAAGAGAACGAAACATTCGAATTCAAACAGATACTGCTTTTGCTATTGAAAACATTGTAACGGTTCAACAGAATTTAGATAAAAAAAATAAAAGTATTGAATTGCTACAAGTCATTGATGGAGAGGAAATTCGTATTGAAAGCAATTATTTCCGAGAATTACTCTATAATTTAGAACATTGTATTCATCATCAAGCGCTTATAAAAGTAGCTATTTTACAATGTGAAACAGTTACAATTGATCCTAATTTTGGAGTTGCCCGGTCTACAATAGAATATAGAAATCAATGTGCACAGTAAGTTTTGTAGCAACGAATGGTAAAATTATCATTACTTCCAATCGGGATGAAAAAACAATAAGGCCGAGTGCAATACCCCCTAAAAATTATACTGTAAACGGGAAAAATCTTATTTTCCCAAAGGACCCAAAAGCAGGAGGAACTTGGTTTGTAGCTAATGCAGACGGAACCATTTTGGTGCTGTTAAATGGAGCCGACGAAAAGCACGAAGTCAAACTTCCGTATCGAAAAAGCCGAGGTTTGATTGTCTTAGAGATGATCAGTAGTATTTCACCGAAGGATTTCTGGACAGAAATTGATTTGGAAAATATTGAACCGTTTACGTTAGTTTTATTTCAAAACAATGCTCTTTTTCAATTGCGATGGAACGGAAAAGAGAAAACAACAATATTATTAGACGTTCATCAAAACCATATTTGGTCATCATCAACGTTATATCCATCAGCGATTCGTGAAAAACGTGCTAACTGGTTTCATACTTTCATGGATGACAATTTTCAAGTTTCTGAATCAAAGATGTACGATTTTCATCGCTATACTGAAAAAGGAAATGATGAAAATGGTTTAGTGATCAATAGAAATGACGAGACGAAAACATTAAGTATTACTCAATCGGTAATTGAAAAAAATAAAGTAGCTATATTGCATTATGATTTGATTGCTCAACAGGAATATATTACTTCATTTATTACTCTTTAATACGCATACATTGACCCTACTTATGACGAACAGGCGAATTAACCTATTTTATTATAAAATTACACATTGGGAATATTGGCCTTTCCAGATTGTTTATATTCCTATTTATTTTTTATGGTCCTATTATTCTATTAAAGCAAAGTCAATTTTCTTCTTCAATGCTTCTAATCCCACCATAAAAAATGGAGGATTTATGATGGAATCTAAAAAAGAAATTTACAATTTGATACCGCAACACTATTATCCAAAAACGGAATTAATAAAAGCGGGAACGGCTCTTGAAGATATTTTAGATAGTATTGACAAAGCAAAAATAAAATATCCTTTTATTGCAAAACCTGATGTTGGACTGCGAGGATCAGGAGTTAAGAAAATTAATACCGTGACCGATTTAAAAGCATATGTAAAAAAAGCTAATTTTAATTTTGTAGTCCAGGATTTAATTCCGTATCAGAATGAAGTTGGAATATTTTATGTTCGCTATCCGCATGAAAAAGCTGGTAGAATTACTGGAATTGTTTCTAAAGAATTTCTGATTATTACTGGAAACGGATTCTCGACTGTAGAAGAATTGATTAAAAAAAATCCTCGATACGAACTACAATTAAAAGTCTTGAAAGCGGAATACGGACATGAACTATTTAATATTCTTCCAAAAGGAGAAAAGTTGAATTTGGTGCCCTATGGAAACCATGCTCGCGGTGCAAAATTTATTGATGGAAGTCATTGGATAACGCCAAAATTGACACAAACAATTAACGAAATGTGTTTACAAATCCCAGGTTTCTACTTTGGCAGAATGGATGTCATGTACAATACCATGGAAGAATTGGAACACGGTTTGAATTTTTCAGTTGTGGAGTTGAATGGCGCTGCAAGTGAGCCAACACACATTTATGACCCCAAACACTCTTTGTTTTTTGCTTGGAAAGAACTAGCCCGTCACATAACTTATATGTATGAAATAAGTGTGGCAAATCATAAAAATGGAGTGCCATATTTACGGCATAAAGACGGTATGAAAGAATACAGAATGCATCTCGAACAAAGCAATAAAATTGTAAATTTTTAAGAAGATGAGGGCATTAAAGAATTTTTTTGTTGGTTTTTTAGTGAGTTTTGTCGGATCAATTCCGTTGGGGTATTTAAACGTTGTTGGTTTTGAAATTTATTCAAAACTAGGAATAAACTGTTTGATATTTTTTCTATTAGGAGTTCTATTTGTGGAAATGTTTGTGATTTATTTTACTTTAATTTTTGCAAAGCAATTGGTCAACAATAAAAAATTAATGAGGATTATTGATTTTTTTGCTGTTTTCTTTTTGTTGCTTTTAGGATATTCTTTTTATGCTAATTCTAATCTTACAATGGGGCAACAAGGTATTTTAGAGAAATACGCATTGTACTCTCCTTTCCTTATTGGTGTGATTTTGAATGGTATCAATTTTATTCAATTGCCATTTTGGACTGGTTGGAATCTCTATTTGATGAATGGGAATTATATTTCTATTGGAAATAATACAAAACAATATTATATTGCAGGGACTTTATTAGGTACATTTTTTGGGATGCTAACTTTGATTTTAATTTTAAACACGTTGTCTAGAAATACTACAAGCTTTTCAAAATATGTAATGCCGGTATTAATTCCCTGTTTTTTTGTGATTTTAGCTGTTGTTCAAATGGGTAAAGTTTACAAGAACTATTATCGGAATAAACCAAAATTATAAATGTCTAATATATTTTTAAGCTAAATAAATCTCCATAATCATGAAAAAAATATTTTTATCTCTT
Organism: Flavobacterium sp. GNP008; assembly: GCF_056428965.1. NCBI lineage: Bacteria > Pseudomonadati > Bacteroidota > Flavobacteriia > Flavobacteriales > Flavobacteriaceae > Flavobacterium > Flavobacterium sp. GNP008. The sequence goes on along the minus strand of NZ_JBWJVL010000001.1, from coordinate 413,265 downwards.
TCTTTGATTGTCATTAGTTGTTTATCAACTTCAACAATCATTGCTCAAACAGCTAATGTAGCACCATTAAAAATCGGAACTGTAACATATAAGGTTAAAGAAAATGATGTTGCTGAAACATTGAAATATTTAGCTTCGGATGAGTTAGAAGGTAGAGAGACAGGAAAAGCAGGAATGGTTAAGGCCGCGGATTACTTGGAACAGTTTTTCAAAAATAACAATGTAAAGCCCTATTTTAAATCGTATCGGGATACGTTGTCAACTTTCAAAGAACCCGCTTTCAATATTGTAGGTTTTATTGAAGGGAATGATCCAATACTTAAAAATGAATTTATTATTCTAAGCGCTCATTACGATCATATTGGCTTGGATAAAAAAGGGGTGAGTGGCGATTTCATAAACAACGGCGCCAATGATGATGCATCAGGAACAACTGCAGTTGCTGAGATGGCGAAATATTTTAGTTTAACTGAAAATAACAAACGGAGTATTCTTTTCGTGTTTTTTGCCGGAGAGGAAAAAGGGTTGTTAGGGTCTAAACATTTGGCCAAAAAACTGAAAGCACAAGATTTTAAATTGTACGCCCAGCTCAATATTGAAATGATTGGTGTGCCAATGAAAAGAGAATATTTAGCATATATTACTGGTTTTGACAAATCCAATATGGCGGGTAAAATCAACCAATATACTGGGAAAAACACGATAGGTTTTCTTCCAAAAGAAGCTGAATATAAATTGTTTCACAGATCAGATAACTTCTCCTTTTATGATGTTTTTAAGGTGCCCTGCCAATCAGTGAGTACCTTTGATTTTGAAAATTTTGAATTTTACCATCATGTTTCCGATGATTTCAAAGCGATGGATATTTCGCACATGACATCCTTTATTCAGGAATTATTACCTGCTGTAACACAAATGGCAAACACGCCAACACAAGAAATTACAATGGTTAAATAGTCTAAGGAACGGCCTGAGTCATGTCATAAGCCAAAATATAATAGTCATTAGAATTGAATTGAAAATCACCAATAATGATCCATTTTAGTTTTTCAGTATGAGCTTTCGCTGACGGAATATTAATTTTATTGATGAAAGTTAAGCCTAATGGATATTTGTAGATCATGTTCGTTCTCATAAACTCAAAAAGGGAGGATATTAATCCTTTTCCTCTATATTCTTTGTGAATGCAAATGGGACCATATTGAAAACTCTTGATTGTGGTAATTTCAAAATCTAAGAAAGTTAAATCGGGAAACAAGGAGCTCATATAATTAAAAATGGGCCATTGTTTGAAAAAATCCCAACTTCCTGTAAAAATGTAAGCAATGATTTTATTGTTGTCTTTTGCAAGAAATAATTCATCTTTTTGAATAACTTGGGTTAGTTGTTCTGACGTAAATGGCGTAGTAACAAATCCGGATATTTTTTCTTCTTCTGATAAATTAATAACAAGATACAATTCCTGCAACGCTAACACTCCTTTAATATCAATTAAATTTGCGATTTCAAATTGTATGTTTTCTGTCATTTTCTGGTCATTTAACTTTTCATTTTCTGTGCCAAAAATAAGTAAAATTATTATATTGTTTGTTTTTAATATTACAAATAATCCTTAGTCTAAAGCATTTTTCCTTTATGATTTTTGTTTATTTTTGTTTCATGAAAAATATCATTATCACAGGAACGAGTCGAGGGATTGGATTTGAGTTGGCATTGCAATTTGCCGAAGCAGGACATCAAGTATTAGCCATTTCCAGAAAAATTCCACAAGCTTTATTGGGTAATAAAAACATTAGCTGTCTTTCAGTTGATCTATCAAATGAATCAGAATTAGACAAAGTCAGCGGTTTTCTTTCCAAGTCTTGGAAACAAATAGATGCCATCATTCATAACGCAGGCAGTTTATTGCTAAAACCTTTTTCTGAGACGACTCAGGAAGATTTTGAAAGTATCTATAAAGTAAATGTGTTTGGAGTTGCTAATTTAACCCGAATTTGTTTGCCTTATTTACAAAAAGGAAGTCACGTAGTAACGATAAGTTCTATGGGTGGAATTCAGGGAAGTTTGAAATTTGCTGGATTGGCGGCTTATAGTTCGAGTAAAGGAGCCGTGATTACGTTGTCAGAATTATTAGCAGAAGAATATAAGGAGCGTGGTATTTCGTTTAATGTTTTAGCTTTGGGTTCAGTCCAAACAGAAATGCTGGCAGAAGCTTTTCCGGGCTATCAAGCACCAATATCAGCAGGTGAAATGGCCAATTATATATGTGATTTTACGTTGACTGGAAATAAATATTTCAACGGCAAAGTCTTGCAAGTTTCTTCTACCAATCCTTAACTCATAACTATTTTGAGCGAAACCTTATCCAGATACATTCCTGAACATGCGGTTAAACCGGTTTTTGAGCTTATTGTTGCACATCATGTGCATCTTAAGATTGTTAACGAGCGGCAGACGCGTCATGGGGATTATCGAAAAGGATTGAGTGGAAAGCATGAAATCACAGTGAATTCAAATCTGAATAAATACAAGTTTTTGATTACGTTGATTCATGAAATTTCGCATTTGGTCGCTTTCGAAAAATTTGGAAGAAATATTAAACCACATGGAAACGAATGGAAATATTCTTTTCAACGGCTTATGATTCCATACATCCGGCCAGAAATTTTTCCGAATCACTTGTTGCCGTTGTTAGCTCGACATTTCAAAAATCCAACCGCAAGTAGCGATACCGATGCGACTTTAGCATTAGCTTTGAAACAATTTGACCAGCAAAACGATAAGAATTATGTATTCGAAATTCCGTATGGTAGTGTTTTTCGAATCCAAAACGGAAAGATTTTCAAGAAAATAGCCGTCAGAACCAAGCGTTTTGAATGCCTTGAAATGAGTTCAGGGAAAACGTATTTATTTAATCCAAATGCAGAGGTAGAGCTGTTGAAATCAAGTTAGTCTTTACTCTTTCAGATACGCTTCTCGTACTTTTTTGAATAAATTAGAAGAATACACAAAAGCGACTACTGCTTCATTGTCAGTTCTGAAAATTTCATCTTTACTTCCTTCCCAAGCTTTTAAACCATCTTTTAAGAATAAAATCTTCTCTCCTATCTCCATCACTGAATTCATATCATGTGTATTTATTACGGTCGTGATATTGTATTCTTCTGTGATCTCTTTAATAAGATTATCGATTAATATGGCCGTATTAGGATCTAAGCCAGAATTCGGTTCATCACAAAACAAGTATTTTGGATTGTTTACAATTGCGCGGGCAATAGCGACCCTTTTTTGCATTCCTCCTGAAATTTCTGAAGGTAGTTTTTTATGTGCATCTGTAAGGTTTACTCTTTTTAACACGAAATCTACACGTTGCTGGATTTTTGAATTATTGTCTTTAGTGAACATTTTTAAAGGGAAACCCACGTTCTCGGCAACAGTCATTGAATCAAACAGTGCGCTTCCTTGAAAAACCATTCCTATTTCAGTTCGCAAATCGCGTTTTTCATCCGGATTTAATTCAGAATAAATTCGCCCGTCAAAGGAGATTGTTCCAGACTCAGGAGTATGAATTCCTAAAAGACTTTTAAGTAAAACGGTTTTTCCAGATCCACTTTGACCAATAATTAAATTTGTTTTTCCGGTTTCAAAAACCGTCGAGATGCCTTTAAGAATTTTGATACCACCGAATGATTTTTCTACGTTTTTTACTTCTATCATGATCCTAGTAACAACTGTGTTAATATATAATTGAAAAGTATTATCGAAACTGATGTCCATACAAAGGACACCGTACTGGCTTTACCCACCTCAAGCGCGCCACCTTTCATGTAATATCCGTGAAAAGAAGGGATAGTTGCTAATAACATGGCGAAAATCAATGTTTTTATAAAAGCATACACTATGTGAAACGGAATGAAATCCATTTGAGTGCCATTGATAAATTCCGCGCTAGAGATAAAACCGCCGTAAACGCCAGCCATCCAGCCACCTAAAACTCCCAGAAACATTGCAATACCAATCAGGAATGGGTATAATAACAAAGCAATTATTTTTGGAAAAACCAGGTAATTTAAGGAATTAACGCCCATTACTTCCAGCGCATCTATTTGTTCTGTCACCCTCATTGTGCCTATACTTGACGTGATAAAAGAGCCCATTTTTCCAGCCATAATCACGGAAATGAAAGTGGGAGCAAATTCTAGTATTACTGATTGTCGTGTAGCGAAACCAATAAGATATTTTGGAATTAAAGGGTTTGTCAGGTTAAGTGCGGTTTGAATGGCTACAACACCTCCAACAAAGAAGGAAATGAACGCCACAATACCTAGAGAGCTAATAACTAAATCATCAATTTCTTTGAAAATTAGTTTTTTCATTACAGACCATTTTGTCTGTTTGTTGAAAATTTCTTTTAGCATTAAAAAGTATCTTCCAATTTGCGTGATATAGCGAATGAGCATCATAGTTTTGTGAATAAGGGCTAAATTACAAAAATAGTTATCAGTTATGCCTTTTGACTCCGCAGTTTTTTGATTATCGGAGCTAAAAAAGCTTTTTTTTCATTTTCTTTAAACGGTATTGACGAATGAATTTTGCTTGTTCGGTGTTTACTAATAAAGGAATATTAGCAGCTTTAGCCTTCCAAAAACCCTTGATGTAATCTATGAAAAGTAACGGTTTTTTTTTCATCATTGCCAGTTTTGCCGAAGCTATTGTGGTAATTAAAAGTCCGTATCCTAAAGTATAAAAAGCCTCTCCTTGTTTGTAACGGGCTGTTTTGTTGTAATTTGCTCCAGTGGGTTTCAAATGTTTTACGATTAATGAAGCATCAGTAACGACCTTCCATCCATAAAATTTTGAGAGTAATTCATCAAGGGTATCCCAACCCATAGCTGGTTTTAAATTGCCTATTTGTTGGAAACATGCTTTTCTGTATGCTTTAAATGCACCCCGAATATGGTCTTTGTCGGTTAAGTTTTCTAGAATCCATTCGCCGTTTTTTTCGATATAGGCAAACCCACCGGCCATGCCTATGATAGGATCTCTTTCAAAGAGACTTAGAATAGTTTCGAAATAATTGTGAGGTAGAATTAAGTCAGCATCTAATTTTACAATAACATCATACTCTTCATCTAGTGTTTCGAAGCCTTTATGAAATGCTTGAATCACTTTGCTTCCTGGCAGATGTATCGCGCTAGAAGTTTTGTTTACTAAAGAGATAAAAGGATTATCTTTAGCGAAAGCTATTACTATCTGGGCCGTTTTATCTGTTGAATTATCATTAACGACAACTACTTTTTTAGGTTGAACAGTTTGCGAAATTAAGGATTGTAAAGTCAAAGCAATAAAGGCTTCTTCGTTGTGAGCGGGAATGACAATGTAATACTCCATTATTTTATTTTTTCAGCGTAAACGATGTAGTATCTTGGGGTAAATTTTCTTAGTAAAGGTCGAATACCAAATTTCCTTACGGGATTGGTCCATTTTTGTTTGTCTATTATTTTCCAACCCGTTTTTTCTAAAAGCCAATCAAGTTGCCAATCTTCAAATTCATGATAATGCCTGTCCCACATATCGGTTTTACTGCGGTATGCAGGTGAAAACCACAACCGTAATGGAATGGATATGAAAATTTTATCTGATTTTATTTCGCTTAAAATGGTGTAAGGATTTAATAAATGTTCAAAAATCTCGAAAGCGGTTACTATATCTTTTTTCTCATTTAAAAATACGGATTGGTCTTTGTCTAAATCTTCACCAGTTGTGTTAGTAACGGTAAATCCTTCTGATTTCATGATTTTAGTGAAAGGATTTTCAACACCTAAATCTAATATGGTTTCTGAAGTTGAGATGTGTTTTTTTAAAAATTCTAGGGTATGTTTGAATCTTTTATTGGGAAACGTTTTTTCGTACATGTTTTTTTGATTTTACCACAAGGGACCAAGGCACAAATATAGTGATAAATGTTTTTTTGTACCTTGTTTTTTAACCCAGACGGAAACGGAAATAGCGGGGCTTTAAAATATTGTTTTTCAAAGTGAAAAAAGCGACCAAAAGAAGCTTTCTGGCACCTTGAAAAACAAGTTTTGTAGTGAGGAATTGTTATGAACAGCCTTATTTAGCTATTGATTGCTTAATTCCTTGAATTGATTAATACCGGTATACAAAAGCGTTTATATTCATTCCTGCTCCAACCGAAGCGAAAATCATAACATCTCCTTTGTGTATTTCTTGATTCTCGATTTGACCACGGACTAATAAATCAAAAAGGGTAGGCACGGTTGCTACGCTGCTGTTTCCCAACTCATGAATACTCATAGGCATAATGTCTTTAGGGACAGATCTGTCATATAACTTGTAGAAACGGTGAATTATCGCTTCGTCCATTTTCTCGTTGGCTTGATGTATAAGAATTTTTTTGACATCGTCAATGCCCAGTCCGCTTTTGTCTAAACAGCTTTTCATAGCAGCAGGAACTTGATTTAATGCGAATTCATATATTTTGCGCCCGTACATTTTTATGTAGCGTGTGTCAGGATCTAAATCAGGATTGTAGGATTTTCCAAAGAATAAATAGTTGGCTTCGTCATTGGCATATGTTGCACTTTCATAGGATAATAATCCTGTTTCATCGTTTGAAGCTTCAATAATAGAAGCACCAGCACCATCCGAATAGATCATGGAATCTCTGTCATGCGCATCAACTACTCTTGAAAGTGTTTCGGAACCAATCACTAGACATTTTTTTGCCATACCTGATTTAATGAAAGCATTGGCTTGAAGAACACCTTCTATCCATCCTGGACATCCAAAAAGAATATCGTAAGCTACACATTTAGGGTTTTTTATTTGTAGTTTGTTTTTAACTCGTGTTGCTAAGCTTGGCAGCATATCTGATTGAGTTGTTCCGTACTTCACATCACCAAAGTTATGAGCGAAAATGATATAATCAATTGTTTCCGGATCGATTCCAGCATTTTCTATTGCTTTTTGAGAGGCAAAAAAAGCCAAGTCAGAGGAGGTTAAATGATCTTCTGCGTAGCGCCTGTGTTCGATACCGGTTATGCTTTTAAATTTTGTAATGACTACTTCGTTTGGATACCCAAAGGCGGTGCCATCTTCATTTAAAAAAACATGTGAGCCAAAATCAGTATTGCTAATTTTTTTTTCAGGAATATAACTTCCTATTCCAGTTATTTTTATTTTCATTGCGTTAATTTCCAAATTTGGGGCTAATTTAAACATTATAAAATTACTACACTCACAATATTTACTATGCATGCATATAATTGTGGAATAGTAGTTTATTGGCAAAAATATTGATTATTTCTGTATAAATTTAAAGTTTTGTTATGAATTTTATTTCATAATTATTGAAATAAGAAATAAAAAATATTGATTTTATATTTTTTTGATTAAAACTTTCTATAGGTATCTTTTTTTTATTGTAAAAAAAATGTCCCGATTTCTCGAGACATTTTGGAGTGATTTAACTTTCCATGTAAGCTTCAATAGGAGCACAGGAACAGACTAAGTTTCTGTCGCCATAGGCTTCATCTGCTCTGCGAACGGTGGGCCAGAATTTATTTTCAGCAATGTATTCTAAAGGAAAGGCAGCTTGTTCACGAGTGTATGGAAAATTCCAACCATCTGCAGTGACCATCATCAACGTATGCGGAGCATTTTTCAATACATTGTTTGGATTGTCTAAAGTGGCAGTTTCAATTTCTTTTCGGATCGCTATCATAGCGTCACAAAAACGATCTAACTCTTCTAGGTTTTCACTTTCTGTAGGTTCAATCATTAGCGTTCCTGCTACTGGGAACGAAACGGTAGGAGCATGAAACCCATAATCCATCAAACGTTTTGCAATATCAGTTACTTCAATCCCTTTTTCTTTAAATGGACGGCATTCTAAGATCATTTCGTGTGCAGCACGGCCCATTTCTCCGGAATATAACGTATCGAAATGACCGCTTAGTTTCTCCTTAATGTAGTTGGCGTTTAAAATTGCATATTCAGTAGATTTTTTCACACCTTCAGCACCAAGCATACAGATGTAGCCATAGGATATCAAGCAAACTAATGCAGATCCCCATGGTGCTGCAGAAATAGCTGTTATGGCAGTTGTACCTCCAGTTTGGATTACAGGATTAGTAGGTAAAAATGGTACTAATTGTGGTGCAACACATATTGGTCCTACACCTGGTCCACCACCTCCATGAGGAATAGCGAATGTTTTATGTAAGTTCAAGTGACAAACATCTGCACCAATAGTTGCCGGATTTGTTAGTCCAACTTGTGCATTCATATTTGCACCATCCATATATACTTGCCCGCCGTTATCGTGAATCAATTGTGTGATTTCTTTAATCGCACTTTCAAAAACGCCATGCGTTGAAGGGTATGTTACCATCAAACAAGAAAGATTGTCTTTGTGTAAAATAGCTTTTTCACGTAAATCGTCCACGTCAATATTCCCGTTTTCTAATGTTTTAGTAACCACAACTTTCATTCCAGCCATTGCTGCTGAAGCTGGATTTGTTCCGTGAGCCGATGATGGAATTAACGCAATGTTTCTATGGTGGTCTCCTCTTGAATGGTGGTACGCACGAATAACCATTAATCCTGCATATTCTCCTTGTGCTCCAGAATTAGGTTGTAATGTTGTTCCTGCAAAGCCTGTAATAACATTTAATTGTTGTTCTAATTTAGCCAACATTTCTTGGTATCCTTGCGCTTGATCTAATGGGGCAAACGGGTGAATGTTGTTCCATTGCGGCATACTCAAAGGTAGCATTTCTGAAGCGGCGTTTAGTTTCATCGTACAGGATCCTAGAGAGATCATTGAGTGATTCAAAGCCAAATCTTTTCGTTCTAACATTTTGATGTAACGCATCAATGCGGTTTCTGAATGGTACTTATTGAAAACATCATGTTGCAAGAATGGTGATGTTCTGTTTAAGTGTTCCGGGAAATGGTTGGTTTCTGATAAACTTTCAATGGTGTTTACGGGAGTACTATTTGCAGAAGCGAAAACAGCAATAATTTTATTTAAATCGGTAATACTTGTTGTTTCGTTTATAGAAATTGAAATCGTATTGTCATCAATATAATAAAAGTTAATTTCGTTTTCTTCAGCAATCGCTTTTACTTTTTTGGCATCAGCCTTTACTACAATAGTGTCAAAGAAAGCCGTGTTCGTTTGTTGCAAACCTGATTTTTCTAATGCGTTTGCCAATGTAACTGCCGAAGCATGTACTTTATTAGCGATATATTGTAATCCCTTTGGTCCGTGATACACACTGTACATTCCAGCCATAACTGACAACAATACTTGTGCAGTACAGATATTTGAAGTGGCTTTGTCCCGTTTAATGTGTTGCTCACGGGTTTGTAACGCCATGCGCAAGGCACGGTTTCCGTCTGTATCAACAGTAACACCGATGATTCTTCCCGGCATGCTTCTTTTGTATTCGTCTTTTGTAGCAAAATAAGCAGCGTGTGGACCGCCATAACCTAACGGAATTCCAAAACGTTGTGTCGTTCCAAGAACAACTGCAGCGCCCATTTCTCCCGGAGGAGTCAGTTTTACTAAACTCATAATATCAGCGGCGACAGCTACTTTTATTTCGTTTTCAGCTGCTTTCGCAATAAATGCGGCATAATCATGAACTTGTCCAAATTTCCCCGGATATTGAAGTATTGCTCCATAATATTCCGAAGAAAAATCGAATTCTTCATGGTTTCCAATTACTAATTCAACTCCAATTGGTGTAGAACGTGTTTGTAAAACAGATAATGTTTGGGGTAATATTTCTTCGGAAACGAAGAATTTATTGGTGTTGTTTTTCTTTTGATTCCGAGAGCGTACATCAAAAAGTAATGCCATTGCTTCAGCCGCAGCAGTTCCTTCATCTAATAAGGATGCGTTAGCAATTTCCATTCCGGTTAATTCGATAACCATCGTTTGAAAATTCAAAATCGCTTCTAACCGACCTTGCGCAATTTCGGCTTGATACGGTGTGTAGGCAGTGTACCATCCCGGGTTTTCAAATACATTTCTTTGGATAACCGCAGGGATAATGGCCGCATTATACCCTAGGCCAATATACGATTGAAAAACTTTATTTTTATTTCCTAATTTTTGGATGTGATTTGCAAACTCATATTCCGTCATTGCAGGTTCTAAATCTAAATCAGATTTTAAACGAATGTCACTTGGAATAGTTTCATCAATCAATTGATCCAGCGATCCAGCGCCAATTGTCTTCAACATGTGTTCTAAATCATCTTCTCTTGGGCCAATGTGTCTTAATGCAAATGCGTCTGTTTTCATTGTATATAAAATGGGTTGTGTGTTTCTTGTTTTGAGGCTGTAAAATTAAATATTAATATGCTATTAATTGCCTTTTTTAACTTGATTTTCTGTGAATTTTTCAACTAAAAGCCTTTCTTATTAACACTTTGATTAATTTTGTCTAATGAAGTTTTTTAAGCTAATATTCAATTTTTATATAAATAGCAGTATTCACGTGGGTTTGTCTTGTTATGCCTTAGTGAGAATGACACACTACATGTTCCACATTCCTTATGAGGAATCTATAGCAAGCTTTGCGTTTTTTGGGACTATTGTAGGCTATAATTTTGTGAAATATGATGCTTTAGCACGAGCCCAAAAGACACAAATGCGGAAAGAACTGATGGCGATTTCTTTATTAAGTTGTTGCTCTCTTATTTTGGTTGGCTATTATTTTTTTCTGCTCGAGCGAATAACTCAAACTCTAGCAGTGGTTTTTTTGAGTATTACGATGCTGTATACACTTCCCTTTTTTCCCAACAGGAGAAACGCCAGAAATTGGGCCGGTGTAAAAATTTATATTGTGGCTTCGTGTTGGGTAGGAGTGACTTTGGTATTACCACTCTTAAATGCGGGTATTCCTCTTACTTCCGACTTCTATTTGAAATGCATGCAACGCTTTCTCTTGATTTTTATTTTGGTACTAATTTTTGAAATCATTGATTTTGCAGAAGACGACCCACATTTGCAAACCGTGCCACAGCAAATAGGAGTAAAGCGAACAAAAATAGTAGGGTTATTACTTTTGCTGCCATTTTATTTTTTAGAGTTTTTCAAAAGCAATTTTGATAAAAAGCAATTGATTGTCAACTTGATTTTAGTGATTATTATTTCTTTATTTCTGCTTTTTGCCAATAAAAAAAGGACAAAATATTACACCTCTTTTTGGGTAGAAAGCATTCCGATAATTTGGTGGATACTACTTCTTGCTTTAAGATGAAGCTTTCCAAATTATATTTCCTTCAAGAATAAAAGGAATCAGGTGATTTTTGGAAACATAAATAATAATAAACCAAAGATATCGTAAGGTACTTTATAATGAATTTTTATCGTTCATAACGATTTATTACTTTTTTGTATAAAACAAATGGTTGTGTCTTAATGGATTGAATTTTGCCTCCTCTATTTAATCTGCAAAATAAATAGACTGTTCATTAAGTTATATGGTTTTTGAGCGTCTGATAAAAATAAAATATTTTCCATGTCATGTTCTCGTTTTATTATAAGTGACCAATCCCTTTGTTGTTCTTTCAATTGCAATTGTAGTGCTTATAGATTGTTGCTGTTCACTAACCTTTCATGATACATCAAAAACGGTTTGTAGCGGAGCATTTATTTAGATCCGTATTTTTTTTCGGGTCATTAAATTATATTTTTCTTTTGTCTTCGATGGTTATTTTTGAGCCAACAGCGAGAAAGACGGAGGTAGGTTCTAAATCTTTAATAAAAGCAAATTCTTTACCGTAAACCCCTTCAAAATCAATTACTGATTTGTTCTTGATGACTTCATATTGTTGCCATCTGGGATGCGTAATTTGATATTCAAAAGTTTCGTTTTTATTGATTTTGGTGTACCCAAAATAATGTTCTGTGATAAATTCTGCTTCAGAATTCGGTTCAATTGCTATGGGTTTTTTATTGGTTTCTACATGAATAGTGTTCCAGTTGTTATTTACTTTCCATTGGTAAATAAATTTGCGAGAATGTTCTAGTACTTCAAGCGTATGTTTCATCGGTAAGGTCTGGTAATGTTCGTTGTAGAACGTATTTGCAATGAACGAAATAGCGTATTTAGGGACAATTTCGCTAATAAAAACAGCGCCTCTTTTCCATACTCCATTTTCAAAACGCCTTACGTAAAACCGAAGATTAACTTCCTCGAAATCAGAATGAAATGGAATTTTCATTCCTAAAACACGTACTTTTTCGAAAAGGAATCCAATAAAGCTGACATAACATTTGCCATTCCAGTAATCTATTTCGGTTCCTTTTGGAACATATTTTTCTAAAATTTCAGGATTGACTTCATAATTAATCATGGCTAAATTATTCCATTCGGCTTTTAAAAAACTCATCGTTGTTTTGGGTTTTAACTTGTGTGAAATATTAAAAGTGTATTGCAAACCAAGAGGGGTTACACTTCTGGTTTGCAATACTTGTGTTTTAAACCAATCCGGCTCTTTTTAATAGCGCTTCTGGTTTGGGTTCTTGTCCTCTAAAGCGTTTGTATAAAATCATTGGATGTTCCGTACCACCTTTAGAAAGTACATTTTCTTTAAATTTGGTAGCCACTTCTTTATTAAAAATTCCTTTTTCCTGAAAATATTCAAAAGCATCAGCATCCAGTACTTCTGCCCATTTGTAGCTGTAATATCCAGAAGAATAACCACCTTGAAAGATATGGGAAAAGGAAGTGCTCATTGCATTCTCTTTTACTTCTGGATACAATTGTGTAGCTGCAAATTGTTCTGTTTCAAAAGCTTTGATGTCTTTGATATTGGAAGGATCTTGTGCATGCCAGCCCATATCTAACAACCCAAAACTCAATTGGCGCATTGTTGCCATGCCTTCTTGAAAACTAGCACTTTCTTTAATTTTATGAACCAATTCCATCGGAATCATTTCGCCAGTTTCATAATGATACGCAAATAAAGCGAGTGCTTCCGGTTCGTAACACCAGTTTTCGAGAATCTGACTTGGTAATTCTACGAAATCCCAATAGACAGAAGTTCCTGAGAGACTTGGATATGTTGTATTGGCTAATATTCCATGTAACGCATGCCCAAATTCATGGAATAAAGTTGTTACTTCGTTGAAAGTTAATAGCGATGGTTTTGTTTCGGTGGGTTTTGTGAAATTGCACACAATAGAAATATGCGGTCTTTCGTTGGTCTCTTTTTTGATGTATTGCGATTTAAATGACGTCATCCAAGCACCGTTGCGTTTGCCTTTTCTTGGAAAGAAATCAGTATAAAACACAGCGACAAGTTGGTTCTCTTCGTCTTTAACTGCGTATGTTTTTACTTCTTCATGGTATTTGTCCACTTCGAAAATTTCTTCGAAAGTGATTCCATATAATTTTTGCGCTACTGCAAAAGCACCGTCTAAGACTTTTTCCAATTGAAAATACGGTTTTAATATTTCATCGTCCAAATTGAATAATTGTTGCTTCAATTTCTCCGAGTAATAGGCGCCATCCCATTTTTCCAGTTGTTCAATACCGTCTAGCGCTGTAGCGAAAGCAGTTAATTGCGCAAATTCTTTTAAAGCTGCTGGTTTGGCTTTCTCCAATAAATCATTCGAAAATGTTTTTACTCTTTCCGGACTTTCTGCCATTCTTTCTTCGAGAACAAAATGAGCGTGTGTAGCATAACCCAAAACCTGCGCTCTTTCAAAACGCAATTGGGCAATTTTAAGCACAATTTGCTGATTGTCAAATTCATTGTTTTGAAAACCTTTGGCGCCAAAAGCAATGGCCATTTTTTGACGCAATTCCCGATTGTCAGCATAGGTAACAAAGGGAACATAACTGGGATAATCCAACGTGAAAATCCAACCTTCTTTTTCTTGGCTTTTGGCCAAAGAGCGAGCGGCTTCGATTGTACCTTCCGGTAAACCGGCTAAATCCGATTCATTGGTAATGTGTAATTGATAGGCTTGCGTTTCGGCCAAAACATTTTCGCCAAATTGCAAACTCAATTGCGATAATTCTTTGTCAATTTCTCGCAATTGATTTTTTTTGTCTTCCGGCAAATTGGCTCCGTTTCTGGAGAAGCTTTTGTATTTTTTATCCAAAAGCGTAGTTTGCTCTGGATTTAAATTCAGTTTTTCTCGTTGCTCATAAACCGTTTTTACTCGAGCGAATAAATCAGGGTTAAGACGTACATCATTTCCAAATTCAGATAATAATGGAGAAACTTCCTGAGCTATTTTTTGAATCTCATCATTCGTTTCCGCTGAATTCAAGTTGAAAAATATACTGGAGATTCTGTCCAAAACATCACCGCTGAAAGCCAATGCTTCAATCGTGTTTTCAAAAGTTGGTTTTATAGGGTTTCTTACAATAGCTTCAATTTCAGCTTTTGCTAATTCGATTCCTTTTTGAAAAGCAGGAAGAAAATCTTCGTTTTTAATTTTCGAAAAAGGCGCTGTGTTATAGGGAGTATTGAAATGGTGGGTTAGGATGCTCATTTGTGTTTTTTAGTAAAAAGAATTCAGTGTTTAAAGATATCAAAGGTACGGATTTAATAAAAAAATGTGTTAGTCTAATTAATTGATTTGGTAAAAAATAGCACATTCAATACTGTTATTTAAATGTTATTTATTTCTTCTCACCGGAATAAAGTCTTAAATTGTAAAAAAAGATTGGTTTTTGAAGAAACGAATTAAAAACACACCGTAAAATTAAATAAAAGATGAACTACCAAATTACAATAAATAGGGCGACTACTGTAGATGAAATTGAAGGATACTGGACTGACGAAGATTACATAAAGTTATTGGAGAAATTCGATTACCCAGATGCTTCAGATGCTGATACAGCTAGTTTAAGAGAGTTGTTGTTTATGGCAATTTCTGATTTCGAGCCTAAAGATGCTGCTGCAATCGTATTAGAATATAAATTATCCGAAGATTTGAATGAAGGTCAGATTCAGCAAATTTCGAACGATATGCTTTTAGACAAAGTATGTGAAGAATATCCTGAAATAGGATTGCATTCCACTTTATTTCATATTAATCAATTGCTTTTTAAAGCTTACAATGGTAAATTTCCCAATGCAAAAGCTACTATTATTGAATGTAGTTTTACACCAATAGCAGGAGAAAATGAAAACGAATTGACTAAAGAAAATATTTTAAAATTATTAAATAACGGATTGTCGGACAGTACTCTTATCAAAAGATTGTTTGATGTTCCTATGAAGGAAAACGTACCTTTCCCGGAAGCAGAGGATATTCTTTGGGACGCAGAGACTAAAGATATGTTGAATTATACGCTTACAACCTCTGAATACTGGTTGAGTAAAGATGATATTATTGCTTCAGAATTTGAAGGAGTTCTGGAGATTGTAGTTGAAGCGGAATAAATTAGTGCAAGATTTAAAGTAATAAAAAAAGCTCCATCATGGAGCTTTTTTTATTTTTGAAGACTTTCTGAGGCGATGTTTACCGCTTCTTTTAATCCTGTTTTGTAATGTATCATTTTGTCCATCACACTTTTGTCGTGGCTTCCGAGAATTTGAACTGCCAGAATTCCTGCGTTTTTAGCGCCGTTTAATGCAACAGTTGCTACGGGTACACCTCCAGGCATTTGTAAAATGGATAAGACGCTATCCCATCCATCAATTGAATTGCTTGATTTTATAGGAACGCCAATTACTGGAAGTGGAGACATTGATGCGACCATTCCAGGCAAATGCGCCGCACCTCCTGCTCCGGCGATAACTACCGATATGCCTCGATTGTGTGCGTTTTTGCTGAAATCAAATAGTTTTTCGGGAGTTCTATGTGCTGAAACAATGTCGACTTCAATTTCTATATCAAATGCTTTTAAAATATCAATTGCTTCTTGCATGATTGGCATATCTGAAATGCTTCCCATTATTACGGCTACTTTCATTTTTTGTTTTTATTTAAAGATTTGAGTATTTAAAGATTTTTTGAGAAATTCAATTTAGTTGGTGTCCTGAATTTTTCAATCTTTTAATTTTTTTAATTAACTGATTACTCTGATTGTATTCTTGACATCTTCGGCAATTCTTCGGGCTTCATTAATATCTTTGTTTACGATAGTGACATGTCCCATTTTTCTAAATGGACGTGTTTGTTTTTTTCCGTAAATGTGCGGGGTAACACCATTCCATCCTAATATTTTCTCAATATTTTCATAAACCACCTCACCTGAAAATCCTTCGGCTCCCACTAAATTTACCATAATTCCGGCTACTTTACTGTCAGTATTTCCTAATGGTAAATCAAGAATGGCGCGCAAATGGTTTTCGAATTGTGAAGTATAACTGGCTTCAATTGAATAGTGTCCTGAATTATGTGGGCGGGGAGCTACTTCGTTCACAAGGATTTCATCGTCTTCGGTTTGAAACATTTCTACCGCTAGCAATCCCACATGGTTGAATTTCTCTGAAACATTCAATGCTATTGCTCTTGCTTTTTCGGCTACTTTATTATCAATTCGAGCCGGACAAATCACATATTCTACTTGGTTTGCTTCTGGATGGAATTCCATTTCTACTACAGGATAGGTTTTTATTTTGCCTGATGGATTGCGGCAAACGATAACAGCCAATTCGTTTTTGAACGGAACCATTTCTTCAGCAATACATTCAACATTGGCTAAATTGTCTAAATCTGAAATTTGTCGTATGACTTTTACGCCGTTTCCATCATAACCAAATTCCGTACATTTCCATACAAATGGCAATTTTAATTTAGAATCCAGAATGTCAACAATTAGGCTTTTTAGGTTGTTGAATCGTTTGTAATTGGCTGTTGGAATGGCATGTTGCGTGTAAAAATCTTTCTGAATTCCTTTATTTTGAATCAATTTCAATGTTTTTGGCGAAGGATATACTTTTAATCCTTCTTTTTCGAGTTGCAACAAAGCTTCCAGATTTACCAACTCAATTTCGAAAGTCAAAACGTCTACTTTTTTGCCAAAGTTATAAACCGTTTCAAAGTCCATCAAATCGCCTTTGAAGAATTGGTCACAGGCAATTTTGCAAGGTGCTTCGTCACTTGGATCCAGAACATAGGTTTGTATGTCAAATTTTCGGGTATCAAACAACAGCATTTTGCCCAGTTGTCCGCCTCCGAGAATTCCTAATTTGAAATCAGAAGAAAAATAATTCATTATCTAGTTGTATGTTTAAGCAAAGATACTTTATAATGATTGAATCCGAAAATGGTATTTTATTTTCTTCGGAATTTCTATTGTATAATTTGTCGCATTCCCTACATTTTAAATTCTTTTTTTGTGAATTTTACTAATAAATACAAATTAATACTCATTTATCAATTCTCAAACCCGAATTCAGTATCTTTGCACATTATTTTAAATACGAAAATAATGATACAACTTCACGATAAACAATTTGTTCCGTTTATTTCGGCTAAAGAAATAGAATTTGCCTTGACAAAAATGGTAGCCCAGATAGGGGACGATTTTGCTGATGAAACGCCACTATTTATAGGTGTTTTGAATGGTTCTTTTATGGTTGTTTCAGATTTTATGAAACTGTATAAAAAACCATGTGAAGTATCTTTCATAAAAATGGCTTCTTATGAAGGAATTTCTTCAACAAACCAAGTGAAACAATTGATAGGATTGAACCAAGATTTGACAGGACGATCAGTTATTATAATAGAGGATATTGTAGATACAGGAAATACTTTGGTAGCATTGAAAGAATTATTCAAACAACAAAACGTAAAACATTTTAAGATAGCCACTCTGTTTTTTAAACCGGAAGCATACACTAAAGACATCAAAATAGATTATATTGGGATTCGAATTCCAAATAAATTTATTGTGGGTTATGGCTTGGACTACAATGGTTTAGGCAGGAATTTACCGGAAGTATATAAATTAAAAGAATAATTACACAACAACATGACTAACATTGTTTTATTTGGAAAACCAGGAGCAGGTAAAGGGACTCAAGCAGAGTTTTTGAAAGAAAAATACAAATTAACACATATATCCACTGGTGATGTATTTCGTTTTAATTTAAAAAACGATACTGAACTTGGTAAGCAAGCAAGAGTATACATGGATGCGGGTGATTTAGTACCGGATGAATTGACTACAAAAATGCTTATTGATGAGGTGAACAAACATCCTGAGACGAATGGAGTTTTATTTGACGGCTATCCAAGAACAATATCGCAAGCTGAAGATTTAGATCGATTTCTAACTTCAATTGGGTCTAAAGTTGCCGCGACAATTGCCCTTGAAGCCGATGATGAAGTTTTAGTTCAACGGTTGTTAGAAAGAGGGAAAACAAGCGGTAGAATAGACGATCAAGATGAAGAGAAAATTAGAAATCGCTATCAGGAATACAACGAAAAAACAGCACCATTAATGGAGTATTATCAAACTCAAGGTAAATTCTATACTGTTAATGGAATAGGTTCCATTGCAGAGATTACCAAAAGAGTTAGTGAAGTGATTGATAATTTATAACAGTAAATTCCAGTAGTTCTTACGAGTCCTGGATGGTAAGTGGTTTTTTCAATAAAATTTTACTGCTTTCGGAACTACAGAATAGAAACTACAAACTACCGATTTCAAAAAAAAAATTAGAAATCACATTTTAATACATAAACGAATCAACTAAGAAATTGGAAATACTAATAATATTTTTTCTAATACTATTAAATGGGGTTTTCTCGATGTCAGAAATCGCATTGATTTCTGCACGAAAAAACAGATTAGAGACTGCAGCAAAAAAAGGGAATAAAAGTGCAAAAATTGCTTTAGACCTGGCGAATTCGCCAAATAAATTTTTGTCAACTGTACAAATCGGGATTACCTTAATAGGTATTCTTACGGGGATCTATAGTGGGGATAAAATAACCAAAGATGTTGAGGTATTTATAAAAGGATTCGAAGTACTAACTCCTTATGCACATCCTGTGGCAGTAGGATTAGTTGTGGTTGTGCTTACTTTTTTCTCTCTAGTGTTAGGGGAATTATTGCCAAAAAGACTAGGATTGAATCATCCAGAAGCAATAGCAAAAGCTGTAGCTTTACCGATGAAAGTAGTTTCAATCATAACCGCACCATTCATTTGGTTGCTAACACATTCAACTGATTTTTTACTGAATATTTTACAAATTAAGCCAACGGCAGACGGAAAAGTAACCGAAGAGGAAATAAAGGCGATTATTAAAGAAGGTACTGAAGGTGGTGAAGTTCAGGAAATAGAGCAAGATATTGTGGAACGTGTTTTTCACATTGGAGATAGAAAGATAAATTCATTGATGACACATAGGAAATCAGTGGTCTTTTTACCTTTTCATTCGGATAAAGAGCAGGTCAAAGATTTTATGCTCAAAGAGTTGCATTCTATTTATCCGGTTTATGGGGAAAATTATGACGATATTGTAGGAGTTGTTAATTTAAAAAATATTTTTGCTCATTTTGAGAATGAAAATTTTAATTTGGCTGATATAATGACCGAAGCTCCTTTTATGATGGAGCAAACCACGGCTTATATTGCTTTGGAAAATTTCAAAAAAACAGGTATACATTATGCATTTGTATCAGATGAATATGGTGTTTTCCAAGGAATAATTACATTGAATGATATTTTGGAAGCCTTGGTAGGAGATGCGTCTGATTTTTACAAGGATGATTTTCAACTGATAGAAAGAGAGGATGGTACGTGGTTAGTTGACGGGCATTATTCGTTACACGATTTCTTGACTTATTTTGAATTGGATGAATTAATCAATGATTATGAAGTCACTACGGTAAGTGGATTAATAATGACCGAGCTTTCTCATATTCCAAAACAAGGCGAGAAATTAATTTGGCAAAAATTTGAGTTAGAAGTCATAGATATGGATGGCGTGAAGATTGATAAAGTGATGGTGAAAGCACTTAAATAATAATACAAGCTTTTGGAGATAGGATTTGGGATTTAAGTACATGGGTGCTGAAACTAAATACTGCGACTGAATGCTGAATACTAAAAAAAATGACAGAAGGGAATTTTGTAGATTACGTTAAAATATATGTTTCTTCCGGCAAAGGAGGAAAAGGATCTACGCACTTGCATAGAGAAAAATTTATTGAAAAAGGTGGTCCTGATGGGGGTGATGGTGGTCGTGGTGGTCATGTTTTTTTGGTTGGTAACAAAGGTCTTTGGACATTGTTTCATCTTAAATTTGCACGTCATATCAAAGCTGGTAATGGTGGTGATGGGAGCGGAGATAGAAGTACGGGTGCTGATGGAGACGATAAATTTATCGAAGTTCCATTAGGAACGGTAGTAAAAGATAAAGAAACAGGAGAAATACTATTTGAAATTACCGAAGACGGTGAAAAACAAATTCTTTCTCGTGGAGGTAAAGGAGGGTTAGGAAACTGGCATTTTAGAAGTTCAACGAATCAGACACCAAGATATTCACAGCCTGGTTTACCAGGAGCAGAAATGGATGTGATTTTAGAACTTAAAGTATTGGCTGATGTCGGTTTAGTGGGTTTTCCTAACGCAGGTAAGTCAACATTGTTGTCAGTACTTACTTCAGCTAAACCCAAAATTGCAGATTATCCGTTTACTACCTTAAAGCCAAATCTTGGAATTGTTGCCTACAGAGATTTTCAATCTTTTGTAATCGCTGATATTCCCGGAATTATTGAAGGTGCTGCCGAAGGGAAAGGTTTAGGACATTATTTCTTGCGTCATATTGAACGTAATTCAACTTTATTATTTCTAGTTCCCGTGGATACGACAGATATTAAAGCCGAGTATGATATTTTAGTTAACGAATTGACAAAATACAATCCAGAGATGTTGGATAAAGAGCGTTTGTTAGTAATTTCAAAATGCGATATGCTCGATGATGAATTGAGAGCGGAACTTAAAGTAGAATTAGATGTCGCTTTCAAAGATATTCCGTACATGTTTATTTCTTCTGTTGCTCAACAAGGTTTGACAGAATTAAAAGACAAGTTGTGGAAAATGTTGAACGACTAATTTTCTTAAATTTCATAAAAAAAGGTGTTCTTTTAGAACACCTTTTTTATTGCTATAATTTGAATTAATTGCTATTATAGGTGTCAAATAAGAACTGTAATGTTTCAGGGACTGTATTAGCTATTATGTTGGGGATAGGAGTATCCGTATTAAGCCAGTTTTCTATAATTAACTCAAAATTATCACCTACTTCGTAAACTACTGGAACCCCCATTTTTTTTAGTGCTGCGGCATTACACTCTTGCTCGTAATGATTTCGTATAGGGATGCTAAGTATTTTTTTTCTAAGATACAATGCTTCTGCGGGTGTTTCAAATCCACCACCGGTTATGATGCCATGACAGTTGATTAAGCTTTGATTGAACTGTTTTTGATTCACAGGATAATAGGTGATGTTGCCAATGGTATGTTTGAGTTTTACATCATTCAAAAACCAGTGAAAATTAATCTCGGTGCGTTTATTAAAAGCCTTTTCTAAACAGTCTTTTTGGAAAGAAGGCAGATAAACGGTTATGTGTTTTAGATCTTTTGGTTCGGCTTCTATAATTTCATCTTTAATAATTGGAGGGAGAATGAAAGAATCATATTTCTCAAAATGCAATCCAATATACTGTGGAGAAGGTGCATAATGTTTTAAAATTATTTCTCCCACAAGACTTTTTTTCTCTGGTCTGGGGGTTGAATCTGAAGCAAAACTGGCTTGATGTCCAAGTTGTACGGAATGTACTTTCTGTAATTTACACGCAAGAGAAGTAATGGAATCAAAATCATTAATTACTACATCATAATTTTTTAAAGGCAGGGATTTCGCATCTTTAAACATCTGTAGTGGTCTAATATTTCTAGCAATATCTAAATAATTTAATCCACCACATTTACTATAGTGCAAGCTACACCCGTCGCTTTTGTATTTTATTGGTAAATCAATTTTTAGACTAGCATTATTTCCACTCATGAAAAAATCTACAGTGCCAAATTTTTGTAAATATGGGTAAAGTTGCATAGCCCTACTGATATGACCGTTGCCAGTTGCTTGAATTGCATAAAATATTTTCATGTGCTTTATTTAAATGGTATTGAATAGTAGTTTTTTTAAATTGATCTTTAAAATGAAATAGATTTTTATAAAGTAGCTGAATTAATTAGGACAGAATTTTGGTTACAATGTCATTCATAATTAATTCTTCTTTGTTATCATGGTGTATATAGTCCGTTTTATTGTATTGATAAATACTCCATTTTTCTTTTTTGTATTCCAATGCGGTAAGGTTTTCGACCCAGTCACCACTGTTTAAATACATAACTTTTCCATATTCGTTTTCTACTTCTCTCATTTGGGGTTTGTGAATGTGTCCGCAAACTACATAGCTGTATTTTTTTTGGATGGCAATTTCGGCGGCTGTAGTTTCAAAATTTGACACAAAAGAAACGGCTTTCTTTACACTGTCCTTAATCATTTTAGAATAGCTTCTTTTTTCTTTTCCTAAAAGGACTAAAACCCAATTGATAAAACTATTTATCAAAATCAATAAATCATAGCCTTTTCCGCCAAGTTTGGCCAATATTTTTGCATAGCCTTTTGTAGAAGAATCGAAAACATCTCCGTGAAAAATCCAGGTTTTTTTTCCGTCTAAGTCCAGAATTAATTTATCTGCCAATTCAAAATTCCCTAAAATAAAATCGGAATATTTTCTTAAAGCTTCATCATGATTTCCAGTAATATAAATAACCCGGGTTCCTTGATTGGACATTTTTATGATTTGTCGCAATACATTCATGTGTGAGGCGGGAAAATATCTTTTGGTAAAACTCCACATATCAATGATGTCTCCATTTAAAACCAGCATTTTTGGCTGAATCGATTTCAAATATTGCAGTAATTCGTTGGCTTGACAACCATATGTTCCTAAGTGTACATCGCTTAATACGACTAAAGGAATTTTTCTCTTTCTTTTCATAATTTGTTTTGACGAAATTAATTGCTCTGTGTTATGGTAATGTTTCTTATGTATTATTATTACACATTACACATATTGATTTGTTAACTTTTTTTAAGATTAAAAAAGCTGTTTAATACTTTAAATTTTCCTTATTTTTGAAGAATGAAACATTTTATACTAGTCTTTTTATTATTTCCTATTATGATTTGGTCTCAATCCAATTTTGAAAAAGCGGAAAAACTCTTCAAAGAGGAAAAGTATGAGCAGGCGCAAACCATATTTGAATCGGTTCTAAAAACGAATCCATCGGATCTAAAAACGATAGAGTATTTAGGAGATATTGCAGGCTTTTATAATTCTTGGGATAAAGCAATTGTTTATTATAAAAAGTTGAAAATAGTGAAGCCATCTGAAGCCAACTATTATTATAAATATGGGGGTGCGATGGGAATGAGAGCTAAAGAGAGCAGTAAATTTAAGGCGCTTGGGATGATTGCTGAAGTGAAAGCATCTTTTGAAAAGGCTATAAGTCTTAATCCAAAACACATAGACGCGCGCTGGGCTTTAATAGAATTGTATATTCAATTACCAGGTATTATTGGTGGGAGTGAAACTAAGGCGGTGAAATATTCTAATGAATTATTGCGATTATCTCCTGTTGATGGTTATTTGTCCAGAGGACATATTGAGGAATATTTCAAACGATATAAAGGGGCGGAACAGCAGTATAAAAAAGCAATCCTTGCCGGAGGTTCAAAAATAAGTTACCAAAAGCTAGCTAGCTTGTATAAGAATAAAATGAATGAAACTGAAAAGGCAAAATCTCTTTTAGAATCCTATAATAACAAAAAAGTTCAAAGTAATTTTTAATTCACTTGGACTGTAAAACCTTAAATTAAAACAATTAATGCGTACACATTTTATAGCTATCGGAGGAAGCGCCATGCACAATCTGGCTTTAGCATTACACAACAAAGGATATCAAGTTACGGGAAGTGACGACGCCATTTTTGAACCATCAAAATCAAGATTAGCTAAAAAAGGAATCTTGCCTTTAGAGTTGGGTTGGTTTGCTGAAAATATTACACAAGATATCGGAGCTGTTATTCTAGGAATGCATGCTAAAGCGGATAATCCAGAATTGCTGAAAGCACAACAACTAGGATTAAAAATATATTCTTATCCAGAATTTTTATACGAGCAATCCAAAAATAAAACTCGTGTCGTAATTGGTGGTTCTCATGGGAAAACAACCATAACCTCAATGATTTTGCATGTGATGCATTACCATGGTATAGCTTTAGATTACATGGTAGGAGCCCAACTGGAAGGATTTGATACGATGGTACATCTTACCGAGGAAAATGATTTTATCGTTCTAGAAGGGGATGAATATTTGTCTTCGCCGATAGACAGAAGGCCAAAGTTCCATTTGTATCAACCTAATATTGCTTTGATTTCTGGAATTGCTTGGGATCATATTAATGTTTTCCCTACCTATGAAAATTACGTAGAACAATTTGAAATTTTTATTGGTAAAATTACTAATGGAGGAATTCTCGTTTACAATGAAGATGATGCTGAAGTAAAACGTGTTTCCGAATCGGCTACGAATCCAATACGTAAATTAGCGTATCATACCCCAAAGTATTCTGTAAGTGATGGAATCACGCTCCTTGAGACACCAGAGGGCGATATGCCAATTGAAGTTTTTGGGGCACATAATCTTAATAATTTAGCTGGAGCCAAATGGATTTGCCAGAATATGGGAGTTGATGAAGCTGACTTTTACGAAGCGATTGCTAGTTTTAAAGGCGCATCAAAACGATTGGAAAAAATTGCGGAGAGTAAAACAAAAGTTGCCTACAAAGATTTTGCACATTCCCCAAGTAAAGTAGCAGCAACTACCAAAGCGGTTAAAGAACAATATCCAAACCGTACCTTAGTTGCTTGTTTAGAACTCCATACCTATAGTAGTTTGAATGCGGAATTCTTGAAAGAATATGAAGGCGCATTGGAGTTTGCTGATACCGCAGTGGTTTTTTATTCACCGGATGCAGTAAAAATTAAGCAATTGGAAGAAGTTTCGTATGAACAAATTGCAACGGCTTTCAATAGAAAAGATTTAATAATTTATACTAATCCCAAAGATTTCAAAGATTATTTATTTCATTTAAATTTAGAGAATTCAGCTTTATTGTTGATGAGTTCCGGGAATTATGGCGGGCTGAATTTTGATGAGGTTAAGGTATTGATACAATAATGAATTTATGAAGGACACCCTAAAAATTTTTAAAACCACCAGTGAAAATCCAGATTTTGTCAATTTGATAGCTAAATTAGACAAGAGCTTATGGGACCGATATCCAGAATTAAAAGTGGATTATTGGGGTAATAATATTTTGGAATTAAATCCAAATGTTATTGTTGTTTATGTCAAGGACAAGCCTGTAGCCTGCGGTTGTTTTAAGAAGTACGATAAAAGTTCAATTGAAATAAAACGGATGTTTGTTTCTCCAGAAGTGCGAGGAAAAGGTTTGGCTCAAGCTATTTTGAAAGAGTTAGAACTTTGGGCACAAGATTTTGGGTATTCGTTTTCTGTTTTGGAAACGTTATACAAACAAGAAGAAGCTATTGCGCTGTATCTAAAGGCCGGGTATGCTATAGTTGATAATTACGAACCCTATGTAGGTTTAAAAAACAGTATTTGTATGCGTAAACAACTTTAAACACTAAATGAATGGCCGAAAATCCCTTTTTTCCTATTACGAATTGGTCCGAAGAGGATAAGCCACGGGAGAAACTCATGCTAAAAGGCAAAAGTGTTTTGAGTGATGCGGAACTTATTGCCATCTTGATAGGTTCAGGAAGTAGGAACGAATCGGCGGTGGATTTAAGTAAACGCATTTTAGCAAGTGTCGATAATAACTTGAATGCACTGGGTAAATTATCCCTTTCACAATTGATGACTTTTAAAGGAATAGGGGAAGCAAAGGCAATTTCTATCCTAGCAGCTATGGAATTAGGTAGGCGAAGGCGTTCGGAAGGAGTAGTAGAATTAAAGAAAATTACTTCTAGTAAAATAATTTTTGATATTATGCAGCCTATTATTGGGGAACTGCCACATGAGGAATTTTGGATTATCTATTTAAATAATTCCAATAAAGTGATTTCAAAATCACAATTAAGTAAAGGTGGAATTACGGGGACATTAGTTGATGTCAGAATAGTTTTCAAAACGGCACTCGAAATGGGGGCCACAGCATTGGTATTGTGTCACAATCATCCTTCAGGAAGTTTAATTCCCAGTGATGCAGACAAGCATATTACAAGAAAGTTGAAGTTAGCAGGCGATAGTTTAGAAATAAAAGTATTGGATCATCTTATTATTACTGAAAACAGTTATTTCAGCTTTGCGGATGAAGGAATATTTTAAAATAAAAAAATGAAACACACACACATAAAAGACGTTTTTTTCGATTTAGATCATACGCTTTGGGACTTTGATAAAAATTCAGAGTTGACATTTGAAACTATTTTCAATAGTAAGCATCCAACCATTGAGACCAAAGAATTTATTGATAAATATGTGCCTATAAATCAAGCGTGTTGGAAATTATACCAGTACGATAAGATAACCCATGAAGAGTTGCGCTACAACCGATTGAAGTACTCTTTTGATGCAATGAATTATTCTATTTCTGATGAGGATATAGAAACGATTGCCACAGATTATATTCGTTTTTTACCGGATAATAATCATCTTTTTGATGGGACAATTGAAGTATTAGAGTATTTGAAACCGAAATATAACTTGCACATTATTACAAATGGTTTTGCAGAGGTTCAATTTAGAAAATTGAATAATTCAAAAATCGGAACTTATTTTCAGACTATAACTAATTCTGAAATGGCAGGAGTAAAAAAACCAAACCCTATTATATTTGATTACGCTTTAGATTTGGCTAATGCTCAAAAAGCCAATAGTATCATGATAGGAGATAGTTTAGACGCGGATGTTCAAGGCGCACTTGATGCGGGATTGGATGCTATTTATTTTAATGAGAGTAAAATGCTGGTTGAAGATCACATCAAACAAATTAATCATTTATTAGAACTTAAAAAATATTTGTAAATATGAAAAAGTTATTTATTACCCTATTAGTATTCGTTATTAATTGTTCTTATGCTCAATCAGTGAATGAGTATAAAGCTTTAATTGTTCCTTTAAAGTATGATTTTCTAAAAGGGGAGAATCAATATCGTTTGAATACATTAACCAAGTTTAATTTGAATAAAGCCGGTTTTAATTCGTTTTATAATAATGAGATAATTCCAACTGAATTTAATGATAGATGTAGTTTGTTATATGTGGATGTGGTAAAGGAAAAGTCTTTTTTAACAACAAAACTGTATATTACTTTCAAGGATTGTAATGGTAAAATGATTTTTCAATCAGGAACCGGTATGAGTAAAGAAAAAGAATACCAAGCTGCTTATACTGAGGCATTAAATAAAGCGTTTCAATCAGTCAATGATTTACAATATACATATACTGGAACTGCAGTTACAAAAATTCAGCCAAAGGCGTTGCAAGAAATAAGTACAACCGTAACGGCTTCGCTTGCTGAGGTTGAAAAAACGTTACGAACGGGGACTAATGTAATAAATAAGACAGATGTTAACGTGCTTTATGCGCAACCTACTACTACCGGCTATCAATTAATAGACAGTACGCCAAAAGTTATTATGAAAGTATTTAACACTTCTAATAAAGAATGTTACATCGCATACAAAGGAAATATTCAGGGAGTTTTAGTCAGTAAAAATAGCCAGTGGTATTTTGAATATTTTCAAAACGATAAATTATGGTCTGAAAGTGTCACCATAAAGTTTTAGAGTTGAAACGTTAAATAATTAAAATTTATAGAAAGAAATTGTATTGATTTCTCCCATGATTTCTTTTGAATTATTAATATCCATATTTATTTTTCCAGCGATTTTTAAGAAATTCTCGTATTGTATTTTCTCTGGAATTAGTGCCGGGAGTATATATTGGTTTATTAGTTAATCCTTCAGGCAGGAATTCCTGCTCTGCAAAATTATTGTTATAATCATGTGCGTATTTGTATTCTTCGCCATATCCTAATTCCTTCATTAATTTAGTTGGCGCATTTCGAAGGTGAATAGGGACAGGTAAATCTCCAGTTTGTTTTACGAGTTGTTGTGCGGTTCCAATGGCTAAATAAGAGGTATTGCTTTTAGGGGATGTCGCTAAGTATATGGCACATTGACTCAATATAATTCTACTTTCAGGATAACCAATAATTGCAACGGCCTGAAATGTATTGTTGGCCATAATAAAAGCAGTAGGATTTGCATTTCCAATATCTTCACTGCTAAGAATAAGCATTCTTCGGGCAATAAATTTTACATCTTCGCCACCTTCAATCATTCTGGCAAGCCAATATATAGCGCCGTTAGGGTCACTACCGCGAATCGATTTTATAAAAGCAGATACAATGTCATAATGTTGTTCGCCTGTTTTGTCATATAAAACTGTGTTTTGTTGTACTAAATTAAAAACTAGATCGTTAGTGATTACAATTTCGTCTTCATCAGATGCATTTACCACAAGTTCGAAAATATTTAATAGCTTACGTCCATCTCCACCGGAAAGTCGTAATAAGGCTTCTGTTTCGTTCAGTTTAATGTTTTTTCTCAACAAATAGGGGTCTGTTTTCATAGCTCGGTCTAGTAATAATTTTAAGTCTTTTTTGGTAAAAGCATTTAAAACATAAACTTGACAACGGGAAAGTAAAGCAGGAATAACTTCAAAACTTGGGTTTTCGGTAGTGGCACCGATAAGTGTAATCCACCCTTTTTCAACGGCTGCTAGTAGTGAATCTTGTTGTGATTTGCTGAAACGATGAATCTCATCGATGAATAAAATAGGATTTTTAGCGGTAAATAAACCACCGCTTTGCTTGGCTTTTTCAATCACATCACGAATATCTTTAACCCCGGAATTGATAGCACTTAAAATATAAAACGGTCGCTTTGATTCCTGTGCGATAATTTGTGCCAAAGTTGTTTTCCCCGTTCCTGGTGGCCCCCAAAAAATTAAAGACGGAATGATTCCTTTTGCAATTTGTTGTGTCAAAGAGCCATTTGGTCCTACCAAGTGAGATTGACTGATGTAGTCTTCTAATTTTTGTGGTCGTATGCGTTCTGCAAGTGGTGCTTCCATGATGTAAAATTACTATTTTTCAAACTGAACTCGTTTTAGTTTCTAATTTTTTTTGCAGCTATTTCCAGCTGTTCACTATATCTTTTTATCTCGTTAAAAAAAAACGAGATAAAAAGGATGCCGTTTCCATCTGGGCTAGGCATACTAATTTAAAAATATTTTTTTAATTTTAGTATGACAAAAATAGCTTTAGATTACTTTTGGAGAAGTTTCTAATTTTAATTAAGCTAGAACACGAAATCTAACACTTATAATGGATAATCATTTCAAATTTACTAATTCAGTTATCGGACTTCCGCTGTTTTTTGTGGTGTTGCTGTGGTTTGTTTTTTGGCTGGAAATCCGATTCGATTTTGACTTTGTGCAAAATGGTATTTATCCAAGAACTTTTTCAGGTTTACAAGGTGTTTTTCTAAGCCCATTTATTCATGCTGATATGGAGCATCTGTATAATAATTCAATTCCGTTATTAATTTTATTGGCTGCAGTACAATTTTTTTATGCAAATCTGTCTGTTAGGATCATTGTTTTTGGAATTTTATTTTCAGGAATGATAACTTGGGTTGTTGGTAGGGAAAATTTCCATATTGGTGCTAGCGGTTTGGTTTATGTTTTGGTGAGTTTTATTTTTTTTAAAGGCATTCAAACAAAATATTATCGCTTGGTTGCTTTATCGCTATCAGTGATTGTAATTTATGGTGGTTTAATTTGGTATGCTTTTCCGGAAGTAGATGATAAAGTTTCTTGGGAAGGTCACTTAGCTGGATTGATTACGGGTTTTTGTCTTTCTTTAATTTATAAAACACCAGAGTACAAAAAGATAATCAAATACGATTGGGAAAAAGCAGAATACAATCCATGCGAAGATAAATTCATGCAGCGATTTGATGCCAATGGAAACTTTGTTAATTTACCAAAAGTTGAAGATGTTGACGAACAGCAGGGATTGTAAACATAATATATTTCAATTTTAGATAAATTACCAAGTTGATGCAAAAAAAAATGAACCATAACCGAAGTCATAATTCATTTTATAAGAAGTTAATGTAATAAAATTCTAAGCTCGCTGTCTGACCGCTTCGTATAAAAAAGCGCCACAAGCCACTGATACATTTAAGGAGCCAATGGTTCCAAACATAGGAAGTTTTGCTTTTTCATCCACAATTTTAAGAACGGAAGGATTTACACCGCGATCTTCAGATCCCATAATTATCGCTACAGGTTCATTTAATGAAATGTCATATATAGTTTGATCTGTTTTTTCCGTTGCAGCTACAGTTTTTATACCACTAGCTTGTAAAAGAAAAATAGCATCTTTGATGTGTTCTACTTTGCAAATAGGAATGTTGAATACGGCGCCTGCGGATGTTTTTACAGTATCGCCATTGACAGGAGCTGATCCTGCTTTTTGAACAATGATTCCATTTACTCCAGTACATTCGGCTGTTCGAATTATTGCACCAAAATTACGGGCATCCGATATTTGATCCAAAATTAAAAACAATGGTTTCTTTCCATTCTCTATTACGGATTCAATCAAAGATTCTAAATCAAAAAAGGAAATTGGCGAGATAGTCGCCACCGCACCTTGGTGATTATTTGGGGTTAATCTATTTAGTTTTTCAACAGGAACATACGAAAAGTTAATATTGCCACGCTTCATTACTTTCATCAAGTCTTTCATTAGCTCGCTGCTCGCTTCCTTTTGAATATAGACTTTATCCACTGTTGCGCCTGCTTGAATAGCTTCAATAATTGCTCTAATCCCGAATATTTGATGTTCTTTTTCCATGCTGCAAATATATAAAAAAAAACCACCCCAAAAAATGGGATGGTTTTTAATAACAGAATTCTGAAATTAATTATGTACAGGCGTTTTCGTGATAATAGAAGGTAAAGGTTTCGGAGTATTTGGATTCGCATTGACTTCTACTTGAGGGTATAAGAAACGTTCTGGTGTTCCCGTATTACCCGTTTTTAATTGAATTTGAGCCAAATTATTGGATCTTCCAAAATCATTATAACTTTCATAATTAGCCATAAAATAAATGTATCTTTCTTGGAATATTTCTCTTAATAATGCATTTTGAGCAGTAAGAGTTCCGGAAGTATTCTCTATGCCTGTAGGAGCAAAATCAAGTGCTGTGTAAGGTGCGTAGCTAAATCCTTCGCCGTCATAGCCATCATTAGCTACCCCAATTGAATAACCGGTGTTTAGTAAAGTTCTATAATTATTATAGGAAACTAATCCAGTCACAAAGGATGTTCTTGCGTCAACTTCAGCAATTATTAGTAGCATTTCTCCATAGGTTACCATAGGTAATGGAGAGTCACTTCCGAATTTTCCGTTAGTTCCTCCATAATCTGAACCATAGATATTTAAGCCATATGGATCGAAGTATTCTTGATTGTATGTAAATGCATATCTTGCTGATTCATCAGTTTTTGCATTACCTCTATATAAAGACGAAGAAGGATCTAATATTCTAGCAGCATAACTGTCTCCAGACATATAATCATCTCTGTCGTAAACTAGGAAGGAATAGAATGGGTTAAAATTTTGAGCATATGAATTTCCAAATATGGCTTTGAAATCATCACTAGCAGTATTGATACCTAAAAGTGCATTTGCTTTAGCTTTTGCATAATCTTTTACGTGAATATAGTATCTGGCCTTTAGTGAATAGGCTAATCGCAACCATTTTGATGCATTTCCAGCGTAATAGATATCTTTTGCAGCAGGAATTCCCTTTCCTTTAGTTGAACTAAGATTAGTTATAGCGTTATCTAATAAAGTTTGGATATTACTATAAATAGCAGCTTGCGAATCGTATTTTGGGGTTAAATTATTTCCTGTAATGTCCAGTTCAGAATACGGGACGTCACCCCATAAGGCAGTTACGGTTCCTATACAATGTGCTTCTATTACCTGGGCGGCCCCTTTTAGTTTGGGATTCAATTCTTTGTCCGCTTTAGCTACAGTTATTTTTGCTTGAGTGATGCAATTTACATATGCATTATTCCAAGTGTCATCAAATGCAGATGCAGTGGTATTGTTCCAGTTATTTAGAGCAATATATTGTCTGTTTTCTCCTTTAGCTTGGTTTAACCAAATCATTACTTCTCTGGTACTTGAACTGGTTTGAAAAAATTGATTGGCTAAAAGTACTCCTTGAAATAAGTTTGTAGCGTCACTATCAGACAAGTTATCTGGATCTACATTAATGTTGTCTACGTAATCAGTACAACTAAATATAGTTGTAATTAGTACGCATAGACTTGCTGTTTTTAAAAATATATTTTTCATTTTTTTAGAATTTTAAGTTTACGCTAAATAACAATGACTTAGAGTTTGGACTATTGAAATATTGTAATCCTCTTCCGTTTGAACCTCCTGTAAGATTAGTTTCCGGATCTTGGCCTAGGTCTTTTGCTTCTGTCCATAACCATAAATTTCTACCTGTTCCAGAGAAAGTAATACTTTCAACTCCTATTTTAGTGTCTTTAAATTTCAATAAATAAGATAAAGTTAATTCCCTCCATTTTACCCAAGATGCCGATTTGATAAATTGTTCAGAAACGGGACCAAAACCACCTCCAACACTCTGATACCAGGTTTGATCAAGGAAAACGGGTCCTGCTCCAAAATCACGGATATTTCCCCTTACTGTACCTATAGGTATAGTAGCCCCATTGTAGTTTACCAATGGAGTTGTTAAAGTAGACTCGTTTGCGGTTTCCCAAGTTCTACCAAAGTTGTTTAAGGCACCATTAGTTCCGTCCCATAATTCTCCTCCAATTGAAGCATCAAATAAGGTGCTCAATTTAAAGTTTTTGTATGATACTGAAGTTCCAATTGCTCCTCTCCAATTTGGGTTAGGATCTCCTATTACACCTTCAGATAAAGCAACTGTTGGGAAACCATTGGCGTCTAATATCATAGTTCCATTTGTGTCTCTGTCAAATTTCCCGCCCCAAAGCACACCAAGGGGTTGTCCTAATACGGCACGAGAAGAGGATCCTGTAAAACCATTTAAAAACAATGATTCAGTACCTTCTAGTTGTGTTACTTCATTCCTATTCATACTCCAGTTACCAAAAATATTCCATTTTACAGCTGAATTAGAAGACAGGATATTAGCATCAAAATCAATTTCAATTCCTTTGTTTTGGATTGTTGCAAAATTACCATACAGCGTGCTAAAAGTTGAACTACCATTCAAAGGAACGTCTACGAGTAAATCTTTAGTTTCATTTGTATAGTAGGTTGCGTTTAATTTAATTCTATTAAAGAATTCTAAATCGGTACCAATTTCAAATTCTGTTTTTATTTCAGGTTTTAAGTTCGGATTTCCTCCTGTGGCCGATCTTTGAAAAGAACCATTGTATACTCCAGAGTCATAAGCGGGTCCATACCCTTCAGCTCCAACAGCAGAGTTGAAATAAGTTATTCCTGCATATGGTCTAGGAATAGAGGCTATTTGTCCAAATGTTAAACGAAGTTTTCCATCGGTAAGTACTTTGTTTTCTAAATTTTTTGTGAATTTATATCCAAATTCTGCTGTAGGATAAAAATAAACTTTCAAATTTGGGTCGTAACTAGAAGAGGTTTCAAAACGTCCACCTAAAGTTAAGAATAGATAATCCTTATAATCAAAGGCTGCAGAAAAATAAGCACCACTAAGTTTTGAGTATGTTCTATCTAAAAATGTTGTTTTGTCATTAATCAGTGCGTTGTCGTATGAAAACGTATTGGTGTCAATTAAAAAGTTTTTGTATGTTCCGCCTCTTTGATCATATTTCGTTTCAGCAAAATTAATTCCAGCTAAGTAGTTAAGGCCTACATTGTCATTCACTTTTAAGTCTCCTAACGCCATAAAGTCCACATTGTATTGTTGGAAATCAGTAACACTTTCGCTAGCGCTACCATTTCCTGCATTTTCAGAGGAGTTCATTGGAAACATGGTAATTCTTTTGTCGCTATACCCATCTAAACCAACCCTTGCTAGTAAAGATAACCAGTCTTTAACCTCATGCTTTAATTCGAATCCTGCTATGTAGCGATCAACAGTATTTGGATTTTTTTGTATATCCGTTGTCCAAAGTGGATTGTTATAACTAGGATTTAAATCCGTGTCAAAAGTTCCCGTATCTTGTCGATAGGCTCTTTGGCTGTTAAATGATGGAACTCCAGTAGCACTAAAATTAGTCCCTATAAAATCCCTATTGTCAAAATCAGCAGGGGTTCTGTATAGTCCTAAATATAGCCCACTTAAATTAGAACCTGTTTGAATTCTATTCGAATTGGAAGACGAATAACCAAATTTACTTTTAAACGTAGTTTTGTCTCCAATTTTAGACTCACTTGTAAAATCTATACTTGTTCTTTCATAATCAGAATTTCTAACGATACCATCTTGTTTGGTACTTCCTACTCCTAGGTAAAAGTTAGTGTTCTCTCCACCACCACTAATTCCTATGTGATTGTCTATAGAAAATCCATCTCCAATAACTGAATCCATGTTGGAGTCATTAAAGTTGGCAGTACTTCTTTTACCACCTGAAGCTATTGGATAAATAGTATTTCCATTATTAGAAAGAAAAGAGCGTGCTGTAGTATTAAATACATCAAGTCCACCTGCTCTTGCAGAAATTTTGTCCCCAAAAGAGTTGGCATTGTTTCTCGTCCAAGCACCATTTGTACCTTGTCCAAAACGATCTTGAAGGCTCATTCGGATGTTAACTTTATCAAAAGAAACAGTTGAATTTACATTTACAGATATTTTCCCTTTTTTTCCTTTTTTAGTTTTAATAAGCACTACGCCATTGGCTGCTCTATATCCCCAGAGTGCTGCTGCAGAAGCACCTTTTAGTACTTCCACTGATTCTACATCATTTGGGTTGATATCGTTCATCCTACTTTGTTGTCCTACACCATCTACCGTACTTCCTATTTCGTCACTTGAAATCGGTATACCATCGATAACGAATAAAGGTTGTGTTGAACCAGTTATGGAATTTTGTCCTCTAATTTGGATATAAGCTCCAGATCCTGGATCACCAGAATTAGAAACAATACTGACACTAGATGCTTTAGCCGATAATCCTTTTAAAAGTGAGGTTTCACCAGAATTTGTTAAGGCAGTACCTTTTACTTTTGAGTAGGCAGATGCAGATTGATTTTTCTTTACTTCCACTCCTAAAGCATTGATAACAACACCTTCTAGTTCTACTGAATCATCTGCCATCTTTACATTCATCGTAGCTGAACTAGCTGTCATTTCTTGGGTTTTCATCCCAATGTAGCTGAAGATTAAAACTTGGGAAGAGGTTGCTTTGATAGAATATTTTCCGTCAAAATCAGTTTGTGTCCCAGATTTAGTCCCTTTTACTAATACACTCACACCTGGTAAAGGCATTCCTGCATTGTCAGAAACAACACCTGAAACAGATCTTTCTTGCGCAAAAGTTAATTGCACAATCAGTACTAAAAGAAGTACTAGGAATCCATTGAACTTTAGTTTCATTTTGTATAATTTTTGATTAGTTGCATCAAAAATCATAATTAATTGTTAATATTCCTAATGTTTCAGTAATTATTACTTAATGTTTAAACTTTTAACATAAATTTTTTTAAATAAAACTGTATTTCTAATTTAAACTTCTATTCAAATTAAATATTTTTAATACTATCTCAATTAAAAATGGATAAAAAAAAACAGTAGTAAACTTTTGTTTACTACTGTCTGTATTTTTAAGAATCTATCTCAATTTTTTAAGTACTGAGAAGTGATTTAATGATAATTAGAATTTATCCCAGAAGATTTTTGATGTTAATTTATCTCCACCTGTAACCGTTGCAGCAGCAGCATTTAAATTGGTTGCATTAACTGTAGCTTCACCAGCAGGATAAGTTAATCTTGTAGGAACAGATTTTATATCGTTGTAAGTTGTTGCTGGAACTACTAATACTGGAAAATCTAATCTTCTCCATGAATTCCATGCTTCAAAGCCTCTGTTGTATAAAGCAATCCACGCTTGCTCTCCAATACTTTTTTTCCAAGCTGCAGTTGATGTACCATTATACGGATTAGCTATTAAATAAGCTGTAGCATCAGTAGAGGTGACACCCCAGCTATTCATAGAAGCTGAAACAGCGTTGTTGTAATGCGCTGCGGCTACTCCAGCGGCAGCAATACCTCTTGCAGCTGCTTCTGCTAACAAAAATTCTTGTTCACTGTATGCAAGTATAGTTCCTGGGAATGTTGGTGCTAAAAGCGTATTGTTCACTGTAGAAAAGTTAGTATAGCTATTAGATGATCCGTATATTCCTCCTTTATATATAGTTGTACCTGGAGCAAATGTGAAATATTTAGCTCTTCTAGGATCAGATAATGCTTCTAATTTATTAACAAAAGTATCGGCAATAACAAAATCTTTTCTTCCACTTGCAACTAAATCAACAAATAATGGATTTGCATTAGGTTGCGCTCCTAAATAAACCAAATTAGCATCATCACTATTACTTATCATAACTCCAGCATTAATAGCAGCTGTAGCTTGTGTAGATGCATAAGTAGCATCTACATCAGACATGTTTACAGCAAGTCTTAATCTTAGCGTATTTGCAAATTTTTTCCATTTTGAAGTATTACCTCCATATATTAGATCTGCAGAACCAAAGCTACCTTCTGAGGTGTTTAATAAAGCCTGAGCAGCAGTTAATCTAACAATAAGATCTTTGTATATAGTTTGTGCATCATCGTACTTAGGTAATGGATGCCCTTCTATGTCTAGAGCTTCTGTGTACGGAACATTTCCAAAACTATCTACTAGCACACTAAAAGTGTAAGCATTCATAATTTCAATGACAGCTTTTTTATTAGCTAAAACAGCACCTTCACTTGGTCCAGCAGTAACAACCTTATTAAGTAGTACAGTCGACTCTTTAAAATCTCTTAGTACATCTCTATATAATGCTGTAAAGTGAGTGTCAGGAATAGGTCTGGTAGTCAAATTATACTGACTTTCGTCTGGATAAGTAGTCTCTGTCCATTGTTGAACTAACATTCTGAAAACATTTCTGTTTACAGAAGCGTTTACCATTTGGTCTACTAAAGCCTTTTGTGCATTTGTAAATAAATACTCGGGTTTAGCAGTTGTTGGATTTTTCGTGTCTGTATTTAGACCAGTTATATCATCAGTACATGATACGGTTAGTGCTAAAAACGTGAATAATAAAACTATTTTTTTCATGATTTAAAATTTAAATGTTACGTTAACACCAACGTTTCTTGTTGTTGGTAATGAACCTACGGAGTATCCAGAAGATGAAGCATTTGCACTTAATCCACTTTCAGGGTCAGCGTATGGAAGGTTTTTGTCTATTATCCACAAATTTGAACCTACAATACTAAACTTCATTTCTTGAAGATTCATTCTTGTAACTAGAGTAGTTGGTAATGAATAAGTAATATTTACTTCTCTTAACTTGATGAACGAAGCATCATATACGAAAGCTTTGTTTGGAGCTCTTCTATATCCTGATACGTTACCGTACTGGTCCGGAGAAGGAGTGCGTGTAGTATTTATAGAACCATCTGCTTTCACACCTGGTAAGATAACCCCACCACCATTGGCAATCGTATTTCTAATCGGGTTGCCCAGTTCGTTATTACCTGCGGTAACATCATATAAACCTGTAGCTAAACCATAAGATTGGTCAAGCGAGAAAATATCGCCTCCTTTTTTCATGTCGATTAAGAATCCAAATGATAAGTTTTTGTAAGTAAACTTATTACGAATTCCACCTAACCAATCAGGATTTACATCTCCAATAACATTGTTTGCAGATGCATTTAAGACATATCTACCATTTGCACCTACAATTCTTTCTCCGTTTAAATAAGTGAAGTCAGTTCCTTTAAGTACACCATATGGTTGTCCAATAGAAGCATTTAGAGTTACCCCACCTTGGAAAATGTTCAATCTTAAATTTTCAATCCCTTCAGCTAACTTAGTAACCTCATTTTTATTTTTAGACCAGTTTACAAAAACATCCCAAGCGAAATCTTTTGTCTTAATTGGAGTAGCATTAAATTGAACCTCTAAACCTTTGTTCTCTACAGTAGCTGCATTAATATATCTTGCGCTATTACCCGTTGCAGTAGAAAAAGGTACTTGAAAAGCTTCTCCGTTATTTACGTTTTTGTACGCACTTACTTCAAATCCAACTCTTCTGTTTAAAAATTGCATTTCTAAACCAATTTCTTGAGTATTAGTTTTTACTGCTTGTAAGTTTGGATTGTTTTTGGTTCCAGAAACAGAATATTGTTGATTAGATCCAAAAGGGTCATTCTTAACATAGGTATCTACTAAAGATAAATTTGGAGTACCTAATGGGCTTTCAGAATATCCAGCTCTAATTTTACCAAAACTTAACCATGGTTGGTTAATATGGTTGGTAAATACATAACTCCCAGAAGCAGAATAACTCCAAATTGCATTTTTTCCAGCAGGTAAGCTCGAAAATGCGTCTCTTCTGGCCGTTGCATCTACGAAAAAGTAATCTTTGTATCCTAAAGAAGCCGATCCATAATAACTATTAATTCCTTGATTAACTTCTGATTCTAAAGGAAAAGGAACAGTTTGAACTGAATTTGATAAGCTGAATAAGTCTGGTACAATTAAGCCACCTTGAGTAGAGTTTAAAGTTGATATAACCCTAGTTCTTACTGCTGTACCTCCAGCTAAACCACTAAAACTAATGCTTTCAGAAATATCTTTTTTAAAGGTTAAAATGAAATCATAATTTTGTTCAGAAAAAGATCTTTGGTATTTTTGATATCCAGAAGTTTCATCCAATCTATTTATGCCAAAAAGACCAGCAATAGATCCAAATGCTCTTCTTTCTTCACGTAATTCACTATATGAATCAGTTGATATCTTTGCTGTTGCAGTTAACCAATCAGCAACTTTATAATCCAATTTCGAGTACCCGATAAAACGGTTTCTTTCATCAGATTGAAAGTTTTTGTTTCTTATAAAATAAGGATTATCCCAGTATATCTGTCTTAAGTCAGAAGGGTCAGTATAGTTCCAGTTGATATTTTGTCCTCCAGATCTTTCGTATACTTGTTTTAATTCTTGAACGTCAACGTTAGTTTGCCACCACTGACGAAAATTTGACATAATATTTTCATTATATCCAGTTGAATTTCTACCTACTGTGTTTTGAGCATTGTAATTTGCAAAAACACTAGCAGTTAATTTATCAGTAAATTGATGATTAATTTTAGCACTTACGCTATTTTTTTTCATTGAACTGTTTGGAAGGATACCTGTTTGTTTTGAATTAGTGTAATTTAATACAAAATTTGTTTTATCATTACCATCTTCAATAGAAACGGAGTTGTTAAAAGAAGTGCCTGTTTCAAAGAATGTCGTTGGGTCATTCTTAGCAGCTGTCCATGGAGTAGCCTTTTGATAATTGTCAGACCAAGGAGTAAATGCATTCCAGTTATAAACCATTAAATTAGGGTCAAATGCAGCACCATAAGATGCATCTTCTGAAGTAGGTACAACTAAGTCTTCTACACCATCTCCATTTACATCTCTAGATAAGAAAAAACCTGAAGCATCTTCATAAAAAGGACCATAACCTGCTCCATATTTATCTTGGTATTTAACAAATGTAGATTTGTCAATAGTACTTCCGACAAACTCAGAAGATACGGTTATACCCATTCCTTTTTTTGCTCTACCTTTTTTAGTAGTGATCATTACTACACCATTACCACCTAAGTAACCATACAATGCAGATGCTGCCGCACCTTTTAGAATATTTACACTTTCAATATCTTCAGGATTGATGTCCATTGCGGTATTACCATAATCATATGTCCCACCTGCTCCACCTGCTTGGTTTCCTGTACCACCAGTTACTAAAGAGTTGTTGATAGGCATTCCGTCAATTACAATAAGCATTTCATTGCTACCTGTTAAACTTTTAACCCCTCTAGATACAATACTAGATGAACCACCAAAATTATTGTTTCTTTTGATGTTAACACCTGCTACTTTTCCAGAAAGTTCATTAATAAAGTTTCCACTTCCTGCTCCTGAATTTAAGTCCTCGGCTTTTACCTCTTGAGTAGCATACCCTAGAGATTTTTTTTCTCTTTTAATCCCTAAAGCCGTTACAACAACACCTTCAAGTTCTAAAGCATCACCTGCTAATTTAACACTTACAGTTGATGAAGTAGCTGCTATTTCTTTGGTTTTCATACCAATATAGCTAAATACCAAGACTTGGCTTGGAGTTGCTCGGATAGAATATTTTCCGTCAAAATCAGTTTGAGTTCCAGTTTGAGTTCCTTTAACTAACACACTCACACCTGGTAAAGGCAGTCCTGCATTGTCAGAAACAACTCCTGTAACAGCTCTTTCTTGCGCAAAGGTAATCTGCGCCACAAGTACTACTAATAGTACTAAGAATCCATTAAACTTTAGTTTCATTTTTTAATATTTTGAATTAGTTTCGCAAACTTCTTAATAATTTGTTAACTTTCCTAATATATAAAACGCTATTTTATAGTCGATTTAAAATTTAACATTGTAGCTTATGTGGATAATAGTATTGTAAATCTCAAATTGTTGTTTTTTTGTGTTGCCGTTTGCTACCGCTAGTTTTAACAGCCCATTTTTAGTCTGCAATCCTATTCCTAATCCTACACCTATTAAGTTAACCGTCGTGTCAGCTTTTTCTACTCCACTTTTGTGTTTAAATAAACAATAATCTAGAATCGAGTGCATGTACAGATCAGGAGAGAGAGAGTAGCGGTATTCTGTGAGTATTGAAGTTGTAAAATAGGCTTGAAGGCTATTTTCAGTAAAACCTCTTATGCTATTGAAGCCTCCAAAACGAAATAATTCATTGGTAACATAAGTTTTACTTTTTAAATAATAATTTTGACTATTTATGTTAATCGAATTTTTTTTATTTAAATAAAAATTATGCATTGCATCTATGGTAACTGCTAGCTGATTGTTTTTTGAGTCTGAACTTATCTTGTTAATAATTCTTTTGCCTATTCCTAAAGAAGCGAAAATTTTTGTTTTTATTGGAAAAGTATAATTAATTGGATCTGATTTTGAGTGCTCAAAACTGGATGTTAAGAAGGAATTGTTGAAATCGCTCAGAGAAGTACTGTTTTGATTTTGAATGTCACTAGATGTTGTTGCTTGGTATCCCAAATAGAATCGAGTATTATAATTTGAAAAATAGCTCAAATCAATAGCAGTTTTTGTGTTTTGAAAAGTAGTGTCTTGTCTGAAAAGATGCAGTTGGGCTTTTAGACCTATTGGACTTTTTAATAAATATGGAAGTTCAAGACTTGTTTTAAATATTTTCTGGTCATTCCCATCGCTTTTCCATTGTATCAAAAACTGTTCGCCAGTGCCTAAAATATTTTCTAACTTTAGGTTTAAATATCCTGTTAGTGCTATTTTCTCTTTTTCATTAGTATAAAACCCTATAAAACCGTCAAAGGTATTTGCGTTTCTCTTTTCCAAGTATACGTATACCTTCGTGGTGTCTCTAGTGAATAAAATTTCAGGATATTTTATTTGAGTGACAAATCCGAATTTTTCAAAATCATTATGAATTTGATCTACAATTTTTTGATTAAAAATAGTGTTTTTGTATTTTCTGTTAATTTGTGCTAAATGGCCAAGAGGGAATTTATTTGACTTGGGTTTTTTTGCGTAATTTATTATAATAGAATTTAATATTCTTTTTTTGTCTGATTCTAATTGTAAATCAGCGTAAATTACGGTGTTCATTCTTTTAATGTTTGTTAGCTTCAATCGTGATAATGCAAATCCGTTTTGCTCTAATCTTTGTATGGTTTGTTTTAAAAAAGAATCAATTTCTGAATAAGGCAGTGCTAAAGTGTCTTTTTTATTGTCTAAGTCTAACAAGTCGTCAAATAAATTATTCCTACCTATATATATATGTATTGATTTTATTTTTCTTCCAAGTGTAAAAGAGGTCACATAGGTAGAATCATTTTTTTTAATGAAGTCAAATGTAGTATTGTCAATGTATCCCATTTGGGATAGTTTGTTTGTTATTTTGTTAATCTCTTCGGTAATTGATTTTGTGTTTTTGTGTTCGGTATTGTATTTTAGAGAATCTATCGTTTTTGTTTCTATTGTACTACTTCCAGTTAGTAATAACTTGAAATTTTGCGCAGAACAAGTAAGGCAAAAAAATAAAAACAATATTAAAATAAGAGAAGATTTCAAAAAGGTAAATTTTTTAATAAATGTAACGCAAATATCTATCGTTTTGAATAAAAATTAAATGATAAAATAATCTTATTGAAAATTAATAGATTAACGTTTGTAGAGTAAAAAATATTTTCTACATTTGCAACCCCGTAAAAAGCGGGAATTTAATATAATAAGAAATTTTTAGTATTAATTATGCCAACAATTCAACAATTAGTAAGAACAGGAAGAACTCAGATAACTAAGAAGAGTAAATCGGTTGCTTTAGATTCTTGTCCTCAAAGAAGAGGGGTTTGTACGCGTGTTTACACTACAACACCAAAAAAACCAAACTCTGCAATGCGTAAAGTAGCGCGTGTACGTTTGACAAATGGTAATGAAGTGAATGCTTACATCCCTGGTGAAGGACACAATTTACAAGAGCACTCGATAGTATTAGTTAGGGGTGGAAGGGTAAAAGATTTACCAGGAGTTAGATATCACATCGTTCGTGGTGCACTTGATACGTCAGGAGTAGCAGGAAGAACGCAAAGAAGATCTAAGTACGGAGCTAAACGCCCAAAAGAAGCAAAAAAGTAATTAATTAGTCCAATAGTCAAAAATCGAAAGTTGAATGTGTTTTTGCGCATTATAACTTTATGATTTTTTGGTAGTAAGACTTTTTTAAAAAAAAAGACATGAGAAAAAGAGCGGCAAAGAAAAGACCACTTTTACCAGATCCAAGGTTTAATGACCAACTGGTAACACGTTTTGTGAACAACTTAATGTGGGATGGAAAAAAATCGACAGCGTTTAAAGTATTTTATGATGCAATTGACATCATTGAGTCTAAAAAACAAGATGCAGAGAAGCCGTCATTAGAAATTTGGAAAGATGCTTTAACTAACGTTATGCCTCACGTAGAAGTACGTAGTCGTAGAGTAGGTGGAGCGACGTTTCAAATTCCAATGCAAATTCGTCCAGACAGAAAGATCTCTATGGCAATGAAGTGGTTGATACTTTATTCTAGAAGAAGAAATGAAAAGTCTATGGCTCAAAGGTTAGCGTCAGAATGTTTAGCTGCGGCTAAAGAAGAAGGTGCTGCTGTTAAAAAGAGAATGGATACTCACAAAATGGCAGAAGCTAATAAAGCATTCTCTCACTTTAGATTTTAATTCATAAGAAATGGCTAGAGATTTA
The DNA here is from genome assembly GCF_056428965.1 of Flavobacterium sp. GNP008. NCBI lineage: Bacteria > Pseudomonadati > Bacteroidota > Flavobacteriia > Flavobacteriales > Flavobacteriaceae > Flavobacterium > Flavobacterium sp. GNP008. The sequence goes on along the minus strand of NZ_JBWJVL010000001.1, from coordinate 369,522 downwards.
AAATATACAAGAAACATAGGAATTGCTGCTCACATTGATGCTGGTAAAACAACAACAACGGAGCGTATATTATTCTATACTGGAAAGTCACATAAGATAGGTGAAGTACATGATGGTGCTGCAACTATGGACTGGATGGCACAAGAGCAAGAAAGAGGTATTACAATTACGTCTGCAGCTACAACTTGTGAATGGAATTTCCCAACTGAGCAAGGTAAGGTTTTACCGGATACATTACCGTATCACTTTAATATTATTGACACCCCAGGACACGTTGACTTTACTGTTGAAGTAAATCGTTCTTTACGTGTACTTGATGGGTTGGTTTTCTTGTTTAGTGCTGTTGATGGTGTTGAGCCGCAATCAGAAACGAACTGGAGACTAGCGGATCAATATAGAGTGCCACGTATCGGTTTTGTTAACAAAATGGACCGTCAAGGTTCTAACTTTTTGATGGTTTGTCAGCAAGTTAGAGATATGTTGAAATCTAATGCGGTTGCTATTACTTTGCCAATTGGTGAAGAAAACGACTTCAAAGGTGTAGTTGATTTAGTAAAAAATCAAGCTATTGTATGGCATGAAGAAGGACTTGGTGCTACATATGACATCGTGCCTATTCCTGAGGATATGATTGCGGAAGTGAAAGAATACAGGTCAATTCTTATTGAAGCAGTAGCTGATTATGATGAGACTTTGTTGGAAAAATTCATGGAAGATGAAGACTCTATTACAGAGGAAGAAATCAACATTGCATTAAGAGCTGCTACTATGGATATGGCTATCATTCCGATGATTGCTGGTTCTTCTTTCAAAAACAAGGGAGTTCAATTCATGTTAGATGCAGTATGTAAATATTTGCCATCTCCAATGGATAAAGAAGGTATCGAAGGGATTCATCCTGATGATGCTGATTTATTAGAGGAGGATCAAACTAAAATTTTGCGTAAGCCAGATGTTAAAGAGCCATTCGCTGCTTTGGCATTTAAAATCGCTACTGACCCATTCGTAGGTCGTTTAGCTTTCTTCCGTGCTTATTCAGGACGTTTAGATGCAGGTTCTTATGTATTGAACACACGTTCAGGAAACAAAGAAAGAATTTCTCGTATCTACCAAATGCATGCAAACAAGCAAAACCCAATCGATTATATCGAGGCAGGTGATATTGGAGCGGCTGTTGGATTTAAAGATATTAAAACTGGAGATACATTGTGTGATGAAAAACACCCAATTATCTTAGAAAGTATGAAATTTCCAGCTCCGGTTATTGGTATTGCAATTGAGCCTAAAACTAAAGCAGATGTAGATAAAATGGGTATGGCTTTGGCTAAATTAGCAGAAGAAGATCCAACATTTACTGTTAGAACAGATGAGGCGTCAGGTCAAACTATTATATCAGGTATGGGTGAGCTTCACTTAGATATCCTTGTTGATAGAATGAAACGTGAATTTAAAGTTGAAGTGAACCAAGGGGAGCCTCAAGTTGAATATAAAGAAGCATTTACTAAATCTGCACAACACAGAGAAACGTACAAAAAACAATCAGGTGGTCGTGGTAAATTCGGTGATATCGTATTTAGAATCGAACCAGCGGATTTAGTTGACGGTAAAGCTCCGGTTGGATTGCAGTTTATTAATGCAGTAAAAGGAGGTAACGTTCCTAAAGAATATATCCCTTCAGTTGAAAAAGGTTTCAGAGAAGCTATGAAAACAGGTCCTTTAGCAGGATACCAAGTAGATAGTTTGAAAGTAACTTTATTAGACGGATCTTTTCACCCTGTCGATTCAGATGCGCTTTCTTTTGAGTTAGCTGCAAGAATGGGTTACAGAGAGTCAGGTCGTGCTGCAGGTGCTGTTATTCTTGAACCTATCATGAAAATGGAAGTTATTACACCAGAAGAAAACATGGGAGATATCGTAGGTGATATCAACCGTCGTAGAGGTCAGGTTAATGACATGGGTGATAGAAATGGTGCTAAAACTATCAAAGCAGATGTGCCATTATCAGAAATGTTTGGTTATGTTACTACTTTGAGAACTTTGTCTTCAGGTCGTGCAACATCAACAATGGAATTTTCACATTACGCTGAAACTCCTTCGAATATTTCGGAAGCAGTTATCAAAAAAGCAAAAGGAAACGCTTAATCTTTAAGAAAATGAGTCAAAAAATCAGAATAAAATTAAAATCTTACGATCACATGTTGGTAGACAAGTCTGCTGAGAAGATTGTAAAAACTGTAAAAAGTACCGGTGCGGTAGTAACAGGACCAATTCCATTACCAACTCACAAAAAACTTTTCACTGTACTGCGTTCTCCACACGTTAACAAAAAAGCGAGAGAGCAATTTGAAGTAATGTCATACAAGAGATTAATTGACATTTATTCATCTTCATCTAAAACTATTGATGCATTAATGAAACTTGAATTACCAAGTGGAGTTGAAGTTGAAATCAAAGTTTAAGTAGTTTAAGAGTAAAAAAGGACGCTGTTTTTAATCGAAAATTATTTTTTTGGTTTGTGTGTAAATAAGTTATACATTTGCACCCACTAAAAAAATAGGATTCGGTTAAAAGCTGCGTTCTATATTTATATTTAATAATTAATAATTAATAATTATGTCTGGGTTAATTGGTAAAAAAATCGGCATGACTAGCATTTTCGACGAGAACGGGAAGAATATTCCTTGTACAGTAATCGAAGCTGGACCATGTGTTGTTACCCAAGTCAGAACCAAAGGTGTTGACGGGTACGAAGCGTTGCAACTTGGTTTCGATGACAAAAACGAGAAACATTCCACAAAAGCGGCTTTAGGTCACTTTAAAAAAGCGGGAACTGTAGCTAAGAAAAAAGTCGTTGAATTCCAAGATTTCGCAACAGAGCAAAAATTAGGAGATCTTATTGATGTTTCTATTTTTTCTGAAGGAGAATTTGTAGATGTACAAGGTGTATCTAAAGGTAAAGGTTTTCAAGGGGTTGTTAAACGTCACGGTTTTGGTGGTGTTGGTCAAGCAACTCACGGTCAACACAACCGTTTAAGAGCGCCGGGTTCTGTAGGAGCTTCATCTTATCCATCTAGAGTATTCAAAGGAATGCGTATGGCTGGACGTATGGGAGGAGACAATGTAAAAGTTCAAAACCTTAGAGTTTTAAAAGTAGTAGCTGAAAAGAACCTACTTGTTATTAAAGGGTGTATTCCTGGATGTAACAACTCTTATGTAATCATTCAGAAGTAATGGAAGCAAAAGTATTAGATTTCAACGGAAAAGATACTGGAAGAAAAGTTCAACTTTCTGATTCAGTATTTGGTATAGAACCAAACAATCACGCAGTATACCTTGATGTTAAGCAATATCTTGCTAATCAAAGACAAGGAACGCACAAAGCTAAAGAAAGAGCTGAAGTAGCGGGAAGTACACGTAAGATTAAAAAACAAAAAGGAACTGGTACTGCTCGTGCGGGTAGTGCAAAGAATCCATTGTTTAAAGGTGGTGGAACAGTTTTTGGACCAAGACCAAGAAGTTATTCATTCAAATTGAATAAAAGCTTGAAACGTTTGGCAAGAAAATCTGCTTTCTCAATAAAAGCTAAAGAAGCGAATATTATCGTTCTTGAAGATTTTAATTTTGAAACACCAAACACTAAAAATTTCATTAATGTTTTGAAAGCTTTAGAGTTAGAAAATAAAAAATCCCTGTTTGTGTTGGGTGATGTAAATAAAAATGTATATTTGTCGTCACGCAATTTAAAAGGCTCTAGTGTGGTAAGTAGCTTAGAATTAAGCACTTACGCTATATTAAACGCTAATAACTTAGTGCTTTTAGAGAGTTCTTTAGAGATAATTGAAGAAAATTTAAGTAAATAATAGGATATGAGCATCATAATTAAGCCTATAGTAACAGAAAAAGTAACCAAAGAAAGTGAAGTTTTAAACCGCTTCGGATTCGTTGTTGACAAAAAAGCAAATAAAGTACAAATTAAGAAAGCTATTGAAGCTGCTTATGGAGTGACTATTTTGAGTGTTAACACGATGAACGTAAGGCCAGACAGAACTACAAAATACACTAAAAGTGGTTTAATCAGTGGAAAGACGAATGCAATTAAAAAGGCAATTGTTCAAGTACAAGAAGGACAAACAATTGATTTTTACAACAATATCTAAGATAAAATGTCAGTAAGAAAATTAAAACCTATTACCCCAGGTCAGCGATTTAGAGTTGTGAATGGTTATGACGCCATTACAACTGATAAGCCGGAACGCTCTTTGATAGCGCCGATAAAAAACTCTGGTGGTAGAAATAGTCAAGGAAAGATGACCATGCGTTATACGGGTGGTGGTCACAAGCAGAGATATCGTATTATTGATTTCAAACGTACAAAAGAAGGAATTCCAGCTACAGTGAAATCAATCGAATATGATCCAAATCGTACTGCTTTTATCGCTTTGTTAGCGTATGCTGATGGAGAGAAAACGTATGTTATTGCTCAAAACGGATTGAAAGTAGGTCAGAAACTTGTTTCTGGTCCAGAATCTCAGCCTGAAATTGGTAATACTTTACCTTTAAGTAGAATTCCATTAGGAACTGTTATTTCTTGTATCGAATTGAGACCAGGACAAGGGGCTGTAATTGCTCGTTCTGCTGGAACATTTGCTCAGTTAATGGCAAGAGATGGAAAATATGCTACAATTAAAATGCCTTCTGGTGAAACAAGATTGATCTTGTTGACTTGTTCGGCTACAATTGGAGCGGTTTCTAATTCAGATCACCAATTAGTTGTATCAGGAAAAGCTGGTAGAACTAGATGGTTAGGAAGAAGACCTAGAACAAGACCTGTTGCAATGAACCCTGTCGATCACCCAATGGGTGGTGGTGAAGGACGTTCTTCTGGTGGACATCCACGTTCAAGAAATGGAATACCAGCTAAAGGTTATAGAACTCGTTCTAAGAAAAACCCGAGTAACAAGTATATCGTAGAACGTAGAAAGAAATAATAAGATATGGCACGTTCATTAAAAAAAGGACCTTTCGTTCATTATAAGTTAGACAAGAAAGTTCAAGAAAACATTGCAGGTGGAAATAAAGGAGTGGTAAAGACTTGGTCTAGAGCTTCTATGATTACTCCAGACTTTGTTGGACAAACTATCGCAGTTCATAACGGTCGTCAATTTGTACCAGTTTACGTAACAGAAAACATGGTAGGTCACAAATTAGGAGAATTTTCACCAACGAGATCTTTTAGAGGTCATGCTGGAGCAAAAAATAAAGGTAAAAAATAAGAAGCAATGGGAGTTCGTAAAAGAGAAACAGCAGATGCAAGAAAAGAGGCTAACAAGTCATTGGCTTTTGCAAAGTTAAATAACTGCCCTACTTCACCTAGAAAAATGCGCTTAGTAGCAGATCTAGTAAGAGGTCAGAAGGTAGAAAGAGCACTTAACATCTTAAGATTTAGTTCTAAAGAAGCTTCAAGAAAATTAGAAAAATTGGTTTTATCTGTAATTGCCAACTGGCAAGCAAAAAACCCTGACGCTAATATGGAAGAAGCAGGTTTATTTGTTAAAACGATTACAGTAGATGGTGGAATGATGTTGAAAAGACTTCGTCCAGCTCCACAAGGTCGTGCGCACAGAATTAGAAAACGTTCTAATCACGTAACAATCGTGCTTGGATCTATTAATAACACACAAAGCAATTCTTAAGCATGGGACAAAAGACAAATCCAATTGGAAATAGACTTGGTATCATCAGAGGATGGGACTCAAACTGGTATGGTGGAAATGATTACGGTGATAAACTTGCCGAAGATTTTAAAATCAGAAAGTATATCCATGCTCGTTTATCAAAAGCTAGTGTATCAAAAGTAATCATCGAGAGAACTTTGAAACTTGTAACCGTTACTATCACTACTGCTAGACCTGGTATCATTATCGGAAAAGGCGGACAAGAGGTAGACAAGTTGAAAGAAGAACTTAAGAAAATTACTGACAAAGAGGTTCAAATCAACATCTTTGAAATAAAAAGACCTGAACTTGACGCGTATCTAGTTGCTACAAGCATCTGTCGTCAAATCGAAAGCAGAATTTCTTACAGACGTGCAATCAAAATGGCTATTGCTGCTTCTATGCGTATGAACGCTGAAGGTATCAAAGTTTTGATTTCTGGTCGTTTGAATGGTGCTGAGATGGCTCGTTCAGAAGGTTTCAAAGAAGGTAGAATTCCTCTATCAACTTTCAGAGCTGACATTGATTACGCACTTGCTGAAGCGCATACTACTTATGGTAGAATGGGAATCAAAGTGTGGATCATGAAAGGTGAAGTTTATGGAAAGAGAGATCTTTCTCCGCTTGCTGGAATGGACAAAAAACAATCTGGTGCTGGTGGTAAAGGTGGTGATTCTCCAAGAGGAGATAGAAAACCTTTTAATAAAGGTGGTAAACCAGACGCTCGTAAACGAAAGTAAATTTTTAAACTAAAGAAAAATGTTACAGCCTAAAAGAACAAAATACCGTAAGGTACAAAAAGGTAAAATGAAAGGGAATTCTCAAAGAGGACATGAACTTTCTAATGGAATGTTTGGTATTAAATCTGTACATGAAGATGGAATGTTCTTAACCTCTCGTCAAATCGAAGCTGCGCGTATCGCTGCAACTCGTTTTATGAAAAGAGAAGGACAATTATGGATCAAAATATTTCCAGACAAACCTATCACAAAGAAACCTCTTGAGGTACGTATGGGTAAAGGTAAAGGTGCAGTTGAGTATTGGGCTGCCGTTGTTAAACCCGGAAGAATTATGTTTGAAGTTGGAGGAGTACCTTTGTCAGTTGCAAAAGAGGCGTTACGTCTTGCGGCTCAAAAGCTTCCGGTAAAAACTAAATTCGTCGTTGCTAGAGATTTCGAAGCATAATTAATAATATATTATGAAACAATCAGAAATAAAAGATCTTTCTGCAGCGGAGTTGCAAGAAAAACTTAGTCAGACTAAGAAGGCATATGCCGACTTAAAAATGGCTCACGCTATTTCTCCAATTGAGAACCCACTTCAGATTAGAAGTGTAAGAAGAACAGTTGCGAGGTTAGCTACAGAACTTACTAAAAGAGAATTACAATAATTCTAAAGATGGAAGAAAAAAGAAATTTAAGAAAAGAAAGAGTTGGTGTTGTTACTTCAGACAAAATGGATAAATCTATTGTTGTTGCAGAAGTGCGTAAAGTTAAACACCCATTATACGGTAAGTTCGTGTTGAAGACTAAAAAGTATCACGCACACGACGAAATGAACGACTGCAATATTGGAGATACAGTAAGGATTAGCGAAACGCGTCCTTTAAGTAAAACAAAATGTTGGAGGTTAGTTGAAATCTTAGAAAGAGCTAAATAATTATGGTACAACAAGAATCAAGACTAAAAGTAGCAGATAACACTGGAGCAAAGGAAGTTTTAACGATCCGTGTTTTAGGAGGTACCAAAAGAAGGTATGCCTCTGTTGGTGACAAGATTGTAGTTTCTATCAAAGATACTGCTCCTAACGGAAGCGTTAAAAAGGGAGCTGTTTCAACTGCAGTTGTTGTACGTACCAAAAAAGAAGTGAGAAGAGCCGATGGTTCATACATTAGATTTGATGACAACGCATGCGTGTTATTGAATGCTGCTGGTGAAATGAGAGGAACTCGTGTTTTTGGTCCGGTAGCAAGAGAACTTCGTGAAAAACAATTCATGAAAATTGTATCATTAGCACCAGAAGTGCTTTAATTCGTTTTTAAGATGATAAAGCTAAAAATAAAATCAGGTGACATTGTAAGAGTAATTGCTGGAGACCATAAAGGTGCTGAAGGTAAAGTTTTACGTGTTTACCGTGAGAAAAACAAAGCGATTGTTGAAGGTGTAAACATGGTATCGAAACACACGAAACCTAGTGCAAAAAGCCCTCAAGGTGGTATCGTAAAGAAAGAAGCTTCTATACAAATATCTAATATTTCTTTAATTGATCCTAAAACTAAGGAAACAACTAGAGTAGGTATTAGAGTAGAAGGAGATAAGAAAGTAAGATTTTCAAAAAAATCTAATCAAGTACTATAGTAATGGCGTATATACCTAGACTAAAAGAAGAATATAAGAGCAGAGTAATTGCTGCTCTTAAAGAGGAATTCGGATACGTAAACGTAATGCAAGTTCCAAAATTGGAAAAAATCGTTTTAAGTAAAGGAGTTGGTGCAGCTGTATCTGATAAAAAACTAATTGACTATGCGGTTGATGAGTTGACAAAGATCACTGGACAGAAAGCAGTATCTACAATTTCAAAGAAAGACGTTGCGTCATTCAAATTGAGAAAAGGGATGCCGATTGGAGCAAAAGTTACTTTGCGTGGAGAAAGAATGTATGAGTTTTTAGATAGACTTATTACTTCAGCTTTGCCACGTGTGAGAGACTTCAGTGGTATTAAAGCTACTGGGTTTGATGGAAGAGGAAATTATAACCTTGGAGTTTTGGAACAAATCATTTTCCCAGAAATTGATATTGATAAAGTAAACAAAATTTCAGGAATGGATATCTCTTTTGTAACTAGTGCAAAAACGGATAAAGAAGCAAAGTCTCTATTGACAGAATTAGGATTACCTTTTAAAAAGAATTAAGACATGGCTAAAGAATCAATGAAAGCCCGCGAGGTTAAGAGAGAAAAAACAGTAGCTAAGTATGCTGAGAAAAGAAAAGCTTTGTTAGAAGCTGGAGATTTCGTAGGTTTGCAAAAGTTACCAAAAAATGCTTCGCCAGTTCGTTTGCACAATCGTTGTAAATTAACAGGTAGACCAAGAGGGTATATGCGTCAATTCGGTCTTTCACGTGTTACATTTCGTGAAATGGCAAATAACGGATTGATACCTGGTGTTAAAAAAGCATCCTGGTAAGACGTAATTTATTGCGTCCTGATACAGACTTAACTTACGTTTTGTCTGTATCATAAACATTTATAAATTGGTTTCAGGTTCGGCAAATAGTTTGTTGAAAACCAAAACCGCAAATTAATACACATGTATACAGATCCTATTGCAGATTACTTGACAAGAGTTCGTAACGCTGTGGCTGCAAACCACAAAGTTGTTGAAATTCCTGCCTCTAATCTAAAAAAAGAAATAACTAAGATCTTATTTGATCAAGGTTATATCTTGAGTTACAAATTTGAAGACAACGCTGTTCAGGGTTCAATCAAAATCGCTTTGAAGTATGATAAAGATACTAAAGAGTCAGTAATTAAAGATATCCAAAGAATTAGTAAACCAGGTTTACGTAAATATTCAAGTTCTTCAACTATTCCTAGAATCCTTAACGGATTAGGGATTGCTATTGTTTCTACATCAAAAGGTTTGATGACAGGAAAGAAAGCCAAACAGTTAAATGTTGGTGGTGAAGTAATTTGTTACGTATACTAATTTAAAGACGATATAAGATGTCAAGAATAGGTAAAAATCCGGTTGTAATCCCTGCTGGTGTAACTGTTGAAGTTGCAAATGGTATTATTACAGTGAAAGGAAAGAATGGTCAACTAACTCAGGAGTTTTCGGACGTTACTGTTACAGTTGAAGATGGTCAAGTTCAAGTAGACAGATCGTCTGATCATAAAGATCAAAGAGCAAAACACGGTTTATACCGATCTTTAATCAATAACATGATTATCGGTGTAACAGTAGGTTTTACTAAGTCATTAGAATTGGTAGGAGTTGGTTACAGAGCTTCAAATCAAGGACAAAAATTAGATTTAGCACTTGGTTATTCTCACAATATCGTTTTAGAAGTTGCTCCAGAAGTAACCTTGGAAACAATATCTGAAAAAGGTAAAAACCCTATCGTGAAATTAACATCATTTGACAAACAACTTTTAGGGCAAGTAGCTGCGAAAATCAGAGGTTTCCGTAAGCCTGAGCCGTATAAAGGAAAAGGTGTTAAATTTGTAGGGGAAGTATTAAGAAGAAAAGCAGGTAAATCAGCTTAAAAAATAAGATTATGTCATTAACAAAACCTGAAAGAAGACAACGAATTAGATTCAGAATTAGAAAAACAATTAGTGGTACTGCTACTAATCCAAGACTATCTGTATTTAGAAGTAACAAAGAAATTTACGCACAACTTATTGATGACGTAAACGGAGTTACTATATTGGCGGCTTCTTCAAGAGAAAAAGAAATAGGTAACGGTACGAACATTGAAGTTGCTACAGCAGTTGGAAAACTAGTTGCTGAGAAAGCTTTAAAAGCTGGGATAGACGTAGTAACTTTCGATAGAGGAGGTTATTTATATCACGGGCGTATTAAATCATTAGCGGAAGGCGCAAGAGCGGCTGGACTTAAATTCTAATATAGTATGTCTAATAGTAAATACAAGAATGTAGAGTTAGTAAAACCAAGTGGTCTTGAATTAAAAGATCGTTTGGTAAGTGTAAATCGTGTTACTAAGGTTACAAAGGGTGGTAGAGCTTTTGGTTTTTCTGCTATTGTAGTTGTAGGTGATGAAAATGGAGTGGTTGGACACGGATTAGGAAAATCTAAAGATGTTTCTGAAGCAATTGCGAAAGCAGTAGAAGATGCTAAGAAAAATTTAGTTAAAATTCCTTTGAATGGTCAGTCAGTTCCTCACGAACAAAAAGGTAAATTTGGTGGTGCACGTGTTTTCTTAATTCCTGCCTCACATGGTACAGGAGTTATTGCTGGTGGAGCGGTTCGTTCGGTTCTTGAATCAGTAGGAATTCATGATGTATTATCTAAATCGCAAGGATCTTCAAATCCTCACAACGTAGTAAAAGCGACTTTTGATGCTTTATTACAAATGAGAAGTGCTTATACTGTTGCAAAACAAAGAGGCGTTTCTTTAGAAAAAGTTTTTAAAGGTTAATTCAAGGAAATTATGGCTAAATTATTAGTAAAACAAGTTAGAAGCAAAATCAACTGTCCTCTTACTCAAAAGAGAGGATTAGAAGCTTTAGGTCTACGTAAAATGGGACAAGTTGTAGAGCATGATTCAAACCCTACAATCCTTGGGATGATAAATAAAGTTAAACACTTAGTTTCTGTTGAAGAAGCTAAATAACAAATACTGTTATGAATTTAAGTAACTTACAACCTGCTGAAGGTGCTACACACAATCAAAATAAAAGATTAGGTAGAGGAGAAGGTTCTGGAAAAGGTGGTACTTCTGCAAGAGGTCACAAAGGAGCAAAATCTCGTTCTGGTTATTCTAAAAAGATTGGTTTTGAAGGAGGTCAAATGCCACTTCAAAGACGTGTACCTAAGTTTGGTTTTACAAACATCAATCGTAAAGATTACGAAGGTGTAAATCTTGATACACTTCAACTTTTAGTTGATAATGGTGTTATTAAAGATACTGTTGATATGACAGTTTATGTTGCTAATCGTTTGGCTACTAAAAATGAAATCGTTAAGATTTTAGGTAGAGGTGAATTGACAGCAAAATTAAAAGTAACCGCTCACAAATTTACTGCTACTGCAAAAGCTGCTATTGAAGCTGCTGGTGGAGAAGCTGTAACAATGTAATTTTTCAATTAATATGAAGAAATTTATTGAATCAATAAGTAATGTCTGGAAAATCGAGGAACTGAAAAATAGAATCCTTATCACATTGGGTTTACTTTTAGTTTATCGTTTTGGGGCTCAAGTAACCCTTCCAGGTATTGATGCTACTCAGTTAGGTAATTTAGCTGGGCAAACTAAAGAAGGAATTGGTTCAATTCTTGACATGTTTACTGGAGGTGCATTTTCTCAAGCGTCAGTTTTCGCTTTAGGAATTATGCCTTATATTTCTGCTTCTATTGTGGTTCAGTTAATGGGAATAGCGATTCCTTATTTGCAAAAACTACAAAGTGATGGAGAAAGCGGTAGAAAAAAGATTAATCAAATTACGCGTTGGTTGACAATTGGGATTACTTTAGTTCAAGGTCCAACTTACATCTATAATTTATATAGAACATTACCTAGTAATGCATTTTTATTGGGATTCAATTCATTTGAATTCTTATTCTCTTCAGTTGTCATTTTAGTTACGGGTACAATTTTTGCCATGTGGTTAGGAGAAAAAATTACTGATAAAGGAATTGGAAATGGTATTTCTTTGTTAATTATGGTTGGAATTTTGGCTAGATTACCTCAAGCCTTTATTCAAGAATTTACAACAAGAGTTACCAATAATAATGGTGGACCGATGTTGTTAGTTATTGAAATCATCATTTGGTTGTTAGTTATTATTTGTTGTGTATTATTGGTAATGGCGATCAGAAAAATACCTGTTCAATATGCTCGTCGTACTACATCAGGTGATTTTGAACAAGACATGTTGGGTGGAAACAGACAATGGATACCTTTGAAGCTTAATGCTTCTGGGGTTATGCCAATAATTTTTGCGCAAGCAATTATGTTTATTCCGGCAGCCCTAGCGGGTTTGTCTAAATCAGATGCATCACAATCTATTGTTGGCGCTTTTAGTAACATGTTTGGGTTTTGGTATAATTTTGTATTTGCAACTTTAATAATTGTATTTACATTCTTTTACACAGCAATCACAGTACCTACTAACAAAATGTCCGATGATTTAAAGAGAAGTGGCGGTTTTATTCCAGGTATTAGACCGGGAGTTGAAACTTCTGATTATCTTGATAAAGTGATGTCTTTAATAACTTTTCCAGGATCTTTATTTCTTGCTTTGATAGCTGTGTTCCCAGCAATTGTTGTGAGTCTTATGGATGTTCAGCAATCTTGGGCGATGTTTTTTGGAGGTACTTCATTGATAATTATGGTTGGAGTTGCTATAGATACCATGCAGCAAATCAATTCATATTTGTTGAATAAGCATTATGATGGTTTAATGAAAAGTGGTAAAAATAGAAAAGCAGTAGCTTAACTTTATGGCAAAACAATCAGCAATAGAACAAGACGGAGCAATTATTGAAGCATTATCAAATGCCATGTTCCGTGTAGAGTTAGAAAATGGACATATTGTAATAGCACATATCTCTGGAAAAATGCGTATGCATTACATCAAATTATTACCTGGTGATAAAGTGAAACTAGAAATGAGCCCTTACGATTTGTCAAAAGCAAGAATTACTTATAGATATTAAAGGATATTCAAAATGAAAGTTAGAGCTTCAGTAAAAAAGAGAAGTCCCGAGTGCAAAATTGTACGAAGAAAAGGGAGATTGTACGTAATAAACAAAAAGAATCCTAGATTTAAACAAAGACAAGGATAATTATGGCAAGAATAGCAGGGGTAGATATCCCAAAAAATAAGAGAGGTGTTATAGCACTTACCTACATCTTCGGATTAGGAAGCAGTAGAGCTATTGAGATTTTAGAAAAAGCTCAAGTTAGCCAAGATAAAAAAGTTCAAGACTGGAATGATGACGAGATCGGAGCAATTCGTGAAGCGGTATCAACTTTCAAAATTGAAGGAGAATTACGTTCTGAAGTTTCTTTAAACATCAAACGTTTAATGGATATTGGATGTTATAGAGGTATCCGTCATAGAACTGGTCTTCCGTTAAGAGGACAAAGAACTAAAAACAACTCTAGAACAAGAAAAGGTAAGAGAAAAACTGTTGCCAACAAGAAAAAAGCAACTAAATAATAAGTAATATGGCTAAAGCAACTGCAAAAAAACGTAAAGTTATCGTTGAATCAACGGGAGAAGCTCATATTTCTGCTACTTTTAACAATATCATCATTTCTTTGACAAACAAAAAAGGTGAAGTTATTTCTTGGTCTTCAGCTGGTAAAATGGGTTTTAGAGGTTCTAAAAAGAATACTCCATACGCAGCCCAAATGGCAGCAGAAGATTGTAGTAAAGTAGCTCTTGAAGCTGGACTTAAAAAAGTAAAGGTTTATGTAAAAGGACCAGGAAACGGACGTGAGTCTGCTATCCGTTCGTTACATAACGGTGGAATTGAAGTGACTGAGATTATCGATGTTACTCCAATGCCTCACAATGGGTGTCGTCCTCCAAAAAGACGTAGAGTTTAATTATATATTTAAGTATAACTAGGTAGAATATACGATTATCGAAGGATATGACCTGAATTCATAATCTCTACCTTAAATTTAATTTTTAGAAATGGCAAGATATACTGGTCCAAAAACTAGAATTGCTCGTAAATTTGGCGAAGCAATCTTCGGAGATGATAAATCTTTCGAAAAAAGAAATTACCCACCTGGACAACACGGGATGGCTAAAAAAAGAGGTAAAAAATCTGAATATGCAATCCAGTTAATGGAAAAGCAGAAAGCTAAATATTCTTATGGAATTTTAGAAAAACAATTCAGAGGTTTATTCAAAAAAGCATCAGCTACTAAAGGTGTAACTGGTGAAGTTCTTTTACAATTGTGTGAGGCAAGATTAGATAACGTTGTTTTTAGAATGGGTATTGCTCCTTCTAGAAGAGGTGCTAGACAACTTGTTTCTCACAGACACGTAACCGTTAATGGTGATGTTGTAAATATTGCTTCTTACCACCTTAAACCTGGTGATAAAGTTGCTGTTCGTGAAAAATCTAAGTCATTAGAAGCTATCGAACGTTCTTTATCTAATTCAAGTCATGTTTATGAATGGATTACTTGGAATAATGATATCAAAGAAGGTACTTTCGTTTCTGTACCAGCAAGACTTCAGATCCCAGAAAACATCAAAGAACAATTAATCGTAGAGTTGTACAACAAATAATAATTGACTTAGTCGAAATTTATGGCAATATTTAATTTTCAGAAGCCCGATAAAGTTATCATGATCGATTCAACCGATTTTGAAGGTAAATTTGAATTTAGACCTTTAGAACCAGGATACGGATTGACCGTTGGTAATGCACTTAGAAGAGTTTTGCTTTCAGCATTAGAAGGTTATGCAATTACATCTGTTCGCATTGAAGGTGTAGATCATGAGTTTTCTACTATTTCAGGAGTTGTTGAAGATGTTACCGAAATTATCCTTAATCTTAAACAAGTACGTTTCAAACGTCAAATTGAAGATATAGATAATGAATCAGTTACTATTTCTGTTTCAGGTAAAGATCAATTGACAGCTGGTGATTTTCAAAAATTTATTTCAGGTTTCCAAGTTTTGAATCCAGAACTTGTGATCTGTAATTTAGACAGTAAGATCAAACTTAATTTCGATTTAACGATCGAAAAAGGTAGAGGATATGTTCCTGCTGAAGAGAACAAAAAACAGAATGCTGCAATTGGAACTATTTTTACAGACTCCATTTTTACTCCGGTAAAAAATGTAAAATATGCAATTGAAAACTTCCGTGTTGAGCAAAAAACAGATTATGAAAAATTAGTTTTTGAAATAAAAACAGATGGTTCTATTAATCCAAAAGATGCCCTTACTGAAGCTGCAAAAGTTTTAATTCACCATTTCATGTTGTTTTCTGACGAAAGAATTACACTCGAGGCTGACGAAATTGCACAAACGGAATCCTATGACGAAGAGTCATTGCATATGAGACAATTGCTTAAAACTAAGCTTGTTGATATGGATCTTTCTGTAAGAGCATTAAATTGTTTGAAAGCGGCTGAAGTTGATACACTTGGTGATTTAGTATCGTTCAATAAAAATGACCTAATGAAATTCCGTAATTTTGGTAAAAAATCTTTAACTGAACTTGATGAACTTGTTGCAGTTAAAAATTTAAACTTCGGTATGGATTTAGCAAAATACAAACTAGATAAAGAATAATCTAAGCCGCAAGGTTTAAATTTACATAGCAATGAGACACGGAAAAAAATTCAATCACTTAAGCAGACAGACAGCGCATAGAAAATCTATGTTAGCTAATATGGCTTGTTCTCTTATCGAGCACAAACGTATTAACACTACTGTTGCTAAAGCAAAAGCGCTTAAACAATTTGTTGAGCCTTTAATAACAAAATCAAAACAAGATACGACTCACAATCGTCGTATCGTTTTTGCTTACTTACGTAGTAAATATGCGGTAACTGACTTGTTCAGAGACGTAGCTGCTAAAGTAGGAGACCGTCCAGGTGGATACACGCGTATCATTAAAGTTGGAAATCGTTTAGGAGATAATGCTGATATGGCAATGATCGAATTGGTAGATTTCAATGAACTTTACAATGGTGGTAAAAAAGAAGTTAAAAAAGCAAAAAGCCGTCGTGGTGGGAAAGCTAAGAAGGACGAAGCTACTGAAGCTCCAGCTGCTGAAACTGAAACAACTACAGAGACTGCTGAATAGTTATGAAAATAATCATTCAATAAAAATTAAGGATAAGCTAGTACTAGTTTATCCTTTTTTTTTGATTTTTTTTGTAAGATAAAAATATGCTATATAAGTTTTGAATTCTCTTTACTGAGACATGGAGTATATTTACTTTTGGTAGTTCTATGGGATGAACTATTGGGTCAATAGATACTGGTTTACGGATTAGTTTTGGGTATATATAGGTAAACGTTTTTTTAAGTATGAATTTGAAGCTATGGTTATATGTTTTTCTTTAAAATATTGTATCCCTTGTTTTTTAAAATTAAATTTGCACAATATTTAATTACAGATGAAACTAGTTTTCTTGTTATAGAAGACTTTAAAAAAATAATAGAAATCAACTAATGAAATATACAACACGACAAAAAGCAATTCTTCTATTAAGTGACGGAACCATATTCCACGGTAAATCTATTGGTATCATTGGCACTACTTTTGGTGAAGTTTGTTTTAATACAGGAATGACAGGGTATCAAGAAATATTTACCGACCCTTCTTATTTTGGACAACTAATGGTTGCTACCAATGCGCACATTGGGAATTATGGAGTAAATGATTCAGAAGTTGAATCACAGAGTATTAAAATTGCGGGTTTAGTTTGTAAAAATTTTAGTTTTAATTATTCTCGTGAAGGAGCTTCGGGGAGTTTAGAAGACTATTTTATCAAACAAAACCTTATCTGTATATCGGATGTTGATACCCGTGCTTTAGTAAGTTATATTCGGGACAACGGGGCTATGAATGCAGTAATTTGTACCGATGAGACGCCAATTGAAGAATTGAAAATTGCATTGGCAAAAGTTCCTGACATGAAAGGCTTAGAATTAGCTTCTAAAGTTTCGACTACTGAACCTTACTTTTTTGGGGAAGCCAACGCAACTTATAAAATTGCAGCACTCGATTTAGGAATAAAAACGAATATTCTTCGCAATTTGGCTAAACGCGATTGCTACATCAAAGTGTTTCCTTTCGATTCCTCGTATCAAGATCTTGCCAGTTTTAATCCAGACGGCTATTTTTTATCTAATGGACCTGGTGATCCTGAGCCTCTTTCGGGGGCTATACAAGTAGCAAAAGAAATTCTTCAAGACAACAAACCTTTATTCGGGATCTGTCTTGGACATCAAGTAATTGGCCTGGCAAACGGAATTTCAACATATAAAATGTTTAATGGTCATAGAGGAATAAATCACCCCGTAAAAAACATCATTACAGGAAAAGGAGAAATTACTTCTCAAAATCATGGTTTTGCAGTCAATAAAGAAGAGTTGGATATTCATCCAGATTTTGAAATCACTCATTTACATCTTAATGATGGAACAGTTGCAGGAATGCGTATGATAAATAAAAATTGTTTCTCCGTTCAATACCATCCGGAGGCAAGTCCTGGTCCACATGACTCTTCTTATTTATTTGATCAGTTTATTGAAAATATAAAAGGGTAGGTATTGATATCATTTGATAGTACTTATTGTTTTAAAATATAAGGGTTTGACTTTTAATTAAGTCATCCCTTTTTTTTTGTTCTTATTTTAAGGAGAATGCAACAGTAATTTTTATTTTTTTTGGAGCGAGAAGCTGTTGTTGCAGTGATTGTCAACTGTGTTTGTTAATTAATTGTTTTATTTAAGAATTATTCAGTGGGTAAATACTATTGCTCATCAGGGGTATGATTTACAGTCTATATTTTCTTATTTTAAGTAAATACCGTAAAATACTAAATGGTGTAAAATAGTTTTTTCTAAAAGCCAAATATTTGGTTTGCAAAAAATTACAACGTTTTCGTTAATAACATTCATTATTTTCATAAAATCATTAAGAAAGATAGAATATATTTGTGTTTAAAAAATAAAAAATAAAAGTATGAGTATAATTATCAAAATTCACGCAAGACAAATTTTTGATTCAAGAGGAAATCCTACTGTAGAGGTAGATGTAGTTACAGATAATGGTGTTTTAGGGAGAGCTGCTGTACCATCAGGAGCGTCTACTGGAGAACATGAAGCTGTAGAACTACGTGATGGCGGTAAAGCGTTTCTTGGAAAAGGAGTTTTGAAAGCGGTACAAAATGTTAATACTCTTATTGCTGAAGAATTGTTAGGAACATCTGTTTTTGAACAAAATGTTATTGATCAGATGATGATCGATTTAGATGGTACGCCAAATAAATCAAAATTGGGTGCAAATGCAATTTTAGGTGTTTCTTTGGCTGTAGCTAAAGCAGCGGCTAATGAATTAGGTTTGCCTTTGTACAGATACGTAGGTGGTGTTTCTGCCAATACATTGCCAGTTCCAATGATGAATATCATCAATGGAGGTTCTCATTCTGACGCCCCTATTGCGTTTCAAGAATTTATGATTTTCCCAGTTAAAGCCACATCGTTTTCACATGCAATGCAAATGGGAACGGAAATTTTTCATAGTTTGAAAAAAGTGTTACACGATAGAGGTCTTTCAACTGCTGTTGGAGATGAAGGTGGGTTTGCACCAAATCTTCCTGGGGGAACAGAAGATGCTTTGGATACCATTAAAAAAGCGGTTGAAGCTGCAGGATATACTTTTGGAGATGAAATCATGATTGCTTTAGATTGTGCTGCTGCAGAATTTTATGTAAATGGAAAATACGATTATACTAAATTTGAAGGCGAAACAGGAAAGATTAGATCCTCTGAGGAGCAAGTAGATTATTTAGCAGAATTAGTAGCGAATTACCCGATCATTTCCATTGAAGATGGAATGGATGAAAATGACTGGGATGGCTGGAAGATGCTTACCGATAAAATTGGGGATAAAGTGCAATTGGTTGGAGATGATTTGTTTGTTACCAATGTGGAACGTTTAGCAACTGGTATCGAAAAAGGAATTGCTAATTCTATTCTTATAAAAGTAAACCAAATTGGAACTTTAACAGAAACTATTGCTGCAGTAAACATGGCTAAAAATGCAGGATATACATCCGTTATGTCACACCGTTCAGGAGAGACAGAAGATAATACTATTGCAGATTTAGCAGTAGCCTTGAATTGTGGTCAAATTAAAACGGGTTCAGCTTCTCGTTCTGATCGTATGGCAAAATACAATCAATTATTAAGAATTGAAGAAGAATTAGGAAATACAGCTTATTTCCCTGGGAAAAATGCATTCAAAATAAAATAGTATTTAAGGACTAGTTTAAAGCCATTCACTTCTAATGAATGGCTTTTTTTTTGTAATATTTAACATTATCATTGTGTTATTCTCTTTTTAATTAGTGTTTAATTCCCTAGATTTGATAAATTATTATTTTAAAAGTTTATTTTCAAATATATTATGTCAAAAACAGCAACATTAGAAATCGATGGAAAAAAAATTGAACTGCCTATAATTGTAGGAAGTGAAAATGAAGTTGCTATCGATATTAACAAATTACGAGATTTATCCGGTATAATTACACTTGATCCTGGCTATAAAAACTCAGGCTCTTGTACAAGTGACATTACTTTTCTAGATGGAGAGCTAGGGATTCTTCGTTACAGAGGCTATTCTATTGAAGATTTAGCAGAAAAAGCTGACTTCTTAGAGGTGTCTTACCTTTTGATTTTTGGGGAATTGCCGACAGTTAAGCAATTAGCACAATTTGAAACGGATATTAGAAAATACACCTTGGTCAATGAAGAAATGAAAAACATCATTGATGGTTTTCCTAAGACAGCTCATCCTATGGGCGTTTTAGCTGCTTTGACAAGTGCTTTGACTGCATTTAACCCTAAATCGGTGAATGTTGAGAATGAAAAGGAAATGTATGAGGCCGTTTGTAAAACAATGGGTAAATTCCTTGTTATTGCAACCTGGACTTACAGAAAAAGTATGGGTTATCCTTTGAATTACTATGATAATACTAAAGGATATGTCGAAAATTTCATGCGATTAATGTTTGAATTGCCTACAGAGCCTTACACTGCAAATCCTGTAGTTGTCGATGCTCTAGATAAATTGTTTATACTTCACGGAGATCATGAACAAAACTGTTCTACATCTACGGTAAGAATGGTAGGTTCTTCGCATGCAGGATTATTTGCCTCTATTTCAGCTGGAGTTTCAGCTCTTTGGGGACCATTACACGGAGGTGCAAATCAAGCTGTTCTTGAAATGTTAGAAGAAATCCATAGAAATGGTGGTGATGCTGATAAATATATGGCTAAAGCCAAAGACAAAAACGACCCTTTTAGATTGATGGGTTTTGGTCATAGGGTCTATAAAAATTTCGATCCTAGAGCGAAAATTATTAAAAAAGCAGCTAACGAAGTTTTAGCAACTCTAGGAGTTGAAGACCCCATTCTTGCTATCGCTAAGAAATTAGAAGAGTCTGCTTTAGAAGATGAGTATTTCAAATCAAGAAATTTATATCCTAATGTTGATTTCTATTCGGGGATTATATACAGAGCTTTAGGAATTCCTACAGATATGTTTACCGTAATGTTCGCTATAGGTCGTTTACCAGGTTGGATCGCACAATGGAAAGAAATGCGTGAAAATAAGGAACCGATAGGAAGACCCAGACAAATTTATACGGGACAGCCTTTGAGGGATTTTGTGCCAACAGATAAAAGATAAAATCAGTTTAAAAAGCTTCACAAATTAGTGAAGCTTTTTTTATATTTGTCAAAAGCTAAATTAGATGTTAGAATTAAATATTAAGAATGAAACTTCGAAACTTCGGGCTGTAGTTCTGGGTTCAGCGGTCAATAACGGTCCTACCCCAAAGGCAGAAGAAGCCTACGATCCAAAATCATTGGAGCATATTCTAGCGGGGACCTATCCGCTAGAGAAAGATATGGTAAATGAAATAGAAGCCTTTAATTCCGTATTAAAAAAATATGATGTGACGGTTTATCGTCCGGAGATGATTGAAAATTACAATCAGATATTTACTAGAGACATTGGTTTTGTAATTGATGGTACTTTTATAAAGTCGAATATTTTGCCCGAGAGGGAACGAGAGTTAGATGCAATTCAGTATGTAATTGACCAAATTGACCCTAAGAAAGTAGTGCGGCCTCCAGTAGAAGTCCATATAGAAGGGGGAGATGTCATGTTGTGGAACGAATACATCTTTATTGGTACGTATAAAGGAAGTGATTATAAAGACTATATCACGGCACGAACGAATATGGAAGGGGTTCAATATATCAAGGATTTATTTCCAAATAAAATTGTTAAAGAATTTGATTTGGTAAAATCTAAAATTGAGGCCCGGGATAATGCTTTGCATTTAGACTGTTGTTTTCAACCAGTGGGAAATGACAAAGGGATTATATATAAAAGCGGATTCCGCGAAGAAGCTGATTATTTGTTTCTAGTCAATCTTTTTGGAAAAAATAATTTATTTCATAGCACCAGAGAAGAGATGTATAATATGAATTCTAATATTTTTTCCATTGATACGGATGTTGTCGTTTCAGAACGAAACTTCACTAGATTGAACAATTGGCTGCGTGCAAACGGCTTTGTGGTGGAAGAAATTCCATACGCCGAAATTGCTAAACAAGAAGGATTGCTACGGTGTTCTACCCTGCCTTTAATTAGAGATTAATTATTTATTTAATGTTTAACAACGTTAAACATTAAACTTTTTAATATTAAACTAAAAATAACATGAAACAAATAACAAATTCCATATTGATGATCCGTCCTGTTGCGTTTAGAATGAACGAACAAACGACGGTTAATAATTATTATCAGAAAGTAATAGACGGGCTTTTACCAGCAACAGTAAATGCCAAAGCGCAACAAGAATTTGACGCTTTTGTCGAGAAATTAAAAGCAGTAGGTGTTGATGTCACTGTTGTTGAGGATAGCTTGACTCCGGATACACCGGATAGTCTTTTTCCGAATAACTGGATTTCTTTTCACGAGAATGGAGATGTAGCTTTGTATCCTATGTTTGCTGAAAATCGCCGTCACGAAAGGCGCGAAGATATTTTGGACATTCTGGAAGACAAAGGTTTTGTAATTAATAATATTGTGGATTATACTTCAGCGGAAGAGGATGGTTTTTTCTTAGAAGGAACAGGAAGTTTACTTCTAGACAGGGTCAATAGTAAAGCATACTGTGCTTTGTCCCCCAGAGCAGATGAAGAATTATTTATCGAGTTTTGCGAAGATTTTGACTATGCGCCAGTAATTTTTGAAGCTTTTCAAACTGTGG
Source organism: Flavobacterium sp. GNP008 (assembly GCF_056428965.1). Taxonomy (NCBI): domain Bacteria; kingdom Pseudomonadati; phylum Bacteroidota; class Flavobacteriia; order Flavobacteriales; family Flavobacteriaceae; genus Flavobacterium; species Flavobacterium sp. GNP008. The sequence continues at coordinate 347,067 of NZ_JBWJVL010000001.1, read as the reverse complement.
GCTCAGAACGGAAGCTGATTTATCACACTAATGTAATGATGTGCTTAGGAGAAAATTTTGCAGTACTTTGCTCGGACTGTATCGATGATAAAAAAGAGCGTAAAATGGTGCTGGATAATCTAAAAGCAAACGGGAAGGAAATTATTTTAATCACCGAAGCGCAAATGAATAATTTTGCAGGTAATATGTTGGAAGTCCTTGGAGCAAATGACAAAAGCTATCTGGTTATGAGTGCAGCAGCGCATCAATGTTTGACTCCAAAACAAATTGGACAACTGGAAAATCATGCTGAAATTTTGAGTTCCAGTCTGGATACTATTGAAGCTTGTGGCGGAGGAAGCGCCAGATGCATGATGGCAGAAATTTTCTTGCCTAGAAGTTAATTTTTTAAATTCAGGCAAAGAATTTGAACTTTGCCTGAATTTAAAATTTCTAGGTTAAATTTCCTTTTATAATATTTATAATGGCACTCACAATATATTGGATGCCAATGGCAATTACAATAAAACCAACAATTCTGGATATCGCTACAATTCCTGAGGCACCTAGAATTTTTGCTAAATAATGAGCGCTTTTCAGGATAACAAAAATGGCCACCGCAATTGCAAGAATGGCAAGCGAAGAGATTATAATCTCGCTAGTTGAATTGTGTTCCTGATAAAAAGCAATAAGCAAAGAAATAGAGCCAGGACCAGCAAGCATAGGTATTGCTAGTGGTGTTAATGCTATATCATTTCTTTTTTGAGCATCCGTTTCTGCTTTTTTATTGATACCTCTCTTTTTATTAAATTTCCCTGATAGTAATGAAAATCCAGAACTCACAATGATGATTCCTCCTGCGATTCGCAATGCGTCTATACTGATTCCAAAAAAAAGCAAAACATATTGTCCTATAAAGAACGAGACGATAAGTATGATGAAAACATTTATTGCTGTCCATAAAGAAATTCTGGATCGTTCTTTCTTGGTGTCATCTTGCGTAAGACCTACAAAAATAGGAACGGTACCAATAGGATTTAACACCGAAAAAAGGGCGACAAAAAGATAAATAAAGAGATCCATATGTTGTTTTTAAGTGTGTAAAAATACTCTTTTTTTACTTTTTAATGTTAGGGGAATGTTTTTTATTGCTTTTATAACTAAACCTAATAATTGCTAAACGCGTGAACCTTTTTGATTACTTTTGTGAAATATAATTATAACATGATAAAAAATAAAAAAACAGTAGTTCTTGGAGCTTCAACAAAACCTGTTAGGTATTCTTTTATGGCAATTGAAAAACTGGTCGAAAAAGGACATTCGGTTCTTGCGATTGGTCAAAATGCAGGAGAAGTTGCGGGTGTAAAAATCCAGACTAAAGCCATTCCACTTAAAAAAATAGATACGATTACTCTTTATTTAAATCCTGCACGTCAGCGCGATTACTATAATTACATCGTTGAAGCACAACCAAAACGTGTTATTTTCAATCCTGGCACGGAGAATCCGGAGTTTTATCAACTGTTAAAATTAAATGATATAAAGGTAGAAGTAGCGTGTACTCTAGTTATGTTGGCAACGAATCAATATTAGTTTTTTTGGCGCTTTTTTTTAGCTGTTTGCTTTATCTATTCTTATCTCCTTAAAAAAGCGGGATAAGAAAAGGATGTCGCTGCTTACTGAAACTTCGGGGTGGCCTGAAACTAAAATCGTGTTTCTGAAGTAGCCTCTTTGCTAATCAAGAGTAATCCAATAAAAGTGATAAGCCCGTTTACGACAATCAGTTCGTTATCGAAGACATATCCCCAAAATAATGTTTTTGAATTTTCACTGATAAAGAAAGTCACAGCCGGTGATAATAAGCATATAATTGGAACCAGTTTGTCTTTGACTGTTTTTGATTTTACAAACAACCCAAAACAATACAATCCCAAAAGCGGACCATACGTGTAGGAAGCAACCCTGAAAATCATTCCTACAACAGAACTGTCATTAATAGCGTTAAAGAAAATAATGACTAGGAACATTAGAAACGAAAAGCCAATATGAACAAAATGTCTGGTTCGCACAATATTTGGTTTGTTTATATTTTCGACTTTATCCATTGCTAAAAAATCAACACAAAATGAAGTCGTGAGCGCGGTCAAAGCTGAATCTGTAGTGGCAAAGGTAGCTGCTGTCAATCCCAACAAGAAAATAATCGAAGGGATTATTGACAAATGGTTAAAGGCAATTTCAGGAAAAAGTAAATCGGTTCTGGGTTTTCCGGTAATTAAATCGGTTGGAACTTCTATCGCGTATTTGGCGGCATAAATATAAAGCAAAGCTCCTACACTGAGGAAAAATATATTGATAAGTACAAATATTCCAGTAAACGTAAACATGTTTTTTTGAGCTTCACCAATGTTTTTACAACTGAGATTTTTTTGCATTAAATCCTGATCCAAGCCTACCATCGCAATCGTTACAAAAATCCCTCCCAGAATTTGTTTAACAAAATGAAATTTATTGGAGACAAAATCTTCCCAGAAGAAAACCTTGGAATAATTACTGTTTTTTACTTCTTCGAAAGCTTCAAAAGCTGATAAGTTTAAACTTTTACAGATAAAAAAAATAGTTAGGAAAACCGAAGTCACCAGGAAAAAAGTTTGTAACGTATCTGTAATTATTATGGTTTTCAACCCACCACGATAGGTGTATGCGAAAATTAAAACCAGCGAAATCATAACGGTAACGGCAAACGGAATTCTGTAAAAGTCAAATACATACCGTTGTAAAACTATAACAACAAGGTATAATCTAAACGAGGAACCGATTGTTCGGCTAATCAAGAAAATAGTTGCGGCAGTCTTATAGGAATAAATTCCCAATCGTTGTTCAATATACCCATAAATCGAAGTGAGATTCATGCGGTAATAAAGTGGAAGCAATACTTTTGCAATTAGAATAAATCCAATTGCATTTCCCAATACAAATTGGAAATATTTGAATTGCTCCCCATTGGGAGAGCCTACTTCTCCCGGAACCGAAATGAAGGTTACTCCGGAAAGGGCTGTCCCAATCATACCGAAAGCGACCAAATACCACCGGGAGTTTTTATTGGCTTTAAAAAAAGCCTCATTTCCACTGTCTTCTTTACTAACAAAATGAGAAATCAAAAATAGAATTCCGAAATAGAGTATTATTAATGATAGAATGGTAAATGGTGTCATTTTAGGTACATATTGGTTGTGCCAAAGTACATAAATAATCTTCAAATTTTTCAAATTTTCTATTCCGTACGTTTACCACAAATTGACTACTTTTGCTGTTATGGAATTTTCTTCGAAATTAATAGAAAAAGCAGTAAATGAAATGTCTCAGTTGCCTGGAATAGGTAAACGAACGGCATTGCGATTGGTCTTACATTTGTTAAAGCAGCCCAAGGAACAGACCGGTTTTTTATCACAAGCCTTAGTCGCCATGCGCGAAGATATTAAGTATTGTACAAGTTGTCATAATATTTCGGATAGTATGTTGTGCGAAATTTGCGCTAATCAGTCTCGAAACCATCAGATTATTTGTATTGTCGAGGATATTCGGGATGTTATGGCTATTGAAAACACGGGTCAGTTTAGAGGAATTTATCATGTTCTTGGTGGTAAAATTTCCCCTATTGACGGAGTGGGTCCCAGTCAGTTGAATATTACTGCATTAGTCGAAAAAGTAAAATTGGGTAGTGTACACGAAATTATTTTTGCGTTAAGCTCTACAATGGAAGGCGATACCACTAATTTTTATATTTACAAACAAATTGCGGATTGTGAACTAATTATTTCTACTATAGCCAGAGGGATTTCGGTGGGTGATGAGCTGGAATATGCCGATGAAGTTACCTTAGGGAGAAGTATTTTGCAAAGAGTCCCTTTTGAAAAGTTTTTTAAAAATAATTAATTTGTTTAAAAATAGCGTTACTAAATAATAGTAAATGAAAAGCTATATTTGTCGATAAAAAAATATTAAAAATGAGCAGATCCATACTCTATTTATTGATCGTTATTAGTGTGTTGCTTACCTCGTGTATTCCAACTAAAGATTTAATCTATCTTCAGAAAAAAGATAATTCACCAGATGGAAGTACAATAGCCGCAGTAGAATCGAAACCGTATCGATTGCAAATTAATGATGTTTTGAGTATTACTATTAAAGCGATAGATCCAAAATTAGTTAGTATTTTTAATACTACTAATAGTGATGTTGCAGCTGGCAAATCAGAGTCAGGATTGTATTTTGATGGCTTTACAGTTGATGATCATGGCAATATAAGAATTCCAGTTTTGGGGGATTTAAATGTAATTGGGTATACCCTAGATGAAGTTAGATTGCAAGTTGAGAAGCAATTATTAGCCGAATACTTCAATAAGGAAGCTAATATTTTTGTGACTGTAAAACTAGCCGGTTTTCGGTATACAATCAACGGAGAAATAGGTGGTCCTGGGACAAAAACCTTATTTCAGGAACATGTAAATATTATGGAAGCAGTTGCTAATGCAGGTGATATTACGATCACTGGAGATCGAAAATCAGTAACAATTATGCGAAAAACTCCTACTGGAGTAGAAATGCATGATCTAGACCTTACGGATATTAATGTGATGAAATCGCCTTATTTTTATTTACAGCCCAATGATTATGTATATATTAAACCACTCAAACAGAAAACTTGGGGAACCGGAAAAACAGGCATAGAATCATTAGGGACAATTATTACGTTGTTGTCTTTAGCCACAACTACTTTTTTGCTATTAAAAAATTAAAAACTGAGTTTAAAAAATGTTAGATATAAAAGATTTTTCCATTTTTGAAAACCAAGTCAGCTTTGACTTCAAAGGATTTCTAATAAAAATTGGAAGTTATTGGAAATGGTTTTTGATCAGTCTATTGATCACTTTTACGGTGGCCTATCAGGTAAACATTCGTAAAGAAAAAATCTACGGTATGGAAACCCTTATTGCCGTAAAAGAAGAAAGCAATCCTCTTTTTACGTCAAATACCAGTTTGGTATTTAACTGGGGTGGTACTTCAGATCAGGTTCAAGCGATTTCTACAACGTTAAAGTCTCGTTCACACAATGAGTTGGTGGTCGATAAACTGCAATACTATATTGATTATAAGGTTCAGGGCGAATATAATTTGGTAGACGCGTATGGTGCCGTGCCCTTTTTTGTAACGATAGACAAATCAAAAGGTCAGCTGACAGGAACACGCATTGGAATTACGTTTTTGAGTGAAAATGAATATGAAATCAGGATTTCATTTGAGAATCCAAGCGTTTCATTATTAACCTATACCGATAATTCATACAGGAGTACTGCAGTCGAAACGGGCGATTTTGTTAAGAGATATAAAGTAGGGCAGCAAGTCTCTTTGCCATTTTTAAATTGGAAATTACAAATAAAGGATAATCCTGGTTTTTATAAAGGAAACGAATATTTTGTGCAGTTTAATGATTTTGACGGAACAGTTTCCGCATACAAAGGATTAAGTGTTCAATCAGACGAGAAAGGAAGTTCAATAATTACTTTAGGGATGCAAGGTACCAATAAAGCCCGAATGGTAGAATATTTGAACGCCACGGTTAAGATGCTTATTAAAAGACAACTAGATAGTAAGAATCAGTTTGCTACGAATACCATAGCTTTTATAGACAGTACATTAGTTGCAATGGAATCCCAGCTTAAAGAAACGGGTAACGAACTGAAAACTTTTAGAAAAGGAAAGAATATTTATGATATAGAGGAGGGCGGAGCAAAGTTTTCGGAAAAGATTTTGGAATTTGATGTTAAGAAAGACGAGGTTAATCGTAAAATGGCCTATTACAATTCCTTGAAAGCTTATCTTAAAAATAGCGTGAATTATGCCAAACTGCCGGCGCCATCTGTAGCAGGAATTGAAGATCCAAATATTGTAGTAAATGTTTCGAAACTAATAGCGTTATCGACTCAAAGATCCGAAATGGCGTATGCTGTTAAGAGTGATAAGATTTTCAAAGATTTTGATAATCAAATGGAAGCCGTTAAAAATGTACTGTTAGAAAACATTGCTACGGCAAAATCCTCATTGCAGTATGATTTGGCTATGGTTAGCAGTAAAATAAATCAAACAGAAAGCACTATAAAGCAACTTCCTGAGGATCAACAAGAATTGATTAAAATTAAAAGAAAATATGATTTAAGTGATAATATTTATAGCACGTTTCTTCAAAAAAGGAGCGAAGCTGATATTGTGAAAGCAGCAAATTTATCTGATGTTCATTTTATAGATCCTGCAAAGGATGTTGGAGGCGGGTTGATTGGTCCTAAAACTTCCGTTAATTATGTATTGGCATTATTTCTTGGAATTCTATTTCCGTTAATTTTCGTCTTTGGAGTTTTTTTTATCAATAATTCGATTCAAAATGTGGAGGATGTCAGTAAAATGACAAAAATTCCTTTGATAGGAGTTGTTGGTGTAAACAGGGAAGCTACAAATTTAGCCGTATATGATAAACCAAAATCCGCTTTGTCCGAATCATTTAGGGCGATTCGTTCCTCACTTCAGTTTTTGTATAAACAACAAAATGTTGATGGGGCAAAGACTTTAATGATAACCTCTACAGTAAGTGGTGAAGGGAAAACATTTTGTTCGATAAACATTGCTACGGTATTTGCCTTGAGTGAGAAAAAAACAGTGATCATCGGGCTTGATTTGAGAAAACCCAAATTAGCTTTGGAATTTAATTTATCAAAGGATATAGGAGTAGTTAATTATTTAATCAAGCAAAAAACGGTTGATGAAATTATAAACCATACTCACATTCCATATTTGGATGTAATATTATCAGGACCCATTCCTCCCAATCCAGCCGAGATGATTATGAGTGAGAGAATGAAAGATCTGATTGAGGAATTGAAGAAAAAATACGATTATATTATATTGGATACACCACCAGTGGGTCTAGTTTCTGATGCGTTAGAATTAGCACAATATTGCGATGTAACGCTCTATATTGTAAGACAGAATTTTACTAAAAAGGACATGATAACCTTGTTGAACAATCGAGTGAAACGCGGAGAATTAAACAATACTAGCATAATTTTGAACGGTTTAGAAAACAAGGCAAAATATGGCACGGGCTATGGCTATGGATACGGCTACGGGACTTATGCAAACGGGTATTATGAAGAGGATAAGCCGAAAAGTATTTATCAGAATATAGCGCAAAAGATATTAAAAAAGCCAACCAAGTAACGGGTTGTTTTAAAATCAAATCAAATGATAGAGGAAGTACAAAAAGTGATTTTAATTACTGGAGGAGCAGGATTCATAGGTTCTAATCTTTGTGATTATTTTTTATCAAAAGGCTATAAGGTGGTTTGTTTAGACAATTTTGCCACAGGGCACAGACATAATCTAAAAGATTTTATAAACCATCCCAACTTTTGTTTGATTGAAGGAGATATTCGTATTGCAACAGATTGTGCAACTGCCGTTAAAGGAGTAGATTATATATTACATCAGGCGGCTTTAGGATCGGTGCCAAGGTCTATCAATGACCCTGCTACGACGAATGATGTTAATGTTTCCGGATTTTTGAATATGCTGGTAGCAGCAAGAGATGAAAAAGTAAAACGCTTTGTATATGCGGCAAGTTCCTCTACGTATGGGGATTCTGACTTGTTGCCAAAAGTAGAAGAAGTAATTGGAAAACCACTTTCTCCTTATGCCATAACGAAATATGTAAATGAGTTGTACGCTGAGATTTTTAGCAGAACTTATGGTTTAGAAACAATAGGGTTGCGTTATTTTAATGTTTTTGGAAGAAAGCAAGATCCGAATGGGGCATATGCTGCTGTTATTCCAAAATTTGTACAGCAATTCATTGCATTAGAAAGTCCAAAAATAAATGGGGATGGAAATTATTCTCGCGATTTCACTTATATTGATAATGTGATTCAAATGAATGAGTTGGCCATGTTGACACAAAATCCAGAGGCGATCAATACCGTTTATAATACAGCGTATGGGGATAGAAATACGTTGAATGATTTAGTTGGATATCTGAAAGAATTTCTAGTCGAATTCAATTCCAAAATTGGAAGTATTGTGGTTGAATATGGTCCTAATAGAGCGGGAGATATTCCACATTCATTAGCGAGTATAGATAAAGCAAAAAGATTGCTTGGCTATAATCCTAAATTCACGATGCAAGAAGGATTGAAAGTTGCGGTGAAGTGGTATTGGGAGAACTTGCAGGATAAAAGAAATTAGAGACTAGAAAATGTGAGAGGCATCAGGTAAGAATGGAGAGAAGTAGGAACAGAATAAATACAGAATTGAAAAAATAAAAGAATGAAAATTACAAAAATTTGTTGCATCGGCGCCGGCTATGTTGGTGGTCCCACTATGGCAGTCATCGCTCAAAAATGTCCACACATACATGTAACTGTAGTCGATTTGAATGAAGATCGAATTGCGGCTTGGAATGACGAAAATGTAGCTAATATTCCTATTTATGAACCCGGATTAGATAAAATTGTTGCGGAAGCACGGGGTAGAAATCTGTTTTTCTCTACTGATGTAGATAAAGCAATAGATGAAGCTCAAGTGATTTTTATATCGGTAAATACACCCACTAAGACCTATGGAAAAGGAAAAGGGATGGCGGCAGACTTGAAATATATTGAGTTGTGTGCCAGACAAATTGCGCGAGTAGCCAAAGACAATAAAATAGTAGTTGAAAAATCGACACTGCCCGTACGAACAGCAGAGGCGATTAAAAGCATTCTGGATAATACGGGTAACGGAGTGCAGTTTCAAATTCTATCCAATCCGGAGTTTTTAGCTGAAGGAACAGCCGTTTCTGATTTATTAAATCCGGATCGAATCCTTATCGGAGGTGATTCTACAGCGGAAGGTCAGTGTGCCATTCAGTCCCTTGTTGCTGTATACTCGAATTGGGTTGCTTCAGATAAAATATTAACCACTAATGTTTGGTCTTCTGAGTTGTCTAAGCTTACCGCCAATGCTTTTTTAGCACAACGCATTTCTTCGATCAACGCTATGTCCGAACTTTGTGAAAAAACAGGAGCAGATGTGAATGAAGTAGCAAAAGCGATCGGAATGGACAGTAGGATAGGGTCGAAATTTCTAAAAGCTTCCGTTGGTTTTGGGGGTTCTTGTTTTCAAAAAGATATTCTAAATTTAGTTTACATCGCAAAATCGTATGGTTTACATGAAGTTGCGGATTATTGGGAGCAAGTAATAATCATGAATGACCATCAAAAAAGACGGTTCTCTACTACAATTGTTCAGACACTTTATAACACGGTTTCCGATAAAAAAATTACTTTTTTGGGTTGGGCCTTCAAAAAAGACACCAATGACACTAGAGAATCTGCCGCTATTTATGTTGCGGATGATTTGATCAATGAGCACGCCAAAATTGCAGTTTATGATCCGAAAGTTTCTAGTAAAAAAATCGTAGCCGATCTAAATTATTTAGAGACAAGAAATGCAGAGAGTAATGCCGACAGTATATGTTCGTTTGTAGATCCTTATGAAGCGTGCCAAAATGCACATGCTATCGCTGTACTGACAGAGTGGGATGAGTTTATAACGTATGATTGGCAAAAAATATATGATTCTATGCAAAAACCTGCTTTTGTTTTTGACGGTCGAAACTTGCTAAACGGTCCTGATTTGCGATCAATTGGCTTTATTTATCAGGCGATTGGTTCTTAATGGAAAAATATAATAGCAGCGTTAAAAAAGAATGAGCCCAGCTTTTTTTAGCTATAATAATGTATTCTAAATAAGTTGTGAAAATTAATTATTATTACAAAGCAGAAGATGAATTGGTATGTAGTGTATACAAAGCCCAAATGGGAGAAAAAAGTTGCAGAACAATTAAAAAAAATTGGAATTGCGTGTTATTGTCCTTTGATTATACAAGAACGGCAATGGTCGGATAGGAAAAAAAAGGTAGAAGTACCACTTTTTAATTCGTATGTATTTGTTCAGGTTGCGGAAACGGATAGGAACTCTGTGTTTCAATCAGTGGGTGCTGTGCGGTATTTATTTTGGTTGGGAAAACCCGCTATTGTTCGGGATGAAGAGATCAATATTATAAAAAAATGGCTCACTACTCCAGGTGGGAATGAAGTTATGGTAGAGACTTATCAAATTGGGGATAGTATTCAATTAGAATCAGGGCCTTTTGCCAACCATAAAGCTAAAATTAAGGAGGTCACCAATACGCATTATGTATTGGTTTTAGAATCTTTAGGATGTGTCTTGAAAATGAAAATCAAGTAAATAAGGGATTTAGGTAATTCATTTTTAAAAATATATTCTACAATATTTTTGATTTCTATTTGTGTATGTAGTTCAGGTGTTTTAAAAAGGGTATAATTATTGAAATTAAGGATTCTAAAATAACGTCTGTCAATTTTAAGAACTTTTGTTGTAATTAAAAAAAGATTAATATTTTTCATGATTTGTTTATTGTAACGGGTACAAAATCAAATTTTAATTTTTTTTGCAATAGAGTCTTTAAAAGCGATGATTTAGTAGTAAAATTCATTGTTTTTGGGTTTGTTTGGTCTCATTAAATTAGGTGATTTTTTAAAAAAAACATTTCATTATTTTTTTTTTATAATTGATTTTAAGCTTGTTATGTTTTATTTGTTTACCCATCCGTATTTTAAAATTCCGAATGGGTTAAAATTTTAAAATGAATGGCATATTCTAGTTATATTTGCGCCACAATTAGCTCGGCTCCCACTCATCATTATGTGAGTAGGAACCGCGAAGCGGTGGAATAAGCCGAAGAATAGTTAATTCGAATCATCACCATGAGTTCAACTTTAAAAATAGCAGTATTAGGTTTGGGTTATGTAGGTTTGCCATTGGCTAGGCTATTTGCAACTAAATATGCGGTGGTAGGATTTGATATCAATCAGTCCAGAGTGGCTTCTTTGCAATCAGGTACTGATACTACATTTGAAGTAACCGATGACGTATTACAAAAAGTACTGTTAGAAAAATCAAGTAATGCTATTGGCTTGTATTGCACTTCGGATATTGCAGACATAGCAGACTGTACCTATTACATTGTAACGGTTCCCACTCCTGTTGATAAAAATAATCGTCCTGATTTGACTCCTTTGTATAAATCTAGTGAAACAATAGCAAGTGTTTTGAAAAAAGGAGATATTGTTATTTATGAATCTACCGTATATCCGGGTGCTACGGAAGAGGAATGCGTGCCGGTGTTAGAAAGAGTTTCAGGATTACAATTTAATGTTGATTTTTTTGCGGGATATTCCCCTGAAAGAATCAATCCGGGTGATAAAGAGCACACCGTAGATAAGATTTTAAAAGTCACTTCAGGATCTACACCAGAAATTGGACTAAAAGTAGATGCGTTATATAAATCCATCATCACAGCGGGAACGCATTTGGCACCCTCCATAAAAGTAGCCGAAGCGGCTAAGGTAATTGAAAACTCACAACGTGATATCAATATTGCTTTTGTAAACGAATTGGCTAAAATATTTAATTTAATGAATATTGACACCCACGCCGTTTTGGAAGCAGCGGCAACAAAGTGGAATTTCATTCCTTTCAAACCAGGATTAGTTGGCGGACATTGTATTGGGGTAGATCCCTATTATTTAGCGCAACGAGCGCAAGAATTCGGGTATCATCCTGAAATTATTTTGGCAGGGAGGCGATTGAATGATAGTATGGGGGACTATGTGGCTTCACAAGTAGTAAAGGGAATGATTAAGAAAGGAATTTCTGTTAATGGCGCTTCACTTTTAATGCTGGGTATCACTTTCAAAGAAAACTGTCCAGATGTACGCAATACAAAAATTGTTGATGTAATAGCTGCTTTGACGGATTACGGAATTGCAGTAACTATTTATGACCCTGTTGCTAATCCATTTGAAGTCCAACACGAATACGGATTAAACACGACCAATACATTGCCTAATGAAAAATTTGATGCTGTAGTTTTGGGTGTAGCGCATGCTGCATTTTTAGATTTAGACTTAGCGGTATTGCAAAAATCAACGAGTTTGTTGTATGATGTGAAAGGTGTTTTAGGTAATGGAGTTGATGGAAGGTTGTAAAATAACACCTTAAGGATTCAAGCTATAATAGTGGAAAATATGAAAGTAGGAATTACATTTAGTGCTTTTGATTTGTTGCATGCAGGACATATAAAAATGTTAGAAGAAGCGAAACATCAATGTGATTATTTAATTGCCGCTTTACAAACAGATCCTACAATCGACAGACCTGAAAAAAATAGGCCTACCCAAACTGTAGTAGAACGTTATATTCAACTGAAAGGGTGTAAGTATGTAGATGAAATAGTTCCTTATGCGACAGAACAAGATTTAGAGGATATTTTGCGTTCGTTTAAAATAGATGTTCGCATTATTGGCAATGAATATAAAGATAAAAGTTTCACAGGGCGTAGTTATTGTGATGAAAAAGGGATTGCACTTTTTTTTAACGTGCTGGATCACCGTTTTTCCAGTAATAGTCTTCGTAAAGAAATAAAGGAAAAAGAATTGATAAAAGAAGCGAAAATCTAAATAATTTTGAAACACTATGTAAGATAGTTAAAATTATTTGACAGATAACATTAAAGTTAAAATGAAGGTAAATAAGGAATCAATAACACATGTAATTCTTACTGGTGGAGTAGGTAGTAGATTGTGGCCATTGTCGCGGAAAAGCCAACCCAAACAATACCTTGATTTATTTGAAGGGAAGTCGTTGTTTGAGATGACGCTGGAGCGCAATAAAGCTATAGCAGACAAGATTATAGTGGTAGGAAATATTGATAATTGTCATCTCAGTCGAAAAGTGATGGAGAAATCGAATACTACGTATTTAGATATAATTGAGTCGACCCCTAGAAATACTGCAGCAGCAATAGCTTTTGCGGCTTTTGCATCCCAGCCTGAAGATATTTTAATTGTGACCCCATCAGATCATATTATAGATAAAATAGAAAAATACGAGTCAGCTATTGAGGAAGCTGTAGCAAAAGCATTGCAAGGCTATATTGTTACTTTTGGTATTATTCCAACTAAACCGGAAACTGGTTATGGCTATATTGAACGTAAAGGCGATGATGTCCTTTCTTTTAGGGAGAAACCAAACCAAGTTACCGCTAGAGATTTTATATCCAGGGGTAATTTTTTATGGAATAGTGGTATGTTTTGTTTTAAAGCCGGAGTTTTTCTAGAAGAGTTAAAGTCATTTAATTTGGAGGTATATGAAAAATCAAAAATAGTCTGGGACGCCAATATTGATGGAAATTTAGATTTGGCCTTATCACTAAATATTCCGTCAATCAGTATTGATTACGCGGTGATGGAACGAAGTAAGAAAATTAAAGTGGTATGTTCTGAATTCGTTTGGTCTGATTTAGGTTCTTTTGAATCGGTGTATGACTATCTCGTTGCTACCGGACACCCTATTGATAATAATGGCAATATGGTTATTGGCACCAACAATTATACGGCTTTTGTAGGTCTTAAGAATACTATTTTCGTGTCTACCCATACTGCTAATTTAATTTTACAAAAAGATAATTCACAAGATGTAAAGAATGTTTACAATGAACTTGAAAGACAAAATTCTCATTTATTGGATTAAAAAGATACAAATCGAGATGATTTTAGTATTTGATAATTTTAATGTTAGACTTGGACACAAGTTTGAAGTACAGAATAAAATAGGATAAAGTAAATAGAACTTTGCTACAATAAAACTATAAAAAGTTGTTTGTTTTATCTTTATTTACATAAAAATATTATATTTTAAAATAGTGTTTAAAATATTTCGAATTAAAAAAACATACATTTTTACACATTACTTATGAGAAAAATAATTGCTACTCTTTTATTGTTATTTGCTTTTTTTCAATCTTCAAATCTACTTGCACAGGACTTGTTGAAAAGTACTGATTTGACTACTCTAAAAGTAGATAATTTAACTGAAGGTGACATCGCAAAAATTCAAGCACAGTTGCAAAATAATAATCTTACACTAGAGCAAGCAGAGCCAATGGCCCTAGCCAAAGGAATGCCCGCTTCGGAGTTTGCTAAATTAAGAACTCGAATTGCGGGTCTATCATCGTCAACAGGTGTTTCAAATAATACTAATACGAGTGAAGTAGGAGATAGAAAACAAGAAAAAATCGTCAATGCTAAAGTGAAAGATACGCTAAATGCTTTAATTTTTGGTTCAGAGCTTTTCGATAATCCTACTTTGAATTTTGAACCCAATTTAAAACTGGCTACCCCAGTAAATTACGTCTTAGGTCCTGGTGATGAATTACAAGTTAGTGTGTATGGAGTGCAAGAATTTAATGCAAGTATTCCGGTATCTACAGAAGGTAAAATAACCATTCAATATATTGGTCAGATTTCTGTTTCTGGAATGACGATTGAGGCTGCCACTCAAAAAATAAAAGGTGCTATTGCAAGAGTATATAGTACAGTAGGATCTGGACAATCTCAAGTTGCAGTGAGTTTGAGTCGCATCAGAACAATTAGGGTCACTATTATTGGTAGTAGGCAACCCGGTAATTATTCCATATCTTCTTTGGCTACTGTTTATAATGCTTTGTTTTTAGGTGGAGGTCCCGCGAAGAATGGTAGTTATAGAAATATTGAATTGTTGCGAGATAATAAAGTCTATAAAAACATTGATATTTATCGCTTTCTTGTCAATGGAAATCAATCGGACAATGTAGGTTTGAAGGATAATGATGTCATTCGAATTCCTGCGTATAATCAAAGAGTTATTATAGAAGGTCAGGTAAAACGCCCTGGGATTTTTGAAATGAAAAGAGGAGAGACATTTTCGGATTTATTATCTTTTGCTTCTGGGTTTAATGAATTTGCATACACTGCTTCGGTGAATGTACTGCAAAAAACAAATAAAGAATTTAAAGTAAGCGATATTAGGGATTCTGAATTTGATAATTATAAGCCGCTTTCGGGTGATGTTTTCCGAGTATCTAAGATTTTAAATCGTTTTGAAAACCGTATAAAAATTGAAGGTGCTGTTTTTAGACCTGATACCTATTCTTTTTACGAAGGCATGCGCGTATCCGATTTGGTCGCAAAGGCGGAAGGGTTAAAAGAAGATGCTTATAGCAATAGAGCGCGAATTATTAGATTAAAACCCGATTTGACTACGGAAATCGTTAATGTCAATTTGGCTAAAGCCTTGCAAGGTGATCTAGCAGCTGATATTACATTATTTAAAGAGGACTTTGTAACTGTATATTCTATTTTAGATTTTGTAGAAGACTATAAAATAACCATTGATGGGGAGATTAAAAATCCAGGTGTTTATCAGTATTATGAGAATCATACTTTGAACGATTTATTGGTTCAGGCAGGTGGGTTGACAGGTTCAGCTTCTAAAAGAGTAGAGGTAGCGCGAATGATAAAATCAGAAGAAATAGATGATGCAAATCCGATTAAAGCGGAATTGTTTAATATTGAAATTACTGCTGCTAACAATGAGCAATTAAAAAACTTTGAGTTGCAACCATTTGATGTGATTAATATTCGTAAAATGGCCGTTTATGACAAACCAGAAATGGTTGTAGTAAGTGGAGCTGTACATTATGCAGGAAAATATGTTTTAGCGAATAAAAAGGATAAAGTATACGATATTATTAAACGAGCTGGAGGCTTGACAGGAGTTGCTAATGTAGAAGGAGTTAAGATTAAGAGACCTATTCAAGCCAAACAAATTGAAGATCTTGAAAATGTAAATCTGAACTTGGGTAAAAAAGACAGTATCCGAAACAAGCTCACTAAAAAACTAAAAGAAGATTTAAAATTTGCCACCATACCAGTGGATTGGAAAGCAATTGTTAAGAATCCGGAAAGCAACACTAATGTGACTTTATTTCCAGGAGATGAAATTGAAGTAGCAGCTTTTAATGAAGGTGTAAAAGTAACGGGTAATGTATTGTTAACGTCAGAGATTCCGTATACAAAAGGTAAACGATTCGGATATTATATAGATGCTGTTGGGGGAATAGACAATAAAGGATTGAAGAAAAAAGCGTATATCATATATCCAAATGGTAAGGCGGATGTAGCCAGTTCATTTCTATTTATTAGATCCTATCCCAAAGTGAAACCGGGTTCTCAAATTATAGTGCCTGAAAAGCCAGAAACTAAAAAAATGAGTACAGGAGAGTTTGTCAGTATCGCGGGAGTATTAGCGAGTTTGGCAGGGATTGTAATCGCTTTAATCAGGTAATAGTGATCAGTAGCTGTTTACATTTCTTCAAAAACTGCCAGCAGGTTATTGTCAATAACCGTTTTTAAATAGAATCTCTCAATAATAAACTAATACAAGCGTAAAATCTTGATACAATGAACGAACAAAATACAGCCAACGACGAAATTTCTTTAAAGGAATTACTGGAAAAAGGTAGAGAATGGTATGCATATTTAGTTTCGCAATGGAAAATTATACTTCTAGCAGGAATCATAGGGGCAGGTTTAGGATTGGCTTATTCTTTTATAAAAAAACCTATATATACTGCGACCTTGTCCTTTGCACTAGAAGATGAGAAGTCAGGCGGTGGATTAGGAGGTGCCTTAGGTTTGGCGAGTTCGCTAGGTATTGACGTTGGTGGAGGGGGAGGCAGTATTTTTACCGGATCTAATTTGACTGAGTTATTCAAGTCCCGTGCTATGGTTGAACAAACCTTATTGAGTCCTGTAGTTGTTGATGGAGAGACTATTTCTTTGGCTGAAATGTATATTCAAAATCAAGGATGGAGAGACCAATGGAATGATAAACCAAAATTTAAGGCTATCCAGTTTTTACCCAATAGCAAGCGCACCTATTTTACCAGAGTGCATGACAGTATTTTAGGGGTAATATATCAAGATTTGTCAAAAACCGGATTGGCTGTGGGACAAAAAGATAAAAAAATAGCCATAATTACAATAGATGTCAATTCTGCAAATGAATTGTTCTCCAAGTATTTCACCGAAGCTTTAGTCAAGCAGGTTTCCGATTTTTATATAACAACCAAAAGCAAAAAGGCTCGGATTAATATGGCAATTTTACAAAGACAAACGGATTCTATTCGTGACGAACTTAACGGAGCCATTACCGGAGTTGCTGTTGCTAATGATAATACGTTCAATTTGAATCCGGCGCTGAATGTGAGAAGAGCGCCTTCAGCAAGAAGACAAGTAGATGTGCAGGCGAATACGGCTATATTAACCGAATTAGTGAAACAATCAGAATTGGCTAAAGTAACCTTGCGCAAAGAAACGCCATTAATTCAAGTGATTGATAAGCCTATTTTGCCTTTGAAGGAAGAAAAATTTGGTAAACGAAGAGGCTTGGTGTTGGGTGGGTTTTTAACTGGATTTTTAGTGGTGTTGGGTTTGATTGTAAAGAGGCTGTTGAAATCGATAACTCAATAATTGTTATGATATAAATAATATATTTTTAAGAAAAAAATGAATATTATCAAATTAATCGGCAGAGAAGAAGAAATATTTGAAAAAGATATTTCAACTTATGAAAATGAAATATCTAAAATAGTTAGTAATTCTTCTTTCTTAGTAATCGGTGGCGCTGGATCCATAGGTCAAGCCGTAACCAAAGAAATATTCAAACGTAATCCATCAAAATTGCATGTAGTTGATATCAGCGAAAACAATATGGTGGAACTGGTTAGGGATTTGAGGAGTTCGTACGGATATATAGATGGAGATTTTCAAACTTTTGCCTTGGATATTGGATCTGTTGAATATGACACTTTCATAAATTCGGATGGAAAATACGATTATGTTTTAAATCTCTCGGCTTTAAAACATGTGCGTAGCGAAAAAGATCCTTTCACTTTAATGAGGATGATTGATGTGAATGTTTTCAATACTGAGAAAACTTTACAACAATCGATAGAAAATGGAACCAAAAAATATTTCTGTGTTTCTACCGATAAGGCTGCCAATCCCGTAAATATGATGGGGGCTTCCAAGCGCATCATGGAAATGTATTTGATGCGAAAAAGCCAACAAATAAAAATTTCCACGGCTCGTTTTGCGAATGTGGCCTTTTCGGATGGCTCGTTATTGCATGGATTTAATCAGAGAATTTTGAAAAAACAGCCTATAGTGGCTCCAAATGATATTAAACGTTATTTTGTGACTCCAAAAGAATCAGGCGAATTATGTTTGATGTCCTGTGTTTTTGGTGAGAATAGAGATATTTTCTTTCCTAAGCTAAGCGAGAATTTGCATTTAATTTCTTTCGCCGATATTGCAGTGAAATATTTGACCGAAATTGGATATAAACCCTATTTGTGTGAATCGGAAGAGGAAGCTAGAAATAGTGTGGAAGACTTGATTGCGCAAAAAAAATGGCCTTGTTTGTTTACGGCCAGTGACACTACAGGAGAAAAAGATTTTGAAGAGTTTTTTACTGATAAAGAAGTTTTGGATATGGAGCGGTTTGAAAATTTAGGGATTATTAAAAATGAAGCTAACTTTGACCAATCTAAATTAGAAAATTTCACGACCAAAATTACTCAGATGAAAGCAGATAAAAAATGGAGTAAAGAAGAAATAGTCGATTTGTTTCATGATATGATTCCTAATTTTGGACATAAAGAAACGGGTAAATATTTAGATTCAAAAATGTAATTATGGCAGATTTTAATTCGGTTATATCCTTTATAAAAACTCAGTATAAAACGGAAAGTTTTATTCCGTTGCACGTTCCTCATTTTGGAGGTAACGAAAAAAAATACTTGTTAGAAACTATTGATTCTACTTTTGTGTCCTCTGTGGGGGCCTATGTAGATCAATTTGAGTCTATGATGCAAGCCATTACCCAAACGCAAAAAGCAGTTGCGGTTGTCAATGGTACTGCTGGAATTCAAGTGGCATTACGTTTGGTAGGTGTGAAAGCGGGGGATGAAGTATTGACACAAGCCTTGACTTTTGTTGCTACTGCCAATGCTATAGTCTATCAAAACGCAACACCTGTTTTTTTAGATGTTGATTTAGATACTATGGGATTATCGCCTAAAGCTGTTACTTTATTTTTAGAAGAATTTGGCGACTTGCGCCAGGACGGTTGTTATAATAAAAAGACAGGAAAAAAAATAAGTGCTTGTGTACCGATGCATACTTTTGGATTTCCGATACATTTAGACGAATTGATTGCCGTTTGTAACGTTTGGAAAATCCCGATGGTGGAAGATGCTGCCGAATCTTTAGGTAGCGAGTACAAAGGAAAGCCAACAGGGAGTTTAGGAAAGGTTGGTGTTTTTTCATTTAACGGGAATAAGATAGTGACTTGCGGAGGTGGAGGTGCTATTGTTACTAACGACATTTCAATAGGAGAGAAAGGAAAATATTTAACCACTACGGCCAAAATTCCACATCCTTATGAATATGTGCATGATGAAATGGGTTATAATTTCAGAATGCCTAACTTGAATGCAGCTTTGGCATGTGCCCAATTGGAACAGTTGGAAAGTTTTTTAGAAAATAAAAGAAAATTAGCAAAGGAGTATCAATTTTTCTTTGCGACAAAAGGAATAAAATTTAGAACCGAAACACCCGAGACTAAAGCTAACTATTGGTTGATGTGTGTAGAGTTGGAAAACAAAGCTGAACGGGATTTGTTTTTAGAAACTACTAATGCCAATGGAGTGATGACTCGACCAATATGGCAGTTGATGTACCGTTTGCCGATGTATGCCCATTGTCAAAGAGATGAGAATGTAAATGCGGAATTCTTAGAAGAACGAATTGTAAATATACCGAGTAGTGTTAGATAGGGAAGCAATTCTTATCGGGTATTCGGGGCATGCTTTTGTGGTTGTTGAAACGGCTTTAGAAAATGGCTTAGGAATTATTGGTTATTCAGACAAAAAAAAAATGGTTTCAGACCCTTATAATTTATCATATTTAGGATTTGAAAAGAATGATGATTTTATAGGATGGCAAAAAGAAGTTATTTTTGTTCTCGGAATAGGCGATAATAAGTTGAGACAAAATATTGCTAATTTGATTGAAAGTAAAGGAAAGACAGTTGAAACGATTATGCATAAAACGGCTAACATTTCAAAGAGCGTTGTTGTTGGGAACGGCAGTTTTATTAATAAAAATGTTATTGTCAATGCATTTGCAGTAGTTGGAAAAAATGTAATCTTAAATACTGGCTGTATCATCGAGCACGAATGTGTTTTAGCAGATGCGGTTCATATCGCACCTGGAGCAGTTCTAGCAGGAAATGTTAGTATTGGTGAGAGGACATTTGTGGGAGCCAATGCGGTAATAAAACAAGGAATTGTTGTTGGAAAAGATGTTGTAATAGGAGCAGGAACTGTTGTTATTACTAATATACCCGACGGAAAAAAAGTAGTTGGTAATCCAGGCAGAATAATTTAAATATGAACAAAGTAATTATTATAGCCGAAGCTGGTGTAAATCATAATGGAGACATTCAAGTAGCTAAAAAGTTAATTGATGTGGCGGTAGATGCGGGTGTAGATTATGTTAAATTTCAAACTTTTAAAGCCGATAGTTTAGTAAGTAGATCGGCCAAAAAAGCGGAATATCAGAGTGTGAATATCAATGACGGTGATGACTCTCAATATGCTATGTTGAAGAATTTAGAGTTGAGTCACGAAAATCACTTAGAGTTAATGTCTTATTGCTCAGAAAAAAGCATAAAGTTTTTCTCTACAGCATTTGATGTAGAAGGGGTAAATTACCTTAATAATTTAGGGCTTTCTTTTTTTAAAATTCCAAGTGGAGAAATAACCAATTATCCCTATTTAAAAGCAGTTGCATTATGCGGAAAACCAGTTGTTATGTCAACAGGTATGTGTTCCGAAATGGAAATCAAACAAGCGCTCGATGTTTTAGTGAAATTTGGTTTGAATAAAGAGTTTATTTCTATTTTGCATTGCAATACAGAATATCCAACGCCTATGCAAGATGTTAATCTTAAGGCAATGTTGGCTATTCGAGAAAAATTTGGATTGCAAATAGGATATTCAGACCACACGCTTGGTATTGAAGTGCCTATTGCAGCAGTTGCATTGGGAGCTACAATAATTGAAAAACATTTTACTTTGGATAGAACTTTACCAGGACCCGATCATGTGGCTTCATTAGAACCAACTGAATTAAAGGAGATGGTTACTGCAATACGCAACATAGAATTGGCAATGAGTGGAGATGGTGAAAAAAAGCCAAGCGAAAGTGAAACAAAGAACATAGCGATTGCTAGAAAAAGTATTCATATTAATAAGAATTTATCAAAAGGGCATATTATTACTGATGGTGATATTATTTCATTACGACCAGGAGATGGAATTTCTCCAATGGAATGGGAAAATATTATAGGTAAAAAGTTAAATATCTATAAAAACGAATTTGATAAATTATTATTTTCAGATTTTATATGAGAATAGGTATATTAACCAGTTCAAGAGCCGATTACGGAATATATCTTCCCTTGCTTCAAAAAATGAAAAGTGATTCTTTTTTTGAAATGGAAATTATTGCTTTCGGGACCCATTTGTCAAAAAGCCACGGATACACACTAAATGATATTGAGAAGGATGGATATACTTGTATTCATACCATTTCCTCATTGATTTCAAATGATGATGAACAATCTATTTCGTCTTCCTATGGTTTGACGGTGTTGAAGTTTTCGGACTTTTGGGTAAGTCATAGATATGATTTGGTGTTTTGTTTGGGCGATCGTTTTGAAATGAGTGCTGCAGTACAGGCAGGAATTCCTTTTGGGGTAAAATTTACTCACCTACATGGAGGAGAAACTACATTGGGGGCGATAGATAATGTGTACCGTCATCAGATTACACTAGCGTCAAAGTTACATTTTACAGCTACGGCTATTTTTAGAGAAAAAGTAATCGATTTGATTGGTTCATCAGAGAGTGTTTTTGACGTTGGTTCTTTGAGTTTGAATGATAGTAAAGCCTTTGTCCCGATAGATAGAGTTGCTTTCTTCGAAAAATTCAGTATACCTAATGAAGAATTTGTCCTAGTGACTTTTCATCCAGAGACAATGTCTTTACAAGATAATGCTCGATATGCCCAAGAAATGAAAAATGCCTTGGCAACGATTTCTGAAAAAATATTTATAATTATCACAATGCCGAATGCCGATACTCAGGGATCGGTTTATAGAGAAGTCATTGAAAAATTGAAAAATAAATTTTCTGACCGATTTTTGTTGATTGAAAACTTTGGAAAGGTTAATTATTTTTCAGCTATGCATTATGCTAAAATTTTGATAGGTAATACTTCCAGCGGGATTTTAGAAGCGGCATCATTTGGGAAGTACGTAGTTAATGTGGGAGACCGTCAAAAAGGAAGAGTTCAAAGTGATAATGTTTTGAATTGTGAATTTGAAGAAACGGCTATGATTGTAGCTGTTGCCAAAGCCATGAGTTTCGAAGAATACAATGGAGAAAATGTTTATTTCAAAGAGGGAGTAGCCGATAACATAATTAAAATCGTAAAAGAATTTTATGAGAGTATATAAAGACCATTTAATTCTTTCAGGAAGTAAAGTAAAAGAGGCCTTACTACTATTTAATGAATTATCTCAAGACGCTATTCTTTTTGTAGTAGGTGTTGATGATAAATTAATTGGAGCACTTACAGATGGAGATGTAAGACGTGGTTTACTCAAAGGATTTACAATAGATAGTAATATTGATGATATTATTCAAGAAAACCCAAGATATATCACCAAAGGCGAAAATAATCTAGAAAAAATTATTGAATACCGTGAAGGCGATTTCAGAATTGTGCCCGTAGTTGATGAAAATCATAGAGTTGTCAATGTTATTAATTTTAGAAAGATAAGGTCCTATTTACCTATAGATGCTGTGATTATGGCAGGCGGTAGAGGACAACGTTTGCATCCTTTGACAGATACCATTCCAAAGCCACTTTTAAAAGTAGGGAATAAGGCCATTATGGAGCACAATTTGGATCGATTGACTTTGTTTGGCATTGATGATTTTTGGATTTCGGTTAAATATTTAGGTGAACAAATTGAAAGTCACTTTGGTCAAGGAGTAGAAAAAAATATTAAAATAGAATATGTCTGGGAAAAAGAACCCTTAGGAACCATTGGAGCGGTTTCTAAAATTAAAAATTTCGAGCACGATTATATATTGGTGACCAATTCCGATTTGTTAACCAACATCGATTACGAACAGTTTTTTCTTGAGTTTATTAAGCAAGATGCTGATTTAGCTGTTTTAACCATACCATATCAAGTAAGTATTCCTTATGCTGTTTTGGAAACCAATAATGGGACCGTAAAAAGTTTTAAGGAAAAACCAACTTATACCTATTATTCTAATGGGGGAATTTATTTGATGAAAAAAGAAATGTTGAAGTATATTCCGAAAAACACTTTTTTTGACGCTCCCGATTTAATGCAAGAATTGATTAATAATAATCTAAAAGTTATTTCTTTTCCTTTTTCGGGTTATTGGTTGGATGTGGGGAAACATGAAGATTTTGAAAAGGCTCACATAGATATACATAATATTAAGTTTTAAGATGAACATATTAATTACCCTTTGTGCCCGTGGTGGTTCTAAAGGAATTCCAGGGAAAAATATCAAGTTGATAGCAGGCAAGTCACTTATTGCTTATTCAATTGATTTGACGAACAAATTGAAAGCGAAATGGAATGCAAAAGTAGCTTTATCCACAGATGATTCTGAAATAAAGACCGTAGCAGCTGCTCATGGTATTCTTACAGAATATGTAAGACCAGACTATTTAGCTACCGATGTAGCGGGTAAAATCGATACAATTAAAGATTTATTGTTATACGAGGAGTTTTTGGTTGATTATAAATATGATTTTGTTCTAGATTTGGACGTTACTTCTCCATTAAGAACATTAGTGGACGTGGAAAAAGCATTAGAGCTGATGATTGCTAACTCAGAAGCTAAAAATTTATTTTCGGTAAATAATGCGGCTCGAAATCCGTATTTTAATATGGTTGAAGAAAACGGTAATGGTTTTTATTCTTTAGTTAAAACCAATCCTGACGGTAGCGTAATGACACGTCAATCGGCACCAAAAGTATATGATTTGAACGCTTCTTTTTATTGGTATAGACGCTCTTTTTTTGATACAGATTCAAAAAGTGCGATTACTGACAAATCTTTGATTTATGCAATGGATCACATTTGTTTTGATTTAGATCATCCAGTAGATTTCTTGTTTATGGAGTATTTGTTGCAAAATAACAAACTAGATTTCGAATTATGAACGTCTTGATTATTGGCTTAGGATCTATTGCAAGAAAACATATTACAGCTTTGCAATCTTTGAAAGTTGATGCTGAGATTTATGCATTGCGTTCCAACTTAAATGCTTTTATTGAAGAAGATGTTGAGAATATTTATGATTTAGAGAATAGTACAGTTGTATTTGATTTTGCTATTATCTCAAATCCAACTAATTTGCATCATAAGTATATTGAGAAATTAGCCCGTAAAGGAATTCCTTTGTTTATCGAAAAACCAGCAATTCACAGCCTTGAAAATGCAAAAGAATTAGTTCAGCTAATTGAAGATAAAAAAATAGTGACTTATGTTGCTTGCAATCTTAGATTTCATCCTTGTATTGCATTCTTAAAAATGAAATTAGAGACAGAACGCTTAAGAGTTAATGAACTTAATGTGTATTGTGGTTCTTATTTGCCAGATTGGAGAGCAGGAAAGGATTTTAGAACAATATACAGTGCCAATGCGGCAATGGGTGGAGGTGTGCATTTGGATTTATTTCATGAATTAGATTATACTACATGGCTTTTTGGATTGCCTAGTAAAAGTAAATCAATTTTGCGAAATATTTCAAGTTTGGAAATTGATGCGGTTGATTATGCTAATTATGTATTAGAATATGATTCTTTTACAGCAAATATAGTTTTGAATTATTATAGGAGAAAACCAAAACGGGAGATAGAAATTGTTTTGGATGAGGATACTTTGACGGCTGATTTGATAAAGAATGAAATAAAAAATGATGCTGGTGAATATTTGTTTCAAGCAATAGATTTCAGTGTAAAAGACACTTATTTGTTTCAATTAGAGTACTTTATTGGTTGTTTGAAAAACAATCAAGTACCAATGAATAGTTTTGCAGCATCTGTAGAAATTTTAAAAATTTGTTTGAATGACGAATAATAGATTAAAAGATAAAATAATAATTGTTACAGGAGGTTCCGGATTATTAGGCAAGGAAATTATAAAAGATCTTGAAACTAAAGGAGCCACAGCAATTAATGCGGATATTAACGTAGGCACAGATTTTGAAAAAAATACTCTTTCTGTTGATATCACTTCTGAGGAATCTATTGTAAAAGCGATAAAATTGGTAACCGATTTTTATGGTAAAATAGATGGTTTGGTCAATAATGCTTATCCAAGAACCAAAGATTGGGGGACAAAATTTGAGGATATTACATACGAATCTTGGCAAAAAAATGTGGATATGCAAATGAATACCACTTTTTTGTTTATCCAAAAGATAATGCCTGAACTCTTAAAAACAAAAGGATCAATTGTAAATATGACTTCTATTTATGGGGTAGTTGGAAATGATTTGACTATGTATGAAAATACAAGTATCAATACAGCAGCACCTTATTCAGCTATAAAAGGCGGGGTGATTAATTTTACAAGGTATTTGGCTTCTTATTATGGGAGACAAGGTGTACGGGTAAATTGTGTTTCTCCGGGCGGTATTTTTGATAATCAGCATGAGACTTTTGTAGCCAACTACGAGAAAAAAGTTCCAATGGGCAGAATGGGAAATCCGGATGATATAGCACCTGCAGTATCCTTTTTGTTGTCTGATGAAGCAAAATACATAACTGGACAGAATTTAATAGTAGACGGAGGGTGGACTGCAATATGAAAACAAGTTTAATAATCGGTGCGGGGCAATTAGGAAGCAGGCATCTTCAGGGATTAGTTAAATATTTAGGTGAATTAGAAATCTATGTTTTGGATCCATCTATCGACTCACTGAAAATTGCACAAGAAAGAGAGAAGGAAATAACTCACAAGCATGAAGTAATTTATACTCAATCTTGGGAAAAGTTGCCCAGTTTTTTTGATATGGTAATTGTTGCAACCAATGCCAATATAAGGGAGTCAGTTATCAATAAATTGTTAGAGAATCATAAGGTTCGCTTTTTGATTTTAGAAAAGGTTCTTTTTCAAGAATTGGGTGCTTATCAAAGAGTTCATGATTTATTGGTTAAACATAATGTAATTACTTATGTGAATCATCCTCGTAGAATGTTTGAATCCTATGGGAATCTTAAAGCAAATGTAGAGACAAATAGTCAAAGCGTTTATAGCGTTGTTGGTGGTAACTGGGGGCTCGGTTGTAATGCGTTACATTTTTTAGATCTTTTTGTTTACCTGTCAGGGAAAAAGATTCAAGATATAAATGTACATTCTATTGAAGATGAATTACTAGAAAGTTCCCGAAAAGGGTTTGCTGAATTTGCAGGAACATTAACCGGACATTTATCAGATGGCTCGTTTTTTAGCATAACCTCATTAAAAGGAGAGTCGAGTTCTATAACCGTAACAATCTTTAGTAATGAACAACGATTTATTGTTCAAGAAGGGGGAACTCCTCAAATTTATGAGTTAGGAAAAAAGAATTTGTTTAATTGTAAAAACGATACTTTTAAAGTTCAATATCAAAGTGAATTGACAACCAATATTACAGAAAGATTATTAGAAAATAATTTTTGTTCATTGCCAACATACGATGAAGCAAGACACACTCATGAGTTATTTCTAAGAGTAATGCTAGAAAAATATAATAAAATAACGGAATTACAAGCCACAATTTTACCTGTTACATAATGGAAAAAAAAGTATTTCTTATCGGAACGGGACAAATGGCAATTGATTATTTCGCTGTTTTAAAAGATCAAAATTATGATACAACGGTAATAGGACGTGGTGAAGAATCTGCAATAAAATTTGAATCTCAAACGGGAGTTAAACCATTTGTTGGAGGACTTCAAGAATATATAAACAACAATAGTTTGCCTGCAAATGCGTATGTAATAATAGCAACAGGAACAGAAGCCTTAATGTCTTCGTTACTTTTAGCTTTACAAGCAGGGCCATGCAAAGTTTTAATAGAGAAGCCCGCTGCTATTAGCATTGAAGAATTAATTGAGAACGAAGAAAAACTAAAACCATATTCAAATAATGTTTTTGTTGCCTATAATCGGAGATTTTATGCTTCTGTTATAGAAGCCCAAAAAATGATTGAAGAGGATGGTGGTTTGCAAACCATGCATTTTGAGTTTACAGAATGGGCACATAAAATAGAACCATTAACAAAAGCAATAGGTGTCAAGGAAAACTGGTTTTTTGCAAACTCCACACATGTTGTTGACCTTGCTTTTTATTTAGCAGGGAAGCCTGCGAACTGGCAAGGATATTCAAAAGCTGGAAAGTTAAAATGGCATTCTAAAACTAATTTTACTGGCGCAGGAATCACCGATAAAGGTGTTTTGTTTAGCTATCTATCCAATTGGGAAAGTGCAGGAAGATGGGCAATAGAATTACTTACAGAAAAGCGAAGAATATATTTGAAACCTATGGAAAGCATTAGTGTCCAAGAAAAGGGAACAGTTGCAGTTGTAGAACATAAATTTAATGATTCTTTAGATTTGCAATTTAAACCAGGATTGATGAAGCAAGTAGATGCTTACTTGAAAGACGATGAAAATAATTTGTTAAATATAAAAGAGCATTTATTTACGGTAAGAGAAGTTTATTCAAAAATAATTTCTTAAGTCTTAGAAATTTATTATTAAATATTTGTTACTTAAATAAATGAAAAAATTTACTTTAAAAGTTCACGATATAAGACAAGAAACAAAAGATACTATCACGCTTTGTTTCAAGCAACCAGGCTTGCGAAAAATGAATTATCAAGCAGGGCAATACCTTACTTTGTCCATTAGGATTAACGGAAGGAAATATTCAAGACCATATTCTTTTTCTTCGGCTCCTTCTGTAGATTCTTTTTTAGAAACTACTATAAAACGGATTCCAGAGGGGATGTTTTCAAATCACATACATGATACTGTACAAATTGGAGACATAGTAGAAGTATTGGAGCCAATGGGTGATTTTATTCATGAAGAGGACCAGATAGTTGACAGGATTTGTTTTTGGGGAGTTGGTAGTGGGATAACACCATTGATGTCAATAATAAAAGAAATGTTGATTTCGAATCCAAACGTAAAAGTAAATTTGGTTTATGGGAATAAGAATTTTGAATCCACTATATTTTTAGGATTGATCGATGAACTAGTGAAACAGTATCCTAATAATTTACGGGTTTGGCATTTCCATTCCCAATACAATCATGATGAGAATCATCATCACGTAAAAAGCGGACGCATTAGCAAAGAGTTTGTATTTGATTTACTAAAGGATGCAGATGTTGTGAAAACGAAGCATTATATTTGCGGTCCAGTTGATTTGAAAAGCACAATTAAAGAAGCTTTGGACATTTTAAAATGTCCAAAGGAAAATGTTTTTTCGGAAGATTTTGAATTGGTTAAAAATCCAAAAGATTTTGAGGATATTGTTAGTCACAGCGTGAATATTCATTTTCAAGGAATAGACGCTATTGTTAACGTTGAAAAAGGGAAAAGCGTTTTGGAAGCAGCCCTGGATGCAGGAATAGAATTGCCTTATTCATGTCAAACTGGAAGTTGCAATACCTGTAAAGGAAAATTAAAAACAGGTGAATTACGAATGATAGGACTTTCAAAAGAAAGAGATGATTTAGAAAAAGAAGATTATTTATTGTGTTGCAGTTATCCTTTGACTGATGATGTTTCTGTTGAGATTTAAAATTTAAAGATTAAAACGATATAAAATATGAAAGTAGTAATTTTTGCAGGTGGTTTTGGTACGCGCCTTATGGAAGAAACAGAAGCAAGACCTAAACCAATGGTGGAAATTGGTGGAAAACCTATTTTATGGCACATTCTAAAAATGTATGAACAACATGGGTACAATGAATTTGTGATTTGTTTGGGCTATAAAGCAACCTACATCAAAGAATACTTCTATAATTATTATTTGCACAATTCAGATGTTACAATTGAATTAGCTAATAATAATATCAATGTTCATTATTCAGAAACTGAGTCTTTCAAAGTAACATTGATAGACACTGGATTGCATACCAATACAGCGGGAAGATTGAAGCGTATTGAAAAATATGTAACAGGAGAAACATTTATGTTAACCTATGGGGATGGTGTAGCTGATGTCAATTTATCTGCACTTTTAGATTTTCATAAATCACACGGGAGATTAGCTACTTTAACGAGTGTACAAGTACCTGGACGTTTCGGAAATTTAGAAATAAAGCCTCAAGGTGAGGTTGATAGTTTCGTAGAAAAACCAGCGGGTGATGGAATGTGGATTAATGGAGGTTTTTTTGTTTTAGAACCAGGAATCTTTAAATATCTAGAAGGAGATGTGGAAGATACGCAATGGGAAAAGGAACCATTAGGAGCTATTGCTAAAGATCAACAACTGGCGGCATACAAGCATAATGGATTTTGGAAATGTATGGATGCTTTAAGAGATAGAATTGAGTTAGAAACTATGTGGAATTCCGGTAATGCAAAATGGAAAACATGGTAGAATCATTATTTCATAAACTGAAAAGTACATACCAAGGGAAAAAGGTTTTTTTAACTGGGCATACTGGTTTTAAAGGTGCCTGGATGTTAAAAACCTTATCACTTCTAGGAGCAGAGGTCAAAGGATATGCCTTAGCACCTCAAACTAAAGAGGATCTGTTTCATTTGATTGATGGCGAGACAATTTGTATCTCAGTCATTGCCGATTTAAGAAATAAACAACGTCTGGAAGAAGAGCTAATCAGTTTTAAGCCTGATTTCGTTTTTCATTTGGCAGCGCAACCACTCGTACGACTTTCTTATGATATTCCTGCTGAAACTTTTGAAGTAAACGTAATTGGTACGGCCAATGTTTTGGATGCCGTGCGTTTACTCGATAAAAAATGTGATGTGGTGCTTATAACTACTGATAAAGTATATCACAATAGCGAATGGATTTACCCATATCGTGAAAACGACAGATTGGGAGGATACGATCCTTATAGCGCCAGTAAGGCTTGTGCTGAATTGGTAATTGATTCGTACCGAAATTCATTTTTTAATATGAAAAATTACGACCAACATAAAAAAGCCATAGCAGTGGCAAGAGCTGGGAATGTGATTGGTGGAGGTGACTGGTCGAAAGATCGATTGATTCCAGATATTGCTAAGGCATTTGCTGTTGAAAAACCAGTGGTAATTAGAAATCCACAATCCATCAGGCCATGGCAACACGTTTTGGAACCAGTGATAGGGTATCTGCTATTGGGAGCACAAATATGTGCTGAGCCAGCAAAGTATAGCGAGGCTTATAATTTTGGGCCACAATTGTCGGATGCGTTGTCAGTGGAAGAAATGTTGCAATTGGCTATAGAGAGTTGGGGAAAAGGTGAATACATTGTGGAGTATGTTGAGGGTCAGCCACATGAAGCGGGATTGTTGAAGCTGGACATTAGTAAAGCTATAGCTGAATTAAAATGGCAACCCAAAATGAATGCTAGACAAGCAGTGAATATGACGATGGATTGGTATAGTGAGTTTGTTCAGAAAAGAAATCAAATTAATCAGTTTACAGAATTACAGATAAAATCATTTTTACTATAAAATAATATGAATATTGAGACTACCGATTTTAATGATTTATATGTTTTGAAATATAATTCATTCAAGGATGACAGAGGAGAATTTGTTAAGACAATATATAAGGACACTTTTATAGATAACAAATTAGAATGGAATTTTGCTGAAAGTTTTTATTCCGTTTCGCATGAAAATGTTTTTAGAGGGATGCATTTTCAATACAGTCCGAATGATCATGAAAAGTTGGTTTATGTTGTTAAAGGAGCAATTTTGGATATAGTTCTAGATTTGAGATTTCATTCCAAAACGTATGGGAAATATTTTACAATTGAACTTTCTGATAAAAATCGAAAAGGAATGTATATAGGAAAAGGATTTGCACATGGTTTTTTGTCTTTGGAAAACGATACAATTGTAGAATATCATACAACGACAGTACAGAGTAAAGAAAGTGAAGGAGGAGTAAAGTGGAATTCGTTTGGATTTGATTTGCTTATCCAAAATCCTATAATTTCTACGCGTGATGTTTCTTTTGAAAATTTTGATATTAATAAAAAATATTTTTGATGAATATAATTCTAACAGGAGCAACCGGATATGTTGGCGAGAATTTGATTTCAGCTTTTATAAAATTGACAAATCATAAGTTATATGCGATTATTAGAAACACTTCAGATTTGCCAAAGGAAGTTGTTATAATAAAAGATGATTCTAAATTAGAGGAAAATATTCTTTTGGCAAAACCAGACATTGTAATTCATCTAGCATCATATCTTACTTCTAAATCAGAAATTGAAGATGTTGACAAATTAATAAGTTCTAATATAGCTTTTGGAACAAGATTATTAAATGCTCTAAAAAATACTAAATTAAAGTATTTTATAAATATTGGTAGTTTTTCAGAATATCATTTTAATGATGGTATGTTGAATCCTACTTATTTGTACTCAGCAACCAAATCAGCATTTAGATCTATCCTTAAATATTATTCTGAGGTTAATAGATTTAAAGTGGTACATGTTATTCCATATTCTATTTACGGTGGAGTTGATCGTCAAAAAAAAATCATGGATATTTTATTTGAGGCTTTAGACGCTAAAGAACCTGTAAAAATGTCTGACGGATTTCAGTATTTAGATTTTATACATATTAAGGATATAGTTGATTTTTTTGTTGAATTAACTAATAATATAGCTGTTGTAGGTAATGAAGAATTATATTTAGGTACTGGG
The DNA here is from genome assembly GCF_056428965.1 of Flavobacterium sp. GNP008. Classification (NCBI taxonomy): domain Bacteria; kingdom Pseudomonadati; phylum Bacteroidota; class Flavobacteriia; order Flavobacteriales; family Flavobacteriaceae; genus Flavobacterium; species Flavobacterium sp. GNP008. The sequence continues at coordinate 314,959 of NZ_JBWJVL010000001.1, read as the reverse complement.
AAAGCATATAATTTGAGAGAAGTTGCCACTATGATTGAACAGATAACAGGAAAAAAAATCAATGCAGATTGGGGAGCATATCCTCCGAGAGACAGAGATACTTATTTTGCATGTGCTGCTATTGGTAAATTGAAACAAATTTTAAATTGGCAACCAAAAATCACAATTGAAGCTGGTTTAAAATTAAAATATAAAGAGATAGATATATGATACTGATATTAGGTGCAGGTCTAGCCGGTATAAGTTGTTCTTATCATTTGAAACATGATTGCCTAGTAGTTGAAAAGAATAGCTATTCTGGCGGACATATTTATTCACATCAGATAAATGGTTTCACATGGGATGAAGGTCCTCATGTTTCTTTTACCAAACATCAATATGTTAAAGACTTATTTGATTTGAATGTGCAAGGGGAATTTTTAGAATATCCGGTTTATCCGACTAATTATTATAAAGGACATTGGATTTCGCATCCAGCACAGTCCAATTTACACGCTATTCCGGAGCCTGTTAGGTCGAAATGTCTTTCAGATTTTTTGAAAACCAGAAGCGAAGTTAATAAAAATGTTTTGCCAAGTAATTATGACGAATGGATTAAATTGGCATTTGGGGATGAATTTTCGAATCAATTTGTAAGAAACTATACGAAAAAATATTGGACGGTAGATCCCGAACAATTGACAACAGATTGGGTGGGCGAAAGAGTTTTTTTTCCTGATGTAGAAACTGTAAAAAAGGGTTTTGAAGGGCCACTTGAAAAATCTACACATTATATCACTACAGTTCGTTATCCAAAAAAAGGAGGGTATTATAGTTATACAAACCTTTTGAGAAAGGGTATGAATGTTAGTTATAATAAATGTGTTGATAAAATAAACCTAGAATCGAAAACAGTCTCTTTCGCAGATGGTACTGAGCAACATTACACAAAATTGATTAACACATTGCCCTTGCCAGAGTTTGTAAGATTTCTTGATGCAAGCCCAGAGATAAAAGCGGCAGCAGAAGATTTAGTATGTTCTGAACTTTTATTGTTAAATTTTGTAATCAATCATCCTGCTACAGTTGACTCGCTTTGGTTGTATGTTTATGATGATGATAAATATGCTACACGGATAAATTTTACGGAATTATTGTCTCCCGAGAATGGTATTGAAGGAAAATGTGGAATACAAGTAGAGGTTTATTTTTCTAAGTATAAGAAGCAGCCAGAAACGGTTGAGATAATAAGTAAAAAAGTAGCGAAGGAACTAGTTGAAATGGGACTTATTAAAGATGAAAAGTATATTGAAGAAGTAAACACTAATTATGTCAAATATGCTAATGTTATATTTGATCATAAAAGACAACAATCTTTAGATAAAATACTAAATTATTTATGTGGTTTTGGATTAATTCGTGAAAAGGATGATTTGGCTCCTTCAACAGATTGGATTAAGAAAGAATTACCTATAAATAATGAGAAACAAGGAGATATTATGTTAGCAGGCAGATTTGGACAATGGAAATATTATTGGTCTGATGATTGTGTTCTTCGGGGCAAATATGTTGCTGAAAACATCAACTAAGGTTTAGTTATAGAAATTAAAAAAATATATAAAAAACAGAAAAATGGATTATAAAAATATCGATGATACTTTAAAAAAACAATTACTTCCGTCAATTGTAAAAAACATTAATAAAACCATAAAACCTGGGATAGATTACATACCTGTGACAGGTAAAATAATAAGTGAAGAAGACATTCTAAATGGAGTTGATGCTGCAATGGATGGATGGTTGACTGCAGGACGTTTTGCTAACCAATTCGAAGACGATTTTGCGAAATATTTTGGGGCACATAGAGCTTTGTTGGTTAACTCTGGATCGTCAGCTAATTTAGTTGCTTTTTACGCTTTGACATCTCCAAAATTAGGAGAACGAGCTATCAAACCAGGTGACGAAGTAATTACTGTGGCTGCTGGTTTTCCTACTACGATAAACCCGATAATTCAATTTGGTGCTATTCCTGTTTTTATAGATGTTGATATTGCAACGCATAATGTTAAAGCAGATATGATAGAAGCGGCGGTGAGTCCTAAAACCAAAGCGATAATGATTGCTCATTCTTTAGGAAATCCTTTTGATTTGGATGAGGTGATGCGTGTAGCCAAAAAACACAATCTATGGGTGGTAGAAGATGATTGCGATTCGCTTGGAGCTACTTACAAAGGACAAAAAACCGGAACTTTTGGAGATATTTCTACTTTTTCTTTTTATCCAGCACATCATATTACGATGGGAGAAGGTGGAGCTGTGTTGATAAACAACCCAGTATTGTCAAAATTGGCCGAAAGTTTTAGAGACTGGGGTAGAGATTGCTATTGCGAACCAGGAAAAGACAATACTTGTGGCTGTCGTTTTGATCAACAGTTAGGTACTTTACCTTTTGGATACGATCATAAATATACTTATTCTCATATTGGCTTCAATTTGAAAGTGACAGATATGCAAGCTGCTTTTGGGGTGTCTCAAATTAAAAAAATAGACGAATTTGTTCAACGTCGTAGAGAAAATTATGCTGCATTGTACGAACGCATGAAGGAATTTGAGGAAGTATTTATCCTTCCGGAACCAACTCCTAATTCGGATCCTTCTTGGTTTGGTTTTTTACTGACTCTTAGAGAAGGTGATGCCGCAGATCGACACATGCTGGTTCAGCACTTAGAAGAGAAGAAGATTGGGACTCGTTTACTGTTTGGAGGTAACTTATTAAGACAGCCTGCTTATGCTAATATTGATCATCGTGTGGTAGGAGATTTGACAAATACGGATACGATTATGAACCAATCTTTTTGGTTGGGGGTTTGGCCAGGATTGAATGAAAGTCATTATGATTATATGGCTCAAGTTATTAGAGATTATATTAATTCTTAATTTGGAAATTTTTAGAGTATATATTCTAGCTAAAAATAAATGAATAATTTTACATTAATAATACCAACACATAATAGGCATCACTATTTAAAACGCTCAATGGAGTACTTTAAAGATTTACAAGCAGAAGTGATTTATTGTGACTCAAGTCCTGAAAAATACAAAGGAGAGTTCTTTAGTAATATTAAATACATGCATCTTCCAGATAAAAAATTTGCTGAGAAGATATTAATTGCAGTATTAGAAATAAAAACTGATTTTGTTGCAATGTGTGCGGATGATGATTTCATACTAATTGATTCTTTGTACAAAGGTTTTGATTTTCTTACGAAAAATAAAAATTACAAAACAACGGTTGGCAAATATATGGGGTTCAATGAGGTTTTTGACGATAAGTTTTATCCTATTTATCAAAGAATTCCCGAAGATATTGACCTAGGTTCTGATAAAAATGGGGAAGTGTTTTTTAAAAATTACTATCAGATTTTGTGGGCAATGTATGAAAAAGAAGTGTTGGTAAATGCATTTAAAATTATAAATGAGGCTAAATTCCATAATGATAATTTCATAGAGTTGGTTATTGGTGCTTGTGCATGTTATGAGGGAGGAATAAAGTTTTTAAAGGAAATATGGGGTATTAGAGAAATAAGTATTCAAGAACACTGGGGAACAAGACATGTTCCTATTATGAGTATGAAAATCGCTGAGATGAATGGTGATTATCAGAAATTTAAGGAGTTGGTTGATTTTAATACTTTTGCTGGTTGTGCTGATGGGGCTATGAATAGTTACTTGAGTGGGTACAAAAAGAATACGGGTTCTTTGAGAAATAGTATTAGTAAAATGATTCCTGAATTTATTAAAAAAATGATTAGGAAAATCGGTTTTTTTCAAAATTCGGAACCCAAAATTGTTTTAGATCAGATAAGTAAGGAGCATCTTAGCTCAATAACGTTATTGTTAAAGCAAGGATAAATAAATAATTAGATTTTAAATTTAAATAAGTAATGGCCAATTTTACAGGCTTTTTAAAACATGGGGGAAATTATCTTATTGCAAGTGTTGCAACTAGTGCTTTAGCCTTTATTTCTATACCTGTTTACACACGATTACTTACACCCGAAGATTATGGCGTTGTTAGTATTTTTATGGGAGTAGTTGGTCTCTTGGGTAGTGTTATGTCTTTTAGTACAGACAGGTCTGTGAGTCGATATTTTTTTGACCAAAAAGATGAGTTAGATTTTAAACGATTCGTTGGGACTTCTTCCATTTTGGCATTAGCATTTTTTATCATCAATTCTTTTTTGCTTGTTCTATTTGCGGATGAATTTGGTACTCTTGTTGGGCTTGATAAAGAGGTAGTTTATTTAATAATTCCAATTTCAATTGTGAATATAATTGGGTTGACATTTGAACAGATTTATGGACCTCTTAAACGGAGTAAAGAGATTGCACTGTCTTCGGTTGTAAGAGTATTTCTTGGTTTTGCTTTTTCAGTAGCTTTTATTTTTGTTTTTAAAAGCGATAAATTTTATGGGCAAATACTCGGCCAAATAGTTTCAGGATTTTGTATCGTTTTTTTTTGGATTCGTTTAATAAAACCTTATTTTAAATGGTCTTTTGACACCTCTTATGTTAAATATATATTTACATATTCGGTGCCATTAATACCTTATGCCCTAAGTGGCGTGATAATAGAACAATTTGGTAAAATTGCAATAGGGAGTTCACAGGGTATCAGTGAAGCGGGATTTTATAATTTAGCCCTAACAGTAAGTAGTATTGTAAATATTACGATTGCTGTAACACATCAGGCTTGGAATCCCTATTATTTTGAGTATATGAATTCAAAAAACTATACTCAGTTAGACAAAGATTTTATTAAGATTTTTAAAATAACAATACTCGTAGCTTTTGGGGTTGCTTCTTTTGGTAAAGAACTCGGTTTACTGCTTGCGAAAAAAGAATTCTCTGGTGCGTTGTATCTGATCCCAATTTTTACAATAGGCTATGTGTTCTCCCAATTGTCTTTTGCCTATATAAGAAATTTTGGATATACGAAAAAAACCCAGTTTATGACGATAACAATACTTGTTAGTGGAATAAGTAATGTAGTGCTGAATGTTTTTTTTATAAAGTCTTTTGGAGAACTTGGTGCTGCTGTTTCGTTTGTATTGTCGTATGTCATAATGGCTGTATTGGCTTGGTTTATTAATGCCTATTTTGTCAAACTTCATAGCACTCCATTTAAACAGATGTTGATTCCTTTGTCTATAGTTATTCCTTTTTACGTTTCATTGTATTTTGTCATGGATATTCAATCCATTTTTGGAGCAATAATTGTAAAAGCAACATCTTTTTGTTTATTGTTATCAATTCTTTTTTGGACTGATAGAAAAGTGATTTTTCTTTTTTCAAAGAATATCTTAAAACGTAATTAACTTAAAGAAAAGAGGATGCAATTGATTCATAAATTCCACAAAATGGAAGCGGAAAATAATCTTTTTGAGCTTGGGAAAGAGATTAATTTACCATTATGGGATATAATACGGTATAGTGTTTATGTGAAGTATTACTATCCAGAGAAGGATCGTGTAAAATTATCTGAAGATGTTAAACATGGTTTTAAGGACTATTTTAGAATAGTAATTAAATTGGTTTCTTTCATTTTTAGTGTTTTTAGGAAAAACAGTGAGATAGTTATATTGACAGCCTCAAGATATATTGATAAAGAAGGTAGATATTATGACAAATCGGCAATGCCAATTATAAATGCTTTAGATGGTAATTGTATTGTTGTAGAACCTATTTTTGGAAAAGAAGTCGCTTATAATTATATGTACGATTTTTGCGATGTCTTGAGGAGATTTTCTAAATCCAAGAGTATTCCAATTGAATATTATGCAAAAATCAATGCCGTTTTAATTGAAACTTTCGGAGATAGTTTGATTTCTTATGATGAAATTAATTTGCTGGTGAGAAATTTTGGAAGTGATTATTTATTTTACAAATCTTTCTTTTCCCTAATTAATAATAAGAAATTAATTATTTGTACAGGAAACCCAAAAGCTTCCATACTTGCTGCAAAAGAGCTTAATATTGAAACGTATCTGGTACAACATGCGGGTATAGAAATAGACGAAATTGATTATTCTTACCCTAATGGGATAACATCTAAATCTTCCATTTTGTTTCCAGATTATGTACTTACTTTTGGGAATTATTGGTGCAAAGATTTCAATGTTCCTGCTAAAAAAATTATACCGATTGGGAATGATTATTTTTGTAACAAACCTAAAGTTGAATTAGATGATTCTATACTTATTGTTTCTACAATCGTGCATGGAGGTGAATTAAGCAAACTAACATTAAAGGCAGCAAAGGAAAGGCCTGATTTGAAATTTGTATATAAATTGCATCCTAATGAGTTTCATTCTAAAAACGAATATGTTGAATATTTCAAAAATAATAGTAATGTCAGTATAATTTCAAATGAGATTGATACTACTATTTTGATAGGGAAATCACAGCTAGTCGTACTTATTGTATCAGCAGTAATTTATGAAGCTCTAAATCAAAACAAAAAAGTGGCGGTTTTAAAAAAAATAAACTACAAAAGGCAATTGCATTTATCACAATTTAAGAATCTTTATTTTTTCGATTTACCAGAAGAGTTATTTAAAATTTTATCAGAAGGTAAAATAATAAATAAAATGGATTTTTATAAAAAGACGGACTCCAAGATGATTAAAGAGATGTTTAACTAATGAATTTTAATTTTGGGTGTTTGATGCACTTTTCAGTATGATATTAATCTATTTTATTCTCTTATTTATTCTTTTTTTTAAATCAAAATCGATTGTAATTTTTTTTGTTTTATTGCAAGTAGTCTCTTTATTAGGAATGATGCTTATAGGTCAAGATTATCCTATAAATACGTTATTTAAATTTTTTAATGTTATTTTGACAATGGTTATTTTAACTTTAATCATCATTCCATGGAAAAATTTTAAAAATATAAAAGAGATATCTTATTCTAATGAAATAAAGCTAAAAAAACTAACAAGATTTCTCATAACAATTTCTATTTTTCCTTTTATTACTTTTTCAGCTACTTCAATATTTGTGTTTTTATTCGTAGAGGACATTAATGCTTTTAAATATGCTGAAGGTGTCTCGGATGATTTTTATTATAGTCTTCCTTTTGATGTTAGAGCAATAATTCTGTCCGCTTATATGTATGGTTTTAGTTATTTCCTGATTCCATTGCATTTTTACTATTTATCTAAGAGAAATTATCGTTTGTCATTTTGGTGTTTTATTTTCTCTTTGAATATTATTTTATTTGGTCTAACCTATTTTTCACGCTCGGTATTTGTTCATTATGCCTTTATTTATATTGCTTTTCTTATTATTCTTTATGGAACTCTTGAAAATAGAGTTAAGAAATATATTAAAAATATAATGTTTTTATTGCTGGGTTTAATGGTTGTTTACTTTGTAAATATCAGCGTTAAACGTTTTACTACAGATAATTCATATGCCGAAACTATTCCGGCTAATTCATTTATACAAGATCCAGTTCTTTATAGTTATTTTGATTACTTGTCGCAGTGGTATTATAATAATATGTACGTACTTAATTCGTATAATTTTAAAACTTTTAATGGTCAAATTTCATTCCAATCTGTTTTAGGTCTCTTGGGACAATATGGTGTTATTAGCTATGACCCGAGTGCTTATAGTGCTTTAAGACAGCAATTATGGCCGTTGCACTGGTACACTTTTAATGGGTTTGTTGCTTATACTGTTTATGATTTAGGATATGTTCTAGCAATAGTTTTTTCTTTAATTTATTATTTAATTATTAATAGATTAAAACCTAAGAATAATCAAATATCTTTGCTGAATTTGTTTTTAGTAGTGTTATTAATTCAGCTTCCGTTGTTAGCGATATTTTATTCTGCTGTCGGAGGTATTGTAATACCATTGTTGTTGTCAATACCAGTTTTTATTTATATGAAAATTTCTTTTGGAACTAATTCTCAAGCTAAATTAATTGATATTAATGAAAAAAATAATCATAAATAATTAATAAAATTAGCATGAAGTTTTTATTTATTGGTGTCTTTGCCAATCAAGATGTTATATTTAAGTTAAACGAGTTATCAAGCAATGATGGAAACATGTCAATTGCAGCTATGAAATATACTCGTCTTATTGGAGAGGGATTCAAACATAATGTTGGAGACAATAGCACCAATTTATTTTTGGTGCCTATTGGAATGTATCCTGTTTGTAAGGTTTTTTTATGGAATAAAAGAAAAATAGATGGTAATTATTACATTCCTTTCATAAATATTATATTTATAAAGCAATTAACAATTTCATTGTATTTGTTTTATTTTTCAATAAAATGGTATTTCAAAAATGCAGGTAATGAAAAGAGAGTAATCGTTTTTAGTTTTATATATCTTCCATTTCTTATTGCAATTGCGCCTTTGAAGTTTTTGAAAAATATTTATGTTACTTCTTTTGTGCCAGATATGCCTGAATATGAATTTTCATATTCTAAAAACAAATCTTCACTGAAAGAAATATTTATTCCGCTGTATATAAATCTTTCTAAGAGAATTGTTCGTGTAAATGATTTCTATGTTTATATTACCAAATATATGGAGAATAGCTTTGGTAATAAACCTTATCAAATTATAGAAGGTTTTACAGATGCTACAATTAAGGCGGCAGAGAGTGATATTTTTGCTAACAAAAATGCTTTAATGTATGCAGGAGCTCTTTTTGAAAAATTTGGATTAAGAGTGCTTTTAGATGCCTTTCATGGGATAGAAGGTAATTATGAGTTGTGGTTGTTTGGCAATGGTGATATGGAAAAAGAGATAGAGTTGTATTCGCTTAGAGACCCTAGAATAAAATATTTTGGAAATCGTCCTAATGATGAAATACTTGAGTTTGAAAAAAAAGCAAAATTATTGGTAAACCCTAGATTTACGGATAATGAGTTTACTAAATACTCTTTTCCATCCAAATTAATGGAATATATGTCATCTGGGACGCCTGTTCTTACCACAAAACTTCTAGGGATACCAGATGACTATTTTGACAAAATGTTTTATATTGAATCGGAAACTGTCGAAGGGGTTAAGAAATCAATATTAAGTTGTTTGTCAAAATCTCAAGAAGAACTTGATCTGTTCGGAAATAATGCAAAATCCTATGTTTTACAAGAAAAAAATAATTTTATTCAGATAGGAAAACTTATCGAAGTATTGAAAAATAAATTATAAGATAAATCTTGATTACACGGTACGTTTTATACAAAAAAATATTACAATCACACATGAAAATACTTTTTATAGCTCCAATTCCTCTTCCTATAAATGGACAATCTAAAGCAAGTAAAGTTTTGCTAGATAAATTGCTTCATGACAAACAAGATGTAACAATTGTTAATCTTAGTAAAAGTAGCTTAAAAAACGGGTTTAATTCGCTGAAAAGAGTATTTGATATATTTTATATTTTAGTTGAAGTATGGAAAAAAAGAAAAAACAATGACATAATATATTTGTCTTTGGCAGAGTCATTTTTTGGAAATCTTAGGGATTTATTTGTATATGTTATTTGCTATAAGAGTCGTCATAAAATATTTATTCATATGCTAGGTGGTGCTGGAATGAAAAAAATACTTGAAAGTAAAGGAATTCTGCAAAAAATCAATTGTTTCTTCATTAACAAAATTGGTGGGGTTATTGTGGAAGGTCCAGTAAATTTTAATTTTTTTTCAAAAGTTATTAAAAAAGAAAAAATACATATTGTCCCTAATTTTGCAGAAGATTTTTTGTTTGTTAATGATGAAGAAATAAAAGCAAAGTTCTCAGACAAACAAAGCATTCAAATTTTATATTTAAGTAATTTAATACCAGGTAAAGGCTATGATGAATTAGCGGATGCGTATATTGAATTAGAAGAAGCTTCCAAAAAACAAGTGAATATAGTATTTGTTGGAGGTTTCGAATCTCAAGAAAGTGAAAATGAGTTCTTGACAAAAATAAAAACTCATAATGGATTAAATTATATTGGTAAATTCATAGACGGTGAAAAGAAAAGAGAACTCTACTGCCAATCTCACGTGTTTTGTTTACCAACTTATTACCCTTTTGAGGGACAGCCAATAAGTATTTTGGAAGCATATGCAACAGGTTGTGTCGTGATTACCAGTAACCATAGTGGAATACCTTTTATTTTTGCTGACAAAGAAAATGGCTTTATGGTTGAAAAAAAATCTGTTCTATCTATAAAAAAGGCAATTGAAGATGTATTGGGTTATAAAAATCAATTGGAAGAAATTGCTTTTAATAACCGTAATGAGGCTCTTGGAAAATATAGGACATCAATTTATCAGGGGGCTATAGTTGAAATTTTTAATGATTTTTTTAAAAAATAATTTTTTATAATGAACAAATCAATTGCGCTGATAGGAGGAGGTGGTTTTATTGGAACTAATCTAGCAAATTTTTTTATAGAAGAAGATTACAATGTTTTGGTAATTGGTAGAAGTGTGATTGAAGATTTACCAAATATTACAGATAAAATTAAAAGAAGGTTAATAGATGTTAACAAAACATCTAAATTAATAGAAGCTTTAGCTGAATATGAAAATATTGTTTGGTTAGTAAATGATTTGGTTCCAAGTGCTTCTATGGATAGTTTAGCGGATGATTTTAGTTTTAACGTTACTCCGTTAATCCATTTTTTAGAATCTGTAAATAGATTAGAAAATTTAAAACGTTTTGTTTTTATTTCTTCAGGAGGAACAATATATGGTGATTCTCCAAATAAGACATTTTTAAAAGAAGATAGTACTAAAAATCCGATATCAGCCTATGGTTTGTCAAAAATAATTGCCGAAAACTATATTGATTTTATTACAAAAAGATCGTCTTTTGAGAGTATTATTCTACGTCCTTCAAATGTTTACGGTAATCATCAAAACCTTAAGAAGCCCCAAGGTATTGTTGGTTATGCTTTTAATGCTTTAATTAATAATAGAACTATAGACTTGTATGCTGATGGTCGCGTGATACGTGATTTTATACATGTTTTGGATCTAGCGGAAGCGATTAAATGTTGTATTGAAAATAAACATCGAATGGCTAATACAGTAACTTATAATGTTGGGAGTCAAGAGGGATATACGATTAGAGAGGTTTTGGATATGATTAACGAAGTGTCAGGAGAGGATATACAAACAATTTCTAAGCCATCAAGGGTATTTGATTGTGAATTTAATGTCTTGAACATTAGTAAAATTAATTCAGAATTAGGATGGGAACCCAAAGTTAAAATTAAGGATGGATTGGAGAAAGTATGGCTATGGGTAAATTCTGAGATAAAGTTAAATTGATAAATAATTTTTTGTGTTTTTTGAAATATTTAGACAGTAAAATAAAAAGTAAAAAATGAATAATAAACCTTACCAAATCTGCACCAAAACCATTATGGATACCTCGGATCCGAATATCGTTTTTGATGCAAATGGAATATCTGATTACTACCATAATTTTCAAAACATAATTCTACCCAATTGGGATACAGATGAAAAAGGGTATAACGAATTGATGCAAGTTGCTGAGAAAATTAAGAAAGAAGGACAAGGGAAAGATTTTGATTGTATCATTGGTTTAAGTGGTGGGCTTGATAGCTCCTATGTTGCCTATGTTGCGAAAGAAATTATGGGATTACGACCTCTTTTATTTCATGTAGATGCGGGCTGGAATACCGATAAAGCCGTTGGGAATATCGAGAAATTGTGTAATGGTTTAAGATTGGACTTATACACTGATGTTATCAATTGGGAAGAAATGAAAGATTTGCAAGTTGCTTTTCTTAAATCTCAAATTGCCGATCAGGATTTGCCACAGGATTACGCTTTTTTTTCAGGTCTATATAAATTTGCTAAGAAAAATAAAATTAAGTACGTTCTAACCGGTGGAAACTTCTCTACAGAATGTTGCAGAGAACCCGAAGAATGGGGAGGTTTTCCTGGGATTGACACGATGCTAGTGAAAGACATACATTCCAAGTTTGGAAAACACCCGCTTAAGACTTTTCCGTTAGTGGATATTTTGAGCTATAAACTGTATTACCGCTATGTTTTAGGGATGCAAGTTTTTAAACCGTTAAATTTAGTTCCATATATCAAAACGGATGTGGAAAAATTATTGATGGAGAAATTTGGTTGGGAACCTTTTCAGCACAAACACCACGAATCTAGATTTACTCGTTTTTATGAAGATTACTGGTTGCCGAAAAAATTTGGTTTTCAAAAGCGACGTGCCCATTTCTCGAGTTTGATTCTAACTAAGCAAATGACAAGAGAAGAAGCTTTGGAAAGGGTTTCAAAACCCGAATTGAGTGAAGACTTTTTAGAAAAAGAATTTGAATATGTTGCCGATAAATTGGACTTGACGGTGAGTGAATTACAAGAAATATTTGAAGGCGAAAATAAAACCTTTCACGATTATAGAAACAAAATAAAATTAATAGGTTTTGGCGCAATGATAATGCAGAAATTAGGCCTAGAAAAGCGATTATTTAGATGATAACAATTATTGATTACGGTGTGGGTAATATTAATGCTTTTGTGAATGTCTATAAAAGAGTTAATGTTCAAACCAAAATTGCCAAAACTGTGGCTGATTTAGAGGATGCCCAAAAAATGATTTTGCCAGGAGTAGGTCATTTTGATCATGCTATGTCGGAATTGATAAAATCGGGTATGCGCGAAAAATTAGATGAATTGGTCATGGTGAAGAAAGTGCCAGTTATTGGTATTTGCGTAGGCATGCAAATGATGGGGAATTCCAGTGATGAAGGAAAGCTAGAGGGGTTAAAATGGATAGATGCTTCTATAAAGAAATTTGATGAGACCAAAATACAGCAAGTTACAAGACTCCCACACATGGGTTGGAATGATGTACATCCTGTAATCTCGAATCCATTATTTAAGGGATTGGAAAAAGATGCTTTGTTTTATTTTCTACATTCCTATTATTTTGAATGCAATAATGTGGCTGAAATCTTGGCGACTTCAGAGTATGGAGGTGAGTTTACTTGTGCAGCCCAACACGAGAATGTGTATGGGATTCAATTTCACCCAGAAAAAAGTCATCATTACGGAGAAATCTTGTTACGTAATTTCGCAAAATTGTAATCATGCTTAGACCAAGAATTATACCTAGTCTTTTGATTCATGAGAATGGTTTGGTAAAAACCGTGAATTTTAAGAATCCTAAATACGTAGGCGATCCTATTAATGCGGTTAAAATTTTTAATGAAAAAGCGGTTGATGAATTGGCTATTTTTGACATAGACGCGACCGTATTGGGAAAAGAACCCAATTACAGTCTTATCGAGCGTTTGGCTAGTCAATCGATGATGCCCTTGTGTTATGGAGGCGGCGTTAAAACTGTAGAACATGCACAACGTATTTTTAGCCTTGGGATTGAAAAAGTTGCCTTAAGTTCGGCAGTTTTACAAAATCCAAAGTTAATTACCAAAATTTCAGATCGTGTAGGAGCTCAAAGTGTTATAGTAGTTCTCGATGTTAAGAAAAAATTACTTGGTGGGTACGAAGTATATACCCATAATGGTAAAAAAGCCACAGGAATTAATCCTTTTAAATTTGTAGAAGAAGCTCAGAAATTAGGAGCAGGAGAAATAGTAATCAATTCTATCGATAAAGATGGGGTCATGAAAGGGTACGATTTGGATTTAATTGCTAAAGTCCGTGAAAAAATTTCCCTTCCTATGACTGTGTTAGGAGGTGCGGGTTCTTTGGATGATATTGAAAAAGTGATTAATGAACACGGTGTGATTGGAGTAGCTGCAGGAAGTTTATTCGTGTTTAGAGGCCCTTATAAAGCGGTTTTGATAAACTATCCGACACAGTTAGAAAAAAATAAAATTTTTAAAATAAAGCCATAATGAAAATTTTCACGCACATGAGCGCAGATTATAAAGAACGCGGATGAATGCAGTTTTTTTAAATTTTAAAAATAAACAAGGAGCTAAATTTGAGAATATCAGCAAGAATAATTTTTTTAGAAAGAATAAAATAAAATGAAAATACAAGATAAAATCCTCCTTATAACTGGTGGTACTGGTTCTTTTGGTAACGCAGTGTTAAATCGTTTTCTAAATACTGATCATTTCAAAGAAATTCGTATTTTTTCTCGTGATGAGAAGAAACAAGACGATATGCGTAATCAATTGAAGAATGATAGGCTTAAGTTTTACATCGGCGACGTTCGTGATTACAATAGTGTAGAACGTGCGATGCGTGGGGTAGATTATGTCTTTCATGCCGCTGCTTTAAAACAAGTGCCTTCCTGTGAGTTTTTCCCATTAGAAGCAACTAAGACTAATGTATTCGGAACCCAGAATGTGATTGATGCCGCTGGATACAATAAAGTTAAAAAAGTAATTTGCTTGAGCACAGACAAAGCGGCTTACCCTATTAATGCTATGGGAATTTCTAAAGCACTAATGGAAAAAGTGGCTGTAGCTGCATCAAGAAATTTGAGCGACACAACAGTTTGTTTAACCCGTTACGGAAATGTGATGGCATCGAGAGGATCAGTGATTCCACTATTTTTAAAACAAATTCAGGAAGGGAATCCAATTACGATTACGGATCCGAATATGACTCGTTTTTTAATGTCGTTGGATGAAGCTGTAGAACTAGTACTGTTCGCTTTTGAGCATGGTAATCCAGGCGATTTATTTGTAAACAAAGCCCCTGCGGGAACTATTGGAGATTTAGCACAAGCATTAAAAGAAATGTGTAAGTCGGATACTGAAATCAAGATTATTGGCACCCGTCATGGTGAAAAATTATATGAAACCTTGTGTACTCGTGAAGAGATGGTTAAAGCAGAGGATATGGGAGATTTCTACCGAATTCCAGCCGATAACCGTGATTTGAATTATGCACAATATTTTTCGGAGGGAGAACAAGACGTTTCTATTATAGAAGATTATCATTCTCATAATACTGAACAGCAAGGGGTAGAAGGAATGAAAGAACTTTTGGCTACTTTGCCTTTGATTCGTAAGGAAGTTTTTGGTGAGGATGTGGCTCAAATGCCAGGATAGGGATTTTTGATTGCTTCGCCAGTTCGCCTTTGGCTCGTGTAAAGATTAACGATTGCTGATTTTTTGATTTAAAACTATGATTCCAAAAATAATAACAGGAGGAAATCATTCTGATACTAGAGGTACAGTTCGATTTAACAATTCTTTTGATGCAACGGCTATAAAAAGGATTTATCTCATAGAAAATAGCGAGATCGAATTTGTTCGTGGGTGGCAAGGACACTGCATAGAGCAACGGTGGTTTTCTGTTTTGCAAGGTAGTTTTAAAATTGAATTGATTGCCATTGATAATTGGGAGAATCCTTCCAAAGGGTTAAAATCACTCTCTTTTATCGTAAAAGCTGAAACACTTGATGTTCTCCATGTTCCTCAAGGATATGTAAGTAGTATTCAAGCACTCAAGGAAGGAGCTAAACTGTTGGTCATGGCAGATTATTTGTTAGGAACCATTCAAGATGAATATCGATTTGATATTGATTATTTTAAATAGAAAAGTTTCACACAGATTTTTTTAATTTTATGAAATTAAAGAATCAGCATGTAGCTGATCAGCTATTATCAGCATGAAATCAATTGGAAAATATAATTATGATTAAAATAGGAATAACAGGACAGGCAGGTTTTGTCGGGGCGCATCTATACAATACTTTAGGGTTATTCCCAGTAGAATTCCAGAGAATTGATTTTCGAAAAGAATATTTTGCTGATGAAAACAAACTGAATGAATTTGTTTCTCAATGTGATGTTATTGTCCATTTAGCAGCGATGAACCGTCATAATGACGCTCAAGTTATTTATGATACGAATATTGGATTAGTTCAGAAATTAATAAAGGCTCTTGAAGTTACAAGTTCTAAAGCACATATCTTATTCTCCTCTTCTACCCAAGAAGAAAGAGATAACCTGTATGGAAAATCTAAAAAAGAAGGACGGGAGTTAATGATGTATTGGGCAAAAAGATCTGGAGGCAAATTTACCGGAATGATAATTCCTAATGTATTTGGACCTTTCGGACATCCCAATTACAATTCAGTAGTAGCTACCTTTTGCCATAAATTGGCACATAATGAAACTCCCACAATTGAAATTGATGGAGATGTTAAACTAATTTATGTAGAAGAATTGGTTCATGTAATTCTTTCAGAAATTAGAAGTGGAGAAAGTAAATCAGAGACTGTTATTCCTCATACCTCGGAATTTAAAGTTTCTCAACTATTATCGTTGCTTGAAACCTATAAAGAGCAATACCAAGACAACGGGGTAATTCCAACTATCGATACTACATTTGAACTGAATCTGTTCAATACATTTCGCTGTTATATGGATATTGTAACTCATTTTCCAGTAAAATTTGTCGAGCATACAGATCCTAGAGGATCCTTTGTAGAAATCATTCGATTAGGAGTTGGAGGACAAGTATCATTTTCTACGACTGTGCCCGGTATTACCAGAGGAAATCATTACCATACCCGAAAGATAGAACGTTTTGCTGTAATTAAAGGGAAAGCTTTAATTCAATTGCGTCGCATTGGTACAAATGAAGTATTGGATTTTTATCTTGATGGAAATGAACCCGCTTATGTAGATATGCCTATTTGGTATACTCATAATATAAAAAACATTGGGGAAGATATTCTTTATACCAATTTTTGGATTAATGAATTTTATGATCCGAATGATCCAGATACGTATTTTGAGAACGTATAATATTGATTTAAATAAAACCTTTCTTAGGGAAAAAAATAAAATAATGAAAGCACAATTAAAAGTAATGACCGTGGTGGGTACACGACCGGAAATTATACGATTATCGAGAGTGATGGCAGCCTTAGATGCTTCGGAAGCTATTGAGCATGTAATAGTACACACAGGACAAAATTATGATTACGAATTAAACCAAATATTTTTTGAGGATTTGGGGATTCGTAAACCAGATTTTTTCCTGAATGCAGCTGGAGCTACGGCCATAGAAACAGTAGGGCAAATTTTAATTAAAATTGATCCTTTGTTAGAAAGTGAAAAACCAGATGCTTTTTTGGTTTTAGGAGATACCAACAGTTGTTTATGTGCTATTCCAGCTAAAAAAAGACACATTCCAATATTTCATATGGAAGCGGGCAATAGATGTTTCGACCAACGAGTACCAGAGGAAACGAATCGTAAAATTGTGGATCATGTATCAGATGTAAATTTGACTTATAGTGATATTGCACGCGAATATTTACTTCGTGAAGGTTTGCCCGCGGATAGAATTATCAAAACTGGCTCACCAATGTTTGAAGTTTTGAATCATTATTTGTCTGATATTAACGCTTCGGATATTCTGAATAAATTGAATCTTGAGGAAAATAAATATTTTGTTGTTTCGGCTCATAGAGAAGAAAATATTAATAGCGAGAAAAACTTCAAGGGCTTGATGGAAAGCCTGAATTTGATTGCCGAAAAATATGGTTATCCTATTATTGTAAGTACGCATCCAAGAACTCAAAAAATGATCGACTCTAAACAAATTGCCATGCGACCAGAAGTTCAGTTTTTGAAGCCAATGGGGTTTAATGATTACAATGCTTTGCAAATGAAATCTTTTGCTGTTTTATCGGATAGCGGTACTATTTCAGAAGAATCCTCTACATTAAATTTTCCAGCGTTGAACATTCGTGATGCACACGAGCGTCCAGAAGCTATGGAAGAAGCGTCGGTAATGATGGTAGGTTTGAATCCTGAAAGAATTATGCAGGGATTAACGCAATTGCAAACTCAGAAAAGAGGAGCTGAGCGTAATTTAAGAGCTGTAGCCGATTATTCGATGCCCAATGTTTCTGATAAAATGGTACGTATTATTTTGAGTTATACCGATTATGTGAAGAGAGTGGTTTGGAGTGAAATAAATTAATGAAATGAGAGTACTTCTTGTAACCCAATATTTTTACCCAGAGAATTTTAAAAGTAATGATATTGCGCTTGAATTGAAAAAAAGAGGACATGAAGTCACTGTTTTAACTGGATTGCCTAATTACCCCGAAGGTAAAGTCCATGAAAATTATGGGTTTTTTAAAAGGGTAAAAGAAAATTATCAAGGAGTTAACGTGATTAGAACCTGGTTAATTCCGAGAGGAAAAGGTGGAGGAATTCGACTTTTTTTAAATTATTTCAGCTGGGCTTTTTTTGCTTCTATTAGGGCTTTTTTTTTGTCCTTTCAGAAGAAGTTCGATGTGATTTTAGTACATGAACCTTCCCCAATAACGCAAGGATTTCCAGCCATTATGGTTAAAAAAATTCAAAAAATACCGCTTCATTTTTGGGTGTTGGATTTGTGGCCTGAAAGCCTAACATCGGCAGGAGGAATAAACAATAAATATGTTTTGTCTATATTCACAAAAATGGTAAAGTATATTTATAACAATTCAGATAAAATTTTAATTAGTTCCAAAGGATTTAAAGAATCCATTTTAGCTAAAGGAGATTATAATGATAAGCTGGTTTATTTTCCTAATTGGGCTGAGGACTCTATTTTAAAAGGTAATCCGAATTATCATATCCCCGATCTGCCAAAAGGCTTTAAGGTTATTTTTGCGGGTAATATAGGCGTGGCACAGGATGTTAATTCTATAATAAAAACGGCTTTAATTCTTAAAGAGAAGACTGATATTCATTTTATTTTTATAGGAGATGGAAGGAGCAAAGTACAGCTTGATGACTTTGTGCTTGAAAATGATTTAAATCAAACTGTACATTTTTTGGGAAGGTTTCCAATAGATGCGATGAAAACTTTTTTTAATCAAGCAGATGTACTATTAGTTTCTTTAAAAGATGAATTGATTTTTAATGTAACAGTACCTGCAAAATTACAAGCCTATTTATGTACTCAAAAGCCAATTTTAGGAATGTTGAATGGAGAGGGAGCAGCGATTATTAATGATGCAAATTGCGGATTTTCTGTGAATGCTGGAGATTCTGATGGGTTGGCAAAAAAACTACTTAAATTATATAAAATGAGTAATGAAGAGCGAAATATTCTTGGCGGAAATGGATTTAAATATTTTGAAGAAAATTTTACTATGAGTAAGTGTATTGATAATTTAGAATTCATCTTAAAAAAATAATATTGCAAATCACAATAACTGGAGCGACAGGATTTGTAGGAACGAATCTTAAAAATTATTTAAAGGCTTCTCATGATATAAATTCGATGAGTGTTCGTTACATACCCAATCAGCATTTTGAGATAAAGACAGATACTTTAATTCATCTTGGAGGAAAAGCACACGATTTAAAAAAAGTATCTAATCCTACCGATTATTATGAAGCTAATTTTGAGTTGACCAAGCAATTGTTTGATGCTTTTTTAGTATCAGAGGCTGCGGTTTTTATATTTATGAGTACCGTAAAAGCAATTGCGGATGTCGTTGACGGAATATTAAAGGAAGATGTTGTCGCAAACCCTCAAACCCATTATGGGATAGCCAAACAACAAGCGGAGAACTATATTTTATTGCAAGAATTACCTATTGGTAAGCGAGTTTATATCCTGAGACCTTGTATGATTCATGGTCCCGGAAATAAAGGGAATTTGAATTTATTATATCAATTAGTTTCTAGAGGATTGCCATGGCCATTAGGAGATTTCAAAAATGAACGCTCTTTTTTAAGTATTGAAAATCTTTGTTTTGTAATCAAACAATTGTTAGAAAACACAACTATATCCTCAGGAGTTTATCATGTTTCGGATGCTGCGCCTTTATCAACCAACGAACTAATTCGGTTAATAGGAATTAGTTTAGGAAAAAAAGATCGAATTTTTAATATACCTTCCTCATGGATAAAAGGTGTTGCAAAATTAGGCGATCTGTTGCATTTACAACTTAATTCAGAACGCTTGCAAAAGCTGACGGAGAATTATGTGGTGAGTAATGAAAAAATTGTTAATGCAATAGGTAAACCCTTACCCATTGATGTGAAAGAAGGATTGATAAATACCTTTCAATCATTTAAAAAATAAAATTACAATATGACTATTGAAAAAACAACTATAAATGATTTGGTAATCATTACCCCGATAGTTTTTGAAGACTCGAGGGGTTATTTTTTTGAAACTTATAATCAAGCTCAATTTTCAGGAAAAGATATCAATTATTCTTTTAAACAGGACAATCAGTCTTTCTCGGAACGAGGTGTGATTCGGGGATTACATTTGCAGATTAACCCTTTCGCACAAGCTAAATTAATTCGGGTATTACAAGGAGAAATCCTTGATGTAGCAGTCGATTTACGCAAAAATTCTAAAACTTACGGACAGCATGTTAGTGTGGTTTTAAGTGCGGACAATAAAAAACAATTAATGGTACCTCATGGCTTTGCTCATGGTTTTTCGGTTTTGAGTGAAACAGCCTCAGTGATGTATAAAGTAGATCAATTGTACCATAAAGAAAGTGAGAGAGGAATTCGTTTTGATGACCCAACTTTAGCTATTGATTGGCGATTAGATCCTAAAGAAATTATTGTTTCAGAAAAGGATTTAATTTTGCCTAGTTTTAACGAAATAGATTGGAGTTTTGATTCATAAAGGAAAAATTTTAGTTACTGGATCTAAAGGACAATTGGGTTCTGAATTGGCTGTATTGTCAAAAAACTATACTCAGTTTGAATGGATTTTTACTGATAGAGGAGAGCTGGATTTTTGTAATTTAGTAGATTTAGAAACCAAATTAGCCACTATAAGTCCTCAGTCTATTATCAATTGTGCTGCCCATACTGCAGTAGACAGAGCAGAGTCCGAGCTAGAATTGTCGGATGTTTTAAATCACCAAGCAGTTGCTGTACTAGCAAAATGGAGTCATGTCAATGACTGTAAATTGATACATGTTTCTACCGATTATGTTTTTGATGGTACCACAGGTACTGCATTGAGCGAAACTGCTTCAACGAATCCTATTAATGTTTATGGTATGACTAAGTTGGCAGGTGAAAAGGCTTGTTTGCAAGAAAATCCAAATTCAATTATTATTAGGACTTCTTGGGTGTATTCTAGTTTTGGAAATAATTTTGTAAAAATGATGTCCAGATTAATGCAAGAAAGGGATAGCCTAAATGTTGTAAATGATCAGATAGGCAGCCCAACTTATGCCGCAGATTTGGCTCAAGCTATTATGACGATTTTGGCAAATGCTAATTGGCAGGCAGGTATTTATAATTTTTCTAATGAGGGAGAGATTAGTTGGTATGAATTTGCATTGGCAATTAAAGAATTAGGAAATTTTGATTGTGAAGTTAGCGGAATTCTCTCCTCCAATTATCCTACACCTGCAAAACGCCCGCAATATTCTTTGTTGGATAAAACTAAAATAAAAAATACTTTTGGAGTTGTCGTACCGAATTATAAAGATAGTTTGAAAAAATGTTTAAAAATTATATAAAATGAAAAAAATATTAATTACCGGAGGTGCGGGTTTTATAGGATCTCATGTAGTACGACTTTTCGTTAATAAATATCCTCAATATCAAATTTTTAATTTGGATGCGCTTACGTATGCCGGGAATCTCGAAAATATTGTTGATATTGAAAAAGCGCCTAATTATACTTTTATAAAGGGAGATATCGTTGATGCAACATTTATTGATCAATTGTTTACGCAGCATCAATTTGATGGCGTTTTGCATTTAGCTGCCGAATCGCATGTGGATCGTTCTATAACGGATCCGTTATCTTTTGTGAAAACAAATGTTATCGGAACGATGAATTTATTGAATGCGGCTAAGACCACTTGGCAAGGAAATTATGAAGGGAAACGTTTTTACCACATCAGTACCGATGAGGTTTATGGCAGTTTATGTGCCGAAGGATTGTTTACTGAGACAACGGCTTACGATCCTAATTCTCCGTATTCTGCTTCGAAAGCCAGTTCTGATCATTTTGTCAGAGCGTATGGTGAAACGTATGGTTTGCCTTATGTGTTGACCAATTGTTCCAATAATTACGGGCCGTTTCATTTTCCTGAAAAATTAATTCCGTTATTCATCAATAATATCATTCAAAATAAACCTTTACCCGTTTATGGCGATGGGAAATATACCCGTGACTGGCTTTTTGTTGAAGATCATGCAGTAGCAATTGATTTGGTTTTTCATCAAGGAGTTAACCATGATACGTATAATATTGGCGGATTTAATGAATGGCAAAATATTGATTTGGTTAAATTACTTTGCAAAATAATGGATGAGAAATTAGGTCGTCCGGAAGGAACTTCGGAACAATTGATTTCGTATGTGAAAGACCGTCCAGGGCATGATTTGCGTTATGCTATTGATGCCAATAAGATAAACAAAGAATTAGGATGGAAGCCTTCGGTTACTTTTGAGCAAGGATTGGAAAGGACCGTAAATTGGTATTTGGAAAATCAAATCTGGCTGAATAATATTACCTCAGGGGAATATGCTACTTATTACGAAAAACAGTATCATTAGTCAAAAGTCAAAAAATATGAAATCGCCATTAATAAAGAAGGATGCGTTAGCAAACTAATAAATAAAAAGCGATACCATAAATGACAAATAAAAAATAAATTTAACATTTATGAAAGGAATTATATTAGCTGGGGGTTCTGGAACCCGTTTGCATCCGTTAACGCTGGCCATGAGTAAACAAATGATGCCGGTTTATGACAAACCAATGATTTATTATCCGTTGTCTACCTTGATGATGGCAGGAATCAATGAAATATTAATTATTTCTACGCCTCATGATTTACCTAATTTTAAGAAATTGTTAGGGGACGGAGCGTCAATTGGATGTCAATTTAGTTATGCTGAGCAGCCTATTCCTAATGGATTAGCTCAAGCTTTTGTAATTGGAGAAGAATTCATAGGGAAAGATAGCGTAGCTTTAGTTTTAGGAGATAATATTTTCTTTGGTTCCAATATGGATGAATTGTTGAAGTCAAATACCAATCCTGAAGGTGGGGTAGTATTTGCTTATCACGTTTCAGACCCGGAACGTTATGGTGTAGTCGAATTTGATGCTAATTTTAAAGCGCTTTCTATTGAAGAGAAACCGTTGGAACCCAAATCAAATTACGCGGTACCCGGTTTGTATTTTTATGATAATTCAGTAGTCGAAATTGCCAAGAATATCAAACCAAGCGCTCGTGGGGAATACGAAATTACGGATGTGAACAAAGTGTTCCTAGAAAAAGGAGCTTTGAAAGTGGGAATTTTAAGCAGAGGAACCGCATGGTTAGATACTGGTACTTTTAATAGCCTAATGCAAGCGGGACAATTTGTTCAGGTTATTGAAGAGCGTCAAGGATTGAAAGTGGGTTGCATCGAAGAAATTGCATGGAGACAAGGATTTATTACAGAACAACAACTTCAAGAATTAGCGGAGCTTTTGAAAAAATCGGGATATGGAGAGTATCTTTTGGGCTTGTTGAAACACAAGTCATAAGCGTTTCAGGCAGTATTTAAATAATAGATTTCAGGTAATAGATTACATATAGTTTTAGAAAATGGTTTACGTTGCATTAATTATCTTATTGGTTGGTATTGAACTTATTTATTTCAAAATTGCAGATAAGTATAATATCATTGATAAACCCAATAGTAGATCATCACATACTTCTATTACATTAAGAGGTGGCGGTATTATTTTTCCAATAGCCATAAGTATTGCTTTTTTACTGGGATATGTTTCTTGGGCTGTTACGCTTGCGGTAGTCTTAGTGGCTATAGTAAGTTTTATTGATGACATCAAACCGCTGTCTCAGTTGCCTCGTTTTATTTCACATGTCATAGCTGTGGGTTTGGTTTTTTATGAGTTGCAGTTATTTTATGAACCTTTGTGGTTGCTTCCTGTTGTGTTTGTACTCCTTATAGGTTGGGTAAACGCCTTTAATTTTATGGATGGGATCAATGGGATAACCGTCTTGTACGCGGTAGCAGCCATAGGTACTTTTTCTTTTTTACCAATCAACAAAGCCAGCTTACCCTTACTGATTACCATGGGATTGTCTTGTTTGGCTTTTGGCCTATTTAATGTTCGAAAAAAAGCTAAAACCTTTGCAGG
This sequence comes from Flavobacterium sp. GNP008, assembly GCF_056428965.1. NCBI lineage: Bacteria > Pseudomonadati > Bacteroidota > Flavobacteriia > Flavobacteriales > Flavobacteriaceae > Flavobacterium > Flavobacterium sp. GNP008. The sequence goes on along the minus strand of NZ_JBWJVL010000001.1, from coordinate 290,811 downwards.
GGATGTTGGGAGCATTAGTATGGCACTTTTTTTGGGCTATTTTATGATAAAGACCATTATTGATTCAGGGCAAATCGGGTATATTCTTTTCTTTTCCGTTTATGGGATCGATGCTGTAATTACTATCATTAATAGATTGCTAAAAAAAGAAAATATATTCCAGCCGCACCGCTCTCATTTATACCAATATTTAGCCAATGAAAGAGGGTGTTCTCATGTTTTAGTATCCTTTGTTTATGCCGGATTTCAATTGATAATAAATGGATTTATTATTTATATGGATACCAAAGGGTATTTAACCTTCATTTTTATTGGTGGATTTCTAGTATTACTGACGTTTATTTATTTATTAGTTCGAAATTTTCTTACTCGAAAAATGATCGTCAGAGTTTTATAATTCGTTTTTTGCTTGTATTTTTATCCCGAATAAAATACTTTCAAGGATATGACAAAACGGGTTTTTGATATTATTTTTTCTCTATTCACACTTCTCTTATTTTTTTGGGTTGTGTTAATTTGTTGGTTGCTCGCAGTTATCGATACTCATACTAATGGAATCTTTATCCAAGAGCGTATTGGTCAGTTTGGTAAACCATTCAAAATTTATAAACTCCGTACCATTCAAGTTTTATTATCTTCAGAAAAACCTCGTGTTTCTAAAATAGGGCAGTTACTTCGGAACTATAAACTGGACGAATTACCTCAATTATTTAACGTTTTAAAAGGGGAGATGAGTGTAGTAGGTCCAAGACCTGATTTGCCTGGCTATTATGATTTGTTAGAAGGTGAGAGCCGAAAAATAATTGATTTGAAACCCGGATTAACTAGTTTAGCTTCCATAAAATATAATAAGGAAGAATTGTTACTAGTTAAGTATCAGTTTCCATTAGTTTATAACGATGCAATTATTTTTCCGGATAAAGTTCAATTGAATCTCAAGTATTATTACAATCAGAGTTTTTGGGGTGACATTACTATTATTTGTAAAACAATTTTAATTATTTTTCTTTCTAAAAAAAATAATTAAAAAATACCGAACGAAAACATAAGATTAATCATGTATATTACATTTTTATTTTTAGAAGATGCATAAACATAAAATTTGGCTTTCTACTCCTCACATGGGAGGGAGTGAACTGAAATACATACAAGAAGCTTTTGATTCGAATTGGATTGCTCCTGTGGGTTCAAACATAAACTGTTTTGAAGAGGATTTAGAAAAGTATGTGGGATCATGCCACGTTGCCGTTTTGAATTCTGGAACTGCAGCCATTCATTTGGGATTAATTCTTTTAGGTGTCCAGTCAGGAGATATTGTAATTTGTCAGAGTATGACCTTTTCGGCTTCTGCCAATCCTGTTTTATATTTAGGTGCAACCCCAGTATTTATAGATAGTGAACCAGAAACCTGGAATCTGTGTCCTATTGCGCTTGAAGAAGCGATTATAGATACGATTGCAAAAGGCATAACCCCTAAAGTAATATTAGCGGTGCATTTGTACGGTACTCCATATAAAATTGATGAAGTAAGAGCAGTAGCCAATAAATATGCTATTCCCATTCTTGAAGACAGTGCTGAAGCATTAGGTAGTAGCTATAAAGGATGGAGGTGTGGTACTTTTGGGGATATTGGGATCTTTTCTTTTAATGGGAGTAAAATTATCACTACATCCGGAGGAGGAGCGATAGTCACTCCTTCAGAAGCACTTAAAAAAAAGGCTATTTTTTTGGCCACACAAGCCAGAGATGAAGCACCTCATTATCAGCATAGCGAGATAGGATATAATTATAGGATGAGTAACATAAGTGCAGGTATCGGTCGGGGACAAATGGAAGTTTTGGATGTTCATATTGGGCTAAGAAGAAATATGCATGATTTTTACATCGAATTGTTTGATGATACTCAGGGAGTTATAGTTTTTAAAGTCCCTAATACAGATTATTTTTCTAATTATTGGTTAACGACCATTCTAATAAATCCTGAAGAAACTAATGGTGTAACCAGAGAGATTTTAAGGTTAGCATTAAAAGCAGAAGATATAGAATCTCGTCCTTTGTGGAAACCAATGCATTTACAACCTGTTTTTTGGAAATATCCGTATTATGGTACTACTGTTTCTGAAATGCTTTTTGAAAATGGACTTTGTTTACCCTCCGGTTCTAATTTGACTAAAGAGGATTGTGAAAAGATTAAATCTGTTATTTTGCAATTATTTAAAATAAAATCGTTCTAGAGAGTATAAATCTAGTTTAGTTCATAAAACAAATGGTACTTTAATTACAGTTTATTACTATGTTAAACGCATACTATGGAGCGCTGTTAGAATATAAAGGAAGAGCAAATTAGAGATAAATTACAATTTAAAAACGGTTTTAGAGATCATTTTTGCTAATATATATCCATATAAGTCGTTTTGTGAGATAATATTTTTACAAAAGTTACATTTTAACAAATTACTAAAAACCTTAAAATCAATTTTTTAGTAATTTTATATACGAAAAATAGAATAGAATTGATTTGTTTTCATTTATCAACATATTAAATCTTATTTTTGTTTTGATTAATAAATAATTTTAAAAGCACTACTTTGAGTGATGTTAGCAACACGGATCCTTCCACAATAAAATCGAATTTTTTTTCGAGAGAGAATTTGAAATTCAACATTCATAATTTGAGCTATCTACCCAGATGGATTATTATTATGATGGATTTTTCAGTTTTAGTACTGTCGTTTTTTTTTACGATTCTAATATTTAAAGGAACGGGGTTAGACTACATCATTACACCTTACAGCTTCAGTTTCATAACCGCTCTCTTTGGAATTAATATCTTCTTTTTTTGGTTGTTCAGAACCTATTCTGGAATTATTAGGCATTCATCCTATATCGATGCTGTAAAGCTTTTGTTTTCGCAAATGGCTGTGCTTGTCTTATTCCTTATCTTTAATTTTATATTTGAACTGTACTATGGACAGAAAGCATTTTTAAATACGGCTATATTCATTAATATCGTACTGTCTTTTTGTGGTTTATTTTTATATAGGGTGGTAGTTAAACAAACTTTTGAACTTTATTTTTCGGAAAAAAGGAATGAAAATTTAATACGGACTGTAATTTATGGAACGGATGCGAATGCAATATCTGTAGCCAATGCATTAAAATTTGAAACTCCATGTCGTTTCAAAATTGTTGGATTTGTAGACAAGAAAAATCAAAATGCATCCAAACGAATGTTGGATCTTCCTATTCTGGTGCAAAAGAAAAAGTTGCCGGCATTAATGCGTTCTATAGGAGCAGAAGGAGTTATTATAGCGGATAAGGCTTTATCTAAAGAGGAACAAATTATTATTGTTGATCAGTGTTTAGAATATAATTACAAAGTCTACACAGTGCCACTAATTTCGGATTGGGAAAACCAAAAAGAGATTTCTCAAAAAGTGAAGACCATACAAATTGAAGATCTTTTAGAAAGAAAGCCTATTGTGCTGGATAGTCAGTCGATATCAAATCAGTTAAAAGACAAAGTAATATTAATTACCGGTGCAGCAGGTTCTATAGGTAGTGAAATTGTAAGACAAGTTCTGATTTTTAATCCTAAAAAAATCATTATTTTAGATCAGGCAGAAACTCCATTACATCATTTAAAATTAGAAACCGATAGTATTAATACGAATGTGAAAATACGTACGGTTATAGGAGATATTAGAGATAGAGCCGCTATGGATATGGTTTTTAAATCGTATAAACCTCAGGTTGTTTTTCATGCTGCGGCATACAAGCATGTACCACTGATGGAAGAAAATCCGTGCCAGGCAATTTTTACTAATATTGCAGGTACAAAAAATCTTGCCGATTTAGCGTGTTTGTATAACGTTAAAAAATTTGTCATGGTTTCCACTGATAAGGCTGTGAATCCAAGTAATGTGATGGGAGCTAGTAAAAGAATTGCTGAAAAATACGTCCAGTCCTTGCAGTTAAAAGATCAGATTGCGAAAGGTCCAGAAGCCACAAAATTTATTACGACTCGTTTTGGAAATGTTTTAGGGTCAAATGGTTCTGTAGTACCTTTATTTACTAAACAAATAGCCGAAGGGGGACCATTAACCATTACCCATAAGGATATTATTCGGTATTTTATGACAATACCCGAGGCCTGTCAACTGGTACTCGAGGCAGGTGCTATGGGAAATGGAGGTGAAATTTATATTTTTGATATGGGGAAACCAGTTAAAATTATTGATTTGGCCAGAAAAATGATAAAATTGGCTGGGTTTATTCCTGAAAAAGAGATTAAGATACAAATTGTTGGTTTACGACCTGGTGAAAAATTATACGAGGAGCTACTGAATGATACCTCAAAATCAATACCTACGCATCATGCCAAAATCATGATCGCTCAAGAAATTCAAGAAGAGTTTGAAGGGTTGCATACGGATATCAATGAGTTGATTCGTATTTCTAATTTGTTTACTAATGATGCAATTGTAGCGCAAATGAAAAAAATTGTACCAGAGTTCAAGAGTATGAATTCTGCTTATGAAGTATTGGATAAGTAAAGTTCCTTTTTATATGTTATCAAAAAAAGGTTGTAAGTACTCGTACTCTGCAACCTTTTTTGTTTAAATCAAGGTTGTGTTTTAGTTATTTATATAAGAAAGTTAGTGGAGATTAGCCTTTTTTATTCCTTTATTTTACTGTATAAATTATCTTGTTGTTTAACGAAGATAAAATTTGTAATCAATTATTTATGGGCTAGTTGTAGTAGGTAGTTAAGTTGTATTAGTTATTATTGGCACCTACTTTTAAGTTGTTTAGACTCACTATTCTTTTTCTGTTTATCCTAATTTGTCTGGAGCTTTTTTGTAAATCTAACCTGATATCCGCGTTTAATTTTATTATCATTCAAAAGGAAGAAATAAAACTTGTATCCGCATTAATATATTGCAACTTGGAATTTATTTATAGAAGTATTTTGAAAACAAAAATTATGTAACTTTATAAAGCGAAATTTTTTGCAAGATATAAATGGACTATTGCTGACTTGAGTTTTTTTTAAATAGCTATACTAAAATAAGCATTCTCTAAACCATAAACTATGTAAAATGCTACAAAAGATATTGTTGGAACGAAAGATTTATGGCTCCGAAGAGCATAAGATGATGCAAGAGATGATTAAAGAATTTATTTCAAATGATATTATAGATCATTTAGAAGAATGGGAGAAGAATGGAATGGTATCGCGTGAGATATGGAAGCGAGCAGGAACATTAGGATTATTGTGTCTCGACATGCCAGAATTATACGGAGGCGGAGGATTAGATTTTACATTTAATGCTTTGTTGATTGAAGCCTTTGCCAAGAAAGGAATCACTGGTCCCGGATTTTCGTTGCATTCTGATATTGTAGCCCCTTATTTACTGTATTATGGTACTGAGGCGCAAAAACTAAAATATTTACCACTGATGGCCAAAGGAGAAATTATCACTGCAATAGGAATGACAGAACCTAATTGTGGGAGTGATCTAAAAGCACTTCGAACAACAGCAGAGGATAAAGGAGATCATTATCTTGTAAACGGTCAAAAAACTTTTATTACCAATGGTTTTATGTGTGATATGGCTATAGTGGCTGTGAAAACTAATCCTAATACAGATGAGGAAGGGATTACTTTACTTATTTTAGAATCTACAATGAAAGGTTTTCTTAAAGGGGTTCCCTTCAAAAAAATAGGAATGAAATCGCAAGATACAGCAGAGTTGTTTTTCGATAATGTTAAAGTTCCTAAAGAGAATAGACTTGGAGACGAAAAAACAGGATTTAAAATTATGATGAAGGAATTAGCTAGAGAGCGTCTGACCGTAGGTATTATGGCGGTAGCTACTGCTGAAGGAGCGATTGAAAATACCATCGCATATACAAAGCAACGAACTGCTTTTGAGACTCCTATTTCCGGATTTCAAAACACGCAATTTAAACTAGCAGAATGTACCGCTCAACTACAAATACATCAGGCTTTTTTAGATCGATGTATCGAATTATTAGTGGAACATAAATTAACGACTGAAAGTGCATCGATGATTAAATATTCTGCTACAGATATGTGTGGACTTGTAGTTGATGAATGTTTGCAATTATTTGGTGGTTATGGTTACATGTGGGACTATCCAATTGCTCGGATGTATGCTGATAATCGTGTGGCACGTATTTATGCCGGAACTAATGAAATTATGAAAATAGTCATTGCACGCGGATTACTTAATGATTTTTAATTATTCTTCGCCTTTGAGTGTTACCAATTGAATGAATACCTATTACTTCTTAATTTTACTCTAGAAAGCATTTTATTATTCCTTTTTGGTTTGTTTAAAATTCGGAATAGTTTATCTTCATTTGTATGTTATACTTGTGAAGTATACACAAGAATTCTTTTTTATGAAAGAGGGAGGAATAACTTAAGACTAACAAATCCCAGCTGTAAGCAGCTGTACTTAGCATACAACTCTTTTAAAATTGTAATTAAAGTATACGATCACACAAAAAGACCAGATCTGATTCTTTTAGAGAGTTTTTTTTGTTTAAACCTCAGAAGTAAAAAACAGAAAAGTTCAAATATATTCTTTTAAGTCCTTGGAATAGGTTTTCTGAATAGTATGTGCCTTTGCCTTTTATGAATAATAACTAAGTTTTTAATGGATATTTTTGAAAAAAAAGATTTTAATTGTAATCTTATATATTTACTTTTTAATCAATTAAATTTCGTTTGTAGGCTCTTATGTAAGTTGAAAAGTAGTAGCATTCCGCTCTCAAAACTTAAAAAAAATATATAATGGAAAAATACGTTCGACAATTAATTTCAATAGAATTTGACGACAAAAAAGAAATCTTTAATGGTTTTCTTATTGATTGGACTGAAGATTGGATTTTACTGAAAAATAATCCTTTCGATTTTATAATTGATGGTTTTACAATATTAAAAAATGAAAATGTAAAATCAATTATTCAAGACAAAGATCACGAATTTACAGAAAGAGTAATTAAACTAAAAGGTTTAAAAACAAGTGCAGAGGAAATAATTCCACTAAAAGATTTAACTTCAATTATCAATTTTCTAGCGAATAAATATGGGGTTTTTCAGATTGCAAAAAAATCTGATAAAGCGGTTTATCTTGGGAAATTTATTGAGCTAAATGCGGAAAAACTTGTAATAGATTTTTTAGGAACTGAAGGAGAATTTGAGGGCGAAATGAGTTTTAAGCGAAATAAAATTAGAGTTATAGAATTTGATACTGATTATATCAATTCTTTGAAACTAATTGTCCAAGAAGAAAAGAAAAAATAAGTCGTTGCTGCTATTAGGCTTTTTTTTATCAATGAGAAAGTAATGAAATTAATGTTTTAATCTTATTATTGATTAGCTTAGATTTTTTTTGTGGTGAATCCTGAGTTACGATCAAGCTGTGATTAATTAAGAGATTTTTCTAGATCATCGATATTAAAATAATATTCTATAAAGAATTAAAGCACTGCATGATTTTAATGCAATATTAATGACAAATGATTTATATTTGCTCAGTAATTATTGACTTTAATACATAATAACGAGAAGATCTTTCGTCTTTGTACTAGGTACAAAAGGACAAAATTTATCTTAGGATTTTAGCATATACCAATGAACCAACCCGAACATACAAATACCACTTGGCTGTTTGAAATAACGCCTAAAAATAAGTTTTTCTCACTTAATCTAAAGGAGGTTTGGCAATATAGAGATTTGCTGCTTCTTTTTGTTAAAAGGGATGTGGTAACGGTATATAAACAAACGGTTTTAGGACCACTCTGGTACCTTATACAGCCTTTATTTACCTCGATCACGTTCACCATTATTTTTAATAACGTTGCAGGTATTACTACAGGCAACGTACCCCCTTTTTTGTTTAATTTGGCGGGAATCACCGTTTGGAATTACTTTACTTCCTGTCTCAATGGTACATCAAATACGTTTGGCAGTAATGCTGGAATTTTTGGTAAAGTCTACTTTCCAAGGATTATTGTACCGCTTTCTATTGTAGTATCTAATTTATTGAAGTTTGGGATTCAGTTTTTTATATTTATTTGTTTTTACTTTTATTACTATAATCAAGGTGCATTAATCGCAATGAATGGAGCCACTTTATTCTTTCCGTTGTTGATTGTTATGATGGGTATTTTGGGATTGGGATTGGGGATGTTGATTTCCTCTTTAGTTACTAAATATCGGGATTTCAGTAATTTAGTTGGATTTGGGGTACAATTATTGATGTATTTATCAGCGGTGATGTATCCTATGGCCTTAATTAAAGAAAAATTGCCTAATTATGGTTGGATGGTTGAATATAATCCTTTAGCGTATGTTATAGAAACGACACGATACATGCTATTAGATGTTGGACAAATCTCTGTTTTGGGATTAGGATATACGTTTTTAGTAACTGTAATGGTGTTTTTAGTGGGAGTTTTGATATTTAACAGAACCGAGAAGAGTTTTATAGATACGGTTTAGCGGTCAATGTTCAGTTTTTAGTAATCAGATTACAGGCTATAAAATCAAATTATTATTATTATTTTAATTGTCCATTAATCGATTAACCCGTTAGACGATTAACCAAATAACCCATTTTAATTTTGAAAAAAGACATTATCTTAAAAGCCGAAAATATATCAAAGCAATATCGACTGGGTCAAGTGGGTACTGGTACTATGGCGCACGATTTGAACCGATGGTGGCATCAGGTGCGCGGGAAAGAAGATCCGTATTTAAAAATTGGCGATACCAATGACCGCAGTACAAAAGGTACAAGTGATTATGTCTGGGCACTGCAGGATATTAATTTTGAAGTAGAACGTGGTGAAATTATTGGTATTATTGGTAAAAATGGAGCTGGGAAATCTACTTTACTCAAGATATTATCCCGAGTGACAGCACCCACTACCGGAAGTATTAAGTTTGGAGGTCGCGTGGCTTCTTTACTTGAAGTGGGAACTGGATTCAATGGCGAAATGACCGGTAGGGAAAATATTTACCTGAATGGTGCTATTTTAGGAATGACTAAAAAAGAAATCACCTCTAAGATTGACGAGATTATTGAGTTCTCTGGTTGTGAACGTTACATTGATACCCCTGTAAAACGCTATAGTAGTGGGATGTATGTGCGTTTGGCTTTTGCTGTAGCCGCGTTTCTAGAGCCTGAAATTTTGATTATCGATGAAGTTTTGGCAGTGGGCGATGCAGAGTTTCAGAAAAAAGCGATTGGCAAGATGCAGGATATCTCACAAAAAGGCGGTAGGACTGTGTTGTTTGTGAGTCATGATTTAAGTGCTATTAGTACCTTAACTAAAAATACGATTGTGATGGATAAAGGAAGAGTCCTGGCATTTGAAGAAACTAATAAAGCAATCGCTTTATACTCTTCAATAAATAAGGGAGGGAGTATCTTTACACAAGAAGCAAGAATGGATATACCTACTGTTACTAAAGTAGAAATTAAGACTTCTGAAGGTGGAGCATTGCAAGCAAACGCTAAAGTTTTAAGTATTAAATTTGAGGTTACAATGCCTTGTGAGGATATTAAATGCATGGCTCTATCTTTTCAAATTCTTAATCATTTGCAAGTACCTGTTTTGTATGATTATATTTTTGATACTGATACAAATATTTGCAGAAAAAAAGGAGTAAATAAACTTGTGTTTGCTTATAAGGAGCTGTTATTGTACAAAGGGAATTACAGTATTCGGGTTCATTTAGCAGAAACAAAAACAAAGTCTAAGTTTCAAGAGTTTGATTGTTGTTCCTTTGAAGTTGAAATGATAGGTCAGAAAGAACCTGATTGGGGTTGGCAAAAAAATGTTTGTCAATTTATTGATAAAGGAAGTTGGGAAGTAAATTAATATTTTATTTAAAATCTGGAATAATTTAATAGTAAATAATTTAAAATGACAAATGATTTAAAAAACTATAAAAGCGATTGGTTTATTAATTTAAAGAGTAAAAACATGCGAATTTCTTTTTATGTAATTAGAAAATCATTATTAGAAGCTGTAACTGAATTGAAATCAAGATTACATGGAGTAGTAGTTGATCTTGCTTGCGGAGTAATGCCGTATAAGGAATATCTCCAAAGTGATTCAATTGATAAATATATTGGCATAGACATTGAACCAACGGAATATCATAATCAAGTAAAGCCTGACTTTTATTGGGATGGAAAAAAAATCCCGCTCAATGATGCATCAGTAAACTTTGTAATTGCTACTGAATTTCTAGAACATTATTTTGATACAAATCATGTTCTAAATGAAATTCAAAGGGTTTTGAAACCTGGAGGAACATTTTTCTTTACTGTACCAAGTGTTTGGCCACTGCATGAAGCTCCTTATGATTACCATAGATTTACTCCTTTTGCTTTAGAAGAGCATTTCAAAAAAACAGGATTTTCCTCTTGGGAGATTAAGCCTCTGGGAGGCTTTCATTATAATCTAGCTTTATCATTTGCTTTATGGAATGACTTTAGACTTCCTCAACAAAAACAAAAACTATTAAAACCATTTTTGAATTGGCTAGTCAAATTTTTAATGAAAAAAGATAAAAAAGAATCAAATTTCAAAAATGATCAGATGTATTCAGGATTATATGGATTCGTTGTTAAATAGGATTATTTTTTCTCAATAAGTAACTTAATTGTAGCATAAATTAATAGCCATGAGTATAATAGTTAGTATTGTCATCCCTTGTTTTAATTCTAAAGTTACTCTAGAAGCAACATTAGAATCTGTTTTGAATCAAAAGTATCAAAATTGGGAAGCCATAATTGTAAATGATGGCTCAACAGATGAAACTGAAGAAATCGTATTGCGTTGGATTAGTAAAGACGACAGATTTAAATATTTTACGAAACAGAATGAAGGTCTGGGCAAAACTCGGAATTTTGGAATAAATAAATCGATCGGAACTTTGATATTACCACTTGATTCCGATAATCAATTGGAAGAGTATTTTGTTCAAAATGCAGTTTCTGTTTTTGAAAATAATACTGATGTAGGTGTTGTCTATGGTCACGCACAATATTTTGGTAAAAAAAATGGTTTTTGGGAAGTGGGTAATTATAAATTGGACCAAATGTTAGTGCATAATTATATTGATGCTTGTGCAATTTACAAAAAGAAGTTGTGGGAAGAGGTTGGGGGATATGATGAAAATATGCCTTATCAGGGTCATGAAGATTGGGAGTTATGGGTAGCTTTTGGAACCATAAACGTTGTATTTTATCACTTAAATAAAATTGCTTTTAAATATTTTGTATCGAAAAATTCAATGAGTCAGTTATTCACTAATGAAATTATTTTGAAAAATCAAGACTATATAGTTGAAAAATATTGTAGGCAATATCATGAACAATATACTAAAGCTTTTTTTAAAACCTTAAATATAGATAAATTAATGAGTGAATCAGTTTTAGCTAAAACGAGCAAAGATTTATTATTTATAATTTTGTTTAGGATAAAAAAACGTTTATGGAGCAAATAACTCCTTTAGTATCTATAATTGTTCCCAATTACAATCATGAAAAGTTTTTAAAACAACGTTTAGAAAGTATTTTCAATCAAACGTATGGTCATTTTGAAGTACTATTATTGGATGATTGTAGTACTGATTCCAGTAGAAATATTCTTAATGAATATGCAGATAATCCCAAGGTAAGTCACTGTGTTTTTAATGAAACTAATTCGGGTAATACATTTATCCAATGGAATAGAGGAATTGCTTTAGCAAAAGGAGATTTTATTTGGATTGCTGAATCAGATGATTTTTGTGAGCTGAATTTTTTGGAGAAATTAATTCAACCGCTAGTTCATGATGATAAAACAGTATTGTCTTATTGTCAATCAAAGAGGGTAAATGAGTTTAATACTATTAAAGGGGATTGGTTAAATCATACGGATAGTCTGGATAATACCTTCTTTTTGAAAAATTTTATTTTAGTCGGCAATGAATTTATCGAACGTTTCTTGATTTATAAAAATGTAATTCCTAACGCCAGTGCTGTTTTATTTAGAAAAAAAAATGTTGAAGGTTTAATGGAATTAGATATTGATCCAATTTTAAAAACCTGTGGTGATTGGTTATTTTATTTAAAATTGATTACCAACAATAACGTGGCTTATATTTCTGAATCTTTAAACAATTTTAGATTTCATTCTGAAAGTGTTATTGCGGGCGCTGGAAAAAAAATAAAGTGGAGTTCACTCATTGAAATAGATTTTAAGATGCGTACCAAGATGATTGATTATTTAGTTATTAAAAACCCAAGTAATTATATGTCAGTTCTTAAAATAAATAGGAAAATTATTAAACAGCAAAAATATGAATTAGGTATGTTTTATTTTAGAAATAATGAAAAGATAAAGGGTGTATTAATTTTCTTTAAATTTATTTTTTTATAAAAAATAAATTTAAAGAAAAATTGTACTGAAATAAATCAAGATTTGTAAATTAATAAATAATGCTTTCAATAATTATCTGTTCACGTGCGAGTACAATTAACAAGGAATTGTACGATAATATCAAAAATACGGTTGGCTGCGAGTATGAGTTGGTTATTATTGATAATTCAAATAATTTTTATTCTATTTTTGAAGCTTATAATATAGGAATAGTAAAAAGTAGAGGTGGATATTTGTGTTTGATACATGACGATGTTTGTTTTCAAACAATTGGCTGGGGTGCTTTTATAAATCATAATTTCAATAATAATGATAATATTGGTTTGATAGGTGTTGCGGGAGCAACAGTCAAAACTAAAATGCCTTCGACTTGGTGGGATAATTATGAAGGGCAGGGAATAATCAATATTATTCAACATCATAAAAATAAAGAAAAGGAATTTCACAATTTTGGATTTGATAAAGAGCAAGATGTTCATGTAGTTGTTATTGATGGTGTTTTTATGGCAATGAGAAAGGATGATAGAATCAGATTTCATACTAAAATGAAAGGATACCACGCTTATGATTTAAACATTTCCTTTGAATATAAGAAATATGGATATGATATTATTGTTACTAATAAAATATTAATAGAACATTTTTCATCTGGGGTTATTAATGAAAATTGGATTGAAGCTATTTACAAAATACATAGTTTGTACAAAAGGGAATTGCCTTTTTTTGTGATTGGAAATGCGGTTACTATAAACCATGAAATTACAAATGCCCAACGATTTATAAACAAAAGTTTAAGTTTTGGTTGTAAAAAAATTGCCATTTCTGTTTGGTTGCAATTGTTTTTACTTGAACCATTTTCTAAATATAACTTAAGATTTTTGAAAAATATTATAAAAAAAATCTAATGCTTGCCATTGTAATTCCATATTTTAAACTTAGTTTTTTTGAAGCTACTTTAGAATCGTTATCTAATCAGACGGATAAGCGGTTTAAGGTTTATATAGGCGATGATGCTAGTCTAGAAGATCCTACAGTTTTGTTAGAAAGATATAAGGGTAAATTTGATTTTACTTATCATCGATTTAAAACTAATATAGGCGGAAAAACTTTGATAAAACAATGGGAAAGATGTATCTCTTTGAATGAGGATAAAGAATGGATAATGATTTTGGGAGATGATGATGTTTTATGTAAAACAGTTGTTGAAAGTTGGTATAGAAATTATGAATGTTTTAATTTAAAATCTAATCTTGTTAGGTTTGCTAGTAAATTAATTTTTGAAAATTCTAGCACCTTGTCTAATCTTTATATGCATCCAGTTTGGGAAACATCCTACAATGCTTTTTACAGAAAATTTAAAAAAGTATCACGCAGCTCACTATCTGAATATGTTTTTTCTAAAACATCTTACGAAAAATATGGATTTCATAATTATCCTTTGGGATGGAATAGTGATGATCGTGCTTGGTTAGATTTTTCAGATAATAAGCCAATTTATACAATTAATGAAAGTATTGTTTTTGTTAGAATGTCCTCACTAAATATTTCTGGGCGGAGTGATAATCTCCTTAAAAAGAATTTATCAGAGATTCAATTTTATAAATTTTTGATTTCGAATAAATTTCAATTTTATAATAATGTTCAAAGATTAGAATTGATGAAAAAATACGGTAAAGAAATAAAAAGAACTAGAAAGCTGAATTTACTTGAATGGATTTTTATTATTTATTATTGCTTAATTTTTTTTAATTTTGGTTATTTAAAAAAAGGATATGTTATGTTGTTTAATAAATTGAATATATTTTGGAAAAAGTATCAGTAGTCATTCCGTGTTATAAGCAAGCTCAATACCTAGGAGAAGCTATTAAATCTATTTTAGAGCAGACTCATCAAAATTGGGAATGTATTATTGTAAACGATGGTAGTCCTGATAATACTGAAGATGTAGCTATGATATTCTGTAATCAGGATTCAAGAATAAAATATATTTACCAAAAAAACTCTGGTTTATCAAGCGCAAGAAACTTTGGAATTAAAAATGCATCAAGCGATTTTATTTTAACACTAGATGCTGACGATAAATATGATGCTTCTTTCATAGAAAAAGGATTGAAAGTTTTAAATGATGGTCTAAAAATAGGAGTGGTCAGCAGTTGGATATCCCGGTACAAAGATAAAAAAGAAATTTGTCTTATCAAGCCCAATGGAAAAAGGATTGAAGATTTTTTATTTCAAAATGCAGCTAACGGCACGTCATTATTCCGAAAAAAATGCTGGTCCGAGGTTGGCGGATATGACGAAAACATGAAAAAGGGTTATGAAGATTGGGATTTCTATATTAGGGTATGTGCTAACGGATGGAATGTACATATTATTCCAGAAGTTTTGTTTTTTTATAAACAACATGATCATTCTATGCGATTGGATGCTTATGCTAATCATGATAAAAATATTAAAATGTATATTTATTTGAAGCATAAAGAATTATACTTAAATTATTATGAAGATATGATAAGCTATTTTTTGAATACAATTGATTTAGAAAAACGTAATAATATCAAAATAAAAAACAAAATTGACTTTAAAATCGGATCAGTTTTTTTGATACCATTAAGACTGTTTAAATCTTTGTTAAGATGATTCGGAACCCCACTGTGACTATTATAATGGCGACTTATAACAGAGTCATGTTTATAGAGGAATCATTGACAGCTATTCAAAAACAAACCTATGAATCTTGGGAATGTTTAATAATTGATGATGGAGGGACTGATGAGACATTTGCTGTTATTGCTCCAATTTTAGAAAAAGACAAACGTTTTCAATTCTTAGTAAGAACGGATCACTACCAAAAAGGATTACCTGGCTGTCGAAATTATGGTTTAGATTTGGCAAAAGGGGATTATATTATTTTTTTCGATGATGATGATATCGCCCATCCACTGAATTTAGAAATTTGTGTGTCAGAATTTAATAAACGAGATATTTATTTTTGTCGGTACATTCGAGAAGTATTTCATTCTAAGGATTTCAATTATAATTTTGATTACTCCAAAAAATACACTTTTTTCGATATTGATATAAACGATCTTGAAAAAATGTTAAATAACAGCCTGCAATTTAATTCTTGCGCAGTAATGTGGAAACGAGCATGTTTTGATAGTGATAAGTATGTTGAGGAATTGATGTATGCAGAAGAATGGGAATTATATGCACGAATTGTATCAAATGGATTTAAAGGGATTTCAATAAATAAATGTTTGTTTTATGGTCGAAAACATGAAAATTCCAATACAGGAGAATTTAATAAAAAAAATTCAGTAAGAAGGGCATCGTATGCAAATGCTGTTTTATTAGTACTTAAAAATTTAAAAGAAAAAAAACTGCTCACGCGTTCAATTATAAAATATTTTGTTATATTCTCGTATTCTTACAAAGAATTTAACTTGTTTAAAAACTGTATAAATTTACTTGAATTGTCAAAAACGGAAAAACGATATTGGCAGTTTTTTTATATTTTTTTACCATTAAGAATAGGCTTGTACATGATTATAATGCGTCAAATAAAAGAATGTGATGAAATTTTTAGTAATAGCACAAGATTTAAGAATTTCCGGAACTAGTGAAGGTATTGTTTCTCGGTCTTTCTTATCTAAACTGAGAACAACCTATCCAGAATCTAGTATTGATGTTGTTTATTTGAAAAAATATGTGAGTAATGATCAACTGTATTTATTGCCGGTTGACAACATTGAATCACATATATTAAATCTAAAAATACCATTTTTCACTAAATGGATGAATAAAGTCTATTGGCGCTTATTTCATATTTCATTAAAGGATAGACATATTCATAGTGTATATGCTTCTTACATTGCAAAGATTAATTACCAAAAATACGATCATATTTTTATCAGAAGTTCAGGACTCGATCATGAAATGTTATTAGCGACAAAGGATTTACCAATTTTGAAACATGCGATTATTAATTTTCATGATCCTTACCCGTTGTTTTGGTATGCAGGTTCTAAGACTGAATTGACTAATTTAGAACTTTTTAGAATGAAAGAAATGTATCAAGTTGTTAACCAAGCCAAGACTTGTATGAGTTCCGCAATATTAATGTCTCAAGACATGCAGTATTTGTATGGTTCAAAAAAGTTTTTTTATACTTTACCACATCAATATTGTGAAAAGGTATTTGATTTATCAGATAATAATCAGGTAATTAAGAAGACTAAGAAAGTAACAATATCGTATCATGGAGCCATTCAATTCGGTAGAAATATAGACAATCTTCTAGACGTCTATCAGGGACTGGTAGAGAGCAATAAATTATATTTAGAAAACACCGTTTTTATATTAAGACTCAAAAGCTCAGAAAATGCAAGATTAAGAGAAAAATATAGGAGTACCGCAAATATAATTATTTTAGATGGACTTAATTTTTCTAACTCGTCAAATGAGCAAATTTACGAAGCAGATGTTTTAGTAATTTTAGAAAACGGACCTCTATATTGTAATATTTTAGTAGGGAAAGCTCCTTTTTTAGCATCAATTAATAAACCGATACTATCTATTTCGCCGTTAGATAGCGAATTAAGAAAAATAGTAAAAGAAGAAAAATACATTGCAAATATGAATAACCAAGAAGAGGCAAAGTTGAAATTAGAGAATTTAATAATCGATAGGATGAATTCTAACGTACCCGTTTATCCATTTGGAGATTATTTTTCTGATGAAAATTTCAAGAGAAGTTTACAAAATATAATATGTATTTAAAATATAAATTATAGTTTTAGTATTTATAAATCTATATGATTATATGCGAATAGGATCAAATCCACAAAAGCAAGAGAAAAAAGTTATAATGACAACAAATCACAGGATAGTGATTGTAGTTTATATACCTCATGAAAAAGGTTTTTATAAAGATTCGCTAGCTGTATTTAAAGCATGTTTAGATTCTCTAGTTTATACGATTAATTCTAGTGCATTAATAACTGTAGTAAATAATGGTTCTTACAGTAAAGTAGTTGATTTATTAGCAGAGTATTTAAAAGAACAAAAAATTGATACCGTGATATCTCATAATGTAAATATTGGTAAAATTGATGCTCAAATTGGAGCAGCTAGAGGTGTCAGAGAGCAGCTGATTACACTCTCAGACTCTGATATTTTATTCAGGACAGGCTGGCAGGAAAAAATAGAAGAAGTTTTTATTAAATTTGAAAATGTAGGTTCTGTTTCTCCTATACCTATTCGTACTGGATTATATGCAGGGACAAGTTCTGTTTTAAGACAAATTATTTTTAAGCGATTAAAATTTAAGTTCATTGCTATTCCTGAAAATTTTGAGGATTATAATCGTTTTTTAGCAAGTATAAATTGGGATTTAGATAAAGATAAAGATAATGTGTGGCCTGTTGTAGAAAATAATGGAGTTAAAGCGATTATAGGTTCTGCCCATCAAGTATTAACCCTAAATCGGGACATTTTATTTAATACTTCCCCCTCTAATCCATCCTTAACTCTTGTGGGAGGTAACTCAGAACATAATTATGTTGACACTCCTATTGATAAATCAGGTAAATTACGGTTAGCTACTTATAATAATTATGCATATCATATTGGGAATACGTTGGAAGATTGGATGATTGATATTCAACATTTAAATAAAGAAACGAATAAGAACGAAAATAAAATAATTAAAAATGAAGTGCAGGCTGATTTGTTTAACACAAAAATTAAGGATAAAATTTATAGTATAAAAAAACAAATTTTAAAAACTATTTTTTCAATATTTTATAGTAGCATTCGATGAATAAGATAATTTTTACTATTCTTATTACAACCAAAAATCGAATAAAGGATTTGATATTTACCTTGGATAAAATTCAATATTTATTGGAAAAAGAAAATGTAAAATGCATTATTTGTGATGATGGATCTACCGATGGAACAAGTATTTTTCTACAAACGAATTATCCAGATATTGAACTAATTCAAAACAAAGTAAGTAAAGGGCTTATATTCAGTAGAAATCGATTGTTAAGCTTAGTTAAAACAGAGTTTGCTATTTCTTTAGATGATGATGCGCATTTCATTACTGGAAATCCATTACATTCCATACAAGAACATTTTAAATACAATACGAATTGTGGTATAATTGCACTTCGAATTTTCTGGGGGTTAGAAGAGCCGAAAGAAAGCGTGTCTTCCGATAAAAGAGTACGAGTACAAGGGTTTGTAGGCTGTGCACATGTATGGCGGATGAAAGCTTGGCGCGATATACCTAATTATCCGGATTGGTTTGTTTTTTATGGAGAGGAAGATTTTGTGTCTTACGAACTCTTTAAAAAAAACTGGGAAATTCATTATTTGCCTGAAGTTTTAGTCAATCATCGGGTAAATATAAAGGCAAGAAAAAATAATAAGGATTATACACAACGCTTGAGAATGTCATTGCGTTCCGGGTGGTATTTATTTTTTATGTTTTACCCTTTGCGAAAAATTCCGAAAAAAATAATGTATTCTATTGCGGTTCAAATGAGGTATAAAGTTTTTAAAGGGGATTTAAAAGTTTTAAAAGCCTTGTTTTTGGCAGCATTAGATTTATTTTTGGCACTGCCCAAAATCATTAAAAACAAAAATCGATTGACTAATAAAGAATATGATCAATTTCAAAAGCTACCTGCGACTAAAATATATTGGCAACCAAATAACAATAAAAATTAATTAAAGAAATAAAAAAGCATCTTGTTTGCCCTCTGAGCTAATTCCCGCTTGAAAATTTCCTAGACTACCTATTCTAACAATTCTCAAAACAACTTCTAAAAAATTCAACAAAAGCGGGGGGATTATTTAATTAACAGGTATAAAATTAAAAGGAATGGTAATCATAAAAATAAGTATTTTTACATCACATTATTTTTGAATGAAAAACATAGCCATAATTCCAGCTCGTGGAGGTTCTAAACGATTACCCAATAAAAACATACTTTTATTAGGAGGTATTCCGTTAATCGCTCACAGTATTCTGTTTGCTAAAAAAAACAAGGAGTACATTGACGAGGTTTATGTTTCCACAGATAATGCAGCAATAAAAGAAATTGCCTTGTATTTTGGAGCAAAAGTTATAGACCGTCCAAGATCTATTTCAGGGGATTTAGAGCTTACTGTAAGTGCCTTAAAGCATAGCTTATTGATAATTAATGATCCCGAAATAGAAAATATAATTGTACTTCAACCTACAAATCCGTTGCGGCCTAAAAATATTTTGACAGAAGCCTTTGAAATCCTCGAAAAAGAAAATTACGATAGTTTATTTACTGTTTCCAGAAATAATGAAAAGTTAGGTAAAATTATAAATAGGCAATTTATCCCTTTTAACTACGAAATTGGTCAGCGAAGTCAGGATTTGGAACCCTTGTACTATGAAAATGGGTTATTGTATATTAGTAAAACAAACCTAATTTTGGATAATAAAATAGTCAATGCAGCTGCTTTTCCAATGCTATTAAATCATCCATTTGCTAAAGTAGATATCGATACTCAAGATGATTTTGAATATGCAGAATATTTATATCAAAAACATATAACTCCTAATTCATAACTCATTTTATGAACCCATATATAGAAATTTCAGGACGAAAAATTGGCTTAGATTATCCACCATTAGTGATAGCAGAAATAGGAATTAATCACGAAGGATCTTTGCAAATAGCCAAAGAAATGGTAGATGCAGCGCATCGAGCAGGAGTTGAAGTAGTCAAGCATCAAACCCATATAGTAGAAGATGAGATGAGTGCGGCAGCCAAAAAAGTAATTCCGGGCAATTCTGATGTATCTATTTACGAAATTATGGAACGTTGTGCGCTTAATGAAGCGGATGAATTAGAACTAAAAAACTATGTTGAGGAGAAAGGAATGCTCTTTATATCAACACCTTTTTCTCGAGCTGCAGCAAATCGACTGCAAAAATTTGATATCCAGGCTTATAAAATTGGTTCTGGGGAATGCAACAATTATCCATTATTGGAACACATTGCCACTTTTGGGAAACCGGTCATTTTAAGTACAGGAATGAATACTATTGAAAGTATTACCAAAGCATTGGCTATTTTTGATGCCTACAACGTACCAGTAGCTATATTACATACAACCAATTTATATCCTACGCCAATTCATTTAGTTCGTTTTGGAGCTATGATAGAAATGCACCAAGCATTTCCGGATAAAGTTTTTGGGTTATCTGATCATACGTTGAATAATAATGCATGTTTAGGTGCTGTTGCCTTGGGAGCCAGTATTCTGGAACGCCATTTTACCGATAATATGGAGCGCAACGGTCCGGATATTGTATGCAGTATGGACGAACAATGGACAAAAGAACTCATTGTAAATAGTAATGAAATGTGGCAAATGCGTGGTGGAATAAAAAAGCCTGCTTTAGAGGAACAAGTGACTATTGATTTTGCTTTTGCAACGGTTTGTACTATTGCGAAGATAAAAAAAGGAGAAGTACTTACCAAAGAAAATATTTGGGTAAAACGACCTGGTACTGGAAAAATTCTTGCCGTATATTTTAATGATCTATTGGGTAAAATTGCTGTTAAGGATATTGATAATGATGAACAATTGAATTGGGAAGATATTGATTGAAAATGTATTGGTTAAAGATAGCTAACTGAATTTATAAGGAATAATAAGTATCAAATCTAATAAAGGAAGGAAAGTACTTGAAAATGAAATATTTCAGATATTCAATAATTAAAAGCCAAAATAAGTAGTTAAATATAATACATGAAAAAAATACTTTTCCTAACTGGAACCCGTGCTGATTTCGGAAAAATAAAATCTTTAATTTCAATTTTGGATATACATTCCGATTTCGAAGTTTTTGTTTTTGTTACCGGCATGCATTTATTAAAAGAATACGGGTATACCCTTTTAGAAATTGAACGGTGTAATTTTAAAAATGTACATACGTTTGAAAATCATACCCATGAAACAACAATGGATTTAACACTAGCTAAAACTATTGAAGGTTTATCTAGTTATTGTAAAAAAGTGAGTCCTGATTTGATTGTTGTTCATGGGGATAGAGTAGAAACTTTAGCAGGAGCTATCGTGGGTTCTTTAAATAATATTCTTGTAGCCCATATTGAAGGAGGCGAGTTATCAGGAACTGTAGATGAATTAATTCGGCATAGTGTAAGTAAATTAAGCCATATTCATTTTGTTTCAAATGCTGATGCGGCCAAACGATTGTTACAAATGGGAGAAATGGAAAGCTCTATTTTTACAATTGGTTCTCCAGATATAGATAGTATGTTTTCCGATACATTACCTAGTCTGGAAAAAGTCAAAGACTATTATGAAATAAATTTTGAAAAATTTGCTATTGTAATGTTTCATCCGGTTACCACAGAAGCCGATGAAATGCAAGATTATACTATGAATTTTGTAAATAGTTTGTTAAAGGACTCACACAATTATGTGGTAATTTATCCTAACAATGATTTAGGCAGTCAATGTATTATAAAGGAGTATAAAAGGTTAAAAAATAATGCACGTTTTAGGGTTTTTCCTTCTTTGCGATTCGAGTATTTTTTAACTTTGCTTAAAAATGCACAATTTATTATGGGAAATAGCAGTGCCGGAATAAGAGAAGCACCCTATTATGGGATCCCAATTATTAACATTGGAACACGACAACAAAATAGAGCCATACTTGCTGATATTATCAATGTTGATTATAGTCAAGAAGGAATTTTAGATGCATTAAAGAGTATTGATTCACACCAAGTTCAAATTCTAAATTCTGATTTTGGAGATGGAAATAGTGCTCAATTGTTTGTGAAGGCAATTCAAAATAATGACATTTGGAAGATCAATCATCAAAAGCTGTTTAGAGACTCAATCCAATGATAACATTTTCTCGTTTAGGTAAAAAAGGTAATCTGGGTAATCAATTATTTCAAATTGCTTCAACAATAGGGATTTCCGAAAATTACAAACAAGAATTTTGTTTTCCATATTGGGAATACTCTATTTATTTTGAATTTAATTTCAACAAATGTTCCAATGAAAAATATTGGATGTCAGTAAGTGAAGAGAAATTTAATTATTATGAAAGGGAAATTTTAAATTACAATTATGATTTAAATGGATGGTTGCAATCAGAGAAATATTTTTCTCATTCAAACATAAAAAATGTGTTTAAGTTTAAACTGGAATTCGAAAACAATCTACTAGAAAAGCATAAAATTTTGTTTTCTAGAAAAAGCATTTTAGTAAGTGTAAGAAGAGGGGATTTTGTAAATAATGTAAATTATTTTCAACTTACCTATAAATTTTATTTAACAGCTTTATTACATCATTTTGATAATCTTGAAGAATATAATATTGTTTTTACTAGCGATTCAATTTCCTATTGTAAAAAGCATTTTTCATTTTTGCCAAATGTATTTTTTCTGGAAGATTTAAAACCAATTGAGCAACTATGTTTAGCTTCTAAATTTGACAATTATATTATCAGTAATTCTACCTTTTCTTGGTGGTTAGCTTGGCTGGGAGAAGAAACTAAAACAAAAATAATTAGACCAGTTCAAATTTTTGATGGTGAATTTGCAATAAAGTATGATGAGTCTGATTACTTCCCCGCTAGGTGGATACCACATAACGAAAGTGATTTTAAATTATCAAACCAATATTTTATGCTTAAAATATATGGTTATTTATATGGAGCTAAGGAAAGAATGATATATTTAGTAAAAAAGAAGAAGAAGGTAATTAAAAATCAGATAAAGAAAATTATTGGTTATAAATGAAAAAACTAGCAGTTGTAATTACCGATGGAGTAGGGTTTAGAAATTTCATTTTAAGTGATTTTTTGGTAGAAGCCGAGAAAATATTTGATGAGGTTGTTGTGCTTTCTTGTTTACCAGCAGCTATTTATTCGGAGTTTGCTTTTAAATCTAAAATCATTGAATTAGATGTTTTTGAAGAAAATTTTAAAACATGGTTTTTTAGAAAGGCGAAAGAAGTGGCACATTTACAGCTTCATAAAAAAAATAATTTTGGAATTCAAGATAGTTTGAGAGTGAACGCTACTCAATCTAAAACGCCACGAGGTTATGCTACTCGTTTTATTTTTAAAATAACATCAGTTTTACATTCAGAAAAATGGATTCAAAGATTGAATTATTTTCAGCAGAAATCCTTTGAAAACAATTCAATAACCGTTGGTTATAAAACAATTTTAGAAAAGGAAGATTTTGATTTATTGTTTTTCACTCACCAAAGGCCACCATTTATTGCACCATTGGTTTTTCAGGCAGAACAATTAAAAATAAAGACAGCATCGTTTATTTTTTCATGGGATAATATTGCTTCTAAAGGCAGAATGGCAGCTAATTTTGATTACTATTTAGTATGGAGCGATTTAATGAAAACCGAGTTGCAACAGTTTTATACATCCGTTAAAGAAGAAAATATTGAAGTTTTAGGAACACCACAATTTGAATCGTATGTATTAGATAGGTACAAAATTTCTAAAGCAGAATTTATAGAAAAATTTAATTTAGAAAGTTCTTTAAAAACCATTTGTTTCAGTTGTGGGGATATTTCAACGAGCAAAAACGATGAATTATATATTGAAACTATAGCTAATGCTATTCTTAAAGGGAAAATAAGAGATATAAATTTTATTATTAGAACGTCACCAGCTGAAGATTCAATTCGTTTTGCTGCCTTAGGTGCTAAATTTCCATTCCTAAAATGGAATTATCCCAAATGGAATTTATCACGGATAGGTCATCAGGAAACCTGGTCACAACGTATTCCATCAGTGGAAGATGTAAAAGATCTGAGAGGTTTATTGGAGTTTTCAGATTTAAATATCAATATGTTGTCAACCATGAGTTTGGATTTTATTCAATTTGATAAGCCAGTAATCAATACCGTTTTTGGTAATTTAGAAAATGAATTGTACGACGATCAACGTTTTTTAAATTATGCTCACATTGTAAATGTTGTCAATAGCAAGGCTACCAAAATTGTAAAAAATCAGGAAGAATTAATTATTGCAATAAATTTGTATCTCGAAAATTCGAAATTAGATTCAGAAAACAGAAAACAATTATTACAATTGCAGGTAAGTAAGCCACTTGAAAATACAGGAAAACGAATAGCTGAAGCATTGCAAAGATGGAGTTAAATAAAAAGAAAATAGCAATACTCTGCAATTATGAACTGTTGCCCGAAAGAGTAGGCGGAATGGATTATTTTTTTTGGCAGTTTGACAAAAAATGTAAAGAAAACGGTATTCAAGTAGAGTGGTTTTTTCCAAATCAATCGGATCATGGGGAATATCATAACCTTTGTATTTTTGAAAGTAAGTATTCGTCAATTGAAACCTATTTTATTGAATTTTGTAAAAGGAATAAACCGGAATACTCTCATGTTATTACCCATTTCATCGAATTGTGTACTCCTTTTTTTTATAAAATAAAGCAGTTTATCGCGGCTAAAATAATTGCTGTAGATCATAATCCAAGACCACTTTCCGGTTATCCTTTAAAAAAGAGAATAGAGAAAAGAATCAAAGGAATTTTGTTTTCAAGATATATTGCTGTTTTTGTAGGGGTTTCTAATTTTTCCCGTCTCGAACTAATCAAAGAATTTGGATTCCAAATTGGTAAGAAATCAATCGTAATTCTTAATGGAATAGATAATAATAAATTTAAAAAGAAATTAAATTTTGAATTCAATAACAAATTTATTGTTGCTTCTCATCTCAGAAGCGATAAAGGAATTCAAGATTTAATAGTAGCTGTAAAATATTTAACGGATAACCATGAATATAATTTTTTAATAGATATATATGGGAGTGGTTATTTTGAAATGGAATTGAAAAAGATGATTGAAGATTATTCACTTCAGAAATTTTTTGATTTCAAAGGAAGTGTACCACATCTAAATGAAATCTACTGTAATTATGATTATTTAATTCATCCTTCTCATGGAGAAACATTTTGTTATTCAGTTGTGGAAAGTTTAATATGTAATTTACCAGTTATAACAACGAAGGAACAAGGAAATATATTGGAATTAGTTGAGGATAATAAAAACGGTTTTTTGTTTGAGGTTTGTCAAGTCAATCAGTTACAAGAAATTTTATTTAAAATTTTGAATAATGATTATAGAATCAGTAATTGTTCCATAGTTAATAAAAATCTCAATGATTTAACTTTAACATCGATGGTTAATCATCATTTGGCATTGGTATTAAAGAATAATTTTTAATTTTGCACTGTCAAATCCGTTCCAATTCGTATGTTTTTTAATTCGTTTTCCTTTGCTATTTTCCTCCCTGTTGTATTTGTCTTGTATTGGTTTGTTTTTAATAAAACCAAAAGCACACAAAACGCAGTGCTTATTATCGCCAGCTATTATTTTTATTCCTGTTGGGATTGGCGTTTTTTGTTCTTGCTGGTTTTCTCTACTTTTTTAGACTATTATACTGGTATTCTAATTGAAAAGGCCAAGGCGGAACTGGAGCGAAAATTTTGGTTTTGGTTGAGTATCAGTATGAATTTGGGTTTTCTTGGGGTTTTTAAATATTATAATTTTTTTGCGGATTCTTTCTCCCAGTTATTAAATGGCTTCGGATTACAAACTAGCCCGTTATTATTAAACGTTATTCTCCCGGTGGGTATTTCTTTCTACACTTTTCACGGTTTATCATACGTTATAGATATTTATTTAAAGCGGATTAAGGCCGAATATAATTTTGTGGATTATTCTTTGTTTGTCAGCTATTTTCCTTTATTGGTGGCAGGTCCTATTGAAAGAGCGACGCATTTATTGCCACAGGTGAAAGTAAAACGCAGTTTTGATTATCAAAAAGCCAAAGAAGGTATTTATCAGTTTGTCTGGGGATTGGTCAAGAAGGTGGTGATTGCAGATACCTGTGCGACCTATGCCAACGCTATTTTCGATAATTATCAATCGATGAACTCTTTGTCACTGATTCTTGGTGCCGTTTATTTCGCTTTCCAGATTTATGGAGATTTTTCGGGTTATTCGGATATGGCTTTGGGAATTTCTAAATTATTTGGCATCGATTTACTGCGGAACTTTAATTACCCCTATTTCTCTCGTGATATCGCCGAGTTTTGGCGGAGATGGCACATTTCGCTGTCCTCTTGGTTTAGGGATTATCTTTACATTCCTTTGGGAGGTAGTAGTGGTGGTATGGCGATGAAAATCCGCAATACATTTATAATTTTTTTAGTGAGTGGTTTCTGGCATGGCGCCAATTGGACTTTTATTGCCTGGGGTTTCATTAATGCCTTATATTTTTTACCGTTGTTACTTTTGAAAAGGAATCGCTCTAACATGGAAACAGTATCCTTGAACTGGGATGTAGCGTCTGTTAAAGTTTTCTTTAGCATTGTTAGTACATTTGCGTTAACCTGCTTGGCCTGGATTTTCTTTCGTGTAAAATCGATAGGAGAAGCTTTTGACTATATTGGTCGTATTTTTTCTAATGGAATTTTTCAATCGCAGTATTTGGAAAACGAGCGTTACAATTATGAAATCATTATTCTAGTACTTACTTTTATTGTTGTGGAATGGAATAGCCGAATGCAAGTGGAGCCGATATCAGGAAGATACAGTAATTTGAAATTAGCGTTATGCTTTGCTGCGATTGCAGCTTTGGGAACCTATTCGGATTATAAAGAATTTATTTATTTTCAATTTTAAAGAATAATTTTCGTTTTACTATTTCCCTAAAGGGAGTCGAAAATTTAGAACAGTTTTTAGCATTAGGTATACATAATAATTAGAATTAAGTAGTAAATGAAAAAGAGAATAGAATAATAATGAAGCAGTTTTTAATTTTTACAATCAAAATCCTCGCGCTACTATTTTTACTGGCAGTTGTGTTGGATTTTCTATATACAACTGTTTATTTACAGTCTTCGAATAGAGGGAAAATAGAATCTGTTTACAATTCAGGAGCGCGCGATTATGATGTATTGGTACTTGGGTCTTCCAGAGCTAACAATCATTTTGTTACTCCCTTGTTTGAGGAAAAAGAACTGAAAACGTTTAATTATGGGATGAGTGGAGGGCATTTGTTTGAAGCGTCTTTGTTGTTGAAATTAATGATAGAGCGAAAGTACTGTATAAAAAATTTAATTTTAGAGACGGATTTGAACTTGTCAAACGAGAAGCGTGATGATGGCGTTTCTTCTCGTTTTCTTCCATTTATTCATAATTCTAAAACGATCACCGATCACTTTTCGAAAGAAATAGATTTTGAAGAATTGTATTATTTGCCTTTTTATCGGTATGTGGCATTCGACTCCAAGATTGGGTTTAGGGAACTCTATAAAACAGTAACGAAGGAGCCAAGTACTTATTTAGCACATTTAGGATATTATCCATTAGAAAATGGTAAGGGTAACATGAAAAATGACTTGACAAATTTAAAACCGTTACGCAATAAATATTACGAAGAAATTAAACAAATCTGTAAAGCGAATAACATTAATTTGATTGCTGTGATGACACCGATGTGTACCAATACTAAAGGTTTGAATTATTTTGACAAAGTAA
The DNA here is from genome assembly GCF_056428965.1 of Flavobacterium sp. GNP008. Taxonomy (NCBI): domain Bacteria; kingdom Pseudomonadati; phylum Bacteroidota; class Flavobacteriia; order Flavobacteriales; family Flavobacteriaceae; genus Flavobacterium; species Flavobacterium sp. GNP008. Next base: position 262,701 of record NZ_JBWJVL010000001.1, on the reverse strand, counting down.
AACAACTGTATCCTGAAATTCATAATTATGAAAAAGCGGTTGAAGGAGATCAGTATTTTTCTTCCTGCGGGCATCTGAATGATACCGGAGCAAGACTGTTTACCAGTGTAATTATAAAAGATTTTTTTAATAAATAATTTATGAAAATAGCTTTTCTGACTCCTGAATACCCACACATAAAGACTGGTAGCTCCGGCGGAATTGGTACGAGTATCAAGAACCTGGCAATGGGACTTTTGGCAGCGGGTTGTTCGGTACGCGTTTTGGTATATGCCCAAAAAGAAGAAGGAATCTTTTTCGATAATGGAATTTGCATACAACAAATAAAAAATATAAAATTAAAAGGATTGTCTTGGTATTTCACCCGAAAAAAACTGGAGCACATTATTAATACCTTATATCTGGATAAAGAAATTGATGTGGTAGAAGCGCCGGATTGGACCGGAATCACCTCTTTTATCTCTCCTAAAAAATGCCCTGTGGTGATTCGGTTAAACGGATCCGATACTTATTTTTGCCATTTAGATCAGCGTCCTGTAAAATGGGTAAATTTATTTCATGAAAAAAGAGCGTTAAAAAAGGCGGATGGCTTGCTATCTGTCAGTCAGTTTACTGCTGATACGACGAATGAGGTGTTTGGTTTAAAAAAACAATTCACTATTATTCCAAATTCTATTGATCTGGATGCATTTAGTCCGGATAATAAAAATAAAGAAAATACGAACACGATTCTATATTTTGGGAGTTTAATTCGTAAAAAAGGATTGTTAGAATTGCCATTTATTTTTAATGAAGTTCATGCAAAAAATCCAAATGCAAAATTGATTTTGGTAGGAAAAGATGTTCCTGATATTATATCAGGGAATTCTTCTACTTGGGGGATGATGCAAGAATTGTTCACACCACAAGCACTACTGCAAGTAACGTATTTTGGAGCGGTGCCATATCAAAACATAAAAGAGCATATTAGTAGGGCAACAGTTTGTGTATTTCCAACATTTGCGGAAGCCTTGCCTGTTTCTTGGATTGAGGCTATGGCTTTGCAAAAAGCAATTGTAGCGTCGAATATAGGTTGGGCTAATGATGTTATTGATGAGGGTATCAATGGGTTTTTGGTAAATCCTAAAAATCATTTGGAGTATGCTACTAAAATTAGTATGTTATTGGAAGATTCGGAATTGCGAAAAAGATTCGGTTTAGCTGCCAAAAAGAAAGTAAGCGAAAAATTCAGTAAAGAGAAAGTGGCAGAACAGAGTTTAGTGTTTTATAAAAAAAATCACAATAAATTGATAGTGCTGTAATTGTAAAAAAGAAGTAAACTGCTATTCACCAAACAGAAACTAAATCGTATTGGAAAATCAGCAGAATGAGTCCTACAATCCTATAAAAATAAAGCGTTATATAAATACAAATGGAAAGTTTTCAATTAAAAGAATTTATTACTGCATCAGGAGAAATCCTATTGTACGCCGGGACTCCAGATTTTCAGCAATTAGAGGTTTTGTCAAAGGAAGCTGGGGATATTTGGCATAGTTCTTTTGAACAAGGCTATAAAAATGCTTTTCCAGAATTGGTTTATCAAACTGCGGTCTTCTTTTGGTATTTAAATGATTTTGACGGTTTGGACCAATGTGTCAGCTGGAGGGTTAATCCTAATGCCTTTGCGGTTCGAAAATCAGTTTGGGACATCTCAAAGGGTTTTGATGCGGATTATGAGAATATTCAAATGCAAGCTTTAGATTTTGGATTTCGATGCAACCGTTTTTTAGGAGGAGTTCCATTATACGTAAAAAATTTATTTACAAATGAAGCTATAGAAAAGGTGATAGTTTCAAGAAGAGATCGTCATCTTTTTTTTAGGAAAAATTATAAAATAAGCCATGCTCTTTTTATGATTTACAGATTAGGTTTCTGGAAAATTTCGGAATGGATTACTTTATTTACTATTAAGCGTGCCTATAAAAAAAAGAATAATATTCCCAGAATTCCATCAAGAGCCCTTTTAACTATTCAAGGAAATCCTACGGTTAGTTATATCATACCTACTATGTACCGTCAAGAATATACTTTACAATTATTAAATGATTTGTCCAATCAAAATTATAAACCTACACAAGTCATTGTGGTAGATGCCACTCCATCGAGCGACAGAGATGAAACTGCCTACGAACAAGAGCAGTATCCCTTTGAATTAAAAGTAATTTGGCAACAGACTAAGGGTAGCTGTAGAGCCAGGAATGAAGCGATCACTTTCTGCACGGGTGATTATATTGTCTTCGGAGATGATGATATTCGAATTCCTGCAGATTTCATCGAAAACCACCTTCGGTTCTTACAAACCTATTCGGTTGGCGCTTGTAACGGACTCGATATCCGTGCGGATCACCACCAACAGAATTTAGAGGATTTGGCCCTTAAGTTAGGACAATTGAAGCGAATCCCATTTATTGCGGGTTGTACCCAAATGTTTAGCAATGCGAATTCTTGCGTTAAACGAGAATTTGTAAATCAGTTGGTTGGCAATGACGTGAATTTTGATGGCGGTTATGGCGAAGACAGCGATTTTGGAATGTCGTTGAGTAAAATCGGAGTCGTGGTATTGGCTAATCCATTTGCAGTTAATTTGCATTTAAAACCGCCTAGTGGTGGCTATCGTTTTTGGGGAACCCAAGCTAAAATTATTGGAAAAAAAAGAAAAGTACAACCTTGGGAGTTGGATAGTCCGGTAAAAAAAATAAAACCAGTTCCTAGTCCAACAATTATGTATGGTGTTATGAAACATTATAGTCCTAAACAATTGACAGAGTATAAGTATAAGCACTTTATCTATTATTTATTTACGGGTTCTAAAGTTGTTTTTCTCTATCGTTTGTTTCGACTTCCCTATAAAAATATTCAATTTAAAAAATCGGTTTTTTATGCACAAAAACTCCGTAATTTAGGAATTAGACACCAATAACAATGAAATTTTCATTAATTATATGCACATATATGCGTGCGGAGCCTTTATTACAGCTTTTAAAGTCTGTGAAAGAGCAAACAAAGTATCCAAATGAAATTATAATCATCGATGGCTCCACTAATCAGTATACGGACGTAATTATCGGGAATAATCAATTTGATCATTTAAATTATTACTCCGTTCCACCGCAACATAGAGGTCTAACCAAACAACGAAACTATGGAATTGAAAGAGTAGCAGTTGATACCGAAATTATTTGTTTTTTAGACGATGATATTGTTTTGACAGCTACTTATTTTGAAGAGTTATTAAAAACCTATCAGATATTCCCACAGGCGTTAGGTGTTGGAGGCTATATTATTGATGAAACTAAATCTGAATTTGTTGGAGAAAAGTATCAGCCAAAAATTGATGAATATTATTTTGACGGATGGAAAAGAAAAGATGGAAGTCGATTTGTGCTGAGAAAAAAATTAGGACTGGACAGTGATTGTCCACCGGGTTATTCTTCCTTGTATTCGCACGGGCGTAGTGTTGGATTTTTACCTCCAAGCGGCAAAACCTATGAAGTAGAAATGCTAATGGGAGGCGTGTCTTCATTTAGAAAAAAAGTATTTGAGACTTTACAGTTTTCTACTTATTTTGAAGGCTATGGGCTCTATGAAGATGCTGATTTTACCTTAAGAGTTTCTAAAACAGGTAAGTTGTATTTGAATACTGCTGCTACATTGTATCATTATCACGATGCTACTGGAAGGCCTAATCAATACCAATACGGCAAAATGGTGGTGCGGAATGGATGGTATGTCTGGCATACAAAAAATCCGAATCCTACAGTAGAGCATCAATTTAAATGGCATTCTATAACCTTACTTTTGACTCTTATTCGATTTAGTAATACCTTTACCAGTAGTAATAAAAAAGAAGCTTTTACGGAAGCTATAGGAAGAACAGTTGGTTGGTGGAGTTTGTGTTTTAATAGGCCTAGAAAATAATATATAAATTGATTTTTAAGTATGAAGTTTGTTATTATCACTCATGTTCCTCACATAAAAGAAGAGAACAAATACTATGCTTATGCTCCCTATGTTCGTGAAATGAATATTTGGGAAAAATATGTACAAGATGTTTTGATAGTAGCACCAACAGTATCAACAACTAAAACGGCTATCGATTGCGCTTATAATCATCCTGATATTAAACTCATTCCGATTGCTAATTTTCATATATTGAATTTAAAAGGCCTTTTAAATACTTTTTTTAAAATACCGAGAATTTATTTTCAAGTTTTCAAAGCCATGCAAGCTGCTGATCACATTCACTTGCGCTGTCCGGGTAACATTGGCTTGTTGGGGTGTTTTGTTCAAATTTTATTTCCTTCAACACCCAAAACAGCTAAATATGCAGGAAATTGGGATCCTAAAGCTAAGCAGCCCTGGACGTATCGACTTCAAAAATGGATATTGAGTAATTCCTTTTTAACCCGAAATATGCAGGTTTTAGTGTATGGGGAATGGGAAGGCAGCTCCCGAAATATTAAACCTTTTTTTACGGCCACCTATTCGGAAAAAGAAAAATTGGCACTAACACCAAAAGTGTTGAATGAAGTTATTAATTTTATTTTTGTGGGTAGTTTAGTCAAAGGGAAGCAGCCACTTTATGCCGTTCAATTGGTCGAAAATTTACATCTGAAAGGGTATTCAGTGCGGTTAAGTATATATGGAGAAGGCGTAGAACGAGAAATAATGGAGGAGTATATTAGGACGCATAAATTAGCAACTATCATTTCATTAAAAGGAAATCACTCCAAAGAAAGGATACAAAAAGCGTATCAAGACAGTCATTTTGTAATTTTGCCTTCCATTAGCGAAGGATGGCCAAAAGTGATTGCAGAAGGTATGTTTTGGGGTTGTGTTCCCATTGCAACTTCCGTTTCGTGTGTGCCTTTTATGCTGGATTATGGGAATAGAGGGATTTTGTTGGATATGAATTTAGACACTGATACAGCTCAAATTGGAAAAATTTTAAGCAATGAGCCTGATTTTTATAATATAAGAAATAAAGCTTCGGACTGGTCGAGGGAGTATACATTGGATGTTTTTGAGCAGGCGATTGAGAGGTTGATTCATTTAAAGTAAAGTAGTATTCAGCGGTGTAAAAATCTAATTTTGAAGAGTTTAGAGCGGAAAAATTGAAGAAGCAAGATGAAACAAGAAAAACAAAAAAATCGTATCATTCAAATTATAGATTCACTAGAGTCTGGAGGTGCAGAGCGGATGGCAGTCAATTTTGCGAATGCATTGGTCCATAGAATTGAGTTTTCAGCATTAGTAGTGACCCGGCGGGAGGGCATATTAAAAAATCAATTGGATGTAAGAGTGAATTATCTGTTTTTAAATAAAAAGAGTTCCGTTGATTTAAAATCAATTTTTAGATTAAGATCATTTGTAAAAGCGCGAAAAATAGATATAATTCACGCTCATGGAACTTCGTTTTTCACCTGTGTATTGCTAAAATTGATTTATCCTAAAGTCAAAATAATATGGCAAGAACATTATGGCGCAAGAGCAGATCAATCCAGATTAGAAAATTTGATTTTGTTTTTCTCTTCTTTTTTATTTTCGGGTGTTTTAGTGGTTAACCATCAGTTAGAAAATTGGGTCAAAAAAAAACTACTAATAAAAAAAGTATTTTACATTCCTAATTTTGTAACATTTGAAAATGACTTTGAAAAGTCAACTTTTTTAGAGGGAGATAAGGACAAGCGTATTGTTTGTTTAGCTAATTTAAAAAAGCCAAAAAATCATATCGCTATTCTCTCTGCGTTCAAAGAAATCAAGTTAAAGGATTTAGGGTGGACTTTGCATCTCATAGGAAAAGATTATGAGGATGGCTACTCAATTCTTTTAAAGGAATTTATTAGAGTAAATAATCTAGAAGACTTCATTTTTATTTATGGTTCTAAAAATGATGTACAAAATATTTTATCACAAGCTTCAATAGGAATTTTAGCTTCAACTTCCGAAGGATTTCCATTAACACTATTAGAATACGGATTAGCGAAATTACCCGTAATGTCAACTAATGTGGGGTATTGTCCTTTAATCATTAAAGATAATCTTAACGGTTTATTATTTGATCCATTAAGCAATAGACATATTCAGGAACAATTACAAAAAATGATTTCTGAGAAAGGACTAAGAGATTCATTTGCGTTACATTTGCATGAATCTATATTGGATAAATATTCCCGTGACGGTGTGATTACGATACTATTATTAAAATACAACAGTTTATTAAAGGCTAAGCAGTAAAAATGAAAAAAGAGGATCAATCCTATCTGTATTTAATTCTTTTCCATGTGTTAATTGGTATATTGGTTTTTTTGTTACCGTTTACATCAAAAATATATGGCTATTCCATTTTTATTTTGGGCATTTATTACATCATAAAAAATCAAAATAAAAATAACGAAGTTCTTATTGTGGCTGCTTATGTTGTAGGTAGCGAAGTTTTTTTGAGGATGACCGGAGGGAATCCTCTATATGAAATTTCTAAATATGGAATAATCGTTTTTATTCTGATCGGGATGTATTTCAGTGGTTTTTCTAAGGGGGCACTACCTTATTGGATTTTTTTACTGTTATTAATTCCCGGTATTATTATTTCTACATTTACTTTGAATTTTGATACTGATATTCGCAAGGCAATTGCCTTTAATATCTCTGGTCCTGTATGTTTAGGGATTGCGTCATTATATACGTTTCGGCGCAAGATTACTTTAATACAAATTAACGCCGTATTGCTTAGTATGGGATTGCCTATTATTACTTGTATGGTATATCTGATCCTTTTTACACCAAATGTCCAAGAGGTAATTACTGGTACAGAATCTAATTTTCAAACATCAGGGGGTTATGGACCCAATCAAGTGGCAACAGTTCTAGGTTTAGGAATGTTTGTTTTTTTTTCAAGAATCATTCTGGATTCCAAAACAAAGTTTCAAGTAATTATTAATGTGATTCTTGCGCTAAATATTACCTATCGCGGCATGCTAACTTTTTCTAGAGGTGGTATGATTACTGGGTTCTTGATGATTGTTTTATTGCTAGTTTTCTTATATTTTAAATCTAATTTTGGAGGAAGAGTAAAATTGAATTATACAATCACAATTTTGATGTTCGCTCTTTTAGCTACTTGGGCGTATACTTCCTTTCAAACAGGAGGTCTTATTGGCAAGCGGTATGCTAATCAAGATGCTGCCGGAAGGGCTAAACAAAGTCAGTTTACAGGCAGGGAGGATGTTGCTCAAAACGAAATCAATACCTTTTTAAAGAACCCTATTTTTGGTGTTGGAGTAGGAAGAGGTGCCGAAATTCGACAGAATGAAACGGGAATTAAAGTTTTATCTCACGATGAAATTACCCGAATGCTAGCAGAACACGGTAGCTTAGGGATACTAGCCCTAATGTTTCTTTTTTTCACACCATTGGTTTTATATTTAGAAAATAAGTTCAATATGTTTCTATTGTGTTTTGTTGCCTTTTGGTTTTTAACGATTAATCATGCCGCCATGCGTACTGCAGCTCCCGCATTTGTATATTCACTTTCGTTATTGAATGTACAATTAGGATTTCCTAGAAGGAAGTAGGTTTGTTAATAAGTTACAGTATTCTATTTTAAAAGATGGTTATGGTCTATAAATACTTTTTTACACAGCAAGTGATTTTAGAATATGAATTAACGATTTTAGATGTTTTAAATCCTTCACAATGGTAACATACTTCCAAAATATATAATGAAATAGACCTTTAAAGGATATTAATTAAGGCACATTCATCAAAAATAGAAATGATATTTTTTGAATTTAAGGTTATTCCTATTAAAGTTTCATGAATTTTATTTCGAAAATATTAAAGTTATAATTTGAAGTATTTTTCAAATAAAAAAGGTTTTTTCTTCTCTAAACTGGACCATTGGACTCTTTAACTTTAATATAATTATTGCGATGAAATAGAAAACGATGTCATTTTGCATAGTGCTTTTAACATAAATGTTGGGTTTATATGTAAATATTAAAATTTTGTTAATTTTTTTTTAAAAGCTTAAAACTTCTTAGTTGCAAAAGCATTAAATTGCACCCATAATTTAAATACCAGCGATGTTTTCAGTTGAAAAAATACATTTTGAAATATCAGAACGGAAAATGATCTTGCGAGTTTTTGATGTTCTATTTGTTTTAATGGCTCTGTACATTACCGGAAAGGTGTTTGCGTTTGATTATTTTAAAGTATCCGCTACTAATTATTACTGGACTATTGTGTTGGCAATCTATATTAATATATTTGGTACTATTTTCGAAATGTATAATCTTCAAGTAGCCAGCAACCAATTTCAGGTTCTTAAAAGTACAATTATTACTGTTTCCACTACCGTATTAGTGTACTTATTAACACCTTTCTTTTCTCCACAATTACCCACAAATCGGTTGCAAATTCTATTGTTTTTTTTGGTAACTTTCATGGCATTATTTACATGGCGCATGTTGTATGTGACATTTTTGGCCTCTAACCGATTCTTTCAAAAAGCAATATTGATTTGTGATCAAGAGCAGGTAAAAGAACTGATTTTAGGATTAGAAAATATCGATCCCCATTATAAAATAATTGGTTTTGTTAATACTGATATTAGTGAACAAAAAGTTGAAGAGTACCATTATGTACAACATATAGAAAGAAATGACTTGTTTTCTTTTGTAAAAGAAAATGGTATCTCTGAAATTGTGATTGCTTCCCAGAAAACAGAGGGTATTACTGCGGATTTGTACCAACAGTTGCTGCACTTATTAGAATCAGGAAGCATTATCAGGGAATACACGCAAGTGTACGAAAGTAAGACGCAGCGTATACCAATGCAGTATATTTCAAGAGATTTTTATCGTTTTTTTCCCTTTAGCCGAAGCAATCAAAATAAATTATACTTATTTATAGTACGTATTTTAGAAGTAAATGTTTCCTTACTGGGTCTAGCTCTAGGTGTGTTTTTGTTTCCTTTTATATTGGTTGGGAATTTAATAGGAAACAGAGGGAGTATTTTTTATTTACAAGAACGTGTGGGTAAAGACGGTGCTGTTTTTAAAATTTTAAAATTCCGTACGATGGTTGGAAATTCCGAATCCAATGGAGCCGTTTTTACTGTTATGAATGATGCGCGTGTGACCTTGTTTGGGAAATTTATGCGTAAAACTAGAATAGATGAATTTCCTCAGTTTATCAATATTTTAAAAGGAGATATGGCCGTTATAGGCCCACGTCCGGAACGACCAGTTTTTGTAAAAGAAATTGCTGAAATAATGCCTTTCTATGAAACCCGACACATTATTAAGCCGGGACTTACCGGTTGGGCTCAAGTCAATTATTCGTATGGAGAAACCATTGAGGATAGTTTAATCAAGCTGCAATATGACTTGTATTATATTAAACACCGAAGTATTTATCTGGATTTAAACATAGTTTTTAAAACCATTACTACTGTATTATTTTACAGGGGACAATAAGGGTAATTATTATTACTAATTAAAGAGCTACTTTTATATGATTATAGGAATTCGCTTTTTATTTTGAATGGCCATTCTCAGTAAAATTATAGTACTGGAGGCTATCAATGGCAGAACCATTACTAAATGTGCTTTGTTGATTATAAAAAAGAAATAGAGTAGTAACGATATTAAGTTAAGTAACGCCAAATTGTAAATTCCTTTTTTATTTCTGATCCAATAGAAATAGAGTAAGCCTAATAAGGTTGGGTTAAATAATAAAATATTATAGTTATATCCTAACTCAAGATGGGAGGAATAAAGACCCACAAACGAAAAGAATAACCCAAGTATCGCCAGTAGTGTCAGGTAGAACAAATCGACACTTTTTTTGTTTATAAAAATGATCAAGCTTAGTAGTATGAGGTAAGAATACGGGTTATTCCACCAAGAGAAGGAAACTTCATTTTTAAATTCAATTATAGTTTTGTTTTTCTGTACCAGAGGGAAGCTTTGAAAAGAAATCTTTTTTAGACTTTTTTGTAGTTCTAAGGGTAAAAATATTTTGGTTCCTAATTGATCAACTTTTTTTCCAAAAATGATACTGGTACCTAATTTTTCATAAAAATGTCCCTCAAAATAGGGATACAATATGGTTCTGTACGAGATTTTAGTATCTGTTTTTTTTACAATTGTAACGGAGTCTAATGTTTTATTAATAATGTCCACTACCATTGATGTACAATTTTTGTCAATGAATTTGTAGGTGTAATGACTTTCTCCTGAAGCTAAGGAGGTATTCAGATTGTCATATAGTTTCTGTTTTAATGTAACTGGAATGTTTAGTTCCTGTTCATATACAGATCTTTTTTCATACTGATATTGATTGATGAAATCCGGATAGGAGTGTACGACAGCAAAATATTGCAAGTCTCCTTTTATAAATTTCATTACAAAATTAGGGGTATTAAAATCAAAAGCACCGTAATTATACACCACATCAATGGCATTGACTGTATCTCGTACGCGAATTGCAGTGTGCCCAAAAAGAGAATATGATTCATTGCCAGTGCCACAAGTGATTACGCTGACCTGTGCTTTTTGGGATAATTGTATGTTTTGTCCGAAACTGTAGTTTACAGTTAAAAAAAAGAATAGGAAAAAGGAATATTTTTTTAATAAGTAAGCGTTCATTCGTTTGCTTGTATAAGGATAAAGTATGTGATTTTTTATATTTAAGACCTATTTTACTATTACACGTAAAGAAATTATTGTGCAAAGATACTTAAAGAAAGAGTGTCACACGGATTTTTTAATCATTTAGAAGGTCAATTGTTGGGGAAGCATTCATATGACTTTGTAGTCTCTAAAATACTTTTATTGTCGGTTTTAATAACGCCGTTTAATTTAGATTGTCACATCCAAATTAATTTCTAAACATGCCCAAATCTACTTTTACCGAAAAAATATTCGAGTAGAGCGCAGCACTTTGATTGCCTAAATCAGTTAACGCATAATCAATCTGAATGCCTTTATATTTAAATCCCAAGCCAATATTAGGTTGGAATCCTACTTTTTCAGTGTTGTCTAGTTGTTCTACATTTTGAAAATTCCCTACTCCGGCACGAACGAAAACTAGATTTGTATACCCAAATTCTAATCCTAAAGCCGGATCGATACTGACAAAATCAGTCGCGATAAGATCATTGGTTTTAGTAAATCGCATATTCATATTGGCAGCAGCCAAAATACTATAATCGTATCGGATGATGAATTTTTTGGCAATTCCTAATTGTGCTTTGGGCGCCGTAATTTCAGTACTTTCCGGTAAATCCTGATTTTCTCCAGGAATTGCATTCGCGATTTTCTGATACTCCTCTTCATCAATATTCCAAACATTATACGTGGTGGTAATGTCGCGAAGCATCAAACCAAATTGCCAGTTGTTTCTTTCGAATTGTAGCCCAACATCAAAACCAAATCCCCATGAATTGGCAAACTTACCAATAATACGTCGGATGATTTTGGAATTGACACCATATTGAAATCCCGGAACAGGTAGTTTTCGAGCATAAGAAAAAGTGAAGCCATAATCAGCAGTCGAAAAAAGACTGATTCGGTTGTAATCGATATTCCCCTGATTGTCGATTAGTTCGGTGGTATTCAGAATGTCGTCTACCCCAAAACGGATCAACGAAATTCCCCAAGCACTGCGATCATCAATAGGGCTGGCATAGGCCAAATAATCGTACTGGGCAATGTTAGCAAAATAATTGGCGTGCATTACTGATACCTGATGGTCTTCCAGATGCATGAGTCCGGCAGGATTCCAATACCCTGAATTGACATCATTGGTAGCCGCTACAACCGTATTTGACATACCCAATGCTGCTGCATCCACGCCGATGTTCATAAACTCATTAGAGTATTTTCTTACGGATTGACTGTAAATAAAGGTGCTAAACAAAAGCGTAGCTACTAAAAAACTTTTTCTCAAAGGTGTCATTTTTATAAACCGAAAGTCTGTTTAATTTTTATCAAAAATATAATTTTTTGCTGAGGTTGTTTCTTCCTTTTATTAAATAAATTTGAGAAAGAAATAATTGCTGCCAAAAACCAATGTTGTTATAAAATCTCTATTAAAAAACGTATATTCCATTCACTTATTATACTAAATTTACCAACTTTGATTCCTTAAACCGTATTATGATGACTATTAAAAAACACATCCCGAATATCATTACTTTACTTAATCTTTTTTGTGGCTGCATCGCTTTAGTGTTTGCTTTTAATCAAGATTTCGAAATAGCCTTTTATTTTGTTTGTCTGGGTATCTTTTTGGATTTTTTTGATGGTTTTTTTGCTCGTTTATTCAACGTTTCCAGTCCGCTGGGCTTGCAATTGGATTCTTTGGCAGACATGGTGACCAGTGGCATTGTTCCAGGATTGGTAATGTTTCAAATGATGGTTAGTCATTTAACAACAGCGCCAGCTGCCCATTTACAGTTTTTTCCTTATTTAGGATTTATAATTGCTATGGGTTCTTGCTACCGTTTGGCTAATTTTAATATTGATACCCGACAAACGGATTCTTTCATCGGGTTGCCCACACCAGCCAATGCGCTGTTTATTCTAAGTTTGCCTTTGGTTTTACAATATACGGATTCAATATTCATCGTCGAACTATTGACCAACCCATGGTTTTTATTAATGTTAACCGTATTGAGTGCGTATATGCTAAATGCTGAAATTCCGTTATTTTCTTTAAAAATCAAGAAGTTTAGTTTTAAAGAAAATACACTTCAAGTTATCTTCTTGATTTGTTCGGTTTTGTTGTTGATTTTCTTCCATTATTTAGGAATTCCTTTGTTGATACTATTTTATGTATTGTTGTCGGTTGTGAATAATAAAGTGCTCAAAAAGTAGTTTTTGTATGAAAAAACAAACCGTACGAAGAAAAACTAATGTAGTTCGTAAACCAAAAAAGAAACCAACTGTTTTCTCCGGAAAGTTGCTACACTATTCTATTATTACTTTTTTCGTGGTACTGCTCGTTGGAGTTGGTTTTCATTATCGAAATGGTTTAGCCTATTATTTTAGTTTTAAATCGGATAAAATTATTAGGGCAGAGAGAGAGGCTAAACGCATCTCGGATGTTCGAAATTATCAGGTTTTAGAAAAACATGAAGGAAAAAGTATAGGTATTGATGTTTCAGAATACCAAGGAAAAATCAATTGGTCGTATGTAGATACTTTAGAAAAAAAATATCCATTGCATTATGTTTTCATCCGTGCCACAGTTGGAAAAGACCGAAAAGACCGAGAATTTAATAGAAATTGGCGTGGTGCCAAAGAAAATAAAATGATTCGCGGCGCCTATCATTACTACCGACCAAATGAAAATTCACTGGAACAAGCTGCACTTTTTATAAAAACGGTTGCCCTTCAAAAAGGAGATTTACCACCCGTTTTAGATATTGAAAAATTGCCTAAAAATCAGTCAATTAGCAATCTTAAATTAGGCCTGAAGCGTTGGTTGCATGCAGTAGAATCCCATTATGGTGTTAAGCCCATTATTTATACCGGTGAGCGGTATTATGATGATTTTTTGAAAGAAGAATTCAGCGACTATCTTTTTTGGATTGCCAATTATAATTTTTATAGGGAGGAAATAGACGAAAATTGGTTGTTCTGGCAATTCACTGAAAAAGGAGCGATTCCGGGTATTAAAGGTCCTGTAGACATCAATATCTATAATGGTGATTTGCAGCAATTGCGGTATATTACTCAGGAGTAGTTATTGATTTTTCAGGATCGTAAAGAGTACAAAAGAAAAAAACATTAGCGCTCCAATCATAAAAAATACTGATTTAGGATTGGCAAAGTTTACAGTGTTTCCCATCCAAGCAATCTTCTTCGGAGGAAAAATACGCCTGTCCTCTTTGTTGTAATAAAACATTCCCCAAATCCAGTTGTCAGGATCTTTGGATCATTTTTCTTGAGTTTTTTGACTTGAGTTATCTTGTTTTTGCATTTTTAATGATTTTTAGTCTTTAAATCTCACCATTCAAAATCTCACCACTTTTTTAAAACTCTAATTTCTTCTTTCTCAACTCAAAATTTTGTCCCAGATAAACGCGACGTACCATTTCATCTTCTACTAATTCTTCTGGAATTCCAGCTTTTAGAATCCCACCTTCAAACATCAAATAGGTTTTATCAGTAATGGCTAAAGTTTCCTGCACGTTATGATCAGTAATAAGAATGCCTATATTTTTATTTTTTAATTGCGCTACAATCCGCTGAATATCCTCCACGGCAACGGGATCGACACCGGCAAAAGGCTCGTCTAACAATATGAATTTAGGGTCAGTAGCCAGACAACGGGCAATTTCGGTACGACGGCGTTCTCCACCCGAAAGTAAATCCCCTCTATTCGTACGAATGTGTTCTAAGCTGAACTCATCGATTAAGCTTTCCATCTTTGCTTCTTGCTCAGCCTTGGACAGTTTTGTCAATTGCAAAACGCTCAATATATTATCCTCGATACTTAATTTTCTAAAAACAGACGCTTCTTGTGCCAAGTATCCAATTCCCTGCTGTGCTCTTTTGTACATAGGATAATCGGTAATATTCAAATCATCAAGAAATATGTTGCCGGAGTTTGGTTTAACCAATCCCACAATCATATAAAAAGAAGTTGTCTTTCCAGCGCCATTGGGTCCCAAGAGCCCCACAATTTCTCCTTGATTTACCTCTACCGAAATGCCTTTTACAACACTGCGTCCTTTATAGGTTTTGATTAGATTTTCGGCTCTTAATTTCATATTTGTTGGCTTAATCGTTTAACCGTTTACTGGTTTAACCCGTCAAATAAACGAATAAACAATTAAACGGTTTTACTTCTTAACAATTATTTGGTACAGGTTTACTCCCCAATGTTCTTATTTGAGTAGTTGTCTGGAATCTTTTAGTTTAAAGAAAAATATTATTTTGTAGCGGTTGCTTCTAAAGCTTCCCAGAATTCATAGGCTCTTCTCAAATGTGGTACAACTATAGTTCCGCCAACGAGTGTTGCAATACCCATAGCTTCCATCATTTCTTCTTTGGTTACGCCTTCTTTATGGCTGGTTTCCAAATGGTATTTTACACAGTCATCACAGCGTAAAACTGCCGAAGCGACTAGTCCCAATAATTCTTTTGTTTTTACATCCAGAGCTCCTGCTGCATAAGCATTGGTATCCAAATTAAAAATTCGCTTTACAATTTTATTATTGTCTGCCAATAATTTTTCGTTCATTTTAGAACGGTACTCATTGAATTCTTCTATTATATCAGCCATTTGCTTTTTTTTGATTTTTTACTACTATTTTTGAAATTAAGATACTTGCTTCATAGATTATTAACATCGGAATTGTTACAATTATTTGGCTCACAACATCTGGAGGAGTGACAATTGCGGCAACTATAAGAATTATAATTACGGCATATTTCCAGTATTTTCGTAAAAAAACTGGAGTTACTAATCCTAGTTTAGTCAAAAAATAGATGATTATTGGTAATTCAAAGAACAGTCCGCAAGCAATTACACTTGTTTTTACCAATCCAATATACGAATCAATACTAAACTGGTTTTTTACTACCGGGCTTATGGTGAACGTAGCAAAGAAATTGACGGACATGGGTACAATTACATAGTAACCAAACAATACTCCTGTAAAGAAAAGCAAGGACGATGAAAAAATAAAAAGTTTTGCATGTTTTTTCTCGGTATCATAGAGTGCCGGACTGATGAATTTCCAAACTTCCCAAAGAATAATTGGGAAACCAAGAATAAATCCAGCAGTTATACAGGTCCAAATCAAAACATTGATTTGTCCTTCCATATTAGTATTTTGAATGATGAAAGGCATTTCTGTTACACAAATACTTTCGGCAAAACCTAAATAATTGGATAAGTCACAAAAAAAGCGGTAGGTTATGAAATTTGAATTGGTCGGGCCAAAAATAATTACGTCAAAAATATAATCACTAACAAAAAAAGTGATCGTTGCTAATATTAATATTGCAATCGTGCTTCGAACTAATAACCATCTTAATTCTTCCAGATGATCTAAAAACGACATTTCGTTTAAGTTTTTTTTCGCCATTATACTATTCCTTCTTTTAAAATATCGTGTAAATGCAATATGCCTTTGTATTTCTTCCCGTCCATAACTACTAATTGAGTGATGGAGAAATCTTCCATGATGTTTAGCGCTTCCACTACCATAGCGTTAGAAGTGGTCATTTTTGGATTTTTTGTCATGATATCCTTTGCTGTTAAATCAGCAAAAGTATCTCTGTCGCTTAACATTCTTCGAATATCTCCATCCGTAATTATCCCAATTACGGTATTGTTTTCAACCACTGCCGTTACCCCAAGACGTTTTTCAGAAATCTCAAAAATAACCTTTTTTATCGATGATTCTGCTGTAACCATAGGTTTTAAGCTGTGTTCCAACATGTCTTTTACACGTAGTAATAATTTTTTGCCTAAGGCACCTCCAGGATGATACACCGCAAAATCTTCCGGTTTGAAATCCCGCATTTCCATCAAACAAACGGCCATCGCATCCCCCATTACTAATTGTGCGGTGGTACTGTTTGTTGGGGCCAGATTGTTGGGACACGATTCAGAATCTACTGTGGTGTTCAGTACAAAATCAGATTCTTTGGACAAAAACGAGCTCATGTTACCGGTTATGGCAATTAGGGTATTTCCAAATCTTTTTAAGAGTGGTACTAAGACTTTTATTTCGGGACTATTGCCGCTTTTTGAAATACAAATAATCACATCTTCGTTTTGAATCATTCCTAAATCTCCATGAATGGCTTCGGAAGCGTGAAGGAAAAGCGATGGTGTTCCTGTAGAATTAAAGGAAGCCACCATTTTTTGAGCAATAATAGCACTTTTTCCTATTCCTGTTACAACTAATCGCCCTTTAGAATTATAGATTTTTTGAACTGCGTTACTAAAATTTTCATCCAGAAAATCAGACAGTTTAGCGATGGATTGGCTCTCCGAAACGATAGTTTTTTTGGCACTGGCCAATATATTTTCTTTAGTGATCAAAACAGAATGATTAAAATTTGTATGTGTAAAAGAAATTTGTACCTTTAGGTGTTGCAAATTTATACAAAATACCACATAATAAAGAATGAATCCAAACGAAATTGACATACACAAAGAATTAAAGAAGTATTTTGGCTTTAGCCAATTCAAAGGGTTGCAGGAACAAGTTATAAAATGTATCCTGAATCAAGAGAATACATTTGTGATAATGCCTACTGGTGGAGGAAAATCACTTTGTTATCAACTGCCAGCACTAATTCAGGAAGGGACTGCTATTGTAGTTTCACCATTGATTGCTTTAATGAAAAATCAGGTGGATGCCATTAGAAGTTTGTCTTCTGAAAATGGTGTAGCTCATGTTTTGAATTCCTCGCTTACTAAAACCGAAATCATTCAAGTAAAGAAAGATATTACCTCCGGATTGACTAAATTGCTTTATGTAGCACCTGAGTCTTTAACCAAAGAGGAATATGTAAATTTTTTAAAAAATGTTAGGATTTCTTTTGTCGCAATTGATGAGGCACATTGTATTTCAGAATGGGGTCATGATTTTAGACCTGAATATCGAAATCTAAAACACATCATTAAGCAACTTGGAGATGTACCTATTATAGGATTAACAGCAACAGCTACCCCTAAAGTACAGGAAGACATCCTGAAGAATTTAGATATGACCGATGCAAAGACTTTTAAAGCATCTTTCAACAGACCCAATTTATATTACGAAGTGCGTACTAAAACGAAGAATATCGAATCAGATATTATTCGTTTTATAAAACAGCACAAGGGGAAATCTGGAATCATTTATTGTTTAAGTCGCAAAAAAGTAGAGGCCATTGCCGAGGTTTTACAGGTAAATGGAATAAGTGCTGTGCCGTATCATGCGGGATTAGATGCTAAAACCCGAGCCAAACATCAGGACATGTTTCTTATGGAAGATGTAGATGTTGTGGTGGCAACTATCGCCTTTGGGATGGGAATTGACAAGCCGGATGTACGATTTGTCATTCATCATGATATTCCTAAATCATTAGAAAGTTATTATCAGGAAACGGGTCGTGCCGGTCGGGATGGGGGCGAAGGTCATTGTTTGGCTTATTACTCCTATAAAGATGTTGAGAAATTAGAAAAATTCATGTCTGGTAAACCTGTTGCTGAGCAGGAAATTGGATTTGCTTTATTGCAGGAAGTTGTTGCGTATGCAGAAACTTCGATGTCAAGAAGAAAATTTTTATTGCATTATTTTGGTGAAGAATTTGATGATATTACAGGCGAAGGAGCTGATATGGATGACAACGTTAGAAATCCAAAAATAAAAATTGAGGCGAAAGATCAAGTAGTACAACTGTTGCAAGTAGTTCGAGACACCAAACATTTGTACAAATCTAAAGAGGTTGTTTTTACGTTAATTGGACGTGTCAATGCTGTGATAAAAGCGCATAGAACGGATACACAATCTTTTTTTGGATGTGGTTCAGCTCATGATGAAAAATACTGGATGGCCTTGTTGCGACAAGTTCTGGTAGCGGGGTACTTATCTAAAGATATTGAAACTTACGGCATAGTTAAAATCACTAATAAAGGATTGGATTTTATTAAAAACCCAAAGTCTTTTATGATGTCTGAGGACCATGAATACAATGAGACTGTAGATGAAGCGATTATAACAGCTTCTAAATCAACGGGAGTTGCTGATGAAGTTTTGATGAGTATGTTGCGTGATTTACGTAAAAAAGTTGCTAAAAAAGTGGGTGTTCCTCCTTTCGTTGTTTTTCAAGATCCATCTCTGGAAGATATGGCTTTGAAATATCCCGTCTCTCAAGAAGAATTAATTAATATTCATGGAGTTGGTGAAGGAAAAGCTAAAAAATACGGAAAAGAATTCTTAGAATTGATAAGTCAATATGTTGAGGAAAACGATATCATTCGTCCGGAGGATTTAGTAGTAAAATCAACCGGTGTCAATTCAGTTAACAAACTGTACATTATTCAAAATATCGACAGGAAGTTGTCTCTAGATGATATTGCTTCTGCCAAAGGAATTAATATGGATGCTTTAATTAAAGAAATGGAGCAGATTGTCTATTCCGGAACCAAGCTGAATATAAAATATTGGATCGATGATATGCTTGATGATGATCAACAAGAAGAAATTCATGATTATTTTATGGAATCTGAATCTGATAATATTGAAAACGCACTCAAAGAATTTGATGGTGATTATGATATTGATGAATTGCGCTTGATGCGAATTAAATTCATCAGCGAGGTAGCTAATTAATCATAAAATCGAAAGGCTTACAATCATAAAGTTTTATAAAGTTTGGTTTTTTAGCATTTCTACTGTATGACTTTAGACTACATAAAGTTCTCCACGATGCGGTTTCAATGCATCTCGAACCTGAATCATAAATTCATCGGTTACTACCATAAAAGCAATAGCTTGCATTTCACCATGAATTTCAAATCCAGTTATACTTAACGGTAATTTTTCAATAGTGATGTATTCTTTCAAATGAATTTCGTGATGTTCTGCTGTTTTTGCGGAAGCTGGCCCGCGGAAATCCCATATCAGTTTTATTTTTCTAGACATTTTGTTAGGTTAATTGTTGTTGACGTACAAAGTTACAAAGTCTATTTATAAAATAAGGTGATTTGAAAAATGGATTTTCTTTTCAATAACAGGAAGTCCGTACAAAATACTACTTTTGCAATTAGATTATTTTAAACATTTTAAAGTCAATAATCTAAAAAATCGAATAATCTATAAAAATGCCTCAAGAACTCTTATTACAAGTATCACCTGAAATAGCAGCAAACGATTTACTGCTAAAAGACCATTTGTCCAAACAAATTACCGTTTCTGTACATGAAATTCAGCATATTTCTATTTTAAAACGGTCAATAGATGCACGTCAAAAAGCAATAAAAATTAATCTTAAAGTTTTAATCTATTTTAAGGGAGAATCGTATCAGGAGAAAAAAATTGAACTTCCAGAGTATAAGAATGTTTCCGAAGCTCAAGAAGTAATCGTTGTTGGTGCTGGACCTGCAGGACTTTTTGCCGCTTTGCAACTAATAGAGTTGGGATTAAAACCAATAGTAATCGAGCGTGGAAAAGACGTTCGAGGCAGAAGAAGAGATTTGAAAGCAATCAATTTGGATCATATTGTTAATGAAGACTCCAATTATTGTTTTGGCGAAGGCGGAGCAGGAACCTATTCGGACGGGAAATTATACACGCGTTCTAAAAAACGAGGTGATGTAACACGCGTTTTGGAATTGTTTGTCGCTTTTGGTGCTTCAGAGGATATTCTGATTGAAGCGCATCCGCATATTGGGACAAATAAATTGCCTCAAATTATTCAAGACATGCGCGAGAAAATTATTGAATGTGGCGGCCAAGTTTTGTTTGAGACGAGATTAACAGATATTATTCTAAAAAACAATGAAGTGCAAGGTGTCGTTACTCAAAAAGGAGATACGATTCTTGCCAATAAACTCATTCTGGCTACAGGACATTCTGCTCGTGATATTTTCGAATTATTAGATAGAAAGAACGTTTTTATAGAGGCTAAACCTTTTGCTTTAGGCGTTAGGGCAGAGCATCCACAATCTTTGATCGATAGTATTCAATACAGCTGTGATTATCGTGGGGAGTATTTGCCTCCAGCTCCATATTCCATCGTGAAACAAGTTGGCGGAAGAGGAATGTATTCGTTCTGTATGTGCCCCGGTGGTGTAATTGCGCCTTGTGCCACAAGCCCTGGCGAAGTGGTTACTAATGGTTGGTCCCCATCCAAAAGAGATCAGGCTACTGCAAATTCTGGAATTGTAATTGAACTTCAACTGGAAGATTTTAAACCTTTTGCTAAATTCGGTGCTTTAGCCGGAATGGAATTTCAAAAAAGTATCGAGCAAAAAGCATGGCATTTGGCAGGAGAAAGCCAAAAAGTGCCTGCGCAACGCATGATTGATTTTACGCAGAACAGAATATCTTCGGATATCCCTAAAACATCTTATGTTCCAGGAACGACTTCAGTAGAAATGGGGCAAGTTTTCCCTGAATTCTTATCACAAATATTGCGTGAAGGTTTTACGGAATTTGGAAAGGCGATGCGTGGTTATTTGACCAATGAGGCAGTGCTTCATGCCCCAGAATCCAGAACGTCATCACCGGTGCGTATTCCCAGAGACCCATTGACTTACGAGCATGTTCAAATAAAAGGGTTGTATCCTTGCGGAGAAGGGGCTGGTTATGCGGGTGGAATAATTTCTGCGGCAATTGATGGTGAAAAATGTGCGTTGATGATTGGTGCTATTTTAAATAATTAGAATACCTCAATATGAACTGCGCTCAAAATTTCAGGCAAATTTATTGTTAATTTGAGAATGCTATACTCGATAGTGTATCGGGTATAGTAATTCTATTTAAAATAGGTAAGGCAACTAATTCGGCATTCACCTACGGAACATTTACAAAAAAATTCGATCTCCCATTTTTAAAAGCAGTAGGATTATTTATTAGAACAACAACTCCATCACTTTATAAGCTTCAATACAAGCAGGTTTGTCTCATATGTTATAATTTCCTTTTCGGCTGTATGTATTGGGGAAGTATAATTTATGAAACGTATTTCGACCGTATTGTACCTTATTTTGGTATTGAATATCTGTGTACTCCATAACATCTAAACTGCTAAATGCGAAAAAAGGTAGTGCTATCAGACTATTATTTTTCAGTATTGAGATCACTTAAACATTGATTCATTTTGGTAAATAATAGTTTTTCATCAATAGGTTTGGACACATAATCATTCATTCCGACTTCTTTACATTTTTTAACGTCTACTGATGTCACATCAGCAGTAAGTGCTATAATTGGAATTTTTGATTTCATAATATTTCTAATGTAAGTAGTGGCTTCGAAACCGTTCATTTCTGGCATTTGTAAATCCATTAAAATAATGTCATACTTGTTTTTTTGCAGTTCTTCTATGCCTAGTTTACCATTATCAGTAATGGTCACATCATAGCCAAAATCGAGAAGTATTATTTTTATTAAAAGTTGATTTAGTGCAATATCTTCTACAACCAATACTTTGATGTTTTGGGCAGTTTTTTCTTTTGATGTTTTTTCTTGTAGTGATTTGAATGTGTCCATAGATTGTATTTCGGGTGTAGTATTTTCTTTTTCGAAACTAAGAATGAAACCAAAGGTAGACCCTTTGCCTTCTTTACTGTTTACTATAATTTTGCCTCCTTGTAGTTCTACAAGTTGTTTTACAATGGCAAGCCCTAATCCAGTCCCTCCAAATGAGCTGCTTGTTCCTGCCGTTGCTTGTTCAAAATTATTAAAGACTTCGGTTAATTTATTTTCGGGAATTCCTATTCCGGTATCTATAATCAGGAATTCGATTGTCGCTTTTTTAGAATCCTGATTCAGCAGGTGAACGCGTATAGTGATCTTTCCATTGGGTGTAAATTTTACAGCATTGCTCATCAAATTAAGCATGATTTGCCGTAAGCGCATCGAATCGCCTAACAGATTTTCAGGAATCCTCAGGTCATAATCATTGATTAGTTGTAAATTTTTCTCCTGCATTTTAGGTTCAAACAAATGGAGCATTGTGGAAACTGACACAGACAAACTTAATGGAAGCTTTTCAAAAGTCATTTTTCCAGCATCAACTTTAGCAATATCAAGGATATCATTAATCAAAACAATCAAAGCATCTCCTGATTCTTTAATGGCATTAATATATTCTTTTTGGGATTCATTCAAATTAGTCTTTAAGACCACATTAGTAAACCCAATTATGGCATTCATAGGTGTGCGTATCTCATGACTCATGTTTGAAAGAAATTGTTGCTTTGACTTTACTGCTTCTTCCGCTATTTTTGTTTTTAATTCCGCATTAATTTTAGCCGCAATTAATTCTTTTTTTGCTACTACCTGTGGTGTAACATCGTAAGCAATGATAGTGACTCCGGAAATTGTTTCGTTGGCTTCCAGATAGGGTTGATATACAAAGTTGAAATAGGTTTCTTCGGTTTTTCCATTGCGTACAATAGGTGCTAATAGTTCGTTTCCGTAAAAAGGAATTCCTGATCTAAAGACCTCTTCAAGTAATTTTGGAAAAGGTAAATCTATGAGTTCAGGTAAAACGGCAATAAATTTTTTTCCTTCTACAGCGTCTCCTTTTCCCCAGATGTCTTTTATGCTTATATTGGCAAGGGTAACAATCATATCTTTCCCTTTTAATATTGCTATTGCAAAAGGAGATTTCATCAGCATCATATTATAGCGTTTTTCGCTATTTTCAATTCTGATCAGTGTTTTTTTATTTATTTCCAGTTCTTTTTCAAGCAGTATTCTTTCTTTTCTCTGGAGTTCATCAGCGAGTCTTCTAACTTCAGTTATGTCTTTTATGGTTAGTAGAATTAATTCTTCGCCAATTGTTTTTTTTACAAAACAATTGGCATTAAGTAACATTGTCTTTTCTCCAAGATTAGGGAAAAAATGTTTTACTTCTAAATCCGGAATACTATCCGTGCATGAAAGGGCATTATTAAGTAACTGATGGAGTTCAGGAATATCCCATAGCCCATTTTTCAATTGAAATAAGTAGTTTCCTTCCGTTTCTTCTTTGGTGATACGATGTTTTTTATAAAAGGATTTACTCGCTGATTTTATACAAAAATCTTTATTGAGTATCAGTATTGTTTCCTGAATGGAATCAATTATTGCTTCAGAATATTCATAGGATTCTTTGAGTAATTCATTATTTCTTTTTAATTCTTGATTATTTGAAATAAGAGATTGATTCTCTGTGATATCCTCCCCTTGTTGTATAATATATTTAACATTATTATCAGCATCTAATACAGGAGTGTGACTTATTTTCCAATAACGAACTTCGTATTCCCCACCGTCAGCGTCTGGTTTTTTAATATCGTATTTTTGGACGGGTAAAAAATCAGTTTCCTTATTTTTTAATACACGATTAAAAGAAGCATTTATGTTTTTTTCTCCATCGGCAACTACATCATCAGGATTATTTGGGAACACCTCGAAAATATTTTTATCTAAAATGTTTTCTCTTTTCGTCATGGTGACTTTCAAGAAAGCATCTGTAACCGCTATTATAGTTAAGTCAGGATTTATAACTAACAGAAGTGCTGGAGAGAAATTGAATAATTCTGGGTAGATGTTTTCTTCCATAAGTGTAACCTTTTGATTTTGTAGGTTTAAATTTATTCGGGGATACTTTATCAACTTTAAGAAGCAGGTTTTAGATTTTGTAAATGTCCTTTTTCTTTCAATTGAGTAGTTAAATGTACTAATTTAATTTCTTTAATTCTTAAAACATCACTAAAGTTCAACAAATGTTAAATTTTTTTGTATGAATAATAATTTCATTTCGTTTATACTTTTTATTAAGTATTTCAAAATAGCATTTCAAGAATGGAGTGCCTGTGCTTTACTTTAGTTTAATTTTTTTAAGTATTTTGTAATAGAAAACAGGGTTATTAATTGTTTTTTCGGAGACATTATAAGATTCGTTGACTCTATTTAGAGGTGATTGTAAAAAATTTAAATAAAAGCTATAACTCTAATCTGAGTTGAGTTGTATTTCAGTGTTGTGTAATTTTGATATCGGAAGTAAAGCATTTATCCTCTCGTGAAGTATTTTGCTTTTGGAGGTGATTGCTACTTTAATGCTTTTAAGTTGCTTTTTTTCGTTTGGATTTGTCTTTTCTGTAATAATAAATCTTTTTAAATGGATGAGGATTACGTGATAATCGTGCCATTCCCCAAGCATATTCAACAAGAAAGTCTTGTCAGGAATCAATTTGTTTTGTTCATCTAAATTGAAGATTTTATCATTGTATTGGTACACTTTTAATCGTTTTCGAAATTCATGAATCTGGTTTTTTTTATAAGCATCCTTACTGATTAATTTTCGCGTCTTATTTCTTATTTTATTGATGTAACGATACGCTTTTTTGCTGCTTATTTTTGTAAGCACAGGAATGATTTTGGGATACTTTTCTTTTAGCTTTTTAATTAGGGGTTTATTTACAATCGTAAAGAATTTTTTTACTAATTTGGTTTCTAGCCTTTTTAGTCGTTTGCAATATTTTCTCAGTAAATAATAGGTAGGTTCTTTTTCAAGAATAATTTGTTCCAGTTGCAGTTCTCTGACTTCTCCGGCTACTCTAAAAATCATTTTAAAAGGTTTAAAGGTTTCCTTTTGTTTAAATTTTTTGGAACAAAAAGCCATTAATTCAAATAATGCTTTTATCTTTTTGATCTCCACGCGGAGTTCGTGGAAAGTTTCTACGGTATACGATAGTGGTTTTTTTTTAAATAAGAGGTTTAAGGCACTTTTTCGTTTTTTAAAATATGTTTGAAGTGCTTTCATTTTACAGTCTTCTAATTGGGGTTTTACTAATAATTCCTTTTACTAAATTCAGAAAATTCAGGGTTAAATCGCACAGTAAGATGTAGTAGTAAATATACTAAAAAATGCTTATTATAGGCAATTAAATGCTTTAAAATCAATGTGTTGATGGATTGTAAAATTTTGCTGCGTTAGTTTTGTGCATAAAAAAACCGAAAATCACTTTTCGGTTGTTGTTTCTGAAATTTTTTAAATTTTTATTTATAATAAATTATTTTTTAGCATTCATTTCCATGTAATCTAAAGTTAGATTTGACATTGCTTTCATTCCTAATACAAAACCACTTTCATCAATGTAAAAATCGGGAGTATGATGCGAGGCCGTTTCAGCTGCATTCGTACCTTTTGGCATACCGCCCAAGAAAAAGAAAAACCCTGGAATCTTGTCTTGGTAATACGAAAAATCTTCAGCTCCCGTCGCTGCGGGTGCTAACAAGATATTATTTTTTCCTGCGACTGATTCTAATGTAGGAACCATTTTTTCGGTCAAGATTGGGTCGTTATAGGTTATTAATGTTTGCTTTGTGATACTTACTTCGGCAGTAGCTCCAGCACTTTCCGCAATATTAGTAGTGATTTGTTTTAATCTGTTGTGAATCATTTCCTGTACTTTTTTATCCAGTGTGCGTATTGTTCCGGCCATTTCAAGTTCTTCGGGTATAATATTGCTGCGTACGCCAGCTGTAATTTTTCCTACACTAACCACAGCAGCGGATTCAGTAAGATTTACGTTTCGGCTAACAATGGTTTGTAAGCCTATTATTATTTGCGAAGCTGTAACAATGGGGTCTATAGATTGCCATGGGCTGGCGCCATGTGATTGTTTGCCTTTTATTTTTATTTTGAACCAGTCTGAGGAAGCCATAGCGCCTTTTGGTCGGTAATTAATTTTGCCTACTTCCATTTGAGCACTGATGTGTAAGCCAAAAATTACATCTACTTTTGGATTTTGAAGAACGCCTTCTTTTACCATTAATGCCGCTCCACCTTCTTCTCCCTCTGGAGCGCCTTCTTCAGCAGGTTGAAAAATGAATTTGACTGTTCCTTTTAATTCACTTTTAATAGATGCTAAAATTTCGGCGGTTCCCATCAGCATGGCTATATGTGAATCATGTCCACACGCATGCATAACTCCCACTGACTGACCGTTATATTCGCCATCAACTTTAGAAGCAAAAGGGATGTTTACTCTCTCTTTTACCGGTAATGCATCCATGTCAGCCCTAAGAGCGACAACAGGCCCTGGTTTTCCTCCTTTTAGAATTCCTACAACACCAGTTTTTGCAACCCCAGTTTGTACTTCAATACCTAAAGAACGCAAATGCATTGCTATTTTTTCGGCAGTTTTAAATTCCCTGTTTCCTAATTCTGGGTTTTGGTGAAAGTCTCTGCGCCATGTAATAACTTTGGACTCTAAAGATGCAGCTTTTTGAGTAATTTTAGATTTGAGAACTGAATTTTGGGCAGAAGCAAAAAAAGAGAAAGCGAATACGCCTGTAAATAAAATAATTTTGTTCATTAGTTGAGGTGGTTTGGTTTAGTACTAGTTATTGTTTGAAAAGAAATTTCGAATGTTTTATTAGTAGGTAAAGTCAGTAAAACAAATATAGCAAAATTATTATGTCGTACTGTAAATTTAAGGGAGTACTAACAAAACATCTTATTTTAAAAC
Organism: Flavobacterium sp. GNP008; assembly: GCF_056428965.1. Lineage (NCBI taxonomy): Bacteria > Pseudomonadati > Bacteroidota > Flavobacteriia > Flavobacteriales > Flavobacteriaceae > Flavobacterium > Flavobacterium sp. GNP008. Next base: position 235,449 of record NZ_JBWJVL010000001.1, on the reverse strand, counting down.
AGATACAAAAAAACCGCCTCGTTTAGTTTCGTTGCGGTTGTTGTACTTTTACTGTTTCGGGTTCTTAAGTTTGCTTTTAAATAGTTTTTCAAACTTTTCCATTTTTGGTTGAATTACCATTTGGCAATAGGGTTGCGTTTTATTATTTTGATAATAATTTTGATGATAGGATTCGGCTTTATAAAACTTGGTCAGCGGTTCTAAAGTTGTTACAATAGGAGTGTCATAAATTTTAGCTTTTTTCATTGCATTTATTATCGTTTGTGCTGATTTTTTTTGTGTTTCATTTTTATAAAAAATAGCAGAACGATATTGTGTGCCTACATCTGCTCCCTGACGGTTTAAAGTCGTTGGATCATGTACCGTAAAAAAAACTTTAAAAATTTCATCTAGATTTGTTACGTTTTGATCATAGGTAATTTGAACGACTTCGGCATAACCGGACCGTCCCGTAGACACATCTTCATAAGTAGGATTCACGTTCTTACCACCTGCATATCCTGATATTGCTGATTTTACACCGTTTAGATTTTCATAAACCGCCTCTACACACCAATAACAGCCACCGGCTAATGTTATGGTTTCAAGAGGAGATTCTTTTGTAGCTTTATCAGCTGTTTTGTTTTGTGCAAATACACTACATGTAGTCAATAGGCACACTAAAAATAAGTTTTTCATGTTATTTGGTGTCAGGGATAAAGTCAAGTGCAATAGAGTTCATACAGTATCTTTTTTTGGTTGGTTCTGGTCCGTCATCAAAAAGATGTCCTAAATGCCCGTCACATCTTCCGCAAAGAGCTTCAATTCTTTCCATTCCCAGTGAATTGTCGGTTTTATAAACCACGCTATTTTTATTGTCTTGCTCAAAAAAGCTTGGCCATCCACAATTGCTCGAAAATTTGGCGCCAGAACGAAATAATTTATTGCCACAGGCTGCACAATAATATGTTCCTTTTTCATCCGTGTTCCAATACTTCCCTGTAAAAGGTCTTTCCGTATCGGCATTGCGGGTTACTTCGTAGACATCTTCGGGTAAAACTTTTTTCCATTCGGCATCACTTACGTTAAGTTTTGTCATATCGGTATTTGAATAATACGGATTTCCTGGTTTTTTTAATGAATTTTCCATTGCGATAGGGTTTTTTGTATTGGCTTGTTTTTTTGTTGTTTGTGCACAAGCGGTGAACATAAATAAAGGGATTAAGAATAATACGCTTACTAATTGAGTTTTTGTTTTCATTTTTTTAAATTTATACCACAAAGGTAAAGCGCTTCTAAAAGTTTAAATGTCGCTTACTTTGCAATTTGTTTTTCTTTTAATTAAATTTCTTGTTATAATTTACGATTAAAAGATTCATTTGGATTTGCTATTAACAAAACCTTATAATTATAAAATCATTCGCATGTTTACAAGATGTTTTTTGAATCCTGCTTTCTCATAGGCTTTAATTGCAGAAAGGTTTTCACTGTAAACATCCAGCCTTAGTTCAAACACGTTCTGTAGGTTGCACCATTCTTTCAGCGACTTGATAATTGAATTGTTTACTCCTTTTCCTCTGTGATTAGGATCGGTGTACATAAATCCTAGATAGGCATAAGTGGCATGATTCAAATAGGGTTTTGCTACCTCAATACGGGCATACCCAGAACCAATAAGCTTGCCATTTATCTCGGCTACTACTACTTTTATATGCGGTGCTGAAATCATTTTCTCAATGTCGTAATAATGAATTTTACCTTCTTTTAGAGTAGGATCAAAAGGCCGTTCAGCAGTAATAATCCCTTGTTCAAATTCAAGAAGTTTTTCTAAATCGGTAACATTTGCTTTTCGGAGGATTATAGTGTTCATTGCGTTATTTATAATTTTTATAAAAATACAAAAGAAACATTGAAAGTATAGTGCTAATTTTATTGAGATAATGGTAAAATAATTCCAGTTCAACAAATCGAAACAGAACGTTAAAGCCCCCGTCCTTAAGTATCTTTTTTGTATTTTTGACCTGAAATATATTTATATGTTAGAAGAAAACGTAATATTAGTTAATGAGAAAGATGAGCAAATAGGGTTAATGCCTAAGCTTGAAGCGCATGAAAGAGCGGTCTTACATCGTGCTTTCTCGGTTTTTGTTTTAAACAATGAAAACGAAATCATGTTACAACAGCGGGCAAGTCAAAAATACCACTCTCCTTTGTTGTGGACGAATACTTGTTGCAGTCACCAGCGGGAAGGTGAAACGAACATTCAGGCAGGGAGTCGAAGGTTGTTTGAAGAAATGGGCTTTGAAACAGAATTAAAAGAACTTTTTCATTTTATATACAAAGCTCCTTTTGACAATGGTTTAACAGAACATGAGCTCGATCATGTGATGATTGGTTATTATAATGAGGTTCCAGTTATTAACCCAGAAGAAGTTGAAGCCTGGAAATGGATGAAAATTGAGGATGTAAAAGTGGATATGGAACTTCATCCAGAATTTTATACGGTATGGTTTAAGATAATTTTTGATGAATTTTATCATTTCCTTGAAGAACATACGAGTCCATTAAATACAAGAAGCGCTAAATTAAAGATCTAAATCATTTTTTTTTATGAAAGTTACTATTTCACGAAAAGCCCATTTTAATGCGGCACATAGATTATACAGGAAGGATTGGACTTTCGAACAAAATGATGCGATTTTTGGGAAGTGTAATAATCCTAATTTCCACGGCCATAATTATGAATTAATCGTCAGTGTTACTGGAGCAATTGATCCAGAAACCGGTTATGTCATGGATGTTAAATTCCTGAGTGACATTATTAAAGAAGATGTTGAGAATCAGTTTGACCATAAAAACTTAAATCTTGACGTTCCAGAATTTCAGGATTTGAATCCAACAGCTGAAAATATTGTGGTTGTTATTTGGAATAAAATTAGAAAAAGAATAAAGCCAGAATTTGAATTAGAAGTAGTTCTTTACGAAACACCTCGAAATTTTGTAACCTATAAAGGACAATAATGGTACTAAGAGTAGGAGATACAATTCCTGATTTTATTGCAAAAGACAGTAATGGGAATAATTTTGACAGTAAAAATATTGTGGGTCACAAACCCCTTGTTATATATTTTTATCCAAAAGATAATACTCCGGGTTGTACTGCACAAGCCTGTAGTTTTAGAGATCAATATGAAGATTTTAAGGATTTGGGCGCTGAAGTTATTGGTATAAGTAGTGATAGTGTTGCTTCACATCAACAATTCAGTTCACAATTCAAACTGCCCTTTATTCTTTTGTCAGATGCTGATAAAAAAATCAAAAGACTTTTTGGTGTTCCATCGGGAATGTTTGGTCTATTACCAGGTAGGGTAACGTATATTACAGATAAGAAAGGAGTTGTGCAAATGATTTTTGACAGTATGCTGGCCACAAAGCATATTCCTGTAGCTTTACAAGCTATCAAAAAATTAGTATCTTAAATGATATCTTAATTATTCATTGTAATCTTAGTTTAGCAAATGAGTTGTTCGTTTTAGTTTAATGCAATAGATTCTTATAAAATGGATTCGATGCATGCTACAACTCTTTTATTTCGATTACTATTGAAATTTTAGTTTCTTAATCTATAAAATTCTATAGTTTTATTAGTGTTTTGGAAATTTTTTAAATAGTATGCAAGAACGTAAGGCTTTACAATGTAAAGGGCGAAGTGGTTTTGATTCTTGTTGGTATGAATGTATTCATTCTCAATGGAAAAGCTTCAATTTTAGAAATTTACATTTCATAGTCGGTAATAGAAAGATTATGTGTACTTTTGCAGACGCAAATTAAAATTCAAATTTTAAAATAATAAAAATGGCTAACGTTAAGAATTTAAAAAAAGACATCAACTACGTTTTAGGAGATATTATTGAAGCAGTTTACTTGTTCGAAATTTCTACTACAGGAAAACCTACAACAGAAACTAACGCTTTAATCGACGAAGCTATCGCTGCTTTTGACGCTTTGATCACAAAAGTGAACGCTAAAAAGGTAGAGGATAAAAAAGCACACTTCAAACAAATTAATGTTGAATTGGAACAAACTGCTAATCAATTGATTGCTAAAATCAACGAATTGTAGTCAAAAAAAACGCAAAAAAAGTTTGAATTTGTTTTGGAAAATAGAAATTCAGACTTATATTTGCACCCGTAATGAGTCGCCAGCGTAGCTCAGTTGGCTAGAGCAGCTGATTTGTAATCAGCAGGTCGTGGGTTCGAGTCCCTCCGCCGGCTCTTAATAAAACCATCTAACTTTTGTTAGGTGGTTTTTTGTTTTTAATACCTTCACAATTGAAACATGTTTTAATTACATGTCATAATTTTTTTGTTAAATTTGGAAACTAATCTAAAATAACTAAATTATGGAAGAACATTCAGGTATTGAAAATTTCGAGATGAGATTAAGTGAGTCTGCTAAAGATTTTTTGAAGGAGACAGCCAAATGGGCTTATTTTTTATCTATCCTTGGTTACATCGGAATTGGTTTTATAATTTTTGCCGCTTTATTTGCTGGGACCTTATTCTCTGCTATGGGCAAGATAAATCCTGCCATGGGAGCAATGGGATCATCTTTTGGTATAGTAATGGCTTTTGTGTATTTTTTAATTGCGTTGCTTTATTTTTTTCCAGTGTATTATTTAAATAAATTTGCATTAAATGCTAAAATGGCATTCAAGAATAACGATTCCGAAACATTGACTACGTCTTTAGAATATCTAAAATCACATTATAAATATATTGGAATTATGACATTAGTTGTTTTTTCGCTCTATCTCTTGATGTTTGTAGGGATGATCGTGACAGGGATTGCTTTTAACAATGCTTAAACGGGTTTTATAAATGAAATGTTGAGGTTTAGTTTAGCTTCAGGATTCTATACTTTTTGACAAAAAAAATCATCTTGGTATATAGCAAGATGATTTTTTTTGTATTGTAAGATTAAAATGCAGCTTTTAAAGCTGTTTATTTTTGGTTCTTAATGCTGGTAACATATTCTGTTAATTTCTTGCCATAATGAGACTTTGCTACTTTGGGTGACATTGATTTTTGAATTGTATCTAAATATTTGATATTAATATCATAGATGTCTGATAAGGCAATGTACGGTGCCACTTCAAAGTTTCTGTTGTTTAACGCAAAATTAGTAGCAAATAAATATTTTCGTTTGATATTAGAATCTTGTTTTGCACTGAGGCTATCAACTGCTTTTGTGTTTTGACTTTTTATTGCATTGAATTTTTTTTCAATTAAGGTCAGATTTTCATCAGTGAAACGGGTGCTGATTTTTTTATATTCTTCAAATATTTTTTGATTTTCTGAACCTGTGATTTTTGCATCAGATAAATACCGGTCTAAACTAGTTTCAATAGTTATAGCTCCGGGTTCAGCAAAAAAGGATAGATTATTGTCTAATGAATTGCTAACGCCTCTATCCAAGAACAAATAGAGCATCTCTGGCGATTGAAGAGTAAGATCGCTCTGAAAAGAAGAACTTCCATCAATGATAATAGTGTCGATAGCCACTAGTGTAGTATCAACAATCCTTTGAATGTACAAGGTCCCTTTTTTTAATCCTTTTATATTTCCAGTAATATGTAAATTAGTTTCGGATTTATTCTTGTTGCAAGACACTATTAGTAGGAGTGTAACGAAAGTAATAATTGATTTTTTCATGTGGGGTTAATTTTTTTTGGAATATGGTGTCACCATTCCGTTATGATTTTTTTTGAATGATGGTTATTTTATTTGTATTTCTATTTTGGCGCAAAATAAAGAAAAATGTTGGTAATATTTTGGTGTCGAGGTCAAATTTTACAAAAAAAACCCCAATCTATTTCTAAATTGGGATTTAATGAATTAATTTTTAACTTATGCTTTGAGCCAAGCTTCTTTTAAAGCCTTTTTTGTTGTATCAGTGGCCTTAAGTCCTTCTTTTTCTTCATAAGGAAGTTTTATTTTTCCTTTTATTACTTGTTCCTTACCGTCACGTTTTATTTTAATTGTGATAGCTTCGTTTTCTTTCCATTTTTGACTTTCAGTAATCATTTCATAAATATTGTCTAATGAATATGGTTTGTCATTAAAGGATAGTAAAATGTCTCCTCCTTTTAAACCTAAATTGCTATAAAAAACATTCAATTCCATGTTTGGAATTACGATGATTTCTTTTGTTTGTTGGTTGACAGTAATGTAGGGTGATTGCCCCTTTAAGAAAACATTTGCAGGTGCTTTTTGCATTGATTGAGTAACACCAACTTTAGCTAAATAATTTCCGTAGGGAATAGGTGTAGTACCCGATACATAAGTAGTTAAAAAAGTTCCAACTTCTGGATAAGTTAGTGATGTTATTTTTGCGAATAGCTCATTGTCATTAAAGGGTTTAGATGCGCCATACTCGTTAGATAATTTTTGCATCAAATCCAAAATTCCTTTTTGACCGTTGCTTTTTTCTCTAATAATGATGTCCAGACACATTCCTATTAGGGCACCTTTTTCATAAACGTTTAAATATTGTGTTTTGTAAGGTTCTGTTAATACGTTGGCACTCATTGTAGTAAAAGGCATAGTGTCATTCATAGCATTGGCATGTGTAATTTTTTCTGCTATACGAGTGTAAAATTCCTCTTCGGTAATTAAGCCTTGGTTTATTTGGAAGAGATTAGCAAAATATTCTGTTACGCCTTCATACATCCATAAATGTTCCGACATTTTAGGAGTGTTGTAATCAAAATAGTGAATCTCTTTAGAATGAATGGATAATGGGGTCACAATATGGAAGAATTCATGAGATACAACATCTTTCATTGATTTTACCAATTCTTCTTTTGGCATCATTTCAGGTAAAACTACCGTTGTAGCTGTAGGGTGTTCCAACGCTCCAAATCCTTTAGCATCAGTGTCTTTCATGCTTGATAAATACAATAATACTGTGTATTTTTTTGTAGCATTAATTTTCCCTAGAAAGGTTTTTTGCGCAGTCATCATTGTTTTCATTTCTGGAGTGATGCTTTCTGCAGTTACTTTTCCAGTTGGAGAATAAACCCCAATTAAGATTTCCATGCCATCAACAGTAAAAGTTGTGTAGTCTGGTTTTGCATACATAATTGGATTCTCTACTAACTCAGCATAACGTGCTGTATGGAACACATCATTAGTTGTGCTAGGATCTTGATCCGTCATAGAAGTAGCCCCCCAAAGCATTTCAGGATGTGCTATACTTACCTGGTATGGAAGGTCTTTTTTATCTTGAAAATACCCTACAAAACCATGCATGTTGAGCATAAAGTTTTTACCAACCTCTATATTTGTTCCCGCTGGGGAAAAAATGTCATTGTTACCAAAGCCGCCACCTTTTTCAGTATCAAAGGTGTCGTTTACTAAATAGGTGATCTTTACTAACGTTTTTGCATTCTTGATTGTCCAAGTGTTTTCATCCGTTTTTGCAGTAGCAAGAATATTTCCTTTACTGTCAAATGCCTTAAAATCTTCAATATATTTCCCATAATCATCAATAGAATACGTTCCTGGAACAATTTTAGGAACACTATAAGTTACTTCTTCTAAGATAATTTTTGGTGCTGTAATGCTGACCATTACTTTGTCATCTTTAATGTCGATTAAATTGATTCCCACTTGTACAACATCAGAAACAGATTTTGAGGTTTTAGTCGCCGTAGTAGCAGTTTGACAGCTCCAAATAGCTGAAGCAAATGCTAATGCAAAAATTATTCTTTTCATTTTTTGTGATTTTATTTTTAGTTATTAGTCCCTTCAACACTATAATTGTTACATCTTACAGTGATTTTACAAAGGTTATTATGGAGTTCGGTAACCCTTTCGATATTGGGAGATCAGAATTACTGTAAGAGTTTCTGTTTTCTGTGTTGTCTCCTTTGATTTCTTTAAAAACATGATTCATATTTTCAATTAAAACAAGTTCGGACTCTGGTTTTGCTTTTTTTAATAATGCAGCATCTTCTACAGAGACTTGTAGGTCTTTGGTTCCGTTTATAATTAAAACGGGGATTTTTAGTTTTGTAATTTCTAATTGTGGATTGTATTTTATCCAAGAAATCATATAGGGCTGCACGCTTTTTCTAAAAACAGAGGCTAACATTGGGTTTTTTAGTTCGAAAGTTTTTCCGGTTTTAAGAATGACAAAATTATTTTCCACTTCCTCTTTTAAAGAAGGGGCTTGTTTTGTTATTTGTTCTACAATAACGTCATCAATAGTTCTTCCGGCTCCAGCCAATGAAATAAAAGCATCCGCTTTACCATTTGCCGCAATCATTCCTATTAGAGAACCTTCGCTATGTCCTGCAATTATTATTTTGTTGTATTTCTTTTGATTTTTAAAAAACAATAAAGCGGTTGTCGCGTCGGTGATGAAATTATCAAAAGTAAGCGTTATTTCATTTACCGTTCCACTCTTCATTTGTTTAAGGATTCTTTTATCATAGCTAAAAACCGCAATATCATTTTTAGTTAATTCTTCTGATAAGTATTTCAATGAATTGTTGATTAGTCCTTTTTGATTGCCGTCTCTGTCTGTAGGTCCTGAACCTGCAACGAGAATAACAAGATTTGTCTTTTTGTTTTGTTTTAAAGGAGAATACAACGACCCTTTTATCAATGAATTTATAGTAACTTCTTCTTTATTAAAAGATTTAATTGCTATTTGGGTTTGTGAATAACCGAGTATCGAAAACAATGTCAGGAGTAAGAATAGTGATTTTTTCATTTTATTTCGCATTTAATTTGTTGATTGTCTTTTCTGGATTTTCAACTTCGATAATTAGTTTAGTATAATAGGACTCTTTGAGTTCGACTATAATTGCATTTTTTTTATTGCAAACATCCCAAAAGTTGCGTTTTCCTTTCCTAATGTAAGTTCCAGCAGTAATAATCCATGGTAATTGGGTACCTGGCATTTTCCAACCAATCCAAAAAGTAAATTCATCGTTGCTTTGATACGCCCGAATGATTTTATCTTTCGGTACTCGAATCTTATTTTCAAAAGCCCAAAATTTATGACTTCCAAGGATGTCAAAAATAAATTCATTTTCGTTTGATGTTACTGAAACCATAATTACATTTTTTGAGACCGCTGTTTTAAAACAAAAAACTCCCGAATATCAGGAGTTTTATTTTAATCTAATTTATTTTTTATATAATATTTACCATCTAAATCTTCGTCAAAATCATCGACTTTAATAGGTTTTGGTTTTGGTTTATTTGCGGTAGCTTTCTTTTTCCACATTTCAAATTTTTCTGCCGGCATCTTCTTTTTCATGATCTCAAGAATCTCTTTTTCAGCCAGACCAAATTCTTTTTTTATGATTTCAAAAGGATTTTTTTCTTCTAAAGCCATTGTAACAAGTTTTTCTGTTTGCTCCCAGTTCAATTCTTTTCGGTTACTCTTTTTCATCACGTGAAAATTAATTCAAATAAGTTGTTAATGATTAATAAATTACATTTCTAATTTGTACCAATATTAAGAAAAAAAATAATTAGATTTTCTCAAATGGTCATTTTTTTTATACTTTTTACTTATTTTCTTTCAATGGTTGTTTTTGAAAGGGTATTTTTAATAAATTTTTCAATTCATTATGTTCTTCGGGCCTCGGATGAGTATCGATACCATAAATGATTTCTTCTTTTGAAAGAGTCCTAAAAGTACCAAATAAACGGTCCCAAATCGAAAAGATATTACCATAATTACTATCCGTGTACGGCAGAACATGATGATGGTGTACTTTATGCATGTCCGGGGATACAATAAAATAACTTAAAATAGTATCTAATTTTTTTGGAAGCGATATGTTAGCATGATTGAATTGCGTTGCCACTACGGATAACGTTTGGTAGAGAAAAACCATCCACATGGGACTTCCTATGATTAAAACTCCAAGGGCAGTAAATGTAAACCGGATAACACTTTCGCCAGGATGATGTCGGTTTGCTGTTGTCGTATCAATCCAAGTATCGGTATGATGTATCAAATGAAAACGCCATAAAATTTTGGTTTTATGTTCTACCAGATGCACCAGATACGCACCAATTAGATCCAGTAAAAGCAATCCAACAAATGCATAAAGCCATACCGACATTTGAGGTAGCCATTGTAAAATTCCAAAATTATGGGCAATTGTCCAATCAGCTGTTTTTAATAAAATAAAAGCCAAACAAAAATTGACTAGGATAGTGGTAAATGTCATGAAGATATTAATCCCGGCATGATGCCATTTTTTATACGAGAAGTTAAAAAGAGGAAAAGCATTTTCGATCAGCCAAAAAAAAGTGATGCCACCCACAAGAATTAAGCTTCTATGGCCTGATGAAATAGTAGAAAAATAAGTAATAATGTCATTCATAATTCAGGTATTTATTTCAAATTTAATATTTTTTTCTGAAATACTTATTTGATTACTCGGAAAGTAAGATTTATTCGAGGGGCAATAGGTTTTGTAGTTTTTGGAATCTGATGTTTCCAGAAATGCTGTGTTGTTCCTTTCATGATGATTAAACTGCCGTGTTCAAGAACGATATTTTTCTTTAGTTCTTTTTCGGAATTGTGTTTCAGCTGAAAAGTTCGTTCTGCACCAAAACTCAACGATGCAATTACAGGATTTATTCCTAATTCTTTTTCATTGTCAGCATGCCATCCATTACTGTCTTTGCCGTCTCGATAATAATTCAGTAGTACTGAAGTAAAATTTGTGTCAGCAACCTTTTCGACTTGTGATTTTAGTTTCTGCAAAAGTACATTCCAAGGATGCGGTTGCATGATGATATTAGAATACGAATAAGGTTTTCCTTCATTTCCAAATAAAGCTGTTAAACGAGGTTGTGGGTAAGTTTTTCCGTATACCCGAATTTCATCTTGTTGCCACGGAACCTCTTTTTCAAGTTCAGCAAAAATTATATTTGCTGTCGGTTTGTCAAAAAATTGTGGGTAATAGATGATTTCAGCGTCAGGTAAGAGGAGAACTAATGGTTCAGATGTGGAGTCGAATAGTGATTTCAAAAGATTAAGTATATTGGTAAGCCCAGAAAATTAGAAATAATTGTAACGGCATTCGTAAAAACAAAGCCCATTTTGGCAAACCCATTCTTGCTTTTTTATCCAAATACATGTACAAGTGGGTAGGAAAAATAGCAATTAATAGGGTTATAACTCCCCAAGCAGCATAGGTGGAAAGTAACGTAATACAAAGTGCTACGGACAAAAGTATTTCGGCTATTCCACTTAAGTAATTTAATAATTTTGGATTCGGGAAATACGGCGGAATAATTTTCAAATACAATTTAGGATTTCTGAAATGGTTTATTCCTGCTAAAAAGTAAATGAAAGCCATCACATACAAATGCCAAGGTAAATTCATAATAAAGTTATTTATGACGAATTTATAAAAATTTTAATGAAATTTGAGCAATTGTATTGAAATAGCAATTAGGCTCTTTTTTTTAGGCTAACATTCATGATTACAATTGCCAAGATGATTAAAATTATTCCAATCCATTGAATTAAACTCACTTTTTCATTCAAAAGAAAATACGCCATTAGGACTGATACCGGAAGCTCTAAAGCGGATACGATACTACCTAAACCAATTCCTGTAAGTGGGAAACCAGCATTGAACAATAAAGGTGGAATTATAGTCCCAAAAAGAGCTAATATTATTCCCCATTTCATGAAAATTTCAAAATTGAAAGGAGCTGTTTGTGTTGCTATTGCAAATCCGGTCACGATTACAGCACCACCCAATAGCATGTATAAACTGCGTTGTGCAGAGGAAATATGTGTAGCCACACGATTTGCGGTAAACATTGTAGTAGTAAAGGAAGTTGCTGCCAAAAGCCCTAAAACAATCCCACGCCAGTCTATTTCAATTTTGCTTTGGATAAGATTTGTGGCAAGTGCAGTTCCGATTAATACAATAACGACAGCGATTATTTTTTGTGTGGAAGGTCTCTTTTTTTCTAAAATCATTTCGAATAAAACACCCATCCAAACGGTTTGCATCAATAGAACAATAGCAATGGAAACCGGAATATATTTTACGGCTAAATAATAAAAAATACTGGTCATCCCCAGAGAAGTTCCAGCAAGCATTAATTGAGAAATATTTTTCTTAGATGCTTTTATAACGTCATCTCCTTTTTTAATTTTTTGAAACAGATTAATAAAAAGCATTCCTGTGATTCCATATACAAATTGTGCAATCGTAACTTCGGGAGTGGTGAAGCCTTCGCCGTACGCTATTTTTACAAAAGTAGCCAGCATACCATAACTTGTTGCGCCCAGTCCTACTAAGAAAACTCCTTTTAATACATTGTTCTTTGTCATTTTTTTCGATTTTAAAAAGCGGGCAAAGATAGGGTTTAGTTCCTAGTAATGAGTTATAAACTAGGTGTTAATATTTTAGACCTAAATTGTGTTTTTATTTCGCTTAGAAATGAAGGGATTATAAATTTCATTATTAGATTACTAAGATGAAAGCGATTTTTATTTCACTTTTGTATTTATTAAATCACTTAAATGTAGGCGCAGTGCATTTACGGATATACTAATTTCCCAAAAAGATAACGCCAAGGAAATCAATAATCCTAATAAACTCAACCCAAAGAGATAGATTCCAACCGTTTGCTGTTCCAAGAATAAAAGGAGCATTGCAAAAACGGATAAAAACAGACTCAAAACACCTGCCATTTGCATATTTCGAATCAATGTCAAGCGCAAATTGAGATTTTTGATTTCTAATAAAATGATATCATTGTGTTTTTCGGTATAGGTTTTTTTTAATCCCCTTACAATTGTAGCAATAGTCAAAAATCGATTGGTGTATGCTAATAAAATCAAAGAGGTCGCACCAAAAAGTAGGGCCGGAGTTTCTATGTGTAAAGTCATATTTGCTTGTGTTTTGGAATTGTAATGATTCTCAAAGGTCGTTATTCTTTATAGAAATAGGGCTTCAAAGGTTGCTAATTAGAGCAACCTATAATTTTTTTTTTGATTTTGAGTAACGTTTTGTTTTATAGGACTACTAAATGGGTATTACATATTCAAACAATGAAAAAGAATTATTTACTTAGTATATTTTTTCTAGGGGCTGTATTTACCCTCACAGCTCAAGACGCGCCTGGAAAAGCAGTGGAATTGAATGAAGTTGCAATAGTGAAAACTAAAAAAGCAATAGAGCAAAAGGCCGATAGAACCATATTTGATTTTTCCAGTCAGCCCAGTCTAAATTCTGGTTCTGTATTGGAAGGGATTAAAAAACTACCCGGTCTTATCGCTTCGGATGTTGCGGGAATGCTGTATCAAGGCAAACAATTAGATGTTTTTATGGACGGAAGACCATTGAATATTACCTCAAATGAGTTGAATTCTTTTCTGGAGGGAATGCCTGCCAACGCTATTGAAAAAATTGAAATCATAACACAGCCAGGGGCGGAGTTTCCAGCTACTTCGGGTGGTGCGATTATGAATATCATTACCAATAAAAATGCCAAGAATTATTTAAGTGCGACCTATACCAATAGTACTAATTTTACGAGTTACGACTATTTGCGGTGGAGAGTCAATAATAGTTTGTTGTTGAGTGCTAAGAATAAATATTTTGGATGGCAATTGAATGTAGGACAAAATTATAGAGAAACGGCGGTGTGGACATCATTGACAAAAAAAGAAAACAATGCAACCTCATTGCTTTCGGCTACATCTGCAGCTCGTATCGGGCGCACTAATTTTGCTAAATCAGCGCTGACTTTCGATATAGGGAACGATCGCTTATTATTTAATTATGATGTAAACTACAGTAACAACAATAGTAATACAATAGGAAATGGACCTGGATTCAGCACAAATGATGATTCCTACACGGATGCTTTGCGTCAGGATTTTGTTATTACTTTCCAAAAGAAGTTTGAGGATAAAGCCAAAAAATTAGATTTCAGATTCAATTATAACAGCAATCAGAATGATTTTGCACTGAATTCTAGAAAAGAGAATGTGGTACTATTAGATAATGCCTCAACACAACGATTGTATAACGCCAAATTTGATTATTCACAACCCATTGCATTTTCTGATGAAGGGAAAATAAGTTTTGGAGGTTTGTATGAAGCACTTCTTTTTGAAACCCAAAACATGGAAATTGTCAATTTGGATTATCAGCGTAAAACGGCAGCTGCTTATGGTGAACTACAATCTAAATTTGATAAGTTTAATTTTATTTTGGGTGGAAGAGCTGAGGATTATAATATTACTGGAAAAACCAATACAGCCGAGTTGATTCCATTCCAACAATTCCGTTTTTTTCCAAATGCAAGCGCCCAATATAATTTTAGTAATTCGGTTTATTTTAATGTCAATTACAATAAGAAAATTAGTTTGCCAAGCACTTCCGCTTTAAATCCAAACAACACGAATTACCAAAATCCAAATGTAGATTATTCTGGAAATCCTAATTTGCAACCTACGATTTTTGACAATTATGAAGCCAAATTGAGTGCTTTTGATTACGCTTTTATCGGGTATAATGTGAGTTCTGCTCAGAATCAAGTAATCAACAGAGTGTTGCTTACAGACAATGTCGTTGTGAATACTAGTGTAAACGTTCCAAACATTAAAATTCACAATTTTAATGTCGGTTTGCCTATTCCGTATATGTTGTTTACAAAGGGGCTGAAAGAAACGTTGAAGATGGATGTTAATCCGGATACCATGAACTTTTTATATGTGTATACGGCGTATCAGTTTCATCAGATCCCGGGAATTACGACTCATGGTTTTTGGATGTTCAATTTGATGTCTCAAATTCTGTTGCCAAAAGGCATCAAGTTTGTTGCTAATTTTAATTACATCGTGCCTAAGGGAAATTATTTTTATTTTATTGCTGAGAAACCCTTTAATAATACCTTAGACTTAACATTTTCTAAAAAATTCTTCAAGGATCAATTGTCGGTTTCGATAAGTGCGGATGATGTCCTCAATTCCAATCGATTTTTGTTCAGCTCCTACGATACGCCTTTGTTATTGGCGAATAAAAATGATACGCGTCGTTTTGGGTTTAGCGTAAATTATAAAATTCCAACCAAAAACAAATTGGCCAAAGAAGATCCTAATTTGTTAAACAAAGAGAAAAAAGAAGAGGGAGGCCTTTTAAATCAATAGCGATATTGTTTTTTAGCAGGGGATGCTTTCTATTTGAAGTGCCAAATTGTATTCGATTGTTTTTGTTCAAAGCGACCGTTTGGTACTTAATTGTTACCTTTATTATTATTATTATTATTATTTAATCCAGTTAAATTTTTGTTCAATAATTCTGTTTTTTTCTTCTTGAACGAATTTTAAGTAGGCAGTGGCTACTGGTGAAAATTTCTTGCCTTTTAACCAAATTAAATTCCAGTTGGATTGAATTGGCAGGCCGTGTACCGCAATAATTTGTAAGTCACCGTTATGGAGTTCGTTTTTTATACCGATTAATGGCATGATAGAACATCCAAGTCCAGCGATTACCGCTTGTTTTACCGCTTCATTGCTAGTAAGAACCATTTTTTTTAGGACCGTCAATTGATTGTTTTCTATAAATTTTTCCATGACATATCTGGTTCCTGATCCTTGCTCGCGATAAATCATCGGTAAGGTTTCTATGATTTTTTTATCTTGAATGCCATTCCCTATTTTTTGATCCATGTTAGCAACAAGAAAAAGGGAATTAGGCATAAGCTCTACTTTTTCAATTTGCAGGGTTTCTGGCAGAACGGAAACCAAGGAAAAATCGACTTCGTTTTTTTCTAGATTTTTCAACACTTTAGTCTTATTGGTCACATCCAATATTAATTCAACGCCCTGATGTTGTTTCAAAAATTCAGATAAAAAATAGGGAATGACATATTTCCCTGTGGAGACTACGGAAATTTTTAATCGCCCCGCTAGTTGTCCTTTAAACGCCATTGTTTTATAATTAATGGCATGCACTTCATTTAATATCTTCTCGGCAGCTATCGAAATTTCTTTACCAAAATCAGTTACATATAGTTTTCTGCCAATAACTTCTGTTAGGGGAACATCAAATTGGTCTTGAAAATTTTTTAATTGAATCGATACTGCGGGTTGTGAAAGATGCAGTTCCATCGCCGCCTTTGTAACGCTGTTATTTTGGGTGATTTTTAAAAACACGTGTAGCTGATGCAAGGTATAGTTCATAAATATTTTTTATGTATATCATTACAAATATAAATAAAAATATATGAATATCCGGTTTTACCTTTGTGTGAAATAAATGAGTAGGTATGAAAAAAGAGAATAAGAACAAAAAAATCAGTTTGCTGTTTGCTGTGGTTTGGCTAATTTGTGGACTACTATTATCAATACTGGATCATACAAACATGTTTTGTATAATTTTATTAGGAACAGGAATCTTTTTTAGTACCTACATGTTGATGAAGAATGAAAAATCTAATCTGTTATAAAAAAAGCTATGAAAAAAGAATATCAATTTAAATTAATTGAAGGTCAATTTGAACCTTCCGAGGCAGGGAAAGTCCTCTTTTCTTTGATAAACAGTAAAATTAATTTTCATAATTTGGAGGTATTTAGCAGCCAGATACGATACAATCAAGAGAATCTACATTCAAAAATCAGACTTGAAGCCCTTACAGATGCTTCTGAATACATCAAAGAACTGATTGAAGAAGCTTCGGCAAAGGATCTGGTATTAAGAATTGACAGTGTGATTCAAATCGTTTTAACTTCCAAAATAAAAACAGAAGTGAATGTTTAAAGATAGGAAATTGCTAATTGCAACGAAACATCACAAAGAGCAGGTAATTGCTCCCATATTTGAAAAAGGTTTGGGCGTTCACTGTTTTGTACCTCACAATTATGATTCGGATATTTTCGGAACTTTTTCGGGAGAAGTGGAACGAAAAAATAGTGCATTAGAAACCGTAAGAGCTAAATGTTTATTGGCAATGGAGCAATTTAACTGTGATTTGGGGATTGCTAGTGAAGGTTCTTTTGGTTCGCATCCCTCTCTTTTTTTTGCTCAGGCTGATGATGAACTTTTACTTTTTGTAGATAAAAAAAACAATTTAGAAATCGTTGTTAGAGAACTCAGTCTGAATACTAATTTTTATGGAGCAACAATCAATACTAAAGAAATGCTTCTTGATTTTGCGGATAGGGTTAAGTTTCCGACTCATGGAATAATTTTGAGAGCCAAGCAGGGGGATCTTACTCCTATAATTAAAGGCATTACTACACGCAGTCAGTTAGAAGAATCTTTTGAACATTTAAGTAGTGTTTTTGGGAGCGTTTATGCCGAAACCGATATGCGAGCCCTCCATAACCCCACCCGGATGGGTGTGATAAAGATAGCGGCACAAAAATTACTAGAAACCATAAAAACAGGATGTCCCAGTTGTAAAACGCCTGGTTTTAGCATTACAGCAGTTGAGTCTGGCTTGCCTTGCTCTTTGTGTTCAACACCCACTCGTTCTACGCTGAGTTTTATTTACACTTGCCGGAAGTGTACTTTTAGTTTGCAAAAAATGCATCCTCATCAAAAAACAACGGAAGAACCCGGTTATTGTGATGCCTGTAATCCTTAAATTATGCCTGTAATACGTAATTCGATTTACAATGCCGTAGCGCTTTTAAATAACGACCAAATCATCGGTATTCCTACCGAAACGGTTTATGGTTTGGCAGGAAATATTTACAGCCAAAAAGCCATCCAAAGTATTTTTACGATTAAGCAAAGGCCTTCTTTCAATCCCTTAATCGTCCATATTAAGTCGTTACAGGACTTGCCATTAGTAGCAAGAGACATCCCAGAAAAAGCATTGGAACTGGCAGCTGCGTTTTGGCCGGGGCCTTTAACGTTAGTATTAAAAAAACAAAGTTCTATTCCGGATCTAGTTACAGGTGGCAAAGATACCGTGGCCGTGAGGGTTCCGAATCACCCGCTGACTTTGGCTCTTTTACAACAATTAAGCTATCCGCTTGCCGCACCAAGTGCCAATCCTTTCGGTTCTATTAGTCCAACAAAGGCGGAACATGTCAACGCTTATTTCCACGATACTGTACCAATGGTTTTAGATGGCGGTGCATGCGAAAGGGGAATTGAATCCACCATCATAGGATTTGAAAACGGGGAGCCTGTTGTATACCGATTGGGATCTCTTGCAATTGAAGATATGATAGCAATTGTGGGTACTGTTAAAATTATGACCCATGACGATACTACACCTATAGCACCTGGGATGCTTTCCAGGCATTATGCGCCATTGACTTCGACCCTTTTAACAGCAAATGTCCTTGAGTTGCTTGAAACCTTTTCAAATCAAAAAATTGGGGTGTTAGTATACCAAAATGGGATTTACGATCCAAGAATTACAGCAGAAGAAATTCTATCACCCAAGGGCAGTTTAACCGAAGCTGCTTCGGGATTGTATGCCGCTATGCACCGATTGGACAGCCTAAATCTTGACTTCATTATTGCAGAACGATTTCCAGATATTGGTTTAGGCAGAACGATAAACGATCGATTAGAAAGAGCTACTAAAAAATAATATATGAATACTATTATCAGAAACGCAACGGTAGTTAACGAAGGTCAAATACGTGTTTTAGATGTGTTGCTTTCAGGGGAAAGAATTGAAAAGATAGCACCTGTAATTGTGTTAAACGCTGCAAAAAAATACATTGAAATTGATGCGACAGGGCTCTATCTGCTTCCGGGTGTAATTGATGATCAGGTTCATTTTAGAGAACCCGGACTAACCCATAAAGGCACAATTTTTTCAGAGTCAGTCGCCGCTGTAGCGGGAGGAATCACCTCCTTTATGGATATGCCTAACACGATTCCTAACACGCTGACTCAAGAGTTATTGGAAGAAAAATACACGATGGCGGCTGAGAAATCTATTGCTAATTACTCGTTTTTTATGGGGATTTCGAAGCATAACTTAGAAGAAGCTTTACAAACGGATACCGAAAATGTATGTGGGATCACTGATGATGGACTCTATTTTAACAATGACGAAGGAATTCTAGCGAATTATCCAGATTTTTTAGAGCAGCTTTTTTCAAGAACAGATACGCTTATCGCCTTGCACAGTGAAGATGACGCAATTATAAAAGCAAATATCTGGAAGTTCAAGCTTCAATATGGGACCGACATTCCTTTTTTGTACCATTCCCTGATCCGCGATGAACTTGCTTGTGTAAAAGCGACCAAAAGAGTGCGGTCGATTGCTAAAAAACACGATACGCGCTTGCATCTGTTTCATATTTCAACTTTGGCGGAAGCTGAATTATTTGATAATACGGTACCCATTCGAGATAAACGAATCACCGCCGAAGCTTGTATACACCATCTTTGGTTTTCGGATGCCGATTACTCTAAATTGGGTTCCAAGATTAAATGGAATCCCTCTATTAAAACAAATCAGGATCGAAAAGGTTTAATGCAGGCATTGCTAAACGATAGAATAGATATTATTGCTACGGATCATGCTCCCCATACTATTGCTGAAAAAGCAGGAAATTATTTCCAGGCGCATTCAGGCGGCCCTTTAGTACAACACGCTCTTCTAGCAATATTAGAATTATTTCATCGCGGTGAAATTCCTTTGGAGAAGGTAGTCGAAAAAATGAGCCATAACGTAGCCGAAATTTACAGAATCAAAGAAAGAGGCTTCATACGAGAGGGCTATTTTGCCGATTTAGTTCTAGTTGATTTAAATAAAGAACAGGAAGTAACCACAAGTTCTCTTTTATACAAATGCAAGTGGTCTCCTTTTGTAGGACAGGTTTTTAAAAGCAGCATCAATTCAACTTTTGTAAATGGAAATGTAGTGTATGAAAAAGGACTTGTCCAAACGGATATAAAGGGGAAAAGATTAAAATTTGAAAAGATAAGATAACCAAAATGTATACAATAATTTTAAAACAATTGAAATATGAATCTTAGTTTATTAGTAGATAATTTAACTAACCCGGCCCTATTGTTTTTTGTGTTGGGAATTATAGCCGTCTATGTAAAAAGTGATTTAGAAATTCCGGATAACACCTCTAAATTTATATCACTATACCTTCTTTTTTCAATTGGTTTTAAAGGCGGTCAGGAATTAGCGCACAGTCACTTTAGCGTAGACATAATTTGGTCAATCGTTTTTGGGGTATTGATTGCAGTAATAATTCCATTCTATACCTTTTTTATTTTAAAGAAAAAGTTTAGCATCGAGAATTCGGGCGCTATTGCTGCGGCTTATGGGTCCGTGAGTGCAGTTACCTTTGTAACGGCCATCTCTTTTTTAGAAATTCAAAACTATACTTTTAGCGGCCATATGGTTGCTGTAATGGCGCTTATGGAGGCTCCGGCTATTATTATTGGTGTAATCTTAATTCGGCTGTTTAATAAAGAACACGTTCAGAAAACTAAAATGAGTACAATTGTTAAGCACTCTTTTACTAACGGAAGCGTACTCTTAATTCTTGGAAGTTTGGTTATTGGGTTTTTAGCCAGTGAACAACAGGCTTTAGGAATTAAGCCGTTTACTACTGATATTTTCAAAGGGTTTTTGGCTTTATTTTTATTGGATATGGGAATTGTTAGTGGACGAAAATTAAATGATTTTTTCAAAAGTGGCTGGTTTAGCGTCTTTTTTGCTATTGTTTTTCCATTGATCAACGGATGTATTGTGGCTTTCTTAAGTCAATTCGTTACCGAAGATGTTGGGAATCGTTTTATTTTTGCGGTTCTGGCGGCCAGTGCTTCTTATATTGCCGTTCCGGCCGCGATGAAAATAGCCGTTCCAAAGGCGAATCCAGGGATCTTTTTACCCATGGCTTTGGCAGTAACGTTTCCTTTTAACATTACTTTTGGGATGCCTATTTATTTTTCAATTGTATTGTCTCACATTTGATATGTTGCTTCGTCCAATGTGCCATACATATTAATTGTTTCAGAAACTATAGTTAATAACAAGAATTAGTATAAATGTTAAGTTTTTGAAGCAAAAAAACCTGCAAGGGTAAACTTGCAGGTTTAATTTATAGTTATTTACTCTTGAGTATGTTCACGAGCGGGACACTTGCGCTAGCTGGGGTCTTCGGTTGTTGTGGCTTTATACTTTGTGGACATTTTTTTGTATTATTTGTATTGTTTGCTCACTATTGTGGGCACAGTTTGCAAAACTGCGCTAACTATTTTGGTATATCGGTGCGATCAAGTTTCATTGTTGGTGCTGCGCACGCAACGAAACCCTAGATGTTAGGCAACGTATTTTCTATTTACTAATTAATTTGATTATTAGAATTGCAGGTGCTACCATTAATGATATATAAATTAGTTTTGTCCTTAAAAAATATTCAAACGGAACTATAATATTTTCATACCATTTCACTTTATAATAATCTGGATAACTTAAACGAAATTTTTTATTATCAATTGGTTCGTGATTTTCGTATTTACGTAAAATTATTTGATATTTTTCTTGAAGTTTAAAACAAAATTGCATTTTTTCTTTTTCTGTTGCATCAATTTCATAAGATTTGTAATTCTGTAATTCATTGTAAACATCAGCTAAATCAAGCGCACAGTCGTGAAAGTTTTTAGCTTTTACTAAATAATTTTGTGTGTTTTCAAAAACTGAGAAAATAAGTAGAAATATTGAAATTGCCGTAATAGCAAATGCAATCAAATTTGGGTTATATTCTTTTGCATTATATAAATTATAAACTGATAAGAAACCGAATATGATTAAATAAGCTGATAACAATGTTAGACCTAAATTGGAGTATTTAGCTGTTGTTTTATTTCTCGTGTCTGCATAAAATCTAGTTCCTTTAGTTGACCAAATTTTATGTTTTAGTTCTTCGAGAAAATCTTTATCCAAATGTTCTTTTCCTTTTTCTTTTATAAAAGTTGATTTACTTTCTTTGGTCATTTTTTACTTTTTTTGTAATATGTTGCCTAACTTGTACATACTCGCTGCTCTATAGCCATTATGCACCCAAAATTGGGTAGATTGTCGCTGTTAAATAGCGGATTATTTACAAATATATAAATAATCCTTTACAAATTATCAATTGGTTAGTCCTTTTGCTGAACGAAGTTATAACCTTAAAATGTTGTAAATAGCCCCGATAGAAGCGATAATCCTTTGCTTTGGCGGGAGCCAAAAGCAAAGGATTATCGCTTCTATCGGGACGAAAGTAATTTTGGAAAACAATCGTTCTGCTCCAAAAAAAAAGCTGCCCAAGGTTGGACAGCTTTAGTATTTTGGATATTCCGAAGCAAGTTTAGAATAGAGATTCATACTTACTTCATAAAATGGGTTCTCTGCTTATTTAATCAGCTCAAAACTTCTTTTCACAAAAGCGGTCAACGCTTCTCCTTTTAATAGGTTTTGTGATAATTTAGCTAGGTCAAGCGCTTGTTTGACCAAACTTTCCTGAGCGTCTTTGTCTTTATTGTTTAGAATACTTGTTGCCAATTCAGAATTTGTATTTACTACCAAATTGTACATTTCCGGCATATTTCCCATTCCAAACATTCCACCGCCACCAGACTGACTCATTTCCTTCATTCTACGCATGAATTCCGGTTGCGTGATGATAAATGGGGAAGCATTGCTATCTAAAGCTTCCAGTTGTACGGAGTACGTTTGTTTAGGAACAATAGCTTCTAAAACAGTTTTCAAGTTGGTTTGCTCTTCCTCCGATAATTTAGAAATAGTCGTTTCCTCTTTTTTAATCAAATTATCAATATGATCTGAATCCACACGTACAAACGTCATGTTGCTGTTATCGCCTTCAATTTTTTGAATTAAATGCGAGATAATTGGAGAATCAAGCACTAATACTTCATACCCTTTCTCTTTTGCAATTTCGATATAAGAGTGTTGCGCTTCTCTGTTTCCAGCATATAAAACCACTAATTTCCCGTCTTTATCCGTTTGATTTGCAGCAAGATTTTCTTTTAATTCTTCCAGCGTGTAATATTTGCCATCCACTGTTGGATATAATACAAACGCTCCTGCTTTTTCGTAGAATTTATCTTCAGAAAGCATTCCGTACTCCAAAACGATTTTGATGTCATTCCATTTTTGTTCAAAATCTGCACGATTTTCGTTGAATAACGATTTCAATTTATCCGCTACTTTACGCGTGATGTAATTGGAGATTTTCTTTACCGCGGCATCCGCTTGCAATCCAGAACGAGAAACGTTCAATGGAATGTCCGGTGAATCGATAACTCCTTTCAACATGGTAAGGAATTCAGGAACAATTCCTTCTACATTATCTGTTACGTACACTTGATTTTGGTACAACTGAATTTTATCTTTCTGAATTTGTAAATCCGAACCTAATTTTGGAAAATACAAAATACCAGTTAAATTAAACGGATAATCTACATTCAAATGGATGTGGAATAACGGCTCTTCAAATTGCATAGGATAGACTTCTCTGTAGAAATCCTTGTAATCAGCATCAGATAATTCAGTTGGCTGTTTCGTCCAAGCCGGATTTGGGTTGTTGATGATGTTGTCAACTTCTACTTCAGTAAAAGTTTTATCGATATCTTCTGCAGCAACTTCTTCACCCTTTTTTTGTTCAATTTTTTCTTTTTTGGTTCCAAATTTAATTGGAATAGGCATGAACTTATTGTACTTATTTAGGAGCTGATTGATTTTTGAATCTTCTAAAAATTCTAAAGAATCTTCGGCGATATGCAAAATTATTTCTGTTCCGCGAGTGGTTTTGTCAGCTGGTTCTAAAGTGAATTCCGGGCTACCATCACAAGTCCAGTGTGCACCAGGTTCATCTTTGAATGATTTAGTGATGATTTCCACTTTTTCGGCTACCATAAAAGCAGAATAGAAACCAAGACCAAAATGGCCAATAATTCCAGAATCTTTAGCGGAATCTTTGTATTTGTCCAAAAATTCCTCAGCACCAGAAAATGCGACTTGATTGATGTATTTCTCTACTTCATCCGCCGTCATTCCTAGACCTTGATCGATGATGTGTAGTTTTTTGCCTTCCTTGTCGATTTTTACTTCGATAATTGGGTTGCCATATTCTACTTTAGCTTCACCAATACTGGTTAAATGTTTTAATTTAAGCGTTGCATCCGTTCCGTTAGAAATTAATTCACGCAAGAAAATTTCGTGATCACTGTATAAGAATTTCTTGATTAAGGGAAAGATGTTCTCTACTGAAACATTAATTTTACCTGTTGTCATATTTTGAATTTTTAAGTTTATTTTTATGGATAGAATTCTTTCAAATAGAATACCAATTCTAATAGAAGTGACAAATTGTCGCAAGCGTTAATTATGATATAAAATAATTTAATTCTGAAACAATCTTGTTTCATTGCTTTGTATATTTGTGTAAGTATTAATTCATTAAAATTTAAGAAAATGAAAAAAGTTATTTTATTGTGCACATTAGCGGTTTTGATGTTTGCATGTAAGTCAACATCAGCAACAAGTACAAATACAGATAGAAAATCTCAAGTAGCAATAAAAGGGAATTGGGTAATCAGTTCAGTGACTTATCCTGGTTCACAATACATTAAAGTGAACACTTTTCAGATTGCAGACTCGGAATGTTTTGTAGGTAGTAATTGGAAATTTGTTTCAAATAATAACAAAGGAAATATGGCTTTGACAAAAGCCAATTGCATCACATTCAGTTCGCCAATTACTTGGTTTGTGAATAATGAAGGTCAATTTGTGCTTAAAGTGCTTAATGCGGGAGAAAAAGCTAGAAAAGTTAGAGAAGGGTATGTTTTAAATCTAGCCAATCAAACTGAAACTTCCTTTCAATTGATTGATAAAATTGATGTAGGAGGAAAAATGACAGAGGTGTTGTACCAGTTTCAAAAAGTTAATTAATTAGTAAAAAATAAAAAATAGAGATATGAAAAAGATTTCAGTAGTTGCAATAGCAACAATAATGGTTATAGGTTCACTATTCACAAGTTGTGAGTCCTTAAAAAACACTAACAAAACACAACGAGGTGTAGCCATTGGAGCTGCAGGTGGTGCGGTTTTGGGAGGTATTCTTGGGAATAATGTAGGAAAAGGGGGTAAAGGCGCCATGGGAGCTGTATTAGGTGGTGTTATTGGTGGTGTTGCCGGAGGCGTTATTGGTAATAAAATGGACAAACAGGCCAGAGAGATTGATGCTGTTCTTCCAGGAGCAGAAGTAGTGCGTATTGGAGAAGGAATCAAATTAGTTTTGAATGAAAATGCGGTTCGTTTTGATACCAATAAATCATCTTTGACTGCCAGTGCAAAAGCAAACTTAGATAAACTAGTTCCTGTTTTTGCAGAATATCCGGATACTAATATTACTATTTATGGATATACAGACAACACGGGTACCGCTAGTTACAACTTAAAATTATCAGGCCAAAGAGCCGCATCGGTTAGAAATTATTTGAGTAGTAAAGGAGTTTCTTCTAGTAGATTTCAAGTTACTGGTTTAGGAATTGCTGATCCAATTGCTTCAAATGAAACAGTTGATGGCAGAAGTCAAAACCGTCGTGTTGAATTTGCTATTACTGCAAATGAAAAAATGATTAAAGATGCCGAAGCTGAAGTGAAAAACTAAGCAAAAAAATACCATAAAAACAAAGGCTGTTTCGTCAAGAAGCAGCCTTTTTTTGTGGCCAAATTTAATTAAACATTGTAAATTTGTACTCTTAAATACAAACGATGCTCGAGATAAAAGATATTTCCTTTACTTATATTGATTCCCCCGTTATTGAAAATGTTAGTTTTACTATTGCCAAAGGTCAAAACACTGCTATTATTGGCGAAAGCGGTTGTGGCAAAAGTACGTTGTTAAAACTCATATACGGATTATATGATTTGGATAACGGCGAAATCATTTATAACAAAAAACCTATTTTGGGTCCTAAATACAATCTTATACCAGGAGAAGAATATATCAAGTATTTAGCTCAGGATTTCGATTTAATGCCCTATGTAACCGTTGCGGAAAATGTAGGCAAGTTCTTGTCGAATATGTATCCTGAACAAAAGAAAGCCCGTGTTCAAGAATTATTAGACATGGTCGAAATGACCGCTTTTGCAAAAGTAAAAGCGAAGTTCCTAAGTGGCGGACAGCAACAACGAGTGGCTTTGGCCAGAGTTTTGGCTTTGGAACCCGAAATTATTTTGCTGGATGAACCTTTCAGCCAAATTGATTCCTTTAGAAAAAATTCGTTGCGCCGCAACTTATTTAGGTATTTAAAAGACAAAGGGATTACCTGTATTATCGCCACACATGACAGCACCGATGCATTGTCTTTCTCTGATGAAACGATTGTGGTTCAAAACGGAAAAGTGGTAGCAAAAGGGAACTCAAAAACACTATATCAAAACCCGGCTAATAAATACATAGCCTCGCTTTTTGGGGAAGTAAATGAATTAAAATTATCTCAACTAATAGCGCTTGAAGGCGAAGAGGATGTTGCACTTTTATTGTATCCGCATCAATTGAAAGTGGTTGACAACGGAATGTTGCAAGCGGTTGTAAAACAATGCTATTTTAAAGGAAGCCATTATTTAGTTAAAGCAGCTTTTGAAAGAAGGGCTATTTTCTTTGAACACGATTCAGAATTAGAACGCAATCAGGAAGTAACCTTGATGATTGCTTAAGGATATCCTGTAATTTTATAAGGAATTACAAAGCAAAACCCCAAAATCAATGTGATTTTGGGGTTTTGCTTTGTAAGTTGGTATTGCCTATCCGAATTAATTTTTTAAATACTTTTCTAAGAACTGATCTTGTTCCCAAAGCAAATGTAAAATGTTCTCTTTGGCTACATAACCATGTGCTTCTTTTGGCAGAATTACCATTCTTGCCGGAGCGCCCAAACCTTTCAAAGCTTGAAAATAACGTTCCGTTTGCAGGGTGAACGTTCCCGGATTATTATCTGCTTCACCATGTACTAAAAGCATAGGTGTTTTCATTTTGTCTGCATTCATAAAAGGCGACATCGTATTGTATACTTCAGGAGTTTCCCAGTAGTTGCGTTGCTCCGTCTGAAAACCAAAAGGAGTTAACGTTCTATTGTAAGCACCACTTCGAGCAATTCCACAAGCAAAAAGATTAGAATGAGTCAATAAATTAGCCGTCATAAATGCGCCATAGGAATGACCACCCACAGCTACTTTTTTTCTATTGATGTACCCCATTGCATCTACCGCATTAATGGCTGCTTCAGCATTGTCGACTAATTGCGTCATGAAATTATCATTAGGTTCCGTTGTTCCTTCACCAATAATAGGGAAAGCCGCATCATCAAGCACCACATATCCTTTGGTAACCCAATATACGAAGGAACCATAACTAGGAAAAGTAAATTCATTCGGGTTTTGTGTGCTTTGTCCTGCTGAATTTTTGTCTTTGTATTCTGCTGGATACGCCCAAATCAGCAATGGCATTTTCTCTTTTTTGACTTTGTCGTAACCCACAGGTAAATATAATGTTCCAGACAATTCAACACCATCTTTACGTTTGTATTTAATTACTTCTTTACTCACGTTTTTAATGCTTTCAAAAGGATTTTTGAACGCGGTAATAGGTGTCAGTTTATTTTTTTGTTTGATATTTCGAAGGTAATAGTTTGGATACTCATTTTTAGACTGGATTTGGACTAAAACAGTTCCTTTTTTGAAGTCTTCAATCTCTAATAAATCTTCTTTTTTATCGCTGTAAGTTGAAGTATACAAGCGGTTTGCTTGTAACGTATTCAAATTAAATTCGCTAATAAAAGGGAATTGTCCGTTTTTAGTAAATCCGTTTCCTATGAGGAATGCATTGTCCTTTTCGATAGCCAACACATAACGGTTGTATTGGTTTTTGCGAGTTTCAAAATTCCCAGGATCTGAATACACATCCTGAGAGTTTCTATCAAAAATAACTTTAGGTGTCTGACTTGGGTTTGAAGGATTGATTAAATATGTTTTGGTATTGCGCGTGTCATACCATTCATCTGTAATTATGGCGGTGTTGTCATTTCCCCAAATGATTCGGTCGTAGCGTTGCGGTGTTTTAACAAGGGAAGTAGGTGTGTTTTCAAAAGGGGCGTCCCAAAGGAAAACTTCGTCTCTGAATGCTACTTTATTGGCTGGATCTCCCGCATCTAATGCCTCGGCAAAAACTAATGTTGCTGGTTTGTCTGTTCTCCAGCTCATGTTTCTTTTTCCTTTGCGAACGGCCATGAAGCCTTTTGGAATGATTTCAGTCAGCGGTACTTCATTGACTGCTTTTACTTCGTTTCCAGCTTTATCATAGATTACTGATTTTGATGGAAAACGACTTAACGGAACGATGTATGAAAATGGTTTTTGAATGGTAGTCAGCATGATATAATTTCCGTCAGGAGAGAAACTTTCTCCGGCATACATTGCTGCGTTTTTGAATAAAGTGATGGTTCCGTTGAGGGTTACTTTGTACAATTCAGAAGTCATGATGTTTTCAAAATTGATTTCATCATTCTTATTTTTCAACATGTCCGGATAGGTTCTATTCTGTGATTTCACACCATCAGCGTTAGAAATTATAGGACCGGTTGGTAAATCTTTTTTAGCATCCAAAAGCGCTATTCTATTTTTGGGTAGCATTTTTACCAAAATAGTTTCATTGTCATTCATCCAACTGAATGGATTGCCAAGATTTGCATTTACAGTAGCCGCTGTTAATTTAGTGGCTTTCGCCGAAGCAACATCGATGAACCAAAGCTCAACTCCGGTAGCTGTAGTGTGCGAAAACAAGATTTTTTTATCATTGGGTGACCACGCGATATTACTGATACGAGGATTTGTTGGCAAGCCTAAAACGGGTATTTCATTTTTGTCTTTTATTTTACGTAATTTCAGGTTGTTCACATACGTGACTGTACTCGAAATATTAGTGATTGGATTGATACGCAATCCGCCCAAGCGCAATTCGTCCTGATTTAAATCATCCAGCGATTTGTAGGTATTTCTATAGGACAAAAGCAGGTATTCCTTTTTTGTGTCCATGGATACCGAAGGAGCTCTTTCATAATCTGCTAAATCCAAAATGGATTGGGAGGGTTTCTGATAGCTAAGGTTTTCTTGTGCAAAACCAGTTAGGCTGAGCCCAAGAAATAGAAATAAAGGAAATTTTAACTTCATAGTTTGAATGATTTTAAATTAGGGTGGGTAGTGACAATAATTGGTCTAAAATAATTCAATGTTGTTACATTTGGTGAGAAATATTTCTTTTTAACGTTTTAAGCTTAATGCTGGCACTAATTTAAATTTATTTCGCAGCTGTCTAGAGGTTTTATCTTCAATAAATAAAGGGAAAAAGGGTTAAAATTTGTCGGAATTTTTTTTTGGTAAAAAAACAGTACTTTGTGAGCTCAAATTTTTAAGTATGTTATAAATTTGCACTCTTATTTTAATAAAATAATAATAATATGTATCATTCTAAAATAGCAGGATTAGGTTATTATGTTCCCGAAAACGTGGTTACTAATGACGATTTATCAAAAATCATTGATACCAATGACGAATGGATTCAAGAAAGAACTGGAATTAAGGAGCGACGACACATTATAAAAGGGGAAGATACAACGACTTCTATGGGAGTTAAAGCGGCCGAAATTGCAATTGAGCGTTCTGGTGTTGATAAGGAAGCAATTGATTTTGTAGTTTTTGCTACATTAAGTCCTGATTTTTATTTCCCAGGTCCCGGGGTTTTAGTGCAACGGGATTTAGGCTTAAGAACTGTTGGAGCATTAGATGTAAGAAATCAATGTTCGGGGTTTATTTATGCATTATCTGTTGCGGATCAATATATTAAAACCGGAATGTATAAAAACATATTGGTTATTGGATCTGAGGTACATTCTACAGGATTAGACATGTCGACGCGTGGTAGAGGGGTTTCTGTTATTTTTGGAGACGGTGCCGGAGCAGCAGTTTTGAGCCGAGAAGAAGATTTAACAAAAGGAATTTTATCTACGCATTTACATTCTGAAGGGCAACATGCGGAGGAATTAATTGTAAAAGCGCCAGGAATGGGAGGTCGATGGATTACTGATATTTTGGCAGATAATGATCCGGAAGACGAAAGTTATTTCCCGTATATGAATGGACAATTCGTATTTAAAAATGCGGTGGTTCGTTTCAGTGAGGTAATTAATGAAGGATTGCAAGCAAATAATTTGCAGGTTTCGGATATAGATATGTTGATTCCACATCAGGCAAATTTGAGAATTTCACAGTTTATCCAAAAGAAATTTAATTTGAGCGATGATCAAGTGTATAATAATATTCAAAAATACGGTAATACAACCGCAGCTTCTATTCCGATTGCTTTGACCGAAGCCTGGGAAAAAGGCAAAATAAAATCAGGAGATACAGTAGTTTTAGCTGCTTTTGGAAGTGGATTCACTTGGGGAAGTGCAATTATTAAATGGTAAAATCCTACGATGTTTAGCACTTCATTTACAGCTGTTTCCATGTAAATGTCTCAAGCCTGCACAATTCTTTGTGCAGGCTTTTTTATTTAAAGACTATGTTTTAAATTTGAAAAGCCAAATAAAAATTAATCAAAATACACCTAAAATGACAAATCGTAGAAATTTTATTAAAACAGCAGCCATAGCTTCGGCGGCTGTTGCATTTAATTCATTCAAAGGGAAACCGGATGAGGATAATGATTTTTTATCCCAAAAAGGGAACAAGCCGATTGTACTTTCTACGTGGAATTTTGGACTTCAAGCAAATGCAGCTGCATGGGAAATCTTAAAAGATAAAGGACGTGCTTTAGATGCTGTAGAAGCCGGAGTAAAAATTCCGGAAGCAGATCCAACAGAGCGGAGTGTGGGGTATGGCGGAAGACCGGATAGAGAGGGTCGCGTTACACTCGATGCGTGTATTATGGACGAAAATGCTAACATAGGTTCCGTAGCGTGTTTAGAATTTATAAAGCATCCCATTGCTGTTGCTCGAGCAGTGATGGAAAAAACGCCACATGTTATGTTGGTAGGGGACGGAGCTTTACAGTTTGCCTTGTCTCAAGGTTTTGTTAAAGAAAATTTATTAGTCGAAGAATCTGAAAAGGAATGGAAAGAGTGGTTAAAAACGAGTCAATATAAACCCATTGCCAACATTGAAAATCATGATACTATTGGGATGATTGCTTTGGATGCTGACGGAAATTTATCCGGGGCTTGTTCGACAAGTGGCATGGCTTTCAAAATGCATGGTCGCGTTGGAGATTCTCCAATTATTGGGGCAGGATTGTATGTAGATAATGAAATAGGCGCTGCAACAGCCACAGGACATGGAGAAGAAGTGGTGCGAATTTCAGGCTGCCACTTGGTTGTGGAGTTGATGCGCCAAGGTAAATCCCCTCAAAAAGCCTGTGAGGAAGCGGTTGCCCGAATTGTACATTTAACTAAAAAAAGAAACAAAAATTTAAAAGATATTCAAGTTGGCTTTATAGCCTTAAACAAAAAAGGGGAATATGGGTCGTATTGCATTCAGGGAGGATTTAACTATGCTGTTAATGATGAAACTGGAAACCGATTAATTGATGCGAATTACTTTTTGAAATAAATGAAAAAAGTACAACTGGAAATCGCATGTTTTAATCTTGAGTCGGCGATTATTGCACAGCAAAACGGTGCTGACAGGGTTGAATTGTGTGCTAATATGAAGAATGGAGGTACAACACCCAGTTTTGAAATGACAAAAGCTGCCAGGGAAGTTCTGACCATTGAATTATATGTTATGATTCGGCCCCGTGCTGGGAATTTTAGCTATTCAAACTCTGAATTGGAAGAGATGAAATCAGCAATTCAGATGTTTAAAAAGCTACAGGTAGATGGTTTTGTATTTGGAATTTTAAACCCGGATGGTAGTTTTAATGCAAAACAAAATAGGGATTTAGTACAATTGGCTAACCCATTTCCTTGTACTTTTCACCGTGCTTTTGATGAGATTAGCAATAGAGATGAATCGCTGGAATCAATTATAAAATGCGGTTTTAAAACCATTTTGACTTCAGGGCAAGGAAATAATGTAGTGGAAGGAATAGCGGTACTGACCCATTTAATAGAAAAAGCAAACGATCGGATTATCATTATGCCAGGCGGCGGGTTGCGAGCTGCGAATAGTGTGTTATTAAAAGAAAAAACAAAGGCTATTTTCTATCATTCCTCTGCTATAACAGATTCAAGTGATGTCCCAAATCAGCAGGAAATACAATCCATAAAAGCGAATTTAGAATTTATAGGAAAGTAATTTGATCGAAAAACCCGGAGTTGGCATACTCCGGGTTTTTCTTACTGCAACAAACTATTAAAACTAATTTTATAAAAGCCCGCCGCCTCCTTGGGTTTCGTTTTTATCTCTTTGCTTTCTCTCGGCCGCTTTGTTTTTTCCACTTCCAAATCTATAGTTGAATCCTAAATACACAGTTCTGCTCTCCCAATTGAATTCCCCATTTGATTTATAAGGGCGTTCTCCATTAAAAGCAAAGCGCATTGTTTTAAAAACATCACTGAATCGCGCACTTATAGTTCCGCTTCCTTTTAATACGTTATAACTTGTACCGATATCCATTTTCCACATTGGACTTCGGTCAAACTGCAGACTTAAATCTCTCCCTCTGTACATTCCAAAAAGCTGAAAACGCAAATCTTTGGTCGCTTTAAACGTATTGTTGATGCGGGCGTTGAATGTGGTAACATCAATTTCTACAAATTCATAATTACCCGGAGTATCCTCAATAGTGCCTTTCGTTTTCTTATTATAAGCATCAAAACTAATATTCGCACTCCACCATTTTTTGAAATCTAAGTTTCCGGACACTTCGATACCATACGCATTATTGGTATCAAAATTATCGTAGGAGATAATTTGCCTGTTGGATGCACTTGGATTCGTAAAAATCACTCGCGTTATTTCGTCTTGAATTCTTCTGTAAAAGATACCGGAAGTGATGGAACCAATTTTAGTTTTTCGGGTGTAATTTAATTCAAATGAGTTAGTGAATTGAGGAACCAGAAACGGATTTCCTTCGGAATCTATGGTAGGTGTACTCCATTCTCTAATAGGATTTACCTGAGAAATGCTTGGTCTGTCGACTCTTCTGGAATAATTCAAACTAAAAGAATTGGTGTCAGTTGGATTAAAAGTTATAAAAGCGGATGGGTAAATACTTAAAATGTCATCTTCAAACTTTGAGTCTTCTTCACTTACTTTTCTAAATAAGGCGTCAACATTGTATTGTTCTAAACGAGCTCCCGCTTGAAAATTCCATTTTTTCCATTGCTTTCCTAAAGTTGCATAGGCAGAATAGAGGGTTCTTTCATAAGTAAAATCAGAATTATAGGTATTGTTCAAAAACAAGTTGTTGTCAGTGTTTTCGTTTCTGCTTTCTAAACCTAATTCCAGTTTAGTAGTTTCGGTAAGTGGGTTTACATAATCAAGATTGATAATGGTATTTTTTCCTATCGTTTTTACATCATTCGTAAAGGAATTAGTAGCTCCATTTACATTAGTATATAATGCATTTTCCGGACTGTCATTTTTATTGTAATTCACTTCTAGTTCTAAATTATGACCTTCTTTTTTAAAGTCTAATTTATAATCAAAATTATAGGTTTCAGAGTGGTTTTTACTTTTATTATCAAAAAACTGTAGTCGGTCATTAGTTTGTGCTGAAACATAATCTACCCTAGTATTTCCAAAATCTTTTCCATTAGAAAGGTTTTGATTGGTATAAAAAGAGAATGTATTTTTCTCGTTAATATTAAAATCAAATCCAATTTTTGCTAAATGAGAGGTATTCTTAGAATTCATGTCAAATATCTGCTTGTTTTCATTGTTTGATTCTTTGCTGTTTATAAAGCCATTGTTTGAATATTTCCCATGATTAAAGCCGTAATTTCCGTAGAAATTAAATTTCCCTGATCTATAGTTTAAGTCAAACGACGAATTTACTTTGGGCGTTATCCCAAAGGTTACACCATTGTTTATACTTCCATTAAATCCTAGTTTGCTGTTCTTATTCAAAACGATGTTGATGATTCCGCTCATTCCCTCCGGATTGTATTTAGCAGATGGATTCGTAATTAATTCGATTTGTTTGATCGATGCTGATGGGATTTGTTGTAATACTTGAGCGGCATCCATATTCGTTGGTTTTCCATCAATAAGGATGCGAACATTAGAATTCCCTCTTAAACTAATGGCATTGGTTTGCGGATCTACACTCACTGATGGAATGTTATTCATGATTTCTCCAGCAGTAGCTCCCGCAGAGATCAAATCTTTACCCACATTAATAATCTTTCTATCAATTTTTTGTACAATTGTTGATCTTTCGCTTACTACTTCGACACCAGCCAGCTGAACAGCGTCTTCTTCTAATACAATTGTATTAAAATTAATGCTGCTGTCTACCGTTAATTTTGCTGATTTTGAAACTGTTTTGTACCCCATAAATTGGATTTCTAGAGTGTAATCTTTCAACGCTAAATTTTTTATTTGAAAGATTCCTTTATCAGAGGTGATCCCGCCCGTAATTACTTTACTGTTTTCCTTTACAACAATATTTACATAGGATAATGGTTCGTTGGTAGTCTTGTCAATAATTTTACCAGTAATACTTCCAGAGTTTTCTAGATTTGACTGTTTGACTGAAGTTTGTGCTTGCGTCGAAAAAAACGTTCCGATAATGCAGATTAAGAGTAATTGGAGTTTCATGATTGATTGTGATTTAATTGATTTGATGATGCAAATATAAATACTTATTTTGATTATTATGTATTACAAGGTACTTTTTTATGCATATTACATATTTTGTTTTTAAATGTACCTAATAGACTAGTCAGGCCCGGTTTTGTTACAATGATTTTGCATTTTTATTTATTTAAATGATAAATAAACCAAAGGGCTATCGGTTAGGATAGCCCTTTGGTTTAATTTATATGGAGTCTGTTTTTTGCTTTTTTACTTTTAATAACAGCTGTATCGTTAAATTGATAAACAGAATAGTTGGGAAGCAGGTGCCATATTTCTTTAGGGAAGTGCAA
Source organism: Flavobacterium sp. GNP008 (assembly GCF_056428965.1). Lineage (NCBI taxonomy): Bacteria > Pseudomonadati > Bacteroidota > Flavobacteriia > Flavobacteriales > Flavobacteriaceae > Flavobacterium > Flavobacterium sp. GNP008. The sequence goes on along the minus strand of NZ_JBWJVL010000001.1, from coordinate 200,306 downwards.
TTTTTCAGTACAAAGGGATACGGTTTAAATAGCTTTATGGATAGCTTAGAATTTTGGGAATCTTAGATGGTCGTATCTAGAAGGTTTAGTCTTTGAATAACCGATATTGATAAGCTGTTAGAAATATGTATGAAAGAGAAGGATATAAATGCAAATAAAACTTATAAAATCAATCCCAAAAAATTAAAAAAGAATGCATGGTATTATTAGAGATTTGTATGAGCGAGAACTATTTTTCTATTTTAACAAATACAAATAATGATGGTAGTAATCCACAATCGCCTTTCCTTTCATCAAAACATCAGCTCCAATAATTCCATGAACGGGTTTTGATTTATGTTGTATCAAAGCTTGATTAACGTGAGATAAATCAAAGATAACAATGTCAAAAGCGATGTCTTTCCAAGAGCCCAGCTGCAATTGGTTTTTTGTAGCAATTTGTGTAAACATTCCTGTTCCACCGGCTCCAGCAGCTTTGGTTTTAGATTTTTTTGCTTCCAATAAAAATAAATCAATACTTTCAAATCCGATACAACTATTGGAGGCTCCAGTGTCAAGAATAAAACTTCCCGTTATACCATTTATTTTTGCTTTTATTAATAGGTGCTGAGTTTTGGTAATCTTAAATTTTACTTTTTTGTAGTTTTCTTTTTTAAGAATATTTTGTAGTTTTTTCATTTTTGCTGAATTTTTCAATCATTCACTTTCAGTTTCACAAAGATACATGGAGTTATTTAATGATTACCAGTAAACGCTTATTCAATGCGAATCTTTTCAGAACCATTTTTTCGACAACTTTTATTCTTGTAATTTTGTACTCTTAAACTTAACACTTGGAAACAAAAATAATAATTACCGATACGCATACTCATTTATATTCAGAGGAGTTTGATCAAGATAGAGCCGAAATGATACAACGGGCAATTGATGCCGGTGTTTCGCGTTTTTTCATACCGGCAATTGACTCCACTTGTACAAAATCCATGTATGAGCTGGAAAAAAATTATCCGGAGAATGTATTCTTGATGATGGGATTGCACCCTACGTACGTAAAAGATAATTATCTGGAAGAATTGAAACACGTAGAAAGCGAACTGACTAAAAGAAAATTTTATGCAATAGGTGAAATAGGAATCGATTTGTATTGGGATAAAACTCATTTAGCACAGCAACAAATCGCTTTCAAAAGGCAAATTCAATTAGCTAAACAATACAATTTACCCATTGTAATTCATTGTCGTGAAGCTTTTGATGAGATATTTGAAATTCTGGAACAGGAAAAATCAGCTAATTTATTTGGAATTTTTCATTGTTTTTCAGGAACGCATGAACAGGCTTTAAAGGCTATATCCTATAATATGAAGCTTGGTATAGGAGGTGTAGTCACTTTTAAAAATGGCAAAATCGATCAGTTTTTGAATCAAATCGATTTGAAACATATCGTTTTAGAGACAGATTCTCCCTATTTAGCACCTATTCCTTTTCGAGGCAAACGCAACGAAAGTAGTTATATTGTTAATGTAGTTGCTAAATTAGCACAAATTTATACCCTTTCGGCAAATGAAATTGTGACTGTGACAACGGATAATTCAAAAGCTATTTTTGGGATTTAAAGAAGAATTTACCTTATTTTGATATTTTTTTTGTTCATTTGCCAACACAAAAATTGAGAACCAAAATGCAGAAATTTGACGCTATTCGGCCATTTTACGATTCCGAAATAAATGAAGCACTTCAAAATGTGATGAATCATCCGATGATGAAGGCATTGATGAATTTTACTTTTCCGGATGTCGCTGACGAAGTTTGGAAAGAACAACTTCATAAAACGCATTCTATTCGTGATTTTCAATGTAATTTTATTTACCAATCCGTTAAAAAAGTATTGGAAAAAAGTTCCGAAGGATTGACTACTTCTGGCTTTGAAACGTTAGAGCCTAATACTTCTTATTTGTTTGTCTCGAATCATCGTGATATTCTCTTGGATACGACGTTATTAAATACTGCTTTATTTGAACATGGGCTAGTAATGACTGCTTCGGCAATTGGCGATAATTTAGTCAAAAAATCGTTTCTGAATACGCTGGCTAAACTAAATCGTAACTTTTTAGTGCAACGTGGCTTAACGCCAAGGGAAATGCTGCAAAGCTCTAAGTTGTTATCGGAATATATAAGTAATTTACTGCTTCATGAAAATCGTTCGGTTTGGATTGCACAGCGGGAAGGAAGAACTAAAGATGGTAATGACGAGACCAATCCTGGTGTGTTGAAAATGCTAGGAATGGGTTCTGATGAAAGTAATTTGATGGATTATTTTAAAAAAATAAAAATAGTGCCCGTTTCTATTTCGTATGAGTATGATCCTACGGATGCTTTGAAAATGCCACAACTTATGGCTGAAGCCAATAATGAAGTGTACATCAAAGAAAAAAATGAAGATTTCATGACAATTCTTAGTGGTGCTTTGGGACAAAAGAAACGAATACACATTCACGTAGGGAAGGTTTTAGATAACGAAATAGATGCGATTAAAGCTGACAATGACAGTACCAATAAGCAAATTGTCGCTTTGGCAAAAGTGATTGATGATGCGATTTTGAGTAATTATAAGCTGTGTCCAACCAATTTTATTGCGTATGACATTGTAAATAAAACAGACCGCTATTCCCATTTGTACACAGAAAACGAAAAATCTTTGTTCGAACGCAGACTCGAAATGCGAATTGATCATGACAATCCTGTAGCTTTAGATGGTTTTTTGGCAATGTATGCAAATCCCGTTGTGAATAAATTAAAATACCATGATGTTGTATAAACCCAAAATACTTTTAATCTATACTGGTGGAACCATTGGTATGAGGAAAGATTTTGAAACTGGTGCACTCATGGCTTTCAATTTCAGCAAATTATTGCAACGAATTCCTGAATTGAAACAATTAGACTGTGAAATAGAAACGATTTCATTTGAGAATCCCATTGATTCTTCGAACATGAATCCTGAAAAATGGGCAAAAATTGCTACAATCGTCGAGGATAATTACACTTCTTTTGATGGATTTGTTGTACTTCATGGATCAGATACGATGTCATATTCCGCATCAGCGCTGAGTTTTATGCTCGAAAATTTGTCGAAACCCGTTATTTTTACAGGCTCCCAATTACCTATTGGGGATTTACGTACCGATGCCAAAGAGAATTTGATTACTGCAATTCAAATTGCTTCTTTGCGTCATAATGATGCGCCGGTTATCACTGAAGTATGTCTTTATTTTGAATACAAATTGTACCGAGGCAATAGAACGACAAAGATTAATGCAGAACATTTCAAAGCATTTACTTCGCCTAATTATCCTGAATTAGTGGAATCCGGAGTCCATTTAAAATTGAATTCCGAATTGTTTTTGCCTAAAAACGAAAATAAGGAATTTAAGGTTCATAAAAGCTTAGATAATAATGTGGCTATTATAAAAATGTTTCCTGGAATCAGTGAAGCAGTTTTATCGGCTATTTTAGACATCCCAAATCTTAAAGGTGTTGTTTTAGAAACTTATGGAGCCGGGAATGCACCTACAGAAGAGTGGTTTTTAGGTTTGTTAAAAAAAGCTATTGCTAGAGGGTTACATATAGTGAATGTCACTCAATGTTCTGGCGGAAGTGTGCGAATGGGACAATATGAGACCAGTACAGGCTTGAAAGAAATTGGAGTAATTTCCGGAAAAGACATTACTACTGAAGGCGCAATAACAAAATTAATGTATTTATTAGGCCAAAAAATAGCTCCAAAGGACTTTAAAACTGTTTTTGAAACTTCTTTGCGAGGAGAAATAGCATAATAGTTAGATTTTACTTTCCTAACTCAATTTTTTTCATGTTATTTGCAACCTCAAATAAAATAGAGAGGTGTCCGAGTGGTTGAAGGAGCTAGCCTGGAAAGCTAGTATGTGGGTAACTGCATCGAGGGTTCGAATCCCTTCCTCTCTGCAAAAAAAATTAATGCTTCCTTAAAGGGAAGCATTTTTTGTTTTAAAACAGGATTTTTATTGGTGTAGTGTGAATGGTAAAAAGGATCTAGTATGATTTTTTTGAGTCGCCTTTCAGAAGCATTTTTATTAATCTCATTAAATAGGGTTAAATAAAACAATATTTAATGGGATTTTATTGTGCATTAAAGTTTTGTAAAAAAGATTATTTGCTGTTAAAACAAGCCATAAAACGATCAGAATAGTATATTTGTAAAGTCTAAAAAAGGCATATAAAGTCTAAAATCTGTTTTTAATAGTCATTGAGCAATTTAAACATAAAACAATATGCGATTTTTTCTGAGTTGGTTTCTTTTTTTATCGGTTTTGAAAGTTTTTTCACAAGAAGTTGCAACTACTGAAAATGCACCTCAGATACAGGTTGACTCCTTGTATCGGGAAGATCAGTTTTATTTTGCAATAACCTACAATACTTTGACCGATAAGCCTTCAGGTTTGTCACAAAGTAAATTTTCATCAGGTCTTTCTGCAGGTTTTTTGAGAGATATGCCTATTAATAAAAATAGAACAGTTGCTATTGCTTCCGGCATAGGTTTTTCCTACAATAATTACAATCAAAATCTAGCTATTTCATCACCAAATGGAACTCCAGTTTATACTATTTTAGATTCAGATATGAGGTATAATAAAAACAAGTTTTCTCTTTTATCTGTAGATGTACCTATCGAGTTCAGATGGAGAACTTCTACTTATGAAAGTCATAAATTCTGGAGGATTTACGGCGGAATAAAATTCAGTTATTTATTGTATGATAAATCAGTTTTTGATGGTGATAGCGGGAAAGTACAGGTTACAGGAAATCCGGATTTTAATAAATTGCAATATGGAGCTTACCTATCATCAGGATACAATACAATAAATTTATATGCTTATTATGGCTTGAATTCTTTGTTTAAATCTGCAAACATTAATGGAGAACCGGTTAACATGAAAGCGTTAAATTTTGGAATTATATTCTATATTTTATAACCACAGTACCAACAAAAGTAACTGTGGAACTGCCCCCAGAAAGAATCCGATTAGCAATTCTTTATATGTGTGAGCTTTCATCTCCAGTCGGGAAGAAGCTACAAAACCATTGAGTAAGATAAGTAGTGTGATAATAAATGTATTCTGAATCCGAAGATGCATGCTCAATCCTATCACAAAAACGGTTAGTGAACTGATTGCAATCATATGAAGACTAGCCTTTATATTTGCAAATAGTAGGATCAAAGCTAATAAAGTACTTAAAAGCCCCCCTAATAGAAAAAAATGGAATTCGGGATATCGGTCTATTGTTATGCTTTTTCGGACCAATAGTATAATTAAAAAGCAATGAATAATTAATGGGATTTTGCGTTGGGACACCTCCACAAGCATAATCGAATTTATATTTCCTGTAGCCCGTAACAGGAAGAATATTAAAACAGGGATAATAATGGTAACAATTATAACTTGAAAAAAAACAAATAGTTTCTCTTGATTTGTAAAGTCAGTTCCTTTAGATAAAAGGTAAAACAGGGTAGCCATAGCCGGTATAAATATCGGATGGAGAATATAAGAAAACGGGGGAAGGATTTTTTTCAAGATGCTGATTATTTTTCTAAAACAAATATAAGTAATCTACCAAAATTAGTGGAGCATATTATCATTGTTTCTTTACTTAAATTAACGGGATTGCTAATAATTATAGTATATCTAAGTCTTCGTTTTGAAAAGAAGTGCTATTTTTGAGAAAGTTTTAGAATTCATAAAACCATTAAAAGTATAATTTTCATAAAAGAAATTTATCGCAAACTCTTTTAATTCCATGACCCAAAAAATTATCAGTAGCATTCAAAATATCTCGGCAAAGTTTATCGGGAACAATAGTGCTTCAATTGTAGATGTGATTTCTATTGACAGCCGATCCTTGCAAAACGGACCACAGACTTTGTTTTTTGCGTTGGTAGGAGCCAATAATGATGCGCACCGGTACATCTCGGATTTAATTGGAAAAGGCGTTCGTAATTTTGTGGTTACCCACATTCCGGAGAATTGTACTCATAAGGCTAATTTTTACGTTGTAGAGGATACCGTATTTGCTTTGCAACAGTTTGCGGCGCAGTATCGCAGTTTATTTGATTTCCCTATTATTGGATTAACCGGCAGTAACGGGAAAACAATAGTAAAAGAGTGGCTAAACTTTCTGTTAAGTCCGGATTATAATATTATTCGAAGTCCAAAGAGTTACAACTCACAAATTGGCGTTCCTTTATCAGTTATTGCAATCAATGAGCAACACAATCTCGGAATTTTTGAAGCTGGGATTTCTACCAGTTTCGAAATGGCAAAATTAGAAACCATTATAAAGCCAACGGTTGGTATTCTAACGAATATTGGCTCTGCACACGATGAGGGTTTTATAAATTTGGAAAATAAAATAAAAGAGAAAATTACCCTTTTTCAAAATTCTGAAGTAGTCATTTACCAAAAGGATGAAATGGTTGATGCTGTTTTTTTTCCAAAAACAAAAGCCTTTACCTGGAGTTTTAATATTAAAGAAGCAGATGTTTTTGTTTTTAATACCCTAACCAGGAATGGTACGACAACACTCCAATACCAATATAATCAAAATTCATTCGAATTAAGAATTCCTTTTCAGGATAAAGCATCTATTGAAAATGCCATTTCCTGCTTGATGGTTTTGTTGTATTTTAAATACGATCAAACAACCATTCAAAACCGGATGAATTTGTTGTATCCTGTAGAAATGCGGTTGAAAGTTAAAAACGGAATCAATAATTGCAGTCTTATTGATGACAGTTATAGTTCTGATTTTCAGTCTTTGAAGATAGCCTTAGATTTTCTAGAAAGCCAAAAGCAGTATAAGAAAAAAACAGTTATTCTTTCTGATATTTTTCAAAGTGGTTTAGCTAATGATGCACTCTATTCTAAAGTTTCCCAATTAATAGTCTCTAATAAAATTGATCGAGTTATAGGGATTGGAGAAATGATTTCGACTTTTGCAAATAAATTTACGAATTGTATTACGTTTAATACAACGGCTGAATTTATATCAAAATTTGATGATTTGAATTTTACCAATGAAACAATTTTAATCAAAGGAGCGAGGACGTTTCAATTTGAAGAAATTGTATCTTTACTAGAAGAAAAAACGCACGAAACCGTTTTGGAAATTAACCTCAATGCGATTGGTCACAACTTAAACTTCTTTAAATCAAAATTGAAGCCGAATGTTAAAATTATGGTGATGGTTAAGGCCTTTGGCTATGGGAACGGCGGTTTTGAAATCGCTAAATTACTGGAGCACCACAAAGTAAATTACCTTGGCGTGGCTTTCGCAGATGAAGGGATTTCGCTGAAAAGTGCAGGAATTCATTTGCCTATTATGGTTTTAAATCCTGAAACGACGAGCTTTTCTGCGATTATTCAACATCAATTGGAACCGGAGATTTATAGCTTAAAAGGACTTCATGCGTTCCTTAAAATTGCGGAACAAAAAAACTTAAAACAATTCCCAATTCACATCAAAATTGATACGGGAATGCATCGTTTGGGTTTTGAAGAAGCTGCAATTGATGATTTGATTGCTACTCTAAAAGGAAATCAAACTGTAAAAGTCAAAAGTATTTTGTCACATTTAGCTACAAGTGACGATTTGAATTACAAGGATTTCACGAATTCACAAATAGATTTATTTGAAAAAGTATCATCAAAATTGATGGAGCAATTACAAATCAAACCATTGCGACACATCCTGAATACTTCAGGAATTACTAATTTTCCTGCTTCGCAGTTTGATATGGTGCGGTTAGGGATTGGTCTCTATGGTGTTTCGAATGATGCGGAAGAACAAAAAAAACTTGAAAACGTTGGTACGCTCAAATCTGTAATTTCACAAATAAGGACCATTGCTGCTGGTGAAAGCGTAGGATATGGCAGAAGATTTTTGGCTGAGAAACCTACAAAAGTTGCCACGATACCCATTGGGTATGCGGACGGTATTTCCAGAAGTTGGGGAAATAGTGTGGGGTTTGTTACAATTAAGAAACACAAAGCATTAATTATTGGTAGTATTTGTATGGACATGCTAATGGTTGATGTTACTGAAATTGAATGTACAGAAGGGGATCAAGTAATCATTTTTGGCGAAAGCCCAACGGTAACGGTTATGGCACAAAAATTAAATACAATACCCTACGAGATTCTTACCAGTATTTCCCAACGAGTAAAGCGTGTATTTTATAGGGAATAATTAAATGTAGATAAAGGGATTAATGGCTTAAAATTGTATTAAATTCGTTTAAAAAATAAATTGTAATCTAAAAAATAAATTATGGGGTTCTTTGGCGATTTCAAAGCTTCTTTAATGAAAGGCGATGTTTTAAGTTTGGCAACAGCTGTAGTTATTGCTGGTGCATTTGGTAAAATTGTTGGATCTGCTGTTGATGATATCATTATGCCAATTGTAGGTTTGATTACAGGTGGAATTGATTTTACCCAAAAATTCATCACCTTGGATGGTAACAGTTATCCTGATTTACCTGCAGCTAAAGCCGCAGGAGCCGCAGTACTCACCTATGGGAATTTAGTTCAAGCGATTATTAACTTCGTTATTATTGCTTTTTTCGTTTTTGTAATTTTAAGAGCTGCTGAAAAAGCAAAGAAGAAGGAAGTAGTCGTTGTCGTTGCACCGGTGGGACCAACTCAAGAAGAATTACTAATACAGATAAGAGATTTAATAAAAAAATAATTACCGCTATCCTATATATTCTAATTTATCCTGAATTAATTTCAGGACTAAACCGCTATGTAATTGAGGCGGTTTTTTTTGGTGCAAAAAGTAAATATTTTACAACACAACTAAATCAAAAAGAGAATTTCAGGATTATTATCCAACTAAAACTACTGAATGTTGTATTTGTAACATTTTGTTATTTTTTGTGAAGCTACTTGTTTTGATTTCAATATTACTTACTTTTGTACTTCAAATTTAATATTCAATAATATAATATAAGATGAGAATAGCAGTTGTAGGAGCCACCGGAATGGTTGGCGAAGTAATGTTGAAAGTTTTAGCAGAAAGAAATTTCCCTGTAACAGAGTTAATTCCTGTAGCTTCAGAGCGATCAATAGGGAAAGAAATTGAGTATAAGGGCAAAAAATATAAAGTCGTAGGCATGCAAACTGCGGTAGACATGAAAGCAGATATTGCTCTGTTTTCTGCTGGTGGAGATACATCATTAGAATGGGCTCCAAAATTTGCAGCAGCAGGAACAACCGTTATCGATAATTCATCAGCTTGGAGAATGGATCCAACCAAAAAATTAATTGTGCCGGAAATCAATGCATCAGAATTGACTACAGCAGATAAAATTATCGCAAATCCAAACTGTTCTACCATTCAAATGGTATTGGTTTTGGCTCCTTTGCACAAAAAATACAACATTAAGCGTGTGATTGTTTCTACCTACCAATCCATAACCGGAACCGGAGTAAAAGCAGTGCAACAATTGGAAAATGAATATGCAGGTGTTCAAGGTGAGATGGCTTATAAATATCCAATTCATAGGAATGCCATTCCACAATGTGATTCATTCGAAGAAAATGGATACACTAAAGAAGAAATGAAACTGGTTCGTGAAACCAAAAAAATATTAAGTGACAATACCATTGCCGTTACAGCAACAGCAGTTCGCGTGCCAATTGTAGGCGGACACAGCGAAGCAGTAAACGTAGAATTCTCAAAGGATTTTGACCTAAACGAAGTAAGAAATATTTTGCATCATACCGATGGCGTAGTTGTTCAGGACAACAATGACACTTATACCTACCCAATGCCGATGTATGCTCAAGGTAAAGATGATGTTTTTGTAGGTAGAATTCGTCGTGACGAAAGCCAAGAAAACACCTTGAATATGTGGATTGTTGCGGATAACTTGAGAAAAGGAGCAGCAACAAATACGATACAAATCGCAGAATATTTGATGGAAGCCAAATTGGTGTAAATTATTTTCATTTTTTTAAATAGAACCATTTATCTAACAAAAACACATTTTGTTAAATAAATGGTTTTTATTTTTGCCTGTTTCATTATCTTTGGCTCGGATGAAAAAGAATAAACTCATAATAAGTCTTTCTCTGATTGTTACGGTATTGTTTTCAATGCTGTTTCAGTCTTTTCATACCTATGAGCATTTGGCAAAACAGCTTGCCGAAAAACAATGCCACCATAAATATAATGTTACCGGTACAGAAATAACGCACCACCACCACAAATTAGATCATTGTTATGTTTGTGAATTTGCTTTTGGAAGCTATATTACTCCAAAAGATTTCTCCTACCAATTGTATGCTAAAATTGAAGAAATTCCTCATTTTAATTCTGCTGAGAAAACCATTATTTTCTTTTCCGGTAGTTTATATTTCCTTCGAGGTCCACCAGTAAATAGCTAAATTCAATTTATTTTCCATACAATTTCATGAATTTGATTTTGTTGGATACTTTTTATTTACTTAATAATTTCTATTCTTGGCGAAATTTCTTCTGAATAAAGTCACGAGAAGGAATACTACAATCATTTTCAATGAAAAAATTTATTATAACCCTATTCTTGGGGTTTTCAGCATTGCTTCAAGCACAAAACACGCTTTCTGGAACCGTAACTAATATAAGGAACCAACCTGTAAAAGGCGTTTCAGTATATGCATCAGAATTGCATAAAGGAACCACAACAGATGAAAACGGAAAATATGCATTTTCAAATCTTCCAAATAGGAACTTAAAAATCAGCTTTACATCCATAGGTTTTGCTACACAAAATAAAACCATAAGCAGTCTTCAAAAAGAAAATACGCTTGATATTATCCTGCAAGAAACAATATTCGAAATGGATGAGGTAATTATTTCAACCGCTTTTAATAAAATACAATCACAAAATGTGATGAAAGTAGAGCACGAAAGTATTAAAAATTTGCAGCGAAAAGGAACAGCCACTTTAATTGAAGGATTGGCGACTATTCCCGGAGTTTCTCAGGTTTCTACCGGAACATCTATTGGGAAACCGGTGATTCGTGGTTTGAGCGGGAATCGTGTTTTGGTGTATTCTCAAGGTGTTCGTATAGAAAATCAACAGTTTGGAGACGAACATGGATTGGGGTTAAACGATTCCGGAATAGAAAGTGTGGAGGTGATTAAAGGACCGGCTTCTTTGTTATACGGTTCTGATGCTTTGGGAGGTGTTTTGTATTTTAACCCTGAAAAATTTGCTGATGCGAATACCTTTAAAGCTAATTTTAGTCAAAAATACTTTTCAAATACTGCTGGAAGCAATTCCTCTTTGGGTTTTAAAACTTCCTCCGATAATTGGAAATTTCTTGCTCGTGGAAGTTACAATACGCATTCGGATTATAAAATTGCTGATGGCGACCGAGTGACTAATACCCGGTACAATGAAACTGATTTCAAGACAGGAATTGGTTATAGTAATGCTAAGTTTTCAAGTGTATTGCGTTACAATTATAATAAATTAGATTTAGGAATTCCTGAAAATGGTATTGCGGATCAAACAACAAGCAAGAAAACTGGATTTCCAAAACAAGGAATTTTTAATCACTTATGGAGTTTAAACAATGTTTTCTTTTTCGAAAAATCAAAGTTAGATCTTGATTTAGGGTACATTGCCAATGATCGAAGTGAGTTTGAAGACAGTGATGTAGCAGCTTTGCACATGAAATTGAAAACATTCAATTACAATGCTAAATACCACTTTCCAAAAATGGGAAAAATAGAAACCATTGTTGGGGTTCAGGGTATGTACCAAACCAATAGAAATTCAGGGGAAGAATATTTAATTCCGGATGCGATTACCAATGATTTTGGTGTTTTTGGGACCGCTAATTATGAGTGGAATACCAATGTATTACAAGCGGGATTACGATTTGACAATAGAAACATAACTACGGATGCACAGGGAACCGCAGGGGAACAAGGTTCTTTTAAAGCTATCGATAAATCATACGACAGTTTTAATGCGTCTTTAGGGTACAAAACCAATCTGGCCGATGATATTACGTTGCGTTTGAACGTAGCTTCTGGTTTTAGAGCGCCAAATCTTGCCGAATTAACTTCTAATGGTGTTCATGAAGGAACGAATCGCTATGAAGTAGGAAACAGTGATTTAGCGACCGAGCAAAATGTACAAACAGATTTGAATTTAGAATATAAGAATAGTCATTTTGAGTTTTTTATAAACGGATTTTACAATCACATCAACAATTATATCTACACTTCCCCAACAGGAGAAGTGATTGAAGAAAATATTGTTTTTGATTATATTCAGAATAATGCTAAATTATATGGAGGTGAAGTCGGACTTCATTTTCACCCACATCCGTTGGATTGGTTGCATTTTGAAACGAGCTTTGAAACGGTAACTGGCGAGAAGCAAAACGGAGATTACTTGCCACTAATCCCAGCAAACAATTGGAATAACACCATTAGAACCGAATTCAAAATTAATAATTGGCTCGAAGATGGTTTTGCAACCTTAAATGTTTCCAGTACGTTCAATCAAAAAAATGTAAGTGGATTTGAAACGGAATCGAATGGGTATAACTTGGTAAATTTAGGTTTTGGCGGAACTGTAAAGTTGGGTAAAACTACTTTTGATGTCAATATAAACGGGAATAATTTATTTGATAAAAGATACATTGCACATCTTTCCCGTCTAAAAACCGATGGTATTCCAAACATTGGAAGAAACATCGTTTTAGGTGTGAATTTTAATTTGTAATTCATTTGCTTGAGCAAAACATAAAGCGCTATTCGAAAGAATAGCGCTTTTTTTGGTTTTATTTAAGACTTTTCCTCATTTGGAACACTAACTATTTTCCTATTTTTGTAACAACCTAAAACACAATCTAATGAAAAAAACTTTTTTAATAATGGCTGTATCTTCTGCAATGGCAACTTTCGGCCAAAACCAAAAACCAAAATCGGTGACGTATCCCACCACTAGTAAAGGAGAAACCGTTGACGTATATTTCGATACAAAACTTCCGGATCCCTACCGCTGGCTCGAAGACGACAAATCTGCTGAAACCGGTGCTTGGGTAAAAGCCCAAAACGAAGTGACGTATGGTTATTTAGCGCAAATTCCGTTTCGGGATGTCCTAAAAGCAAGAATGGAAAAACTGTGGAATTATGAAAAAATAGGTGCACCTTTCAAAGAAGGAAATTTCACCTATTACTATAAAAATAACGGTTTGCAAAACCAATCGGTGTTGTATAGAAAAGACGCCAAAGGAACCGAAACCGTGTTCTTGGACCCGAATACGTTTTCTAAAGACGGAACCACTTCGCTGGGCGGACTGGATTTCTCCAAAGACGGTTCTAAAGTGGCCTATGCCATCTCAGAAGGCGGAAGCGACTGGAGAAAAGTCATTATCATGGATGCCATTACCCAAAAAATTATTGAAGACACGATTGTCGATGTGAAATTTAGCGGTGTGTCTTGGAAAGGAAATGAAGGATTCTACTATTCTAGTTATGACAAACCAAAAGGAAGCGAATTATCGGCAAAAACCGACCAGCATAAACTGTATTTTCACCAGTTGGGAACCGCACAAAAAGACGATAAAGTAATTTTTGGTGCCGACCAAAAACGCCGTTATGTAGGTGGTGGCGTGACCGAAGATGATCGTTATTTAGTAATCACCGCATCCAATTCTACTTACGGAAACGAATTGTACATCAAAGACCTGACAAAACCGAACAGTCCTATTGTAACTATTGTTGATAATTTCAAGAGCGACAACGACATCATAGAAAACGAAGGAGGAAAATTATTCATAGAAACCGATTTGAATGCGCCCAATAAACGTATTGTTACCGTGGATGTCAATAACCCAAAACCGGAAAACTGGAAAGATTTCATTGCAGAGACCGAGAATGTATTGTCTCCATCAACAGGTGGCGGTTTTTTCTTTGCCAATTATATGAAAGATGCCGTTTCGGTGGTGAAACAATACGATTATTCAGGGAAACTGGTTCGTGAAATTCAATTGCCAGGAGTAGGAACTGCCGGTGGTTTTGGCGGAAAGAAAAAAGAAAAAACCTTGTATTATTCTTTTACAAATTACATTACTCCGGGTTCTACTTTTTCATTCGAACCACAAGCAGGAACTTCTGCGGTGTATCAAAAACCAAAAGTAGATTTCGATAGCGCGCAATACGAATCGAAACAAGTGTTTTATACCTCTAAGGATGGAACCAAAATCCCAATGATTATCACGCATAAAAAAGGATTGAAACTCGATGGGACAAATCAAACCATGTTGTATGGTTATGGAGGATTTAACGTGAGTTTGACACCAAGTTTCAGTATTGCCAATGCTGTTTGGATGGAAAACGGAGGCGTTTACGCAGTGCCTAATTTACGTGGCGGTGGCGAATACGGTAAAAAATGGCACGATGCGGGAACCAAAATGCAAAAACAAAATGTATTTGATGATTTTATCGCGGCGGCAGAATACCTGATTGCGGAGAAATATACCTCTTCACAATATCTTGCCATTCGCGGTGGGTCAAACGGAGGATTGCTTGTAGGAGCTACCATGACGCAACGTCCCGATTTGATGCGTGTGGCTTTACCAGCAGTGGGTGTGATGGACATGTTGCGTTACCATACCTTTACGGCAGGAGCAGGTTGGGCGTATGATTACGGAACGGCGCAGGACAGTAAGGAAATGTTCAATTACATCAAAGGGTATTCTCCAGTACACAACATCCAAAAAGGGATTCAATATCCAGCAACCATGGTCACTACAGGCGATCACGATGACAGGGTAGTACCGGCACACAGTTTCAAGTTTGCTGCCGAATTGCAGGAGAAACAAACCGGAACAAATCCAACTTTAATTAGAATTGACATTAATGCAGGACACGGCGCTGGAAAATCCGTGGCAGCAACCATCCAGGAAAATGTCGATATTCAGGCCTTTACCTTATATAATATGGGAGTGGTGGTGTTGCCAGAGTTGGAATAACAGGATTTATTTCAGGAGCTATTTCCTGCTATTCGTTGCAATCTTTATATCCGCCGAAAAGGCGGAAATAAAGGATTTCCACTGCTATCAGGGCTAGGGCATTCGATTTCTCAGACTATTGTCATTGCGAGGAGTCGCGAAGTACGTGGCAAAGCAATCACATCATAAATTATAAGAAGTTCAAAAAACGCTATTCGAAAGAGTAGCGTTTTTTTGTAGAATAAATTTACTTATCAAAAAATCAAGTTGAAAACTAAAAATTAATGAGGTCAATTGTAGGCGGGTCAATTGTATAATTAATTATGATTTGGATTTTTTTTACGTTATTAATGAGCCGTTGTGTGAAAAGCAATATTAAAATAGTTTTGTTCCGCTACACTTTAAAATATTTATATTTGTGTAGCAGATAAATAACAATATAGCTCAAAAAAATCTTTGGACTCGTGAAAAATTAATACTTGCTTTTAATCTATATTTAAAAATTGAATTCGGGAAAACTCATAAGGGTAATCCAAAAGTTATTGCTTTGGCAAATATATTAGGAAGAACGCCAAGTTCTAACGAGATGAGGTTAGGTAATTTTGCTAGTGTAGATCAAATCATCAAGGAAGAGAAGTGGGCGGTTTAAAAGCAGACATTACTATTTTCTTTACTGATGATTTTACTGAAGAAAATTCGCAACTACAGTTTTTGGATAATCTAAATTCAAAACAAGAAATCGAAAATTGGGTTGCTAAATTAACTTCTCGATTTGTAATTAAATTTGATTCAGAGTTTGAAAACGAGAATAATTTCATTTATGATTATTTAGAAAATGGATAATCCAATTCCTTCCTAACTCCACAATTTATCTCTTTTATTATCACAATGTTTTATTAATTGGCTCGTTTTTTCATACTGCAATCGGTAAATTTGAAAGACAACATTAAATAAATAAAAAAATGACAGTACAAATTAACACAGACAACAATGTAGAGGGAAACGCACGTTTGAAAGCGTATATTGCAGAGGAATTAGAAATAGCTTTGGCTCGTTTTGAAGATAAAGTAACCCGATTAGAAGTGCATCTTGGTGATGAAAACAGCGATAAAACGGGAGTAAACGACAAACGATGTCTTATTGAGGCTCGACCAATAAACATGCAGCCCGTAGCGGTTACCAATCATGCAGATACCACAGAGAAAGCTTTTCAAGGAGCATTGGACAAAATAAAAAAAGTATTAGACACCGCTTTCGAAAAACAGAAAGCGTATTAAATAGTTGCCACTTGGCAAATAAGCATAAAACTAAAATGACACTATCTCATAATTCGATAGTGTCATTTTTTTGTTAAGTATTCGCGAGAAAAAGAAGTTGCTCTTTATTTGTCAAATAGTAAAGTGGCCAAGGTTTCATCTCTTTTGTATACGTCTTCATAGAAATGTACAATGCCGTCATCACTCACCCAAGCGGTAAAATAACCAATATAGACTGGGATTTTATTTTTAAGCGTGTACCAGTATTCCTCTCCGCTGTTCATGGCAGTTTCTATTTTTTCAGGATTCCATTTTTTATCATCCTTCATTATCATGGCAGCAAGTTCTTTTGGTTTGGCCACACGAATACAACCGTGGCTAAAAGCGCGGTCTTCCTTACTGAATAAACTTTTGGATGGCGTATCGTGTAAATAAATCGCGTTAGAATTAGGGAATAAAAACTTTACTAATCCTAATGAGTTTTCTGGTCCGGGTTTTTGTCTCACATAATCATCTTTCCACTCCATATCATGTTCAGCCAAGTAATTTGGATTATTTTCTATGGCTGGAAGAATTTCTTTCTTAAGGATACTTCCCGGTACATTCCAATAGGGTCTAAAAACAATATATTTCATAGGTGCACTGAAAATAACGGTTTTGTTCATGGCTTTTCCCACGACTACTTTAGAGCGTAATTCAGGTTTTCCATTTCTAAAAAAAGTTAACTCATAGGCAGGAATGTTCACCACGATTAATTCTTTGGACTTAGTGATATCATTCGAAATCCATCGGCAACGTTCCATATTGACCATAATGGTTTTGATGCGATCAGCAACGGATACATTCATATAATTGATGTGTTCCGGCAGAATCGTTTTGTTGATGGTATTACCACTTCGCTTTTTATATTTTAAGATTCCGGTTGCTAATTCGTCATCATACCGTGCACTTTTAGAATCTCGGCTAAGATCACCGGTAATCAATAAACGAGTTCTGATTTGCGCAATTGTTGCGGCACTATCACCAGGTTTGTACGATTTGACATTTGGATCTAACGCAATGGTTTTCCATCCGCCTTTTTTTTCTATTTTACGGTATTCCTGCAAGACGTCTTTAAGTAGGTAATACTGTTTCAAAACCCCTTTTTCATCTTTGTTGATAAGCAAAGGATTGATTAACAATGAATCTAAATAATTGACATACGATTGTCTTTTACGAGGTAAAAACCACCCTAAGTCTTTGGTTTTTTGAGTACTGATCCCATCGTATACTTTATCAGCATAAAAAAAATACAAGGCAGAGCTTAATAACTCGGTATCAATAGTCGCTTTTTGATTATCTTCCGGATTATCATAAATGTCATCCAATCTTTCTTTATATGGAATTTCGGTTTCAATGCCTTCCTGACTCAAATTATTGACTTTGTTGTACAATAAACCGGCAAATTCATTCAGTCCATCTCTGTCAAACCAAATGTAATGAAATTGATGTTTGCGGTATAATTTTTCAACATCCCCTTGGTAACTTTTCAGTTTTGGGTATTTATCAAAAAAAGTGTTAATCTGTGTACTGTCAAAAGCAATTTCAACGGTATTTAAACTTATTTCCTTTTTAGCGGAATCTGTATTGTCTTTCTTTTTACAAGAAATGAGGGTTAACAGTATTGTAAACGCAATAATTAGTATTGGGGATAATAACTTTTTCATAGGTCAGGTTTTAATTCGTAAAGAATTGATTTAAGGCATTACAAAAATACGCCAATTTGAGTGTTGTACTACCAGTCTTGAATGCGTTGCCTTTTTGATAATTTTATTTTTAACGCTATTTTGTTTATAATTTTAAAAAAAATAATGAATTTAATAATTTGTAAATCAATGTTTTAGGTGTTTTTTTAGTATTTAAAAATAAAATATTTTCTATCAAATTGGTTTATTAAAATCCAAAAATTATGAAAAAAATAGTACTACTTTATGTAATTTTTTTACTGCTTTTAGCTTTTAATTGAATTGTTCGAGGGATTAATAAATAAAGAAAAAACGGATGTATTTTTTTAATTCTAATTAGTGACAATAAGAGGATAGTGGTTTTAATTTTTCGGAAAAGGATTTATTGTTTTTTGTTGAAAATAGGATTTAATTTCAATTTAACTTTAGGGATAAAAATAAGAAACTGAAAGATCTAAATTGTAGAAAACCAGTTTTAGACCCATTCATTTCATAAACGAATGTTTTAAACTATCTTTATTTTAAATATACAGAGCGCGACATGAATCAATTTTTGAAGAATATAAAGACATATTTTAAAACGGAGCGATTAAGAAAAACAATAAAGAAAATTGTTGTTTTCTTTGTGGGAATAGTTGTGGTTTTTCTGATATCTTCTGCGGTTTTAGCGCTATATTTTAATAATAACAAAGTAGAAATCATTGCCCAAATCAATGCTAAAATCAATGAAAATATTACGGGTACAATCGATATTGGTGATATCAAATATAAATTTTTAAAGGGATTCCCCAATATGACTTTGGCGCTAAATCAAGTAGAGTTGAAAGACAGTTTATGGGCCGTTCATAAACGTACATTACTCAAGGCGGAACAAATCGAGATTCGTGTCGATCTGTGGGACTTGCTTTCAAATGAGATTAACATAGATAAAATAGAAATTCAGCAAGCCACGTTGTATTTGTTTAAAGGGAAAAACGGAATCGTCAATACCGCTATTTTTAGACCCCAACCCAAAGGTGAAAAATCTAAAAGTTCCACCACTTCTTCTCTCAATGAAGTTGTTTTAGGTCAAGTTCATTTTATTTCTGAAAATCAAGTAGGAAAGAAGTTATTTGATTTTGATATTATTGCTTTAAAAAGTAAAATAGATTTTGACCAAGGCAACTGGAATACCAATATTTATTTGAAAACGTTAGCCAGAAATATGGCTTTCAATACACAAAGAGGAAGTTTTATCAAGGACAAAATTATTGAAGGCGTTTTGGGAGTTGACTTTTCAAGCCAGAAAAACCAGGTCAGTATCAATACGGAAAATCTCGAAATAGGGAAAGAACGGTTTGATATCAACGCGCACTTTAGTTTGGAGAAAAGCAAGTCTCCTTTTGATATTTCCATTAAGACAACTATTCTATGGAAAGACGCTTCGGAATTGTTGAGTGCTAATATCAGCAGCCGAATCAATCAATTTGACTTGAAAAAGCCAATACCTGTTGGCTGTACGATTGTTGGCGATATGAATGCGACAGGTGACCCTGAAATTGTGGTAACTACAAAAACAAAAAATAATGAACTCAAGATACCAGACGGAATCATATCCGACTGTAGTTTTGAAGCCAGTTTTACCAATCAATATGAAAAAGGCGCTGGGTGTAATGATGTTAATTCTACAATAACAATTACGAATCTTTCGGGGAAATACAAAACGATTCCTTTTACAATCCCAGTAGGGATTATTTCAAATTTTGAAAAGACAACTGCGGCGGGAAGTTTTAAATCAGATTTTAATGTATCTAGATTGAATCAGGTAGTTACTAAAGATTTCATCCATTTTTCTGATGGTCAGGCTAAGGTAAATCTGGAATTTAAATTTGACATTTTAGATTTAAAAATACAAAAACCGTTATTCACGGGAAATGTAGCCGTTAGAAATGCAACAGTGAATTATGGTCCACGGAATTTAACTTTCGTAAAAACAGACATTCAGCTTGATTTTACAGAAGAAGCACTTTTGATAAAAAAAATTAATTTTAAAGACCGCCGAAATACGGTTTTTATGGAAGGAAAAATTGATAATTTTCTGACTTTGTATTATGATAATCCAGAAAAAATGATTGTAAACTGGGATATTTATGCTCCTTTTCTAGATGTGAAACAGTTTGTGGGGGTTATTACCAGTCCGGGTCAGAAAAAACAGCAAAAAAAGAAAATAAGCGCCGATTTTTCTCAAGAACTCTATTCTGTAATTAATAAATGCCAAGTCGTATTAAATATAAAGGCAGATAAAATGGTCTACAGTAAACTAGAGGCTACTACTGCTAAAGCCACAGTTTTATTGGTTAATAATCAGTTAGTAGTAAAAAATGGCTGGGTTCAGAGTTCAGGTGGAATAATTTCTTTTGACGGAAAATTGATGCCAAAAGGAGATCTTTTCTTTTTGGATGCTACTGCTAAAATTAATCATGTAGATATTGCTCGCTTTCTTACTTCGCTGAATAATTTTGGGATTCAATCCTTTAAGCCAAAAAACATTAAAGGGCTTCTGAACGCTTCGGCATCGCTGAAAGGAATACTGCTTTCTGGAGGACAATTAAAAACAAATTCACTCTCTGGGCATGCAACATTTGATGTAAGTCAAGGTGCTTTAATCGATTTTGAACCTATTAAAAATATTGGTAAGTTCGCTTTTCCTTTTCGGGATGTTAACAATATTGTGTTTAGTGATTTGTCCGGTAACTTTAAAATAAACGGGGACTTAGTCTATATTCCTAATTTGAAAGTCAGCTCCAGTGTTTTAAATTTAGATGTAAACGGAGTTTATTCGTTCAATAGAGGGACAAATCTGGCTATGACAATTCCGCTGAGAAATCCAAAAAAGGATGAGTTCATCACCGATAAAATAGAAAGAGCTGAAAAGCGCAATAAAGGAATTGTGTTGCATCTACGGGCTGTTGACGTAGATGGAAAAATAAAAATAAGATGGAATAAAAACCATGAATAAATATCTGAATCAAATGAAAAAAATACTGGCAGTTCTTATCGTTCTCACTTTTTCCGGATGCAAAAGCATGATAGAAAATCAAACAGTTTCAAAAGCAAATATCAATTCCACACTTGATTCCTGGCACAAAGCCGCAGCAGAAGCTAATTATAATGCCTATTTTGCTTTGATGGCTGATGATGCAGTTTTTATTGGTACGGATGCAACAGAGAATTGGAATAAAACTGCTTTTCAAGCGTATGCAAAACCGCATTTTGATAAAGGGAAAGCATGGAGTTTTACCACTTTGGAACGTCATATTTATTTTGAAAAAAGTGGCGAAACTGCTTGGTTTGATGAATTATTGAATACCCAGATGAAAATTTGTCGAGGCTCTGGCGTTATGGTAAAAATTGGTAACGAATGGAAAATAAAGCATTATGTTTTGTCTATGACTATTCCAAATGAAAACTCTGATGAAGTGGTAAAAGTTAAAACATTAGTTGAGAATGTTCTAATAAAAAAACTTCAATAGTGGCTCAAATTACCTCTAAATTTAGAATTTTAATTTAGGTGTTCTAAAATAATAATAAAAAACCCTAAACAAATAGAAAGGTAGTTGAATTGAGGTTTTATTTGCTATTTTGATTCTCCCATACGATCTATTTGTAGCAATATAAAAGTTAATATTGCTGTATTTAATGAAACTTTAGGAGGGAATATTCGTTTTTAATAGTTAATAAAGTTCAAGCTTTATTTACCTTTTTAATGAAAAGTGGGATTTATATTCTTTAGTAACATTGTTTTCAGTGTAGGATATAGAAAACCAATAATCATCCGCTGGGAGCGCATATCCATTATAGGTTCCATCCCATCCCGAGCCATTCGGTAAAAGTTCTTTTAACAGTTTTCCATATCGATCGAAAATATATAATTTAAAATTTTCTTCATTTGGTATTCCAAGTATATTCCAAGTATCGTTAAATCCATCTCCGTTTGGAGTAAAAAATCGAGGGCTATTTATGAATCTGACGACTAAGGGGTTTGTTATTGTTCCACAGTTTGCATCAATTACGGTTATTTCATGAATTCCGGAAGTTACATTGTTAAATATGTTACTCATTTGGGGCGTTCCTCCATCTAAGGAATAAAGAAAATTACTTCCATCACCTATAAATGGGACTGCGTTTATGGTTATGGTTTGATTGTCAGTAAACCATCCACTGGTTGTAAAAGTCACAGAGGCTGGTTTTGAGGATTCAATAACGGTAAAAGCTACGCTCTCTGATGTACAGCCCAAAATAGACAGATCAGTAACTTTTAGCGTGTAATTCCCGGGCTCATTTGTTGAAAAATTCTCAGCTGTACTGACTAAAGTTCCATCCTCAGTCTCCCATTCAAAGGAGTATTTAGGTGCGGTAAAGCCGCTTACAATATAAGAATCAGTTGTGGTACCTGTATCAATATCAATACAAATGGGAGGAACGCTGAGCATTGGTTTTGGTTTTTCAGTAATAATAATCACCATGGAGCTTTCTGCAGGACAAATTACCGTTGCTGGTGTACCCGTTTCTGCATACGCGTAAATAGTTGTTGAAACAGTAATGAAATCGCCTGGAAATTTTTCAGTATTATTGTTTCCTGGACCACCAGAGTTTAGAAAGTAGCTGCTAATTGGAGCAGCATAGGGTGGGAGCTCATAGAATTCACATCTTGTTGTACTACTAATTGGGGATATTATTGGGCTAGCATAAATGGTGACAAGAAAAGGATCTTCATCAATGCAAGACACTCTATTGTTGTTTTTTACATATACATAAAGTGTTGTAGTAGCGGTTATAGGAGAGTAGGGCGGTAGTAATTCTCTGCCTGTCCCGTTGGGACCATTGGGAGCTGTATAATAACTGCCCATACCTACTATGGCTGGTAAGTTGAAACTGTTACAAGCATATTGATCTTCTATGTCATTTACAAAAGTAACTAAAACAGTTATGCTGTATTCTGAGACGCAGCTGTTAGGTGCAACAGCAGCTGCATAAACATAAATTGTTTTTGATGTTGTCAAAACCGTGCCTGCAGGTAAGATAGGGTTTGTAGATGATGGACCACCGGCAAACTCATAATATTCTCCGTTTTTTAAATCATCAAGAATATAACTCTGACCACATCGAATAACTTCAACTGGTTTTGCATCGACCAACGGTGATTTATTAATAGTGATCAGGAATTCTTCTTCTACAAAACAAGGTCCTGTAGTGGCTTGGTTGTAGAAATACATAGTTTGAGTAGTGGTTACAGGATATCCAACGGGGCGAAGTTGCCCAGTTCCTTGAGGTCCCGTGAAATAATTGCCGGAGTGAGATACAGGAGGTAAATAATATACATCACATTGTGGAGTTGTATCTGGTATTACCGGTAGGGGTGTAATGTTTATGGTAACGGTAAATTGTGCGTTATCGGTACAGTTTTGCCCTGTAACATAATACCAAAGCGTTGTAGTCGCAGTAATAGATGTGCCTGCAGCAACAAGAACGCCACCACCTGCAGGAGCAGTTCTATATTCTCCAATTGTTAATGTAGGAAGAATATAGGTGGAACAAGAGTTTACATCCGTTGGAGGATTAAGACTAGGCAAGCCAATAAGAATTGTAAGTATTCTTTCAGAAGCACAGTTTTTTGGGGTTGTATTGGTTTCCTTGAAAATATATAGAGTTGTTGTAGTAGTTATAACTGTTCCTACAGGGATCATTGGAAGCTCTTTTTCGGGTCCTGAATAATAGGTGCCTCCATTTGGATCTAGAGGAACGGTGTATGAGTTGCAGTCAAATTGGATTGGATATTTAGGAAGGCGAGTAAACGGAATTATGGTTATTTCAAACGCGCTTTCTTGAGTACAAGAGGGCGTAACAGTGGTGTCTTCAAACCAAATGTATAAAATATTTTGGCCTGCGGTATTTATAACTGTCCCTGGTGCCAATTCTGTGTTTCCAGGAGTATTGGCTCCTCCACTGCGGGTAAAATATCTTCCATACGGCAATGCTGGAAGCTCGTATTCAGTGCAATAAAAGGATTTTTCGGGGGTAATATCACTCAATTTTACAATAGTGATATTAAAAGAGTCTTCATTGGTACACGTTCCTGATTGATTGAAAACATATAAATTAGTTGTCGTACCAGTTATGACATTTCCAGCAAATAATTGTGTTCCAGTTCCATTACTTCCGGTCCAATATTGTGCCCCTGGATTTCTTAAGGCAGGTAAAGTATAGGATGTACATACAAATACGTCATCCAGCAGATCTACAGTTGGTAATGGATTTACAATCAACTTAAAACTAGTAACAACAAAACAATTGTTATCTGAAATATTTTGTAATCGAACCCATAATGTTGCGCTGGGAGACACTAATTCGTTACCCGAATTTAGAGTTACCCTATTGGTATTATTGTTCGCTCCTGTTAATGTAGAATGAACGGAAAGTAAGTTGTACGTATTGCTTTGGGAACCTAATATGGAAGCAATGTTTGTGTTAAGGTTAAAAGTAGCTATTGGAGGTGTTTCAGAAAAATTTCGAGCACATTGGGATAGGTCAACTGGAATTGAGGCAATTATGGGAGAAGGAACAATCTGTAACTGAAAAGACCTAATTTCATAGCATAAGGTAGTCGGATTTTGAATTCTTACAAAAATTGTTTTTCCATTCTCAGCATTCGAAATGGTATGAATATTGGATATTGGAGCGGTATTGCTAGTAGCTGTTGCATTAGTAAGATGGTATGATATTTTAGTAGTTACTGGTAAATCATCTAAAGCACCAGTTGCAGTAGTAGATTGATCAATACCAGCTAAAATGATTGTACTGTTTTTATTTAAATCGAAATCATAGGATGGCGCTCCAGCATCACAGGTGTAAATGGTAGGCACCGTTTGTATTACTCCAATTTTAGGGTAAATTTCTAGAATAATTTCATCGGTAACTTCAATACATCCAGGTTCTTTATAAGAGACACTAAAAGTATGGATCCCAGAACTTATCATTGGAAATAAAGTGTTTAGGTCTAATGTTTCCCCAGTTTGTGCTGGAGAAATTCCCATGTTTTCTTTTTTCCATACAAAGGTAGTGCCAGGACTTAAACCCCTTGCAGATAATATGGGTAAAGTACTTCCTGGACAAATTGCAGAATTGTTTGCTTCGGTATAATCCAAACCTAGTACATCTTGTCCAATGTTAAAACTATTAGCCTCTAAAAATATAGCAGAATCATAGCCCGTATTGTTTCCTCCGTCAGCAATAACTAATTTTATGCGGTAAACGTGATTGATATTTAAGCCAGTTGCAGAAGCTATCATTGAAATGGTTTGTCCGTTGAAGTTTATAGCAGGACCAAATCCGTTGCTGTTAAAAGCACCAAAATAGCTTGGATTGGCAGAAGGACAATTAGCATTGTAAGTGTCATCTCTTATCGTTTCTACTGAAACGGGTAGGTTGGTGTTAGGAATTACGGCTAAATTTACTGATGTGCCCCCGGC
The DNA here is from genome assembly GCF_056428965.1 of Flavobacterium sp. GNP008. Classification (NCBI taxonomy): domain Bacteria; kingdom Pseudomonadati; phylum Bacteroidota; class Flavobacteriia; order Flavobacteriales; family Flavobacteriaceae; genus Flavobacterium; species Flavobacterium sp. GNP008. The sequence continues at coordinate 174,765 of NZ_JBWJVL010000001.1, read as the reverse complement.
AGTAACATCTTTTAAAAGAAAGGCAAATGCATCAGAGAAATTACATTGGGAGGTTCCATATTCTTCTGACACAAATAGAAAAGAAAAATCAAAATTGGGTGTTTTTGGTTGGAAATCAAATTCTATATAGCTGGCATTTATAGAATTAATAGTTATTCCAGACTGAGAAAGTAAATTAGCTTCAAGATCTGAGTCGCCCAACCATGCAGAAGTACCATCACTTAGGATGTTAGTATTTGGTCCTGGGATTTTAGTGACATCTCCGGTACTCAAAACTACACCATTGGAAAAGGGGAAACCAGAATTTGTGTTTTCAAAATACCCTATTCCGTTTGAAGATCCAAATGCTATTCCTGTTCTGGAAGTTATATTCGAGCCTAGAACACAAGGGGAATTTATTAACACCTGATTTATTAATTGGTCAATCGAGTACTGAGTGGTACTAACTGTTATTGACTGCGAAAAACCAGTGTGAAAAACTATCAACAGTATGAAAATAATTATTTTTTTCATGGCCTAGGTTGTTAATTTCTGCATATCAAAAATAATCAAAATTGAATTAATAATTTAAAAAAACGCTGAAATTATGTTAACTCAAACTTAAAGACAGGAGGAGAGTAGCTTTTTTAATTTATTAGTGTTTTTAAGGCGTAATTGAACTCTTTTTATAAGCATATTAAGGAATTAGAATTATCTTTGCATTTTTAAATTTATATCATGACATTATCACAAATTCTTACGCCCTCCATAGAAAAAGCAGTGCACGCTTTATTTGATGTTACCATTGGTAAAGTTGAATTTCAAACTACACGCAAGGAATTTGAAGGGGACATTACATTGGTTATTTTTCCATTGTTGAAAGTAGTTAAAAGTAATCCGGTGGAATTAGGGAATAAAATAGGGGCTTACTTAGTCGAAAACTTGGCTGAGGTTAGTCGTTTTAATGTGGTTTCCGGATTTTTGAATATTGTCATTTCAGATGACTATTATTTGAATTTCTTCGGAAATATCAAAGACGTTGTGAACTTTGGTTTCGTAACACCAAATCCCGAGGATAAAGCGGTAATGGTAGAGTATTCTTCGCCAAACACTAATAAACCATTGCATTTAGGTCACGTACGTAATAATCTTTTGGGGTATTCAGTGGCGGAAATTATCAAAGCTTCTGGTAAAAAAGTATATAAAACCCAAATCATTAATGATAGAGGAATCCATATTTGTAAATCGATGTTGGCTTGGCAAAAATTTGGAAACGGACAAACGCCAGAATCCACAGGTTTAAAAGGAGATAAATTAGTAGGAAATTACTATGTTGCTTTTGATAAAGCATACAAAGAAGAAATAGCGCAATTAAGAAACGCGGGTAAAACCGAAGAGGAAGCTAAAAAACAAGCACCAATCATTCTCGAAGCCCAAGAAATGTTACTAAAATGGGAAGCTGGTGATGCCGCAGTTATGTCCCTTTGGAAAACTATGAACACCTGGGTTTATGATGGTTTTGCTACAACGTATAAAAACCTTGGTGTTGATTTCGATTGTTTTTATTACGAAAGCAACACGTATTTACTAGGAAAAGATGTCGTGCAGATTGGTTTGGACAGAGGTGTTTTTGAGAAAGACCCTGATGGTTCGGTTTGGATTGATTTAACCGAAGAAGGTTTAGATCGTAAAATTGTATTGCGTTCGGATGGTACTGCGGTATATATGACGCAAGATATTGGCACTGCGATTCAGCGTGTAAAAGATTATCCAGATGTAGGCGGAATGGTCTACACGGTAGGAAATGAACAGGATTATCACTTTAAAGTGTTGTTTCTTATTTTGAAAAAACTAGGTTTTGACTGGTCTAAAAACTTGTTCCATTTGTCTTACGGAATGGTAGATTTGCCTTCGGGAAAAATGAAAAGCCGCGAAGGAACGGTCGTCGATGCCGATGATTTGATGCAGGAGATGACGGATACAGCACAAAAAATTGCCGAAGATTTAGGGAAATTAGATGCTTATTCGCCCGAAGAAAAAGCTAATTTATACGGAACGATAGGTTTGGGTGCTTTGAAATATTATATTTTAAAAGTAGATCCTAAAAAACGAATCCTTTTTAATCCAGAAGAATCAGTTGATTTTGCTGGAAATACAGGGCCGTTTATTCAATATACGTATGCCAGAATCCAATCTATTATTCGTAAAGCCAATTTTGATTTTTCAAACAAATCAAAAATAACAACGTTGCACGAAAAAGAGAAAGAATTAGTGAAACAATTAGAGTTGTTTCCAGAGGTTATACAAAATGCAGCACAACATCACAGTCCCGCTTTGCTAGCAAATTTCACGTATGATTTGGTTCGGGAATACAATTCATTCTATCAGGCAGTTCCGATTCTTGGCGAAGAAGATTTAGAGCAGAAAATTTTCAGAGTTCAATTGTCTAAAAAAGTAGCAGATACTATTTCGGCTTCCTTTAAATTATTAGGTATTAGTGTGCCCGAAAGAATGTAATAATGGCATATTTTTTGCGTTAATTATTACTTAAATGATTTAAAGATACAATTATGAAAAAAATTCCAATTTTAGCTTTACTTGTACTTATAATAAGTTCTTGTACAAATGATTCCGCTTCAGAAGGCAATGTAACTTTGAAAGCCTCTGCGGTGTCTACAACAGGTAAGACCTCTCTAACTGCACGTACGGCTGCCTCTACAGTAGTTTTGACTGATTTTAGGATTAATATTGGGAAGATTAAATTTGAAACCGATGTGGAAGACGCGATGTACGGTATGGATCCCAAATATGATGACGTTAAACTTGAGGGGCCTTTTTTATTGGACTTGCTTGATCCAAACCTAACGTTAAGTCCATTTATTACTTCTGTAAATGTTCCGAATGCGAGATATGAGGAAATCGAATTTAAGTTCGAAAAATCTACTTTAGTTGGTGAAATGAATGGCAAGACTTATTTGATTAAGGGAACCATAAATGGGAAACCATTTATTATTTGGAGCGATAAGGATGCCGAACTTGAATTGGATTTTGACGACCATAATAAAGATTTTACAATAAATAGTAATGATATTTCTTTAAACATTAAAATACATCTTGATGCTTTAATGAATAAACTAGCAACTTTGGCAAACCAAGGCCTATTGTTAGATACCGATGGAGACGGAGTTATCGAAATTAGTACTGGTAGTGATGATAGTCACAACGATATTGGGGATTTCATAAAAGATTTACTAGAACAGGAAACAGATTTAGACGATAGAGATTAATCTTCAGTTTCATTGATTTCATAATAAAAGAGGCTATCTGAAGAAGACAGCCTCTTTTTATTTATAATACTATTTAAACTTCAAAATCAAATGCTTAAATTTGCGCCTTAATTAAAGAGAAAAAAATTATGTTCGATAATTTAAGCGATAAACTAGATAAAGCCTTTCATGTACTTAAAGGTCACGGAAAAATCACCGAAATAAATGTTGCCGAAACATTAAAAGAAGTTCGAAGAGCCCTACTTGATGCCGATGTTAACTTTAAAATTGCTAAAGAGTTCACTACTAAGGTTAAAGAAAAGGCAATTGGACAGAATGTATTGACAACTCTTCAACCTGGTCAGTTATTAGTGAAGTTAGTTAAAGATGAACTGACAGAATTAATGGGAGGTGATGTCGCAGGAATTAATCTTTCCGGCAATCCAACGGTTATTTTGATGGCAGGTTTGCAAGGATCTGGAAAAACTACCTTCTCCGGAAAACTAGCAAATTATTTGCTTACAAAAAAGAACAAGAAACCATTATTAGTTGCGTGTGATATATACCGTCCTGCGGCGATTCAACAATTATATGTTGTTGGAGATTCTATAGGAGTTGAGGTATATTCAGAACCAGAAAATAAAAATCCAGTTGAAATTGCTCAAAATGCAATCAAACATGCTAAAGCTAATGGATTTAATGTGGTGATAGTCGATACAGCGGGGCGTTTGGCAGTCGATGAAGAAATGATGAACGAAATAGAACGTGTTCATAAAGCTATCGAACCGCACGAAACATTGTTTGTTGTCGATGCAATGACAGGTCAAGACGCTGTAAATACGGCCAAAACCTTCAACGAGAGATTAAATTTTGATGGTGTTATCTTAACTAAATTAGATGGAGATACCCGTGGAGGAGCTGCAATTTCGATTAAATCGGTTGTTAATAAGCCAATCAAGTTCGTAGGTACAGGGGAGAAGATGGATGCAATTGATGTATTCTATCCGATTCGTATGGCCGAAAGAATTTTGGGGATGGGAGATGTTGTGTCTTTAGTAGAAAGAGCCCAAGAGCAATTCGACGAAGAAGAGGCACGAAAGATCCAGAAGAAAATTGCCAAAAATGAATTCGGTTTTGATGATTTCCTTTCTCAAATTCAACAAGTAAAGAAAATGGGTAATATGAAAGACTTGGTAGGAATGATACCAGGTGCTTCTAAAGCCATGAAGGATGTAGAGATAGAAGACGATGCATTCAAGCATATTGAAGCAATTATTCACTCTATGACACCAGTTGAGAGAAGTAAACCAGCCTTAATTGATGTGAAAAGAAAGGCAAGAATTGCTAAAGGTTCTGGAACCAAAATTGAGCAGGTTAATCAATTAATGAAGCAGTTCGATCAAATGAGTAAGATGATGAAAATGATGCAGGGACCAGGAGGGAAAAACTTAATGAAGATGATGGGCGGAATGAAAGGCGGAATGCCAGGAATGAAATAAAATGAGTAAAAAGCCGAAAGTCTTAAAGTTGTAATGATTTTAAGACTTTCGGCTTTAATATATTAAACCCAATAACAATGCAACTACTAGACGGAAAAAAAACAGCGGAAGATATTAAAAGTGAAATAGCTGTAGAAGTACAAAAAATGAAAGACAATGGGGAGAAAGTTCCTCATTTAGCAGCCCTAATTGTTGGAAATGATGGTGCAAGTTTAACTTATGTAGGGAGTAAAGTAAAGGCTTGTGAAAGAGTAGGTTTTGAATCTACTTTAGTAAAAATGCCAAGTACTACTACTGAAGTTGAATTGCTAAAGAAGATTAAGGAATTGAATGAGAATGATAACATTGATGGATTTATCGTTCAATTGCCGCTTCCGGAACAAATTGATGAGCAAAAAGTATTGATGGCGGTAGATCCAAGTAAAGATGTTGATGGATTTCACCCTGAGAATTTTGGAAAAATGGCTTTAGACATGACAACTTTTATCCCTGCAACTCCGTTTGGAATTTTAGAATTGTTAGAACGATACGGCGTAGAAACTAAAGGAAAGCATACTGTAGTAATAGGACGTAGTCACATTGTGGGAAGACCTATGAGTATATTGATGGGAAGAAAAGGTTTTCCTGGAAATTCAACCGTAACTCTGACTCACAGTTATACTAAAAACATTGAAGAAATTACTATTCAGGCTGATATTATTATTACGGCTCTTGGTGTACCAAATTACTTAAAAGCAAATATGGTGAAAGAGGGAGTTGTGGTTATTGATGTAGGTATTACTCGTGTACCAGATGAAACGAACGAGAAAGGATATGTAATCACCGGTGATGTTGATTTTGAGCAAGTAAGTAAAAAATCATCATTTATTACTCCGGTTCCAGGTGGTGTAGGACCTATGACCATTGCGATGTTGTTGAAAAATACGCTTTTGGCTAGGGAAATGAAAAGAAATAAATAAAAAAATAGTTTTTGATTGAAAGCCTTAAATATACCATTAAGGCTTTTCTTTTCTTAAAAAACGATTAAAATTCTGATAATAGATATTTAATTAGAATTTAAAGAATACTTTCGCAGCACTAAAAAATTACCTTTAAATGGACGATTATTATTCGGAAATGTTAAACTAATATAGCTCTAGAACTATTTTTAAGATGCTGTAAATAAACCTATAGAATTTTGAAATGAAAGCTTTTTACAAAAACAACAACGGATTAATTGCTACTACAGAATGGAGTCCAAACTGCTGGATAAATATTGAATGTCCTACCGAAGCAGAAAAAAAATATTTACTCGAAGACTTACAAATTCCCGAAGCATTTTATAACGATATTGAAGATATTGACGAAAGACCACGGATAGAAATTGAAAATGGTTGGACTTTGATCATCATGCGAATTCCTGTGAAGAGTACTGATGTGAAATTACCTTTTCATACTATTCCAGTGGGTGTTGTTTTTAAAGGAGAAGTATGTATGACCATCAGTTTTCATAAAACAGAAATGCTCACGGATTTTGTTACTTACACCAGACGTAAGAATATCAACATTAAAGATAACTTCGATTTAGTGTTGAAGTTATTGCTGTCTTCTAGCGTTTGGTATTTAAAATATTTAAAACAAGTCAATCAAAAAATAAAATTAGCCGAAGATAATTTAGAGAAATCCATAAAAAATGAGGAGTTACAAGCTTTGTTTCAAATTGAGAAATGTTTGGTATTCTTCATGACATCCTTGAAGGGGAATGATATTTTACTGCATCGAATCAAGAATATAAAAGCTCAGAGAGAGTTTTTTGACACAGAATTAGTAGAAGACGTCGAGATTGAATTGCGCCAAGCCCAAGAAACAACAAGTATTTATAGTGATATTTTAACAGGAATGATGGATGCGTACGCATCTGTAATATCAAACAATATGAATACGATTATGAAGCAGATGACTTCGATTTCGATTATTCTTATGATTCCAACATTGATTGCCAGTTTGTATGGAATGAACGTTCCCAATGATTTACAAGATAATCGCTATGGAATCTGGATTGTTATTTCCGTATCTGTTTTGTTATCTGCTTTTGGCGTGTTTCTATTCAAAAGAAAAAGATGGTTTTGATTTTATATTAACATCTGTAATCTTACTTTTTTATGTCTTTAATAGAATGTTTTTTATATTTAGAAAATTATTAAATACAATAAAAATGAAAATTTCAAACAGAGACATTAAAATATTTTTCTTAGGATTTGCTACGCTTTTTATCATAGAAACAGTTTACGACTGGGATTCTACTATTGGGTCTTTTAAAAGAGGCCGGGATGCAAGCTCAAAATAAATTATGAGAAGTTAAAATCTTTATCAATACCCTTTTCCTTTAAATGAAAGGAAGTTATACTTTATAAAATTAAATCGGTTTCTATTTTGATATCTAATAATAATAGTTAACTTTGTATTTCAAAGTACTTTATTTATGAGTCAAAAACTGCAAGAAGATTTATCACACATTCGTTCCATGATGGAACGTTCTTCAAGATTTATTTCGTTAAGTGGCCTTTCAGGAGTATTTGCTGGGTTATTTGCGTTAGCAGGCTCAATTTATGCATATCAATTATTTAAAAATAATGGTATTGAATATTTTGATGGTAAGCAAAAGATATATAGTTCTGATTTAATAATCGATTTAGTTTTGATTGCTTTAGCAATTCTCGTCTTTGCATTAGGATCGGGTATATTTTTTACGTTGAGAAAAAGTAAAAAGTTTGATTTGCCAGTTTGGACTAATACTACAAAAAAAATGGTGTTAAATTTAGCGATACCTTTAATGGTTGGAGGTGTATTTTGTATGGCACTTATATATCATCAGTTATTCGCTTTGATTGCTCCTGTTACTTTATTGTTTTATGGCTTAGCATTAATAAATGCAGGAAAATATACTTTTTCGGATATTAGATATTTGGGTACATGTGAAATTATTTTAGGTTGTGTTTCCCTTTTTTATCTTGGTTTTGGACTTGTTTTTTGGGCAATAGGATTTGGCGTTTTACACATCCTGTACGGAATAATTGTGTTCAAAAAATACAAATAGAAATGGGAATCATTGATGCATTAAATAAAGATTTTGAAAGTCGGGTCAGATTAGGCATTATGTCTGTTCTGATGGTAAACGACTGGATTGATTTCACTGAAATGAAATCTTTATTAAATATCACGGATGGTAATTTAGCAAGTCATTCTTCGGCATTAGAAAAATCGGGATACATTGAGGTTAAAAAAGAGTTTGTTGGCAAAAAACCGAAAACATCGTATCGAGTTACCCATAGTGGTCGCGCTGCTTTTGTTTCCCACTTGAATAGTCTTGAAAAATTAATTAAATCTAAATAGCCTTTTTTTTAATTTTAAACTTTGAAATGCAAAGTACTTTTAAATTTTTATTATGAAAAAACATCAATTAATTTTAGTCTGTAGCTTGATTTTTACGTTGCTTTTTTACAAGCAAGAGGTAGGCGTTAATCTTGCTATTTTCGGTGTAGTATTAACCGGAATGATTTGCTATTTCTGTCAAGAACGATTTACAACTCGTTTGCATTTAATATTAGTAACCACCTCAGTTTTGTCGTGTTCTGCCTTTGCTTGGTATGGTGATTTTGTGTCTTTTTTGGCTTTAGCCATGTCTGTTCTTTTTTTACAATTTAAAACTCGTGAAGTAAAACTTAAAATATTACAGATTTTCCCCATTATATTTATCAACGGGTTTGCTTCATTAGGTCGCATATTCCTATTTAGTCAATGGCTTCCAAAAAGAGAATTTAAAAATGATTTCGCAAAAAAAATAATTGCTTACGTTTTTATTCCAGCTTTATTCATGAGCTTGTTTTTTGTGGTATATGCATTTGGTAGTGATCATTTTTCATCTCTATTTATGGATTATACCTTGGATTTGGTCATCTTCGAAGTCTTTCTGATAGCTTTGTTAGGATTCTACATTTCGTTTAGTTTTTGGAATTATTGGGTTCCCGATGTTTGCTACGAGTACAACTCAATATTAGATACTGATTTCAGCAACGAAATTAAAAACCAAAATAAAAAGACTTTTTCTTTTCTTGATTTAGATTTCGAGAGAAAGAGTGGCGAAATTACCTTTGTACTTTTGAATGTTATGCTTTTAATTTTTATAGTTGCGTATAATTACGAACAGTTTTTTGAAACAATCGAAGTGTCTACATTGAGTTCAGCCACTCACGAAAGCGTAAATGCAGTAATTTTCTCTATTGTTATGGCTGTAGGTGTAATCTTATTTTATTTTAAAGGAGGATTTAATTTTGATGAAAAAGCAAATCATTTAAAACTTTTAGCTAAAATTTGGATTCTTCTAAATGGAGCTTTAATCATTAGCGCGCTTATCAAAAACTCAGAGTATATTTCCTATTTTGGTTTAACCTACAAAAGATTGGGTGTGTATGCTTTCTTGATTTTGGCAATTATTGGATTGTTTTTTGCCTTTTCAAAAATTATTAATCAAAAAACCAATGCCTATCTTTTCAATCAAATGCTTTGGTATTTCTATGGAACGATTCTGTTATGCAGTTTTGTGAATTGGGGAAACCTGATCACTAATTACAATATCTCCGTTAATAAAGGGGTGGAGCCTATGTTTTTATCCACACTTAATTTTAATGATGAAATTCGCAGTGATTATTTTTTACAAAATAAATTAGATGGACAGTACATTGAAATTTCAAGAGAGAAGGAGATTAGTCGCTATCAATCCGAGCCCTTTTTATCAAAAGCTTTGTATTATGAGTTTATAACTGGTAAATAAAAATAAAAAACCATTCAGAAACTGAATGGTTTTTTTATGCTTAATAATCTCCTTTTCCTTTGAATCTGGGGTCATCTCTTTTGATGAATTCAGTTTTTCTTTTAGGTACTTCTGTTTTAGGTAAACTGGCTTCTTCCGTTTTGCTAGAGGGCTCAATAAGCTCGTTTAATTCTTTGATTTCGGCATCAGTCAAATCACGGTATCGTCCAACAGGAATATCCAATGAAATGTTTATGATTCTAATGCGTTTTAGAGCCGTTACATCATAACCTAAATATTCTGTCATTCTACGGATTTGACGGTTTAAGCCTTGTGTCAATATAATTTTGAAAGTGAATTTGCTAATTTGTTCCACCTTGCATTTTCGGGTAACGGTGTCCAAAATAGGAATTCCATTTCCCATGCGTTCGATAAAACGATCGGTGATGGGTTTGTTTACGGTTACTGTATATTCTTTTTCGTGATTGTTTCGGGCACGTAATATTTTATTAACGATATCACCGTCATTGGTCATGAAAATCAACCCTTCACTGGCTTTGTCCAATCGTCCAATAGGGAAAATACGTTTGGGATAATTGATGTAATCCACAATATTATTGCGCACTTCAAGGTTTGTGGTGCACTCGATTCCTACTGGTTTATAAAAAGCAAGATAAACAGGTTTCTCATTTTTTTCCCGGATTAACTTGCCATCAATACGCACTTCATCATCCGGGGAAACTTTGGTGCCTAATTCTGGAACGATTCCATTGATGGTTACTCGACCCTCTTCAATGATTTTATCAGCTTCACGGCGAGAGCAATACCCGGTTTCTCCAATGAATTTATTTAGGCGTTTTAAATTTTCTTCCATACTGCAAAAGTAGTACTAAATTGTTTAATCGATTATGCCGTTATTTATTTATTTATTTGAAAAATTAATAAATAAATAAAGCCTGAAGTATCGGTTATACTTTAGTGTCTGAATCAAACAAGAAATGGGAAACTTTTTTATACAACTCATCGTCATGCATGCTATGTCCCAAACCTTTCGTTTCTATAAAAACTACATTTTTCCATGCCCCAGCAATTTTTTGGCCTTCTTCAAATAAAACTATAGAGTCGTCAATATCATGAGCGATTAATCCTTTTATATTTAATTTCGAAGCAAATATTTTACCTGAAAATTGTTCCAGGCTCAGTTTGAAATTATTGAGATAATGGACCTCTAGAGATTTTGAAACTTTAAGGTTTAAGCTTAATAATGCAATGTAATTGTTCAGGATTATTTTAAAATCGCTTGGCGCTCCTAGGATTACCATTTTTTTTAGTGCATCATTTTGATAAACAGATTGGTAATACAAGCAGGTTTTTCCGCCTATTGAGTGGCCGATGAGATATTGTGGCTTGAATTTTTGAACTGCAACATGAATAAATTGGGCGTACTGAGGTATATTAAATTCTTTTCCACTGGATAATCCATGAGCGGGACCGTCAATAGCAATGATCGTACTTCCTGATTTTTTTAGATGCGGTAGTAAATTTTCCCATCGAGAAGCATTACTTTCCCATCCATGAACAAGAAGGATAATGGTTTCGTTTCCTTTCCAGGTGTAGGTATGAAAATAATCTTCTTTGAGTTGGAATGTTTCAGACTGTGCTTCTTGCAGAATTTTAGGAAGTTTGTTTTTGGATAATTTTCCTTCTCTGGGTTCACTAAAAAACGCATAAGCAAGTTGCGATGCTTTTTTCGGGAATACAAAACTTAAAATGTTAATGTATAACCCAATGGATTTAGTGAATATAAAAAACAGGACTTTCTTCATAATAAAAAAGTCCCGATGGGGATCGGGACTTGAGTGTAATTAGAATTTAGAAAACAATTGTTCCATTTTCTCTTTTTCTTCGTCAGCCAATGAACTATCGACTAATATTCTTCCGGAGTGTTCATCAGTAATGATTTTCTTTCTGGAAGCGATTTCTACTTGTGTCTGTGGTGGTATAGTAAAGAATGATCCTGCAGATGCTCCCCTTTCAATAGAAACAACAGCTAAACCATTACGAACACTTGTTCTGATTCGTGTGTAAGCCTTCAATAATCTTTCTTCAATTAAAGCTTGAAATTCTGCCGATTTTTCAGACAAGAAAGCTTCTTCTTTTGCTGTTTCAGCCATGATAGCGTCTAACTCTGATTTTTTATGCTTTAAATGATTTGATTTTGCTTCTAATCTTTCTTTAGAACTTGAGATTACTTCTTTCTTGTGTTCAATTGAAGCTTTCATTTCTTTGATTTGTTTTTCAGACAATTGAATTTCTAATTCTTGAAATTCTATTTCTTTAGTCAACGAATTAAATTCTCTGTTGTTACGAACAGTTTCTTGTTGCTTCGTATATTTTTTGATCGCTTCTTTGTGCTCATCAATTGCATTCTTTTTTGCTTTGATTAGATCCTCAATAACTTCAAGTTCTCCTTTCAATTTTTCTGAACGTGTGCTTAAACCAGCCACTTCATCTTCTAAATCTTCCACTTCTAAAGGAAGTTCTCCTCTTACGTTTCTGATTTCGTCAATTCTAGAGTCAATAAGTTGTAAATCATAAATTGCTCTTAACTTGTCCTCAACACTTAATTCTTTCGTATTCGCCATATTCTATAAGTACTTAACTGGATTTGAATTTTCTTCTGATAAAATAACTGCAAAATTAAGGATTTTTTTCCGAAGATACTCTACAATATAATTTTTTGTATAGCGTTCGCTTTCAAAATGACCAATATCTACTAAAAGCAACTTGTTTTCGGCCTCATAAAACTGATGGTATTTTAAATCGGCTGTTAAATAAGCATCAGCTCCAGCTTGAATTGCATTTTTTATTGCAAAACTTCCTGCTCCGCCAAGCACAGCTACTTTTTTAATTTCTTTTTCTAAAAAGTTGGAATGTCGAATTCCTAGACATTGCATCTTTTCTTTTGCAAAAAGTAGAAATTCTTTTTCTTTCATGGGATTTTTTAATTCACCAATCATTCCCAAGCCAATATTTTGATGCTTGTTTTGTAAATCATAAATTTCATAAGCCACCTCTTCATAAACATGGCTTTTGAATAAGTTTTTGAGGATTTTATTTTCCAAATGTTTTTCGAAAGTGACTTCGATTTTAATTTCGTCTCCTTGTACAAATTCAAATCGCTCTCCAACTTGCGGATCGCTATGCTCGTTTCCCATATAAGTTCCTATCCCTTTCGAATTAAAACTGCAGTTTTCATAATTCCCAATCTTTCCCGCTCCAGCATCGAATAATGCATTGCGTACTTCTTCGGCATTTTCAGGAATAGTATAGGTTACTAATTTGCGGATGAAATTCTGCTTCGGAATCAGGATTTTAGTGTTTATCAATCCTAAAGAAGAACTAAAAATTTTATTTACGCCTTCTTGATGATTGTCTAATGCAGTGTGAACGGCATAAATGGCAATATCATTTTTTATGGCTTTAATCACGGCTCGTTCTACGTAGTTTTTTCCTGTTATTTTTTTTAGACCTGAAAATAATATTGGATGAAAACAAACGACCATATTGCAATTTTTTGCAATTGCTTCGTCAATTATGTTTTCTAGTGCATCATGGCAAACTAGAATTCCTTTTGCTTCGGATTCTTGGTTTCCAACCAATAAACCCACATTGTCAAAATCTTCAGCATAGGCTAGAGGTGCCATTTCTTCGAGCACGGAAATGATTTCTTTGATTTTCATAGATCAGATTTTTGATGGTTTAATTCTGGATTTTCGAATTAACAAATTAACGAATAAACAAATCAACTTTAAAATAAAATATTCTACTTTCGTAAAATGAATTTACTGCGAAAATTATTATTTCCGTTTGCCATTTTGTATAGTCTGATAACTAATATTCGGAATTTTCTTTTTGATAAAGGTATTTTAAAATCATATTCATATAATTTGCCAATTATTGCGGTGGGTAATCTTAGCGTTGGCGGCACTGGAAAAACACCGCAAATTGAATATTTGATTCGGTTGCTCTCTGATAAATATAAAGTGGCAACATTAAGCAGAGGGTACAAAAGACAGTCCAAAGGATTTATTTTGGCTCAAGCCGATTCAAATGCTTTGGTACTCGGTGACGAGCCTTTTCAGTTTTATAAAAAATTTGAAACGATTCAAGTTGCAGTTGATGCGAATAGAAAACATGGAATCGAACAGTTACTTGCACAAGCCATACAACCGGAAGTTATTTTACTGGATGATGCTTTTCAACATCGAAGCGTAAAGGCTGGTTTTTATATTTTACTCACTTCTTATGGTGATTTGTATTCGGATGATTTTATATTACCTACTGGAAATTTACGCGAAAGTAGCAGTGGAGCACAAAGAGCGAATGTGATTATTGTTACGAAATGTCCATTTAATCTTTCGATAGAAGAACAGAATGATATTAAAAAAAGATTGAAGGTTGTTGCAGAGCAGAGATTGTACTTTACTTTTATAGCATACGAAGATTTTATTTATGCAGAGAAACAAAGGATTAAGCTGACTGAAATTCAGTCAGCTGGTAAATTACTGGTGGCAGGAATTGCAAAACCGGAACCTTTTTTTGCTTATTTGCAAAATACCAATGATGTTTGCCTGTCTTTTCCGGACCATCATAATTTTACCGATAAAGACATTTTAAAAATTAAAAATTTAGCTCAAAATAACATTATTATCACTACCGAAAAGGATTATGTACGGTTAAAAGGAAGTTTGCCAAGCGAGCAACTTTTCTATTTACCCATACAAAGTTCTTTTGTTTCTGGAAGTGAAAATTTTGATAAAACAATTAGTGATTATGTGGGAAAAAGTTCAAGAAACAGTAAGTCAGATTAAAGAAAAAATCAATTTCACACCAGAATATGGAGTGATATTAGGTTCGGGATTAGGGAGTTTTACAGATGAAATGGATGTAGCGTATACCTTACCATATAATGAAATTCTGAATTTTCCTGTCTCAACAGTTCCAGGTCATAAGGGTGCATTAGTTTTTGGAACCATAGGAACTAAAAAAGTGGTGGCCATGCAGGGGCGTTTTCATTTCTATGAAGGGTATTCTATGGAAGAAGTTACTTTTCCGGTGCGGGTAATGAAATTCTTAGGTGTCGAAAAACTAGTAGTTTCAAACGCTTCAGGCGGGGTAAATCCAAGTTATAAAGTAGGCAATATTGTCCTGATAAAGGACCATATCAATATGACACCGGAACATCCTTTGCGTGGTAAAAACGACGATCGTTTTGGTCCTCGTTTTGTGAATATGAGCGAGCCCTATTCTAGAAAAATGATTGCTAAAGTTACTGAAATAGCTAAAGAATTAAATATTGAAGTTTTTGAAGGAGTATATTTGGGTTTGCAAGGTCCAACTTTTGAAACTTTGGCGGAATATAAAATGGTAAAAATTCTTGGTGCGGATTGTGTAGGAATGTCAACCGTTCCCGAAGTCATTGTGGCACGCCACATGAATTTAGAGACATTTGGAATTTCAGTAATCACTGACATGGGGAACGAAGAAAGCATTGGAACTATTTCACATGATGAAGTATTAGAAGCCGCTAAAAATGCAGAACCAAAAGTGAGAAGTCTTATTAAAGAATTGATTCTGAATTACTAGTTCTTTAAATGTTCAGCGATTATGGTATAAAATTCCTCTGGTATGAACGGTTTAGTAATAACATCGTTCATGCCAAATGATAATAACATCTCGCGATTTTCATGTAGTGAGATTGCAGTAAGCGCAATAATAGGGGTAGTTGTATCAAATGCCCGAATCAGTTCTGTAGCAATAGTACCGTTTATACCTGGTAAATGTACGTCCATAAGAACCAGATCAAATTTGTTTTTACGAACCAAATTTATTGCTTCCTCGCCATTATCAATAACTTCACAGATTATTCCTTTGTTGTAAAGCATTTTGGTAGTTATCATTTGATTGATTTTATTGTCCTCAACTAATAGAATTTTTTTGTTTAACAATTTAGCAGCGTAATCTATTTTATGCGTCGCTTCAATAGGCAACGGTTGTTCTCCTATTTTAAAAGCCAAATGAAACGAAAATGTAGAGCCTTGACCAACGATGCTTGTTAATTTTATTTGTCCACCAAGAATTTTAATTAATTTTTTTACGATAGTTAATCCTAAACCTGTTCCGCCATATTTGCGATTAACTTCTATAGACCCTTGAGAAAAACTATCAAACACGCAAGCTAATTTATCTTTAGGTATTCCTATTCCTGTATCTTTTATTTCAAAATATAATATTGCATTTTGATTTTCTAAACTCTTTAGATTATTAATAACAGTGACATTCCCGTCCTTTGTAAATTTAAGCGCGTTGTTAATCAAATTTAACATAATTTGAGATAGCTTTGTGGGATCGCCAATTAAATAATCAGGAATAGTAGGGTCTATTTCCAAGATGAAATTATTGTTGTTAACCAAAGCTAATTCTTTTAAGGAATTTTTAATATCTCCCAAAAGTTTTTTAAGGTTAAAGCTTATGTTCTCTACTTCTACTTTATTAGATTCAATTTTGTTTATTTCTAAAATTTCATTGATAAATTTTGTTAAATAATCACCTGAAAATTTTAATGAAGATAAATAATCCATTTGAGTTTTCTTAGGTTTTTCTTCTAATAATAAATGGGTGATACCGTTAATGGCATTCAGTGGTGTTCGTAATTCGTGACTTACGGTGGAAAGAAATTCAGATCTTGCCTTTGATGCTTTTTCGGCTTTGTCTTTTGCAATTTCTAATTCTTTATTTTTCTCTTTTAATAATAAATTAGATTGGTTCCTGATGATGTTATTTTTGTACAATGACAGACTCAATAACGATAAAATTGAAATTAACGCTATGGCAAGAATGCTGATCAATTTAGAAAATTTATTTGCTTTTTCTTGTTCCCTATTTTCAGTATTGGTTTGTATAATTTCCTTTAATCGTTCTGATTCTTTGAATTCAGTATAGTCATCTATACCAAGTCTCTCGTTATTTAAAATCGCAAGATGCTCCTTTAGATTTAAATGTTGTTTTAAATGGGAATAGGCGTTATTTTTATCTCGCGTCTTTTCATAAACATTGCTTAAAGCAAGCAAAATATTAGACTTTTGTTGCAAATTCTTTGTTTTGCTATTTAGCTTGAGTGCTTTGTTGAGATAATTTAAAGCTAAATTATTCCTGTTTTTTAAGGCTTCAATATTTCCGGTTTGGTATAATGCTTCTGCTTTAGTGTCTAATAAAGCAGGATTATTAGGTTTTGCAATTATAAAATTGAAAACAGATAAAGCTAAATCTAATTTGTTTTTTGATTTATAAATGAGTCCTTTTTGAAGATTAAATACCTCAGCAGTATCAGAAATTTTTAATTCGCTATAAATGGATTTAGCTTTATTAAAATGCATGGCAGCCCTGTCAAAATTTTCTTTTGCCATATAGGATAAGCCAAGATAGTAAAGGGTTGTGGCTTCATTAGAACTAGAATCTAAGTCTGCATATAACTCGGAACTTTTTAACAACGACTGAATTGCATCGTCATATTTTTTTAAATCGTAATAAAGTTTTCCAAGACTGAAATTTTGTGACGCTAAGTCTTCAATATTTTTACTAAGGTTCGCATATGCAATCGCCTTTTGAGTATAAAATAATGCATCTTTATAATTGTTGTTTTGGATGCAAGAGTTACTCAGACTGCTGTAATAAGAAAGACTGTCTGTTTTCTCATGGGATTGAGAAAACAATATTGTATTAAAAAAAAGTACAAAAACGAAAATATATTTCATTTGTAGCTGATTTTTTGTTAATTGGGTTTTATATTTGTTACAAGTATTAAGTCAATTATTCTTGAGGAATATCCTATTTCATTATCGTACCAGCCTACGACTTTTACCATTTTATCGATAACCGATGTAAGTTGTGCATCAAATATACATGAATTTCTATTGCCAATTACATCGACGGAAACAATTGGGTCTTCGGTATAATCCAAAATGCCTTTTAAAGTAGTTTGTGCAGCAACTTTAAAAGCTGTATTTATTTCATCTATTGTCACGGCACGCTTTACATTAAAGGTGATGTCAGTAAGGGATCCATCGGGTACTGGAACTCGTATCCCACAACCGCCAATTTTTCCTTCAAACTCAGGAAATATTTTTGTTAACGCTTTTGCAGCGCCAGTTGTTGTAGGAACAATAGATTGGCTGGCACCTCGGGCACGGCGTAAGTCTTTGTGTGGCTGATCATGTAAGCTTTGATCCGTTGTGTAGGAATGAATTGTGGTTATGTAAGCTTGTTCTATACCGCAAAGTTCATTCATTACCTTGATCATTGGCGCGGCATTATTAGTAGTGCAACTTGCATTTGATATGATGGTTTCAGTTCCGTCAAGTATGAAATCATTTACCCCTAAAACAATAGTTTTTATGGTGTCTACTTCTGAAGGCGCAGATAGAATTACTTTTTTGGCGCCAGCAATAATATGAGAATTTAATTCTTCAAAAGTCTTGTATTTCCCCGTGGATTCTATGACATAGTCAATATTTATACTTTTCCAATCCAAGTTTGAAATACTTTTTTCATGAAAAAACAAAAAATGATTCCCATCTACCAGAATTCCTTTGTCATCATCGCTTACTGAAAACGGTAAAACTCCGTGGATACTATCGTATTTTACTAAATGGGCCATTGTTTTTTTATCGGCAATATCATTTATGGCAATCACTTCAATCTCAGGATGATTTAGAAGTAATCGGAATAAATTTCGACCAATTCTTCCAAAACCATTAATGGCAATTCTTATTTTCAAATCTATTTATTTATTAATTAGCCAATTGAATTAGTTATAAAATATGTTTCTGTGCTTTGTATGAAGAACGAACAAGTGGTCCGCTTTCTACATGACGGAAACCTAATTCTAAGCCAAATTTTTCATACTTTGCAAATTGTTCGGGTGTTATAAATTCTTTGACGGGCAAATGTTTTTTGCTGGGTTGTAAGTATTGGCCTATTGTAACAATATCTACATTAGCTTGACGCAAATCCCTCATTGTTTGATATACTTCTTCTTCTTGTTCGCCAAGGCCTAGCATAATTCCCGACTTGGTTCTATTTATTCCTTTCTCTTTCAAGTAGCGTAGGACTTCTAAACTTCGGTCGTATTTTGCCTGAATACGCACTTCACGAGTCAATCTGCGAACGGTTTCTACATTGTGCGAAACTACTTCCGGATTGGCTTCCACAATTCTGTCAATATTTCTTTCGATTCCTTGAAAATCAGGAATTAAAGTTTCTAAAGTTGTGTTTGGATTCATTCTGCGAATGGCTTTTACTGTTTCTATCCAAATGATTGAACCGCCATCTTTTAAATCATCTCTGTCAACACTGGTAATTACGGCATGTTTGATGTTCATGATTTTAATTGAACGCGCTACTTTTTCAGGTTCGTCCCAGTCTACGGTTTCTGGTCTTCCGGTTTTTACACCACAAAATCCACAAGAGCGCGTACATACATTTCCTAGAATCATAAATGTAGCCGTACCTTCGCCCCAACATTCACCCATATTAGGGCAACTTCCAGAAGTGCAAATGGTGTTCAAACTATATTTATCTACCAAGCCACGAAGCTCAGTGTATTTTTTACCAATAGGGAGTTTTACCTTCAGCCATTTCGGTTTTCCTACAGGTAAAGTATTTTCTAAAACAGTTTCCATATATCAATATTCAAAGTGCAAAGATAAGGAATGTAGTCTATTTGTAGATTCGTTTATTTGTTTATTTGATCAAAGTAAATGGAAGTCATAAAATAGAATAGTTTACTTTTTTTGAGAATTAGTTGCTTTGCCATTGGTTCTATCCTCACCGAAAGTCTCCTTTCAAGTAATTAGAATATGGGAGGTCTATGCAATCAAGGTTGTATTAAGTTTTTTTGCTTTAGCGGAGTTAAAGAGTAGAATTGTTCTTGGCACATAAATTTAAAACTATTTTTAGAAAGCGATTAGAGTATGTTTTTAATGCAATTATTTACAGACTTCTGAACTAGTTATTGGAAGGATCTTTTTTACTGCTTTATGAAGTGAACTGTTAGTTACATAAGTCTTTAGGAGCTTTTTCCTGCTCTGCACTGAATTTTTCATTTTTTAAAGAAAAAAACGAAAGGATGCCGTTGCGATCAGGGCTAGTGTATAAGGGTCTTTTATTATATTATTTGGATACTATTATTTTTTTGTTTTATAAAAATTAGCACAATTTTAAGACCTGTTTCCTCCGTAGATTGGGTTAATTTGAATACCTTACAGTGGTACTAATCAAAAAATTAAACTACTATGGCAACATTACGCTTAGGCGATATTGCTCCTGATTTTGAAGCAGAAACGTCACAAGGAAAAATAAAATTTCATGAATGGTTAGGGGATTCTTGGTGTGTTTTATTCTCTCACCCAGCTGATTTCACACCGGTTTGTACCACTGAGTTAGGAACAGCAGCCAATTATTATCCGGAATTTGAAAAACGAAATGTAAAAGTAATCGCGCTGAGTGTCGATGGTGTTGATTCGCACATGGAATGGATAAAAGACATTAATGAAACTCAAAATACAACAGTAAATTTTCCAATAATTGCTGATCAAGACAAGCATATTGCAGAATTGTACGATATGATTCATCCCAATGCAAGTGAGAGTTTTACTGTGCGTTCTGTTTTTATAATTGGACCAGACAAAAAAATAAAATTAACATTGACATATCCGGCGTCAACCGGCAGAAATTTCGATGAA
Source organism: Flavobacterium sp. GNP008 (assembly GCF_056428965.1). Taxonomy (NCBI): domain Bacteria; kingdom Pseudomonadati; phylum Bacteroidota; class Flavobacteriia; order Flavobacteriales; family Flavobacteriaceae; genus Flavobacterium; species Flavobacterium sp. GNP008. Next base: position 154,427 of record NZ_JBWJVL010000001.1, on the reverse strand, counting down.
ATACTACGTGTAATTGATAGTCTACAATTGACAGCTAAATACAGTGTTGCAACACCCGCAAACTGGAAAGATGGTGATAAGGTCGTAATTTCAACAGCAGTTAAGGACGAAGATATTGCTACTAAATTTCCAAAAGGCTACGAAAGAGTTAAACCATATTTAAGAATGACACCTCAGCCTAATAAATAGTAGTTTTAAGCATATCCTTTAACTAGAAAAGCAGAAATAAAATAAATTCATTCTGCTTTTCTAGTTTGTTAAAAGTTAATGATTACTTCTTATTGGTAATTAATAACCCGGAAATAATGATTCCCATGCTTATAATTTGGGTACGTACAATAACTTGATCTAGAAAAAAATAAGCTAGAATTCCACTGAATACGGGAATCAAATAGTAAATTATTGCTGTTTTTGAGGTGCCAATCAATCGAATGGCTTCGTTCCACAGATAAAATGAAATTAAGGAAGCGCAAACGCCAACATAGCTGATTACTAAAACTGTTTTTACGTCAAAAATTACTTTTTTATAATAGATGTGTTCATAAACATAAAAAGGAAAGAGTAAAATTGTACCAATTACAAAAACACTAAATAAAAATACTTTGGGTGATAATTCATCTGGTTTTTGTCGCACCAGTATCGTGTAATAAGCAAAAAAGAAGCAAGCCACGAGCATCAATAAATCCCCAATAGTAAAGCTAATATGGAGTAAAGCCTGTAAGGAGCCTTTAGAAATAAGTACTAAAACTCCTGTGATTATGGTTGTAATTCCCACTATTTTTATAGTACTAATTTTCTCTTTAAAAACAATCCTGGAGAGTACAACAATAAATAGCGGAATCGAAATGGCGATTAACGATAAATTGACTGCATTTGTTGTTTTTCCAGCAAAGTATATCAGTGTATTGAAAATAGTAATTCCCAATACAGCTGTAAGCGTAAGATACTGAATGTGTCTTTTTACAATTTTTAAATTTTTAATAGTACTTTTTATAGCAAACGGTGTCAAGACAATACATGCAACTGACCATCTCCAAAAAGCCAATCCAACTGGAGGGATGTGGTCTTTTATACCACTGGCGATTACCATATTAACTGACCAAAGTAAGGTTGCTAATAAGGCAAACAAAACCCCTTTTGTCGTATTATTCATTAAAAAGGTCGTTAATTCTGGCATATTGTAGTAGCATAATGGTTTTTGAATCTTGCATTTCACCCGATTCAATCATTGCATAGGCATCGTCGAAAGGCATTTCTAGCACATCAATATTTTCTTGTTCGTGTTCTACTCCGCCACCTTCGCTGACTTTCATGGATTCATCGTATTCTCCAACAAATAAATATAAAATTTCAGTTACTGCTCCAGGTGACATGTAGGTTTCCATTACCTTTTGTACTTTAGAAATGCGATATCCCGTTTCTTCCTCCGTTTCTCTAATGATGCATTGTTCCGGATTATCTTGATCTAGAAGTCCGGCACAAACCTCAATCATCATTCCGGTTTCATTTCCGTTAAGGTAGGTTGGTAAGCGAAACTGACGTGTTAGAATAACTGTTTTTTGGAGCCTATTATAAAGTAAAATGGCAGCGCCATTTCCTCGATCGTAGACTTCTCTTTTTTGGGTAATCCAAGAATCATCTTTTTTTTGGTAGTCAAAAGTTACTTTGTTTAAAATGTACCAATTGTCAGAAAGTAATTCGGTTTTTTGTATTTTGATAGTTGGGTTTTTCATTGGGTTGGATGGGATTTTAAACTAAAAAAAACGCTCTGAATTTTCAGAGCGTTTAGTGTAATCTTATTTTAGAATAGTTTGCTTTCTGTCTGGACCTACAGAAATTATTTTAATAGGAACTTCTACTTCTTTTTCAATAAATTCAATGTATTCTTTTAATTCTGTTGGTAATTCATCATACGTAGTCATACCAGTCAAATCAGCTTGCCATCCTTTGAAATCTTGATACACTGGCGTTACATTTTCGGGTTCGATGTTATAAGGGAAATGAGAAATTTTCTCTCCTTTATAATTGTATTCGGTACATACTTTCAACGTTTCAAATCCTGAAAGTACATCCCCTTTCATCATCATCAGTTGTGTTACACCATTCACCTGAACCGCATATTTAAGTGCTACTAAGTCTAACCAGCCACAACGTCTTTGTCTTCCAGTTACAGATCCAAATTCATTTCCTACACGTGCCATAGTTGCACCGTCTTCGTCAAAAAGTTCAGTAGGGAATGGACCACTTCCTACGCGTGTCACATATGCTTTGAAAATACCGTATACTTCTTTAATTTTATTTGGAGCAATCCCTAAACCGGTACAAGCACCAGCAGCAGTTGTATTAGAGGATGTTACAAAGGGATAAGTACCAAAATCAACATCCAATAATGAACCTTGAGCTCCCTCACATAATATTGATTTACCTGCTTTTTGAGCTTGGTGTAAATATTCTTCACTATCAATAAAATCTAATTTTTTTAGTTCTTCGATAGCTTCAAAAAATTCTTTTTCTAATTCCTCTAAATTATATTGTATGGCAACATCATAGAATTTAATCATGGCTTCATGCTTGTCAGCCAAAGCTCTGTAACGGTCTGCAAAATCTTCTAATTCAATATCGCCTACACGAATACCGTTTCTTCCGGTTTTGTCCATATAAGTTGGCCCAATTCCTTTCAGTGTAGAACCTATTTTTGCTTTGCCTTTAGAAGCTTCTGAAGCTGCGTCTAGTAGACGGTGCGTTGGTAAAATTAAATGTGCCTTTCTTGAAATGATTAATTTATTTTTGATGTCTAAATTAAATTTTTCAAGTCCTTCAATTTCTTTTTGAAAAACTACAGGATCAATAACAACTCCGTTTCCAATAATATTTATGGCGGTTTTATGAAAGATACCAGAAGGAATAGTTCTAAGCACATGTTTTATTCCATCAAATTCAAGAGTATGTCCAGCATTTGGTCCACCTTGAAAACGAGCAATAATATCGTAATTTGAAGTTAGAACATCAACAATTTTTCCTTTTCCTTCATCTCCCCATTGTAATCCTAATAATAAATCTACCGTCATTCTGAATGTTATTTGTAGTTAATTTTTATATTTATGAACGCTCTTGTTCGTCCAAGTTGTTTTTTTGTTTCTTAATTCCGTAAAGATATAACGAGTGGTTGGTGATCTCTATATCGAAAATTTCTTCAATTGTTTTTTTGATACTTTGAATCCTTGGGTCACAAAATTCAATCACCTCTCCAGTATCGGTCATAATAATATGATCGTGTTGTTTGTCAAAATATGATTTTTCGTAATGTGCCTGATTTTGCCCAAATTGATGTTTGCGCACTAAAGCACAATCCAGTAGTAATTCAATCGTATTATAGAGGGTTGCTCGACTGACGCGATAATTTTTATTTTTCATTTTGATGTAAAGGTTTTCTACATCAAAATGTTCCTCGCTGTCATAGATTTCCTGAAGGATAGCATAACGTTCAGGAGTTTTGCGGTGTCCTTTTTTTTCAAGATACATTGTAAAAACATTTTTTACAATTTCTTGGTTTTTGGTATTATCTGTGGAAATGAGTGTCATATACTGGCAAAGATAAATTTTTTAGTTTAAAGTTTAAAGTTTCCGGTTTGTTTAGTTTCAAGTTTATTCAGTTTCAGAGGTTGAAACTTAAGGCCAAATACAAAAAACGAAATTTTCTAGGTTTTATATTCCCGCGTTACCTTATCGATTCCATCAATTTTTTTAATATTATTGATCATTTTTTTTAGAATAGTATTGTTTTGTACAATTACCGCTACCTGACCATGAAAAATACCAGCATCGGTATTTAATGCTATACTTTGAATATTAACATGCATATTGTTTGAAATTACTTTTGTTAACTGGTTGGTAAGTCCTAAAACATCCATTCCGGTTATGTTAATAATAGCTTTGAATTCTTCTTGTGAGGAATCAATCCATTTGGCTGTCATTATCCTGTAGGCATAGTTGGATTGCATACCAATGGCATTAGGGCAATCTTTTTTATGCACTTTTATTCCTTCGTTTATCGTTACAAAACCAAACACATCATCGCCAGGAATTGGGTTGCAACAAGGCGACAGCTTATAATCCAGCTTGTCATGTTCTTTGCCAAAAACAAGCATATCATAATTACTGCTTATTATCGGTTTGTGAATGTCTTCATTAGCAGTACTTGGAGAACGTTTTATTTTGTTTTTGAAAAAATTAATAAAAGTATTACTTTTTTGTGCGGCGTAATCTTTGAGTTGTTGATTTTCTATAGCGCCAATTCCCACTCTGTAAAATAAATCTAAACTTGTTTTTAATTTGAAAAAATTGACTAATTCATTAACAACAGCTTCATTTAAGGTAATTTTTAAATGTTTTAATTTTCGGGTAAGGAGTTCTTTTCCTTCCTCACCAATTTTCTTAGTGTTCTCGTTTAAAACATTTTTTATCTTTGTTTTGGCTCTGGAAGTGGTTACATAATCCAGCCAGTTTACTGTAGGTTTTTGATGTTGTGAGGTGATAACTTCTATTTGATCCCCACTTTTTAATTCGAAGTTCAAAGGAACTAATTTCCCGTTAACGCGTGTCCCTCTGGTACGAATCCCTATTTCAGAATGGATGCTAAAAGCAAAATCTAATGAAGTCGCTCCTTTGGGTAACGATTTTATTTCTCCTTTTGGAGTAAAAACAAAAATTTCTTTCGAATATAAATTCATCTTGAAATCTTCTACAAAGCTTACCGCATTTGTCTCCGAATTTTCTAAAGCTTCTTTTAATAAGTTAAGCCATACATCCAGACCGCTTTCTTCGGTAGTTCCGTTTTTATATTTATAATGTGCAGCATATCCTTTTTCAGCGATTTCGTCCATGCGCTCGCTTCGGACTTGTACCTCTACCCATCGCCCTTTTGGTCCCATTACAGTAATGTGTAAGGCTTCATAGCCTGTAGATTTGGGAGAGGAAATCCAATCCCGTAAGCGACTTGGACTTGGCCTATAATGATCGGTTACTATAGAATAAATTTTCCAGGCAATAAATTTTTCTTCGTGTGGTGTTGATTTGTAGACTATACGCAGTGCAAATTTATCATATACCTCATCAAAACTTACATTTTGCGCCTGCATTTTTCTGCGAATAGAATAAATGGATTTAGGCCGACCTTTGATAATGAAATCAATATTCTCGACATCTAATGCTTTTTTTAGCACATCCGTGATATCCCCAATGTAGGCATCTTGTTCCTCTTTTGTTTCTTTTATTTTACTTACAATATCATTATAAACGACAGGTTCCGTGTATTTTAATCCTAAGTCTTCTAGTTTTGTCTTGATGTTATATAACCCTAGCCGGTGCGCTAAGGGTGCGTATATGTATAAAGTTTCGGATGCAATTTTTGTTTGCTTGTCTTCCTGCATAGAATCCATCGTTTGCATGTTGTGCAAACGATCGGCAAGTTTAATTAGAATAACACGAACGTCATCGTTCAAGGTTAATATCATTTTACGAAAATTTTCCGCCTGCATGGATACATTTAAATCTTTTTGTACCAATGATATTTTTGTCAATCCTTCGACAATTTGTGCCACTTTAGGATTAAAAAGGCGTTCGATATCCTGAATAGTAGTTGGTGTATCTTCTACAACGTCGTGCAACAATGCGGCGGCAATAGAAGTGGCTCCCAAACCAATTTCGGAGGCCACAATTTTTGCTACAGCAATAGGATGAAAAATATAAGCTTCACCCGATTTTCTTCGTTGTTCTTTATGGGCTTCCACGGAAACATCAAATGCTTTTCGGATAAGTTTTTTATCATCATCGCTCAAGGTTTGATAGCTAATGCGAAGTAACTCCTTGTATTCTTGAGCAATAGCTTTATTTTCTTTTTCTATATCAATTTCTATCATAACGGCATGGTTCAATTCCTAAAAATAGAAATAAGTTAGGAGATATGCAAGTAAAACAAGTGTCTATATATAAATTGCAAATAGTGCTTTCTAACAAGATTATTGCACTTTGCTAAAATCCAAATCCTGAAAATCATAACTGAAATCAGTTAATTCAGAAATGGGTTTCATCGTTAATCGAACTGCTTTTCCGGTAGCATCACATTCAAAAAATAAATGAGCATCCGCATGAAAATAAGCATTGTTCCATTTTACTACATAGTTTGTGTCTTTGTATAAAAAAACTTCACCAGCAAGTTGAGGAGAACGTTTGGAGGCAAAATAGAGTTTTCCCTTTTTTTCTGTAAGCACGACGTCTCCAAACCACTTGTCATTGTAGGTACCAATAAAACTTTTAAAATCTATTTTAATTTTTTCTTTCTTGTTTTTGGCTACCGTTGCCCAAACTTCATCGGTTACTTTGTCAGCAGTTTCTTCATTCGCTTTTAGTCTGTTGCTATAAATGGTTACGTAATCTTCAGATTGAATTCCCAAATAGCGGTCTTTTATAGTATTGGTAATGGCATTAAAAGCAGCACCGGATTGTTGGTTAGTTAATACAATAATTCCGAGATTTAATTCTGGAAAAAGAGTAACTTGGGTAACAATCCCCTCTAATCCGCCCGTGTGGGAGACTTGTTTGAATCCCTTTACATCACTTAAAAACCAACCTAGTCCGTACCCGCTAAAATGAGTGTTGTAAGGTGGTTTTGTGGTTGCAGGAATTATGGTTTGCAGCTGCCACATCTCGTGCTGCTCTTTTTTAGAAAATAATGGTTTGTTATCAACACCATATTTTCCGGTGTTCATTTGCATGATTGTCCATTTGCTTAAATCATTTATACTGGAATAAATTCCTGCTGCTGCATCAAAAAGTGGGTTTTGATAGCGTTTGATTGTTTTTAGTTTTCCATTTACAGGAACATGAGGCGCAATGATGTTCGTGGTGTCTTTTAAACGTAAAAACGATGCAGCACTGTTGTTCATCTCCAAGGGTTTCATTATGCGTTTCTCAACAAAATCGCACCAGCTCAATCCGCTTGCTACGCGAATGACTTCTCCAGCTACTATGTACAGTAAATTGTCATAATCGTATTGCGTTCTAAATGCTGAAACCGGTTTTAAATACTGTAAATTCTGAATAATATCTGCTGCTGTAAAATTACTTCCGTCAGGCCAAATCATTAAATCGCCTGCGCCTAAACCCAATCCACTGCGATGTGTCAATAAATCCCGAATGGTAAATTCATTAGTTACATAGTCATTATACATCTTGAAATTAGGAAGGTATTGAATGACTTTATCGTCCCATTTTACTTTGCCTTCATCGACTAGCATCGCCAATGCGGCACTTGTAAACGCTTTACTGTTTGAAGCAATCCCAAAAAGGGTATTCGCATCTACTTTTTCGTTAGTCAAAACTGATTTTACGCCATATCCTTTGGCGTGAATTATTTTTCCATCTTTTACAATAGCCACTGCAATTCCAGGAACATCAAACGTTTTTAGCGTACGATCTACTACTTCATCCACTTGGTTCGAAGTGATTTGTGCGAAAGAAAGTGCCGTTGTGAGTAAAGTGATTGCAAATACGAATCTATTTTTCATATTATAAATGTTATTTTTATGCATGAGATTTTTTAATAGGTTTACTTCGTTCAAGTTTTTTTTGTCGAAATGACAAAATCATACGAAAAAGGTGAAGTTCAATATCTTTTTTTAAGCTGTAATCTAAAACCCTCTTTGTCTTTTGGCCTCAAAAATCAGGATGGCAGCAGCAACTGAAACATTCATCGAATCTATTTCGCCTTGCATTGGAATAATAATATTTTGAGTTGCTTCATTTCTCCATTCCTCTGTCAGTCCAGTCGCTTCTGTTCCTACTACCAGGGCCGTTGGAGTGGTGTAATCTTGTGTGTGATAGGAAGTGGAGTTTTGCAACGTTGCGCAATAAAAATTGATCTTTTGTTCTTTCAAAAACGCAATGATTTCTGATGTTGTTCCGGTTGCAATTTGGTTGGTAAACAAACAGCCTACACTAGAGCGAACAATATTTGGATTGTATAAATCACTTTTTGGATTAGCAATAATCACAGCGTCCAGATTAGCAGCATCGGCAGTACGAAGTAAAGCACCAATATTTCCTGGTTTTTCCGGTGCTTCCGCAACAAGGATCAATGGATTTTTAGATAATTTCAAATCCATTAATTGCAGCGATTTGGTTTTGGCAACAGCCAAAATTCCTTCAGTGGTATCGCGATAGGCTAATTTTTGATAGACTTCTTTGTTGATTTCTATCAGTTCTGCATTTTTAGATAATTCTCTGGCTTCGTTTTCTGAACAAATTTCCGGTAAAAACAGAAGTGTTTCCATTTGATAGCCCCCTTTAAGGGCAATCGAAATTTCTCGTTTTCCCTCTATTAAAAAAGTGCCGGATTGTTTGCGTGCTTTAGATTTCTCCTGCAATTGCACTAAAGATTTTATGTATGGATTTTGTACCGAAGTGATTTGTTTCAAGACTCTCAACTATTTAATTAAAAGCTACAAAGATACATAGAGAAAATCCAGTTTTATAATAGGATCTGAATATTTATTTAGAAGCAATAGATTCATTAATTGATTGAGGTTTCAAGCTGGATTCACGAGTATTTTCTTTATTTTTGTCAAAATCTCAATTCAAATGTTTCATTTATTAGACATCATTGGTACGATGGCTTTTGCCATGTCCGGCGCATTGACGGCTATGAATAAAAAGCTGGATCCTTTTGGTGTTTTTATCATTGCATTTGTCACTGCGGTTGGCGGCGGAACCTTACGAGATATCATGATTGGCAGCACGCCAGTGGGATGGATGCTGGACTTGAAATATGTTTATGTAATTAGTATTGGGTTTGTTTTGGCAATCCTTTTTCGAAAAAGATTCGATAGATTACGCACCTCTTTATTTTTATTTGACACGATCGGATTAGGTGTTTTTACTTTAATAGGTCTTGAAAAAGGAATTAATATAGGACTTCATCCCGTTATTTGTATTGCTTTAGGAACGATGACTGCTTGTTTTGGAGGTGTTATCCGAGATATATTATGTACTGAAATCCCAGTAATTTTCAGGAGAGAAATTTATGCAACGATTTGTATTTTGGGCGGAATTGTCTTTTTTTTGCTTCGAAAACTGAATTTAGAAAATGATGTTTTATACTTGGCCACTTCATTGGTTATCATTGCAGTCCGGTTGATGGCCGTAAAATTCAAATGGTATTTACCTACTTTAGAACATAAATAAAAATTGATTACTTTCACAGGGTCTAAAATTTAACAGTGAAAAATTATTCTGTCAAACAATATCGGGAAAGTGATTATGAAAATTGGAATGCTTTTATTGGTAAAGCCAAAAATGCTACTTTTTTATTTCACCGAGATTTTATGGAATACCATAAAGATCGATTCGAAGATTTCTCGTTAATGATTTTCGAAAACGAAAAACTAGTTGCTGTTCTGCCGGCAAATAGAGTTGGAGCAATAGTGTATTCTCATCAAGGTTTGACGTATGGCGGATTGGTTTATTCCCATAAAATAAATGGAGAAAAAGTAGCCGCAATTTTAGATTCTCTTTTGTCTTTTTTTAAAGAAAATAGGATACTATCTTTTTATTATAAACCCATTCCTTTATTTTATGCTTCAAAAGGGAACGCTGAATTAGATTTTTTTATGTTAAAAAAAGGAGCGTTTTTAGACAAAAAAGAAATGAATCTGGCTATCAATTTAGCCATGCCTTTGACGATTTCAAAAAGTAAACTAAAGCATTTCAGAAAAAAGGAACAACTTGATTTAGAGTTGGTGGAAGAAAGTCATTTTAAGTCCTTTTGGGAATCTGTTTTAGTACCAAGGTTATTGGAAAAATTCGGTTCCAAACCAGTGCATACCCTTCAAGAAATAACAGTACTTAAAAAAAAATTCCCCACTAATATCAAACAATTTTCAGTGTATTATCAGGATGAGATTGTTGCGGGCATTACAATATTCGAAACGGAAACGGTTGTGAAATCGCAATATGGCGCCACTACTAAAAAAGGGGAGGAGTTGCGCGCATTGGATTTTTTATTTCTCAATTTAATACAAAAATACAAAAGCGAAGGGAAGCTTTTTTTTGATATGGGTATTGTAAATGCGGCAAATCAAAAAGGGTTTCATGCTGGACTCTTGAAACAGAAAGAAGAATTAGGATGCTCGGTTTACAGTCAGGATTTTTATACAATGCAATTAATATGATACCATTCCTTGATTTAAAAAAAATAAATGAACCGTTTGAAGCTGCTTTTCAAGAAAAATTAAAAGCAGTTTTAGATACTGGGTGGTATGTTTTAGGGAATGAAGTCAAGGAATTCGAAACGAGTTTTGCCAACTATTGCGGTACAAAATATTGTATAGGTGTGGGAAATGGTTTTGATGCTTTAGTGTTGATTTTCAAAGGATATATTCAATTGGGAAAATTACAAAAAGGCGACGAAGTTATTGTTCCCGCCAACACCTATATTGCCAGTATTTTGGCTATTTTACAAGCAGATTTAATTCCTGTTTTGGTTGAGCCAAAGTTGGAAACCTACAACATCAACCCCGATTTAATTACTGAAAAGATTACCTCAAAAACCAAAGCGATTTTAGTTGTTCATTTGTACGGACACTTGGCTGAAATGGATAAGATAAATAAAATTGCTGTTGCTAATGCTTTACTGGTTGTTGAAGATGCGGCTCAGGCTCACGGTGCAATAAAAAATAAAGAATCAGCAATCATAACGCAACAAATAAGCGTAGCATACAGTTTTTATCCTGGAAAAAACTTAGGAGCTTTAGGCGATGGTGGCGCTGTTATTACAAATGATTTAGAATTAGCCAAAACTATTCGATCAATCAGAAATTATGGTTCTGAAACGAAGTATTACAATGACAATATGGGGGTAAATTCAAGATTAGACGAATTACAAGCCGCTTTTCTTAATGTTAAATTACCCAAATTAGATGCTGAAAATGAAAAACGAAGAATAATTGCCAAACGGTATTTATCGGAAATTAACAATGATAAAATAATTTTACCAAATTGGGATTTGTCAAATAATCATGTTTTCCATTTGTTTGTCATTCGAACACAGAACAGACTAAATTTACAAGAATATTTACTGCAACATAATATTCAAACGGTCATACATTATCCCATTCCGCCACATAATCAAAGAGCGCTATCAGCCTGGAATCATTTGTCTTTTCCTATCACGCAAAAAATTCACGATGAAGTACTAAGTTTGCCAATAAGTCCGGTATTAACAAGGGATGAAGTGAGTCATATTGTTGCAATTTTAAATAAATATCAGGATGGGATTAGCTAGTAGAATAAAACAATTGTGCTGTGTTACTTTTCGAATCAAAAAGTATGAGTTTCTTTCGGATTGTAAAAGAGTTTTTGGGAAGCCAAATCTTTTTTATCCCTTGCTGTTAAAAGGAAATGGGAAGATTTATTTTGGGAAGAATGTCCAAATCGGTGTAGTTTCCTCTCCATACTTTTTTTCAGGCTATACCTATATAGAAGCCAGAAATGAAAACAGCGAAATTAACATTGGAAACAATGTTGCTATCAATAATGCTTTTTCTATTGTTTGTTTTTCGAAAGTTACCATCAAAGACCATGTTTTAATAGGTGTAAACTGTTCTATAATAGATAATGATGGACATGATTTGAATAGTACTAAACGAAACCAAGAAAACCCAAATTCCCTTCCAGTGTGTATTGGTGAAAATGTCTTTATTGGATCAAATGTTTCTATTTTAAAAGGAGTTGAAATTGGGGATAATTCTATTATAGGAAATGGGTCTGTCGTGACAAAAAACATTCCCAAAAATGTTGTTGCTGCAGGAAATCCGGCTAAAGTTATGCGAAATTTATAATGTTGAAAATTTTAAAACAAAATGCACTTTTAAAAGTAGTATCACTTAATTCTATTTCGGTAGTGGTGAGTTTTGTTTTGGGAATTATTTCTACAAAAATTGTGTCTGTTTATTTAGGAACTTCTGGAATGGCATTGTTGGGGAGTTTGAGAAACTTCACAGCAATGATGAAGTCCATAGCTACCTTAGGGATAAACAATTCATTAATAAAGTTATTCGTTGAAAATAAAGAGGATAAGAAAGAACTGGGCATCATTTATGCTACTTTTTTTTGGTTTTTCCTGCTAATTGCTACGGTCTTGGGTTTGCTTATTTTACTATTTGCCAATACTATTTCTGAATTATTGCTTTTTACAAATTCGTTTGCTAATCCCATTCGGTTTTTTGGATTGCTACTACCATTGATTGTCATCAATACGTTTTGGATAGCAATCTATAACGCTTTAGAACAGTATAAAAAAATTATAGTTTTACAGATTATTTCAAATGTGCTAATTTTTGGTTTTACCGCATTTTTAATTGTGGAAAACGCTATAAATGGAGGATTGCTGGCGGTTGTGTTCGGCGAATTACTTATGGTTATAGTGACTTTTGTATTTGTCTTAAAAGACAAAAGCTATTTTCAATTCAATCTCCAGAAAGTTTTAAAAAAGAAATACCTGAATGTTATCAAGCAATTTTCTGCTATGGCATTGTTAAGCGCTGTAATTGCACCTGTAACATTAATGCTTATACGGAATTTTATAATTGAAACGCACTCCATTCAAGAAGCTGGAATTTGGGATGCCACCAATAAATTTTCCAGTTTTTATATGTTGGTTTTCAGTTCTGGATTGTCATTGTATTACATGCCTAGATTAGCTTCTCTGACAACAGATCTTGAGTTTAAAGTAGAATTGAAGTCTTATTTTAAATTTTTTGTTCCACTATTTTTAACGGTATTAGTAGCTGTCTTTTTGTTGAAAGGAATTATAGTGGATGTCGCTTTTACAGCAGCATTTTCAAAAGTGAATGAGGTGTTGATTTGGCAACTTTTAGGGGATCTTTTAAGGATAATGACATTAGCTTTTGGCTATCAAATCGTTGTTAAAGCGAGTGTAAAAAAATATTTTATTCTTGAAATAGTGTTCAATGTAGCGTATCTTTTATTATCATTTTATTTAATATCGCTTTTTTCTTTTGAAGGAGCTTTGCTGGCGTATTTTTTTGCTAATTTAATTGTTTTCTTCCTGATTCTATTTATGTTTAGGAAACTGCTTTTAAATTCCAAACTTCCAAGTACTGATACGCTATATTAACCAAATCATGCTCTTTCTCAATAAATGCTCTGGCACGCTTTCCTATAGCGATTATGACCTCGGGATTTTCGATCAGAAAGGAAAGTTCCTTTACCAAAGAATTGACGTCTGGTATTGCATACATATTGATTGGTTCCTTAATGTTATAATGTTTTATGAATTCTTTGCCACCACCGGTAAAAACTACTTTTCCTTTTGCCATAGCTTCCAAGGCATTGTATCCTTGGTCCTTAGCGTAGATTTGATCCAATACAATTTGTGCGGAATTGTATAAATTTATATATTCAGTATAGGGAAGGTTTTCAGCGGTAATCACAGTTACTTTTTCTGGATATTTTTGTTGAATAATCGCTAAGGCTTTTTCAAAATAAGGAATCCCCTTTTTGATATAACTGGAGCGATTTATCCCAAGAAAAATGACAATTTTGTCATTAATTTTTTGTTCTTGAAATCTAATTTTTTGAGTGTTAATAGGATTTGGAACGAAATGGACCGAGTAGCCCATTTTTCCCATTGGAATTTTATAATCTAAATCGGAGGCAATTAGGTTTTGGCAGTTTTCAGCCAACCAATTAAAAGTTTTTCGATAGTTGTTCTTGGTATACTTTAAGGGGTATTCAAAATGGGTTTTTAACGAATTGTCTTCAAAATAGGGCGTCAGAATGCTATGATCAGAGGTTCTTTGTAACAAATAATCAATCACTGGGGTTTCATCACCGCAGATTAGCAAGCTCCTGTTTTTAATTTTTTTGAATACTCTTTTATAAAGTATACGGGACAAAAAAGGAAATGTTTCAATCGCATCAGAATTAATAAACTGTACGTGATCAAAGTTCTTTACATGAGATAATAAAAGATAAAAACGAAGTCCTCTTTCAGCTTTTTCTAAATCAATTCCCGTGAGTTTATGGATGACATTTTTAATTTTTAGAGGGAACCAATATCCGGATATAAACGCAGAATCAAAGGAATAATCAGTGTCAAATTTTTTGAAATGATCGCCAGATGACAACAGAATTACTTCATGCCCCAACATTACCAATCCTTCTTTTAAAGAATTATGCAATCGACTGTATTCACCAATCAAAAGTATTTTCATTTACAAAGCTGAATTATTTATATTTGTGTAAATATAATGACAAATTGATAAAAGAATTTAAAAAAGGCGATCTAGAAATAGTATTGGCTACGATGAATAGAGATTCTTTGGATTTTTTAATTCCTATGTTTCCTTTTTGTCATTTTTCTGAATTGTCAATTGTAATTGTCAATCAAACCGTGAAGAATAAAGTATTGGTTTCTGATTTTCCTTCCATTAGAGTTGTAAATTCATTTGAAAGAGGGTTGTCTAACAGTAGGAATTTAGGATTGTTACATGCAAGAGGAAAACTTGTTTTAATAGCTGATGACGATGAGGTTTTCAAAGAAGATTTTGAGAGTAGTATTCTGGAAGCACATAACAATTATCCTGAGGCATCCAGCATTTGTTTTGCGATAGAAGATTCAGAAGGCTTGTTGTTTAAAAAATATCCCACTCACACAAAACTACAACTAAATTATTTGGATATTTTCAATGTTTTATCCATTGAAATCAGTTTAAAAAAAGCGGTATTTGATCAATTAAATAATAAGTTTGATACTAATTTTGGTCTTGGTAGTCCATTCATGATGGGGGAAGAAGCTGTTTTTTTGTCAGATTTAAAAAAGCAAAAACAAATTATAATCATTGAGCCTAAGGTTATAGCGAGTCATCCAGCGGTTTCAACAGATGATAAATTAAATTATGAACAAAGATATTTCATACAAGGAGCGTTCTTCACTAGAGTTGGAAAGCATAAGTATCAACTCTGGGTTTTGTTAAAACTTTTTTTTGACATTAAACAAAATAAGATTAAAACAAACCAGGTTTTTGCAGCACTAAAAAGCGCAAATAAAGGAAAAGACGCTTTTTTACAAATGATTAAATGAAAACAACCATAAGCGCCATACAGCTACTAAAAATACCTGTCATAGAAGACACGAGAGGGAATTTAGCATTCATTCAAAAGGATTTTTTGCCATTTGAATTTAAGCGCGTGTACTATCTTTTTGATGTGCCGAGTAATGCATATAGAGGCGGACATTCACACATTGATCAGCAAGAAGTTCTGATTGCTTTAAGCGGAAGTTTTGAGGTTGTTCTTCACGATGGTTTAGGGAAAAAGTCATTTGTATTGAACAAACCAAATCTTGGGTTACTGATACCAACAGGAATTTGGAGGGAATTACAGAATTTCTCTTCAGGAGCTGTTTGCTTAGTATTGGCATCAGATGTTTTCGAAGAAGCCGATTATATTCGGGATTTTGATGATTTTTTGGAGTCAAAAAAATGAAGCTTCTTTATATAGTTCCTAACATAAATAACGAAGGAGGAGTCGCTCGAGTGCTTTCGGTAAAAACGAATTGTCTTATAGAAAAATTCGGCTATGAAGTGCATATTTTAACCCAAAATGAAGGTTGTTCTCCATTGTTCTACTCTTTCAATAAAGCGATTGCTTATCATGACATGAAATTGAAAGGCACTTTTTTTCAGTTTTTTAGTTCGTACAGCAATGCTTTAAAAACTAAAGTAGAAGCCATACAGCCGGATTGTATTATTGTTTGTGATAATGGTTTGAAAGCTTTTTTTATTCCTTTTATTTTAAAGACAAAGATCCCTATTATTTTTGAGTGCCACGGTTCTAAATATATTGAGGAAAAGGAGCCGACAAAATATTTCTCTTCAACAAAAATTAAAATACTGTTCAAAGAATTGTCTGCCAGAAAGTTTACCAAGTTTGTTGCCTTATCGAAGGAGAGTTTGAAAGAATGGAATGTAAAAAATGGAATTGTAATTCCAAATCCACTATGGTTTGAAACAACGACTTTCTCAGATTTAAAGGCTAAAAAAGTAATTGCAGTTGGTCGTCATTCGTATGAAAAAGGATTGGATAGAATGTTACCTATCTGGAAAAAAGTTGTAGCGAAACATCCGGATTGGATTTTGGAAATTTTTGGAAAATCATCTGAAAAGAACAATCTAAGAGTGTTGGCTGAAGATCTTCATATTTTGGATAATGTTGTTTTTCATGGCCCCGTTCAGGATATTATTAAAAAATATACAGAAGCTTCATTCTATTTAATGACGTCGCGATTTGAAGGTTTTGGAATGGTGTTGCTTGAAGCAATGGCTTCCGGATTACCCTGTGTTGCTTATGATTGTCCGTGTGGGCCAAGAGCAATAATTGCTCATAACGAAGACGGTTTTTTAATTGAAAATGGTAACGAATCAGAATATGTCAAAGCCGTACAGACCTTAATCGAAAAGGAAGAAATTAGGATTGAAATGGGAAAAAAAGCAAAGTTATCCAGCGAAAAATACCATATAGTTACTATTATGGAAATCTGGAATCAGCTATTCATTGACATCAAAAAAAATTAATTTTTTTGTCCTATCGAGCACAAATAACCCATTCGAAACCAATTAAATAGGAATAAATTAGGGTTGTTTCCTGTCAGATTTTTTAGGAGCGACTTTTCTAAAAAGGGATGTATTTGTGAAATAATATGAGTTAATCTCGTTTTTTTTAAAAAATGATACAGTTGTAATAATCGAACAAACTCAATATCAATTTTTTTACCTTCATATAATAACATTAGATTTTCTAAAGCCTCTTTAGTTTTGTTTAGATAAGCTCGATTGTTATCAATATCTCCATGTACTACGGGATTTTCGATATGGCTAACTTTGGCTTGTAATAGGCGCAATTGACAGGAAAATTGGGTGTCATCATGGCCGTATTTTTTTATATTTCTATCAAATTTTATTTCATCGAAATAGTTTTTTTTAATTACGGTGTTGTTAAAAAGTAACGATTGATAGGTTTTTTTCTTTCTATTTTCGGCATTTTTATCCTCAATAAACCTTCCGTATTTCCAACGCAGTTTTTGATTGTCGGAGGGACATTTTTTAGGATGCAACCGGCCGCCATAAATAACATCAAAATCGTCAAGATTGTCGATGTATTTTTTGATGTAATCTTCATGAATAATTACGGAGTCCCCATCAATAAAAAGTAAATATTGATATTTTGCTTGTTCGGCAAGGGAATTTCTGTTTTCACGATGGGCAAGGTTTTCTTTTACCGAGATGAAACTACAGTTGGGAAATGCATTTATATTCTCATTAAATGCATTTAAACACGATAGCGAAGCGTCATCTTGACATAAAATTTCAAAATGTATCCCGCAATCCATACTTTGTTTGTGTAACTCCGAAACAAGTGGATAAGCGTTGTAATTATAAACAGGAATTAGTATGGAAAGCATTATGCTGTTCGCTGCTGAATAACCTCAAAAATTTTGGAGTCTTCGCATTTCAATGTTTTTGAAGGGAATTTCATTAGTAGGGCATAATCATGCGTTGCCATAATGATGGTCTTTCCGTTAGCATTTATTTTCTTTAACACCTCTAATACTTCGGCACTAGTCTGTGGATCTAAATTTCCTGTAGGTTCATCAGCAAGGATTAATTCTGGATCGTTTAGCAAAGCCCGAGCGATAGCCACACGTTGCTGTTCTCCTCCGGAAAGTTGATGTGGCATTTTTTTGCCAAAATCTCTCATCCCCACTTTATTCAAAACCTCGTCAATTTTATTTTGCATTTCTATGTTGTCTGCCCAGCCAGTGGCTTTCAATACAAATAACATATTGTCATTTACAGTACGGTCCGGTAGTAATTTGAAATCCTGAAAAACGATACCAATCTTTCTTCTCAAAAACGGAATGTCATCTTCTTTTAAAGTGGATAAATCAAAATCTACAATGCTTCCTTCACCTTCAGTCATAGGTAAATCAGCATACAAGGTTTTCATTAAACTACTTTTTCCAGAGCCTGTTTTTCCAATGATATAAAGAAATTCACCATGTTTTACCTCTAAGTTTACGTCAGTTAAAATAGATTTCCCTTCTTGATAAATAGTTACATTTTTTAAAGACAGTACAGATTGTGACATAGTTTGCTTTTGTTTATTGGGTAAAAGTAATAAGATAACGGTTCTATTCAAAATAAATTCTGTTGTATTAGATAGAAAAAAAAATATTACAGACAATATAGGAAAGTCATGATGTTTGAACTGGTTGTTTAAAAAGTAAAGAAGATTAAAATCCAAACTGTAAAAAAAATATTCATAATAAAAACCAATTGCCATTCGTTATAGAGTTCAGAATATAATACATTTGAATTTTTAAAATTAAATCACAATGCGTAAACTTTCCTGGGGGTATTTCTTTTCTTTTTTTATTGTAACAGCTGTAATTTCGGCACAAAAATCTACCATTTATACTCACGAATCTAAAGATTTTAACAAAGCAGTTTCATTGTTTAAAGATTCACAATATGCATCGGCGCAAATTATTTTTAATAAAGTAAAGGAAACAGCCACGACTGATGAGTTAAAATCAGATTGTGCCTATTATGCCGCTAATTGTGCCATTCGGACCAATCAAGCCAATGCAGATGAATTGATGGAGAATTTTGTTTCTGATTACCCTACCAGTGTAAAACAAAATCAGGCATACATTGAGGTGGCACATTATCATTTTGATCAAGGGAATTATCCTCAAGCCTTACAATGGTTTGATAAAGTGGATGAAAGCAGTTTGAACAGAAACGATCAGGATAAATTTAATTTTCAAAAAGGCTATAGTTTTTTTAATGCCAAAAAGAAAAAAGAAGCCACAGTTTATTTGAATAAAGTAGTGAACTCGGTAGAATATGGTTCACAAGCTAAATATTATTTGGGTTTTATGGCGTATGAAGGAGATGATTATAAGCAAGCTACGAAATATTTTGATGAAGTTTCGGGTGAAGAAAAATACAAAGAAAAGCTATCGTATTATCAAGCCGATATGAATTTTAAATTAGGGAATTTCCAGAAAGCAATAGATTTAGGACAGAAAGCAATGGATAAATCAAACCCTTTGGAAAAATCTGAATTAAATAAAATAATTGGCGAAAGCTATTTTAACCTAAAAGAATACGACACCGCAATTCCATTTTTGGTTGCTTACAAAGGAAAAAAAGGGAAATGGAATAATACGGATTTTTATCAGTTGGGATATGCGTATTACAAGCAGAAAGAGTATGAAAATGCGATTTCTCAGTTCAATAAAATAATTGGTGGTAAAGATTTCGTGGCACAAAATGCGTATTATCATTTAGGCGAAAGCTACTTGAATACCGATAAGAAACAACAGGCTTTGAATGCTTTCAAAAATGCCTCTGAAATGGAATTCGATATCGCAATACAAGAGGATGCCAGTCTAAATTATGCTAAATTGAGTTATGAATTAGGAAATTCCTATCAAAGTGCACCCGCTATTCTGCAAGCTTTTCTAAATAAATATCCGGATAATGCTAGCCGTTCAGAGGTAGAACGGCTGTTGATTGATTCTTATATTTCTTCAAAAAATTACAAAGAAGCTTTAGTTTTATTAGAAAAAAACAAATCTCCAGAAAATAAATTGGCCTATCAAAAAGTACTTTTTTATAGGGGTTTAGAGTTGTATACTGACGGAAATTATCCAGAGGCTTTAAAAATGTTTAGTAAATCTTTTAGGGAACAAAAAGACGCTTTTTTCACCGCAAGGGCTACTTTCTGGAAAGGAGAAAGTGAATATGTTGTGAATGATTTTAAAGAGGCATTATTGAGCTTCAAGCAATTTATTGGTTCAAATCAAGCCGCAACAACACCAGAATATAAAAACAGTAATTACAATATTGCTTACGCTTATTTCAAATTGAAAGAGTACGATCAAGCAGGTGATTATTTCCAAAAACAAATTGAGAAGGCGCCTGCTGATAAAGTACGTTTGAATGATTCCTATTTGCGTTTAGCGGATTCTCGTTTTGTAACTTCAAAATATGGACAGGCAATGGATGCGTACAGTAAAGTTATCGAATCTAAGAGTGTCGATGCAGATTATGCGTATTTCCAAAAAGCAATTTCTTATGGTTTTATGGCTAAAAATGATAAGAAAATTGATGAGTTGAATGCCTTTTTACAATTGTATCCAAAATCAGAATACAGAGACGATGCGTTTTTTGAATTGGCAAATACCTATGTTGCCGAGAATAAAAATGAGCTTGCCATAAAAAATTATGAGCGTTTAAATACAGAATTTAAAAAAGGTGCTTTCACTTCAAGATCTATTTTGCGTCAGGGATTGGTGTATTATAATACCGATAAAGACGACCAGGCCTTATTGAAATTTAAAAAAGTAGCGGCGGATTTTCCTAGAACTCCAGAGGCTTTAGAAGCTGTAGCCACCGCACGATTAATATATGTCGACAATGGCAGAGTAGAGGAGTATGCAACCTGGGTTCGAACGTTAGATTTTGTTGCAGTTACAGATGCAGAGCTTGATAATGATACGTATGAGGCTGCTGAAAAACAGTTTCAGCAAAATAATACCAAGCAGGCTATTACAGGATTTAGTGGTTATGTCAATCAGTTTCCCCGAGGAATACATGCTTTGCAGGCTAATTATTATCTGGCTCAACTGTATTTTGCTGAAGGATCCGAGAGCAAATCAATTCCTAATTATGAATATGTAATTGCACAATCCAGAAGTGAATATACGGAACAGTCCTTGTCCCGATTGGCTCAAATTTTTCTTAAAAACAAAGAATATGGCAAAGCAATTCTGGTCTTGTCCCGTTTAGAAAATGAAGCGGATGCTGCTCATAATAAAACATTTGCACAATCAAATTTGATGAAATCTTATTATGATTTGAAAGATTATTCAAATTCGGTTATTTACGCTGAGAAAGTATTGATGAATCCTAAAACGGATGATAATGTAAAAAGTGATGCGCAAATTATTATAGCGCGTGCAGCAATTGAAACGGGTGATGAGGCTAAAGCGAAAGTTGCCTACGCAAAATTAATGACGATTGCCAAAGGAGAATTAGCAGCCGAAGCCTTGTATTATGACGCCTATTTTAAAAATAAGGACCAGAAATTTGATGCTTCTAATGCTGCCGTTCAAAAATTAGCAAAGAATTATTCCAGCTATAAGTATTTTGGAGCCAAAGGTTTGGTCTTAATGGCGAAAAACTTTTACGGTTTAAAAGACAGTTATCAGGCAACGTATATTTTAGAAAATGTAATTCAAAATTTTACTGATTTTCCGGATGTGGTTGCTAATGCAAAAGCGGAATTAGATACTATAAAAGCGGAAGAATCCAAAACAAATGCATCGATAACTAAATAAATAAGGCAGTTATTGTATGTTGGGAAGCATCAAAAAACGGCATGAAATTTTTAGAATAATCGAAAGTCAAAAAACAAATAGAATGAATCTACCTTTTTACATCGTTGATGTTTTTACAAAGCAAAAATATGCAGGCAATCAATTGGCTGTTTTTTTAGAGGCTGAAGCCTTAAGTGATGAACAGATGCAAAAAATTGCCCGTGAGATCAACTTTGCAGAAAGCACATTTATAACAAAGCTTAACCCTGAAAATAGCTTCGCAGAAATTAGGATTTTTACTCCAGAGCACGAAATGAAGTTTGCCGGACATCCAATAATAGGAACATCGTGGGTTTTGATGAATACCATATTTGAAAACCAACCAGAAAAGATTACGTTATCGGTTCCAATTAGTGAAATCCCAGTGCATCAATCGGGAGATTTGGTTTGGTTGCAGGCGGCTCAACCTCAGTTTTTGGATACTTTTTCAGCAGAAGGTTTTTTATCCTTCAGCAATTTAAGCAGTGCTGATTTTGATGATAAATTTTCCATTCAGGAAGTAAGTACCGGAAGCGCCTTTGTAATTGTTCCTTTGAAAAATAAAAAAGCATTGGAGAATTTAATTCTTGACAAGGATAAAATGAGCGAATGGTTGCATACATACTGTAAAACCAATCATAGAGCGTTATATTTTTATTGTTTAGAAGATGCAAAACTCATTAGCAGAATGCTATGTGTTGAAAACAATCAACTTATTGAAGATGCCGCTACGGGAAGTGCCAGCACTTGTTTACAGGCTTTTCTTTTAAAATATTATTCGCCAGAAATTAAAATGGTCAATCATCAGGGGGATTTTATAAACAGAGCCTCCCAGATTTATTTTGATGGAAAATTAAGTGAAAATCATTTTGATATAAAAATAGGCGGAGAAACGCAATTCATTGCAAAAGGGGAATGGGAAGTTTAAAGATTAAGATTATTAGCGTTAGAAATAAGAAGTAAAAAAAATAAAACATGACATTTAAAGTATTAAACATAAAATCATTCACAAATACGGCAGCAAGGTTTTCGGCTCCCTTTCCTTCAGTGAGAGTTGGGTTGGGGATTTTATTTCTTTTAGTTTCCCAATTCTCATTTGCACAAAAAAAAGAGCAAATAGGCACCGAAACTGTAAATGTAGTAAAACCCTACACCCCAAAGATTTCAGATGCTTTCAAAGTAAAAGAAATTCCGGAACTGGACGAGGATGGTAATACCAAAAAGGAAACTATAAAATACAATATATTTTCTTTTCCTGTGGCCTCGACTTTTACACCATCCAAAGGAAAAGCGGAAAGTATCGAGAAAGGAAAAGAAGCACATTTGTTTAAAAATTATGCGACTTTTGGAGTAGGGAATTACGGAACCTTTATTGGGGAGTTATTCGTTAATCATGACCTTAGCGCTACGGATTATGTAGGGGGAATGTTTCGGCATCATTCGTCTCAAGGCGGCATTAAAAGTGTAGAACTGGACAATCGATTTTATGATACCGCTATAGATTTGATGTATGGTTCTAATCAAAAAGAGCTTTCTTGGAATCTGGATTTAGGATATCAAAATCAAATTTATAACTGGTATGGATTGCCTGCTACTTTTGGCAATACTTTGTCGCCTCAGGAGAAATCAATTTTGATTAGTGGTATTGATCCAAAACAAGCTTACAGCACGATATCATTGGGAGGTAATGTAGCATTTAATGAAAGTGTCTTGGATAAAATGACCTTAAAATTTAATCATTTTTCAGATATTTTTGATTCTTCAGAAAATAGATTTTACGCAAAACCTACAATAGAATTTGATGTAATGGAGAGTGTCGTAAAAACGGATTTGATAGTGGATTATGTTGCTGGAAACTTTAAGAATAATTATTCGAAGACTAATACAGAACCCTTGAAATATAGTTTTACAAATTTTGGGATTGCCCCTAGTTTTGCAATGCAAGAAGACGATTGGACTTTGAATATTGGTGCCGCTTTTTTTTACAGTTTGGACAATCAATACAGTAAAAATAAATTTTTTGTGTATCCAAAATTTAATGCTTCCTACAAAGTGGTAGGGGATTTGATGATTTTCTACGCTGGTGCTGAGGGGAATTTAGAGCAAAATTCGTATCAGGATTTTGTGGATATCAATCCGTTTGTATCACCAACATTAAATATTGCGCCTACGGATCAGCAGTACGATGTGTTTGCGGGATTGAAAGGGAAATTGACAAATAATGTGAGTTATAATATTAGAGGTTCTTATATAAATGAAAGAAATAAAGCGTTGTTTAAAAGCAATAGTTACACTGAAAACTCGAATAATCAGGATTACGCTTTTGGAAATTCCTTTCAAGTGGTGTATGACGATATGCGAACATTGAATTTTTACGGAGAACTGAAAGCAGATTTTTCTAAAAATGTGACTTTTGGGATTAATGGAAGCTTTAGCAGTTTTACGAATAGTTTTGAGAATGAAGCCTGGAATTTGCCCGCTATAAAAATAAATTCTACTCTTGATTTTAATATTACAGAAAAGTGGTTTGCTGGTGCGAATGTTTTTTATGTAGGCGAGCGTAAGGAATTTACAATATTGGCATTTGAGCCTGCATATATTGAGGGCACTACAACTTTAAAATCGTATTTTGATGTAAATGCGAATATTGGTTACAAATACAGTGATCGATTGACCGCTTTTGCAAGAGCTAATAACATTACCAATAATGTTTACCAAAAATGGCATAATTATCCAGTTCAAGGTTTTCAAGTCATTCTGGGAGTGAACTACAAATTTGATTTTTAATTTTTTAACTAAAAGACACTTAGATAAAAGGTTTTTATTTGTTCTTTTGGGATAAATTAAATTCTCTTTGTTTATTGAGTTTGTTGATTTACTAAAAATTAGAATTTTTTTTAATGTCTTAGTCCCTTTTTGGCAAAATAATTATGACTTTCAAACAAAAAATACATACTCATTACCTTCAATTAGTGCAGGATCGAATCGATGTTTTCAAAGACATGATTGTCGCCCTTACGGAGGATTCAAAGAACGATGCAAAAGGTTCTGCAGGAGATAAACATGAAACCGCTTTATCAATGATGCATATTGAGCAAGAAAAACTCAATCGTAAATTGAGGGAAGTGCTGGATCAAAAAGTAATTTTGGATAAAATTGATGCTACTGCAATTGCTGAAACTATTATTGTTGGGAGCTTAGTGAAAGCAAACGGGATTTATTTATACCTGAGCGTGGCACTCCCAAAAATTAGTATTCAAGGCATTAATATTATTGCTTTATCACCGCAATCTCCTTTGGGAAATAAATTAATGGGGAACAAAACGGGATTTGCTTTTGAGATAAATACTACAAGATACATTATAGAAGAAATTTTTTGATTGGATATTTTTAAATAAATCATTTGCAGTTTGTCATTTTTTTGGACTTCTTTCTTTATATTAGCCCAACTAAACTGTTTACTATGAAACGTATTGCTTTACTTCTCTCTTTATTTTTATTGATTTCCTGTGATCAAAAAAATAAGATTTCAGTTGATACTATTATTACTGATGCTACTATTTATACGCTCAATAACTCCTTTGCTATTGCTTCGGCTATGGCTATAGAGAACGGAAAAATTGTCGCTATTGGTACTAATCGTGAAATAGCAAACAAATATGAATCCAAGAATACGATAGATGCTGCAGGTAAATTCATGTATCCGGGCTTAATTGACGCGCATTGTCATTTTTATAGTTACGGACTTACGTTACAGGAAGTTGATTTGCGGGGTACCAAAAGTATGGAGGAGATAATTACACGTTTAAAGGCTTTTCAAAAAAATAAGAATCCAGCGTTTATTGTTGGTAACGGTTGGGATCAAAACGATTGGAAAGTAAAAAAGTATCCTACAAAAGCGGATCTAGATGCGGCGTTTCCAGACGTTCCAGTGGTACTGAATAGAATAGATGGACACGCAATTATTGTCAATAGTAAAGCGTTGAAATTAGCTGGAATTACAAAAGACACTAAAGTTGTTGGTGGTCAGATTGAAATTGCAAATGGGGAGCCCACCGGAATTTTAGTAGATAATCCGATGGAATTAGTTTTTAAGATAATTCCAAAACCAACCCGTAAAATACAAATTGCAGCGTTATTGGATGCCGAAAAAATTATGTTTGATTATGGTTTAACAACTGTAAATGACGCCGGATTAGACCCAGATATTATTCATTTGATTGATAGCTTGCAGAAAGCAAAGGTCATGAAACTGAATGTGTATGCCATGGTTACAGTCAATCAGAAGAATATTGATATGTATCTAAAAAAGGGAATTTACAAAACGGATAATCTAAATGTACGATCCTTCAAAATGTATGGTGATGGTGCTTTGGGTTCTCGTGGCGCTTGCATGCACAATCCATATTCTGACATGCCACAACAATACGGTGCTTTGTTGTCTTCGGTTTCAGAATTAAAAGCGGTAGCACGACAAATTGCAGCTTCTAATTTTCAATTGAATACCCATGCTATCGGAGACTCAGCCAATACTGTAATTTTAAAAATATACAAAGAAGTTCTCGCAGGAACTAAAGACCGAAGATGGAAAATTGAGCACGCCCAAGTTTTGAGAGAAGCGGATTTTGATTATTTCAAATTTGGAATTATTCCTTCGGTACAGCCGACACATGCTACTTCAGATATGTATTGGGCTGGTGATAGATTGGGTAAAGAAAGATTGAAAAATGCGTATGCGTATAAAAAATTACTTCAAAAAGCAGGAATGGTGGCTTTAGGAACGGATTTCCCGGTAGAGGAAGTAAATCCAATGTTGACCTTTCATGCGGCTGTTGCCAGAAAAGACAGTAAAGAATTTCCAAAAGGTGGGTTTCAAATGGAAAATGCGCTTACCAGAGCCGAAACTTTAAGGGGAATGACCATCTGGGCTGCTTATTCTAATTTCGAAGAAAAAGAAAAAGGAAGTCTGGAAGTAGGAAAATGGGCTGATTTTGTACTATACGATGAGGACTTAATGAAAGTGGAAGAAAATAAAATGGTAAAGATGAAACCAGTACATACCTATTTAAAAGGGAATAAAGAAAAATAAATAAGGCAGTTTTTAGTGGTGATTTCTAATTGTAAGGGAGTCTTTTAAAATAACGTCGTTTAAATTACAATTTAATTATAAAACCCGGCATTTAGTTTAAATTTTAAACTAAATGCCGGGTTTGTGTTTTGTATTTGTAACCAGTATTGCATCTTTGCTTTATCAAATTAAACAAACCATTTAAAACATACAGTTATGTGCGGAATATTAGCCATTATAGGAAAAGGAAAAGATGAAGAGTTAGTAAAAACACTTTCAAAAAGAATGTCACACCGTGGCCCGGATGAAAGCGATTTACACGTAACAGAAAACGGGCATATTTTAAGTCATGAACGTTTGTCTATCATCGATTTGCATTCAGGAAGACAGCCTATTCAAGGAACTTCAACTGCCTGGATGATTCATAATGGCGAAGTGTACAATCATCAGGAATTGAGGGATGGTGTTTTGAAAGGACACTCTTTTAGAACCAAATCAGATTCGGAAGTTATTGTGCATTTGTATGAGGAGTTTGGTTACGATTTTTGCAACATGCTGGATGGCGATTGGGCATTTGTTGTAGTTGATGGCGATGATTTTATTGCCGGTAGAGACCCAATGGGAGTAAAGCCATTGTATTATGGTTTAGATGAAAGAGGGAGGATTTACTTCTCCTCTGAAATGAAACCTATCGCTGATCAATGCAAAACATTTTCTACTTTTCCTCCGGGACATTATTATACCCAAAAAACAGGTTTTGTGAAATATTACAAGCCAGAATACGAAGACTATTTAAAAGCGGACCAAGAATTAGATTTGGATTTAATAAGAGAAACGTTGACCGAAGCAACTCGTAAGAGATTAATGAGCGATGTGCCCATCGGAGTATTGCTTTCTGGGGGATTAGATTCCTCTTTAACTTCGGCTATTGCCTCAAGATTATTGGCTGAAAGTGGGAAAAAATTACATTCTTTTTCTATCGGATTGGATGCGGATGCGCCGGATGCTGCAGCTGCCAGAAAAGTGGCGGAGTTTTTAGGTACAGAACACCATGAAATTCATTTTACGATTGAAGAAGGAATTAAGATTTTAGACACATTAATCTGGCATTTAGAAACCTATGATGTAACCTCGGTAAGAGCTAGTACGCCCATGTATTTCTTGTCCAAAGCGATTACTGATTTGGGAATTAAAGTGGTGCTTTCTGGAGAGGGTGCTGATGAGATTTTTGGTGGATATTTGTATTTTAGAAATGCACCATCAACAGAAGATTTCCAAAAAGAAACCATTGAAAGAGTTCAAAAATTATTTACTGCCGATTTGCTGAGAGCAGATAAGTCAACCATGGCACACGGATTAGAGGCGAGAGTCCCGTTTTTAGACAAAGCATTCTTAGATATGGCCGTTCGTATCAAAGCAGAAGAGAAAATGCCTAAAACGTATGATGGGAAAGAAAAATATATTTTAAGAAAAGCATTTGATACTCCAGACAATCCATACCTTCCGGCCGAGGTTTTGTGGAGACAAAAAGAGCAGTTTTCTGATGGAGTGGGATACAACTGGATTGATCAATTGATTGAATATTGTTCTTCTCAAGTTACAGACGACCAATTAACTGGTGCGGCGGTGGAATTCCCATACAACTCTCCTACAACTAAAGAAGCGTACTTTTACAGATCCATATTTAATAAGTATTACCCTCAAGTTAGTGCTGCTCAGACGGTTAGAAAATGGATTCCGAAATGGCAGGAAAATCAAGATCCAAGTGGAAGAGCAAATGCTGCCCATGTTCAGGCAGATACCGAAATTGCTAAAGCAGGAGCTACGGTTTAAAATAATAATATGGTTTTATAGGCATAGGAAAACGCTCTCGATTTCGAGAGCGTTTTTTTGTTATTATATGAACAAATGTTAATAACTTAAAAGCTTAAAAAGGGATTTTAACGGTTATATAATTTGCGTTTTTATATATTTGCGTGTTAGACAAAAATTACATTTTTTAGAATAAAACATATGAGCGAAGAAATCAAGAAGGACAATTATTCAGCAGATAGTATTCAGGCATTAGAAGGAATGGAGCATGTTAGAATGCGTCCGTCGATGTATATTGGAGATGTAGGGGTTCGAGGACTCCATCATTTAGTTTATGAGGTTGTAGATAACTCTATTGATGAGGCAATGGGAGGTCATTGTGATACGATTATAGTTGATATTAATGAAGATGGATCTGTTTCTGTTGAGGATAACGGTCGTGGTATTCCAGTTGGAATTCATAAAAAAGAAGGTGTTTCGGCATTGGAGGTTGTAATGACCAAAATTGGCGCTGGAGGAAAGTTTGATAAAGATTCGTATAAAGTTTCCGGGGGGCTTCACGGTGTTGGGGTTTCGGTGGTAAATGCATTATCAAACCATCTTACAGCAACCGTTCACAGTAGTGACGGAAATGTGTACGAGCAAGAATATGAAAAGGGGAAAGCACTTTATCCGGTTAAACAAATTGGTGTAACTACCAAAAGAGGGACAATAGTCACTTTTTATCCCGATGAGACTATTTTTACACAAACTACCGAGTTTTCATACGATACTTTATCAGCGCGTATGCGTGAATTGTCTTATTTGAACAAAGGTATAACCATCACATTTACAGATAAAAGAGAGGTAGATAAAGACGGAAATTTTGTTTCTGAAATTTTCCATTCTACAGAAGGTCTTAAAGAATATATCCGGTATTTAGATGGAAATCGGGAGCCAATCATAGCTCACGTTATTTCTATGGATAACGACAAAGGAGAAATTCCAGTTGAAGTGGCCTTGATTTATAATACAAGCTACACTGAAAATATTTTTTCGTATGTAAATAATATCAATACGCACGAAGGAGGAACGCACTTGCAAGGTTTTAGAACGGGACTTACCAGATCGTTAAAGAAATATGCAGATGCTTCTGGAATGTTAGATAAATTGAAATTTGATATTTCAGGAGATGACTTTCGGGAAGGATTAACGGCTATTATTTCTGTAAAAGTTGCTGAACCTCAATTTGAGGGACAAACAAAAACTAAATTAGGAAATAGAGAAGTGGTTTCGCCGGTAAGTCAAGCTGTTGGAGATATGATTGAGGCTTATTTGGAAGAAAATCCAAATGATGCTCGAATTATTGTTCAAAAAGTAATTCTTGCAGCTCAGGCTCGTCACGCAGCCAAAAAAGCACGTGAAATGGTACAGCGCAAAACCGTAATGGGTGGCGGTGGATTGCCCGGGAAACTATCAGATTGTTCCGAACAAGATCCTGCAAAATGCGAAGTATATCTTGTCGAGGGAGATTCGGCAGGTGGAACGGCTAAGCAAGGTCGTGACCGTGCATTTCAAGCTATTTTACCGTTGCGTGGTAAGATTTTGAATGTCGAAAAAGCAATGGTTCACAAGGTTTTTGAAAACGAAGAGATTAGAAATATTTTTACGGCTCTGGGAGTTACTATAGGAACTGCCGAAGACAGCAAAGCATTGAATATTGAAAAGTT
This sequence comes from Flavobacterium sp. GNP008, assembly GCF_056428965.1. NCBI lineage: Bacteria > Pseudomonadati > Bacteroidota > Flavobacteriia > Flavobacteriales > Flavobacteriaceae > Flavobacterium > Flavobacterium sp. GNP008. The sequence goes on along the minus strand of NZ_JBWJVL010000001.1, from coordinate 124,333 downwards.
ACGCTATCATAAAGTAATTATTATGTGTGATGCCGATGTCGATGGAAGTCACATATCTACTTTAATCTTGACGTTCTTCTTTAGATTTATGAAAGAATTAATTGAAGAGGGACACGTATATATTGCTGCGCCACCTTTGTATTTAGTTAAAAAAGGAAATAAGAAAGAATACGCTTGGAATGACCTACAGCGAGATCAGGCCAATGCAAGAATGGGCGGTAGCGCTGGAATTCAACGCTATAAAGGTCTTGGAGAAATGAATGCGGAACAATTGTGGGAAACTACCATGGACCCAAGTTTCAGAACGTTGCGTCAGGTAACTATTGATAGTTTAGCAGAAGCCGATAGAGTTTTCTCTATGTTAATGGGGGATGAGGTTCCGCCAAGAAGAGAATTTATTGAGAAGAATGCAGTATATGCAAATATTGATGCTTAATTAAAAGGACCTGTTTACTCTCTTTTTTTAGTAATAAAGCGAGTAAACGATTAACCGAATAAGAAAATAACCGATTAACCACAAAAATTAAAAAATAACCGAATAAACTTTAAAATATGAAAGTTACCATTGTAGGAGCAGGGAATGTTGGTGCGACATGTGCGGATGTAATTTCGTACAGAGGGATTGCAAGTGAAGTAGTATTATTAGATATTAGAGAAGGTTTCGCTGAAGGTAAAGCTTTAGATATTATGCAATGTGCTACTAATACTGGTTTTAATACTAAAGTGTCAGGTGTTACTAACGATTATTCTAAAACGGCAGCAAGCGATGTAGTGGTAATTACATCTGGAATTCCTAGAAAACCAGGAATGACTCGTGAAGAACTTATAGGGATCAACGCAGGAATTGTAAAAACGGTTGCAGAAAATGTTTTAAAGCATTCGCCAGATACGATTATAGTAGTAGTTTCTAATCCTATGGATACAATGACTTACTTGGCATTGAAATCCACGGGATTGCCAAAAAATAGAATTATAGGTATGGGTGGAGCATTAGACAGTTCTCGTTTCCGAACCTATTTGTCTTTGGCTTTAGACAAACCGGCTAATGATATTTCAGCAATGGTTATCGGTGGGCACGGTGATACAACTATGATTCCTCTGACACGTTTGGCTTCTTATAATGGAATTCCAGTTTCTCAATTTCTTTCAGAAGAGGCATTGCAAAAAGTTGCTGCAGATACTATGGTAGGTGGAGCGACACTTACGGGACTTTTAGGAACATCCGCTTGGTATGCTCCGGGAGCTTCAGTTGCTTTTTTAGTAGATAGTATTTTGAATGACCAAAAGAAAATGATTGCCTGTTCTGTTTTTGTTGAAGGCGAATACGGTCAAAATGATATTTGTATAGGTGTACCGTGTATTATTGGTAAAAACGGAGTGGAAGAAATTCTTGATATTGAACTTGATGATGCTGAAAAAGCCTTGTTTGCTAAAAGTGCAGATGCTGTTAGACAAATGAATGATGCTTTAAAATCACTTTTGGTATAGAAATTTACATTTTAAAAGAGAAGACTGCATTATTGCAGTCTTTTTCTTGAGATTAATCGATAAATAAATTGGTTAATCTTAACGTTAATTATATATTTGCTCGGTTTAAAAAAAATAATGTAACGCAGAATGTTCTTTTTTAGTATTAAAAATGAATTTAAAGTGTTATTATACAGGGTTTAAAGTAAAAATAAATAAATAAAAAATAATTAATTTTTAGTAATAATGCAGAATAAAGGACTTATTAAATTTTTCGCAATTCTATTTGCATTGGTAAGTATTTACCAACTTTCTTTCACTTTTGTTGCAAACAAAGTAAAAAATGAGGCTAAATCTTTTGCCGGTGGAAATCCTGTAAAAGAAGTAAAATATTTAGATTCTATTGGTAAAGAAAAAGTATTTAATCTTGGGTTTACTAATTTTACATTCAATGAAGTTAGTGACAAACAAATCAACAAAGGTTTAGACTTAGAAGGTGGTATCAATGTGATACTTCAAATATCAGTAAAAGACATCTTAAAAGGGTTATCGAATAATTCTAAGAATCCAGTTTTCAATAAGTCTTTAGCTGATGCTACTGCAAATCAAAAAGGGAATCAAACGTACTTAGATGCTTTCTACGATGCTTTTGATGCTAATTCTAAAGGCAGTGTAAAACTAGCGTCGCCAGATATTTTTGCAAACAGAAGTTTACAAGGTGAAGGTGGGGTAGATTTTCAGATGACAGACGCACAAGTAAAAAAGGTAATCTCTAGAAAAGTTGATGAGTCCGTAGAGAGTGCTTTTGGTGTTTTAAGAAAGCGTATCGATAAATTTGGGGTAACACAGCCTAATATTCAAAAATTAGGAGAGTCAGGAAGAATTCTTGTAGAACTTCCAGGAGCTAAAGATGTAGACAGAATTAAAAAATTGTTGCAGAGTACTGCGCAATTAGAGTTTTGGGAGACCTATAAAATTGAAGAAATTGGTAATTTTTTGATGGCTGCTAATGAGTCATTGAAAAAAACGGAAATCAAAACTACTGAAGTAAAACCAGTTGTAAAAGATTCTTTAAGTGCATTGCTTACTGATGGTAAAGATTCAACGGTTGCAAATAAAGGTGCAAATCCTTTATTTGATAAAATTATTGGCCAAGGTGGAGGTCCAGTTTTGGGACTTTTCTCTCCAAAGGATACAGCAATAGTAAACGGATATTTGAAAAGAGCTGACATTAGAGTCTTATTAGCAGGCGATCAGCGTTATGCGAAATTTGTTTGGGGTATACCTACAATTATTAAAGATGCAAAGGCTAAAGACATTGAAGCAGTTGAGCTGTATGCCTTAAAAGGAAATCGTGATAATGTTGCCGCTATGGGTGGTGGTGTAGTTACGGATGCAAGTGATACATTTGACCAAATGGGTAAACCAGCGGTTTCAATGCAAATGAATGGTCAAGGTGCAAAAGCTTGGGAAGAACTAACAGGTAGAGCGTATACTCAAAAAAGTAATATTGCTATTGTTCTTGATGATGTCGTTTATTCTGCACCGGGAGTTTCTACAGGGCCTATTTCAGGCGGTAGATCTGAAATTTCAGGTAGTTTTGACGTAACACAAACAAAAGATTTAGCGAATGTATTAAGAGCAGGAAAACTTCCAGCGGCGGCTGATATTGTTCAGTCAGAAGTGGTAGGTCCATCCTTAGGACAAGAAGCGATTGATAATGGAACTAACTCAGCTCTTATTGGATTGTTATTAGTATCGCTATGGATGATGATTTATTATGGCAAAGCAGGTTGGTATGCTAATCTTGCCTTGGCGGTTAACTTACTTTTCTTGTTTGGAATTTTAGCCAGTATTGGAGCAGTTCTTACGTTGCCTGGTATTGCCGGTATCGTTTTAACAATGGGAACAGCTGTTGATGCGAATATCATTATTTACGAAAGAGCAAAAGAAGAATTGCGTGCCGGGAAAACACTTGAAGAAGCTATTAAAACTTCCTATAGTTGGAGAGGAGCGATGTCATCAATTACTGATGCGAATGTTACGCATATTTTAACAGGAGCAGTTTTGTTTATTTTTGGTTCAGGTCCAATTAAAGGATTTGCGACTACTTTATTAATTGGTATTGTAACGTCTTTATTTACGTCTATTTTTATTGCAAGAATCTTTATTGATTGGAATATTAGTAAAAAGAATGATTTAACTTTTGTTACTAAGTTTTCTAAAAACATGTTTAATAATTTCCATTTTGATTTCTTAGGAGTAAAAAAGTGGACGTATTTATTTTCAAGTATTGTAGTGGTTATCAGTGTTATCTCTCTAGCTACTAACGGTCTTGATGAAGGTGTAGATTTTGTTGGAGGAAGAACTTTTCAAGTACGTTTTGAAAAACCAATTGAAACAGAAACAGTAAAAGCAGAACTAGCAAAAGTTTTTGACGGTAGTGCTGAAGTAAAAGTTTTTGGTAGTCAAAACCAATTAAAAATTACGACTAAATATAAAGTTGAAGAGCATGGAAGTAAGGCTGACGAGGAAGTAAACAGATTGTTATATGATAATTTGAAACAACACTACTCGGCAGGATTAACCTATGATCAATTTATAAATGCTTATGATGGTAAAAAAGTAGGAGTTTTGCTGGCTTCAAAAGTAGGTCCTACCGTTGCAGAGGATATTAAAACGAATGCATATTGGGCTGTATTAGGCGCTATGCTTATCGTGTTTTTATATTTAATGATCAGTTTTAGAAAATGGCAATACAGTTTAGGAGCAATTGCAGCTGTAGCACATGATGTAATTTTTGTATTAGGTATTTATTCTTTGTGTTATAAATTTATGCCTTTTGGTATGGAAATCGATCAACACTTTATTGCTGCTATTCTTACCGTTATTGGTTATTCGATGAATGATACCGTTATTGTATTTGACAGGGTTAGAGAATATTTAGCAGGTAAAACGAAAGGAACATTCGCTGAGATTGTAAATCAATCTATTAATACAACTATGTCAAGAACAATTAATACATCATTGACAATGATTGTTGTGCTTTTGATTATGTTTATTTTTGGAGGGGAATCTATCAGAGGATTTATATTTGCTATGTTGGTGGGAATCATTGTAGGAACATACTCTTCATTGTTTATTGCAACACCAGTACTTGTGGATACGATTTCGAAAGAAGATAAAAATAAGGTGGAAAAAGCACATCAAGAAAGTTAAAAATAATTTCAGATTAATTTTAAAAGAGGTTCAACGAAAGTTGAATCTCTTTTTTTTATCCAATAATTAGAAGTTTAATTTGTACTTTAACAGTTAGAAATTAAATGGCTTTCGGTTTTAAAGCGCAGGTTTTATGTATGGGAAAATAATTTTTACTATAATCGTTCTTTGGAGTTCGATGTCATTTTACGGGCAAGACAAGGGAAATAAGATTGATTTGGGATTTGCTTATGGCTTTGGCAATCAGCTAAAGAACACCGATTACACCTTTACCAATAGTTATTACAAACTGCAAGTATACTACACAATAAAAAAATACAAAAGTTTAAAATATGAAGTAATGCTTCAGCCAGAACTTAATTTTGCGACTCACCAACTTATGAATTTTTATTTTGTTGAGCCAGATGATCCTGATTATGTAGCCAAGCGAGAAAAATATACCAAGCTTAAGGACATCAAAGAATGCATTCTTAATATTGGTTTGTTAGTAAGAAAACCAATTTTTAAATCAGCTAGTATTTATCTTTTAGGAAGTGTCGGTCCAATGATAACGAATACTGAAACGGAACGATTGTCAAAAGGATTTGCATTTTCAGACGTTTTAGCTGTAGGATTTACGTTCAAAGTTAATAAAGTAACTTTTGACGTGAGGCCAAATTTTCGTCATGTATCTAACGCAGGATTACAAAAAAACAACTCCGGTTACAATACTAAAAACATTGATTTTGGAGTTTTATTTCCGTTATAAAAAAAGCATTAACTACTTTGGGTAGTCAACGCTTTAATAATAAGTTTAATTTTTTTAATTTTTAATTTCTTTATCCGCAGTAAAAACAAAATACAGTCCTATAAGTATAAAGGGAATGCTGAGCCATTGTCCTGTAGAAAATAAGCCTAAGGAACTTTCAAAACCACCTTGACTTTCTTTAACTGATTCCACAATAAAACGAACGGTAAAAAGAAGGACCAGAAACATACCAAATATAAATCCGGTATACTTTCTTTTTTCGGTTTTCCAATACAGGAAAAATAATATTGCAAACACAAAAACATAACAAAATGCTTCGTACAATTGTGTAGGATGGCGTACGGGAACCTGTTCTAATAAAGTAGCGAACTTAGGATCAGTTGCAATAGCTGTATATGCCTCTTTAGGATTCGCTATTTGGGTAGCATTTACAGCATCCATTGGGCTAAAATGATCTTTTATAAATTTAATTCCAAATGGGGATGTTGTTTCATGTCCAATAATTTCAGAATTGAAAAAGTTACCGAGTCGTACAAAAATAGCACCACTGGCAACAGGAATTACGACGCGATCCAAAATCCATAATTGTGGTTTTTTTAATATATTTTTACTGTAAAAATACATTGCAATTATGATAGAAATGGCCGCACCATGACTGGCTAAGCCTTGATAACCTGTAAATTCAAAACTAGGATTGAATCTAAAGGGCAAAATAATTTCTAATAGATGATTGCGATAATATTCCCAATCATAAAAGAAAACATGTCCTAAACGAGCTCCAATCAGTGTGGCCAATACAGTCCAGATGAATAAGGAATCTAATTTTTCGATTGATTCACCTTCGCGTTCAAAGATGTTTTTCATTATATACCAGCCTAATCCAAAAGCAATTACAAACATCAAGCTGTAATATCGAATAATAAAAAAACCTAAATCAATTCCTTCCGATGGATTCCAAACAATGTTTAAAGCGTGTATCATGTATTTTAAATTTGTTTATTTGACGTAAAAATAGAGATTAAAACTAAAATTCGTATTAAAAAAAAGCTAATCTTTAGGCGTATGCCTTTTTTTGGGAACAGGATCATATCCGGTTTTCCCCCAAGGATTACAACATAAAATGCGCTTAATTCCTAAAAATCCCCCATAAAATAAGCCATGATTATTTAAAGCTTCTATCATATAGGTGGAGCATGTTGGGTCAAAACGACAAGCTGAAGGTGTAAACGGTGAAATGGCAACTTGATAAAACCGAACGATCAGTATAAAAGGGAAAATGAGAATTTTTGAAAGCATGATTTATTTTTTCAAATTTAAAATGTCAATATTCTTTTGCCCGTTTTTAGTTACTAGACTTCTTCCGCGTGTTTAAAAATGGGGTTAGATACTAAAAGTTGTACCTTCTTTACCGTCTTTCAATTGAATTCCTATAGCAATCAATTGATCTCTAATTTGGTCTGATAGGGCAAAGTTTTTGTTTTCGCGCGCTTGTTTTCTCATCTCAATAAGCATAGTAATTGTCCCTTCCAATTTGTCGTTATTGCTATCAGAAATTTTTTCGTTTTCCAGACCTAAAACATCAAATACAAAACCATGAATTGCTTTTTTAAAAGTTTTTATATCCTCCGTATTTAGTGTCTCTTTTCCATCTTTCAAAATATTGATATATCGAACTCCCTCAAACAATTGTGCGATTAAAATGGGAGTATTGAAGTCATCATTCATAGCATCGTAACAGGATTGTTTCCATGCTTGAATATCAATAGTGCTATTTGTGGTAGCGGAGATGTCTTTTAATGCATTTAAGGCCTCCATTAATCGTTTATATCCCTTTTCTGCCGCTACAATGGCGTCATCCGAAAAGTCGAGAATGCTCCTGTAATGTGCTTGTAACATAAAAAATCGGGCTACCGAGGCGGAAAAAGCTTTGCTTAAAATCGTATTTTCTCCAGTCAATATTTCTCTTGGTAAAATATTATTCCCAGTTGATTTAGCCATTTTTTTTCCATTCAAAGTCAGCATATTGGCATGAAGCCAATAATTAACTGGAGTTTGACCGGTGCATGCTTCATTTTGCGCAATTTCACATTCATGATGCGGAAATTTTAAATCCATTCCGCCCCCGTGAATGTCAAAGTGGCTGCCTAAGTATTTAGTACTCATGGCAGTACATTCCAGGTGCCATCCGGGAAATCCATCACTCCAAGGCGAAGGCCAACGCATGATGTGTTGTGTTTCTGCTTTTTTCCAAAGTGCAAAATCTTGTGGATTTTTCTTATCGCTTTGTCCGTCAAGATCACGGGTATTGGTTAGCATATCTTCAATATTACGCCCGCTTAAGCGACCGTAATGATTGGTTTCATTGAATTTTACTACATCAAAATACACTGATCCATTGGCTTCATAACCAATACCTTTATCGATAATGGTTTTGATAATTTCAATTTGTTCAATAATATGTCCTGTTGCAGTGGGTTCAATACTTGGTGGTAAAAAATTAAATGCATTCAAAATATCATGAAAATCTACCGTATAGCGTTGTACAACTTCCATCGGTTCCAGTTGTTCCAAACGCGCTTTTTTTGCAATTTTATCCTCTCCTTCATCCACATCATCCACAATATGCCCTACATCCGTAATATTACGAACGTAACGTACTTTATAATCTAAATGTAGAAAATACCTAAAAATTACATCAAAAGACATGAACGTGCGTACATTTCCAAGATGGACATTGCTGTAAACCGTAGGTCCACAAACGTACATTCCAACATTTCCTTCATGAATAGGGGCAAACTTTTCTTTTTCTCCCGAAAGAGAATTGTATATTTTTAAATTTTGACTACTGTATAATGGCATTGCTGTTTTTTTTTGGAGCTTTTCCTGCTTTGTGTTACAATCTTTCTTCGTTAAAAAAACGAAGAAAGGATTTTCACTGCAATCAGGGCTAGGGCTTTATCGCTACGAATGAAATTTATTTTTATTTTAGAACTTTGTTTCTAATTTAATGTAATCCAAAAACTCTCTGCGAGTCACACTATCTTTAAATTTTCCACCAAACTCTGAAGTCACAGTACTGCTTTCGATATCACTGATTCCTCTTGAATTGACACAAAGGTGTTTCGCATCAATCACACAAGCGACATCTTCAGTACCTAAAGCAATTTGTAATTCCTGAACAATTTGCATAGTTAAACGCTCTTGAACCTGAGGTCTTTTGGCATAATACTCCACAATGCGATTCATTTTGGATAAGCCAATAACCGTTCCATTAGAAATATAAGCAACATGAGCTCTACCAATAATTGGTAATAAATGATGTTCACAGGTAGAATAAACGATAATGTTTTTTTCAACTAACATTTCGCCATATTTGTAATTATTGTCAAAAGTGGAAGCTTTGGGTTTCTTATCAGGATTTAAACCGCCAAAAATCTCTTTCACAAACATTTTGGCCACACGATTGGGCGTGCCTTTTAGACTATCATCCGTTAAGTCCATTCCAAGGGTCAGTAGGATATTCTCAACGTCTTTTTTTATTTTCTCAATTTTTTCGTCATCAGTAAGGTCAAATGCATCATCTCTTACTGGATTTTTTGCGGATAAACTAAAGTGATTATCTCCTATTTCGTCTTGAAATTCTTCGTTTTTTATCATTAAAAGCAACTATTATTGTGGGTGTAAATATTTAAGGCGTAAAGATAAATAATAAAAATTAAAGAATTTCTATAGCTTCTACTATTTAAGACGACTTTATCGGTTCTAAAGGTCGTTTTAGTTTTTAGAATTGATCCTAAAAACAAAAGGCAATAACACAGTAGTTATTGCCTTGTTGTAAAATATTTTAGAATAGTATTAAAACTATAGGCTTACGGCAGCGTTTAATTGGATCGCATTGTAAACCGGAATTGCAGCTTTTAATATTCGTACCGCACTAATCAAGTCTTCTTTCTTTAATACATATGCAATTCGTACCTGATTTAATCCCATTCCTGGAGTCGAGTAAAAACCTGCTGCTGGAGCTACCATTACAGTTTCTCCATTCAAATCGTAACTTTCTAAAAGCCATTGTGCGAATGCATCAGCGTTGTCAATAGGTAGTTGTGCAATACAATAAAAAGCACCTTTTGGTTTGCTTACTATGACCCCTTCTATAGTATTCAGTTCTTCTACTAAAGTGTCTCTTCGTTCTCTATATTCTGAAATCACCTCGTCAAAATAACTTTTTGGAGTGTCTAAAGCTGCTTCGCTTGCAATTTGTTCAATTGTTGGAGGGCTCAATCGTGCTTGGGCAAATTTCATAGCGGTAGCCATTACTTCTTTGTTTTTAGAAACGATACATCCAATTCTGGCACCACACATACTATATCTTTTTGATACGGAATCAATCATAATAGCATGTTCTTCAAGACCTGGTACGCTCATTACTGAATAATGAATATCTCCATCGTACGTGAATTCGCGATATACCTCATCAGAGATCAAGAACAAATCATGTTTTTTGACTAAGGCAGCTAATTGCATGATTTCTTCTTTAGAATATAAATATCCTGTTGGGTTTCCGGGATTGCAAATAAGGATAGCCTTTGTTCTTGGAGTAATCAATTTTTCAAAATCTTCTACTGCTGGTAAGGCAAAACCTGTTTCAATTGTTGAAATAACAGGCACAACGGTAACACCTGATGCTGTTGAAAATCCATTGTAATTAGCATAAAACGGTTCAGGGATAATAATTTCATCCCCTTGATCCATCGTGCTTCCCATGGCAAACATAAGCGCTTCTGATCCACCTGTGGTTATTATAATATCTTCAACATTTACTGAAATACCTTGATTGATATAATAAGCGGATAATTTTTTTCTATAGCTTTCGTTTCCTGCAGAATGGCTGTATTCTAAAATTGTTAAATCAATGTTTTTAACGGCATTCATTGCAACTTCAGGTGTCTTTATATCGGGTTGGCCAATATTTAAATGGAACACTTTATTGCCTTTTTTCTTGGCTATCTCTGAGTAAGGAACTAATTTTCGTATAGGAGATTCAGGCATTTGTTTGCCTTTGTTTGATATTTTTGGCATAGTCTTAATTATTGAATTGCAAATTTGCAATTTTTTTTTCGAATTTATTATAATCATTGTGCGTATATATTGTTAAATCTGCATTTTTGGTATGATTTATTTAGTATTTTTATGTAAAAGAATCGCAATGAAAAAAACAATATTTTTAATTCTTATTTTTCTTTTTCTGTCTCCACTTTTTGCACAAGAAGGATTTCAGTTTGAAAACGATAGTGATAGAATCAGCGTACCTTTTAAATTAATTAATAATTTAGTTTTTGTACCGATAAAAGTCAATGGCATAGAATTGAATTTTTTATTGGATACCGGTGTAGCCGAAACGATATTGTTTAGTCTGGAAGAAAAAAAAGAAGTCCGTTTTTTTAATGCAGAAAAAATATTATTAAAAGGTTTAGGCAGTCAAGAAGCTGTTGAAGGATTGAAATCGACTAATAATATACTGGAATTTAGTAGTTTAAAAAACACCAGTCACATGCTTTATATTGTTTTAGATCCTGAATTTAATCTCTCATCTCACATAGGTATTCCCGTAAATGGAATTATTGGATACCAGTTTTTTCGTAATAATTTAGTTGAAATTAATTATGAAAAAAAGAAGGTTATTGTTTACAAAGAGAGTAAAAAAAACAGAACTAAAATCGAAAAGAAATTTAGCATTATTCCAATTACCCTTGAAAAATCGAAGCCATATTTGAAAAGTACTGTATTTCAACACAATAAAGCGGTTCCCGTTAAGTTGTTGATTGATATAGGTAATAGTGATGCTATTTGGTTGTTTCAGGACCGTTCAGAGTTTATAAAGGTTCCTTTGAAAAATTTTGACGATTTTCTTGGAAGAGGTTTCAGTGGTGACGTAGAAGGTAAAAGAGGTAAAATCCAAAAATTTCAAATGGCAGATTTTGAATTTAATAATCCTGTGGTGGCTTTTCCTGACACGACTTCGATACGAAATGTCTCTATGGTACCCGATCGGATGGGGTCTGTAGGAGGGGAGATTATGAAGCGATTTACGGTTGTATTTGATTACCAAAACCAACAAATGTATCTCAAAAAAAACAGGGATTATCACGCTCCGTTTAGCTATAATAAAAGCGGGGTAGAGATACAGCACAATGGATTGCAATGGGTTCAGGAAACAGTTAGAATGGAAACGGTTTCGCTGGGCGCTAAATACAATGAGAACAGCGGGGTTAAAATGACGAATGATTTTAAGTACAAATTTCAATTGAAGCCCATCTATGAAATTGCGCATGTTCGGAAGAATTCTCCTGCCGCCAAAGCGGGATTGCAAAAAGGAGATATTATTATTTTGATTAATAATAATGTCACTCATAAATACTCATTGCAAGAAATTAATTCTATGTTTAAATCTGAGGGGCTTAAGTGGATTAGTTTAGAAGTAGAACGCGAAAGCGAAATCTTAAAGTTCCGGTTTCAGCTCGATGATATTTTATAAAAAAAACACTTCTAAATAATTTTAGAAGTGTTTAGGTATATTCTATTATTTTTTAATTGGATAGGACTTCTCCTTTAATCTTTAGTGCAACTCGTCCTGCTTCATAATTTACTGCATTCGATTCTACTGTCAATGTTTTTCGGATGGGTCCAGGTGCCATATTGTATTTCACGGTAATTTTTCCCGTTTTTCCAGGCATGATGGGCTCATTTGGTTTTGTCGGAACAGTACATCCACAGGTAGACAAAACGTTAGTTATAATTAATGGAGCATTACCAGTATTTGTAAAAATAAAATCACGAGTGCCGTTTTCAGTTTTGGTCACCTTGCCATAATCGATAGTATTGTCTTTGGCAGCAAATTCAATTTTAGGTCCATTTTGAGCAAAACTGATACTGCTGAACAATGTTAAAGCGAATAATGCTATTATTTTTTTCATTTTAAAATTTTTAAAATCATTTAAGTAAATATACTTTCTTTTAATTAACGTACAAATTTTTATTTCTCTTTTTATAGTCTACTTAATTATTTACTTTTGTTGCTCATACAAATACAAATATCAGACCAAAGTCTAAATGGGTATTTGTTGCGTTGGTTATGCGTTTAACTGAACGAACAAACAATTGAATTTAACGATTAAACGAATCTATAATAATGATTATTCCTGCACAATTTGACGCTAAAACTATTGAAGATAAGTGGTATGACTACTGGATGAAAAATAATTATTTTCATTCAGAACCTGACCAAAGAACACCCTATACCATAGTTATTCCTCCACCCAATGTGACTGGTGTTTTACACATGGGACACATGTTAAACAATACCATTCAAGACGTCTTAATCAGAAGAGCGCGACTTAAAGGTTTCAATGCTTGTTGGGTTCCGGGAACGGATCATGCATCGATAGCGACAGAAGCTAAAGTGGTAGCTAAGCTGAAAGCCGAAGGAATTAATAAAAATGATTTAACCCGTGAAGAATTTCTGGCCCATGCATGGGAATGGACGGATAAATATGGAGGCGTAATTTTAGAGCAATTAAAAAAACTGGGTGCTTCTTGTGATTGGGAGCGAACTAAGTTTACCATGGACCCTGATATGTCAGCATCTGTAATTCGTTCTTTTGTAGACTTATACAATAAGGGATTAATTTACAGAGGATACCGAATGGTGAATTGGGATCCTGAAGCCAAAACAACTCTTTCTGACGAGGAAGTAATTTATGAGGAACAACAAGGGAAATTGTATTTTCTAAAATATAAAATCGAAGGAAGCGAAGACTTTCTTACGATTGCCACAACACGTCCAGAAACTATTTTTGGGGATACTGCAATTTGTATTAATCCAAATGATGAACGTTTTGCACATTTGAAAGGGAAGAAAGCGATTGTGCCCATTTGTGGTAGAGTAATTCCAATAATTGAGGATGTATATGTTGATATAGAATTTGGAACAGGTTGTTTAAAAGTAACTCCGGCTCATGATATGAATGATAAGGCGTTAGGGGAGAAGCACCATCTTGAAATTATTGATATTTTCAATGAAGATGCTACTTTGAATAGTTTTGGGTTGCAGTATCAGGGACAAGATCGTTTTGTGGTACGGGAGGCAATAGCCAAAGAATTGGAAACCATCGGCGCTTTGGCCAAAACAGAAACCCATTTGAATAAAGTAGGAACTTCTGAAAGAACCAAAGCCGTAATCGAACCTCGTTTATCAGACCAATGGTTCCTGAAAATGGAAGATTTGGTAAAACCAGCTATTAAATCAGTTTTAGTTGACGGAGAAATTAAATTGCACCCAAAACGTTTTGAGAATACGTACGCTCATTGGTTAAACAACATCCGTGATTGGAATATTTCCCGTCAATTGTGGTGGGGACAACAAATTCCTGCGTATTTCTATGGTGACGGGAAAGAAGATTTCGTCGTTGCTGAATCTATTGAAGACGCTTTAGTTCTGGCAAAAACCAAAACGTCAAATGCAGAACTTCAAACCTCTGATTTACGACAAGACGTAGATGCTTTGGACACTTGGTTTTCGTCTTGGCTGTGGCCAATGTCTGTTTTTGGAGGAATTATGGATCCGGAAAGCGAAGATTTCAAATACTATTATCCAACCAATGATTTAGTAACCGGACCGGATATTTTATTTTTCTGGGTGGCGAGAATGATTATTGCGGGTTATGAATATACTGATAAAAAGCCGTTTACGAATGTGTATTTAACCGGCTTAGTTCGCGATAAACAGCGTCGTAAAATGTCTAAATCATTAGGAAATTCTCCTGATCCTTTAGCGTTAATAGAGAAATTTGGTGCTGATGGCGTTCGTGTGGGACTTCTTTTGAGCGCTTCTGCAGGAAATGATATCATGTTTGACGAAGAATTGTGCAACCAAGGAAAAGCGTTTACTAACAAAATATGGAATGCTTTCAAACTAATAAAAGGTTGGGAAGTATCCGATGCAATCCCGCAACCGGAATCTTCCAAAGTGGCTATTGAATGGTATGAGGCTAAGTTGCAACAAACACTTCTGGAAATTGAAGATAATTTCGAAAAATATAGAATTTCGGAAGCTTTAATGGGAATCTATAAATTAGTTTGGGATGATTTTTGTTCTTGGTTTTTAGAAATGATAAAACCGGCTTACCAGCAGCCTATTGACAGCGTAACTTTTGCGAAAGCAATAGAAATGTTAGAAAATAATCTAAAATTATTGCATCCGTTTATGCCATTCCTGACAGAGGAAATTTGGCAAATTCTTGCCGAAAGAACTACTGAAGAAGCATTAATTGTTTCGACTTGGCCAGAATTAAAGCCGTTTAATGCAAGTATAACAGCTGATTTCGAAAATACAATTGAGGTAATCTCCGGAATCAGAACGATACGCAAAGACAAGAACATTCCGTTCAAAGATGCGATTGTACTGAAAGTGATGAATAATGATAAAGCGTCAACGTATTTCGATTCGGTGGTGATTAAATTAGGAAACATTACATCGTTAGAATATGTTTCGGATAAAGTGGACGGAGCATTGTCTTTCCGTGTAAAATCGAACGAATATTTCATTCCAATCACTGGGAACATTGATGTAGAAGCGGAGATTGCTAAACTTACCACTGAGTTGATGTATACGCAAGGTTTCTTGAAATCGGTTCAAAATAAACTGGCAAATGAGAAATTTGTAGCGGGTGCGCCAGAGAAAGTATTGGCAAACGAAAGACAAAAAGAAGCTGACGCTTTGGCAAAAATTGAAACCATCGAGCACAGTTTGAATGGATTGAAATAAGTTTAAATCTCTTATAAAAATAAAAATCCCAATACTGAAATTTTCAGGATTGGGATTTTTTATGTTTTAAAGGAAAATTTAGCCTAATAAAAACAAGAAAATTAACGGAAAAATTACTCCGGCTAAAGCCAGTTTCCATCCTCTGTTTTTCCAGCTGAATTTCCCAGCTTTAATCATAACAGTTCCAGTTAAGGCAATGATGATCAAACTTATCGCAAAAATATCAGAATAGTAAATCCAGAAATTGGAGGTGCTTTTATGTAATTTCATTGTTTGGCTTATGAGTGGTGTTTTAGAAAAAGAAACGATTTCACCTTTACCAGTTTTCAGGTCAATTTCAACATCGTGTTTTTCAAAAGAAATTTTAAAAACATCTTTCTTTACATTATGGCGTCTGAATTTATCATCGATACCCAATTGTTTTCCTAAATCTTCAGCAAATTTCTCATCGATTTTACTTTCTGCAGGAAGGGTTACTGTTATGGCTTTTGTTTCCGTAGTATATTTTTCAGGGTGCCATAATTCTCGGTGGTTCATCATAAGTCCGGAGAAAGCAAAAGAAACAATAAGTCCGATGTAAAAATAGCCTAAATCGCGGTGTAAGTTTCTTCCTTTAATTTTTTTCATGAATTTAAATTTATGATATTAATTTTTTGTAAGACCAGTTATTTTATAAAAAGTTTAATTAAAATTTATATTTTAGACTTGTCATTACTTGACGCGGTGCAATAGGATTTACACTGTAATTTTCATGAACGGTATAATTTAGCTCATTTGTTATATTTGATAACTTGCATAAGATAGAAACTTGTTTCCAGGTGTATCCTGCTGATATATCTATTGTTGTGTAACCCTCAAGAGGAATTTCTCGGTCATAAATTCCGTTAGGTAATGATTGGTCAATTTGATTGTTCCAGCCACCCACTCTTTTTCCAATATAATTTCCTGAAGCCCCAAAAGAAGCTCCTTTTATTATTCCAGAAGGCAACGTGTAGAAAAAGCTAAGGTTAGCGGTGTTTGCAGGAGTTCTTGCTAAACGATCTCCTTCTATAAAGCTTCCTTTTAACCCAGACGTTTTAGTGAAGCGCATGTCATTATAGCTGTAGCCAGCTATAATATTAAAACCATCTAAAGGATTTGCAATAATGTCAAATTCTACTCCTTTACTGGTTGTTTCTCCGCTTAACACTTTTATTGACGTGTCTATATTGCTGGAACCATCGACTTTAAATTCAGCAGTTTGGGCTAAGTTGCTGTTTGTTATTTGATACACCGTAATGTTTGTACTTAATTTGCCTCTCCAAAAATCCTTTTTTAATCCCACTTCATATTGGTCGATAATTGAAGGCTCAATGGCTTTTAAATCAACTGTGGTTCCAGTATTTGGTGTAAATGAATTCGAGTAACTTGCAAAAAGTGACATGTTTTTTGTTGGTTGAAATACAACTCCTAATTTTGGAGTGAAAGCTTCATCTTTGCGTTTTGGAGCTTCTGTAACCGTAGCTTTAATCAAGTCATAAGTGTTCACTTGTGCTTCTTGCCATGACCAGCGAATTCCTGCCAATATTTTAAATTTTTCGGTAATAGAAATTAAATCCTGCGCATAAATTCCAAAACGGTTGGTATCCGTTTTTACAATTCTGGTATTCTTTGAATCTGGAATAGCGCCTCCTTGATTAAAATTTCCGAAATCAAATATGTTGCCACTCCCATATGTTGTTGGGCTAAATGTAAAAGTATAGGCTTCTGTAAATGAGTTTTCCATATCAACACCAGTAAATAATTGGTGTTTTACTTTTCCTGTCGAAAAATTTCCTTGTATGCTTAATTGCTCTCCAATGATTTGTTCGAGGTTTTTATTTTGTCCCAAAGGTCTTTTCCAGTCCCCATTAGCAGCCGGTTGAATGCGTTCCGTTCCTTTAGAAGTTCTACTGAAGTTTTGAAAAGAAGTATTGAAATTTAATTTCCAGTTGGTGTTAAAATCATGTTTTACCAATCCTGAAACGGTAGCCTGTTTCGTTTGTCCGTTAGACCAAGTCGCTCCAAAATAGGTATTACGAGGGATATCAATGATTTCCTTTCCGATGATGGCAGTTCCAAAGTCTGGGGTCCAATCGTCTTTTAAATAGTCTCCTTGTAAAAGAATCTCTGTTTTATCACTAGCTTTAAAAAGAACCGAAGGATTGATATAGTACCGCTCTTTTGTCACATTGTCTCTAAAACTTTCGGAATTTTCATAAGAACCGGTAAATCGATAAGCGATAATTTCGTTTAAGGGTCCGTAAATATCAATTGAAGGTTTGTAAAAAGAATAACTTCCCATTTGCATGGCAATTTCTCCTCCTTTTTTGAATGAAGGTGTTTTGGTTACCATGTTCAAAATTCCTCCAGGGGCAACATTTCCATACAATAGAGCAGCGCTTCCTTTTAAGACTTCAACTTTTTCTAAAGAGGAGACTTCTGGAATTGAACCACTATTAAAACGAAATCCATTTTTAAACATATTATTGGCAGACATATCATATCCTCTTGAGAAGAAAGATTCTTGGGCGCCACCACGAGCTGATCCAACATATACGCCATTAACATTTTTTATTACATCACTTAGTCGTATTGCCTGCTGCTGTTCTATAATTTCACTCCCTATAATTTGGATACTTTGGGGAATATCCATTGGTTTTAGACCAGAACGTACTGCTGTAACTGGTTTTTTATGTTGATTTTGAGTAACAATTACTTCTTTAAGAATCCCACCTTTCTTGTTTTTTATGGTATCTATAACGGTGTCGAATGTTTCAGTGTTAGCTGTATTTTCGATTCCGTTTGCTGTTTCTTGTGCAAAGCCGCTTGCGCTAAATAATAAGGTCAAAACGGGTATTATAATATTTTTCATGATTATTTATTTGGATTGAATAAAAATAACGGTGCAAATATATAATCTGATTTTCATTTAACAAAACTTATTTAGATTAAATATGAATAGTATTTAAAATTATTTTATACTGCTTTGAAATACAGTATTTTGTCAAAAAAAAATCCTTACTTTTTAAAGTAAGGATTTTAATTAAAGTGTCAAATGTTAAATTTTAATATTTTGTTTTCGGGTTTTACCCCACCAAATATAGAATCCTGTGATAGGAAGACTCGCAATAAGTAAACTGACTAGAAAAGCAAATATTTTTCCGGCTAAACCGAAAACACCGCCGGTGTGAATATCATAATTAAGGAGTATTAATTGATCAGCAATTTTAGCTTCCTTATATCTTCCGTAAATGTGGTCTACTTTTTGTTCCTGTATCGTATATTGGTCAAAATAGCGGTAATCTATTTTTCCATACGTTCCTTCATCAGGATTTGCATTAGCAGCAATGGAAGAAAAGGCATTTTCTGGAGGATGGACTTCTATTGATTTCGCATTAGGGTATTCTTTTTTCATTAATGCCCAAATTTGATCTAACGGTTTTTTTACATATTTTGTTTTTTTGGTTGAAATAGGATCTTCATAAACAAGTGATTTTTCTCCGCCCAGAACAGTATAATATGAATAACTAAACCACTGAAAACCCCAAACTAAGCCGGTAATTGCAAAAATAATTGCAAAAACAAGCACATAAAAGCCAGTAATGGTGTGTAAGTCATAGTTTTTACGTTTCCATTTCGGGGCCTTTTTCCATTTAAACCAGAAGCGCTGTTTTACTGCATTTTTATTTTTTGGATACCAAAGTATGAATCCTGTAATAAGCATTATTAAAAATACTAATGTTGCCGATGCTACAACCAGTTGTCCAACTTCATGTGGTAACCAAAGGTAGAAATGCCCATCAAGAATAAACTTAAAAAAACCTTCTTCCATATTAGTAGTTGCAAGTACTTCTCCTGAATACGGATTTAGATATACTGTATAATGATAAGTAGGTTCAAAATGGAAAAATATAGCTTCAACAGCTTTAACGGGACCATTATATTTTATAGCATGAAGTATTTTGTTTGGTATTTCTTTTCGGGTAATTTCTTCTAATTGGGAGGGTAAAAGAAAAGCTTTTTCTTGTTTTTCAACAAACCGATATGTTTCGGTAGTGTTCTGAATTTCTTCCTGAAATGCATAAAGGCATCCCGTTACCGCAATAATAAAAACAATCAAGCCCGAGGTCAAACCCAGCCAAAGATGAATTTGTAGAATCGCTTTTTTTAAGGTGTTGTTTTTCATTAAAAAAGGATAAAACTCCTCAGTATAACAAGGAGTTTAGTTAAACAAAATTACTTCTGAAACTTAAAATTTATATGTTAAACCAGCGGTAACATTTCTCAAACGTTGTGGAGTTACAGTAGACCAACCTGAATAATATTTTTCGTTTAAAGCATTATTTAATTTCAAGGAGATATTAAATTTATCATTAGAGTAAGACAAAGCCGAATTTAAAACACTGTAATTTGGTAATTCAAAAGTGCCAATATTTGCCCTGTTTAAGGTTTTGTAAGCACTAGCATAATTTCCGCCAAACCCAATTCCGAACCCTTTCAATTTTCCTGAAGTCAACGTGTAATTAGCCCAGAAGTTAACGAGTGTTTCCGGTCCTGCTTCTTCGGGTCTTAGTCCTAAATAACCATCTCCGGGATTGTCTTTGGTTACTTCACTTTTATTGTTACTGAATCCAGCTATGATGTTAAATCCTTTTACCGGATTTGCAGTAAAGCTTACTTCAACTCCTTTGCTATTGACTTCACCCCCCTGAATCGCATTGTTGATATTGTTTGGATCGGTCATCAATCGGTTTCTTACATCAATAGTATAATAACTGATTGATGCGGATATAATATCTTTATATAAGTTTGTTTTTAAGCCAAATTCATATTGATTGGCTTGTTCTGGATCAAATGATTTCATTCTCGGATTAGAACCATCAATTTCAGAAATTTCTCTGGGTACTACGTTAATAAAACCATTCATATAATTTGAAAATACCGAAACTTTATCTTTGACTAACATATAAACCAACCCAAATTTTGGTGAAACTGCTACTTGGTTGTTTTCTTCCGTAGCCGTTGTAGATTTGAAGTGATCCACTCTTAAACTGGTCATTACGGATAACTTATCGGTTATATTTAGTACGTCTGAGGCATAAGCACTAATAACTTCCGTTTCTGCAGTAGTATTTCCGCTGAAGGAACCTACTAATAAATTATCAACTCCCGCTTGTGTCAAATCTCCGGAATCGGATCCATTAATTAAAGAAACCACACCGTTTCCTAGCCAGCCTGTGCTCCCGTTTAGTATACTTGATTTATAATAATCAACACCTGCGACCAATCGGTTTCTTAAATTTCCAATTTTAAAATCTCCAATGAAATTCTGTTGAATATCAGTTGCTAATGTTTCTCCGTTTCTTTTAGAAATGAATCTTGAAAAATTATTTCCGTTTGAAGCGTCAAATAAATAGGAATAGTATCCACTGGTTTTACTATTGCTTCTGGATAATACAGTTTGAGATGTCCATTGATCAGATAACTTGTACAACATTTGAGCTTGTAAATTATAAGTAGGATTACTAATAGACAATTCATTGGAAGTAAATGATCTTTTATAATTTCTTTCAAATAATTCTATTGAATCAAAGGATAGAGGCGCGTATCTACTCAAGAAAAGCATGGGTGCATTTGAAGAATTTCTATTAGTAAATTCAGTATTTATTAAAAACGAAAGTTTATCATTTACTTTATAACTCAATGAAGGCGCAAAGAAAAACGATTTGCCGAAACCTGCATCTAGAAATGAATTTTCTTTTTGATATGCTGTATTAATTCGTATGGCAACATCAGCGTTTAAAGGTAGATTTATGTCGGCGGTGATTCGGTCCATTCCATATGAGCCAGAATTATAACTAATTTCTCCACCAAATCTTGAAAATGGTTTTTTAGTTACAATATTTATTAAACCACCATAAGAAATCAAACTGCTTCCAAATAATGTCCCTGATGGCCCTTTGATAACCTCTATATTATCCACGTTTGCAGGATCAATACTTCCGTTATTTATTCCTGGAAGCCCGTTTATCATAGTTGGTTGAACAGAAAAACCTCTCATTGTAAAATATTCAGCACCATCTCCGCCACGTCCAGTTGACTCCCAAAGACGTGTTATTCCAGTCGCATTTTTTAACGCATCACTAAAGTTAGTTACCACTTGCTCTTTAAGTAACTCGCTAGTAACAGTGTTGTAAACTTGTGGATTTTCAATATTGTTCAAAGGCATTTTAGAAACCGTAGTGCTTTTTTCTCTTTTATACCTGTATTTGTTGGTGTTAATAATAACTTCATTTAAAATTTTCAGGGAATCTTTTTTTTGCTCTTTTGTTTCTTGAGCACTAGCTGTTATACTAACTAATAAGATGGACAGGTAAAGTGTATGTATCGTTTTCATTTATTTAGATTAATTAAAAATAATAATGCAAATATAGAAGAGCTTTCTATTTTAACAAAACTTATTTAGACTAAATATAAATAATATTTTAAAAAATGTTTTTATAGTATTGAAAAACAGTAATTTAAAAGCATAAAAAAAACCTTGCTTTTCAGGGTAAGGTTTTAATGATAAATAAATGTTAAACTTATTTGATTTTTTTCATTGAAAATTGTTCAGTGCTCGGTTTTCCTTGTTGGATTCCCGAAATTTTAGCTACTAAACCGTCTGGAGTGATGTGGGTGTAGCTAATTTTTTGAGGATAGTCGTGTTTTGGGTTTTCAAAAACCAATTGTTTCTCTGTTGTAGTGGTCAATAGGAAAGCAACTGGCTTATCATTATTTTGTCCTTTTACAGTAGCAGTGTAGGTTAATTGTTCCCCTTTTTGCTGTAAGGTTATAGATTCAAAATGCAAGGTGTCTTTTTCATTTATAAAGTATGACTGTGCTTGAAAGGTGCTGTCGTTTACTTTTCTCCAAGTTTCAGTAAGGTTACCTTCAGCTGATTTGTTTTCCCAATTACCCAAAAGCCAATTTGCCGCTTTGATTTTTTCATTTTTGTTTGAATCTGACTTTTTACAAGCAGAAATTGCCAAAAGTAGAACGAGAATAATGAATGTTTTTTTCATGGATTTCAAATTTAGATTTGGTAATGAAATTAATACAAATTTATCAAAAAGATTACTTCAGCATGCAATTTTTTAGTGGAGTTCAGGAAATTATATTTGCAACTAGTCCGGATAAAGTGTGTAATCTGAAAAGTTGCTAAAAAACGGGGGAATGTTCTTAGATGGTTTCTTTCAAAATAGTATAAACCAATTCTTTAGTAGGTTTTTGATCTTTTAATTTCGTTCTCACCACCTCAAAAGTAACTTTGAAATCACATCCCAATTTATAGTTGCTGCAACCATAAGCGGTTTTTCCTTTCAAAACCGTTCCTTTTTGACATTTCGGACAGGCTAATTCGTCTGGAATGGCTTTCGCCTCCGTTTTCTTAGGTTCTAATTTGAGCTGGAAATTCTCATCAAACCGAAGCAAACCTTCCACAACACCGGAATCGGTTTTGAAATCTTTCAAGTTTACGGTAGATCCTTTTTGCAGCAATCGCAAGTATTGGTTCTCAGATATTTTTTTCTCCGCAAAAGTGTAGGGCAATAGAAACGTGCAACCTGCTTTGTAATCGCCACACCCATAAGAAGATTTTCCTTTGATGAGTGTCGCTTTTTTACATTTCGGACAGGATTCCGCCAAAATTCCTGCCGCTTTCTTTTTCTCAACTTTAGCCACTACTTTTTGAACGCTTCCTACATGCGAAATATTGGCGCATCTGGTTTCACTGCGTACTTCATAAACCAAGACTTCAACCATGCGCTTCATATTGTTGATAAACGCTGCGGCGGTAAAAGTTCCTTTTTCAATATCTTTCAACTGCTTTTCCCAGGAACCGGTAAGTTCAGCCGACTTGACCAAATCATTTTGAATGGTATCAATAAGCTGAATTCCTGTAGGCGTTGGCAAGACCTGTTTTTTGTTTCGAACGATGTATTGGCGTCTAAAAAGAGTCTCGATAATATTGGCTCGTGTGGATGGACGCCCAATACCGTTTTCTTTCATCAATTCGCGTAAATCTTCATCGTCAACTTGTTTGCCCGCGGTTTCCATGGCGCGCAATAAGGTTGCTTCCGTAAACTGGTTGGGTGGCTTAGTTTCCTTTTCTAAAAATGAGGGTTCGTGTGGTCCTTTTTCGCCTACAACAAAACTGGGTACTATATCGGCTTCTTTTTCTTTGGCATTCGGGTCTTCGAAGACTATTCGAAAGCCTTTTTTTAAGATTTCTTTTCCGGTGGTTTTGAAAGCTAAATCGGCGGCTTTCCCGATTACGGTGGTATTGGCTACCAAACAATCGTCATAAAACACCGCAATAAAACGCTTTGTAATTATATCATACACCTGTTGCTGATTGTATTGCAAATTGCTTTGAATCCCCGTTGGAATAATCGCATGGTGATCGGTTACTTTCTTGTCATTGAAAACTTTGGTCGATTTTTTAATCTTTTTTCCTAAAAGTGGTTGCGTCAATGCGGCATAATTGGTTAAATTTTGTAGAATGCCAGGCACTTTTGGATAAATATCATTCGGCAAAAACGTGGTGTCGACTCTGGGATACGTGACTACTTTTTGTTCGTACAAAGTTTGGACAATTTTAAGCGTTTCATCTGCCGTAAAGCCAAACTTGGTATTGCAATACACTTGTAAGCCTGTTAAATCAAACAGTTTAGGTGCAAACTCATTGCCATTCTTTTTTTCGACAGAAACTATTTCGAAATCACTTTCTTTGACTTTTTGGGCCAAAATTTCGCCATCTTCTTTCTTCAAAAAGCGTCCTTCCTCGTAACTAAAAAGCGTCTCTCGATATACCGTTTGCAACTCCCAATACGGTTGTGGTTTAAAATTTTCAATTTCCTTGAAGCGGTCCACGACCATGGCCAAGGTTGGGGTTTGTACCCTTCCGATAGACAATACTTGTTTGTATCCGCCATGTTTTACGGTGTACAAACGGGTGGCATTCATACCCAGCAACCAGTCGCCAATGGCTCTGGAAAATCCTGCGTAGTATAAATTATCGTAGTTGGCGGATGGTTTCAAGTTCTCAAAACCTTCTTTGATGGCTTCGGTGGTTAGGGATGAAATCCACAAGCGTTTTACTTCACCTTTGTACTGGGCTTCGTTCATCACCCAGCGCTGAATAAGTTCTCCCTCTTGCCCGGCATCCCCGCAGTTGATGACGAATTCCGCTTTGTCAAACAGGCTTTTTATGATTCTGAATTGCTTTTGAATACCCGAATTTTCGACCACTTTGGTTTCAAATTTCTCGGGAAGCATGGGCAGGTTGTTCAAATCCCAACTTTTCCAGTGGGGTTTGTAATCGTTCGGTTCTTTCAGGGTGCATAAATGGCCAAAGGTGTAGGTTACGGCATAGCCATTGCCTTCGTAATACCCATCGTGTTTGGTATTGGCTCCTAAAACGGATGCGATTTCGCGGGCTACACTTGGTTTTTCGGCAATACAGACCTTCATTTTCTCCTTCTAATTTAAGGGCGCAAATTAGGAATTTAGAAGTTGGTATTAAAAAGAAATCGGTAGGAGTTATGAACGGGTTTGATTTTTTTAGGAGCAGAACGAATGGTTTTTTTAGGTACGAACGGTCCTGCTGTCCGCTGTATCTCTGCGCTACGCTGCGAGGATGCCGCTTCCATTAGGGCTAATGATTTCGTTTCATTTTCATAATAACGAAAGCAAAAGATACTGTAGCTTGTTATTTATTTTCTCCCGGAATGTATTTGTGTGAGCCGTCACAGCTGGGCATTTTTTTAGACAATCCACAGGTACAATCGTTGATTCCTTTTCCGCCAAGAATACGCGGAATGTAATTTTCTATTCTCGTTTCCCGAGTTTTGGATTGTTTGGCAGCCGAAAAATACAAATTGTAGGCTCGTTGTCGTCCCGGTGTTAAGGCCTTAAAAGCAGTTTTTAAGTCGGGGTTTTTGGCTAAGGTATTTTGTAATTCTGCCACCAGTTCAAGTTCGGTATTGCTTTTGAAATTTACTTTCAATCCTGCTTTTTCTATCTCAATGGCTTCATAAATATAGGCTTTGATTATAGATTGCTGTGCTATGATTTCTTCCAAATGTGTAAACTTAAAAAAACGCATTGCCTGACTGTTTTCTCCAGGTTTGCAAAGAAAACCATTGCTGTCTTGAAGTAACGTTCCTTTAAAAAAGCTAAGCGCACAGGATTCTTTAAAACTGCCTATAATTACAACATTATGAGCCTGAAAACAGTAACATGGCGTACGCCACTTGAATTCTTCGGTCAGCCCGCAATCAAGCAGTAATAGGCGTAATTGCTCTATTTCGGGCTGCCATTTTTTGGCATTGTTTATAAAATCATCAACTTTGGAATTCATTGTATTAGATTTTAAAAAATAAAGAAGATTTTGGTTTTATAAAAGTATTAAAAAACCGCGTTGTAAACGTTATGATGGTGCTAAAAATTAAAATTGGCACTCGTTGCCGGAGCACCGTTGGGATTATCTTCATATTGTTCAATCATAAATTTATTTTCGATTTTCTGTAACTTGAGTCTTCCTTTACCCTGTTTTTAGGCTAGCGCGAGCGTCCCGCTCGTGAACACAATATTGTCTCGTGTTTACAACGAAAAACGAATGAATAGATGATTCTGATTACGTTCACGAGCGAGACGCTCGCGCCAGCGGGGGGATTCCTTTTTATTAGATTTTAATAATAAAGAAGGTTTCAGTTTTATAAAACTATTAAAAAACCGCGTTGTAATTTCTATGTTATATTTTAAAAACATCCAGTCTTTGTATCCATTGAATTTCTGACTCTACAAACGTAAGTCTGGTCTTTATTATTCGGTCCGATTTATCCCTAGGGTTTTTAGTGATAAATCTCGCCTTGGAATTATTAAAATCCAAAGTGTATTTTTCATCAAAGTCATCCTGTTTTTTGGAAGAGAAACTAATCACATTGTCTTTCGCAGTCCATTTTCCTTTTCCGTATTTATATACTTCAGGTGGAATTCCGTTTTTGATTTTAGAATAGGAATGAAATACAAATGTTCCATCTTGATGTAAGGTTAATTTATAGTCAATAAAATGATTTCCTTCTTTGCTAAAAGTGCGATTGTAATCACCAGCAAATGCATTCGATTGCGCGAATATGGTAATGTTGAACATTAAAAGTAAGGTGGTAAGTAGTAATTTCATCGGTTTGGTTTTTTAATGTTTTTATAACTTTCTGACTTGTTTTATCTGCCCTCGTTTATGGGCACTGAATGCAATTCTGCCTTTACTTTGTATTAGATAAAAAAAATGGATACGAAAAACCAAACCCATTTATATCATAGATTGAAACTATAAACGATTGTTTGAAATCAGTAAACTTTGTATCCATAACAAATGCTGGATTTGGTTAGAAACTTTTTTTACTATTTGGCTAATTTGATTTTGTTTAGAGTAAAATTCAAATTTGAAATATCAGCTGTAACCTCATTTATTCTTGAGTTTGTAAAATACAAGTAGTTGTTATATATACTAAATGTATCTGCCCATTTTATTTTATCGCCTTCTACCAAAGTGTGAATACTGCCATCTGGTTTTCGATACTGGATTTTATTGTTTTCTAAATCGGCAAAATATAAATTACCATTGTCGTCAAATAGCATGCCGTCCGGTGCGGCAGTTTTTGCCTCAAATCGAACGCTTTTTCCCATGCTTTTTTCATCTTCAGAGTCAAGCATATTTGTTGCAATTGAATAGAGGCTGTATCCTGTAAGGGCATGAAAATAAAGTCGGTCGTTTACAGTGTCTAAGGCTATTCCATCAGAATGAATGGTATTTTTCCATTTTTTGTCTCCAAATGTTAAAAAGTTTTGTTCGGCAGCTGTTGATTTGTGGTTGTCTAAAACTCTTCTGGAACGACCTGATTTAATGTCTATGATGACAATACCAGAGTTTCCTGAGTCAGTAAGATAGATTTTTTGAGTTTTTTTATCTATCCTAAGATCGTTGATATAAGAATTAGGGTGGTAGCTGTTTTTATCTAAAATATAGGTTTTAACTAATTTATCAGTTGTCAGATCAAAAACAAAAAGACGAGGCGCATCCAGTACATTTTCGAATAATTGGCTTCTGGTGTCTAAAACATACAATTGGTTTTCAAAGGCAACTACTGATTGCACTCCAACAAATTTGTTGGCCACAACTGGCTGTCCAATCTCCCAAGAATTCCAATTTTCATCCGGATAGCTTTCTTGAACGGTAGTATTTGTTATTTCCACGACTGAATCATCAACTCCTTTTTTCCATCTCGGAAAGTTTACAAAAATACGCCCGGCATCAGTAAGTGTGACTCCGGTAACTTGTTGCCCTTTGAACGCAGCAACTTCTATCACTTGATTTGCTGTGCTGTCAACTTGATGATTTTTAACTTCGGCCGTTTTTTTGCTAGTTGTTTCTTTACAAGAAACAAAGAATGTAACTATTGAAAATATAATAAGGATCTTTTTCATTTTAGATGGTTTTATTTGTGGGCAACTGAATTAAGGGATTGCGTGGAACGAAGCAATGCCACAAAGTTAGACTATTATTTTAGTTGATTCTCTTTGTGGGCACAGTTTGCAAAAACTGCGTTAATGATTGTGGATATCCGAGCGATAGGGTTAATCATATTTCGGGGAGAAGAGGATCTCTTCTTTAATGTTTGTTTTATTCGAAATTCTAATCTCTTTTAAACAAGCACCTTTTTCATCTTGGGTTTCACAGGATATTAAAACTTCGTCAATAAGTGTATCCTTTTTGTCCTTGGCAACAATTTTAGAAAGTTCTTTGTTCGTATAATAAAAATACTGGGTGCTGAAAGTTGTAAAATTATCCACTATTTTATCAATAGTTCCATCGGTATTATAATGATAAATGGCTTCGTTTTCTTTGTATTGTTTTTTAGTGTAACAGCTGATACGTTCACGGTGATTTGGTTTCCAACGTGTTTTACAGTAATAAGGTTCTCTATCTGGATACAATTCCACTTCAAACCATATTTTCTTTTTGGTTTCTTGCAATAGATTGCCTAGTGAATCGACAGTTTTGGAGTATTTAATGCGGCCATTTCTAGTAAAGATCATTTGCTTTTTGTGCAAAAGCTTTTTCTGATTATTTTCTACTACATATATTTCTTCGGTAGCCGATTTTATTCCTTCAGGCAGCTGTCGTTTCTGAATGTACTTTTTTGTTGTACATGATTGTACCGCTAAGAGTAAGATAATAAAAAATAAAACTTTCATAATCGTAAAGTTTAGTAGGCACTAAGTTACGAATTTTAAAAGATTTAAATATATAGTTTTCACGTTGCTAACGCTACGACTGTGCTCTAAATTAAAATTGACACTCGTTGCAAACGAGCGCTAGCGGTTTTTTTTGACTGTTTAAAATTCTTCTTCAATTAATTCTCTGTTTGCCATTGCGCCCGCTACTCCGCCCATTGCAATTGCGTATGATACTGAACGCATTAAACTTGTTATATCACCACATGCAAATATTCCTAGTTTACTTGTTTTTTGAAACGAGTCAATTTTTATGTAATTCTGTTCTGTCAGTTCGCAACCTAACTGTTTTGGTATTTCACAATGCTGTTCAAATTTCGGTCTAGTATATAATGCATTTATTCTTTCTGAAGTTTTATGGTGAAAAACGACATTTTGAATTTGTCCTGAGTTGTGTTCAAAGTGGTTTATTTCTGTTTCAATTATTTTTATGTGGTGCGTTTCTAATTTTATAGTTTGCTCTTTTGTCAATGTTGATTTTCCATTTGTAAAGATTGTTAAATCCTTTGTCCAGTTATTAATTAACTTGCCAATTTCAAATGCCATATCACCGTTTGCTAAGATTCCTGTTTTGTCGTTCTTATATTCGAAACCATGACAATATGGGCAATGAATAACCGAAATTCCCCAACATTCAGCAAATCCTTTTATATTTGGGATAATATCTTTTACTCCTGTCGCAAAAATTAATTTCTTTGCGGTGAATTTTTTATTAGTTTGAGTTGTTATTTCAAAACCGTTTGTAGCTTTTATTCCGCTTACTGCGATTCCATTGTAAAATTTTACGGTTTTGTATTTTTCAACTTGCTGTTTAGCAAGCGTTGAAATTTCTTTTGGCGTTTTTCCGTCTTGCGTTAAGAAGTTGTGTGAATGTGGCGTTTGAAGATTGCAAGGTTTTTCACTATCTATAATTAATACCTTTCTTAATGCTCTTCCTAATGCCATTCCTGCTGAAAGTCCTGCATAACTTCCGCCAACAATTATTACGTCAAATATATTACTATGTTTCATTTTACTAAATTTTGTAAATGCAATTATTGGAATTCTAATGCTTTGAAAGGCGCTGAGCCTTGCTTAGATAATAGTCTACGAGTCAATATATTTTATATAATTATATATATCTTCAAAGTAGCTGTAGTCGTTAAATTTATGTTCAACTTTGCCAGATTGCATTTTTCATCAAGATATTTTCAAGAGATAATAACTAATGTTTTTCAGGAAATGTGGCGTATTTGCTTCGTTATCAGATAACATTCCTTTTTTTTCAAGAGCGTTATTTGTCCCTCTATAGTTTTAGGTGTTTTGTTCGCTATATTGGTATAAAAAAAAAGACCAGAAGGCTGTTCTTACGGGAAGCGCTACTGGTACGATTAGAACAAATATATATACAGTTGTATTATTGTGCAAATTTTTTAACATTTATTAGGGCTTATCAACAACATCAAGGGTTTGTAATTTAACAAATGTTTGAATTATAAATAAATATAATGAAATTTTACTGAAAACCGTAAACGCTATCTTTTTAACAAAAATCCCCTAGCCCTGATAGCAGCGGAATCCTTTTTCTGGTCTCGTTTTTTTTACGAGACCAGAAAAAGATATAGCGAATAGCAGGAAACAGCTCCTGAAAAAAAAATGTGAAATTTGAAAGTCAAAATGTGTAATATTTAACTAAATGTGTGTAATATTTCACTAATTTTGCACTCCAAATAAAGGACTAAGAAAATGTTAGACAGACTTCAAATAGTAAAACAACGTTTCGATGAGATATCGGATTTGATCATTCAGCCGGATGTGATCTCGGATCAGAAGCGTTATGTGCAATTGAATCAAGAGTATAAAACTTTGAAAGCTTTGGCTGAAAAGCGCGATGAATACGTGCTTCTCATGGCAAATATGGATGAGGCAAACGAAATAATAGCGGATAACAGTGATGCAGACATGACCGAAATGGCCAAAATGCAACTGGATGAAGCCAAAGAAAGATTACCGGAACTGGAGGATGAAATCAAATTTATGTTGATTCCTAAAGATCCCGAAGATGCCAAAAATGTTATGGTGGAGATTCGTGCCGGAACAGGTGGGGATGAAGCGAGTATTTTTGCAGGGGATTTATTTCGTATGTATACGAAATATTGTGAAAACCGTGGTTGGAGGACTTCGGTTGTGGATATGAATGAAGGTACTTCGGGTGGATTTAAAGAGGTAATTTTTGAAGTGACCGGCGAAGATGTTTACGGAACCTTGAAGTTTGAGGCGGGTGTTCACCGTGTGCAACGGGTACCACAAACAGAAACGCAAGGTCGTGTACACACTTCGGCAGCAACTGTTATGGTATTGCCGGAAGCAGAAGAGTTTGATGTGCAGATTGATATGAATGATGTACGTGTGGATTTTTTCTGTTCGTCAGGACCAGGGGGACAATCCGTAAATACAACTAAATCAGCCGTTCGTTTGACGCATATTCCAACAGGATTAGTAGCGCAATGTCAGGATCAAAAATCACAACATAAAAACAAGGACAAGGCATTTGGCGTTTTGCGTTCCCGTTTATACGAACAAGAATTAGCCAAAAAACAAGCTGAGGATGCCACCAAACGTACTTCTCAGGTAAGTTCTGGTGACCGTTCTGCTAAAATCCGTACGTATAATTATGCACAAGGTCGTGTAACGGATCACCGTGTTGGATTGACATTATACGATTTAGGAAACATCATGAATGGTGACATTCAGAAAATTGTTGACGAATTAGCATTAGTCAACAACATGGAAAAATTGAAAGAAGCAAGCGAAGTTTTCTAAAAAATAGAAGCAAGAATAAAAGTAAAAAGACCATGCGAATAATGAGCATGGTCTTTTTTTATGAATCAAAAACAAACCGATTCTCTTTTATGGATTGGTAAGGTTTGCTGTCTCTAGTTTCGTTTTGCGTTGAAGAATTGAATTTCTCAAAGCTTCATATTTAGCAGTGGCAGGATTAATTTCGGAGTCAAAAACGGTAGTGTCCTCTAATCTGTCAATTTTTGTATTTAGTTGATCCGATTTTTTTTCAAAATATTTTTCAATAGTATTCCATTTGGTAAGCGCATCTATGGAGCTTATATTCGCTACAGAATCAATGAAGCGGATATAATTATTTGTGGCTATTTCAGCTTTTTTTTCATTTTCACTTTTACATGAAGTAACAGTTATTGCTATTGAA
Organism: Flavobacterium sp. GNP008; assembly: GCF_056428965.1. NCBI lineage: Bacteria > Pseudomonadati > Bacteroidota > Flavobacteriia > Flavobacteriales > Flavobacteriaceae > Flavobacterium > Flavobacterium sp. GNP008. The sequence goes on along the minus strand of NZ_JBWJVL010000001.1, from coordinate 92,515 downwards.
AGAATACCTAATAGCGGCATTAAATTTTTCATTTTTATTAGATTATAATTGGAATCCGTTAGCCAGTTTTAAGGGCATCTTCTTGAATTATTAATTGCAATTGGCCTTTTAAACACACACACACACGCACACAGGTTATTGTATGGTTTTATCTCGAAATTGTTGATTTATTCATGTTTTTTAAATTATCCAAGTTTGTTTTTTCATCATTTAAAAGCTCTTTTGAATTTCCTACTAATTGGCGATAGTTATTTTTGTGTTGAGTCTTATTTTGAGAAATTTTATCCGACAATCTACCAGCACAATCTTTAAGTATATCTTTAAAACCGATGCCTTTATTTGCTATTATTTTTCTTGTTTCACTTCCTTTTGCTGGAGCTAATAATACCCCTAAAACGGTTCCTACTAATATACCACTCAGTATTCCTACTGCTAAATTGTTGTTTTTCATAATCATGGTTTCAAAAATTAAAGTTTTATCCTTTTATCACTTTTAGTAAAATTGCTATTACGGCTAGTATTAATAAAATATGAATGATGTTACTCACACTATAAATGAAAAATCCTAGGGCCCAAAGTAGCACTAACACTACTGCGAATATGTATAATAAATTTTGCATAATTTGGTTGTATTTTTTAGTAGCCTCGATTCTTAAAATGCTATTTTAATATTTCAACAATATGTAGCGAGCTTTAAGAAATATTCTTTCTTTTTCTATATTTTCAAATCGATAATTTTATCAGACGTTTATTTGAAAGCGATTAAATTTTAATGCTGTTCCGGCGATTAAGCTTTACTAAAATTCCGCTACATTATCTTTTTTGATATAATCTACCAAAACGAATAATTCATACTAAGGTCTTTTTTGTTATTTTGAATCCAAAAGAAATCTTCCATTTTCCATAAAGAGAACCTTTGAATACAGATGTACTAGAATGACGATTAATCTAAATTTTTACCGTTGCATGATTTTTTAGATAAATTGCTACAAAATAGCACTAAAAAGACTGTTATTGCTTGTATCGCGTTTTTCGTTATGACGCTTTCACAATTTAGTTTTGATTTCACAAAGGTGCAAAGTCACTCTTCATGGTTTGTTACATTAATCCCTAAAATTGTTACAGAATTTAACGATGCATTTTTTCATGCTAAATCAAATCGAATGTTTTGAAAGTTATTACAGTAATGTGAAGAATACCAATTTTTTATAAAACAATTGCACTTAAATTTTATAAGTAGTGCTCTGTGAGAAATATCGTTGCAGATTCAAAAGACTTTGGTTCTAACCAATCAGTATTTTAGTACTTGCAGTGAAATTGTTTTTGAAAAAGAAAAGCAAAAAAATACTATACTTTAAAAGTAAATTTTATAATATATAAGTATTTGTAGAAAGGGAATTGTTTAAAGATACAGAGACTATAAAAACATATGATTAAAAAGAACAACAGTAAACTCTTTTAAACTTTTTGAAAGTTTCCTCAAGCAACAGGAAGATAAATGATAAATGTAGCACCTTCATTCAGCACTCCAGTTGCAACTATAAATCCCTTATGATTTTCCACTATTTTTTTACAAATGGCAAGGCCAATTCCTGTTCCTTCATACTCGTTTTTGTTGTGAAGTCTATTAAAAAGTATGAAAATTTTCTTTGCGTAAACTTGTTCAAAACCAATCCCGTTATCTTTAACAGTAATTTTAAAGTAGTGTTTGTCATTATGGGGTAATAATTCCTCTTCATTGGCAGAGATTATAGAACAATTAATTGTGATAATTGGATTACGGTTCTCTTTACTGTATTTTAAAGAATTACCAATTAAATTAATGAACAGCTGTTGGATTTGGAACGGAATTACTTTTAAAGTTGGCAATTCATTACATTCTATAATTGCCTTTTTTTCTTCAATAATTTGCGCTAATTCTTGTTTTGCATTTTCAAATAAGTAATTTAGATTAGAGTCTTCAAAAATTTTTTCTGTTTTATTTGCCCTTGAGAATTGTAATAAATCGTGAATAAGAATTCGCATTCTGTTAGCAGATGATTGAATGCTTGCTATATATTGTTGTCCGGATTGAGATAAATTAGGATAATCTTTGCTGATTAATCGGGAAAGAAAAGTTTCAATTTTGCGCAAAGGTTCTTGCAAATCGTGACTTGCTATGTAATTAAATGCAGTTAATTCCTTATTGTTATTTTCTAATTCTCTGTTTCTTTCCTCAATAAGATTTTTAGCATAGACTTCCTCCGTCACATCACTAGTGGTTCCAATAAAGGTTCTGTTTCCGGAGGAAATATTTACAATTCGTCCCAATCCTCTAAAATACCGGATCTCACCATTTTTTCGTATCACTCTGTAGGTAAAAGGCGGAAGGTCATTATCAATAAAAATTCTGTTTGTATTCTGGATCACAAATTCTAAATCATCAGGATGAATAAAATTTAAAAACTGCTCTAAATTAGCTTCAAAAGATTGTGGCTCACAACCCAGAAGTCTGTATTCATTATCGGAGAAGCTATAGGTGTTGTTTTCTAAATTTAATTGCCAACTACCAAAGCCACCTACTATTTCTGCAAGATTATTGGCTTCATTGGCAAGAGAAAGTGTGTTGATAGTTTTTCTAAGAAGCACTAAATCCTTACTCATTTTAATAAAAGCAATGGTTATTAAAATTAAGGTAACTAATAGAGTTAAATAAATCAGTAGAGGAGTATAATTCATAGTTGATTCATAATCCTTTTGCCTATTATTCAAAAGATTTTTTTGGGTGATAATCATATCTTCTATTTTTAGCCGAATAGAATCCATAGTTTCTTTACCAACGATCAAATTATTCTTAAATAATTTTTCATCAGAAATCCCAAGTTCGGTTAGATATAATGTTTTTGAAAGATAGTTTTGTTTTTTATTAATAAAATACAATAGCTTTTTTAAATTACTTTGTTGTGTTCTACTATTTGCCGTAAGAATTGAAATTTTTTTATAGGAAGTTCTGACTAACGTTTTTGAATTATCATAAGGAGTTAGGAAACTCTTATCTTTTGTTAAAATATACCCTCTTTGTCCGGTTTCAGCATCTTTTATGTAAGACATCAGCCGTTCAAGTTCTGCATTGACTTCATGACTATTACTGACCCAGGTAGACGATTTCTTTAAAACCGTAATGTGTTTAAAAGTAATACCACCAATAAAAAATATAATAGCTACAGAAATTATAAAAATTATTTTCAGAAAAAGCGGTGATTTATGAAGTTGAATAAATTTCATTTTACATTCTCATTAAAAAATTATCTTTGTTTAATCCAGAGGTGTGGTATTGCCAATTTATGGTAACAATATCGGAAAGGATTTTCTTTAAAGTATCAAAATCATTTGGTTTTTTAATGTAAATATTCGCGCCATTAATGAAGGTCTCTTCAATGTGTTCTTCAGACGATGAGGTTGAATATATGGCTATTGCAATATCATTTAGTTTCTCATTTTTTTTGATTTCCAATAAACATTCAACACCATTCTTTTTTGGCATATTTAAGTCTAGGAAAAGTACATTTGGTAAAATGGATTCAGAATTATTCAAATAATTCATCAACTCTACACCATCATTAAAAGTATTGACTTTAGTGTTTATTTTGAGTTCGCCAAAAGCATCTGTAAAAAATAACCTGTCGTCTTCGTCATCATCTGCTAGGCAGATGTTTATATAATCGTTAGTCATAATGTTAGTGTTTAGCTGTTATTTTTAGTTGCTAATTCTCGTCGTTTAATAATAATCCTCTGAAAAGCAGAGGGAGTCATTCCTGTAGTATGTTTAAATTGGGTACTTAAATGGGCAACACTGGAATAATTTAATTGGATGGAAATTTCAGTTAAATTAAGAGGAGTATTTATCATTAATTGTTTTGCTAATTCTATTTTTTGAATAATAATAAAATGTTCAATAGAAGTATAGGTAACTTCTGAGAAAATATTAGACAAATAGGCATAACTCAAGTTCAACTTGTCGGCTATATATACGGAACTTTTTATATTTAATGGTTTTTCATTGTTGACCATTTCAATTATTGAGTCTTTTATTTTCTGAACTAATACACTTTTTTGATTTTCAACTATTTCTATACCATATTCTTTGAAAACACAGGTGATTTCCTCAATCTTTCCCGAAGGTACTTTTTCTGAAAAATTTAATTCGCTAAACCCTATCATATTAAATTTATATCCCAATTCAGATAGTTTTTCCTGAATGATTTTCTTTGTCATTTGAGCATAATCAAACTTTAAATATACTTTCATATAAACTTTTGTTTAATAGTAAAGATATAAAAAGGTTGCTTTTAAATTCAGTTTTGAAAACCATATATTCTAATTTTTGGAATTGAACTAGGTATTTGTGCCTTATTTTTAATTAATCATAAATCACTATTACTTGATTTTAAAGGTATTATTAAGATTTAAAAATCTTGTAGTTTTTGTTTTCTCCAATCAAAATTTTTAATTTAATTATTCAACAATCGTTAAATTTGTGTTTTTTTTAACATTTAAAGCCTGATTTTGTTTCTTTTTTTAGGAATAGGAACACAAATAGTAACAATTGGTATTGCATGGCGGGTGTATTTAACCCTCGATTTTTAGGAATGTGTTTGCTTAATTTGTTTCTTTTTTTAGAGAAAAAAATAGGCGTACATGATTTTTTTATAAGTAGAAGCAATAATTGATTTTTAAATAATCGAGTAAGTTTGAATTTTATCCCTGCATTATAATTAATATTGATTGTATGTTTGTAATTTTGCCACACAACTATATAATAATGACAACACAAGAACTTATTGAACAAATTCAACAAAAAAAATCATTCCTATGTATAGGACTAGATGTTGATTTAAATAAAATTCCACAGCATTTACTAGTGTTGGAAGATCCAATTTTTGAATTTAATAAAGCTGTAATCGATGCGACCAATGATTTAGCGGTGGCTTACAAACCCAATATTGCTTTCTATGAAGCTCACGGAATAAAAGGATGGTTGTCCCTTCAAAAAACTATTCATTACCTCAATGAAAAGTATCCTGAAATTTTTACTATTGCTGATGCTAAACGTGGAGATATTGGGAATACGTCTTCCATGTATGCCAAAGCTTTTTTTGAAGATTTGGATTTTGACAGTGTTACTGTTGCGCCATATATGGGAAAAGATTCTGTGGAGCCCTTTCTAGCGTTCGAAAATAAACATACGATTATGCTGGCTTTGACTTCTAATGAAGGAGCGTTTGATTTTCAGACTTTAAATGTAAACGGAAAAGAATTGTACAAACAAGTGTTAGAAACCTCTAAAACTTGGAAAAATAGTGAAAATCTCATGTATGTTGTTGGGGCTACTAAAGCCGAATATTTCATTGAAATTCGTAAAATTGTCCCTGACAGTTTCTTACTAGTTCCGGGTGTTGGTGCGCAAGGCGGAAGTTTGTCCGAAGTTTGTAAATATGGCATGAATGCCAATGTTGGATTGCTTATTAATTCTTCCAGAGCGATTATTTATGCTTCAAATGGAGCCGATTTTGCTGAAAAAGCGAGAGAAGAAGCATTGAATATGCAACAAGAAATGGAAGTAATTTTAAACGATATTTAACCGAATTAATTTTACATTGCCTGTGGGGAAGCATTAGTGGGCTTCTTTTATATGGTTTGAATTTTATTTACGTGCCGTTACTAATATAATAGAGCCTTGCTGTTTAAGGTTTAAACAAAATTATGAAATCATTTGTTGACCAACTTGGAACTCCGCATTTTTTCGAAACTTCACCTAAACGTATAATCTCGCTCGTTCCTTCACAGACAGAATTACTGTATGATTTAGGTTTGGAGGATCGAATTGTTGGGATTACTAAATTCTGTGTGCATCCGTATCATTTAAAATCGACTAAGAAAATCGTTGGTGGAACCAAAAAGGTTCATTTCGAGAAAATTAGATTGTTACAACCGGACATTATCATTTGCAATAAAGAGGAAAATACGGAAGAAATTGTTGCTGAGCTGAGTAAAATTTGTCCGGTTTGGGTGACGAATATTGTCACCATTGAAGATAATTTTAAAATGATTACCGATTTTGGTCAGCTATTCAATTGTAGAACTGAAGCCCAGAAATGGAACGACAAATTGGCTTTTGCCTTGAGCGATTTTAAAAAATTTATCAAAGACATACCGGTTAAAAAAGCAGCGTATTTCATTTGGAAAAACCCTTTTATGGTCGCGGGGTCTGATAACTTTATCAATGAATTACTGAAACTAAACCACTTTCAGAATATCTACGAAAATAATCCTCAAACTATGGGACGTTATCCTGAAATAGAACTAAAAAAAATACGCTTAGAAGGCGATCCGGATTTGGTTTTTCTTTCTTCGGAGCCTTATCCTTTCAAAGAGGAAGATGCATTCGAAATAGGAAGACATACACATCACGCAAAAACGGTGTTTGTTGACGGGGAAATGTTTTCTTGGTATGGAAGCAGGCTATTGAAAGCGTTTGATTATTTTAAAAAAATGCATCAAAAACTATAATTCACATTCCTCTAAAATCAATTCTTCTGTTGGTAAGTAAGAATTGATAGCCTTCTTTTCGATTTTAAAATTTTGCTCGGAGAGTTTTTGGTATTCTCTTTTAAGCTTTTCTATTTCACTTTTCTCTTTCAATAATCCTTTCATGGGTGTAATTTTTTTGCAAATTTACGTTTTACAAGTATAAAACAAGCAATATTATTTGTTAAGATTGGGATTTAAAATTAAAGTTCTATTTTTACCAAAAAAATACGTGATTAATTACACCATTTACGAAAATAAAAACAGTGATCAATGGGTGACTTTTGTTCATGGTGCTGGGGGTAGTTCTTCAATTTGGTTTAAGCAAATACGTGATTTTAAGAAACAGCACAATGTTCTATTATTGGATTTACGCGGTCACGGGGAATCAAAACCTACATTGAAAACGGCTTTCAAACAAAAATATACCTTTTCGGCTTTAGCCAATGATATTCTAGAGGTCTTAGATTTTCTAAAAATTAAAAAATCACATTTTGTAGGGATTTCTTTGGGTACCATACTCATCAGACAATTAGCAGAAATGTATCCGGAACGCGTGCAAAGCATGATTCTGGGGGGCGCAATCCTAAAAATGAATTTCCGTTCTCAGGTATTGATGCGATTGGGAAACATGTTTAAATATGTACTCCCTTATTTGGTTTTATATAAATTTTTTGCGTTTGTCATTATGCCTAAAAAAAGTCACAAGCAATCTCGTGTCCTTTTTATTAATGAGGCTAAGAAGTTATACCAGAAAGAATTTATTAAATGGTTTAAACTCACTGCCGAAATTAATCCGGTTCTCAAATGGTTTCGTCAGGTCGAATTAAATATTCCTACGCTTTATGTAATGGGTGAAGAAGATTATATGTTTTTACCATCGGTTCAGAAAGTAGTAGAGAATCACTATAAATCATCTAAACTCTTCGTAATAGAAAAATGTGGGCATGTAGTAAATGTGGAGCAACCTAATGCTTTCAATGATGCAGTTCTTTCTTTTATAAATACAGCTAAATAAAAAATGCCTGCATTATAAAATGCAGGCAATTCTTTAACTAACCAAAACCAAAATAATAAATAACCAGTTTATTACTCTGCAAAGATCACCCATAAGGGAATGTTTTGCTGTTAAGATTTTGTTATTACTTTGTTGTACATAAGTTAAGTTTTATAACTTTATTTCTAGAGCATTTCTTTAAGGATTTTGACGCCATCTGAGGCTATAGAATTTCTGCGGGTTTAAAGAACCATTAGAAATTTATAGTGATTTAGCTGTTGGCTGTTTAGGTGTATTTGTTAAAAAGATAAATTACTTTATTTGAACACGATGAATATTCTCGAACTGGAACTATTTACGGATAGCATTACTGAAACGGAGTTATTTTATAACAACGCCATCGGGTTGAAAACTATTTCTAAAACCAATTCGAGTGTTTCATTTGCCGCTGGTTCCACAAAACTAACTTTCCGGTCTTCTGAGAATTTAAAACCGGTATATCATTTTGCTTTCGATATACCTAATAATAAGTTGCTGGAAGCTTTTGCCTGGACGGAAAAGAAAACAGAAATTCTAGAGGTCATTCCACCGGAAAAAATTGCCGATTTCTACAATTGGAATGCCAAGTCTTTTTATTTTTATGACAATAATGGAAATGTTTTAGAATTTATTGCTCGTTTTAGTTTGGACAATGGATCAGAAGAAGCCTTTAGCGGATTATCAGTTCTATCCGTAAGCGAAATAGGTTTTGTTTCTCAAAATATTGCAGAACTCTGCGACGAAATTTGTGAAAAATATGATCTTTCATTATTTTCAAAACAGCCCAAATTAGATAAATTCATCGTTTTAGGAACTGATACGGGACTTTTTATTCTGGTGGAAGAAAACCGGGATTGGTATCCAACGCATCAAAAAGCAAAATCATTCTGGACAAAAGTAGTATTTGACAATAATGGGAAAACGAAGGAGATTGAGGTTTCAGCTTAAAAAAATACTCACTTTTGGTGCGCTTTTTTTATAGTAGTCCTTATCGAGATTATGGCTCCCTTTTCTTTATAGATAATGGGGAGGGAATTCTATAAAAACACTACTGTTTTATTATTATACACCATAGTTTTTCGTTCCGAATGCAATTTTATCGCTCTAGCCAAAACCATGCGTTCCAGATCACGTCCTTTCATAATAAAATCTTCAATAGAATGGCTGTGTGAAACTCGGGCGATATCCTGCTCGATAATCGGACCTTCATCTAATCCTTCTGTTACATAATGACTGGTGGCACCAATGATTTTTACGCCGCGTTTAAAAGCAGAATGATACGGTTTTGCTCCCGGAAATGCAGGGAGAAAAGAATGATGAATATTGATAATTTGATTCTTGTATTGCGCAATCAAATTGGGTGTGATAATTTGCATGTAGCGTGCCAATACAATGAAGTCTATATTGTATTCTTTTAATAAATCTAACTGTTTTTGTTCGCCTTCGACTTTTATATCTTTCGTGAAAGGAACATAATGAAACGGAATAGAAAAACGTTCCGCCACTGCTTTAAGATTCTCATGGTTGCTAATGATCAAAGGAATTTCAAGAGGTAATTCGCCAGCGCTGTAGCGTCCTAAAATATCATACAAACAATGGTCGTATTTAGAAACAAATAAAGCCATTTTTGGTTTTTCGTTTTGGGTATACATTTCCCACGACATATTGAAAGGAGCAGCTAACTTAGCTTGAAAATCAGTTTTAATAGCTTCAATGTTCCAATTATTGGTACTGAATTCACATTCTAAACGCATGAAAAATACATTTTCATCGGCATCTACATGTTGGTCGAGATAAATTATATTACCATCAATAGAGGCAATATAATTCGTAACGGAAGCAATAATTGCTTTTTGATCTTTGCAATGGATTAGGATTGTAATTTTTTGCATTTGCGTTTTGGTTTCAGCTTTGTTTTTTAGTGTGATCAGTGTTTACAGAATTAGCATATTTATTTTTATAAAAAAGCTGGATTGGGCTGTTTTGTGGTTAAAAAAAACAACCCAATTTCAATTTATTTGTTGTCCTGCATTGCAAAAACCTTTTGTAATAATACAGATGTTCTGGCACTAAAATTGGTTCTGATGTTTTTTTCTTCAACCGCAACCATCTTAAAAACACCATTTAACGCTTGATTGGTCACATAATCCGTCAAATCAGGATTTACTTTATTCACTAAAGGAATGCTGTTGTATTTTGTAATAATGTTCGTCCAAACTTTATCGGCACCCACTTTAGTAAATGAATTTTTAATCACAGGGTTGAATTTCCCGTACAAAGCGGTCGAAGTGCTGTTCTGTAAATAATTAGTAGCCGAACTTTCATTTCCCATCAAAATCGATTTGGCATCCATGAAAGTCATATTTCTAACGGCGTCTACAAATATTGGAGTCGCTTCCTTCACCGCATCTTCAGCAGCACGGTTTAATACTTTTAAACCTTCATCAGCCAATGAACTAAGTCCTATTCTTCTTAAACCAGCGTCTACTTTTCTCAATTCTTCTGGCAGTAAAATTTTAACAGCTTCATTTCTGAAAAAACCATCGGTGGCTGTCAATTTGGTTACTTGTTTTGAAATTCCATTATTCAATGCTTCCTTCAATCCGCCAGCAATATCAACACCGCCAATTCCTTGCGTTTGTGGAAATTGATTCAAAACTTGTTGCATTTCGGCACAACTAGAAAGCGAAATTGCTACCGCAAAAATTAAAATTTTCTTCATCATAATTATTTTATTAGTTTACTTCGTGTGTTTGCCCTTTGGCTTTTGTAAAAATACTACTTATTCAAAAACAAAGCCAACTATTCTTTAGGAGCACAAACTTTAGTTTGTTAATCACGTTTTGTCCCGCTTTTCGCTGTATCCTCGCCAAAAAAATCGAGGGATGCCACTTCAATCGGGGCTAAATAACAAAATTCTGCCTAATTTATCAACAACCAGCAATAACATCAAATAATTTTTAAAATAAAATTGTAAATTGCAGTCTTAAATTATCATATTCATAAAATGGAACAACAAATACCATATATCCCTAACAATAAAGTAAGAATTGTAACCGCTGCAGCTCTTTTTGACGGTCACGATGCCGCAATCAATATTATGCGTAGAATCATTCAGTCTACAGGTGTTGAGGTAATTCATTTGGGCCACGATAGAAGTGTGGAAGAAGTCGTCAATACAGCGATTCAAGAAGATGCCAATGCAATTGCAATAACGTCGTATCAAGGTGGTCACAACGAATATTTCAAATACATGTACGACTTGCTTCAGGAAAAAGGAGCAGGGCAAATTAAAATATTTGGTGGCGGCGGAGGAGTAATCCTGCCTTCTGAAATTGCCGAATTACAAGCGTATGGAATCACCAGAATTTATGCACCAGATGACGGACGTGCTATGGGATTGCAGGGTATGATAAATGATTTAGTACAACAATCCGATTATCCTGTTGGAGATACACTGACAGATGAAATAAAACATTTGGAACAGAAAAATCCAAAAGCAATTGCCAGAATCATTTCATCAGCAGAGAATTTTCCGGAAATAGCGGCCAAAACTTTGGTAGCCATCCAAAAAAAGAATCTGGATTGTAAAACTCCAGTTCTTGGAATTACAGGAACCGGTGGATCTGGAAAATCATCATTAGTGGATGAATTAGTGCGTCGTTTTCTAATCGATTTTCCTGAAAAAACTATTGGATTAATATCGGTCGATCCATCAAAACGGAAGACAGGCGGTGCCTTGTTAGGCGATAGAATTCGAATGAATGCCATCAATAGTCCTAGAGTTTACATGCGTTCATTGGCAACACGCCAATCAAATCTGGCTTTGTCTAAATATGTTGCCGATGCGATTCAAGTGATCAAAGCAGCAAATTATGACATCATAATCCTGGAAACCTCAGGTATAGGACAATCGGATACGGAAATCATGGATCACTCTGATGTATCCTTATATGTAATGACACCGGAATTTGGTGCGGCAACGCAATTGGAAAAAATCGACATGCTTGATTTTGCCGACTTGGTAGCAATAAACAAGTTTGACAAACGCGGTTCTCTGGATGCATTGAGAGACGTTAAAAAACAATACCAACGCAACCATAATTTATGGGATGCTAATTTAGATACACTTCCGGTTTTCGGGACGATTGCCTCGCAGTTTAACGATCCGGGAATGAATACGCTGTACAAAGCGATAATGGATAAAGTCCATGAAAAAACGGATTCTGATTTGAAATCAACGTTCAAAATCACGCGTGAAATGAGCGAGAAGATTTTCGTTATTCCACCGCATAGAACGCGTTACTTATCTGAAATTGCCGAAAGCAACCGAAAATATGATGTTACTGCGGTAACTCAAGAACAAGTAGCACAGAAATTATATGGAATTTTCAAAACGATTGAAACGGTAACCAAAAAAATACCTGAAATAAACAAAGCAGGAATTAATGACGATTCAGTTTTACCAAGTGCTTTGGAATCTGAAAAACCAGGTGCTGCTGAGGACAAAATATTTTTGAATCTTTTACTGAATCAATTCGATAAAGTAAAAATGGATTTGGATTCCTACAATTGGGAAATTATTTTGACTTGGGACGAAAAAGTAAACAAGTACAAAAATCCAGTTTATACGTTTAAAGTTCGGGATAGGGAAATAAAAATGGCGACCCATACAGAGTCACTTTCGCATTCCCAAATTCCGAAAATTGCGTTACCAAAGTACAAAGCTTGGGGTGATATTTTACGTTGGTGTTTGCAGGAAAATGTTCCTGGAGAATTTCCTTTTACCGCAGGTTTGTATCCTTTTAAACGGGAAGGAGAAGATCCATCTCGAATGTTTGCCGGGGAAGGTGGACCAGAAAGAACGAACAAGCGTTTTCATTATGTAAGTGCAGGATTACCGGCAAAACGATTATCAACGGCTTTTGACAGCGTAACTTTATACGGAAACGATCCACATGTACGTCCTGATATTTATGGAAAAATCGGTAATGCTGGAGTTTCTATTTGCTGTTTGGATGATGCGAAGAAATTATATTCTGGTTTTGATTTGGTTCATGCTATGACTTCGGTGAGTATGACTATCAATGGGCCAGCGCCCATGTTGTTAGGTTTTTTCATGAATGCGGCGATTGACCAACAATGTGAGTTTTACATCAAAGAAAATGGTCTTGAAAAAGAAGTTGAGGTAAAAATCAACAAAATTTATGAAGCAAAAGGAGTTGAAAGGCCGCATTATCAAGGTGATTTACCTCAAGGGAATAATGGTTTAGGGTTGATGCTTTTGGGTGTAACCGGAGATCAGGTTTTACCTTTGGAGGTGTATAACGAAATAAAAGCAAGAACGTTATCTCAAGTACGTGGAACCGTTCAGGCTGATATTTTGAAAGAAGACCAAGCCCAAAACACCTGTATTTTCTCTACGGAATTTGCGTTGCGATTGATGGGTGACGTACAGGAATATTTCATTACTAAGAATGTTAGAAACTTCTATTCGGTTTCTATCTCAGGATATCACATTGCTGAGGCTGGTGCAAATCCGATTACGCAATTGGCTTTTACACTTTCAAATGGGTTTACGTATGTGGAATATTACTTGAGCCGTGGCATGAACATCAATGATTTTGGACCCAACTTATCGTTCTTCTTTTCGAATGGAGTTGATCCAGAATATGCAGTTATCGGTCGTGTGGCACGTAAGATTTGGGCCAAAGCCATGAAAAATAAATACGGTGCTAACGAGCGTGCGCAAATGTTGAAATACCACATTCAGACTTCGGGACGTTCCTTGCACGCCCAGGAAATAGATTTCAATGATATTCGTACGACTTTGCAAGCGTTGTATGCCATTTATGACAACTGTAATTCATTGCACACCAATGCCTATGATGAAGCAATTACCACGCCTACGGAAGAATCAGTGCGACGTGCGATGGCGATTCAGTTGATAATCAACAAAGAATTAGGATTGGCCAAAAACGAAAATCCAATTCAAGGTGCTTTCATTATTGAAGAGCTAACGGATTTAGTGGAAGCTGCAGTTTTACTCGAATTCGACCGAATTACAGAACGTGGTGGCGTTCTTGGTGCTATGGAAACCATGTACCAACGCAGTAAAATTCAAGAAGAAAGTTTGTATTATGAGACTTTGAAACATACCGGTGAATTTCCAATTATTGGTGTGAATACATTCTTGAGTTCTAAAGGTTCTCCAACAGTAATCCCAGCCGAAGTAATTCGTGCCACTGAGGAAGAAAAACAATACCAAATTGATATGTTGAATCATTTACATCAGTCCAATCAGGATTTAGTAACGGAGCATTTAAATACGCTTCAGGAAGCAGCCATTAAAAACGAAAACTTATTCGAACATTTGATGGAAGCAACGAAGGTTTGTTCTTTGGGACAAATAACATCTGCATTATTTGAAGTAGGTGGGCAGTATAGAAGAAATATGTAATTCATATTTATAATCAAAGAAAAGGCTGTCCCAAAAGACAGCCTTTTTTATTATGACTCCAGAAGGATACTAATTAATAGTTGCAAGAGTTTTATTTTTCATCGTTGGTTTGTACACTTCCGAGATTGCTTTTGTTGTTAATTTTTTTTTGTTGGGAGGTAGTAATTTCGTGTTTTACTTTTTTTAGATTGTTTTCGACAATCAAATAGTACATTCCCACTGGAAATTCATCTAAATTATATGTTTTTGAGATTCCTTTTTCACCGGTAGCTTTTTCGGTGTAGATTAAATTATTGGCATCATCATAAATAGATACCATAGCCTTTTTAATTTGGTTTAGAGTAAAGCTAATTTCATTTCCTTTTCCTTTTTTTACGTTAAGTAAAAAATTGTAGTCAATTGCATGCATACTCATGCTAGTCATTGTTACTATCAACAATAAACTTAATTTTAAAATGTTTTTCATAATTCTAGTTTTTAAATGAATAGTTAAAATTTCTATTGTAAAACTATAATAAGAATCGCTTCCGGAATAGAACTTTATTTTCTGATTTAGGTGCTATTTTATCATCATAATGCCGATTAGGGATAAAATACAATAATTTATAAATTAATTTATGTTAAAAAAGTATATATTATTTAATTTCTAAATAAAAAAAGTAAAAGGTTTTTGTTTAATGTGGAGTTAATTATTAATTGAATTTTTTTTACAAAAATACATCAATATTGAATTAAGCTATTCAAAATGAATTAATTGCTTTTGTAAAGTGTATTCGATTTTTGAACGATAAAGCAGATTTTTCTGAAAAAGTGTATATTTACTTTTCAATCACCAAAAAAACTATCAAATGAAAAAACTTCAGATTCTATTTTTATTCTTCCTTCTTGGATACACTGCATTATCTTATGGTGCTAAAGCCGATACGTTACAAATCCCGAGTTCAGCTATGAATAAAACCTATAAAGCTGCGGTAGTATTGCCCAGTTCTTATGCAAAAAGCAAAGGTAATTATCCCGTTCTTTATCTGTTGCATGGCGCTTATGGTCATTTTAATGATTGGTTATCTAAAACTCCCGATAAGAATTTATTGCATAATTTAGCCGATCAGTATGATATCATAATTGTAATGCCGGAAGGGGAAACTTTCAGTTTTTATCTTGATAGTCCTGTTAATAAAGGAAGTCAGTTTGAAACGTATATCACAAAAGAAGTAATTCAGAAAGTAGATAATACCTATCGGACAATAAACGACAGAAAAGGACGCGTAATTACAGGACTTTCTATGGGAGGTCACGGGGCATTGTATCTTTCCACAAAACACCCGGAACTGTTTTGTGCAGCGGGAAGTATGAGCGGAGCAGTAGATATGGGGAGCATGATTAATCCAGAATCTAAAGAAAGAGTTACTAAACTAATGGAACCTGTTTTTGGAATTGAAGGAGTACCACAGGAAGTGTATGCCTCAAATGCTGTTTTAAATATGGTTGATAAAATAAAAAGTAACAAACTGGAATTAATTATAGATTGCGGAGTAGATGATTTTTTGATAGAATCTAACAGGGAATTGCACCGAAGATTCGTTTATAATAAAGTTTCTCATGATTACACAGAACGTCCAGGAGCGCATACTTGGGAATATTGGGAAAATGCGTTGCCTTCACATGTGCTTTTTTTTAGTAAAATTTTAAAAAATAATGCTGTAGTGGTAAAATAGACTTTGTATGTTTTAAATTTTTTAAAAGGCCTTTCATTACCATCACATGAAAGGCCTTTTGCATATAATCTACTAAAACAATAACGAATGTTGATTAGACTAATCTTTAATTTTTTTCAATTTTAAATAGCCTATATGCAGTGGGTTTTGTTCTAATGGCATTTCGGACTTTGTGATTTTTAACGAATATAAAGCTTTTAATTGCGCTGGTAACATGTCTAACACATTATAAATATCATCTATATCTATTCCATATTGATCGTCAATATGTGAAGGTGCTTCTTTGAAACCGCAATGTTTATAAAATGCAGTTTTTTTTGATTTTTTTGATGCCAATGCTAGACTAGCAGCAACTGTAATCATTTTGTAATGGTATTCTTCAAATTCATTTTCTTTATAACCTCCTAAATTGATGAAAAATAATTGTTCTGGAGTAATTTGTACCGCTGTATTTTTTGGAACAATTTCAATAGAGAAGTCATCAACCACAGAAACTTCTCGCCAGGCATCAATATGAATTTTACCTTTAGCTTCTGGCCAAAAAAGATTTATTTGAGGAATCAATTCTTTTAAGGATTTACCAATTCCAAAAAATATATCATGCTGTTCTGTAAAGCGTCCTTCTGGAACACAGCCTAGCATTATCATGTATAATTTAAGTTCATTTTCCATAATTCAAAAGTACATTTTTTTTTAAAATAAAGTTTGGCACAATTCATGAATAGAGTTTTTAATATAAATTATAAAAACGATAACGAATGAAAAAAATTACCTTATTTTTAGTTTTCATCGGGATGATGGCACTACAGAGTTGTGAAGTTAATGAGACTGTGGATAATGATACCATTAGTGAAGTTTTTGAAATTACGACTTCATTTAATTCCAATAATAATTACAGTAAATTGGTTTCTTTTGATCCACCAATTTACTCTTCGGATGCAGTTTTAGTATATCATCTATATGATACTGTAAATGGGGAGGATGTATGGAAGTTAATGCCTCAAACGTATTATTTCAATGATGGCGGAGAGTTGGATTTTAATTTTGATTATTCAAAGTTTAATGTAAATATTTTTCTAAAGGCTAACTTTAATTTAAATACTTTACCGGCTAGCTGGACACAAGACCAGACTTTTAGAATTGTAATAATACCCGCTAGTTTTTCTACTACTGTTAATAAGAATAATTTAGACGCGGTTATGTCTGCCTTAAAGGTTAGTAAAAGTGAAATTCAGAAAATTAATTTTTAGATTGTATTTTTAATATAAAAAAAGGGAAATCGTAAAATTTCCCTTTTTTTATTTATTTATATGAATTCCTTACTGCTTTTTCTCAAGGAGACTACAATACCAGCTATTAGTGAAATAGCTATAAAGGCTAGGGATCCCCATTCAGGAATTTCAATAAAATCATGAAGCACCATTTTAAATCCTACGAAACTTAAAATAGCAATGAGGCTGTATTCCAAATAACTGAATTTAGCTAACATATTTGCCAAGAAGAAATACATAGATCGCAATCCTAAAATAGCAAATATATTGGAACTAAAAACCAAAAACGGATCATTAGTAATGGCTAATATTGCGGGAACGCTGTCAATTGCAAAAACAACATCCATTACCTCGATTACTACAAGAGCAACAAAAAGGGGTGTTGCTGCAGTGATGTGTCTTCTTTTTACAAAAAAATGTTCCTCATCAATATGGTTAGATATGGGGATTATTTTTCGGAGTGTTTTATAAACAAAAGATTTTTTAGGTTGGAATTGCTCGTCCTCATTGCTAAACAGCATTTTCATGGCGGTGTATATAAGGAAAGCTCCAAATATATAAGTCATCCAAGAGAATTTATTGATCAACATTACTCCAAAAAAGATCATTAAGCCTCTAAAGACTATGGCTCCTAATATACCCCAAAATAAAACGCGATGTTGGTATTTTTGAGGGATTTTAAAAGCAGAAAAAATTATTGCAATTACAAATATATTGTCAATACTTAATGACAATTCAATCAAATAACCAGTTATGAATTTTATTGCTGCAGTTGTTGGCTTTAATTCATCTGGATTAGCAATGTAATTATTACTGTAAAGCCAATAAATCACACCTGAAAACATAAAAGATAAAGTGACCCATATTGCAGTCCACTTCCCGGCTTCCTTAGAACTTATAATATGTGGCGTCTTATTAAAAACTCCTAAATCAAGAGCTAGAAAAATCAAAACAGCGGTTAAAAAAGAAATCCAGACAATCATAAATTTAAGGTATTTGTATTTTGTGTAAAGATACTTTTTGATTTTTTAACTTTAACAGATATTTTAAGTAAAGTTAATAGTTGTTTATTATTTGATTTTTTATGTAATTCTCTTCCTGAAAAAAAAGTACCCTTAAAATTACTAAGTTGTGATTTCTGATGCTTTTTTTTAGGAATCTCACAAATTTGGAGGTTTAACCCATAAAAATTAGAGGCAAAATTTTATAAAAGTAATAATTAAATTATATTTGCATCAAAATAATAGGGGTCTAATTACTTAAAAACAATTTTTATGTCAACATTACGTTTTCAAGCTTTGAAAGAAGCATCGACTAGAAAGCCAATTAAATTTGAAGAATCTGATAGGAAATCAACTATTTTTGGTTCTAATGTCTTTAATGACAAAGCGATGAAGCAATTTCTAACTTCAGATGCTTTTAAAGGAGTGCGCGATGCAGTACAGCATGGAACTAAGATTGACAGGAAGTTAGCCGATTATATCGCCATGGGTATGAAGGAGTGGGCTTTGTCAAAAGGAGTGACTCATTATACACACTGGTTTCAACCTCTTACGGGAACAACTGCTGAAAAACATGATGCTTTTTTTGAGACATCTTATGATGGTAGCGATCCAGTAGAGAAATTTGGTGGAGCGCAATTAGTACAGCAAGAACCTGATGCCTCTAGTTTTCCAAATGGAGGAATAAGAAACACTTTTGAAGCAAGAGGATATACAGCTTGGGATCCAACATCTCCAGCATTTATTTTTGGAACTACATTGTGCATTCCTACGGTTTTTATTTCTTATACCGGAGAGGCTTTAGATTATAAAACACCTTTATTGCGTGCTTTAACGGTTATGGATGAGGCTGCTACTGAAGTATGTAAATATTTTGATAAGAATGTAAAAAAAGTTACTGCGACTTTAGGTTGGGAACAAGAATATTTTTTAGTTGATAGAGCCTTAGCGGATTCTCGTCCCGATCTTATGATGACTGGAAGAACTTTGTTAGGCCATACATCTGCAAAAGGACAACAACTTGATGACCATTATTTTGGTTCTATTCCTACCCGTGCATTAACTTACATGAGGGATTTAGAACAAGAATGTATGTTATTAGGGATCCCTGTAAAAACGCGTCACAATGAAGTAGCACCAAATCAATTTGAATTAGCACCAATTTTTGAAGAAACGAATTTAGCTGTAGACCACAACTGTTTATTGATGGATGTGATGCAAAAAGTAGCTGAACGTCATGAATTGAAAGTATTATTTCATGAAAAACCGTTCAAAGGAGTTAATGGTTCCGGAAAACACAACAACTGGTCATTAGCTACGGATACTGGAGTCAACTTATTAAGCCCCAGCAAAACACCAATGAGTAATTTGCAGTTTTTGACTTTCTTCATTAATACCATCAAAGCAGTAAATGATAATGAATCATTATTAAGAGCTGCTATAGCTTCGGCAAGTAATGATCATAGATTGGGAGCTAATGAAGCTCCGCCTGCAATTATATCAGTTTTTATTGGAGGACAATTGACTAAAGTTTTGGCTGAATTAGAAGGTGTAACTGCTGGAAAATTATCTCCTGAAGAGAAAACAGACTTGAAATTAAATGTAGTGGGTAAAATTCCGGATGTCCTTTTGGATAATACAGATAGAAATAGAACATCACCGTTTGCCTTCACAGGAAATAAATTTGAGTTTAGAGCGGTAGGTTCAACAGCTAACTGTTCTAATGCAATGACTACTTTAAATGCAATAGTTGCTAAGCAATTAAGAGATTTTAAACTGGAAGTTGATGCATTGATTGATTCAAAAGACATGAAGAAGGACGATGCGATTTTTAATGTATTAAGAGAGTATATCAAGCAATCTAAAAAAATCCTTTTTGAAGGGGATGGATATAGTGAAGAATGGGAAATCGAAGCTGCAAAAAGAGGATTGAGTAACTTTAAAACAACTCCTGAGGCATTAAAAGCAAGAATTTCTAAACAATCATTAGACTTATTTTCCGAATTGAATATCATGAACCACATTGAGGTGGAAGCGCGTTACGAAATTGAATTAGAGGAATACACTAAAAAAATCCAAATTGAAAGCAGAGTTTTAGGTGATATTTCTAAAAATCACGTTATACCTACTGCAATACGTTACCAAAATACGTTGATCACGAATGTTAAAGGTTTGAAAGATATTTTTGGAACTGATTTTGAGACTATTGCTAAAGAGCAAATTGTGTTGATTAAAGAGATTTCAGGTCACATTGAAGGAATCAATTCTAAAGTGGAAGAAATGACTAACGAAAGAAAAATAGCAAATAATTTGACTGATGCACAGGAAATGGCAGAAGCATATTGTAATAAAGTAAAACCCTATTTTGAAATCATTAGAAATCACTGTGACAAATTAGAGCTGTTGGTAGACAATGAAATATGGACTTTAACTAAATATAGAGAGTTGTTATTTACTAAGTAATCTACTCATAAACGTATTAAAAAGAGGCTTTTTCATTAAAAGCCTCTTTTTTGTTTATCATAAATGCCAAAAATAGTATTTGTTAGTATTTATCTTACTTTATAAAATTCGATTTTAGTTCTTTATCGACTTACTTAATCACTTCATCGAAAATATCTATAAAGGATTAAAAAACAGTTTGTTAGTTTTTTGATTCGAAAAATTCTTTTCTATCTTTGAAATGTAATATTGAAATAAGCAATAAATTAAAAACACATTTCTTATTAAATATTCCATAAAGAGAGGTTCCCCAAATCACTTTTAACCTATATATTAATTTGTATTAACAACCAATTAAATATATTTATTATGAAAAAAGTAATTTTAAGCATCTCCGCGATGCTAGTAGGTTCATTGGCTTTTGCACAAGGGAACATGAGTATGGTTAACCAACTTGGAGTTGGCAATGTTGGTTTTGTAACGCAAGCGGGATTACAAAATGATTCAGATGTTTTGCAAATAGGTTTTGCAAATCTTGCGATCATTGATCAAAGTGGAAGATTCAATGAATCAGACACAAATCAAGCAGGGGCACTTAACTATGCAGATGTTGAGCAAGACGGACGCCGCAATGATGCTTACATTGGGCAACTTGGAGTAGCTAATGCTGCTTACATTGATCAAGACGGAAGAAGAAATGACGCTGTAACCGGTCAATTGGGTTTCTTTAACGTATCTCAAACTACTCAAATCGGTAGAGATAATTCTTCCACAACATTACAGTTTATTGCAGGGAATTATTCAGACGTAATGCAAGAAGGGCATGATAACAATTCCACTGTTATTCAAGTTGGTTTTGGAAACGCATCTTATGTTGATACATATGGAGAGTTCAACAATGCTATAACTCTTCAATTTGGTGTTGATAATACTTCTAATATCAATCAAGATGGAACTGCCAATACTGCTTGGACTATCCAAACAGGCAGTGATCATATGAGTACGGTTAACCAATGGGGTTTAGGCAATTTAAGTGTAGTAGTACAATCTAACTAACTTTTACATTATTAAAGGGGACGGAGCTGTATATTCAACTCTGTCCCTTTTTTTTACTTTGTTTTATTTCAAATTAATTCATTTTTGAATTTAATTTTTTAGACAATATTTATTTTTATGGCAATATTAATAAATTAGAAAATCATGAAATCAAAGCTAAATAATATCCTGTTTGTAATTGCACTTGTACATACACTTTTTATTAATGGACAAGTTTTACAACCTAGCGAGTTTTCGTTAGGTTTATATGAACTGGTAGATAAGGTTAAAAATTCCAATTTTAATAATGATGGAATTGGTCAAGTTGAGCCATTAGACAAATATCTTCAGAATAATAATTTGATTCAGATTGCGCAGGTAGGTTTTAATAATTACTCGACTATTAATGTTAAGTCTGTAAATTATGAAATTATAGTTCATCAGAATGGATTCAATAATTATTTGAATATGTATAAAAACACGAGTGATTTAAATCAATCTGTTTCTCAATTAGGTTCTAATAATTTTATAAGTGATTTTTCATTATACACTGATGGTTCCACAAATATGTCTATAAATCAAGAAGGAAATAATTTATCGTTGTATAATAATGGCACAAATTCAATATCTAAAGATATGAAAATTACACAAACGGGAAATTCAGGGGCGATTTATATATTTAATCATTAACACTATGAAATCATTTATATTTAGGATAGTTTCTATTTCTTTTTTACTGTTCATAACAGTCGGTTTCTCTCAAAATATAAATAAAGACATTAAACCAAAAATAGAAGTTGAAGAAGTTGAAAATACACTTTCAATAACTGGAACTGTGGAGAATTTAAAATCAGAGTTTAGAAATATCTCCTTTAAACTTACCGTTTTTAAAAAGAATAAATTGAATTCTAATAGATCCGATAATGCACAAGATGGTCGTGTAACATTAGAGCCTATTCAAAAAGTTATTCTTTCTAAAACACAGATCAACAACAGCAAAGAGGATCAAATTATTATATTATTATTGATTTTTGATGAAGATAATACCATAATTGGAAAAGATCGTGTCGTTTTTGGTGGAGCGGACGAGACTAAAGTTATTATACTTAAGCCCCAGGACGGTCTAGAAATGTTGGGTATAATTTCTAATGAAACTAAAACTAAGTTAGGAAATGATTTTTATGATTTCTTCTATTCCGAATTTTCGAAATTAAAAATCAAATCTCAAAAAATAATTACTGTTCAAGAAGAGTTGACTTTTGGACGAACCACTAAGATTATTCTAAAAGTCGATAGTGATGTTATCGAAGAATTTATAGCCAGGCCTGATGAAGATTTTTTAAAATATGTGGCAGAATCATCTGCTACTAAAATCTTTCAATATTTTAAAAATATTGAAAAGCAAGCTAAATTTATTACTCAATACTAATCTTCAACTTCAATTTGTTGCTATCGCTTTTTTAAAGTATTAATTTCATATTGTTAGGCTTCTCATATTTTAAAGTTTTTTAAACCAGATCTACTATTCCTTCATTTAAATAAAAACTATTATGAAACTACTATTTGTAACCGGCTGTCTAATTATATTTTCTACTACTTTGAGTGCTCAAGACATGGTTTATAAGCCACGAAATCCTGCTTTTGGAGGGGATACGTTTAATTATCAGTGGTTGCTGAGTTCAGCTGAAGCTCAAAATGATTTTAAAGAGGATACAGGAACTGATTTTAAACAACCAACAGAATTAGAACGATTTAAACAAAATCTGAATAACCAATTACTGAATCAAATATCCAATTCGTTATTTCAAAAACAGTTTGGAGATGGCGGTATTAAGGAAGGATCTTATGTTTTTGGGAGCTTATCCGTTGATATTTATCCTTCAAATTTGGGATTAGTAGTTGATATACTTGATACGGATACTGGTGAACAAACCCAAATTATTATTCCAGGGAACTAATTTTTGTTCTTAAATCAAGTAGCATAATTGTTTTTTTTA
Source organism: Flavobacterium sp. GNP008 (assembly GCF_056428965.1). NCBI lineage: Bacteria > Pseudomonadati > Bacteroidota > Flavobacteriia > Flavobacteriales > Flavobacteriaceae > Flavobacterium > Flavobacterium sp. GNP008. The sequence continues at coordinate 68,991 of NZ_JBWJVL010000001.1, read as the reverse complement.
ATCTATCGAATTATCATAAATTAATGTATCAAAGATTGAATATTTGTAACATATTTTTGTCAAAAAAGCCCTAAATACTACCTACATTATGAATAAAAAAACTGTAATCACACTTCTATTTGTTTTCCTATTATCTAGTTGTGGTGCTTATTTCAATCAGCCCGTTGGTATTGAAAAAGCTATCTATGGAGAAAACACACCCGCTACATCTTTATTGACAAAGCTACCTAAGCCCAAGGAACAAATAGTTGTTGGGGTTTATAAATTCAAAGACCAAACCGGACAATATAAAGCGATTGATCAGGGAAGCACATTCAGTACTGCTGTGACTCAGGGAGCAACTTCTATTTTAATTAAAGCCTTAGGGGATTCTAAATGGTTTGTGCCAATAGAAAGAGAAAATCTAGGGAATCTTTTAAACGAGAGAAATATTATTCGTTCTACACGTCAAGAATATGCTACTGATTCAAAAACCACGGAAACCCAATTAACCCCTTTGTTATTTGCGGGTGTTTTATTAGAAGGAGGTATTATATCGTATGATTCTAATATCATTACAGGAGGATTTGGTGCTCGGTATTTTGGAACTGGAGGTTCAACAAGATACCGACAAGATCGAATCTCGATATATCTCAGGTTAGTTTCTACTTCAAATGGTAAAATTTTGAATACAGTGTATGTATCTAAGACCATTTTGTCTCAAAGCGTAGATGCTAACTTATTTAAGTATGTAAACATCAAAAGGCTTCTCGAAGTAGAAACCGGTTTCACTAGAAATGAGCCTATTCAGCTTGCCGTTACTGAGGCTATAGAAAAAGCAGTAGAAGGATTAATAGTGGATGGAATTAAAAATAATCTTTGGGAAGTAGCGGCAACCTCTAAGGAAGTAACCACTTTTATCGATTCCTATACCAAAGAAAAAGAAGAAGCGGATTTAGCATTACTTTATGGTAGAAATAGGGATGAAAAAAGAGGTAAAATTGGGATTGAAGCAACAAGTGGAGTTACGTATATGGCTGGAGATTATCCAAATCCGATCGCTAAGCCAATGCTTAGAGGTGCAATAAAGTATTTTATAAAACCCAATTTGAATTTGAGTGCTTCAAGCAATGTGTTTAGACTAGGAAATAAAGGTAAACTAGATGTTGGTTACGCCTCATTAGAACTGAATTTAGAGTATTTATTACTTCCTTATGACGTTTTTACCCCGTATTTTTTTAGCGGTTTTGGAGCAAGTTTTAATTCTGATTTTGACAATTTAAGTGCCAAAGTTTTATATGGTGCAGGAATAGAATATTTAGTAACGAATAATTTTGGATTAAAATTATACGGAGAGCATAATTTGAATTTTTCGGATAATATTGACTATGTAGTAAGTGGCGTTCGAGATGATTATTATTGGCGTTTCGGTTTTGGGATGACGTATTATTTTCATCGAAAACTAAAGACCAAAATCAAGTAAAGTTTGATTTTTTTATAAAAAAAACAAACCATTAAAGAGTAAGCACAAATAGTTTCTAATGTCTAATAAATAATACGGTATAAAGATGAAAAAATTAGGAATAAAAATCATAATATGTTTTATTCTCTTCGTTTCTTGTAGTGAAGAACAGATTGATGATAATGGCGTGGGAATAGTGAAAGGAAGAGTTGTTGATGCTGGAACATTTGAACCTATAGCTAACGCAAGAGTTTCTACAAGTCCAACAACAAGTACCTATTTTACTGATAAAGACGGTTATTTTGAGTTCAGTGAAATTCTAGTAGGTAAATATTCGTTTCAGGCACAAAAAGATGGTTATATTTCTAAGTTCGAGCCTGCTACAATTACTAAAAATGTGACCGTGCAAATCATCTTTGAGTTAGATATTTCAACGGCTAATAATAAGCCCCCAGCTATTCCCGTATTAACCTCTCCTTTGGATAATGCTAAAAGTCAAGGTTTGAAATTAAACTTGGCTTGGACGGCAACTGATAAAGAATTGGATCCTCTGACCTATACCATAACTCTTAAAAACGGAACGACTGATGTTGTGACTACTTTTAAAGATATTAAAACGACTACTTTTGAGATTTTAGGACTAAGTTACAGTACAAAATACTATTGGCAAGTATCTGCGTCAGATGGTATTAATACACCCTCGAATAGTGTAACGAATATTTTTACAACTGTTGCATTCCCTAATCCTAGGTTTTTGTACATAAAAAAAGTCAATAGCAATAATGTTATTTATACAGCTGATGAAGCGGGTAATCAATTACAATTGTCTTCCTCTGAAGTAAATAGCTATAGACCTAGAAAAAATCTGGAAATTAATAAAATTGCATATATAAGTTCTGATGGTTCTCAAAATCAAATTTATACAATGGATCCAGATGGTCTAAATGTTTTTAAAGTGACTAATTCTATTCCTATTGCAGGTTTCAACATGGAGCATATCAATTACAGTTGGAGTACCAACGGTAGTCAGCTGATATATCCAAATTTTGACAAATTATATCGAATTAATGCAGACGGAAGTGGACTAGTCGAATTGTTTAGAACTCCAAATGGTAAATTTATATCAGAATGCGATTGGAGCCAAGATACCACTCAAATTGTACTAAAAGTAAATGATATTTCGGGTTACAATTCCGAGATCTATGTGATAAATACTTCAGGAGTCGTCCTCTATCAGGTGCTGTCAGGATTAGATGGAGCGGTAAGTGGTTTAGATATTTCTGTTGATAATCAAAAAATCGTATATACAAGAGATGTATCTGGCTATCAAAGTTCGAACTATAGAAGACTCGATTCTCGTATTTTTATTTACAATCGTTTGACCAATACCTCCACAGAAGTAGATACAAATAAGCCAAATGGATTTAATGATCTAGATGTTAAGTTTTCTCCAAATGAAGCAGAAGTAATTTTCACAAGTACTTCTAACGATGGAATTTCGATCAAAAATATTGTAAAGTCAAGTATAACGGATCCAGATACGCGTGCAACTTTATTTTCTGGAGGCTCAATGCCGGAATGGAAATAGAATGTATCTACTCAATTCACCTTTGAATTTGTTCAGAAACATAATTATAATAACGATACAGCTGCTAGCGAAAAAAAATAAGTTTAGCTAAATTGCTAATATATGGTCCGGGATTTACTTGGTCAAAAAATAGTATAATAAATCCTAAAACCTAATTCTGAATTCCTAAATCAAATTAGTATCTTTGTTGCACAACTATCTGCCTAAAAGCAGGCTTCACAACTATACTACATGAGTTCAGAAACTTCAAAAAGATATGCGCTTCGCGGTGTTTCAGCATCCAAAGAAGATGTTCACAACGCTATAAAAAACATTGATAAAGGATTATATCCACAAGCATTTTGTAAAATTGTTCCGGATTATTTAACTCAGGATAGTGATTATTGTTTGATTATGCATGCTGATGGCGCTGGAACTAAATCCTCTTTGGCATATATGTACTGGAAAGAAACCGGTGACATCTCCGTTTGGAAAGGCATCGCTCAAGATGCTTTGATAATGAATATTGACGATTTATTGTGCGTAGGTGCAACCGATAATATTTTACTCTCATCCACCATTGGAAGAAATAAAAATCTAATTACGGCTGAAGTAATTTCGGCAATTATCAACGGAACCGAAGATCTTATCAAAGAACTGGATTCTTTTGGTGTGACTATACATTCCACTGGAGGTGAAACAGCAGATGTGGGTGATATTGTTCGAACAATAATTGTAGATTCAACGGTAACAGCCCGCATGAAACGTAGTAAAGTAATTGATAATGCTAATATTAAAGCGGGTGACGTAATAGTAGGACTAGCTTCTTTTGGCCAAGCTACATACGAGAAAAGTTATAACGGAGGTATGGGAAGCAATGGATTAACATCGGCACGTCATGATGTTTTTGGAAAATATTTAGCCACTAAATACCCTGAGAGTTACGATGCCGCAGTTCCAGAAGAACTAATTTATTCCGGACAGATTAAATTGACTGATGCGGTAGCAAATTCACCAATAGATGCAGGACAATTAGTGCTTTCGCCTACACGTACTTATGCACCAATCATCAAGAAAATTTTAGACCAATATTCTTCTAATGAAATTCACGGAATGGTGCATTGCAGTGGAGGTGCTCAGACTAAAATTTTACATTTTGTAGAGCATTTACACATTATAAAAGACAACTTATTTCCTGTCCCGCCGTTGTTCCAGTTGATACAAGAACAATCCCAAACTGATTGGAAAGAAATGTACCAAGTATTCAATTGTGGCCACAGAATGGAAATTTATGTTCCCGAAGCTGTGGCTCAAGATATTATTGCGATTTCGAAATCATTTAATGTGGAGGCTCAAATTGTGGGTAGAGTAGAAGCTGCTGATGCTAAGAAATTAACCATTAGTAGCGAATACGGTACTTTTGAATATTAAAGATTTTAACTGTAGCTATTTTTTTAATTTTTAATCTTTTAACTTTTTTCTAATGTACGAATTACTTTTTTGGAATTATGAGGAGGGTATCTATCTAAATCATCATTTGGTTTACGAAGATATTGCAGAACAGAAAATTATAGCGGGATTAGAAAATCTTCCCGTTGATGTTATCATGAACAGGCTTAATACGGTATTTTCAAACTGGGAAAAAGTAGATGACAACAGCTGGAAGAACAGTACCGGAAAAGGCGCTTTTCATGTTAAAACTACACCACAAAGCATTCAAATAGATTGTTATGGAACTGAGGGAAAAACGATGGATCTTCTTGTAGATACTATGGCAGAATTTAAATGTGCGCTCTATGACCCCCAAGTTCCAGTTCGTTATGATGAAATGAATGAATAGGATTTTTAGGAGCTGATCCAGCACTCCATTACAAGTCCTCCATTAAAAAAATATTTTTATAAATCCTGAAAGGAGCTCCCGTTGGTCGCTCTTTCAGGACAAGAAAAATTATTTTTTGCAGTCCGGGCTTTTCACTTCGATCTGGGCTAGAACTATCCTGTACCTAAGAATAGTTTTTTATGGCTAATACAGTTTAATTTTCAGCTTTTACCTCAGTACGATTCAAAAGAATTGGCTCTCCAAAACCAACTTTATTTAACTTTTGCAATTGCGTTTCAGCATCACCTACTACTAAATAAATCATTTTATTTGAATTTAAGTACTTTTCAGAGAGTTTTTTTATTTGTTCAATAGTAATGTTTTTTACTGTATTCCCCCGTAGTTTAGCGTAATCATCTGAAAATTTATAAGTGCTAATCTCATAGAGCATGTCTAGTTTAGCGGATAGCGTTTCAAATGTTCTTGCATTACTCTTTATTAAATATCCTTTGGTAACTTCTAGATCTGTTGCATTGAAGCGTGGACCATATTGTTCTACAATTTCTTTAATTAAACTTATGGATTCAAACGTTACATTAGAGCGAACACCGCTAAAAATAGTGAATGGGCCTTTGTTATTTGATCCATCAAATGAAGAACCAATACCATATGTATATCCTTTTCCTTCTCTTAATTGTTGGGTTAATTGTGATGCAAAACCACCGCCACCTAAACGATAATTCATAATAGTTGCTGGATAAAAATCCTTGTCAGTTGCAGCAAGTGCCGGATAACCAATTCTAATTACGGATTGTTTTGCTCCTGGAACATCATAAAAATAAATTTTTGATGCAGTAACAGTTTTTGTAAAGGCTATTTGAGGAATAGTAACTTTTTTGGACTCCCAATTTTTGTTTAGGGTCGCTAAAGAATTGGTCACATCATTTTTTGAAACAGCACCAACAATTTGAAAACTGGAAATTACCGGAGAGATGTTATTCACATAATAATTTTTAAGATCATCAATAGTAATTGTGTTTATAGAATTCTCTGTACCGATACGGTTGTTTGATAAGATCGATTCTTTTCCATGAATTAATTTTTTAAACTCATTTCTTGCAATGTTGTTGGGGTCTGCTTTCTGTTGTGTAATTTGACTTAGAGTGCTTTGTTTGATCAAATCAAATTCTTTGATGTCCCATCGGGGTTGCAACACTATTTCTTGTATTAATGCCATAGTCGCATTGTAATTCTTTGCCAGGGTATTACCTGAAATAAAGATTGCTTCATCAGTTGCATTAGCTTTGATTGTGGCTCCAAGGCTTTCGATAGCATTTTCGAGTTGCTCCGGAGTTTTATTTTTTGTTCCTTTTGTCATCAATTCAGCCAACATATTAGAAATACCTACTTTTTGTTTTTTTTCAAGTAGCATTCCCCCTTTTATTTGTAACTGAAACTGGACAAGTGGGACTTCATAATTTTCAATTCCCAAAACGTTTAGACCAGAAGATAATTCATTTTTCCATACTGATGGTAATTTAACATCCGGGCTTTTACCATAAGCTGGTTCTATACTTCGGTCAAATTTTGAAGGCGTTTTTTTATAAGTTGCTGTTATGCTGGCATCAAACGAATCTTCTTTACCGTCAATTATTTTTTCCTCAACAACGGTTGCTAAAGTGGAGCCTTCGAGTATTAAATTAGCACCTCCTTTTGGTACAAAACTGGTGGCAATATAAGATTTTCCTTTTATATATTTTTGATATACCCGCATTACATCTTCAGTAGTTACGGCAAGAATGTTTTTCACATCCTGATTAATATAATCTGGAGTTCCTGCAAAAATTTCATACTGTGCTAATTGAAATCCTTTCCCCAATACACTGGATAAATTGGTGTAAAAAGCAGTTTCTTGACCCGCTTTAATACGGTTTAAATCTTCCTGTGAGATCCCTTGGGCTTCAAAGTCTTTAAAAGCTTCGTTAACACCATTCAGGACTGTATTTAAATTTATTTTTTCAAAAGCAGTAATATTTAGCATATATTGCCCTGCTATTTCTGAATTGTATTGAAACAAATCAGCGGCATCAGTTAATTTTTTGTCTTCTACGAGTGTTTTGTATAGCGGGGCTTTCTTCCCTTTTGAAAGATAGTTGGCCAATACTTCTAGCGCGTAACTATCCGGATGGTATTCATAAACGGATGGCCATGTTAATGTCAGTTGAGGTAAACGAGCAAAATTATCTTCATAATATAATTTTTTAGTTTCACTAAGCATTACGGGCTGTTTCTCTATTTTAGGAATATTTTCACCTCGTTTGATCTCTCCAAAATATTTTTCAATCCATGCTTTAGTTTGATTGATATCAAAATCTCCTGCAATGGTGAGCGTAACATTGTTAGGTACATACCAGCGATTGTAGAAATTTTTAACATCTTCAAGGGTAGCATTTTGTAAATCTTCTAAGGAACCAATTACATCCCAATTATAGGGATGTGTAGGAGGATATAAATTTTTTGAGATTACCGAAAAATTGTGTCCATAGGGTCTGTTATCATAACTCTGTCTTTTTTCATTTTTAACTACCTGTTTTTCTTTTGCAAGAACAGGTTCAGTTACTGTATTGATAAAGTAGCCTAATTTATCGGCCTCTGCCCATATCATTTTTTCTAATGCATCTTTGGGTACGGTTTGAAAATAATTAGTACGATCTCGACTTGTAGAACCATTAGCACCAGCGCCACCAATTCGCGCACTCATTTTGTCAAGGCCTCCTTTACCTAAGTTTTCAGATTCTAAAAAAAGCAAATGCTCAAATAAGTGTGCAAATCCGGTACGGCCAGCCTTTTCTCTTGCGGAACCCACATGGCTTGTTAGAGCAACTGCAACAACGGGGTCCGATCGATCAATATGTAAAATTACTTGTAATCCGTTTTCTAAAGTGAATTTTTCAAATTCAACTTTGAAATCGTTTGATTTTTGATTTTGAGAATACGAGGAGAACGCACTAAGAAGTACAAAATAAAAAAATAATAACTGATTTGATTTCATTTTTTAAATTTAGTAAGAAGTTATTTTGTGAAAGAATATGATTTATTTATGGAACTAAAGTATGAAAATTAAATAATAAAATACAGAAGTTTAGGTTAAAACCAAAATAATGAGCAACAATGTCAAAAAAATAAAATTCACTCACCGCTTTATAAGTGCTGCTTAGCGATTAAATTAAATTTATAATTTAAAGAGAAAGTAGGGTAAAGGGTTTTATAGTTGTCTTATTAGTGAAAGTTGGTAGTACACCAATATCATAAATCACTAAATTAAAAATTATGAACCCATTTAAAGCCTTATTTATTTTGATTGCCTTTGGTTTTTCCATAAATGCAACTGCACAAAAAGCGAAAGTTACTGCTGACAATCAAAACGATACCAAACAAGAATTTCTATCATATTATGAGCAACGAGCTGCAGAGGATGCTAAATATGAGCAAGAATTTAAAGCAGAAAGTAGTAACGAAGATAAAGTTTTCTGGGCGGAACAAAAGCAATACGAAAAAAAATTAAAGAAAAACAACAGAAAAGCTTACCGAGTTTATATTCAAGGTAAAAAAGAGTCGTATTCGCAACACAACAACTATTGTGATCACGATCATCACAGCGACTATTATTACAGGAATGCAAGATTTTATTATTATGATTATAATAACAGAAATAATTATGAGACAAGATCTAGTGGGGCTACAATAAGCACTCCGGTTCGCATCAATACTCCAAGGGTACGATTGGGTATTTTTTAATTTGGCGTTAAACTCTGGATCAATTCCTTTATTTTTAAAACTTTAATAGTATGTATAAAAATTTATTTCCCGTTATGCTTAGATGGATTTGATGTTTCAAAATGCTGGACCTGTGTTGTAATATACAATGCCACTGGTCTAATGCCTAAATAGAGGGCCATACCAAATAGGGCTAATAGAGATCCGACTCCAGTAGGAATAACAGCACCAAAAGTATAAGTCATGCCAATTACAAACCCTAGAATGCATTCGGCCTTATAAATTGAAAAAAACAGGGCTAATATAAAAACGCCAATAAGCATATAACCTGGTATCTCAGCTATCATGGTGGTGTTCCGAGCCAATATATGATGGCTTGGAACACCACCATGATAATGGTTCCAAATTAAAAGTGATCCTATTGCAATTGTTGCAATTCCAGTACAATACAAACGGGTCTTAAAGAACATTCTACCATTCATAGTGGCTCAGTTTATAAGTTAGGTTGTCTTAAATTGGATTTGTTGACTTCTTCACTTGATTTGATTTCACTTGCTTTAAAATACTTTTAACGAAGTTATAAAAAAAACAGCATAATATACTACAAGTGTACTGTACTGGCAAAGTGGTAATAGCCTACGCGACTTATCTTTTATACTTTCGTTTTTAATAGATTTTTTTCAATGGCAATAACAGTCAGAATACCTAAAATATAAGCAAGTAAATCTACCCAAGCAAAGGAATTTCCAAGAATAACGATAGTGATTTTAGACTCCTGCAAGCCTAGCTTTTTAACCATATTTAAATATTGAGCTATTTCGATAGCAAATGAAAAGGCCAATACAAAACCTGTGGCAGCCCAAACCGATACATTTAGAAATGATTTTATAAAACAATACAGTAGAATAACAACTAAAAAATCTCCAAAATAGGGTCTTATAAAGCTATCATGTACAAACAAAGCAATTGTTAGTTCTATTAGAAAAAGTAAAATGGTATATGCAAAATATTTCGGGTTGAATTGAAACATATTAGTTAGTTAGCGGTTTGATTGTTTTATTTTTACTCCATTCTTTTTTGGTGTTCACTTATTTCTATTGTTTTCTCAAGCCTTGATATTCTGGTCTTTTCTTGTTTAGCAGTCATTATCCAATGTATCATTACCTTTTTGTAGGATGGTGCTTGTGTATTAAAAAAGCCCCATGCTATGGAGTTCAGTCTGAATTGACTTTCATAATTCGGCGAAAGGGTAACCGTATCTTTTTTTTCGTGAGAATAAATGCTGGATTTGCTCTCTGTACGTAAATCAAATGCTTTTTGGCCTTCAAGTGTTATTAGTCCGGATTTATTGAGTTCCTCTACTTTCCGGATGTTGATAGTGCTCCAAATACTGTTGCCTCTTCGAGGCGTAAAACGGATGCTGTAACTTTCATGATCTATTGATTTACGTACACCGTCTATCCAGCCAAAGCACAGTGCTTGATCCACAGATTGCGACCAAGTTATTGAAGGTTTGTTGCTACCCACTTTATAGAAACCAACTAGTAGTTCGGTTTCTTTTTTGTAATGCTTTTCTAACCATTCTCTAAATTCGGCTTGTGTTGCAAAAAAGATTGGTGTCATTTTAAAGATAAAGTTTATTTAATATGCAGAAAAATACAAAAAAAGAGTTTCACGACCATGCTGATTGTTTCTTTAAAAAAAAATCATTAGTGCAGTTTTCGCCCTGTGCTTATTCTAATTAGGAATTATGTTATAAATAATAAAATCATTTCCCATACAATTTCTAGTAGGTTCTTTAGCAGTAGGGACTTGATAGAATATCAACATTTTTTGTTCTAATGTGTAAGTTACTTAATAGTGTAGGCATATTTTACATAACGTTGCAAACGAGTGGGTTGTGCCAGCTAAGTTGGGGATATGAATTTTATATTTAGAGTCAAATACGTAAAAGAAATTTGTGGGATTAGCAAGTCTACAATGTACTAATTGAGCATGCAAGACTTTGCATTTATTATGTTTTTTAAGAGGATTAGGTTTTTATATTTTGAATTAATTTAAACAATAAGCGATGAAGGTCCATAACTTCTTGACTCGTAAGTCCAACATTATCAGACAAATGTTTTTGTAAAATTGTGGCTTTCAACTGTATTAACTTTCCCGTTTCAGTTAATGATATAATGACATTGCGCTCATCTATTTTAGAGCGCACTCGGCTTACTAAATCCATTTCCTGCATTCTTTTTAATAATGGCGTTAGCGTGTTTGACTGTAACTTTAATTTGTCTGAAAGGTAATTAACATTCACAGCGTCCGATTCCCATAAAACGATAAGCACCAGATATTGAGGATATGTGATTCCCAAATTGTCAAGAATAGGTTGATAGCATTTTGTAACCAGACGCGAAGCTGCATACAATGGAAAGCATAATTGATTCTCTAATTTTAGTGATTCCCTTGTTTCGTCATTTTCCATTATACTATTTATTTGATCCGTTTATATTTTGAAGCTATTTATAAATAAAGTAAATCAGCTTTAAGTTAAAACTAATTACAAGCTAAACTAGTAATGTTTTAATCCAAAGCTGACTTTTTATTGTTTATTTTAATTCAAATTTAATTCAACGTCAATATTTCCGCGAGTGGCATTCGAGTAAGGACATATTTTATGCGCTTTGTCCACCAGCTCCTTAGCTAGTTGATTTTCAATACCTGGAATTGAAATGTTTAATGAAACTACAAGTTGAAACCCACCTTTTGAGTCCGACTGAAGTCCCACAGTTGCCTTTACAGAAGAAGGGTTTTCTGGTCTAATTTTTTCTTGGTTCATGACTAAATTCAGTGCACTGTCAAAGCATGATGCATACCCTGCTGCAAAAAGTTGTTCTGGATTTGTAAATCCTTGTTGTGTACCTCCTAATTCTTTTGGCATTCTTACTTCAAGTTCTAACACTCCGTCTTCGCTAGTTACTTTTCCATTTCTACCACCTGTTACCGTGGCGCTGGTTTCATACAATGTTTTCATAATTTAAATTGTATCGTTTACGATTATATCGTAAACGATACAAATATATAAATAATATTTTAATAATCGGTTTTAATGATTTTATATACTTGTTTATTATAGTTAGCTTCACTTGTCATTAACGTCCCGCCACTACAGCGGGTTTGGGACTAAATTAAGCCCTGTTTTCGGATTTGCCACCCGAGCAATAGCGAACAGGCAAAGCAAATCATCCCAAATAAAAATCAACTTTACATTAAGCCAATTGCCCAAATCTGTTGTAGGCAGTGCTTTATTTTGACACTTTAGACTTCTTAATGTTCAAAGCTTTCTGTTTTATCCATTGAATTGAAATATCAAATGGTGCTGTAATATTGCCAGAAGCAGTATTGTGACCTAACGTTGAAAACAAGGTATATTCGAAAGGTTTGCCTTGAGCTTTCAATGTATTTAATTGCTCCATACACAACTTTACGGGAATCTGTATATCTTTCTCACCAAAAAGCCAAAGTCCGGGAATTAATAGAGTATTCAGAGAAATTTTTGGGTCAGTGGCCACGAATTGATACCTGTCTGGGTCATTTTTAGTATGTTCACGAGCATCAGATTCCGTATGATTTTCCCAAAAATTATTGTTTCCATTAGTATAAAACTGAAATCGAAGTTGTTCTAGAGTAGTAATTGTAGGGCAACTAAATAAAACCATAAATTCTATTTGTGGATTTTTATTTGCAGCAATTGGGATTATCCATCCTGCTTGACTGAAGCCAATTAATCCAATTGGTATTTTTTTATCTATCAAATAGGTTCGAAATGTATTTACTGCTGAACTTGCATCGTGAGATAATAAATTAAGATTAATAGTTTCAATATTATTCGTGCCAACAGATGGTCCAACATATACACCTCCTGATTCTCCAACTCCACGTTTATCATATGTCAATACAGCAATACCTTCTTTGGCAAGACGTTTAGCGAACTCCATTTCTCTTTTTACAGGATCAGACCCATGAACAATTACAACTGCTGCAAATGTTTTTTTAGGTGTTAAAATCGAGCCTGCAAGAGTGACGCCTTGACTTTCAAACTTTACATCTTGAATGGTAAAGTCGGCCGATTGAGAAAACACCATTTCTGGTAAAGTTATTAATAATAACCAAAGAAATAAGTTAATGTTCATTTTGGTAATTTAAAAATTGTTTGAATTGTCTTGGTCTTCGGTAGTATTGCCTAGAACGTCTCGCCACTTTGAGATGGCTGGAAATTCGTAACCTTTAAATTTTCGGCTTAACGAAAACTTGATGCGTAACGATAATTCCACTAAATTCCAGCTAGCTCAAAATGGCTGTTACCAGCAGTTTAATTTTGTACATCAAGTATTAATTTACCAGGAATTTTGATAGTTTTTCCATCATATGGTATTTTTAATAGAAATTCAGGACTATTGTCTTCAACCGATTTTGGTACAAATTCATAGTTAAATCTTGTTCCATCATTTTCGCCAACCTTAATCTCTTTATTATCCTCAATTTTATAGATTTCATATTTTGGCAATTTTCTATTGTAAGTTTGAAGTAACATAACAATGTTATTTTTCTGTCCCACTTTTAGAATTTGTCTGTCCGAAATTCCAATTAAAATCTGAGAGTATAAAAATTTAGCTTCGTTTTTTGATAATGAATCTTTAAGCTTTCTATTTTGTTCCTTGAGTATTGAGATTTCTGTCAAAAGATTTTCTTCCTCTTTTGGATTTTCTGCTGATTTATTACAACTCAAAGTTATAATGCAAATAGTTGTTATTAGTATTTTTTTCATAAATTGATGGTAACGTTCCCGCGCTTCAAGATGCTTGCGGAGATGATACCAGAGTAGTTTTGGCTGAACGAAATTATGATAATACCCCGTAATTCCAATAAATCCGCAAGTATATTGAAACGTGTGTTGCAAGATGCCTTTCTCTTTCCATATTTATTTAGAATCTATTTTATCAGCCTAATTCTTTTATTAAATTAAAAATCCTGCAGTTTGAATTCAAACCGCAGGATTTCATATTAAGATTCTTTAACTTCTTTTTGAGGCAATAAAGCAAGAATTAAATTTACAATAGGTATTAAAAATAACCAACCAGAATAGCCAGCATTTTTTAATCTTCTAAAACCCACTGAAACTAATGCTAAAATTGCAATAACCGTATATGTATTATGTATATATTCAGGCAGTAAAAATCTTTTAGCTAAAAACCTAATAATAACATTAAATAAAAAGTTAAAAATAAAAAAATTCCAAAATTCTTTTAAAGTTGCTTCATCTTTATAATTAAAGATATTTTTGAATGCGTTTAAATAATCTTTCATATTTTAAATAATTAACAATTATCAATCGTACAATTTAAATACCATTCAGCTACACAGGCAAACCCTTCAAGAACACATTGTGTCATTTGAAACCAATTTTGATTATGTATTCCCTCAACGGCACAAGCTCTTACACCAGCATATGAACAAGGATATTCTTTAGCTGTTAAATTTATTGTTTTGTTAGTTCCTGTAATTTTTTCATTGAATTTTTCACCTTTTATTATTTGTACACTATATACTAATTCATTGTCAATATAAAACTCAAAAACACCATTTGTTTTTGTTCTGTTTTTTAATAAATATGATTTTAATTCTTTTTCGTTTGCAAAAGAAGGCATCTTTTCATCACATTTGAATGACGATTTTATTGAATGAATATCATAATCTTTATTGAAGCTCTCTTTTGCTTTTTCCGTACCAACTAGATCATTAGTTTCTTTTACATAGCTCTTTTTGGTTTTTGTATTAAAGGCAACTATTCCCTCCACTTTTAGGGAACTTGTATTATTTAAATCTTCGTTTTCTTATTTTGAACAAGCAAAAAATATTGTACTTGTAATTAATAATACCAGAGTGGCATAAATTATTTTTCTCATTAATATGGTTTTTTAATGGTTACATTAATCCTCAATGTGGTTTTTCCACTTTTAGGCAGTTTTGGATTAATATTGTTATATGTTAATTCTGCCCGTTACATTCCGCTTTTATTTCAAGTACTACAATTTCTGTAGTCATTATGTCATATTTCTTTTCCGTAAATCAAAGTTTCAGCTTAAGATTTTCCACAATGTTCGTCATAAGGTTTCTTGCAACGTTCCCGCGCTACAAGAAGTTTGGGACTAAATTAAGCCCATTATTCGGATATGCCAAATCTTCCAAATACAAAACCAACTTCAAATTAAGCCTAATACCCAAATTGCTTGTAGCGTGTGTTGGCAGTAGTTTTTTTATGGGAGATATATGACTTCGTCAAGCTTTTTAATTTTTTTTACGCTCTTAAACATATTTTCTATTAGTCTATAATTAAGTATAAAATTTGTAATAATAAATTCTTTACCATCGGTAGAGTATAGTTTTGTATATCCATAATAACGTAATAAATTTTTATAATGTTTTGTTGATAAATGGAATTCAATCGATTTTAAGTTTTGAGAATCTAAAACATAATACGTTGAATTTTTAAACATTGTTATTGTTTCATTTTCAAAATCTAATTTGATTTTTGTATTTCTTTCGTGTAATAGATATTTCACGTACAAATAAATTGTCAAACCCAAATTATAAAATAAGTAAAAAGAAATAAGCAACAAAACTATTCCTGCATATCCTGATTTATAATTATTATTCCAAAATCCTGCTAAATTTTTTATTATTCCCGTTATTATTAAAGTCAAACATAAAACTAAAAATAACACAAATAGCGTTTTCAAAAAGAACTTAAATGTTAATAATCTGTAAGTTTTAATTTTTGATTTCATCAATTCCGTTTCGGTTTTTCAAAATTACTACCAACGTTCCCGCGCTACAAGCAGTTTGGGACTAAATTAAGCCCATTCTTCGGATTTGCCAAATCTTCCAAATACAAAACCATATTTAAATTAAGCCTAATACCCAAATTGCTTGTAGCGTGTGTTAACTGATGTTTTTTTATTCATTTCGATATTTTCTTTTGGGTACGTCAATATAAAAGTCTTGATATTCTCCATTTTTGTTTTCGCTTACAGTTCCGACAATCATTTGAACGGTTAAAGTGTCTTTTTCGTCACAATATTCACAAAATCGTTTTATTTCTTTGCGGTTTCCATTTTTGTCCACAAAGAAATATTTAGAACCTGAATAACTTATGGAGTTGCCTTTAATTTCAAATTTAGTTTTCAATATTCCATTTTTCGGAACTTTATATATTCTCCACCATAATCCTTCAAAATTTTTTTCAGCGCCATTTTTCTTATTATATTGAATAGTTACTTTTCCTTTAAATTTTTCTGGAATTAAAAAAACATCTTTTGATGCAGATGTCACTTGAAATATTATAAATCCAATAAATATCGGTAGTAATGTCCAAAATATTTGCCATTGATTTTCAATTTTTAGTTTTATTCGAGAAATTAAAATTTGAATAATTCCAATTAAGCAAACCACAAAGAATATATAAGTTGGATACCATTCAAATATAAACATACAAATATTTATTGCGATACCAGATAGCAAAAATACTAACCCTCCAAATAGTAAAATTCTGTTCAATTAATTAATTTTTTGTTGCGTTTCGGTTTTCGAAAATATCAGTTAACGTTCCCGCGCTACACGCAGGTTGCCAATTAAGGCGGATTAATAATTCGGTTTTTAACTTTTTTCGCCGACACAAAAGAATATTTCCAAAAGCCTAATGTGGTAATTGCTTGTAGCGTGTGTTGGCAGTAGTATTTTTCGTTAATCTAGTTAGTTTTAATTACTTTTGGTTTTAAACCTTTACGATTTTCACTATGCCTTATAAAAGATTCAACTTCACAGATAATTCCGATAACGATTTACTAACTTTAGTAAAAAGTTTAATTTCTCATTATGATGTGGAGCTGAATATTATTAATAAAAAATATACAAACTTTGCACCTAAAGAATATGAAGACTTAAGCTGTCTACTGTCACATATTTATTTTACTTTCAAAGAAGATTTGGCAATAACTTTTAATAAATTTCAAATTACCAACTATAGAAATTCTGATATTTTTAATATTTACAGACCAATAGAATTAGCGTTTAAAAGTAAAACAGATACTCTATTTGAAAAAATATATCCTATCTTGAATAATAATTAAAGGACGAATGATTATCTATATCATCTAGATTGTCTTTAAACACTTTTCTAAAAAGTTCTAATTCTGCCGAATTGGTTTCTTTCATAGTTCTATTAAGATTATCAATATAGAAATTTGACTTATTGTCTTCCATTGTTTTGATATCTTCAGTGATTTCAACAACAACTTTATAAGGTATTTTTGTTTCTTTTAATCTTGCGTTTAGAAACTCAACTTCCGAGTTTATTTTTTTTGCCGTGTAGTATTCTTTTTTACTAATAACACCATAACTCTTTGTTTCTATATTTTCTATCATATTTATTGTTAATTTTATTATATATTTACTTACTTTTTATTTTTAATTATGGAGAAAACAAACATTGAACTATCAAGCAGTAAAATAAACCTTATATTTAAAAGTTTAGCTTTTGCTATAATTACCATTTTTATTTTTAACCACTTTGGTAGCTTTTATAACCGTTATGACAATTATCAATCTAATGATAATGCTTTAATTGGCTATGGAACTATAACTCCTGAGACAACAGTAATTTTAATTTATAAATCTCCTTTTGGCACAAAGTTAGAGCACTCTAAAATTTTTAAACCTGCCGATACTTGGGTTTCTGGGGAAGGTGTAGATTCATATTTTGTTAAGGGTGAATGTTATTTTATGGCATTAATACAAGATTTTTTATACGTTACTATTCTTAGTGTTTTAATATGGCTAGGCTTTTATTTCTTTTCTAAACATAAAATATCAATAAAATAATTTTAACTATGTATTTACAAGAAGAGATTTTTGATCTATTCAACAAGATAAGAGATAACGAAGATAGGGTAAATAGCACTTTTGATGATAGTGTTGACAAAATTAAATCTCTTTTAAGCGGAAAACTGAATAGCGAGCAGACTACAATATATTTAGATTGGTGTAATAATAAATGTCCAAAATTTAGAGAGGATTATATGTCAAATATTGGAGGAGTCTATACTGATGACGATTTTCAAAATCCTATCCTTGACATAGTTTTAGATATTGAGAACAATAATAGTTAAAAACCTCGTTTTGTACTTCTTCAAAAACACTTATATTTTTAAAAAGTTTTCTATGGACAGCATCTTCTGTTTGATCTCTTAAAATTAGATAAGCTGTACGTGCAAAAATGCTTTTATCTTTTTTCTCCAGAGCTTCATCAATATCTTTCTTATAGCCCCACTTATATATTGTTGCGTTCTCAAAGTCTGTTAACGCTTCTATATTGGCTTTGCGTTTTTGTCGGTCTTTTTCATAACGTATCACATTAAACTTTTCAATTACTTTTTCTTCAGCTTCTGTCATATCTCTTTTCGGCAGTTTTCCGTAATATTACTGCCAACGGTTCGCGGCTCTCACGATGTTTGGGATTAAATTAAGATTTATGTTCCGGTTAAACACTGATTTTTCAGAAATAAAACCATCTTTAAATTAAGCCCAATACCCAAATATCTTGAAGCCGCTGTTATGCCTTCGGTTTTTTTTCGGTTTCGCTTCCGCACCGTTTAAGTCGGAAGTATTTTAAATTATTTATTATGTCAAAAAAAATTAACTTAGTTATTCCTTTGGAGTTTTATGTAAAAATAGATTCTTTATCTAAGCTTTTAGAAGAGTCTATTGAATTAGAGAAAAAACTACTTGAACACAATTTAAAAATCTATTTAGTTCCGATAAATGGAATCCCAGTTCCATTAACAAATTCAGTAACAAGTTTGTAATTTATTTCTTTTACTTCTTCTATTTGTGTTTCACATAAAGAATTTTTAGAGACAAAATCATTTCCTAAGTCCTTTAATTTAACATCTAAATCTACAAGTATTTCTTTGAATGATTGTAATTGCTCGGCCAATCCTTTTAATTAATCAGTGTTTTCTGTAAAATTTCTTTTTACTGATTCAATTTCTTTTTCGGCTAGTACTTTATATTCTTTCATTTTTATGTTTGTTTACGGTTCTGTTAAACTGAGGCATAACGTCCCGATGCCTGTGGTCTGTTGTGTAAGTTCGTAACCCGAGTATTTTTGGCTTAACTAAAATATGATTACGAAACGATAATTCCACTAAATTCCACAATAGCCACAGACAGCTGTTACCATACGGTTTCTCTTTTCCACCGTAAAAGTGAAAAGTAAATTTAATCTTAAATATTATGCTTAATAAATTTATTATTTTGAAAAACAGATTGTCTTTTTGGTTAGATGATTTTATTAATGAATTGATTTTCTATTCATATTGTTTAATTGGCTTTTTGGCAATTCTATGTATTTTATATGAACTGTGCTTTTTTCTGATTGTTTTAAATACACTGTTAAAAAAAATGTTATAATTGCTAAAACGTAAACTATAAAACTTATTCCATCTTTAGCTTTATTAAACCTGTATTCTTTAAGAAAGTTAAAATATTATGGTGCAATTTATATCTGTTCATATTTCGGTTTTCAAAACTGTATGGTAACTTGTATATATGCGCTACAAAGTAGCGCATATACATCTCATTTTGGGTGGATAGGCGCTACTGACTAGCGTATTACTTTCAAATGTACACTTTAATTATTATCTTACAAATCATCAAAGGGACTTTTTATTTGCTGAATACTTTTGGTACTCACATGAGTATAGATTTCTGTGGTTTTACTACTATTATGGCCTAATAATTCTTGAATGTAGCGTAAATCAGTACCGCTTTCTAGTAAATGAGTAGCGTAACTATGTCTCAACCAATGTAGTGTAGCTGGTTTTGTTAATTGGGCTTTATATAATGCTTGTTTGAGTACTTGCTGTAAACTCCGGCTATCATAAGGAATTCCAGCGACTTGCCCTTCAAATAAATAAGTTTTTGGTTTGTAAATTTTGTAGTAATCTCGTAGCATTTCTAAAATTTTTGGACTCAATGGGACTATCCTGTCTTTTTTGCCTTTGGCATTTTTAAGCAATACAATATTCCGCATAGAATCAATGTGAACGGGCTGGAGCGCTAATAATTCGCCACAACGCAGGCCACAACTATAAATCAATGAAAGCATTGTTTTATGTTTGATGTTACTATGAGCGTTTAATATCAATTTTATTTCTTCTTTGCTTAATACATTGGGTAAAAGTTTAGCTCGTTTTGGTCGGTGAATTTTATCAACTTCAATTTTTGTTTCTCGGATGGTTCTAAAAAATAATTTGATGGCATTGACAATCTGATTTTGATAGGAGGCCGAAAGCTTATTTTTTAAAATATACTCATTGTTGTAGATAATTACATCCTCATTTGTGATTTCGAAAATGGGTTTCTCTCGGTAGAAAATCAAGAAAGATTTTAAGGCTTCGCTATAGGTAGTAATGGTACTTTCACTATAGCGCTTAGAACGCATCCATTGTTTGAATTTTTCGATTTGTATTATTCCTTCCGCCGAAAGGATCGTACTTGCTAAAGGTTCTAGTTTAAAGCGTCCTCTGTTTTCAATTGTATCTGGAATGTGCCAAACTGTATTTTGCTGGCTCCATCTCGCTCCTTCTATTTGTTTGATACGTTCGATTAAATCTGCATTTCTATCAAAGTAAACTGCGATTCTATTTTCGTTTCTATGCTTTATCAATTTTGCCACCCAAGTCATATCGTGTTGATTTTGAGATTGAAAGATACTAATTATTTTATAAATGATTTTGTTACAGCAAGGTTTCGTGTTGTATAACTGCTGTTTTGCGTGAGGGATTACTTCACTTTTTTGATATTTTTGATAGGAGTTCAGTGAACTTCGTTTGTAGTAAAAATCCTTTTAGGAAGCGCAGCGGAATAAAAGATTACTTCACAATATTTTTATTTTAAGTTGAGTTCAGTGAACTTGTTTAAAACGAATAGCCCGATTTTTTTAGGGCCAGCCCAAAATGAGTTGACAAATGCTAGTGCGATTTTTGAATGCTATAATTATCTAATTTTCTATCATGAAAGTATTGAAATTAGGGTTGTCAGGAAGGCACTTTTTCATTTTGTTGGGCGAAAAATATTTTTTGAAGTGGGTTTCAAATTAACCTATCTTTGCCAGCCGAACAATCGGGTGAAATACGTTACTATGAAGTTTGATTTATTAAAAAAAGATCCGCAGTCCAAAGCCAGAGCGGGAACTGTTACCACTGATCACGGTGTGATTGAAACTCCAATTTTTATGCCTGTAGGAACTGTTGGTTCTGTAAAAGGCGTACATCAACGCGAATTGAAAGACGATATAAACCCGGATATTATCCTAGGAAATACCTACCATTTATACTTGCGACCACAAACCGAAATCCTCGAGAAAGCGGGTGGTTTGCATAAATTCATGAACTGGGACCGTAATATTTTGACGGATTCTGGGGGGTACCAAGTGTATTCGCTTTCGGCCAACAGAAAAATTAAGGAAGAAGGCGTAAAGTTCAAATCGCATATTGACGGTTCGTACCACTTTTTTACACCAGAGAATGTGATGGAAATTCAGCGTACCATTGGTGCCGATATTATCATGGCTTTTGATGAGTGTACGCCGTATCCCTGTGATTACAACTATGCAAAACGCTCGATGAAAATGACCCACCGCTGGCTCGACCGTTGTATCAATCATTTAGATACGCAACCTTTTAAATACGGATACGAACAAACATTTTTTCCTATTGTTCAGGGAAGTTGTTACAAAGATTTACGCCAACAATCAGCAGAATATATTGCGAATTCCAATCAACAAGGAAATGCAATTGGTGGACTTTCAGTGGGGGAACCTGCCGAAGAAATGTATGCCATGACCGAAATAGTTTGTGAAATCCTACCCGAAGACAAACCGCGTTACCTGATGGGTGTGGGAACTCCTATAAATATTCTGGAAAATATTGCCCTTGGAATAGACATGTTTGACTGTGTAATGCCTACGCGAAACGCCAGAAACGGAATGCTATTTACGGCTAACGGTTCGATAAATATAAAAAATAAAAAGTGGGAAGATGATTTTTCTCCTATTGACGAAATGGGAATCACGTATGTAGATACTGAATATACGAAAGCGTATTTGCGTCACCTTTTTGCTGCCAATGAATACCTGGGAAAACAAATCGCAACGATACACAATCTAGGATTTTATATGTGGTTGGTTCGGGAGGCCAGAAAACATATCTTAGCGGGCGATTTCCGATCTTGGAAGGAAATGATGGTAAAAAATATGAACCAACGATTGTAAAATTAGTATGACAAATTGATTAGGAGTTAGTGTATAGCTCATAATTCATAATTCATATCTCATAATTCAAAGTATGTTAACAATAATAGACAAATACATCCTAAAAAGATATTTAGCCACTTTTGCGGTCATGTTGTTGTTGTTTATTCCCATAGGAATTGTTGTTGACGTATCAGAGAAAATCAACAAAATGCTGGAAAATAAAGTTCCGTTTTTAGAGATTGCGCTCTATTACTACAACTTTACCGTTTATTTTGCGAATTCCCTGTTTCCGATATTTTTGTTTTTATCCGTGATTTGGTTTACCTCAAAACTGGCAAATGATACCGAGATTATTGCTATTTTGAGCTCCGGGATTTCATTTACACGTTTCTTAAGGCCATATATTATTGGTGCTTCCATAGTTTCTGTTTTTGTTTTACTGATGGGATTTTTTGTCGTTCCGGCTGCCAGTGAAGGATTTAACAATTTTAGGTATACCTATCTAAAAGGAGGTGGTAAAGAAGCTATGCGAGGGGATAATACGGATGTGTACCGACAAATTAGTGATGATGAATTCATCTATGTAAACAGTTTCAATACTGAGTCAAAAACCGCTTTTAATTTTTCGTTGGAAAAATTTAAAAATGAGAAGTTAGTTCATAAAATTACGGCGAGCAGGATAAAATGGAATCCGAAGGACAGTACCTACACGATGTACGATTATACTAAAAGAACAGTGGGCGAACTAAATGATAAAATTGAAAAAGTAGCTCAAAAAGATGCTGTTTTTACTTTTGATCTGGAAGATTTAACACCAGTGATTTATATTGCCGAAACGCTGAGTTTAGGAAAATTGAATGCTTTTATTGCAAAAGAGCGAGAGCGAGGTTCCTCTAATATCAATGTGTACTTAGTGGTATTGTATAAAAAATACAGTGTGCCGGTTTCTGCATTTATTCTTACCATTATTGCCGTTGCAGTTTCTGCTATGAAACGTAGGGGCGGAATGGGAACCAATCTTGCCATAGGTATTGCATTGGCTTTTGCCTTTGTGTTTTTTGATAAGATTTTTGGAGTTCTAGCCGAAAAATCGAGTATTCCTCCAATGCTAGCGGTTTGGTTGCCCAATATAGCCTTTGGAATTTTAGCCATTTATTTATTACGAAATGCAAAACGATAATTTAAAAAGTTACTTAAACCTTCATTTAATTGTTTTTATTTGGGGTTTTACTGCCATTCTAGGCGCTTTAATTACTATTACAGCTGATGCTTTAGTTTGGTATCGCATGTTTTTTGCAGGTGTATTTTTAGCCATTTTTATACTATTTAAGAAAAAATCGTTTAAAATTCCTGTGAAATCTTTTCTTAAATTAATTTTTGTCGGGTTGTTGATTGCATTGCATTGGATCTTTTTTTTCAAAGCCATCCATGTTTCTAATGTGTCAATTACCCTATCGGTTTTCTCTTTGGGTGCGTTTTTTGCATCGCTATTAGAACCTCTTTTTTATGGTAGAAAAGTGTTGTGGTACGAAGTCTTCTTTGGACTAATTATTATTGCAGGTCTTGGGCTGATTATGAAGGTCGAAATAAATTATCTGGACGGAATGCTATATGCGTTGGCCTCTATTATACTGGGCGTTTTATTTACGTTGATGAACGGAAAACTGATAGCGGATCACGATCCTTCGGTAATCTCATTTTATGAATTCTTTGCAGGCGTTGTCTTTATTTCGATTTACTTTATAGTTCAAGGGAAGTTCACAGCAGACTTTTTTGTTTTGACTGCCAACAATTGGATTTTAATTCTGATCCTAGCTTCAATTTGTACCGCTTATGCCTTTACGGCCTCAGTCAAAGTAATGCAAAAATTAACACCCTATACCGTAATGCTGACTACAAATCTTGAACCGGTTTATGGAATTGTATTGGCGTATTTTATCTTGGGAGGTAAAGAGAAAATGAGCTTTGAGTTTTACATAGGAGCATTAATAATAGTGCTTACCGTAATCCTTAATGGCGCAATTAAACACTATCAAAAAGGCAAAACCCAATTAGATATTTAAACTTTTCCGAAGCGAATTTTTACACATTAATAGAAAAATAGCCGTTTTGAACGATTTAAAATTTTATATTTGCTGTTCGAAATAAAAACAAAAACGCAAAAATCCTATGGAATATTTAGATTTTGAGCTTCCAATAAAAGAACTAGAAGAGCAGTTAGACAAATGTCTTATTATTGGTCAGGAATCAGATGTTGATGTAACGAATACTTGCAAGCAAATCAACAAAAAACTAGAAGAGACCAAAAGAAATATTTATAAAAATTTGACCGCTTGGCAACGAGTTCAGTTATCGCGACACCCAAGCCGTCCGTATACCATGGATCACGTTCGTGCTTTGTGCGGGGATACTTTTTTGGAACTTTTTGGAGACAGAGGTTTTAAAGATGATAAAGCCATGATTGGTGGTTTAGGAAAAATTGATGGGCAATCGTTTATGATTGTGGGTCAGCAAAAAGGGTTTAACACTAAAACACGTCAGTTTCGTAATTTTGGGATGGCAAATCCGGAAGGATACAGAAAAGCATTGCGATTGATGAAGATGGCAGAGAAATTCGGTATTCCTGTTTTGACTTTGATTGATACTCCAGGAGCTTATCCAGGACTAGAAGCTGAAGAACGCGGACAAGGCGAAGCTATTGCAAGAAACATATTTGAAATGATTCGTCTAAAAGTACCTATTATTACCGTTATCGTAGGTGAGGGTGCTTCTGGTGGGGCTTTAGGAATAGGAGTGGGTGACAAGGTGTATATGATGGAAAACACATGGTATTCGGTTATTTCGCCGGAATCCTGTTCTTCTATTTTATGGAAAAGTTGGGAGTACAAAGAACTGGCTGCTGAAGCTTTGAAACTAACTTCTGCTGACATGAAGAAACAAAAACTAGTCGATGATATTATTCCAGAACCTCTGGGAGGAGCACATTATGATAGAGAGTCTGCTTTCAAAACGGTAGAGCAGTATATTATGAAAGGGTTTAATGAATTGAAAGACTTATCAACAGAACAATTAGTTGCTCAAAGAATGGAGAAATACAGTAAAATGGGGGAATATAAAGAGTAAAATCTTACAAATTAATAATTGATCCGAAGCCTCACCGTTTCGGATTTTTTTATGGTTATAAACAAAAAATAGTTAGTTATCAACAATTATTTGTAACAACTCAATACTAATAATTTTTTAATTTTTGCTACTTTCGCTTCATGGAAAACTTCAGAAATATCAATCCTGTGAAGGTTGATAAAACTACAATTATTAGTCTTGAAAAAGGGAAATTGCAGCCACAGGTACTCGATTTAGAAGAAGCAGTGCTTGGTGCAATGATGATTGATAAAAAAGGGGTTGATGATGTAATTGACATTTTGCAACCGGATGCTTTTTATAAAGAGGCACACAAACATATTTTTGAAGCTATCGTACAGCTGTTTACAGAAACACAGCCTATTGACCTATTAACGGTTTCAGCACAACTCAAGAAAAACGCAAAATTAGATTTGGCCGGAGGGGATTTTTATTTAATCCAGCTTACGCAAAAGATATCTTCTTCTGCACACATTGAATTCCATTCCAGAATAATTCTGCAAAAATTCATTCAACGTAGTTTGATTCGGATATCTACAGAAATAATTGAAGACTCTTATGATGAGACAACTGATGTTTTTGATTTATTAGACCGAGCTGAATCCAAGTTGTATGAAGTGACACAAGGGAATATCAAACGAAGTTCAGAAACCGCACAGAGTTTAGTGTTACAGGCCAAAAAAAGAATCGAGGAAATTGCCGGACAAGAAGGGTTAAGTGGTGTGGCAACTGGTTTTGATAAATTAGATAAAATTACTTCGGGTTGGCAGCCTAGTGATTTAATTATTATAGCGGCAAGACCTGCAATGGGTAAAACAGCATTTGTATTATCAATGGCCAGGAACATGGCTATTGATTTTGGTATCCCAGTCGCCTTATTTTCTTTAGAGATGGCATCGGTTCAGTTGATTACCCGTTTGATTTCCTCAGAGACAGGATTGTCGTCGGAGAAATTGCGTACCGGAAAGCTGGAAAAACACGAATGGGAACAATTAAGTACCAAAGTCAAAAACCTAGAAAAAGCCCCGCTTTTTATTGATGATACGCCCTCGTTATCGATTTTTGATTTAAGAGCGAAAGCGAGACGTTTGGTTTCGCAACATGGCATTAGAATTATTATTGTTGATTACCTGCAATTGATGACTGCCGGAGGAAACGGAAAAGGAGGAGGTAACAGGGAGCAAGAGATCTCTTCGATCTCTCGAAACTTAAAGGCATTAGCAAAGGAATTAAACGTTCCGGTAATTGCCCTTTCTCAATTGTCGCGGGCAGTTGAAACCCGTGGTTCTAGTAAAAGGCCTTTGCTTTCTGACCTTCGGGAATCTGGAGCGATTGAGCAAGATGCCGATATTGTATCGTTTCTATACCGCCCAGAATATTATAAAATTGATGAATGGGATGACGAGGAAGCCTCACCTACTGCAGGTCAAGCAGAAATAATGATAGCTAAGCACCGTAATGGAAGTATAGAAAACGTCCGGTTAAAGTTTATTGGACATTTAGGAAAGTTTGATAATTTAGAGGATTACAGCGGTAGTTACGATGATTTACCCTCTAGTATGAATCAAGAGGACAATCCTTTTATTACCAAAAATTTGCCCTCAGCTAATGAAGCCTTTGGGAGTAACTTGAATGATCCCGATGATGACAGTGATGTGCCTTTTTAAAATAAAGAGTATTTAAAGTGAGAAATGATAATAGCCTAAATTAAGTAAATGATTTAGGCTTTTTATTAGTATTATACCTCTGATGTGTTTTGTTACGACAATAAAAAACAGTAGCTTAGCAAAAGATTTTTTCCTTAATAAGTATAATCTAAAACCTAGAACGATGGTGCAAAAAGAAATTTCTGGAAGTGTTGAACAAAGTAACGTTATAAATGCAATTCCGTTAAAAACTGCCCAAAACTGGGCTAAACGTTGGGCCAAACAAGAGGGGAACTATAACCAACACCATCATGTTAAAGCTTTTCTAATTCCTAAAGTAGATGTGCTGGAAGTACTGAAAGAAGGCGTTGATGCAGTCAGAGCTTACCTTGGAGTGGATGATAATGGAGTCGAAAAATTGATGATTATTGGGACTAAACTAGATCCCTTAACGGGAGTTTATGTAGATATGATTACTGAAACTGAAGGGGATGGCGATACTGCAGCGGCTTCAGATGATATTTATGATTTTACACAACCGTGTCCAACGGCATGTGACCCTGAGAGCCCAATGTTTAAATAACCTACCTACATGTTAGTCCTACTTGCAAATATTGGGAATATACTTCTAATATTCAATTTAATTCTTTTCAGTATTGGATTTAGAAAACAACAAAAAGCTTTTAAGATTTTTGCGTGTTATTTAGGTGTAATATTTATTATTCAGATGGCTTCTAAGATTTTGATCAGTTTTCATTTTCAAAATTTATATTTGTCTCATTTCTATTTTATCGGACAATTTATTCTTTTAAGTTTTTTTTACTGGACTCTTTTAAAAAAAGAGTATCAAAAAAAAATAATTAAAATAAGTCTTATTTTATGTTTATTGGCATTAGGAATTCAATATTCAATTAGCACAGACTTATTTTTTAAATTTAATTTATTTGAGATTTTTATCACCTCATTTTTGATAATCATATTCACAACCTTTCATTTTTATAATTTGTTAAATGAAAAAAAAGAGTATTATTATATTAATATCGGGATACTAATGTATTTATTTGGCAGTACTGTATTATTTCTCGTTGGCAATTTGATGTCTTCACTGAGTCCAAAATTAAATTTAATACCATGGATTTTAAATGCTTTTTTGTACATTGTTTATCAATTATTTATTTTATTCGAATGGAAGAAAAGTTTTTCTAAAAAGGGAATAAATACTACTGTATGAAAGAGAATACATTGCATGAAAGTGTCGTCATAGAAGCGATTATTTATAGTTTTATCGCTTTCTTATTGATGGGTTTGGTATTAGTATTATTTTTTTATTTTTCACGAAAGAAAATCATTCAAAAAGAATTTGAGAAAAAAGATCTAGAAATTCAATACCAAAAAGAGTTATTGAATGCTGTGCTTATTACCCAAGAGGACGAGCGAAAGCGTATAGCCCAAGATCTGCATGATGATATAAGTTCTAAACTCAATATTGTTTCCCTAAACAGTCATTTGCTCACTACACCTAATTTAACTAAAAATGAGGTTAATGAAATTACGGCGAATATTATTAATCTTACAGCAAAAGCTTTAGATAATTCAAGAAAGATTGCATATGGATTGTTGCCTCCTGTTTTAGAAAAATTTGGGCTTCATGCAGGTGTAGAGGAATTGTGTTTAGAATTCAGTAGTTCCAAAGCTGTTATTGTGAATTACGAAAGTAGAGTTTTATTTGCAATTGCATACAATGACAGACATTTACACGTTTTTAGAATTTTACAAGAGTTGATGAATAATTCCATCCGTCACGGAAAAGCTACTGCTATCTCTATTCTTTTTGAAGAGAAAAATGGGTTGAGAAGTTGTCATTATACTGACAACGGAATAGGTTTTGATATGAAGAAAGATTCCAATAAAAAAGGACTTGGAATGAAAAATATTGAAAGTAGAGTTGCTTTTTTGAATGGGAATATAACTATTGACTCCGCCTTAAATAAAGGGATGAAAGTAAATTTTAATTTTTAAACATTGGAAGAAACTATTAAAATAATTTTAGCCGACGATGAAATTCTTTTTAGAAAAGGTATTTCCTTTCTGTTGGGACGCGAGAAAAAAATTGAAATTATTTTTGAAGTTTCTAATGGTGATGAGTTGATATCGTTTCTTCAGGACAATAAAAATCAACATCCAGATATCATTATCATGGATTTAAAAATGCCAGGAATTAATGGTGTAGAAGCAACTAAAATTATTCACAGTCAATATCCTTCAATAAAAATCATTGCGCTTACCAGTTATGACTCTAAGTCTTTTGTTGCCAATATGATTGATGTAGGTGCCGTTTCATATTTAATAAAGAACGCCACACCTCAAGAATTACTGACAACTATAAAGGAAGTTGCACTTAAAGGATTTTATTATAGTGATCATGTAATGAAAATTATTCAGGCTGATGTGTTGACTCTTAAAAAAACAAAAAGCATTTTTGATAATAACTTTCTCACTGTCCGAGAGACGGAAGTACTTAAACTTATTTGTTCTCAGAAAAGTACGGTTGAAATTGCAGAGGAACTTTTTATTAGTCCAAGAACAGTGGAAGGACACCGAAATAATTTGCTATTGAAAACAGAATCTAGGAATATTGCCGGTTTAGTAGTTTACGCTGTTCAAAATGAAATCATGACACTTGAGGTTTAGTTATTGCTTATCGTGAAGATGGAGCAGATTTATTCCAATTTTTAAGTACTTTAAAGCCTTTATACCTTTTTGTTATTTAATTTAAACTATTTTTTATTGGATTATTTTGTTTCAAATTGTATTTTATGTCTTTAAAATTTTGATGTTTTAAAGTAGATATTTAATACATTAAATGATTTTAATAGAATTCAGGACCCTCATATATTGTAATGGAATCGTGTGAAATTAATATCAAGACTCTTCCCGTTTTTTTTGAATGTTGTAAAGTTGATATTCGGTCTGTTTTTTAATTCAATATTAGTTTTAATTGATGTAAATTTTTTCAAAAAATAGCGTATAATGGTTTTTAAATTAAGGTATTTTTTTAGGCTACGAGATCAGTAGTTGATAACAAAGTATGTAAAAGGTGAGGATGAGCACTACTAATATACACAGTCCGACTTTTTTTAATAGACTTATGAGGTTAAAAGGATCATTGCTTTCGTTGGAATTCATTGTTAAGTTTTTCATTTTGTTTAAGTAAGTCATAAATACAAATTTATACAAAGGGAACACTTTGAGTATAGGTATTTTTACGTGATTTAATTAGGCAGAAGGTTTTGGTACTTCATTTAAAAGTTAAATTATACTCGTTTGAACCGCTTAGTTTCTATCTTTGAGTTATATAAAGTACTAAAATATGATTAAAAAATTCTTGTGTCTATTTATCTGTCTACTATCAATCTCAACAAAGGCTTCTTTTATTTTGGTTCCAATGGATGAAACTACACAGGAAAATCATCTTAAAGCTTATGGAATTACTTTTTGGTGTTTAGAAAATAATTACAAAGCAAGCTGGTTACTCAATTATCGTGGTGGCTCATTTTTATTACCTGATGCTAATGAAATAAGAAAAGAATGTCAGATTAGAGGGGTTAGTTTTGAAGTTATTACTGATGGTGAGCAATTGATAATCTTAAATGAAATCGCAAGTCCCTCTCAGAATATGGAAACAGTGGTACTGGAAAAAGCACCTAAAATTGCAGTGTATACTCCCCAAGGAAAACAACCGTGGGATGATGCTGTGACTTTAGTTTTAACGTATGCTGAAATTCCTTTTACCCCAATTTATGATGAGGAAGTCCTAAGCGATCAACTGCTGCTATACGATTGGGTGCACTTGCATCATGAAGATTTTACGGGGCAATATGGGAAGTTTTATGGGGCTTATAAAAATACGCCTTGGTACATCGAGCAAAAGAAAGAGGCAGAAATACAGGCAACCAGATTAGGATATGTTAAAGTTTCTCAGGAGAAAGGAGCTGTCGCAAAAAAAATAAGAGATTTTGTAATTGGAGGTGGATTTATGTTTGCGATGTGCTCTGCAACAGATAGTTTTGATATCGCTTTAGCAGCCGATGGACTCGATATTTGTGAGGCCATGTTTGATGGCGATGCCAGTGAAGGAAATTATCAATCGAAGATGAATTTCAATAATTCGTTTGCTTTTAAAAATTTTACTTTGGAGCGAAAACCGGAACAATATGAATTTTCGGATATTGATATGACTTCGAAAAGAAGAATCTCAATGGAGAAAGATTATTTTACTTTAATGGAATTTTCGGCAAAATGGGATCCAATTCCAAGCATGTTAAGCCAAAATCACACGCAACTGGTAAAAGGTTTCATGGGGCAAACCACAGCATTTGATTCCGCTTTAATAAAATCAAATGTACTAATTATTGGAGCTTGTGAACTAAATGGAGAAGCACGTTACATTCATGGTCAAAAAGGAAAGGGAATGTTCACTTTTTATGGGGGTCATGATCCGGAGGATTTTCAGCATCAAGTGGGAGATCCGCCCACGGTTTTGGATTTGCATCCTAATTCGCCTGGTTATCGCTTGATTTTAAATAATGTACTTTTTCCTGCTGCGAGAAAGAAAAAGTTAAAAACGTAGTATAACACAAAAGCCAATCGTAATCGATAGGCTTTTGTGTTTTTAGCCCTGATGGCAGTGACATCCTTTCTTTGCCTTTTTAGGCAGAGAAAGATATAACGGACACAGGATTAGCTTCTGGAAAAATTACACGATTCCGTGTTCGTTTTCTTTATCTAAATATTCCTGTACGATATCAATTGCATTGGTTACTACGTCGCTTAATGCAGTAATGAAGCTGCCTTCTTCGGCACAATTTATGGCGTGTTTTATCGCCTCAGTTTCTTTAGGGATAATTTCATAGGTTACTGTTTTGCCGGAACTATTAATACCATCAAGTATTAAATTAATGATTTCGTCTTCGGTTCTTCCTCTCAGGTATTTTTCTTGTCTGATGATAATATGATCAAACATTCGCGCTGCAATATTGGCACATTCTCTTATGTCTTCATCACGTCTGTCACCTACACCAGCAATTATACCAATTTTTTTGGTAGCATCAACACTTTGAAGGTATTCCTCAACTCCCTTATAACCGGATGCATTATGAGCAAAGTCAATAAGTACTTTGAATTTTTTGAACTCAAAAATATTCATACGACCTGGAGTTTGTGCTGCACTTGGGATAAAAGTTTGTAACGACAAGCTGATATCTTCTGTTTTGAATCCCCATAAGTAACTCGCTAGAGTTGCCGCAAGTACATTAGCAATCATAAATTTTGCTTTACCGCCCATAGTTAAAGGAACGTGAGTGGCGCGTTCGATTCGGATTTTCCATTCTCCTTTTTTGATAGTTATATATCCATTTTCATAGACTGCAACGGTTTTCCCTTCCGCACTAAGCTTTTTGATAAATTCGCTATCTTCGTTTAAACTAAAATAGGCAACATTACAATTTAGATCTTGACCGAGTTTTACACAGTGTTCATCATCACCGTTCAAAACAGCCCACCCATTTTTCTTAATACTTTTGACCACAGTAGCTTTAACTCTAGCCAGATCGTCTAAAGTATGAATATCACTTAATCCCAAATGATCTTCCTGAATATTAGTGATAATTCCAATATCGCAACGGCTAAAACCCAAGCCGGAACGAAGAATTCCACCTCTGGCAGTTTCTAAAACTGCAAATTCTACTGTTGGGTCTCTCAAAATATATTCTGCGCTCAGAGGTCCGGTTGTATCTCCTTTTTCCATCATATGATTTTGAATATAAATCCCATCAGATGTGGTGAATCCCACCTTGAAACCATTATTTTTCACAATATGTGCCAATAATCGGGTAGTGGTGGTTTTACCATTAGTCCCAGTTACAGCAATTATTGGAATACGACACGATTTCCCCGGAGGATATAACATGTCAATTACTGGCGCAGCAACGTTTCTAGGTAAGCCTTCTGAAGGGGCCAGATGCATTCTAAAACCGGGAGCTGCGTTGACTTCCAGAATTACTCCACCATTTTCTTTTAACGGTTGTGTTAAATTCTCGGCCATAATGTCAACACCGCAAACATCGAGTCCAATTACTCTTGAAATTCTTTCAGCAAGGAAAATATTTTCTGGGTGCATCATATCGGTAACATCTACAGAAGTTCCACCGGTACTTAAATTGGCTGTAGATTTCAAAAACACAATTTCTCCGGTTCTAGGAATACTTTGCAATGTATAATTTAGTTTTTCCAATAAATCTTCGGTGTCTCGGTCCACATCTATTTGAGTGAGCACATTTTCATGCCCGTAACCTCTTCTTGGATCTAAGTTGGTAGTATCAATTAATTGCTGAATATTGTCCGTTCCGTTTCCTATTACGTGAGCAGGAACTCTTTTTGCGGCAGCAACTAATTTATTATCGATGACCAAAATTCTGAAATCGAAACCGGTTATGAATTTCTCTACGATAACACGTTTGCCATATTCCTGTGCAAAAGCTAAGCCGGAAACGGCATCTTCCCAATTGGTGACATTAATGGAAGCGCCTTTCCCGTGATTACCTCCCAAAGGTTTTAACACAATAGGATATCCAATTTTTTTTATTACTTCCGTTAGACTATCTTCATCAACACAAATGCTTCCGCTAGCCACAGGGATGGAGGCCATCTCCAACATTTTTTTGGTTTGTTCTTTGTTACAGGCAATATCTACGGCAATACTGCTGGTCTTACAGGTAATTGTAGCTTGAAAGCGCATTTGATTAACACCATATCCAAGTTGAACTAAAGAATTTGTACCGAGTCGTATCCAAGGAATATCTCTTGAAACAGCTTCTTCTACTATACTTCCTGTGCTTGGACCAAGGCGAACGCGTTCACGTATTTCACGCATTTTCTGCAAGTCGGCTTCCACATTATATTCTGTTCCGGCAATTAATGCTTCGGCGATAGCAACTGAGGATTCTGCTGCAAAAAGCCCAACATTTTCTTCAGTATAGCTGAAAACGACATTATAAGTACCAGGAGTTTTAGTTTCTCGGGTTCTCCCAAAACCAGTTTCCATTCCAGCAAGAGATTGAATTTCCAGTGCAATATGTTCAATAACATGACCCATCCAGGTTCCGCGTTCTACTCTGGAAAAAAATCCACCACGACAGCCTTCAGAACAACGGTGTTCAATCATGGAAGGGAACATAGCTTCAATACGCATTCTAAATCCGTCTATTTTGTTAGTAGGAAATTGTTCCATTTCTTCTAAATCCAAACGCATTTGGATTAATTTCTTTCTTTGAATACTCCAGATATTTGGACCACGCAGGGCTTGTATTTTAATTATTTTCATAAAAATTAGAAGATTATTTTTTGTGTAAAAAATAGTTTAATACTAAGGCTTAATTTTATTTTTAGCCAATATTGATCGGGATAAAAAATTAAATTAAAATCAAATAATTCAATCTAAAATAAGATACAATGGAACTAAAGTAAAGTTTTTAGAATAGGAATCAAAATTTATTCTTTTAAAATTAATGAACATGGTTTGTGTGCAATTATTGAAAAAAAAATACAAGTTCAAAGTATCTTTTTATCTTTTTGGTTATTTTTGCCAGATGAATATACTAGGAAAACTAATAATTATAGGTGGTGCAGTAGATAAAGGGAGTTTTAGTGAAACTAATTTGGACAAGAATGCTACTAGCAATTTAAATTTTTTTGAAACAGGGATTTTAAGAAGGATACTAAATGAATCTAAACACAAAGAGAAATCACGCATAGAGGTCATTACAACGGCCTCTGTTATTCCAAGAGAAATAGGTCCTGAATATGTTAAGGCTTTTGAACATTTGAATGCTAAAAACGTAGCTATTTTACATATTGAAAGAAGAGAGCAAGCAGCAGAGGAAGAAGTATTGACCAGATTAAAAGCAGCGGATATTGTTATGTTTACTGGGGGCGATCAATTGCGATTGACCTCTATTTTAGGAGGAACTTTGTTTCATGATATTTTATTGGATAAATACCATAATGAAGAATTTATTTATGCAGGTACTTCTGCTGGAGCCGCCGCCGCCTCTAATAATATGATTTATCAAGGAAGTAGTTCTGAAGCTTTATTGAAAGGCGAAGTGAAAATTTCGAGCGGATTGGGATTAATAGATGGCGTTATTATCGATACTCATTTTGTACAACGTGGCAGAATTGGAAGACTTTTTCAAGCAGTTGTAGGGAATCCCAGAGTATTGGGAATAGGGCTTGGAGAAGATACAGGCTTGTTGATTACCAATAATAATGAAATGGAAGCGATAGGCTCTGGCTTAGTTATTTTGGTTGATGGTCGTGAAATAAAAGATACAAATTTGACAAAAGTAGAATTAGGGCAACCCATCTCCATCTCCCATTTGGTAACTCATGTCATGAGTAAATTTGACACTTATAATCTTGAAACGCATAAAATGCGGATTGAATCTTCTCATTATTTGTAGAACTGTGGTATAAATTAAAATGCTTTGATCGATTATGAAACTAATTATACATGGTGGTTTTTTCTCAGAATCATCCACCAGCAATGAAACAAAAGCTCACAAACAAAACGCTTTAGAACGAATTGTGAAAGACTCCTATGAATTTTTAAAAACGCACTCGGCTTTAGAAACTGTTGTCTATGCTGTTTCTCTTTTGGAAGATGATGAATTGTTTAATGCGGGAATTGGTTCCCAAATACAAAGTGACGGAAAAATTAGGATGAGTGCTGCTGTTATGGATGGCGAAAGTCAGAAAATGAGCGGAGTCATCAATATTGAAGAGGTTAAAAATCCAGTTCAGGTTGCGCACTTATTGATGCAATATGACGATAGAGTATTGGGTGGAAACGGAGCAACTAATTTTGCACGAGAACATGGTTTTGAATCTTTTTCAACTGAAATTAAACAACGCAGAGATGAATATACAGCAAAATTGAAATCAGTAGGGATAGGAACTGTTGGTTGTGTTGCTTTAGACCATAGCGGAAAAATTGCAGCAGCAACTTCAACTGGGGGAAAGGGATTCGAAATTCCTGGTCGTATTTCTGATTCAGCTACTGTAGCCGGTAATTATGCCAATGCATTTTGTGGTGTAAGTTTAACCGGAGTTGGAGAAGATATTGTGAGTAATGCTACGGCAGCAAAAATAGTAACTCGGGTTACTGATGGATTTACTCTTAAAGAGGCTTTTAGCAAAACCTTTACCGAATTAAAACAGTATGATGGCTTTGCAGGTGCAATATCCATTGATTTTCAGGGGAATATTTTTCATCAGGATTCTCATCCTTCGATGGTTTTTGCCAGTTTTGATGGCAATAAATTTGAAGTTTTTAATTAAATCTTTATTTCTTTTAAATCGATACTTTTAAACGCATTAATTTAAAAAAAATTCGAACCAAATGGGAACATGATCAGATACGGTTCTAGCCCTTTTTAACGAACTGAAATTTTTGTAAAAAAGAATTATTCCAGAATTGAGGGTTCTGACTTTTGAAGATTTGTAATATATATTGTCAAATTCTGAGGCAAGGCAGTCATCAGTTTTACATTCTTTTTTCAGTGAGGTTTTTTGATTAACTAAAATGGACTGAAACCCCATTTTTTTCAAAGGATTAAAAACGGTGTGCGATTGAGGACAATTAAAATCCCCTGCAAAAATTAAGTTTAGAGTTGGATATTCATCGGGTAAAAACTTAAAATATTTAATTTCGGTTTCGGGTTGTCTTTTTTTTGTAATAGCATGAAAATTTACTGCTGTAAACTGTTTGTTATCATATTGAAATGTGCAAAAATACGGTTCCCGTTCTATCTCTAAGTGGTATTTTTTTTCAAGCCATGCCTTTCCAATCTTTTTTATTTTACTCGTCTTCCAAAGATAGGCATATCGTTCCGTTTTATAGACGTTTCCGCTGGTTGGGCTACTAATAGCATAATCCCATTTCGTTCCTTTACGATTGAGTTCCGCGGCTAATCTAGCTACAGCTTGAGTACCGCCACGACCCGCTACAACCTCTTGAATAGCAATAATATCATACCTATCAAGCGTGTTGGCGATATAGTTTATTGTTTCTTTGGTTTTAGAATTCCCCATGTTTTCAATATTCCAGGAAAGAAGCCTGATTTGGGCAAAAATGCAGAGTGGAATAAATAGGAATAAGAGCAAATAAAAAAATTTCAATTTATTCAAGTTGGTAAATATTGCAAGATGTAAAGGTCAAAAAAATCACACTTCTTATAAGTAAATTAACTATACAATAGTACTATTTATTTTTTACATAAATAATAAACTAAATAAATAATACAGATTACACCTATTGTAATAACGGCTATATGTGTAGAAAATAATAGATTAAATTTTAAAGGAAGTACGAATTTCATTGCTCGTTTTTTTAATGGTATAAAACTATTCTACTACAAAAGGTATTGGCTTTTTATTCTTAGAAGGAAGCAAAAATTTATTTTAGTTTGGTTCCAGATAGTATAGTACGATTTTTAGAATACATAATTTTTCCCTTCTTATTTCTTGAAGATCGTGTTATTGGATTTTTATTTTTGAAAGCATCAGAAGAGTTTTTAATGTTTTTTTTGGGATTAAATTTTCGGGATGCTTTAATTAGATCTTCTTGTGAATCAAATTTTTTATTATTTTGAAGAGTTATAAAAATAGTATTTTCTTTGTTTATTGGATTGTTTTTATATTTAAGTTTTGTTGGGTATGCGAAAAGTATGATCAAGAATACTACGCCTAATAAAACAGTTATTCTCATTGTGTAAGTATATGTATTCAAAACTGTATTCAATATTTTTCAATTGGATTCTGAACTTTTATTTATTAAATTTTTAATTGTATAAGTGTATTTCTTTAAAGAGATTGGCTGTAATTTTGAAATATCCAATTAACAATTTAAATGGAGAACATGAAAAAGAGTAATTAAAAAACAGAAGGCAAAATTGGATGGAAATCTATTCATTATGCATAAATATTATAATAGATAGGTTTAAATTAGTTGAACGTTTTGATTTTTTTAAATTTTTATCCAATTACTGGCAATCCAGTCTAATAATTGGGCTCTGTATACTTCATTCTCTAATGAGGAATGCTGTAAAAACCCTTCCACTTTTTGAAAACTTGCTTTTGTTTTGGGAACTTTATATTTTTTTAGGAACTCATTACAGAAATGGATTACCTCAAATTCTTCTGTTTTATCAACATACAATTGGTCCAGAATTTCAATATTATCTGGATTGTTGACTAAATCAATTGTTTGTGAATATCCTGTAAATGCTAAGTCTTCTCTAGTGAAATTTGCCATTTTTTATACTCTTAAAGTTATTGAATACAAACCTAACTTCTTTAAGAATGATATCTTTACGGGAAACCGTAAAAGCATCTTTTATTTTAAATATAATTTAAGAAAGATTAGGGGTTTCAATTAAAAAGTCAAATATTGGTTAAAACGAAATAGTGAAAAACTACAAGAATTAAAATTTTGGTTTAGTATTTTTATCTTTTAAAGTAATGGAAGAATTAGACTAATCCGAGGTCTTTAGTAATGGCTATAAGATGCACATTATTCGTAGCTTTGAAGTATACTTTTAGTTTATTAATGCGTTTTTCTAAACTGCTGCTCCCATTAGGAATGATTCTGGAATCTTTAAATTCAAATGAAATCTCGTCCAGAGTGAATCCTTTAGATAAGGACTTTAAAAGCGCAATATCATAGGCTTCAATTTCTATGAGCGATTTGTCTTTCATGGCATGATTGATTTCGGAAGTTAATTTGATTTCTTCATTGTTGTAAACATGATCAATGGCTTTTTTGAGTTCTGGAATACTGTCTCTGCCTTTAGATATGTAGGCGTTTATTCCTAAATTATTGAAGAGTGATTTTACTCTAAAAGATTTGTCTTCAATAGAAAATACAATTATCTTGATCTCTGGTTGTACTTTTCTTGCAGCTTCAATAAGTTCTTCACCAGAATTTAGTCTATTCTCACGATGGTCTTTTTTAAATGACAGATCGCTGATTAGTAAGTCATACGGAACCCCATCATACAGAGCTTTTTTAATTTTCAAAAAAGCATCATCACAATATTTAGAATGGTGAATCTCTGTAATAGAAAGGTCTTCCAGCGCTTGGACAACGGCAATACTGATACTGTCTAGATCTTCGGCAACTAAAACTTTATGAAACATAAGCATTTGTGTTATATTGGAAAAATAAATTGGATTTTAAATCCTGTATTGGATTTCGTATCAAAAGTAATGGTTCCTTTTATAGCACGAATACGGTTTTCCACATTTAGGAGTCCATTCTTTGAATTTAATTCATTATTTCCTATTCCAATTCCATTATCAGTGTAATCGATTTGCAATTTATTTTTATTTTCTTTAAATGTTAGCACTACTAAACTGCATTTACTATGCTTTTTCATATTTACAAGTAATTCTTGAAGTACGCGATAAACAATAATTTTTTTATGATTTTCCAAAGTTGACCAAGTTATAGTGTCGATACCAATGGTTAATACATTGACCATATCAGTATTAAATCCAGACATCATTTCTTTCAAGTGAGAAAGAAATAAAGATCCCGTTTCTATTGTGTTGTTTTCTCTGGAGATATTTCGAGTTCTGGAATAGATACCATCCAGATTAGTTAGTAATATTTCTTTATTTTGGCTCTCTGATAAATCTTTTGTTTCAGCAAAAGCGATACTTTGGTATATATCATTTGCTAATTCATCATGAAGTCTTTTTGCAATTCGAATCTCCGTATTGTAAGTTGCTTTTGTTTTCTCTTTATTATTCTTTGCCACAAGGAGATTAGAGATGAAAAGACTTATTAAAATTATTGTCCCAACTACACCATAAAACAGTAAATTTCTATTTTGCTCTTTTTCTTCCTGTAGTATTTTTTGAGCTTTTAGTTTTAAATTTTCCTCTTTTTCTTTTGTGGAATCGTACCTGATTTTTGCAAATTGATTTTTTGCTTTTTGTCGTATTTTATTTATACTATCATTGATTTGCAGATAGAGAAGAGAGAATTTTTTTGATTGGTTTACAGGTGTATTTTTTATCAGTAACTCCAAGCATTGTAAACGGTCATCAACACTATTTAGCGTAGTTGCTTTTTCATATGCCAAATGAGCATAAGTATCGGATAGAGCTGGATTTTTTTCTTTATAAAAATTTGATAAATGATAATAACTTGAAATCATTCCAAAGTGATCCTTAATTTGTGTCTTTATTTTTAAACCTTTGTTAAAATAGTAAAGTCCGAGTGCATTTTCGGATTTATCATACGCTTCACCTATATTATCGATTATGTTTGCAAATGTTTGGGAATGATTTATTACTTCTTTTTTTTTAATTAAAGGTAAAAGAATTTTTAAAGCTTGTTGATAGTCGCCTTTTTCTATGTGTATTAAGGCAATATTGTTTGTAATACTAGCTTTGTCAATTTGGTCTGTTTTTAAATTTAATGCTTTATTGAAATAATACAATGCATTTGTAAAGTCGGAAGTATATAAATAATTATTTCCAAGAGCGTTATATATATTCCACCTGCCATTGGGGAAATTTTTAGTATTTTCTAAAAAGGGTAGTGCTTCAACAGCGGTCGCTTCACTGCTGCTATAATCTCCTAAAACCC
Source organism: Flavobacterium sp. GNP008 (assembly GCF_056428965.1). Taxonomy (NCBI): domain Bacteria; kingdom Pseudomonadati; phylum Bacteroidota; class Flavobacteriia; order Flavobacteriales; family Flavobacteriaceae; genus Flavobacterium; species Flavobacterium sp. GNP008. The sequence goes on along the minus strand of NZ_JBWJVL010000001.1, from coordinate 28,520 downwards.
TTTCTATTTGGGCTAACCATGCTAATGAATGAATAATTCGAGAGGTATCTTTTTTTAAATCGGAGTTGAATTTCGCTCGGTTAAAATAATAGTAGGAACTATCAAATTTTCCATTTTCATATTGTAGATGTCCAAGTTCAATAAGTCTATCAATTTCAACTGTACTGTGTTTTTTTATGATAGTATTCTCCTCCCTTTTTTTACAGGATTGAAGCAGTAAGAAGGTGGTTGATAATAAAAACCAAAAGATTAAATGTGTTTTTTTTGAAGCCATCTTTCGAAATTACAGAAATTAATTTGATATATTGGAAGTTTTTGAGTGCTATATTTTTTATTTTTAGACACAAAAAAACCCCAATCTTACGACTGAGGTTTTCTATATAAGTAAGTAATGTAAATTGAGTTGATAAAAAACGTTTATTTTACTTTATTAAGTACTGCTTTGAAAGCTTCTGGGTGATTCATTGCTAAATCAGCAAGAACTTTACGGTTCAATTCGATTCCGTTAGCTTTTACTTTACCCATAAATTGTGAATAAGACATTCCTTCCAATCTAGCTCCAGCGTTGATACGTTGGATCCATAAAGCACGGAAATTTCTTTTATTCACTTTTCTGTCACGGTAAGCGTAGCACATTGCTTTCTCTACCGCATTCTTAGCAACTGTCCAAACGTTTTTACGTCTACCAAAGAAACCTTTGGCTTGCTTCATTATTTTTTTTCTTCTTGCTCTTTTAGCAACTGAATTTACCGATCTTGGCATAATTTTGATGTGTTTTTGTAGCAGGCGGCTTGAATTGAATCAAAAGCACTTAATGGCCATACTCCAAGGTTATTTTAAATTGTTTTAACCTAAAGATTATTTAGTCAAAAGTATTCAAAGTTGAATTTCGAAAGTTTTTTAAGACCTTTGACTTTGCAACTTTAAGCCTTAATTAAATAATTCTTAATTGTTGTTTGATGCTTTTCATATCTGTTTTGTGAACTAGCGCAGAGTGTGTCAATGCTAATTTACGTTTTTTAGATTTTTTAGTCAAGATATGACTTTTAAAAGCATGCTTTCTTTTAATCTTTCCAGAACCAGTAACTTTAAAACGTTTCTTGGCGCTAGATTTGGTTTTCATTTTAGGCATTTTTTCCTAGTATTTTAATTTATTCTTACTTACTTATCTTTGGTCTAAAGTATGAATGTCTAAAGTATGATTGTCAGTAGCTGGCTTTCTTACTTTAAGACTTTTGACTTTAAGACTTATTTCTTTTTCTTAGGAGCAATGAACATAATCATTCTCTTTCCTTCAAGAACAGGCATTGCTTCTACTTTACCAAATTCTTCCAGATCTGTGGCTAATCTCAATAATAAGATTTGACCTTGATCTTTATAAATGATTGAACGTCCTTTAAAAAATACAAAAGCTTTCAATTTTGCACCTTCTTTTAAGAATTTTTCCGCATTCTTTCTTTTAAACTCATAATCATGCTCATCTGTTTGGGGCCCAAAACGAATCTCTTTAACGACTACTTGTGTAGATTTCGCTTTCAGGATTTTATCACGTTTCTTTTGCTCGTAAACAAATTTCTTGTAATCCATTATTTTACAAACTGGAGGCTCCGCATTAGGAGATATCTCTACTAAATCCAGTTCGAATTGATCCGCTAATCTTAAAGCTTCCGAAAGTTTAAAAACTCCTGGTTCAATATTCTCACCTACAAGTCTTACTTCTTGTACACCACGAATAAGATTATTTATTCTATGTGCATCCTTTTTTTCTACGCGAGGTTGATAACCTCTGTTGCTTCTTATTGCTATGACTTTATAATTTAAGTTAAACTGTAAATACTTTTAATGTTTTGTTGATTTCTTCATTTACAATAGCAACAAATTCTTCTATTGTAACGGTGATATTTCCTTTTCCTTCTTGTCCATGACGACGGATAGAGATTGTACCATTTTTCTCCTCTTCCTCACCTACAATCAACATAAACGGTGTTTTTTGCATTTCGGCATCTCTGATTTTCTTCCCGATTGTCTCGTTTCTATTGTCTACCAGGGCGCGAATTTCGTGATTTTCTAGCAAATTTAAAACTTTTTTCGCATATATTTCATATTTCTCGCTCAAAGACAATATTATAGCTTGTTCTGGCATCAACCATAGCGGGAAATTTCCTGCAGTATGCTCTAATAAAATAGCGATAAATCGTTCCATGGATCCAAAAGGCGCACGGTGAATCATCACAGGTCTGTGTAATTCGTTATCAGATCCTTTATAGGTCAAGTCAAAACGTTCCGGTAGGTTATAATCCACTTGAATCGTTCCTAATTGCCATTGTCTTCCCAAAGCATCTTTTACCATAAAATCCAATTTTGGACCATAAAAAGCAGCTTCTCCATATTCAACTACGGTGTTCAAGCCTTTGTCTGCAGCAGCATTTATAATTGCATTTTCTGCTTTTTCCCAATTTTCGTCAGAACCAATATATTTATCTCTATTTTCTTTGTCTCTTAAAGATATTTGAGCGGTAAAATTTTCAAAACCTAATGAGCCAAAAACATACAACACCAAATCGATTACTTTCTTAAACTCTTCATCGAGTTGTTCTGGAGTACAAAAAATATGTGCATCATCTTGTGTAAAACCTCTTACACGAGTTAAGCCGTGTAATTCTCCACTTTGTTCGTATCGGTATACGGTACCAAATTCAGCATAACGCTTTGGTAAATCTTTGTACGACCAAGGACGTACATTATAAATTTCACAGTGATGAGGGCAGTTCATCGGTTTTAGCAAAAACTCTTCTCCTTCTGCAGGTGTAGTGATTGGTTGAAAACTATCTGCACCGTATTTCGCATAATGTCCTGAAGTTACATACAGTTCTTTTTGACCAATATGTGGGGTTATTACTTGCTCATATCCGCCTTTTTTTTGTGCTTTTTTCAAAAACTGTTCTAATCGATCTCTTAAAGCGGCTCCTTTTGGCAACCATAAAGGTAAACCTGCACCAACTTTTTGTGAAAAAGCAAATAATTCTAATTCTTTGCCTAATTTTCTATGATCACGACGCTTTGCCTCTTCTAGTAAGAGAAGGTATTCTGTCAGCTCTTTTTGTTTTGGAAATGAGGTTCCGTAAACACGGGTCAGTTGTTTGTTTTTTTCATCACCACGCCAGTATGCACCGGCTACACTCATGATTTTCATCGCTTTGATTATTCCAGTATTTGGAATATGACCACCACGACACAAATCAGTGAAAGTAGAATGATCACAAAATGTAATGGTACCATCCTCAAGATTCGAAATCAATTCGGTTTTATAAACGTTGTCTTTATATAATTCTAAAGCTGCTGCTTTAGAAACTGGGCGTAATTTAAATTCATGTTTTTCTCTTGAAATTTCAAGAACCCGATCTTCAATCTTCTTGAAGTCAGCATCCGTGATTTTTTGATCTTCAAAATCTACATCGTAATAAAATCCATTTGAAATCGCTGGTCCAAGAGTTAATTTTATTCCGGGATACATTTCTTCAAGAACTTGCGCCATGACGTGCGAAGTAGAGTGCCAGAATGCTTTCTTTCCATCGGCATCATTCCAGGTGTATAATGTAAGACTTCCGTCCGTCGTCAAAGGAGTTGTTGTTTCCACAGTTGTACCATTAAAAGAAGCCGAAATTACATTTCTGGCAAATCCTTCACTAATGCTTTTAGCAACATCCATGGGAGTTACTTCTGGAGCAAATTCTCTAATTGACCCGTCGGGCAAAGTAATCTTAATCATTGTTTGATATTTTAAGAATGCAAATATAGACCATTACAAAAACACAAACAATATATATGTAAGGTTTGTTAGTCTAAACAGTATAATCTAAAGCGTTTAATTAGAATCAATGTTTTTTGAAAAATAATTCTCAGTATAGTGCATAAATTATAACCAACGATTCCCTAAATAAAGGATCTTAGGTTTCAATACTATTCAATAAATAGTTCATGTATCCAATGCTGTTGAATTCAAAACTATAAATCTATTTTTTTTAGTTCTTTGTAATTGGCATACAAACGGCGTAATAAAATTCCATACAATACTCTGTAAAACAACCAGAATGCTCCTATAAAAACGATACTTGTAACAATTAAGAAACCTACTGTAATAGCCATGACTTTGGTATTTGCGTCAATTTGGCTCTTTAATGCATTCATTTCAGGATTATATGCAAATGCAATTACAAATCCAATAATCAAACTTAAAATTAGCATAGCTAAATTGTACCAAACATAATATTGAACCGTTCTGCGGGTTTTGAGGATATCTTGCATCAGTTGTTTGGTGGCAGCGGTGGTCGAAATCAAAATGTAATTTTTATAAAACAAATAAATAAAAATCAATATTACTGCATAATTAAAATAGGTCAATACTTCAAAATATGGAATTAATTCAACATGATTTATTCTCTTCAAATACTCATCTGAGTTGAAACAAACACTAAGGCAAGTCCAAAACAAAACCTCTAAAACGCTGATAATCAATATCCATTTTACTATCGAAGATGATTTTTTATGGATCATTTTGTAGATCTCAATTTCCGATACTTGGTCAAAAGAATTATCATTCTTCTGCCAGTCTTTTTTTAATAAATCCAGCTCTTTCATATTCCTAATGGATTTAATATTTTTTTTAATTTCCCTTTTATTCTATTCATTTTAACCCGGGCATTTACTTCGCTAATTCCTAATGTTTCTGATATTTCATGATAATCTTTATCTTCGAGATACATAAATATTAATGCTTTTTCAATGTCATTCAGCTGATAGACTGCATTGTACATTAGTTTTAATTGTTCCTCCTCTTCATAGTCATATTCTACATCATTCAGGAAATGGTGTCGTCCTTCAAACTCGATAGTATTTATGGATCGTTTTGTTTTTCGATACAAAGTAATAGCAGTGTTTAAAGCGACGCGGTAGGCCCAAGTAGAAAACTTACTGTCGCCTCTAAATTTTGGAAAAGCCTTCCACAGCTGAATTGTGATTTCCTGAAACAAATCTTTGTGTGCATCTTCACCATTAGTATACAACCTACAAATCTTGTGGATTATATTCTGATTTTCCTGCAGCTGCTTTACAAAAGAATGTTCTAGATTATCACTCATATATACGTTAGTAAGTCAATACGGGTTTTTGTTACACGGTAGGATCTTTTTTAGTAGCACAAATTTTCTATTCATCAAAAAGACTCGTCTCGCTGTTCATTTCAATCTTTATTTTCTGAGAAAATAAAAAAAATAAAGGATTTCCAATGCCATCGGGGCTAATTTACGCCTTTTGTTCTGGTAATATGTATTCCAAAAAACAAAAATTTCGATACTATTTGATGAAATGTAAAATTAAAAACATTGTATCTTTGATTGTTTGCAACTTTGAAATTTCCAAAAAAATGAACATCCCAAATTCAACTTTACCCAGAATAGTAATTATAGGCGGTGGTTTTGCAGGAATTGCATTGGCCAAAAAATTAAAAAATAAAAAAGTTCAGGTTGTTCTTTTAGACAAACACAATTACCATACTTTTCAACCCTTGTTATACCAAGTGGCTACTGGAGGATTAGAGGCGGGTTCTATAGCTTATCCCATCCGTAAAGTAATTCAGGAATATGATGATGTCTATTTTCGGCTTACTAACGTTCAGGAAATTGATACCAAAAACCAAAAAGTAATTGCCGAAATAGGCGAATTAAGTTATGATTATCTGGTAATTGCTACGGGTTCTAAAACCAATTATTTTGGAAATAAAGAGATTGAGCGAAATAGTATGGCTATGAAAACCATACCGCAATCGCTGAACATTAGAAGCCTTATCCTTGAAAATTTTGAACAAGCAGTTCTCACCACAGATGTTGTTGAACAAAATAGTCTGATTAATTTTGTACTTGTAGGTGGTGGCCCAACAGGAGTAGAGCTTTCAGGGGCTTTAGCCGAAATGAAAAAAGCCATTCTGCAAAAAGATTACCCTGACCTTGATATTGCCAAAATGGAAATCAATCTCATTCAAAGTGGGGATAGAATCCTAAATACGATGAGCGAGGCATCTTCACAAGCCGCAGAAAATTTTTTAACTAATTTAGGCGTGAAAATTTGGAAAAACGTCCGTGTCACTAATTATGATGGACGCACCATAACCACAAACTCCGATTTAACTTTTGAAACGGCTACCGTTATCTGGACTGCAGGAGTCCAAGGTGCTCTTGTTGCAGGATTGGATGCAAAAGCACTGGTTGAAAAAGTAGAACGTATTCGGGTAAACGCATTCAATCAAGTAATAGGATACGATAACATTTTTGCCGTAGGTGATATCGCATCGATGGAAACTGAAATTTATCCAGAAGGACATCCCATGATGGCGCAACCCGCAATGCAGCAAGGAGAATTATTGGGTGAAAACTTAATTAAGTTAATAAAAAAACAACCTATGGACCCTTTCGAATACAATGACAAAGGTTCGATGGCAACTATAGGAAGGAACAAAGCCGTTGTTGATTTGCCGAAGTATCATTTCAGTGGTGTTTTTGCCTGGTTTGTCTGGATGTTTGTCCACTTATTTTCACTGATAGGATTCAAAAATAAGGCCGTCGTTTTCTTGAATTGGGTGTACAACTACATTCGATTTGACCGAGAAGGAAGATTAATTATCAGGCCCTACAAGAAGAAAAGTTTCATGACATTTACGAGTGATGAAGTGTAATTGGCAAAAACTATAAAGTCAAATGTAGAAAGTTTTTATAGTAGATTGTTATTTTACTATAAGACTTTTGACTTTTAAACTTTAGGATTAAAAATCTTTTTCCTTATAATAATTTACCATTAAATTCACGAATTTACTATAGCCTTCTATACCGTCTTTTTGTTGGTTGACTTTTAAAAATTGATCATAAAAAGCATGGAAACCCTTGTCGATAATCGTATCGTATTGCTTCCAGAATTCCTCACTTTCCTTGTAGTTTTTCAAGATTCCGGGATGAACGGTTTGTAGCAGTTGTTTGAAAATTGTCTCGTCCCGAGCCTGCCAATTTCCTAAACAATAACGCAAAGCCATACTGTATCCAGAATATTGAATGTAGATATTGTCATTTTTTATTGAAGCTAAAAATCCAATAAAATTGCATTCGCTTTCGCTGGCATAGCCTATTTGGTGCGCCATTTCATGGTTAGTTGTCATGGGGAAGCTATACATCGGTCCTAGATAATTGACTTGGGCTTCATTGGTAAACGGATTCAAATAGCCTCCAAAACCCATGTAGGTCAGAGGTAAACTGAGGAGTGATTTCTTTGTGCTCAACTTGGAGTATGAAAAATAAGGGTAATCTGCAGCTAGGTTTTTGTATCCATTCAGACTCATTTTGAAAGCCTGTTCTTGCGAGTAAGGGAACACTACTTTTAAACGCTCATTTTTTGTGATTTGAGTTTGAATTGCATTGGTTTTACTAATTATTTTTTGAGTGAAAGTCAATAAATCTGCATCCGAATATTCTTTTTGAATATCCATTTTTTCAAAAAGTGGCTGGCGGTAATAGTTGAAAGCCCATAGCGAATGAAATAAAAAATAAAATACGGAAATACAACTTAAAATGGATAAAACAGACGTTTTCCATTCGGATCTCCATGTTTTTCGTTTGTTCCAAAACCATTTAATAATCAAAAAAATAATAATAAAATAAAGGCAATCCCCTACAGAAAAAGGAATTCTCCCTAAAAGAGTTCTTGAAAATTTAGAAAGTATTGGATATAGCCCATTGCTGTATAAGTGTTCTACTTGTTGTGGGAAATAAGGCAGAATCTGTAAAATTATTATTTGGGCCAATAGAAAAAAGGAAAGAAAATATTTTGTTCTCACAGGATGAATTTTGATGTCGTAAATATAATTACAATATCAATTAGTATCGATAAAGAAATTAAACTTTGTAACTTTGAGCTTTGTAAATGTAAACCTCAAATAAAAATAAATGAGTCAAGAAATAAGAAATCTGGAACCTAAAGCACTTTGGAATAAGTTTGCCGATTTGAATGCTGTACCTCGTCCTTCCAAAAAAGAAGAGCGTGTGATTGAGTTCATGAAAAATTTTGGGAACAGTCTTGGATTGGAAACTTTTGAAGATGAAATTCGCAACGTAATTATCCGCAAACCGGCTACTGCTGGAATGGAAAACCGAAAGCCGATTGTTCTTCAAGGGCATTTGGATATGGTGCATCAAAAAAACTCAGATACCATTTTTGATTTTGATACCCAAGGGATTGACATGTATGTCGATGGTGACTGGGTTCGTGCCAGAGGTACTACTCTTGGTGCGGATAACGGGCTTGGAGTTGCCGCAATTATGGCAGTTTTAGAAAGTACTGATATTCCGCATCCTGCTATCGAAGCTTTGTTTACTATTGATGAAGAAACGGGAATGACGGGTGCTTTGAATTTAAAAGGAGGAATTCTTCAAGGGCAAATTCTTTTGAACTTAGACACGGAAGAAGATGATGAAATCGATATTGGTTGTGCAGGAGGAATTGATGTGACGGCAACTGCAGAGTATGATGAAGACGAAACTCCGGAAGGTTCAGTAGGGTATACGATTACAGTAAAAGGATTGAAAGGCGGTCATTCAGGAATGGATATTCATAAAGGTTTAGGCAATGCCAATAAAATCATGAACCGATTATTATTTGATGGTTTTGATAATTTTGGTTTGCAAATCTCCGAAATAAAAGGAGGAAGTTTGCGTAATGCAATTCCGCGTGAAAGTGAAGCTAAAGTAATTATCGCCCAAGTGTACGACGAAGCTTTTGTTTTTGATATGCAACAGATTGTAAACGAAATCAAGACAGAGTTTAAAACAATGGAACCTACTTTGGAAGTTGTTTTTCAAAAAACGGAAACCCTACCTGCTAAAGTAATGCCTTCTATTGCTCAGTTTTACTTTGTGAGAGCTATGTATACGGCACATAATGGTGTGTATAGGATGAGTGCAGATTTGGAGGACTTAGTAGAGACTTCAAATAATATTGCCAAAGTAAGTATAGGGGCAGGAAAGCTTTCGGTACAATGTTTAACGCGTTCGTCTGTTGAAACGTCAAAATTTGATCTTGCAAATGCCTTGCGATCTGCTTTCGAATTAATGGGTTGTGAAGTAGAATTTTCCGGTTCTTATCTTGGATGGACACCAAACTCAAACTCAGAGATTTTAGATGTTTTGGTAGGGATATACGAAAAACAAAATAATGAAAAACCAAAAGTAGTGGCGTGTCATGCAGGACTAGAATGTGGTATTTTGGGAACTAATTACCCTGAAATGGATATGATTTCTTTTGGGCCAACAATTCATGGCGCACATTCGCCTGATGAAAGAGCTAGTATTTCCTCTTCACAAAAATTTTGGAAATTTGTATTAGAGATTTTAGCTAATATACCAGTGAAGTAAAATTTATTGTTCAAGATAAAAAAAATAGTGTTCAGTATCAAAAATACTGAACACTATACTTTAGATACTAAGTACGAGTTTTTAGTCTCTTTTCGGACTATTTTTTTTGTCTCTTTTTTCTTCTTTCTTTTCTTTTGCCGTTTTTAAAGGCTCTTTCTTAGCTGTTTTCTTCGCGTCTTGACTTTTTGCCATGATATGGATATTTAAATTTTGGTTGTATGTTTTTGATAGTAGTAAATGTAAAAAATATTTTTGATTTGTTTTAAATATTATATCAAAAAATCCCCATCAATGATTAATAATTCGGTGCCTTGGGTTGAAAGGGAGCGGTGTGAACTCAAATTATCAGACACTACATAAGTCATTCCTTTTGATAATTGAATTTGTTCCCCACTTTCAAGTTCGCTACTGAAAGCTCCTTCAAGACAATGCACAATATGTCCTTTTTGACACCAATGGTCAGCTAAATAACCATTAGAGTAAATCACTTTACGTATCCGAAGTCCGCCAATTTGAAACGTTTGCCAATGTGCGGTCCCCGTGTCTCCGTTGTGTTCCGTTTTTTCGATTGTATCCCAATTAATGGTTTGGAAAGGTATAGTAGACATAGTTTTTATTTATTTATTTATTCTTTTATTTAATTCCCATTAGAATTCAAAGCTAACACCTTTAAAATTAAAATTCCCCAACTGCTTTTAGGAATTGGGGAATGCTTTAATGTGTTGAAAAGAGTAATCATAAAGCAATAGCTTTTTATTTTTTCTTTAAAACCTTATATTCTTCATAGCAACCACTTATGGCATCCATAATTTGTAAGTCGTTAGCTGTTTTTATAAAAGATTCAGAGTAGTTGCAGCGTTGTAAAATTTCAGCAATCTCATTTTTATCTACACCCAAAAGCACGGATATGGTTTCTCTGTCAAATTTAGATTCTAAAAGATTCCGTACCGTGTCATCTTTCTTCATTTCTTTCAGTTTCTTGAGCTCTTTTGGATTTTTACCAAAAAAATTATAAAGTACATCTGCGGGATTAAAGATGGAACCAAGAACTCTTCCAAACGCATTAGGAGAATATTCACCTGCCTCATATCCTTGAGTTAATCCGGAAATGCTATACCTGAAATTTTCTCTTACGGGTATGATTTTAGTGTCTACTTCTAAATAGCCTGTTAAGTTAAAGGGACGGATTACTACTTCTTCAAGTGCTATGGCTTTTTCGGTAAGCTGTATTTTAGTGCTTTTATTTTTGATCCAGTCATTAGTAACTCGAATACGTAACGATTGAAATCCCAGACTCGTTACATGTAAGGTGTCATTGAGTTGTACATCTATTACAAAATATCCTCTAGAATCAGTAGTTGCGCCTCTAACTTTATTAATATTAATAATGTTGACGCTAGTTATGGGTTCTTTGGTTGTGTTGCTAATGATGATACCATTAACTTTTTGGGAGGGTTCTTTAACTTGCGCAAATGCGGTTGCAGAAAATAGTAAAAAAAAGAAAACTACAAAATATTTCATAAACTGATTTAAAACTTTAAAAGTAATAAAAGTGTATTAGATATTTTGTAGTTTCAATATAATTATAAGAAAATTAACAATGAATGTTAGTCTTTTCTTGGTCTTCTTGGTCTTGGTGCATCTCCAAACCCTTCAGAACGTCTTGGAGCTCTATCAGAACTACCTTCGTTTCTTGGAGCTCTATCAGAAAAACCACCTTCTCTTGGAGCTGAGCTTCTTCCGCCGAAACCACCTTCTCTAGGAGCCGAACTTCTTCCGCCAAATCCACCTTCTCTTGGAGCAGAACCTCTGTCGCTTCTAAATCCGCCTGAACCTTCTTTTCTTGGAGCAAAACTTCCTTCTCTTCTTGGAGCAGCACTTCTTCCACCACCAAAACTTCCACCAGAGCTTCTTCCGTTATGGTCACGTCTTCCGCCACCATCATTTTTAGAAATTTCAACATTGATTCTACGTCCTTCTAATTGTACGTTGTTCAATACTTCCATTACTTTATCAGTATGTTCTGGATCAGTGTTAAAGAAAGAGAATCCTTCTTTTACATCTACTTTGAAAACGTCATCACGACCTAAGTCTAATGTTTCTTTCAAATAATCTTTCAATGACATCCAATCAAAGTTATCTCTAGAACCTATGTTCACAAAATATCTTGTTGCACCGCCGTTGTTATTTTCTCTTGGAGCGCCATCTCTATCATCACGTTCCCGTCTTTCAGAACCTGAAGCTTGATTAGAAAGGTCTCTTGTTTTCTTGTAGTAATTGATAAAACGATTGAATTCAACCGATACCATTTTCTTGATTAATTCTTCTTTTGATAAATCTTCAAGTACACTGTTTATTGCAGGTAGATAGTTGTCAATTTCGTGATCAACTTCTACGTCTTTAATTTTATTAGCTAAGTGTAACAATTGGATTTCGCAGATTTCGATTCCAGAAGGAATTGTTTTTTCTTCGAATTTTTGTTTGATGATTCTTTCAATTGAAGAAATTTTACGCAATTCACTTTTAGTGACAATTACAATAGAAGTTCCTAATTTACCAGCACGACCAGTACGACCAGAACGGTGATTGTACGTTTCTATTTCGTCAGGTAATTGGTAGTTTACAACATGAGTAATGCTATCAACGTCAATTCCACGAGCAGCAACGTCAGTCGCTACCAGCATTTGGATTTGTCTTCCTCTAAAAGATTTCATTACACCATCACGTTGCGCTTGAGATAAATCTCCGTGCAATGCAGCAGCACTGTATCCGTCTTCTACTAATTTTTCGGCAACAGCTTGCGTATCTCTTTTAGTACGACAAAAAACTACAGAAAAAATGTCTGGATTAGCATCAGCTAAACGTTTCAAAGCTTCGTAACGGTCACGTGCATTTACAAGGTAAAATTCGTGAGATACTGTAGCAGATCCTGAATTTTTAGCACCAACTGTAATTTCAATTGGATCAGTCATAAATTGTTTTCCAATACGTGCTACTTCAGCAGGCATTGTTGCGGAGAACAACCATGTGTTTTTTTCGTCTGGCGTAGTAGAAAGGATGTTTACGATATCTTCGTAGAAACCCATGTTCAACATTTCGTCAGCTTCGTCAAGAATACAATAGTTGATTTGAGAAATGTTTACCAAACCTCTATTAATCATGTCTTGCATTCTTCCTGGAGTTGCCACAATAATTTGTGCGCCTCTCTTTATGTCTCTCGCTTGTTCTGTTATGCTAGCTCCACCGTAAACTGCTACCACATTAATACCTTTTTCGTATTTAGAGTAGTTTTTAATTTCGTTGGTAATCTGCAAACAAAGTTCGCGTGTTGGAGATAAAATTAATGCTTGTGTGTTTCTGTTGTTGGCATCAATTTTCTGAATAACTGGAAATCCAAAAGCTGCCGTTTTCCCTGTCCCTGTCTGAGCCAACGCAACCATATCTGTATCTTTTTCCAATAATAGGGGAATCGCTTTCTCCTGTACTTCGGTCGGATTTTCAAATCCTAGATCTAAAATCGCCTTCAGTAACGATTCACTCAATCCTAATTGTTCAAATTTATTCATATGTATTTTTAAAATAGGGTGCAAAATTACTGTTTATAATTCATATAAACTAATGCTATTTTAAGATTTAATGATTTATTATAATTTGATTATCAGAAAGTTATATTTTTATTTTCAAATATTAAATTTCATATGTATAATTCAGTGTCAATTAATGACAAAGGTTTAACTATTTCTTATAAAAAAACTTTAATTGTAGCAGTTTTTAATGCATATACTTTTTTTTAATCCTGTTATGAAGTGAGAATTTAAAAATTACTCAATATAAAATCAACTGTACAAGATGCCAATTATAATACGTGTGTTGCTAATTTAGTTTGGATCCCATTATTGCAGATACTATTTTTTTCTTTTGTTGCGCTGACTTCGCTAAGTAAAATCAATAGTTTGTCTGTTTTTAAGAAATGCAATAATGAGTTTCAACTGCTAACGTACATAAAATCAGTAGTTGTTTTTTTATTGTGAATTTTAAATCAACATTTCAAGTATGTATATCTTCTGAAAATTTGAAATTCAATATTTTATTAGATTGCAGGGATCTTAGCGGCGGAGTGCTTTTAAGATGCGAAATTCCAGTATTTTAATTCATATGTTTTTGCGATTTCTATTTTAAATAATGACATCTAATGGATTCATTTAAAATAAATAATTGGAATTGGTGTTGAAATGTAAAGTGTAGGGTTTAGTAACTTTTAGCGCATGACAGGCTAAAATTTCACAAAATGTTTAAACATATTTATTTTTAATAAATAACACTGGCGAATAATAAAAAACGTTTTCGTCCTTTTTTTTTGTTAAACATAATTGATTTCTTTTATTTCAATCTTTACTTTTATTACTTTTGATGCCCAATGAAAGTAGTTGTATTTTTCTTATACTTGTGTTTCCATCTGCTAGGTGGAGGAAATTATGTTCATGCAGCAACGCATGATAGCAGAATAAGCAGCGCTTTAACTTCAAGCAGTGTGAAAATTGGAGAAATAAGATTTGATAACACCAATCATAGTAGTAGTATAATTATTTCAGCTGATTTTGAATTAGAAGAGGAGTGTTTCAGCGGTGAAAATCTTAAAGATAAGGTTTCGGATAATTTTTTTACTAATGAAATAGACTTATCCAGAAGCTGGTATTTGATGTTCTCCTGTCAGCCTGTTTTAAATTATTACACCAAGAATTTTAAAATCTTCGCCCCATTTTGTGGCCAATCAAATCCTATTTATATTACTCAGAGTGTTTTAAGAATTTGATAATTACTTCACGTCAATTTCCAAAGTTGTGATCCCTACTTATCTCGCGAAAATATAGTGCCTTATTTTTGGGTACCGGAATACAAATACTTTTCAGGAAATTGATGACTTTTTACGTCTAAAGGAATTCTTAATTCCAAGCATCAATTCGCTTAATTTCCATTTTATATCATGAAAAGAATATTCGTTATCACGGGCTTAATTGCCTTGTTGTACCTTACAGGCTGTACAACTAAAAAAGAAGAAAAAGAAGAAGCTGAAAAATTTACAGTTACAAATCCAATAAAAATAGATACTTCATATACCAAGGAATATGTTTCGCAGATCAAATCTGTTCGAAATATTGAAATTCGAGCACAAGAAAAAGGGTATTTGCAAAACATTTATGTGGATGAAGGGCAGTTTGTGAAGGCAGGTCAACTGTTGTTTAGAATCATGCCAAGAATTTATGAAGCTGAATTGCAAAAAGCAAAAGCAGAAGAAAAAGCGGCACAGATCGAATTACTGAATGCCAAAACCTTGGCGGATAAAAATGTGGTTTCAAAAAATGAGCAAGCGATGGCGCAAGCTAAACTTGAACAAGCAAAAGCCGAAGTGTCGCTAGCAAAAATCCATTTGTCATTTACCGAAATTAGAGCGCCTTTTGACGGTACCATTGATCGTATTCCGTTGAAATTAGGAAGTCTTATTGATGAAGGTGAATTGCTGACAAGCCTTTCTGACAATAGTCAGATGTTTGCTTACTTTAATGTTTCGGAACCGGAATATATCGATTATCAAACCAATTTTAAAAATCGTGCCGAAACAAATGTAACGCTAATTCTAGCAAACAATCAGCCCTTTAAATACAGAGGAAAGGTTGAAATTATTGAAAGTGAATTCAATAACGAAACCGGGAATATAGCTTTCCGAGCAAAATTTCCTAATGGAGATAAACTCTTAAGAAATGGTGAAACGGGGGAGGTTCAGATATTGGTTCCGCTTCGAAATGCCATTGTTATTCCGCAGAAAGCAACGTATGAAATTCAAGATAAGAAATATGTTTTTGTGGTCGATAAAAATAATAAAGTGCGATCCAGGGAAATAACTATAAATAGTGAAATGCCCGACTTGTATGTCGTAAGCAGTGGTATTTCTGAGAATGATAAAATCGTGTTAGAAGGGGTTCAGAAAGTAAAAGAGGAGGACAAAATCAAGTATGAATATCTAGCACCTAATACGGTTCTGGCTCATTTGCGATTAAAAGCGGAATAACTTCGTAATTCCAATTTGGTTTAATCATTAAAAAATATATAGATGTTTAATAAATTCATTGAAAGACCAGTTCTATCGATTGTAATATCGCTAATAATAGTCTTTTTAGGTGTCTTGGCTCTAACAAATTTGCCAGTGACTCAATTCCCTTCAATTTCTCCACCAAAAGTCAATATAACAGCCGATTTTCCTGGCGCTAACGGTGAACTGATGATCAAATCAGTAATTATTCCGTTAGAAAGAGCCTTGAATGGTGTTCCAGGAATGAAATATATGACTTCTGATGCGGGTAATGATGGAGAAGCAAGCATACAAGTAATATTTAATTTAGGTACAGACCCAAATCAAGCGGCAATAAATGTTCAAAATCGGGTTGCTTCGGTGGTTAATAAATTACCGCCATTAGTGGTAAGAGAAGGTTTAAAGATTACACGCGAAGAATCGAGTATGTTAATGTATGTAAACCTTTATAGCAAGGATAATAATACCGATCAAAAATTTCTTTACAACTTTGCCGAAATTAACATCCTTTCCGAATTAAAAAGGGTAAATGGAGTAGGGTTTGCTGATGTTTTGGGTACGCGTGAGTATGCCATGAGAATTTGGTTGAAACCAGATAGAATGTTGGCTTATAAAATCTCTACAGATGAGGTTATGGAAGCATTGGCCAATCAAAGTTTGGAAGCATCGCCAGGTAAAACTGGTGAGAGTTCCGGTAAACGATCTCAGGCATTTGAATATGTATTGAAATATTCTGGACGATTTACAACAAAAGAGCAATACGGAAATGTTGTCTTACGAGCTAGCGCTGACGGTGAAATTTTACGATTAAAAGACGTTGCTAGTATTGAGTTTGGAAGTTCCATGTACGATATTTACTCGAATCTGAATGGTAAGCCTTCTGCTGCAATTGTATTGAAGCAATCGTACGGTAGTAATGCTAGCCAGGTTATTAAAGAGGTAAAGGCAAAATTAGCCGAAATCAAGAAAAATTCTTTCCCTAAAGGAATGGATTACGAAATTAGTTATGACGTTTCTAAATTTCTGGATGCTTCTATCGAAAAAGTAATTCACACTTTGGTTGAAGCCTTTATTCTGGTGGGATTGGTTGTGTTTTTGTTTTTAGGAGATTGGAGATCAACTATTATACCGGCAATTGCAGTGCCCGTTTCACTTATTGGAACTTTTGTTTTCATGCAATTCTTTGGAATTTCGCTCAACCTTATTACTTTATTTGCACTGGTATTAGCGATCGGTGTTGTTGTCGATGATGCTATTGTGGTGATCGAAGCCGTGCATGCCAAGATGGAAGAAGAGCATCTGTCAGCCATAAAAGCGACCAAAAAAGCGATGCATGAAATTGCGGGTGCTATTATTGCCATTACCTTTTTGATGGCTGCGGTATTCATTCCAGTTGCGTTTATGTCAGGCCCTGTTGGGATATTCTATCGTCAGTTCTCCATCACTATGGCAACTGCAATTATTCTATCTGGTATTGTGGCGTTAACACTTACACCAGCACTATGTGCTATGATGTTGAAAAACAATCACGGTAAGCCTAAAAAGAAAACTCCGGTAAACAGATTTATAGATGGTTTTAATACTACGTTTAATACTACGGCTGGAAAGTACCAAAATGCGTTGAGTCATATTGTAAATAGAAGAACCATCACTTTTATCGTGCTCATAGGTTTCTGTGTAGGTACATGGATAATAAGTAGCAACGTACCTTCTGGTTTTATCCCAAATGAAGATCAAGGGATGTTTTATGCGATTATTCAAACTCCTCCTGGTTCATCATTAGAAAGAACCAATAGTGTTGCCGAAAAACTTCAGAAAATCGCTGAAACTGTCGAAGGTGTCCAATCAGTTTCGGCTTTGGCAGGTTATGAAATTCTGACAGAAGGTACTGGTTCAAGCACCGGAACTTGTTTGATAAACCTTAAAGATTGGAGCGATAGGAAAAATGCAGTACAAGAGATTATGGCAGAATTAGAAGAAAAAGCTAAAAACATTCCCGGTGCTAACATTGAATTTTTCCAGCCGCCTGCTGTCCCGGGGTATGGAGCTGCAGGTGGGTTTGAACTTCGATTGCTTGATAAAGCGGGTTCAGGGGATTATAAAAAAATGGAAACAGTAAATACTGAATTCGTTAAAGAGTTAAATAAACGTCCTGAGCTAGCTTCAGTATTTAGCTTTTACAGTGCCAGTTTTCCGCAGTTTATGATGAAAGTTGATAATGATTTGGCACAGCAAAAAGGCGTATCCATTGATAATGCCATGAATACTTTATCTACACTGGTGGGGAGTAATTATGAAATTAGCTTTATTAAGTACGGATTTAATTACAAAGTAATTGTGCAGGCAGCTCCTGAATATAGAGCTTTGCCGGAAGATATTTTAAAATTGTATGTAAAGAATAACCGAGATGAGATGGTTCCTTTTTCGGCTTTCATGAAGCTGGAAAAAGTATATGGATTGTCGGAAATTACACGGCACAATATGTATACTTCTGCTGAAATAAGTGGAGCCGCAGCTGACGGGTACAGTAGTGGTGAAGCCATTAAAGCGATTCAGGAAGTGGCAGAAAAAAAACTGCCAAGAGGATATGGGATTGACTGGGCGGGAATTTCTGCCGATGAAGTAGCACAAGGGAATCAAGCCATTTGGATCTTCTTGATTTGTTTAGGTTTTGTGTACTTAGTTTTAGCAGCACAATATGAAAGTTTTATTTTGCCATTATCGGTCATTCTCTCTTTGCCAGCCGGTATTTTTGGCGCATTCCTTTTATTAAAGCTAACAGGCTTAGAAAATAATATCTATGCACAGGTAGCTATGGTCATGCTTATTGGTTTATTAGGTAAAAATGCCGTTTTGATTGTCGAGTTTGCTATTCAAAGGCATGCAGCAGGAAAATCAGTGCTCGAAGCAGCGATGGAAGGTTCTAAAGCTAGGTTTCGCCCTATTTTGATGACTTCATTTGCCTTTATTGCCGGTTTAATTCCTTTGGTGTTTGCCTCTGGACCAGGTAAAATTGGTAACAGAACTATTGGTACTGCTGCGGTGGGAGGGATGCTAATCGGAACAATTTGTGGTGTATTTATTATTCCTGGATTGTATTACGTTTTTGGTAGAATCGCAGAAAAATACAAGCTAGTAAAAAAGGAAGAAGAAAATCCATTAACGGAAGAAATTGATAATAATCATGTATAAAATCAAGCTACATAAATATTTTATCTCGTTAGGTATTTGCCTAGCGGTGGTAAGCTGTAAAGCTCCAGTAATCGCTAAATCGGATGTAAATATCCCTATTCCGAAATCTTTCGGAAGTAATCGGGATTCCACGAATACGGCTGCAATTCTATGGGGGAATTTCTTTAAGGACAAAAACCTGATAGCTTTGATTGATACAGCGCTTCAAAATAACCAGGAGCTGATGATTACTTTGCAGGAAATTGAAATTGCAAAGAATGAAATCCGAATCAAAAAAGGGGCGTTGTTTCCAACAGTTGGTTTAAGGGCTGGCTCCGGAGTTGAAAAGGTAGGACGGTACACCAGTCAGGGTGCTGGTGATGCAGCTACAGAAATTGTTCCCGGCATTGAAGTTCCAGATGCGCTAAAGGATTATACCGTGGCTGCTTATGCAAAATGGGAAGTAGACATCTGGAAGAAATTGCGCAATTCTAAGAAAGCGGCTGTGAGCAGGTATTTATCTACGGTAGAAGGGAAAAATTTTGTGATTACAAACCTTATCGCTGAGGTTGCAGCTTCGTATTACGAATTACTCGCTCTCGACAGCCAGTTGGGAATTGTAAAACAGAATATCAACTTGCAAAGTAATGCCTTGGAAATTGTCAGGGTTCAGAAACAAGCCGCTAGGACTACTGAATTAGCTGTTCAAAAGTTTAAAGCGGAGGTATTAATTTCCAGAAGCATGGAATTTGATATTCTTCAGAAGATAAAAGAAACGGAGAATAGGATTAATTTTTTGCTGGGACGCTATCCGCAAGAAATAGCGAGGGATAAAAGTGATTTTTTAAGTTTGCTGCCTTCAGGAATCAATTCGGGAATTCCATCACAATTATTAGCAAACCGTCCGGATATTAAACAGGCGGAATTAGAATTGGCTGCGGCAAAGCTAGATGTGAAAGTGGCTCGTGCAGAATTTTATCCTTCGCTTGATATTACGGCAGCATTGGGAATACAGGCATTTAAGCCTTCTTATTTCTTTAAGTTTCCGGAATCAGTACTTTATTCGCTTGCGGGTGATATTGCTGGACCACTAATCAATCGGAACGCGATTAAAGCCGAGTTTTACAACGCTAATTCACGGCAACTTCAGGCGATGTATAATTACCAGCGTACGCTTTTAAATGCGTATTTGGAAGTATCTAATCAACTTTCTAGAATTGGTAATTTGGAGAAGAGTTATGATTTAAAATCACAACAAGTAGATGCTCTTAACACGTCTATAGATATTGTAGGTGATTTATTTAAATCTGCCAGAGCTGATTATTTTGAAGTTTTGATGACGCAACGCGACGCGCTGGAATCTAAACTCGAGCTTATAGAAACCAAAAAAGCGCAGCTGAATGCCGTGGTACACGTCTACAGGGATTTAGGCGGTGGCTGGAAATAAAAATCAAACAAAAGGTAAAAGAGCCAGTCCATTTTGACTGGCTTTTTTATTGATGTTAATGTATCAGCTTTACTCAATGTATATTTTAATAAGGCTAATAAAAGAATTGGAGCAGTAGTTTTAGCACTAGCTATTTAATGACAAAGTTTATAATCTACTTTTTTTAGTTGGTTACTAAATGTTGATTTAAACCCCTGAGAACAACAACAAACAGATATTAAAACTGACCACCGTGGCAGACAATTTTCAAACCATTTTAGATGATTTGAGAAAATTAAGTAGAATACTCTATTGAATTTTAAATAGAGAATAAACGTAGCTTATTTATTTGTTTTTATATAGTTTCAATGTTGCTTCCAGCATTTCAATCATTTTATTTTTCAGACTTTCTGGCTC
The DNA here is from genome assembly GCF_056428965.1 of Flavobacterium sp. GNP008. NCBI lineage: Bacteria > Pseudomonadati > Bacteroidota > Flavobacteriia > Flavobacteriales > Flavobacteriaceae > Flavobacterium > Flavobacterium sp. GNP008. The sequence continues at coordinate 7,969 of NZ_JBWJVL010000001.1, read as the reverse complement.
TAGGACTTGTACTTCCTGACCAATGGAGAGCAATTCCATAATAAAATCGTATGTTGGACTCATGAATAATTCGATAATGCATTCATTTTCGTTTTCCGAAACTATTTTTTGAGAAGAGTGTAATGGTAAGGATTTTATATAATCGGCCTGACCATGCGATAACCAAAGCTTAATTTTTTCCGGTTTTTTTCCCTCAGTAATTATGCCAAAAGAATACTGAAATTTTTCTTCCGGATTGAAGTCATTAGGATATTCAAATTTTTTACGATTCATATTTAAATCTGAAATTCTGTCTAAACCAAATGTTTTAAAAACGCCATCCTCAGAATCTTGTGTAAGTAAATACCAACGGTTTCTAGCTTCCTTTAAAGCTAAAGGATATACAGTACGTTTTTTCTTTTCATTATTCGCTTTCCAAAATTTCTCGTGGGTAAATTGTACTTCAAATTTGTTTCTTATAGCGTGTAATAAACCGTGCATGTGTTCGGCTCCGAGTGGTTTTCTTTTTTCAATGATGACTTGGTTTGTAACAGAATCCGAAATGCTCAAAGCATTAAATATTTGAAAGGATTCAAAAAGGCGTTCGTTTTTTACTCCATCTGCATCTTCTATGATTTGATACACGTTTTGCGAACGTTGGTATTTAATAATAATTTTATAAATTCCCCAAATTTCCTCTACGTCACGTTCAAAAGTACGTTTTGAAATCATATAATTTTCAGCCTCATCTAAAGAATGTTTTTCTAAATGATCTTGTAAATCTTTAAAGGAGCAAGGACTGGATCGCAACTTATTGATAATTAAATGATGTCGTTTGATGAATTGTTTTTTGGACATTGGGTGTGATTTTAAAAGAAATCGGATGATTTCATGATTCGATATTATGATTTATTCAAATGTTTTTCTAAATAAACTGTCAATGGCTTTGATCCCTTTTTCATTAATATTTCGAGACCCTATACCAGCAAAAGCGGCAGTTATTTTAGGCATATCAGACAATAAATTGAATTTTTTATTTGAATAATCCCAGTAGAACCAATGATTTAACTCCTGTTCAAATAGAAAGACTTCCTTATGGTTATCTATCGCCATTTGGACAGTAACCCCTGTGCCTCCTTTAACGAATTGTTTATTTTCAATTTGGATAAAAGTACTTATAGCAAATAGTTGTTCAGCATTTTTTACCTGAAACCAGCAACGGGCATAGAGTTTTAAATATGGTTTTAATCGATATTTTTTTAACGTCTCGTTGGCCGTGTTTACATGGGTGACACCTTCAATATATTACTTTTCGCTTAATTCATATTTATTTACACTAGTATGATAAGCGGTTTGATAACTGTAAGCAATTGTTTGAATGTTAAAGAGGGTACTGATTTTTTCAAAATAAGTATCAGCACCCTCCGCACCGCCAGAATGACATCGGATGTTGTTCTTGAAATTGCAATTTTTTAAATTCATTTTTTATAAAAGTACTACTTAATAACAAAGTGCCTTAAAAAATGCTTTTGTTTCCTCTTCAAAAATAGCAACCGGAATTTGATGAGCTAAATCACTTTTTATTGAAATAGTATAGTCAGTTTTAGGGTTACAATTATGAGCTAAAAAAGCTAAGTTGTCTTTTGCCTTAATAATATCATCCTGACCACCTAAAACGATTCGCATTAACAAAGATTGATTTGTTGGTAAAGATGAAAGAATTATTTGTTCAACCTTGTTTCTGTAAGGCAGTGCAGGATTGTAGAGCAAGGCGCAAATACCCAAACTATTTGCTAAATGAAATCCAACAGAACCTCCCATACTACTCCCAATTATGGCGTTAATATCTTGATTTTTATATTCATCATATAAATTTTGAATTACGTTTGGGTTTGATTTGTATTCTAAATCAGGAGCGATAACCGTTCCATAGGTGTTAAGAATCACTTTTTTTTCGTCGCTTAATTTACTTTCGAGTCCGTGGAGGAATAGGATGTTCATAGTTTCTATTTGAAATTAATGCGTTACGTCGTGCAATAAATAACCGTGATAAAACCCTGCAATGAATGATTCTTTATCAAAAGCCCAAATATTTAAATCTTTTTCGTATTTGCAAGTGTTTTTACCAATTGCTTTTATTAAATAAATCATGTCGCTCTTCGGTTTCTAGTTCTTTATATTTTATCTTTTTCACTGCCTTCTGTTTTTAGATAATTGAAAGAAGTCCCATCAATTGGTCTTTGGTTAAATTACCATCAATATAATATTTCACACTTCCGTATTTTTTGTCTTTAATTTCGCTCCCATCAATGTAATAGATTAAAGTGCCGTGTTTTTTATCTTTTACTTCATTGTTTTCAACATGATAATGTATTTTCCCATGTTTACTATCTCGGGTGATTTCAAAACTATCGAAATAAAATTTCACATGTCCATTCCTACTCTTTTCACGCACTTCATTCCCATCGATATAAAATAGAGTTGTTCCATGTTTTTTATCTTTAATTTCATTTCCATCAAAATAGAATGCTACTTTTCCGTGTTTTTTGTCTTTGATTTCTGGCATAGTAAATAAGTTTAATTATTATTTTTTATTTCAGCAATCAATTTCAAAATTTCATCACAAGTCCATCCTGCTGCCCCACTTAATTGATTGCATAAGATTATTTTTTGAGAATCATTTTTAAAAACTTCTATAAATCTTTCTCTTTTACTACTCTTCTCGCTTATTGGTATTTTTTTACTTTCTACATCAATATCAAAAATACTTTTAATCTGGGTTAGATCAATTGAACCAATAGCACCAATTATTACATATTTGAAACTTTTATAAAAAGCATGTTGAAGTAATTCATGTCTTAAAGCTGAAGATTTTATATGCGAGCTATATTTTGAAGGTATATGATTCACTTCTGTAGTAAAACAATGGTGGAAGAAATTATTTTCTAATATTTGTGAACTTGTTGTAATTTCTGATTTGGCAGTTATCGCTTTGACTAGATCACAATACATCCCCCATGTATGGTTTCTTTTTATTTTGTAATTCAGAATTTTACGTTCAAAATATTGTTGAGGATAAATGGGACTAAATTCTAAATCATCAACATTACTATTTTTAATTAGATACTCCCATTGTTTGTTATTGTTGATACTTTCATGCAAAAAAAGATCAGGATCATTATTGATATTAAAAGCTTTTTCCTTTCCCAAAAAAAGAATTTCTGAATTTGGATTTCCGTAACCAATGTAGTATGGATTACATAATGAATGTAAATCCTTGATTTCAGTTAATTTTACTTCAAAATCATTCCATTTATTTAATCGTTTATTTAAATCATGTTCTTTCAGAAGTTCAACCATTTTTTTAACAATTGGCTTTTCTTTTAATTCTTTCAAATACTCAATATATTTATCATCATAGTTATTTGAAATAAGTTCAATAAATTCTTTGTTCATCTTAGATTTATTTTTTAAAATTATATTTTATTAATATTGACTTCAATTTGCACATTCTAACTAATTTAGAATAATTTGAATTTATAAAAACACATTAATTCAAATGGGTTTTATATCAAGCGTTTTAATTAAATTTAACAATCGTAGAAATAAAATTTCCAATTTAGTCAACTAGGCATTTATGTATTAATAATGAGAGTGCTTTTTTTTTATATTGTTAAATTATTTGGTTTTACTTTTTTTAAAATTTAAGAAAAACATTTTTTTAAAATTCTACATCGTAAATATTCACTCTAATATACTCTATTAGGTCTTTTCTATAATCATCTTTCGTTATTTCGTAATCTTTCCAAAAAGTACAAGAGTAAAAATATAAAAGCTCCAAAACATCCTCTTTTGTAGTAGCAAGAACATCCAGATATTTGACATACCTCCAGAAACAAAAATAGTCTTCATCATAGTAATCGTCGCTTTCTCCCAATATTCGTTTCTGAAAAGGGAATCCCTCCACCTGATACCCTTTGCCTTCACAGTAGTCAATTATTATTGATCGTACTGCACTTTCATATATTTCGGCAGTTGTAAAATCGGCAACATCTCCAGGAACTAGTTTCCATTGCTGATACTGTTTTTCTATTTCTTCTTTTATTGCATCTATTTCCATAATTCTATTCTATTTTCCAATTCACCTCACTTAGATCCAAGGTGAGGTTGTTCTCGACTTCAAGCCAGGACGCTAAACCTCCATCGACAAATTTTAGGTTCAATCCATAGCCTGAAAAAGTCTCGTTTTCCACATTTATAGCTAGTGCTTTTTGTAAATGATTTCTCCTATTTGCATACTGTTCTTCCGTTAATTTAAATCGTAATCTTTTTCATAATTGGAATAATTTGATTTTTTGTGAAAGAGGAATATCCAAAAATAGGCTTAGTAATCCATTCCATTTTACGGTTTTCCTCATTCTGTCTTTTAAATCCATTTAACCCAATCGGATTGGGTTAGGTAAGGCACATTGTTAATGTCGCAAATATCCATAGTATGACCAGTTCCACCCGTTTTTGGATTGTCTAAATCATCATAAAAGAATGCGAAAGTGGTAGGCGGAATACCTGAATTTGTCCCTGTCACTTTAACTGTATCCCGAATGATATAAGCTGCTTTGATAGAGAATCGATCTTTTGCACCGCCAACATATTTATCTATCAGCGATTTCGTTTTTTTGTTGTTTTTCGATTGGTAAATGACTTCCGATTCGTTTGCCAAATCGATTTGATCTAATGAAATGGTTTCGTACGCATTATTTTGCTTTTCACGATGCTTGTCATACGGTGTAATTACTTGCAATCGTTCTGGCGCTGCCTGCAAAACACCTTGTGAGAAATAAAAATCGGCACCATCGGCGTTACCACTTCTGAAAGTTACCAAAGGTAAATGCGTTGCTAAAAGATTTCCTAATTGAATTAATTTTTCTTTATCCGATTCTAAAACGTTCCGTTTTCCTTCCAAAAGGATAATATTATTTTTTAAATTAAATTGGGTTGTAAATTCGGACAATGTCATATGATGTTTTTAAATTTCAAACAAAAATAAACGGAGATTACGTCAAGAGGTGACGCGTTGTTTGTCTTCTCTAATTTTTGGTAAATATTTTAATGTCCCTATAATTTGGAAATTCATTTGTTCCAATATGTTAACGGTAAGCTGAGAACTGATTCAAAAGACCATTTATCTTATCCTTACCTACCGGGTTCATAGAGTGACAATAGAATTTAGGGCAATCAAAATTATTATCTAAACAATAATCAACTAACCATTTAGCACATTCATAACCTGTTTTTTCAGTATGCAGCTGTGCGTCTTGCCATTCTTTTAATTTTTCATCATCAGCAGATAAATGGGATAATGTATACTGTATATCTGCCAAATCGTGGTCAAAAGAAATAAAATCAGGTAATCCATTTTTGGTAATCCATTGAATAAACTCATTATAGTTTTTTACAATTTCCCATTTTTTTTGTAAAAACATAGTTTGTTGTGTGTATTCATAAGCATCATGTGGATGGCGAATGTCATCCAAAAAAAGAAACCGTCCGCTTTCACTATTTTTATTTGATTGCATTTAAATTATTTTTATTTTAGAAAAAAACTGATAATCAACCTTAATTTCCATCCAAAATTTATCAATATTGTAAATGTCAAACCAAGTCAAATCAGTATGATCGTACAAATGATGAAAAGAATAACAATGGTTTGCTTTAGCAATGAGTGAATCTTGAGGAATAAAATGCATTTGACTAACTGTATTAGAACAATTGGTTTCGTATTCTTCTTTCATATGTGACATATCAATGAACGAATCCCATGTGTTTTTATAGAAAGGGTTTCCGTGAACTTCCGGATCGTATTTTTTATAATGTTTGTTATTCCAATAATCTGACATTATTTCAATATTGAAATCTTCAATTTCTTTATTGACAACCATCAATTTGCATTGTTCTTCAATTTTTCGATATTGATTGTATACCTTTTTTTCTTCTTCTCGAAGTTTATTGTTTATGAGTACTAATTTTTTATCAAGTTCCGTTGACCATTTGAATTGACTATCTATAAATTCATTCCGATGATCTATTGCTTTTTTTGATTTTCAGTTCTTTCATTAGACTGTTTTTGAATGGCTCTGATGAAACCTATTTCGAGTTCTTTGTCTATTTTCATTTTATTATTTTTTTAATTCCCAAAACCAACTGCTTTTCTCAGTTTAGGTTCATAATTATTATTATTATTATTATCAAAATTAAAAATATCGGCAACGGGTAATGCATGAGTGACTTCAATCTGATATTTCAATTTGTTTAATAATGTGTTAGTTCTATCAAGAGCAAGAGGTTTGAATTCATAAATAGTAGAAAGTCTTCCTTTGCGTAAAAGTGCTTTGTCAATATTTTTGACATCTGTATTAAAGGTTGCTATGATTTGAATCCCTAAACTTTCACCTAATAAACCATCAGTTAGATTAAGCAGCATAGAGAGATTTGAGTTTCGCACCTCATCGCGAGAAGTAATTAACTCTTCAGCATCTTCAATTACAATAACCGCATTTCTGTTTTGCAGTAAAAAAGGTGTCATTGCCGCATTGTCAAGTTCTCCTGCCATTTTTGTAGAAAGGAAAATTACTTTTTTGTGGATTTGATGTATTAAATATTTGATGTAAGTAGTTTTGCCTGTTCCAGGTTGCCCATGAAAAAGATACAGTCCATTTGTATTTGATTTGTTTATGTTTTTTACTATTCCTTTATGAATTGTAAAAAAGTCTTGATTGTAATGCAGAGTGAAGTCGATTTTTGGTTTTTTAATTGCAATTTCTTGGGTTATCAATCCAGAGATTGTCATTGTGATTAAGCTAATTTCGGTCGTTTTTTTTCGTTTAATCTGGTATTTTTTGACTTCTTCGAAAATCCGAAGTGCTTCGTTTCTGATTTGTTCAGTAAAATAAAGCATCGTAGTTTCATTTGAAATATTTATCAAAATGCCAGATTCCAAAAAAAAATTGTGAATCGTTAATTCATCTAATTGTGTTTCTGCATCGAATTCTTCACGTGAAATTTGATGTATTACTTTTCCAAAAACGCCTTTAGTTACATCATATCTAAGTTTTTTACCGTCGACTTTGTCTACATTATAGATGTTTGGAATTTGAGCAAAATAACTATAGAATAGTTTTGAAGTGATTACCATTATGCCTCCGTTCATAAAGGTATCTAATGAGGCATATAACGGTTTTTCGAATTGCTTTTTGCTAATTTTGTGATTTGTCTTGTCCATATTAATTGTTTTAAAATGCAATAATATGGATGCATAGCGACAAGATATGACATTAAATAAAAATGTCCCAACTATTTACTCTAATTGAGGTAAACAATATTTGATATTTTACATTAGTTTATTATTGGATCTTCCGCTTCACTGGTAGACACGATTCTGATTTAAATATACTTGGTTAAATACCAGTTTAGTTGATAATTTTATCAATTATGAATTTATTGCTCAATTTTAGAGAAAGTTTTATCTAAATTTTAAAAATTGGTTTTTTAGATACAATTTATGAAACAATTTTTATAATAATAAAGGGGGGTAAGATTAAGGGTATTTATTTTGGTAAAAGATAATATGTAATTATAAGATATGAAAAAAACCTCAGTTTACTGGGGTTTAATAACTTTAAAGTTGAAAAAAATCAATTTTTGTGACCACGGTGGGATTTGAACCCACACGCCCTTGCGAGCACCAGCCCCTCAAGCTGGCAAGTCTACCGTTTCTCCACGTGGCCTTAAAAAAGAAAAGGTCAAGTAATAAATTACTCGACCTTTAGTGACCCGACTGGGGCTCGAACCCAGGACCCCATCATTAAAAGTGATGTGCTCTACCAACTGAGCTATCGAGTCAATGCTTCAAGAAAAGTATGTGTTGATCACAAATTTGTGACCCGACTGGGGCTCGAACCCAGGACCCCATCATTAAAAGTGATGTGCTCTA